>NZ_MKCR01000008.1 GCF_001855565.1 Chromobacterium amazonense | reverse complement strand
GGCGCGCTGTACGAGCGCGAAATCGCCGCCTTGATCCGCGATGAAGGCACCGACGACGCCCAGCGCCAAGGCGCCAGCCTGCCGCTGGACACGCCGTACCTGAGCACCAGTCCATGGGGCCTGTGGAAGAAGCGCCTGCCCTGGCTGCTGCTGTTGTTCGCCGCCGAAGCTTACACCAGCACCATCCTGCAGGTATTCGAGGAACAACTGGAGGCAGTGATCGCGCTCGCCTTCTTCATTCCGCTGCTGATCGGCACCGGCGGCAACAGCGGCACGCAGATCACGTCCACCCTGGTGCGCGCCATGGCGGTGGGCGAAGTGGGGCTGCGCAATCTGGGCGCCGTGCTGCGCAAGGAAGTCACCACCTCGTTCATGATCGCGCTGGCGATAGGCATGGTGGGCTTGCTGCGGGCCTGGATGCTGGGCGTCGGCCATGAAGTGGCGCTGGTGGTGTGTTTGACGCTGGTGGCCATCACGGTGTGGAGCGCCATCGTGTCGTCCATCATTCCGATGCTGCTGAAGAAGATTCGCATCGACCCCGCCGTGGTGTCCGCCCCCTTCATCGCCACCTTCATCGACGGCACCGGCCTGGTGATCTACTTCAACATCGCCAAGCTGATCATCACCGACCTGGCCTGACGCCAGAGCGCCCCCCCTCGTCCGCCACCCGCTGTCATGTCGGGCGGCGCCATTCGAAAAGCAGTCAGCCCGTTCCTGATGGAACGGGCTGACTGCTTCCCGCGCCCGCCTCAGCCAGTCTGTTCGAGCACGCTGGCTGCGATGGCCGCGTCCTGGACGCCGATGCCGGTCAGATCGGCCAGCGTGATCTGATCGTCGCTGCGCCGCAAACTCCGGCCTTGGGCCAGCGCATCACCCAGTTCTACGATGCGGGACGGCGCCAGCAGCCCTGCATTGACCGCGTGCGACAATTCGCCGTAGGCCACGCACTGCGCCAACGAATCGGCGACCACCACATCCGCTTCCGCCGCGATGGCCGGGTCCAGTTCCTGTTTGCCCGGTCCGTCCGCCCCCAGCGCGGTGATGTGCGTGCCCGGCCGTATCCAGCCGCGCTGCAGCAGCGGCCCGCGCGACGGCGTCGCCGTGACGATCAGGTTCGCCTGCGCAGCCACCTCGCGCGGATCGGCCGCCGCGAGCGCGCGGAAGCCCAGTTGCGCGGCAAAGGCGCAGAAGCGGCGGCCTGCTCCGGTTGCCGGCTCCAAACCCGCACGTCACGACAATCCGTGACCTGCATCAGTTGCTCCAGTTGCGCGCGCGCCTGCTCGCCCGCCCCCAGCAAACCTATCGCCTCGACCTTCGCCGGCGCCAATAAACTGGCCGCCAGCCGCCCGGCAAGCGCGGTCCGCATCGTGGTCAGCCAACCTTGGTCCTGCAACAACGCCAGCACCCTGCCGTCCGTGGCCGACAGCGCTAGCACCAGGCCGTCGTTGCTGGGCAAGCAGCGCGCCGGGTTGTCGTAGAAACCGGTGGATATCTTCACTGCCAACACCTTCTCTCCGGCGATATAAGCCGATTTGACGCAGCAATCGCCGTTGGCGTCGGCGAAGTGGAAGTTCTGCACCGGCGCCGACAGAACATCGCCGCGCGAGTAGGCGATGAAGCCAGCCCTCACCCTGGCCAGCGCCCGGTCGGCGTCGAAGCGCGTGATGATGGCGTTCTTGTCAAGCAGCTTCATGGCAAGCCTCCAGGAAAGTCTCCAGCTTGATGTTGCGGCCGCACAGCACCACCGCCACCGGCTGGCCGCGGTAGGCCTCGGCCAGTTGGAACAGCCCCGCCATCGCGACGCCGGCCGCGCCCTCGACGATCCAGCGCTCGGTCTCGGCGATCTTGCGCATCGCGGCCTTGATCGCCGCCTCGTCCACCAGCGCGGTCTTGTCTATCACCCGCTGCGCGATGGGCAAAGTGATTGCGCCAGGCTCCACGCCGCCTGCGGTGCCGTCGGAAATGGTGTCCAGCTCCTCGTATTCGACGATCTCGCCGGCCAGCATGCTCTGATACAGCGCCTGGGAATGGCGCGGCCAACAGCCGACGATCTCGGTGTTCGGACTCATCATCTCCAACGCGGAGCCGATGCCGGAAATCATGCCGCCGCCGCCCACCGACGCGAACACCGCCGCCAGGCCGGGATGCTGCTCGGCCAGCTCCATCCCTATCGTGCCCTGGCCGGCGATGACGTCGACGTCGTTGTACGGCGAGACGAAGGGCAGCCCCGCCTGCTCGGCAAGCCGCGCGGCCTCCAACTCCACTTCCAACATCGGCGCATCGATGACGACCACCTTCGCGCCGTGGGCGCGGATCGCGTCCAGCTTCACCTCGGACGCCGCGGCCGAGGCGTACACCGTAACCGGCACGCCGGCCAGCTTGCCGGCCAGCGCCACGCCCAGACCGTGGTTGCCGCTGGACACGGTAGCGACGCCCGTCCGGCGAGACATGGCGTCCAGCAGCCGGATCTTGTTGCTGGCGCCGCGGAACTTGAAGGAGCCTGTGTGTTGCAGGTGCTCGCACTTCAAATACACTTCGCAGCCGGTCAGCGCCGACAGCGCCGGGCTGTGGTTCAAAGGCGTGACGGCGACCTGCGGCCGCAATGCCCGATGGGCATCGAGTATGCACTGGTACAAATCGTTCATGATCTTGCGTCCTGTAAAATGGCCCGGCGACGCACTGCGACAACCGCGCGGGATGGAGTTGAGACAAATTAAATATAGACAAAAATTACAAAATAGACAATTTATACAAAAAAATATCTCTAAGATCACGAACCCATCCAGCGAAAAACCAAGGCAACCTCGCCGAAAAACCTTGCTAAAAAGGCAATTAGCTGCGGAAAAAGATCCTGCCGACGAGTGCGACATTCAGGCAACACTGTCCAAAACAGAGACAAATTGTCTATAATACAAACCATCGCTCACTTCTGTCCGCTGTCATGCATCGAACCCAGCCTTCCCCGGTGAAAGATCTGCTGCTGAATCGCTACGCCCATATCGCCGACGGCATCGCCGCCTTGTTTCATCCCTATGTCGAAGTGGTGATTCATGACCTGCGCGATCAGACCGTGCTGCATATCGCCCACAATCTGTCCCGCCGCGAAACAGGCGACGACTCCGCCCTGGAAGAAATACCAGGCACCGCTCGGGAACGCGTCGTCGGCCCCTACGAAAAACTCAACTGGGACGGCCGCAGGATGCGCAGCGTCAGCGCGGTGCTGTTCGACGATCAGGCCCGGCCAGCCGGCATGATGTGCATCAACTTCAATATCGCAGTGTTCGATGAGATGCGCGGGGCGCTGGACATCCTGCTCCAGGGCGCCGGCGTGCGGCCGCAGCCGGCCGAACTGTTCCGCGACGACTGGCAGGAGCGCATCAATCTGTTCCTGCACGGCTGGCTGCGCGAGCGCGGCGCCAGCCTCAACACTCTGGGGCGCGCCCAGAAACGGGAACTGGTGGATGCGCTGCACGCGGAAGGCGCTTTCAGCGGCAAAAGCGCGGTCAATTACGTGGCCAACGTCCTGGGAATGGGCCGCGCCACGGTATACAAACGGATCAAGGAGTTGCGCGAGGCCGAGGACCAGTAGGCCGGTCACCGCCACTTTCCCATGGCCAAGCCAGGCCGCGCCGCTCGCCGCGCACGACGGAGCCGGAACGCATTTGGCAAATCTGCGCGCGGCGGCGGAAAGACTCGGCAAGAAATGCGCAAGGACACTAGGCATGATTTTCGGGTCAGGGAAACGCCCTGATTTTCCGGAGACAAAACATGCGAAGCATCTCACTTGCCGCGCTGTGCATCGCCGTGGCCGCCGCGCTGGCGACGCCTGCCCAGGCATCGCCCAAGCTTTACAAAACGCCGCACCAAGCGAAAATGCAGAGCCGGCAACCGGCCGCGCCGCGGCTGTGGCAGCATCGTCCGCCGACGGACTTCCAAGCCCTCTATCGACTGCAGGACAACCGCACCGTGATCGGCCGGCCGCAGAAGAAACTGATCCGACACGCCGCCACGCCGCAATGCCAGGACATGAACGCGCTGGCCAGCCACAGCGGCGCCGACCTTGCCAACTATCTGGCCACTCTGCCCGACTACACCTGCGCTTACGGCCTGTTTGCGCTGGATAAGAACCTGGCAGCAACGATCTTCACGCCCTCGAATCTCAACGCCGTGGCCGGCCGCTTCGCTCAGGAGGCTGCGGCCTATGACGCCTCGTCGATGGCGCTGGTGAACCTCACGCTTTATCTGCGCGCCGGCTACTATCTGGCCAGCACCGGCACGCTGCCGGCGCTGGACGCCAATCTGCAGGCCGTGCTGCGCCCCGGCATCAAGCAACTGGCTGACGGCTCGGCGCTGTTCGCCGCCAACGCCCAGGCGCCCACCACCGCCAACGAGGTGATGACGCTGATCACCAATATGGCGGACGAGGCCTATTATCTGCCCTCGATGCGCGCCATCATCCAGCGCTACACCAACAGCGCGGCCAATCCAAACGCGGCTCAGGCCCTGCGGGAAAGCTCGGCCAGCCGCGGCTTCACTGGCGCGCTGACTGTGCTTTTCTACGCCCATGGCCGCGCCAATGCCCTGCCGCTGCTGCAGAATGACGGCAGCTATGCGGCGGCGCTGACTCAGTTCGTGCTGGCGGATAAAACCAGCCTGATCGGCACCGAAAGCGCCTTCCAACTGGGCGACGCCACCCGCGAGGGGCTGCGCTTCATGCAGTACCCGGCGCTGCTGCCTTCGATCAAGCCCCAGGCCAAGACCATCCTGGCCGGCAGCAGCATGACCGGCGCCGGCAACGAAATGTGGCTGGCAGCCGCCGAAGCGGTGAAATACTACGATGCCAGCCATTGCAGCGAATATGGCACCTGCAATTTTGAAACCCGGCTCGCCGACGCCGTCCTGGTCAAGCGCTACACCTGCAGCCCCACCATCCGCATCCGCGCACAGGAAATGACCGACGAGCAGATGCAATCATCGTGCGCGCTGCTGCAAAAGGAAGAATCGTATTTCCACCAGATGCTGCAAACCCACAAACAGCCGGTAGCCGACGACGACAACACCTCGCTGGAGGTGGTCGTGTTCGACGACTACGACAATTACGCCAAGTACGCCGGCGTGATTTACGGCATCGGCACCGACAATGGCGGCATGTATGTGGAAGGCAATCCGGCCGATCCGAACAACCAGGCCCGCTTCATCGCCCACGAAGCGTCCTGGCTGCGCCCGGTGTTCAAAGTGTGGAATCTGGAGCATGAATACATCCACTACCTGGACGGCCGCTTCGACATGTATGGCGACTTCGCCGCCGCCACCCAGCAGCCGACCGTATGGTGGATAGAGGGGCTGGCCGAATATCTCTCCTTGCGCAACGACAACCAGACCGCCATCGACGTCGCCAAGACCGGCAACTACAAGCTGAGCCAGATCTTCGGCAACACCTACGACATGCCGGACTATGTCACCCGCGCCTACCGCTGGGGCTATATGGCCACCCGCTTCATGTTCGAGCGGCACCGCGCCGATATCGACGCCATGCTGCCGCTATGGCGCAAAGGCGACTACGCGGGCGGCTATATGGGATTGATGCGGCAGATCGGCAGCCGCTACGACGCTGAATTCGCCGCCTGGGCGCAAACCGCCTCCACCGCCGGCCAGCCTCCGCTGCCTCCAGCTTCCAGCCTGCCGCCATGCAATGAAGGCTATCCGAACCGGCTGGGCAAGAACTGCTCGATCACCGCGTCCGCCGCCGGCGCCGCCTACGCCACCATTCTGCTGCCTGCCGGCGCGCGCAATCTGCGGCTATGGACCAGCGGCGGCACCGGGGATGTGGATCTTTATGTCGCCAAGGACCGCTACCCGACGCCATCCAGCTATGACTACGCCTCTACCGGCGTCGGCAATGAGGAGTCCGTCGCCATTCCCTTGCCGCAAAGCGGGCATTGGTATTATCTGACTCTGCAGGCGAAGCAGCCGTTTGCCAGCGTCAGCGTCAATGCCAGTTACGAATAATCCAATCAGCCGCGGCGCAGCCCTCGCCGCGGCTTTCTTGCAAAATGCATGAAGTTGATCCATGTTATCCATGTAAATGCCAAGTAAATAATTGGCAACCGGGATGGCATAGCCACCTCGCCGCCGCCAGGCGGCCTTGCGCAAGGATCGTCACAACGTGCACATGTCCCTTCAGCAGCCATTTCTGATCAGCGAGCTGCCCGCCGCCCGTGCAATGGCATCGCTGTTCGACCACCTGCCCGATGTGGTATTCGCGATCAAGGACTTGAACAGCCGCTACCTTGCGCTCAGCGAAGGCTGCGTGGCGCGCTGCGCGCTGCGCAACCGCTGCCAGGCGGAGGGCCGCACCGCGCATGAGCTGTTTCCCAGCGCCATGGCGGACCGCTACCACGCGCAAGACCGTTCGCTGTACGCCGAGCGCGCGCCGCTGCGCAACCGGCTTGACCTGACCGTCTACCCCGACGGCGCCCACGGCTGGTGCCTGACCAGCAAGCAGCCGCTGCAGCATCCGGATGGACAACTGCTCGGCCTGGTCTGCATTTCGAAAGATCTGGCCGATCTGACCCGGGAAAAGCTGCTGGATGAGCGCTTCGCCGCTTGCGTAGACCACATCCAGACCCACTACCACCGCACGCTTCATCTGGACGAGCTGTGTGAGCTATCCGGCCTCAGCATCGGCCAGCTGGATCGGCGCATGAAACGCGTGTTTCAACTCTGTACCGGCGACTTCATCCGCCGGACCCGCATGGATGCGGCCAGCCACGCCATTCGACACAGCCATCGGCCTCTGGCGGAGATCGCCACGGCTTGCGGCTTCTCCGACCAGAGCGCCCTCACCAGGCTATGCCGCCAGTTGCTGGGCATCAGTCCTCGCCAGCTCAGAATCGGCCAGAATCGCGGCTGAAGCGCAGCACGGATCCGGCGCGCTGGGATATGATGGAATCCATTCAACCGTTTCTCTGGGAGAGTCGGTTACCGCCATGGATTTCGATCGCCTCATAGACCGCCGCGGCACCGCCAGCGAGAAATGGGACAAATACGCCGGGCGCGACATCCTGCCGATGTGGGTGGCCGACATGGACTTCGCCGCCGCGCCCGCCATCCTGCGCGCCCTGCGTCAGCGGATAGACCACGGCGTGTTCGGCTATACCCATGTTCCGGCCTCGCTTGTCGAGGCGGCGCAAGCGCATCTGATGGCGCATTACGGCTGGGCCATCCAGCCCGAATGGCTGGTCTGGCTGCCTGGCCTGGTGCCGGCGCTGAATGTGTCGTGCCGCGCGGTTGGCGCCCCCGACGATGCCGTATTGACCACGACGCCTATCTATCCGCCCTTCCTCAGGGTGCCGCAAGAAGCTTCACGCGCGCTCCGCGCCGTCCCCTTGATCATCGGCGATGGCAGCTGGCAATGGGACTGGCCCGCGATGGAACGCGCGGCGCCGGGCGCGAAGCTGCTGTTGCTGAGCCATCCGCACAATCCCACCGGCCGTTGCTGGGACGAGGACGAATTGAAGGCGCTGATCGCTCTGGCCAAACGGCACGATCTGATCATCTGTTCGGACGAAATCCATTGCGATCTGATCCTGGCGCCGCGGCGCCATCGTCCGCTCGCCGCTGTCGATCCCGACTTCGCCGCGCGCACCATCACCTTGATGTCGCCGTCCAAAACCTGGAACCTGGCCGGCCTGGGCTGCGCCTTCGCCGTCATTCCGGACAGAACGCTGCGCAGCCGCTTTCGCCGCGAGATGTCGCATCTGGTGCCGCCGGTGGGCGCGCTGGCCTATGTCGCGGCGGAAGCCGCCTACCGGAATGGCGAGTTCTGGCGGCAGGCGCTGCTGGACACGCTGCGGCGCAACCGCGACCGGCTGACGCAAGTGTTCGCCGACAGCCGCCTGCCGTTGATTCCACCGGAAGCCACCTATCTGGCCTGGTTCGATGCCCGCGCGGTCCATCCGGACAACCCGTTGCCCGAATTCGAGCGGCTTGGCGTCGGCCTCAGCGATGGCCGGGATTTCGGCAGCCCGGGTTGGCTCAGGCTGAACTTTGGCTGTCCGCCTGCCTTGCTGGAGGAAGCGTTGCGACGGATCATGCCCTTGCTGTGAAAGCGCTTGCTCATGCGGGGGCCGAGCTGTCGCCGCCGGCGGACATCAGCAGCCCGGTATAGGCATAAGCCGCGATATTGCCGAATACGAATTCCACCGCCTGCCTGTCCGGCCAAGCCGCCTTGGAAACCGACTGCAGCAACTGGCAGGCCCCGTCCAAGACTTTGTCGGCGGGACTGTCCGTTTGCCCTTGCGCCCGCGCGGTTTGCAGGTCCCGCACCAGCCGGGCGATGGAAATCGCGTCCGCCAGCCCCATCGGCGCCAGCGCGAAAGCGGCGTCGCCCAGATGCCTGCGCACAATGGCTTGCGACATCAGACGCAGAATGAAGCGAAACGGCAAACCGGTATGAATGGCCAGCAAAACCGGGTCCATGTCCAGCAGCTGGTCAATCGATGACACGCCTTCCGCCTCCAACTGGCTCGCGATGGCGGGCGTCACGCCATCCAGCGAGAGCAAGGGATCCGGTTGATCGGCTTCGTTGGTACTCAGCTTGCTGTTCACCAGCCGGCGCAGCAGCTTGATGATGCTGTCTATCGGCAAGGCCCCGAGCGCAAAAGCCACGCCCACCGCTGCACTGTCCGGCAGCGCCAGCGTGATCGAATACGCGATGGGCACCGCCAGCAGCATGCGCAGCACGTACCAATAGACGTCGGACACATTCAGACAACGCTTGCGCACGCTGTTCACCGCATCGCCCACCACAAACATGTAAGCGCCGCTCATCGCGCTGGCCTGCAGCTCGAAGTGGCCGAACTGCGCCAGATAACCCGTCAGGGGATGGCCGCCCGGCAGTATTTCCTTCAATGGAAACAGCACCACGTAATTGGCCTCGAAAAACACCACGAACAGCAATAGAGTCAACGGCACCATGAAGGCGTCCGGCCCATATTGTTCGCGATAAATCGCGTCGAACAGCCCAGCCGCCTTCGCCTGCTGCTGAGCGTCCGGCCCTGCCTGTCCTCGCGCCAGCGCGCCCGTCGCCTCGGCCCGCCTGTGCCAGAAGTGCCACAGATACTGGGACAAAGCATGTCCCCATAGCTGGTTGCCGAATTCCTCGTAGCGCGTCCACCAGCCGTGGTCGATGAAACGCAGATACGGCGTGGCCGCCAGCATCACCACGAACAGGGTCAGGCCGCCGGCGAGCAATGCCAGGATCAACGGCAATTGCAGTCCGATGCCCATCGCCAGCGACAAAGTCAGGCTGAGCAGGATGATCGCCGCGCCGATGCGCCGCCCGACCTTGCGATGGCTCGCGACCGGCGGATCTTCCTCCGCCACCACGTAAGAATCGTCAAGCGCCGGGTTGTCGATAGGATTCGCCATCATTCTCTCCATTGTGGTGAACGTAAACCGCGCCCGGCCGCCCCGTTGCGCGCGTCTTGACATCGCCTCTGCCCTATCTATAACCAGCACATGCCAAATATTCCATTGTGCCAACATGGATAAGTAATAACACTTACATGGCATGAAGCACTTGCAAGAGGAATCGTTCGTTTGAAGGGCACTACCGTCCGCACATTTACGTGGGAGAGTCGATACATGAATCTGCTGCAACGCGCCGCCACACCAATCAAACAAGCCCAGCACAATCTGGGACCGCTTGCCGAACTACCCGGCACCTGGGTGGGACATGGCTATAACCTGATCGCCGTGCCGGACTTCCAGAACAAGCAAATCTTCCGTCTGATCGTCAACGCCACCAAGGAAACCCTGACTTTCACGCCCATCGGCGGCCCGATTCCCAACCGCGGCTCGAAACAGGACGACATTCTCCTGTACGGACTCACCTATCTGCAGCAGGTCAACGACGCCGCCACCGACGAGGGCATCCATACAGAGCCTGGCCTGTGGCTGAATGTGCCGCCCACCAGCGATCCGGACGCGCCGTCCACCATCGTGCGCCAGGCCACCATTCCGCATGGCGACTCCTTGCTGGCGCAAGGCCAGGCCTCCAGCGAGGCTCGCGCCCCCGTCATCGACCCCGTCAGCCCGCTGCCCACCCTGCTGCCAGGCACCCCGCAGCCGCCGTTGGGCTACATCGACCCGTATTTGAACGGCCAGTTCCCGCCGGGCTTCGACATGCAAAACCCCAACCAGGCCTTGGTCAATGTGCTGAGCCAGCAGGCGGAGCAAGGGCTGAGGATCGTCAATACCACCAATCTGCCGGTAAGCTCCAAGAACGTCGGCGCCGTCGTCAACATTCCCTTCATCGTGGTCAACGCCAACGCCACGGAGATGAATTCGATATTCTGGATCGAAACCGTGCAGCGCCCGGACGGCAGCCAGTTCCTGCAGCTTCAGTACACGCAGACCGTGCTGCTGGTATTCGATGGCATCGTCTGGCCGCACATATCCGTCGCCACGCTGATCAAGCGCTGAACGCAGGAAGGCGCGCGCCGCTCGGCATGCGCCATCATCACGCGCGGAGGCTACATGACTACCCAGGCCGACTCCAAAAAACCGTTCGGCATGCTGCTCGACCGCGTCAGCGGCCAGCTCAGCGCCGAGGATAAAGTCTGTGGCGACAGCCGGACGCCCCGGCCAACGGCAACAACTACCGCTACATCGCCCATTCGCAGGTGGAGTCCAGCCCGCATGGTTGCTAGTACGCTACCGCGCTGCCGGACGGGCCCGCGCTGATGGGGTTGGAGACGCCCTGGCGCGACCAGCCGTTCTGGCAGCGTAGCGCGGCACTGCCAGCCTTGGCCCCGGATCCCGCCTGAACGCCAGGTTCCAAAGACAAACGGGGCGACCGCGTGGCCGCCCCGTTTCCATTGCCGCTCTAGCGTTAACGGTTCGCGGCGAAAACTTCGCAGGGGATGGCCGCCTCGCTGGCATTGGGAAAGTCGCGCACGGAAGCGCGCGCGGCCTCGTCGCCTGTGACCATGCGCAGCGGGATGCCGCTGGCGGCGTCCAGGTACAACGTGGACGGCCCCTTGCCCGGACGCTGGTAGCGCCAGCCGTCGGCCGCGCGGCCCAGCACCTCCCGACGGCCGATATGGCGGGCGCCCAGCCGGCGCAGCACGTCGCGCGGCAGGAACAGCTCCGCGAAGGGGCCGGTCTCGTCGTCCAGCGGACGCTCGCACAGCTGCTCGCCGGCGGCGGTCCGCTCGCGGCCGTAGGCCACCTTCTGCTTCCAGGTGCGGCCGCTGGCGGCGTTGCCGACCTCGGACATCCACAGCCGGTAGCCGGTGTCGCGCTCAGACCAGGGATTGAACAGCCCGTCGATGCGACAGATGTCGCGCTCGTAGTCGAACCAGCAGTAGCCGGACGTCAGCTGGTCATCCGGCAGCATCGGGCTCCAGTACGACACGTAGGCGCTGCTCCAGCGCGCCGGCAGCAGCGGCGGTTCCTGGTTTTCCATGCGGCCTCCTCAGCGTTGCAGCGCGTAGCGCAGGTTCTGCGCCAGCGCTTCCGGCATCGGCGGCAGCGACTTGCGGCGCGCGTCGAAGCTCTGCACGAACTCGGCGCTGGACAGGTGCATGCGCTCGTCCACCGTCTCGAACCAGACCCGGCTGTTGTCGGCATGGCCGCGGAACAGCTGGACCAGCGGCAGCGCGCGCGCTTCGAAACTCCGCAGCGCGGCCGGCACGCCGTCCTCGGTGCACAGCGCCTTCACCAGCAGCTGGGCCACCACCACCGCCATCGTGGTGCCGTGGCCGATGGAGAAGTGGCCGGACTGCAGCGCGTCGCCCAGCAGCACCAGCTTGCCGTCGTGGCAGCGGTCGTGGCTCAGGGTCATGAAGTTGCGCCAGCCGAGGCCGGGCTGGCTCACCAGGCCGTGGCCGCCCAGCTCGGCCTGGAACACCTTGGCCACGTATTCGGCCGACGCCTCTTCCGACATCTCGCCCAGGCGGGCGCGGGCATAGGTCTCCTCGCTGCACTCGACGACGAAGGTGCTCATCTTGTCCGAGTACTTGTAAGCATGGGCGATGAAGATGTCCTTGCCGTGGGCGCGGAACACCAGGTTCATCTGGTCGAACAGCTGGCGGGTGCCGTACCAGATGTATTTGTTGCGGCCGTAATCCACTTGCGGCGCCAGCACCTCGGTGAAGTGGGCGGTCTTGTGATTGACGCCGTTGGCCAGCACCACCAGGTCGTAGTCGGCCAGCGGCAGCTCGCCATGCTCCAGCAGCGGCGATTCAAAGCGGATGGCGATACCCTGCGAACGGCACTTGTCGCGCAAGGCGTGCACCAGGCCGCGGCGCTCCACGCCGCACAGCAGCACGCCGGTGCTCATCAGGCTGGGCTCGTTGTGATGCACCAGCTTGAAGTCTTCCAGGAACTGCGGATTCAGCCTTTCCGGCGCGTCCAGGTAGGACAGTGGATTGGCCGGATGCTGGCCGGGCTTCCCCGGCAGCACCACGCCCCAGCCCAGCACTTCCTGCTCGTCGTTCTTTTCGACGATATCTATCGCCCACTGCGGACGCGCCTGTTTCAGTTGGCTGGCGAACACCAGGCCGGCCGGCCCCGCGCCTATGACCAGAATCTTCATCAGTTGACCCTCCCTATCTTGTACCAAACGTTCTGTTTTCTCTGGATCTGCTGCAGTCTGTCGTACGGCTCGGACGTGAAGTACAGCTTCTCCGCCATGTCCGGCGGGTAAAGGCCGGGAAACTTGCTATGCATGTAGCGGGTGTAGCGGGCCCGCATGAAGAAGATGGGATTGGAGCAGCTGAGCACGTCGTAGTTGGCGCGCGCCATGTCCTGCATCGCGTCGGCCTGCACCTTGCGCAGCTCGGTGAACTCGGGAAAGGCCTTGTCCTGGTCGCCCTGGTGGCGGTCCAGCAGCTCGACGAAGGCGCGCGCGTCCTCCAGCGCCATATTCATGCCCTGGCCGAGGAAAGGCGCGGTGGCGTGGGCGGCGTCGCCCAGCAGCAGCACATTGCCCTTGTAATGAAAGGTGCTGGAGCGGACGTTGATCAGGTCGTTGCTGGGTTTGGCCAGGAACTGGCGCAGCATCTCGTCGCGCGCATCCCGCGGCAGCTTGGCGAAGTAGCGGTCGAAGAAGGCGCGCATCGTCGGCTCGTCTGTGGTGGTCAGGCTGGGGCTGCCGCTATAGGGCAGGCAGACCGCGATGCTGACGCTGCCGTCCGGGATGGTGGCGGCGCGGCCTGCGAACAGGCCGCCGGAGTCCATGCCGAAGAAATACAGCGTGTCCTTGCGGTAGCCCAGCGCCGCCGCGTCCGGCAGCACCAGCGTCTTGTAGCCGTGGCGGAAGAAAGACTGCTGGAACTCGAAGCGGCGCAGCCCGCTCTGCATCGCCTGCCGCACCGCCGAGTGCGCGCCGTCGGCGCCGATGATCATATCGCCCTGCAAGCGCTGCGGCTGGCCGTCCTTGCCCTGGATCAGCACCGACTTGCCGTCGAGGTCCACGTCCAGGCACTTATGCTCGAAGTAGTAGCGGACGCCGGCCAGGTTGGCGTACTTGTTCAGCAGCTTCTGGAACGCCGCGCGGTTCAGCGACAGCGGGCGGAAATCCTCCAGCGGCTTGAGCTCCCGCATCCGGTACTGGCCGCCGACGGAAAACGCCATCGCCACGATGGGTTCGCCGCAGGCGTCCAGTTCCGCGCGCGGTATGCCGGCGGCCAGCACCGCCTTGATGCCGCGCACGGTCATGCTGACGCCTATGGCCCGCGAGCTGACCACGTCCACATAGGACGACAGGTCTTGCAGCGGGTCGCCGCGCTTTTCCACCACGTGGACCTCGTAGCCGCGCTTCGCCAGGTAGATGGCGGTCAGCCCGCCGGCGAGCCCGCCTCCGACTATGATTGCTCTTTTCATTTCAGGCCTCTCTAGAAAGCTTTCCACAAGCCAAATCCAGCATCTGCCGGCGGTAGAAATCCAGCAGTTCCATTTGCGCGTCGGGCAGCCAGCCCGGCTCCAGCATCGACGCCTGCTCCAGCAGGCGCTCGCAGCGCCGCGCCAGCATTCGGCAGCCCAGCGCGTAGTCGTCGTAGCTGCGCGTGTCCACCGGCCCCGGCAGCGGCGGCCCGGCGGTGCGTCCGGCGACGCCGGATGGCAGGTTCATCAGCGCGCAGGACAGCGGCCGCAGCAAGCCGGTCATCAAGTCGATCGCCGCGTTCATCAGCCGCGAGCGCCTGAGGCTGCCCAGCGGCTTGACCGCGAAGTGCTGCGCCATCATCGCGAACATCAGCTCGTACACGCCCTGGTACAGCGCCATGAACGCGCGCGCTCGTCCGTCCGCCACGCGCTGGCAGCCTGTCGACTCGTCCAGCACCGGGTTGCGCAGCGCCGGCAAGGCCGGCTCGAACGGCGCGGGCTGCGCCATGATGCGGGCCGACAACTCCCGCAGCCGCTGGAAATGCGAATGCTCGTAATGCGGCGAGTCCAGCGCGCCGCCCTCGCCCTGCTCGGTGACGAAGGCGATGCCGAACAGCGCGCTGTCGCGGTCGAACACCTCCAGCTGATAGCCGGGATGGGCGCGGTTGGTCAGCTCGTTGAGGAACAAGTGGTGCTCGCCGCCGCGCTTGCCGGCCTCGCCGCCGAACAGGTCGGGCAGATCGAGAAAGGCCTGGCGGATGGCGGCGTAGCAGTCGGCGATGGATTTGCCCGGCGCGGGGATGAAGTGCGGCCATTCCAGCCGGACGAAGCGCGCCAGCGTCGATTCGGAGAACGGCTCCAGCGCGAATTCGGTGTCCAGGCCGAACGCCTGCCGCGCCGCCTCGCCCATCAGCGGCACGCCGGCGTAGAACGGCTCGCCCAGCGCCATCAGCAGATTGTTGACCACCAGGTAATGGATCATCTCCTCGTGGGCGATCTCCAGCAGCGCGGCGCGGATGCCGCCGTCGCGGCGCCGGTCGCCGCCGCCGCAGGCCAGCTGCAGCTGCTCCGCCGTCCACGCGCCGTCGCGCACCCGCTGCTGGCCCTGGGCGTAATTGGGAATGGAATAGGCGGCGTACAGGTACTGCAGCATCACCGACAACTCCAGATCCACCGCCTTGCGCAGCTCGGCCGCCAGCTGGGCTTTGCTCTCGATGCGCGCCGGCCCAGCCGGCGGCGGCGCCTGCAGCCTGGCCTGGCCCTCGACATGGGCCAGATACTTGAGGAACAGCCTGGCCTTGGGCGCCGACAGCTCGCGGGTGCTGGGCATGTAGTAGCTCTTGTTCCGGTTCTGCGGATCGCACATCTGCCACATCAGCCTGGCGTAGGTCTCGCACTTGCAGCGGTCGGCCAGGCTGAACACCTTGTCGGACATGAACGGGTAGACCAGCTCGTAATAGGCCATCACGTGGCGGTACAGGAAGGCGTAATCGACCTCCTCCACCGTCGCGTCGTCCAGCGCCCAGTCGTCCGGCAGCACCCGCAGCGTGATCGCCTCCGCGCCGTCGTCGAGCACGATGCGCGCCGGGCCAGGCCGCAGGCCGGTTAGCTGCCATTCAGTGGAAATGCCGTCCTGGCGCGACTCCACGCCGACCAGACCCATCCCCTCGATCCGGTGGGGAATGTCCAGGCGCGCGCGGGCCTCGCCGCGGAAATAGCTGCGCAGCGCGATGTTTTCCGGAAAGAAGCGGCCGTGGCGGCGGTCCGGCGCTTCCAGGTAAAGATTGGAGGCGTCGGACTGCGTGACCCAGTCCTGCTCGCGCCATTCGGCCAACTCGCTGGACAGCGTCAGCGAGCCACTGGGCTCGCGCAGCAGCGGCAGGTCGACGATGCCGTGGTTCGTCCAGTAATCCTGGTACAGCACCTGCGGCACCCGCGCCAGCAACGCGCCGTCCTCGTCGCGCAGCAGCAGGTCGCCCAACGGCAGCTTGGCCCCGAGATCGGGCGTCAGCCTGTCCGGCGCGGACGGCTGCGCCGCCCGGGTGGAGAACGGAATGGCGCAGGCCAGATTCAGCGCCACGCGGCCGCCGCTTACGCGCAGCGTCAGATCGCCCAGCCCGGGCTGGCGCGGACGCAGCAGCCGGCCGGCCGGGTAGCTGGCCAGTTCACCGCGCCGCCACAGGCCGACCACGCCGACCATGTCGTGGAACACCGGCGAGTTGGGTTGCGGCGGCGTCGACATATTGAACAGCGCGTACTGCACCGTCAGGCCGAGCACGTCGTCGTCCTCCAGCGCCAGCTGCAGCCTGCGCCAGGCTTCGGAATCGAACGGCCCAGGGTGGAAGAGGAAGTGCGGATGGTCTTTGGGCACCGAGAACTGGAACAGCCGCGCCAGGCCGAACTCCTCGTCCAGGAAATGGCCGCCGCGCTCGGCGATGTGGCCGCCGCGCGTCCAGCGCGCGCCGTAGCTGTCGTCGATGTCGGCGGTGAACAGCCACGGCGTGCCCGGTCCGGCGCCGGCCGGGCTGATCGTGAACTGCCCGGCGTAGATCTGCGCCGCGTCGCGGCGGGTGGGGTCGCTGTCCACCCATCGCGCGCGGTTGAAGGTGGTGCGCAGGTAGTCGTTGTAATGCCCCCACAGCGCCAGCTTGGCGCCGACCAGGCCATCGCAGCGGTCCGCGTCCCCGCCGTCCCACTGCACGTGGCTGACGGTGGCGTTCTCCCAGGAGAAGTGGTTGTTGCCGGCCGCGTTGTAGCCCTCGGCCAGGCTGAACGGCCCTTCCGGGTCAGGCCGGCCGTCCAGGCCGAAACGCGGCCCCAGCGACCGCAGGTGGCGGTGGAACTCGGTCGGATGGCGCGCGAGGTCGAAGGGTTCGCCGGCCATGGCCACCGTATTGCTGGCCATGTCGATCTGGCCGTGCGGATCGCGGTTGGCGGTGGGCGCGTTGACGCGCGCCCAGCCGCGGAAATGGATGCGTGGAAAATCCAGAATGCTCATGTGTCTCCCGATGGATGGTGGCCGACTTTGGCCCGCTGAAGCGGCCAGATGCTGCGTCCAAGCCGGCGCGTCAGGAGAGGCGCTGCAGCAGCAGCCGGCTGGCTTCGCGCGCGCTGAGCAAGCCGCCCTCCATCCAGCCGCAGTGCTCGGTATAAGCGTCGGAACAGGCAATGATGCCGTTGTCGCGGTGGCTCAGCGCGGAGGGGTGGCCTATGTCGCTGTCGCGGCAGAATTCGACACCGTGCGCCCAGTACTTGTGCAGATGCGAGCGGGGCTGCGGGATGCGTTCGGCAGCGATGCCCAGCGCGCCGGCCAGATGGCCGCGCACCTGCGCCAGATAATGCTCCTCGCCCTCTGCCAGCGCGCCGCGCCAGTGATTGGCCATCTCGCTGTCGGTGTAGAAGAACAGGTACTTGTCGCCCTTGAAGTAGAGCTTGCGCAGCGGGTTGTCGACGATCAGCACCTGGTCGTCCAGCTTGTAATCCAGCCACCAGGGCTCGTCATAAGTCAGGAAACCCTTGAACAGCGGCAAGGAGCCGTAACGCGCGCCGCCCCACGATTCCGGAAAACCCACGTCCAGCCCCGCCATCGCCGACGGCGGAATCGCCAGGATCAGATGCCGCGCGCGATGCTCCAGCTTCCAGCCATCGTCCCCGGCGAACCGCAGCAGGTAGCCGTCTCCGTCCGCCGCCACCGACAACAGGCGATAGCCCAGGCTGAAGCGCGCGCCCGCCGCCTTGACCCTGGCCTTGATGCCCTGGATCAGCCCCGCAAAGCCGGTTTCCGCAGAAAACCACTGGTTGGCGTCGTTGTCGGTCACGCTCTGGATTTCCGGGTGCTTGCCGACGATGTCGTAGGCCATCTCGGCCGAGATGTCGGGCAGGAACAAAGCGTCATAACCCATGGAGCGGATCATGCCTACCGCGCTGTCCCTGCCCTGAAACCGGCTGACGAATTGCAGGAAGGGCTCTTTGCCGTGTTCCTTCAGCCGCGGCGACAACTCGCTCATCGCCCGCTTCAGCTTCTGCTGGACATGGCTCTTGAATTTCAGCTGGGTGAACGGATACACCTCGCTCTTCTGGCTGTAGTGCGACATCGTCTTGTGGAAATGCGGGTGCAGCTGCGGGGAAAAGCGCCCCGCGCCCAACTCGACCGCCGCCTTGCCGTCCAGCGTTTTCGAACGGATGCGGCCGCCAGCCTCTTGCTGCATGTCGAAAATGCGCAAAGACAGGCCGCGGCAGGCGGGAGAGTCCAGCAGATGGCTGGCGCAAGTCAGGCCGCTGATGCCGGCGCCGACGATGCAGATATCGGATGAATGCTTCATCGTGGTTCCCTCTTGACGGTGCGCCGTCGCTCCGAGCCGCCGCCTGGCTGACCGGTAGACGCTTTGGATTGAGCAGTGCCCGGCTGTTGACGCCGCTCCCTCCTAGCTAGCGGCGCCGTTCCGGCCAGACCAAAAATTGATTTGTCATTCAATAATTTTCATCTTAATGACAAACATGGGTGACACGTTAGTCAATTTGTATCCAATCAACAAGCATACTGTCGGACAGAATGCCTAACCCTGTTCCAATGAACAGGGTCAGCTGTCGCCAATCAGAGACAAGCCATCAGCACCTCAACGCCGCTTGGCGTAGACCAATTGCGCGCGCCAATCCAGATAGCGCGCCTCCTCGCCCAGCCGCACGCGGAAGCGTTCGCCGTCGCCGGCGGCCGGCTGCCACAGATACAGCTGGTCCGCATGGCCGCCGCCGGCCCAGGCCGTCAGGTAATAGTCCGCCGCGCGCGCCCAGTCCTTGAACGACACCACGTCGCCGTCCTGCAAGCAGCCTTCCGGCCGGCTGTGGTTGATCAATCGCAGCTCCGCGGAGCGGTTCAACGCGCCTTGCGCGGCGTAATAGGCATACTGGTTGCCGCCCAGCCCGCTCCACCAGTTCCAGAACCAGCCCGGACGGTCCGCGCGCTCCAGCCTGACGTATTCGCCGGAGCGGACGCAGCCGTTGTCGCGCATGGAAAAATTGTTGGACAGATTGAAGCGCGCGCGCGGCCCCGGCGCCGCGGCATCGGTTTTCAGCCAGCCGTCATTGGCGTCGCCGGCCTGGACGTAGCGGCCGCTGGCCTGATTCTGCAAGGTTAGGCCGCGGTAGCTGCCCGCCGGAGCGCTCAGGGAATGGGTCGGCGTAGAGGCGTCGGCCCAGGCGAAGGCCTGCACCGGGTAGTGGTCGCTGAAATCGGCGTAGGCGTAAGTTTGCTTGGCCAGCGCCGACTGCGCCGTCCATTGCGGCGCCGGCGCGTCCAAGGCCTGGTTGTGCCATACGGCAGGCTGGCGGTGGCCCCGCAACAGCAGGATGTAGTCCAGATATTCCGGCGCGTCGCCCGTGCGCGCCCCATAGCGCTCCAGCGCGATGCCGTTGCCGGCGGTGTCGAAGCTGTGCGGCATGCCGGCGTAGCGCGGCTCGCTGGCCTGCAGAATGTCGAGCAAGGCGCGGTATTCGCTGGTCTTGTTGCGGTCGATATTCATGTCGCCGGCGACGATGACCGTCTCCTCCGGCGGCAAGTGCCTGGCCTTGACCCAATTAGCCAGTTCGCGCAGCTGCGCCTGGCGCACAGCGACGTCGCCATGGTTGGCGCAGCCGCTGTCTTCCGACTGCAGGTGGGTGCCGATGACGTGAAACACGCGGCCGCCGGCATTGATCTTGGCGTAGGCGAAGCCTTTCAGCGCCTGGCCGTCCCAGCTGCAGCCCGGCGTCTGAAACAGATACTGCCGCTGCTCCACGATGGGCCAGCGGCTGACGATGGCGACGCCGCCATCCTCCGGTTTCCATGCGTTCCAGCCTTCGGTCCCATCCCAGCCTTGCTGGGTACGGCCGATGACCGGGGTCTGATACGGAAAGCGCGGCTTGAGCAGCGCCAGCAGCTTGTCCGACGCCGCGTTGTCCTGCAGCTCCTGGAACACCACCACGTCCTGGTCCTGGGCCACGCGGGAAGCCGCCATCAGCTCGACGCGGCGCATCTGGCCATAATTGGGATACAGGGTCTGCGGCAATAGCATGGCGTTCCAGGTCGCCAGCTTCAAGTTTTCGGGAGCATCGGCGCGGCATAGGGCAGGCGCGGCCAGCGCCCCGCACAACAGGAGAGTCCAAGCGTTCATTTGCGTTCCATGTTTGAGTGGAAAGCGCAACAGCTTGGCCTCTCGCCATTGCCAATGAGTTAATTTCAAAAAATTTAATATTCCAAAGTCAAATCAACCGTATCGACTTTGCCATATGAATGCGGATCGCATCTTGCATGCGGCCTGCCTGGCGACGGGGCCGCTAAACCGACTTCCTGCCGCCGGCGTCCTGGCATGCGCCCCGCGGTGGCGACCGCTTCCATTTCCGATCTGCGGCCCGCCGCCTCGGTGATGGCGCTTCGGTCGATGCCGCGCGCCTAAACGCGAAAAACGGCCGCGCCCTTGCGGACCCGGCCGTTTTCCATGGCAAACCCGAGACTGGGCTTACTCGTGGATGGCTTCCACGGCGATGTCGATGGTGACATCGTCGCCGACATACGGCGCGTACTTGCCGGCATTGAACTCGCTGCGCTTGACCTTGACGCTGGCATTGGCGCCGATGGCGTCCTTCTTCAGCATCGGGTGCGGCTGCTGCAGGAAGCTGGACAGGGTCAGCGTCACCGGCTTGGTCACGCCCTTGATGGTCAGATTGCCCTCCACGGTGGTCGGCTTGTCGCCGTCGAACAGCACCTTGGTGGACTTGAAGGTGGCGGTCGGATACTTGGCGGTATCGAAGAAGTCCGCGCCCTGGATGTGGCCGTTGAACACCGGGTAGCCGGTGTCCACCGATTTCATGTCGATGGTGACGTCGACGGAGCCGGTCTTGGCTTCCTTGTCCAACACGATCTTGCCGCTGGTTTTGTCGAAACGGCTCAGCTGGGTGGAAAAGCCGAAGTGGCTGTAGGAAAAGCGCGGAAAGGTGTGGGTGCCGTCGATGACGTAGGTTTCCGGCGCAGCCAGCGCGGCGCTGCTGAAGCCGGCGAAGGCCACGGCGGCCAGAGTGAGGCGAGTCAGTTTATTCATGGCTTCTTTCCTTGGTTGAAAGCGGCCGCGCTTATTTGGCGCGCGCCAGCAGGTGGAACTTGATCTGGATTTCGTTGGCGACGGTGCCGAAGTCCCTCCAGTCGCCTTCGCCGATGGCGAAGTCGGCCCGCTTGATGTTCAGCGCGCCGTCAAAAGCCGCCATCGCGCCCTGCGGCGTCATGGTGGCCACGGTGCTGACGGCCTGGGTGCGGCCCTTGATGGTCAGCTTGCCGTCCACCTGGAAGCGGTTGCCGCCCAGCGGCTTGATGGCGCCGGACACGAAGCGGGCTGTCGGATACTGCTTGGTATTGAACCAGTCCTTGTCAGACACTTGGTCATTGGTCTCTGCCGAGCCAGTGTCGATGCTGGCGATGTCCACCGTCAGCTCAGCCTTGGATGCGGCCGGCTTGGCCGGATCGAAATTCAGCACGGCGGAGAATTTTTTGAACTGGCCTTGCATGCCCACGCCCATCTGCTTATAGCCGAAGGCGATATGGCTCTTGTCCTGCTGGATGGCAGTGTAAGCCGCCGCGCGGGCGGTCAAAGGAGCCGCCAAGACGCTGCCCATGAGCAAGGACAGCGCAAGGGATTGGATTTTCATGTTTGGTTCTCCGGGTGAGGGTCAGGAGCGAGCGCGCCACGGCAGCATGCGGCTCAGCACATCGTCCTTGTCTAGCAGATGATGTTTCAACGCGGCGGCGGCATGGCCCAGCACTGTCGCCGCCAGCAGGTAGTTCAGCGCGGTGTGCACCGCGCCCAGCCGATGCCCCAGGTCTTGATTAGGCGCGATCAGATCCGGCAGCGGCAGCACGCCGAAATACACGGTCTGCACGCCCTTGGCCGAGCTCATCAGCCAACCGGACAGCGGAATGGCGATCATCAGCAGATACAGCGCCAAGTGGCCGACATGCGCCAGCGCCCGCATCGCCGCGCCCATGCCGGCGGGCAGCGCCGGCGGCCGGTGTCCAAAGCGCCAGATCAGGCGCAGCCAAACCAGCAAAAACACCGTGACGCCAGCCCATTTGTGCCAGGAGTAGATCTTCAGCTTGAATGGCGACAGCGGCAGGCCATGCATGTAGAAGCCGACGCAGAACAGGCAGAGCAGCATGATGGCCATCAGCCAGTGCAGAAAGATGGCGGTGGAGGTATAGCGCGTTTGGGACATGGAAGCCTCTGCTGGAAAGTCAAAGCTGCATGGCAGCCGATGGACGATGCTCAATGTAAGCGGTTTTCATTTCACGAAATAGCCCGGCTAAACAAATTTATTGTTTCTCATTAATAAACAATAGATTCTCTCACTGCCAGAATAGCGACAGCACAGTTCATGTCCTGACATCCAGGGGCTGTTGACGTTTGGTGAGTGGATCGCGTTTGCGCTTCGCCAAACCCGCAGGGCCGGGCGCTTTTCGCGCCGACTCTTCGTTGTTCCGCACTGGCAGAGAATGAAATGCGGCACGCGAAACGCCTCAATTCGCCGCAAAACGCATCCCGGCGCGACCTCTCCCCAAACGTCAACAGCCCCTAGGCATTACCAGTAAAATTAAAAATACCAAACAGATTTCCAGGCCGCCATTGTCCGCTCGACGCGGCGACGCCAGCCCCTGTCATGGGGATCGCCCCAGCCGCGACGAGTTCTTTCCGCTCGCCCCTGCCCTATCAACAGATAAAGGAGACCACTTCATGCAAACCAGCAGCAACGGCATCCAGCTGATCCAGCAATTCGAAGGGCTGCGGCTGACCGCCTATCAGGACTCGGTCGGCGTCTGGACCATAGGCTATGGCCACACCGGACCTGATGTGCGGGCAGGCCTGAGCATCAGCGACAGCCAGGCCACGCAGCTGCTGAGCCAGGACTTGCGGCGCTTTGAGCAGGGCGTGTCCAATCTGGTCAAGGTGGCCATCAACCAGAACCAGTTCGATGCGCTGATCAGCTTCAGTTACAACCTGGGCCTGGGCAATCTGCAGAGCTCCACCCTGCTGCGCTTGCTGAACCAGGGCGACTACCGGGGCGCTTCTGGACAGTTCCCGTTGTGGGACAAGGCCGGCGGCAAGGTGCTGCCGGGTCTGCAAAAACGCCGCCAGGCCGAGCAGGCGCTGTTCCTGAGCCCGGTCGCCGCGACGGCCTAAGTTCGCTATTCGACGCATCGCCGCCACAATCGGCCCGCCCGCTGCTAAGCTGGGCGGGTTTGTCTTTTCCCGAATCGCCCATGCCCGCACCGCGTCCGCCGCGCGCCGAGCCGCTATGCCGCCGCTGCCGCCACTACTTCATCACCTACAACCCGGACTTTCCCTACGGCTGCCGGGCGATGGGCTTTTCCAGCAAGCGCCTGCCCTGCCTCGACGTGCAGGAGGCCTCCGGCCAGACCTGCCTGCGCTTCATTCCCAAAACGACGCCCCCGCGCGGCTGAGTTGGCATGCTGCCGGGCGGTTCAGGTTCAGCTTGAATGCGCCACTGCCTCCCGGTCATATCGTTGTCGCTGCTCTGCCGCCATCTCCGTCCCAGCATCAAGTCAGCCGCTTATCCAAGCCAGCCCCCGCGCCATATCCAACTGATGGCCCCGCTCGCCCCATCGCAACGCACAGCCTATCGTCATTATGACAAAAGGCTAAACGGCCGCGAATTCGAGCAAAAATTCCACCACAGACCATTGATTAACATAATATTTCCTAACCAATCATCGGCGCGACAAATTTACCGCATCAAAAAATACGATTAGATTACCGCCGCCGTCCTCTCGTATGTTTGGATCAGCGCCCCTTCAAGCGCAGCACACCCCCAAAGGAGGATGTCATGAATGAGGAGACTCTGAAGAAGATCCAGTCCAATCCGAAGTACCTGGAACTGGTCCACAAGAAAACCAGCCTCGGCTGGACCCTGGCCATCGTCATGCTGGCCATTTATTACGGCTACATTCTGGTGCTGGCTTTCGACCCGTCCTTGCTGGGCAAGCCGCTGTATGCAGGCGCCGCCATGACAGTAGGCATCCCGGTGGGCATTTGCATCATCCTGTCCGCCTTCGTGCTGACAGGCATCTACGTGCGCCGCGCCAACCGCGAGTTCGACCCGCTGACCCAACAGATCGTCGAGGAGTCCCGATAATGCAGCCACGCAAACTCATCCTGGCCGCCTGTGCGGCGGCCCTGCTGCCCACGCTGGCCTTGGCGGCGGGCGCGATAGAAGGCGATGTCAAGCAGCAGGCCACCAACTGGCACGCCATCATCATGTTCTTCCTGTTCGTCGCCTTCACCCTGGGCATCACCTACTGGGCGGCGCGCCGCACCAAATCCGCCAGCGACTTCTACGCCGCCGGCGGCGGCATCACTGGCTTTCAGAACGGCCTGGCCATCGCTGGCGACTATATGTCCGCCGCGTCCTTCCTCGGCATTTCCGCGCTGGTGTTCGAGAAAGGCTACGATGGCCTGATCTATTCCATGGGCTTCCTGGTGGGCTGGCCCATCATCCTGTTCCTGGTGGCGGAACGGCTGCGCAACTTGGGCAAATACACCTTCGCCGACGTGGCTTCTTACCGCCTGCAGCAGACGCCGGTGCGCAGTTTCGCCGCCCTGTCCACGCTGGTGGTGGTGGCGATTTATCTGATCGCGCAAATGGTAGGCGCCGGCAAGCTGATCCAGTTGCTGTTCGGCATGAGCTACGGCTCGGCCGTGCTGCTGGTGGGGGTGCTGATGGTGTGTTATGTGCTGTTCGGCGGCATGCTGGCCACCACTTGGGTGCAGATCATCAAGGCTGTGCTTTTGCTGTCCGGCGCCACCTTCATGGCCATCATGGTATTGGCCACCGTCGGTTTCAGCCCGGAGCTGATGTTTGAAAAAGCCGTCGCCGTCCATAGCAAGGGCGCCGCCATCATGGCGCCGGGCAAGGCCGATCCGATCGACTCCATCTCTCTGGGTCTGGCGCTGATGTTCGGCACCGCCGGCCTGCCACACATCCTGATGCGCTTCTTCACCGTCGCCGACGCCAAGGAGGCGCGCAAGTCGGTGTTCTTCGCCACCGGCTTCATCGGCTACTTCTACATCCTCACCTTCATCATCGGCTTCGGCGCCATCATGCTGGTGCTGAACCAGCCGGGGATGATGGAAACGGTGATGAAGAACGGCAAGGAGGTGCATCAGCTGATAGGCGGCAACAATATGGCCGCCATCCATCTGGCGGGCGCGGTTGGCGGCGACGTTTTCCTCGGCTTCATCTCGGCCGTGGCTTTCGCCACCATTCTGGCGGTGGTGTCCGGCCTGGCCCTGTCCGGCGCGTCCGCGGTTTCGCATGACCTGTACGCCAGCGTGATCAAGCACGGCAAGGCTAACGAAACCGACGAAATCCGCGTCTCCAAGATCACCACCGTGGTGCTGGGCGTGGTGGCCATCGTGCTGGGCCTGGTGTTCGAGAAACAGAACATCGCCTTCATGGTGGGCCTGGCCTTCTCCATCGCCGCCTCGGCAAACTTCCCGGTGCTGTTCCTGTCGATGTTCTGGAAGGGACTGACCACGCGCGGCGCAGTGATCGGCGGCCTGATCGGCCTGCTGACCGCCGTGGTGCTGATCGTGCTGGGCCCGACGGTATGGGTGGAAGTGATGAAGCACGAGCACGCCATTTTCCCGTACAAGAACCCGGCCATCTTCTCGATGACCCTGGCTTTCGTCGCCACCTGGCTGATCTCGGTGCTGGATACATCGAAGCAGGCAGCCGATGAAAAGGCCAAGTTCGACGCCCAGTACGTGCGGGCGATGACCGGCATCGGCGCTTCCGGCGCCAGCAAGCATTAAGTGTCAACACCATAGACAGGCCGCGCGTCGTCACGGCGCGCGGCGACAACATCAAAGACTCTGGAGAAATACATGTCGACGCTAGATTCCATCCTCAAGGAAACCCGCAGCTTCGCCCCGTCGGACGAGTTCCGCCGCAAGGCGGCGATCAGCGGCATGGAGGCCTACAACGCCCTGTGCGAACAGGCCGATGATCATTACCTGTCGTTCTGGGGGGATCTGGCGCGCGAACTGATCACCTGGAAGAAGCCGTTCTCCCGCGTGCTGGACGACAGCCAGGCGCCGTTCTTCAAATGGTTCGAGGATGGGGTGCTGAACGCGTCCTACAACTGCCTGGACCGTCACCTGGCCGCCAACGCCAACAAGATCGCCATCATCTTTGAAGCCGACGACGGCGACGTCACCCGCATCACCTATGCCGAGCTGCACCGCCGCGTCTGCCAGTTCGCCAACGGCCTGAAAAGCCTGGCGGTGAAAAAAGGCGACCGCGTGGTGGTGTACATGCCGATGGGCATTGAGGCCGTGGTGGCCATGCAGGCCTGCGCCCGCATCGGCGCCATCCACTCCGTGGTGTTTGGCGGCTTCTCCGCCGGCGCTGTGCGCGACCGCATCCAAGACGCCGGCGCCAGCGTCGTCATCACCGCCAACGAAGGCATGCGCGGCGGCAAGAATGTGCCGCTGAAACCGACGGTGGACGAGGCGCTGGCGCTGGAAGGCGCCGAATCGGTCAAGCACGTGGTGGTCTACCAGCGCACCAATGGCGGCGCCAACTGGACCGAGGGCCGCGACGTGTGGTGGCACAAGCTGATCGAAGGCCAAAGCGAAACCTGCGAACCGGAATGGATGAACGCAGAAGACCCGCTGTTCATCCTTTATACCTCAGGCTCCACCGGCAAGCCCAAGGGCATCCAGCACAGCACCGCCGGCTACCTGCTGGGCGCGATGAACAGCTTCCGCTGGGTGTTCGACTACAAACCCAACGACGTGTACTGGTGCACCGCCGACGTAGGCTGGATCACCGGCCACAGCTATGTCTGCTACGGCCCGCTGGCCAATGCCGCCACCCAGGTCATCTTCGAAGGCGTGCCCACCTATCCCGACGCCGGCCGCTTCTGGAAAATGATCGAGCAGCACAAGGTTTCCATCTTCTACACCGCGCCGACGGCGATCCGCTCGCTGATCAAGCTGGGCGCCGACCTGCCCAAACAGTACGATCTATCGTCCTTGCGCGTGCTGGGCACGGTGGGCGAGCCCATCAACCCCGAAGCGTGGATCTGGTATTACGAAACCGTCGGCGGCGGCCGCTGCCCCATCGTCGACACCTGGTGGCAGACTGAAACCGGCTCCGCGATGATCGCGCCGCTGCCGGGCGCGGTGCCCACCAAGCCGGGTTCCTGCACCCTGCCCTTGCCCGGCATCATCGCCGATATCGTGGATGAATCCGGCGCCCAGGTGGAACCTGGCCGCGGCGGCTTCCTGGTGATCAAGAAGCCCTTCCCCAGCTTGGTGCGCACCATCTGGAACGATCCGGACCGTTTCAAGAAAACCTACTTCCCGGACGAATTCGACGGCAAATACTACCTGGCCGGCGATTCCGCCCACCGCGACGAGAACGGCTATTTCTGGATCATGGGCCGCATCGACGACGTGCTGAACGTGTCAGGCCACCGCCTGGGCACCATGGAGATCGAATCGGCGCTGGTGGCCAACCCGCTGGTGGCGGAAGCCGCCGTGGTCGGCAAGCCTCATGATGTGAAGGGCGAAGCCGTGGTGGCCTTCGTGGTGCTGAAGGGCGCGCGGCCGCAGGGCGACGCAGCCAAGACCGTAGCGGCGGAGCTGAAAAACTGGGTGGCGCACGAAATCGGCAAGATCGCGCAGCCGGACGACATCCGCTTCGGCGAAAACCTGCCCAAGACCCGCTCCGGCAAGATCATGCGCCGCTTGTTGCGCTCCATCGCCAAGGGCGAGGAAATCACCCAGGACGTGTCCACGCTGGAAAATCCGCAGATTCTGGCGCAGCTGCAGCAACCGCTGTAATCCCTTGAGGAGAGCCTGATTGGCCGTCGCCCGCGCGACGGCCTTTTTTCTTTTCAAAACATCTGGGCCGCAGAAACGAAATAGAACGCAGCCAAGCCGCTGCCAACCGCGCGATGAGCGCCTTGCCCGTTGCAAAAATACAGCGGCATACATGGATCTTGTCCGTGCTTTTTCATGTGGCCCCGTGGCCAATAAAAGTTTTATGGTTTATTGAAAACGAATCCGCGGGGAACGACACGCCATGTGCCACAGATCATGCCATTGCCCATGCAGCAGCATGCTCTTCTCAGCCTTGCCGAACACCGTGAAGCCATTGCGCTGCAGCACCTTGAGCGAGCCGGGATTGGCCGGCCGCACCGTGGCCTCCAATCTGGCCAGCCCCAGCTCGCCGAAGGCCAGCTCGCGCAGGGCGGCCAAAGCCTGGCTGGCGATGCCTTGTCCGGCATGCGCTTCGCCTATGCGGTAACCCAGCTCCGCCTTGTGGAAATACCGCCGCTCCACCCCGCGCAGATTGATGCGGCCGACGATTTCGTCGCCTCGCCAGATCAGATACTGATACCCGGCATCGGCCTTGGCTTCCCCCGCCGCCGCGCCTATCGCATCCCGCACCTCGTCCAGCCGGTAATAACCTTCAGGCCGCGCATTGATCCAGCGCTCGAAATAGGCACGATTGCACAGCTCGAAAGCCAGCCGCGCCTCTGCGTCCTCCGCTTGCGGCGGCAATAGCCGAATGCTCATCCTCTTCCCTCTGATCATCTCGCCCGGGCTGCAGACTAATAAAATTCATACAGCATACCACCAAAGCAAACCGGCAGCGCGCCGCCGCTGGCAGACGTCATATTTATCTGCGATGATCCAAATCAGTTACAGACCTGACCATCAGGCACTGCCGATGAGAATAAAGATGAACACGCCAGACCGAATCCCCGCCCTCGGCGTCGCCGCCTGGGCCGCAGCCGCTTGCTTTGCCCTGTCCATGCCCGCCCGCGCCGATGAAAACGGCGTGAGTTTCTGGCTGCCGGGACAGATCGGCACTTTCGCCGCCGTGCAAAACGATCCGGGCTGGTCCTGGAGTTTCAGCGCCTATCACGGCAAAGCCAGCTCCGAGAGCGTCAAGCGCAATAAAAAAGGCACGGTCTCCGCCAGCCTGCAAAGCACGCCTAACGATTTGCTGTTTGTGTCTCCGACTTACACCTTCGCCACGCCAGTAGCCGGCGCGCAGCTGGCGGTCTCGATGACCGGCTACTATGGCCGCGCCGAAGCCTACGCCAGCCAATCCACCACCACCGTGCGCGGCAGAACGCGCTCGCAGAGCAGCGATGACGTCCATGACGGCTTCGGCGACCTCTACCCGATGGCGACGATGAAATGGAGCCGCGGCAACCACAACTACCTGGCCTACGCCACCATGGGCGTGCCGGTCGGCTCCTACGATCCTAACCGCAACGCCAACCTGGGGCTGAACCACTGGTCTTACGATGGCGGCGGCGGCTACACCTATCTCAACGAAAAAAGCGGCACTGAGTTTTCCGCCGTGCTGGGGCTGACATTCAACCAAAAAAACCCGGACACCGAATACAAAAACGGCAACGATGCCCATCTGGACGTTTCGCTGTCGCAGTTCCTCAATGAAAACTTCCACATCGGCCTGGTCGGCTACGCCTACCATCAGCTGGAGAACGACAGCGCGCCGGGGCTAGGCAAAAAAGATTACAAAGCGCGCGTCGCCGGCCTCGGCCCGCAAGCCGGCTACTTTTTCAAAGTGGGCAAGAACAAGTGGTACGCTAACCTGAAAGCCTACGACGAATTCGACGCCAAAAACCGCACGTCTGGCTGGAACGCCTGGCTGACGCTGTTTGTGCCCATCTGATTGTTCGTAGGGCGGAAGCCCGGAGGGCGTTCCGCCATTGGCAGACAATGGATGGCAGATCGCCCCGCAAGCGGGGCATCTGCCCTACACACATCACGCTGCGCCCAGCGATATCCGGCCCACGCGGTAAAGCTCGCAACCAGGCCCCAGATTGTCCGGCGCCTCGCGCAGCAGCACGATGCGGGTGAGCGACCACTCGGCCGGATCGAAAGCGCTTGCCGCCCCCAGAGCATTCTCGTCCCGCAAGCGCGTCCGTCCCCAGCCCTCCTCCGCCGCGCGCCGCACCGCCAAAGACTCAACGGACGACAAGGGTAGACGCTGGATCACGGCATGCCGCGCCGCTTCCGCCTCGCCTTGCCACTCGCTGAACCAGGCCACGGCGCCATTCACGACAGGGCGGCCAAACGATTCGCTCAGCGCCGCGAAGCCAGGACCGGACAGGAAGTCGCGCATGCCCTCCGCCGTCCGCCACAGATAGAACGGCGCATAGGCATTGGCAGCGGCGCCCGGCTCGCCCTTGATCGCATACAGGTAGGCCTTGAACGCCAGTCCCGGCAGCCCGTCGGTCAGATGGCCGCGCTCGGCGATGCGGCGCTCGATGATTGCCATCGGATAATCAGTCGGTAAAACGATGCGGTATTGCATAGTCAGCATGATCGCAGCTCCTGTCGGCTCAAGGCCGAGGCTTGGCGGCCATGGCTGAACGACCAGTTGTCCATCTCGCCGTCAGCAATCACCACCAGCAGGTCGGCTGGGGCCAAGCCTGGCGATTCAGCGAGGATCGCCGCCATCCGCGCAAACAGGGCGGCCTTGGCCGCAGCCGTGCGCGGCCGGCCGGTCTGGATGGCCACCAGCGCAAAATCATCTGAACGCGGCCCGCCGGCGTAGTCGCGGTCGAAAACCATCTCGCCCGGCTCATGCTGGTGGATCAGCTGGAAACGGTCTGCCGGCGGCACTGCAAAGCATTCCACCATGGCTTGATGAATGCCGTCGGCCAGGGCGCGCAGGTACTGCGGCGGCTTGCCCTTGAGCAGGGAAATGCGGACATAGGGCATGAGGCTCTCCTTATCTTGTCTGATCGGCCAGAACGGCATCCAGCTGCTCCAGCGCGGCGGTGGCGGACGGCCAACCGATATAAAAGGCCAAATGGGTCAGCAGCTCGCCCAATTCCTCTGCGCTTAAGCCGTTGTCCAGCCCGCGTCTCAGGTGGAATGCCAGCGCGTGCGGTCGGGCCTGGCCCAGCACGGCGGCGAGAGTGATCAGGCTGCGCTCGCGCGGCGACAATGCGCCGCGCCGCCAAACATCGTCGAACAAGACTTCGCGCGTCAGCTGATCCAGCTTGGGCGCGAGGCGAGACAAGGCTTCAGTTGCGGAAAACATGGCTGGCTCTTGCGTGGTCAAAGACATGCGCTCACTGTAGCCCTGGCCATTAATACTGAAAATCGAATATATTTTTACTATCCATCCCAAAATTCAGGATGATTCATGCGTAAGCCCCTGCTCGACCTAGACGCGCTGCAAAGCTTCGCCAGTGGCGTGGAACTGGGCAGTTTCGCCCGCGCGGCGGAGCGGCTGCATCGCTCCACTTCCGCTGTCAGCGCCCAACTGAAAAAACTGGAGGAACAAGCCGGCGTTCCCATCCTGCAAAAGTACGGACGCGGGCTGGAACCGACCCCGGCCGGCGAAGTTTTGCTGTCCTATGCCCGACGTTTGCTGGAGCTGAATGACGAGGCCGTGCAGGCGGTGCGCGGCGCGGAGTTGGCCGGCAGCGTGCGGCTGGGACTGGCCGAGGATTTCGGCGAGGGCATGCTCCCCCAAGCGCTGGGCCGCTTCGCCCGCGCCTGCCCGGAAGTGCATGTTGAGGTTCGAGTGGGACGCAGCTTGGAACTGCAGCGCGCGCTGCAAGCCGGCCAGTTGGACCTGGCCCTGCTATGGCGCGACGGTTCGCCCTGGCCTCATCAAGACCAATTGGGGCAGATTCCGCTGCACTGGGTCGCCGCGTCCAGCCAGCCGCCCCGCACGGACCCGCGCCCCTTGCCGCTTGTCCTGTTCGACCCGCCTTGCCTGGTGCGGCGCCTGGCCTGCGACGCGCTGGACCAGGCCGGCCAGCCCTGGCGCATCGCCGTCAGCGGCAGCAGCCTGGCCGGCCTGTGGTCCGCGGTGCGCGCTGGCTTGGGCATCAGCGCGCGCACGGCTTTGGGCTTGCCTGCGGATTTACGCGCCCTGTCTCCCGCGGAGTGGGGATTGCCGTCGCTGCCCCGGCTGGAACTGGCGCTGCTGCGGGCGCAAACGCCGCTGCCCGATGCCGCGGAGCAACTGCGCCGCATCCTGCTGGACAGTCTGGCGGAGCGCATCCCTGAAGAGACCGCCATCGCATAAGAAAGCGTCCGCGCATTGCGGGAGTTGAAGCAAAAGCTCTTAACATTGATAATTAATGGTTTTTGAAGCGGAATCCGTAGCATGGCCGTCATCACACTCGTCGACCGGATCGACGCCCTCCTGCCCCAGACCCAGTGCGGTCAGTGCAGCCACGCCGGCTGCCGCCCGTACGCCGAGGCCCTGGCGGAAGGCCGCGACCCGATCAACCGCTGCCCGCCGGGCGGCGAGGACGGCGTGCGGGCGCTGGCGGCGCTGCTGAATCAGCCTGTCATCCCGTTCGACCCCACCGGGCCGCAGCCCAAGCCGCGCGCGCTGGCGGTGATACGCGAAGACAGCTGCATAGGCTGTACGCTGTGCATCCAGGCCTGTCCGGTAGACGCCATCGTCGGCGCGGCCAAGCAGATGCATACCGTGATCGCCGACGAATGCACCGGCTGCGAACTGTGCCTGGCGCCCTGTCCGGTGGACTGCATCGATCTGGTGCCGGTGGCCGATCCCGACGACGGCAAGCGCGAACGCGTGATGGCGCGCGCCGCCCTGGCCCGCAAGCGCTATGACGCCCGCCAGGCGCGCAAGGCGCGCGATGCGGCGGACAAGGCGAAGCGGCTGGCCGAACGCGCCGCCGTTCCGGCATCGCCCGCCCCAGCGGCGGCACAGGCAGCCATCGCCGCGCCGGCTGCCGGGCCCGTGGACAAGAACGAGCTGATCCGCAAAGCCATGGAGCGCGCCAAGCAGCAGGCGCCGGTGGCCGCCACCGCCTCCTCCGATAAAATGGCGGTGATCCGCGCCGCGATGGAACGCGCCGCCGCGATGAAAGCGGCGCAACAGGAAGCCGATAAGGATAAAGAGTGAACGCCGCCAAACGCCTGGAAATTTTCCGACGCCTGCGCGAGGCCACCCCGCATCCGACCACCGAGCTGGAATACAGCACGCCGTTCGAGCTGCTGATCTCGGTGCTGCTGTCGGCGCAGGCAACGGATGTCGGCGTCAACAAGGCCACTCGCCGGCTGTATCCGGTGGCCAACACCCCGGCCGCCATGCTGGCGCTGGGCGAAGAAGGCCTGGCCGACTTCATCAAGACCATAGGCCTGTACAAGACCAAGGCCAAGAATGTGATCGCCACCTGCCGCATCCTGCTGGAAAAGCATGGCGGCGAGGTACCGCAAACGCGCGAAGCGCTGGAAGCGCTGCCCGGCGTGGGCCGCAAGACGGCCAATGTGGTGCTCAACACCGCCTTTGGCCAGCCCACCATCGCAGTGGACACCCATATTTTCCGGGTTTCCAATCGCACCCGCATCGCGCCGGGCAAGGACGTGCGCGAAGTGGAAGACAAACTGATCAAGTTTGTGCCGGCGGAGTTCAAGCTGGACGCGCACCATTGGCTGATTCTGCATGGACGCTACGTATGCAAGGCCCGCAAGCCGGAATGCCAGCGCTGCGTCATCGCGGACCTCTGCGAATATCCGGCAAAACCGTTATGATAAAAATGGAGAGAGAAACTGGGCGCCCATGACAATAAGCGGATTGCAAAAACGCGTAGCCGCCCCCATTTACCTTCCCGCATCAGCCCAAAAGGATCGCCCGTGACCAACAGTCTCCGCATCATGGCCGGCGCCCTGCTCGCGGCGTCGTTACTGTCCGGCTGCGACAGAATCGAGCAGTTTGTAAAAGGCGGCAGCCAACCCGCTCCCGTTGCCATTCCCGCCCAGCAGGATGGCCGCGTGGCCATGCTATTGCCCGACTTCACCCAGCTGGTCACCCGCGACGGGCCGGCGGTGGTCAATATCCAGGCGGCGCGAGAGGCTTCGGTCTCGACGCAGCCCAGCAGCCATCCTCAACTCCCGGTTCCGGAAGACGACCCACTGTATGATTTCTTCCGCCGCTTCATGCCGCCCTCCCCGCAGCAAGAACAGCCGCAGGAAGACAGCGTGTCCTACGGTTCCGGCTTCATCATCAGCAGCGACGGCTACATCCTGACCAATGCCCACGTGGTGGCCGATGGCAGGCAGATTCGCGTCACGCTGACCGACAAGCGCGAGCTGCGCGCCAAGTTGGTGGGCCTGGACAAGCGCAGCGATGTGGCCTTGCTGAAAGTGGCGGCGGCGGACTTGCCGGTGGCCAAGATAGGCAACCCGTCAGACCTGAAGGTAGGCGAATGGGTGGCCGCCATCGGCGCGCCGTTCGGCTTCGACAACACCGTCACCGCCGGCATCGTCTCCGCCAAGGGCCGCAGCCTGCCCGACGAGACGCTGGTCCCGTTCATCCAGACCGACGTGGCGATCAATCCCGGCAACTCGGGCGGCCCGCTGTTCAATCTGCGCGGCGAGGTTGTCGGCATCAACTCGCAGATCTATAGCCGCTCCGGCGGCTTCATGGGCATTTCCTTCGCCATCCCGATCGATCTGGCGATGCAGGTGGCCGACCAGCTGAAAACCAAGGGCAAAGTCAGCCGCGGCCAACTGGGCATCAATATCCAGGAGGTGACGCAGGAGCTGGCGCAATCGTTCGGCCTGCCGCGCCCATCCGGCGCGTTGGTGGTGCGGGTGGATCCGAAGGGGCCAGCAGCCAAGGCCGGCCTGATGCCGGGCGACATCATCCTGAAGCTGAACACCCAAGTCATCGACAGCTCCAAAGACCTGCCGATGCTGGTGGGCGCGCTCGGACCCGGCACCAAGATCAAGCTGGTGGTGTGGCGCAAGGGCTTCGAGAAGAGCCTGGAAGCCACCCTGGTGGAACAAGCGCCGGACACCGAAGGCAATGCCAAGCCATCCAGCGACAACACGCAGCAAGGCTATCAGTTCGGCAAGCTGGGCCTGACGCTGTCCGAGCTGACAGCGGAGCAACGCGCCGACCTGGGCATCCGCGGTGGCCTGCTGATCCAGAAGGCGCAAGGCCCGGCCGCCCGCTCCGGCCTGCAGCCCGGCGACATCATCATGGGCTTGAATCAGAACGACGTCACCAGCATCTCCGCGTTTGAGAAAGCGCTGGCCAACTCAGGCGGCCATGCCGCCCTGCTGGTCAAGCGAGGCGACGCCATGCTGTTCATCGCGCTGCGCACCGACTGATCCCGCAGCCATCGCCACGCTACGCCGCCCACTCTTCCGTGGGCGGCGTTTTTCATTTCCGCTCAAGGCAACGCTTAGCAGAGCTGGCCGCAAAACGCCTCGCGACAATCATTTCTTCCCGCGAAACAAAGAATTCACCCGCGCGCTCTGTTTCAGTTGCTCCTGACCGGCGCATACTGGCCTGTCATTTCCAACCCGCTAAGGAAAGCCCGCCATGTCCAAGATTGTCGTTGTCTACCACTCCGGCTACGGCCATACCCAGAAAGTCGCCGAGGCGGTCGCGGCCGGCGCATCGGCCCAGCTCATCGCCATCGATGCCGAAGGCAATCTGCCGGAAGGCGGCTGGGACGCGCTGGCCGCAGCCGACGCCATCATCTTCGGCACGCCCACCTATATGGGCGGCCCGAGCTGGCAGTTCAAGAAATTCGCCGACGCCAGCTCCAAGGCCTGGTTCACCCGCGTGTGGCAGGACAAGGTCTTCGGCGGCTTCACCAATAGCGCCAGCCTCAACGGCGACAAACAGGTCACGCTGATCTATCTGCAAACCTTGGCCTCGCAACACGGCGGCATCTGGGTCAGCCTGGGCATTCTGCCCAGCAACACCAAGGCCGCCAGCCGCACCGACATCAACAACCTGGGCGGTTCCGCCGGGGTGCTGGCGCAGTCGCCGGCCGATGCCAGCGTGGACGAAATTCCGCAAGGCGATCTCGACACCGCCAAAGCCTATGGCCAGCGGGTGGCCGCCATCGCCGCCAAGTGGCGCGGCTGATCTCAGCCATCCCGGCATCAGCAAACAAAACGGCCCGCGCAAAGGCGGGCCGTTTGTCATGCACAAGCCGGGCTCAGGCCGGATTGTGCAGCAGCGAATTGCGCCGCGAGTAACCGAAGTACACCACCAAGCCAATGGCCAGCCAGGCGGCGAAGCAGGCCCAGGTCAGCAGCGACAGCTGCGTCATCAGGAAGCCGCAGAACAGGATGGCCAGACCCGGGATGGTGGGCACGGCCGGGCAGACGAACTTGCGCGGCAGGTCCGGCTCGCGCTTCCTGAGCACGATGACCGACAACGCGATCAGGGTGAAGGCGGCCAGGGTGCCGATATTCACCAGCTCGGCCAGCGTATGCAAGGGCACCAGTCCGGCCAGCAAGGCGATGATGGTGCCGATCAGCCAGGTGGCCTTGTACGGAGTGCCGTACTTCGGGTTCACTTCGGAGAAGATCTTGGGCAGCAGGCCGTCGCGGCTCATCGCAAACAGGATGCGCGTCTGGCCGTAAGTCATCACCAGAATCACGGTCATCATGCCCAGAATGGCACCCAGGTCCACAAAGCCGGCAAACCAGTCCAGCTTGGCCACCTGCAGCGCCAGCGATACCGGGTGGTCCACGCCGGCAAACTGCAGGTAAGGCACGATGCCGGTCATGATGGCGGCCACCACCACGTACAGCAGCGAGCACACCGCCAGCGACCAGATCACGCCGCGCGGAATATCCTTGGCCGGATTCTTCACTTCCTCGGCGGCGCAGGTCACCGCGTCAAAGCCGATGAAGCTGAAGAACACGATGGCCGCGCCGTGGAACACGCCGGAGAAGCCGAACGGCAGCGCCGGCTGCCAGTTGACCGGCTTGACGTGCCATACGCCGATGGCGATGAACAGCAGCACCACGCCCACCTTGATCAACACCACCACGTTGTTGACGCGCTTGGACTCCTTGATGCCGAAGGCCAGCAGCGCGGTGATCAGCATCGCGATGCAGAAGGCCGGCAGATTGAACAGCGTGTCCTTGCCCGGGACCGAACCGGCCGCGGCAGTCAGCAGCTGCGGCAACGTCACGCCGAAACCGGACAGCAGGCTCTGGAAATAGCCGGACCAGCCCACGGATACCGCGGACGAAGCCAGCAGATATTCCAGCAGCAGATCCCAGCCGATGATCCAGGCGATCAACTCGCCCAGCGTGGCGTAGGCATAAGTGTAGGTGGAGCCGGAAATCGGCAGCATGGAGGCGAATTCGGCATAGCACAGCGCGGCAAAGCCGCAGGCGAAGGCGCTGATGACGAAGGACAGCACCAGGCCAGGGCCGGCGATGGTGGCGCCGGTGCCGGTCAGCACGAAAATGCCGGTGCCGATGATGGCGCCGATGCCCAACATGGTAAGGTCAAACGCGGAGAGCTCTTTTCGCAGCCCGCGCGAAGTCTGAGCGGTGGCCAGCATGCCCTGGACGCTCTTCTTGCGCATCAAACTCATTGTCTACTATCCCGTATTTTGGCCAGCACCGGTCGGCGCGCGCGCAAAGCGCGCCGCGCTGAAACGACGAGACGCCCGCTGTCCAGGCGGGCGCCTCATGCTCGGATTAGGCTGTAAAGTGATCTGATTTGCCCCTCCGCCGCTGGCCTGTCTATGCGCAGGCCATGTCAACGAAGGCTTTCGATACTACAGCAGGGGCCTATCGCCACAATACGGGAAAACAGCAATGGCCAGAATCAAGCCATTCAGCATTCATTAAATTTTTATTACCCAGGAAGCGACATCCGGTCCAGCAGACGGCGCGCCGCCGCCTCCAGCCGCTCGCGCGAACTGTCTCCGCTTCCCAGCCGTTCGCGGCCGCTCCACACCACGGCGCCGTCCGCCGAGCGCACCGCCAGGTTCAGCACCGGCCAGGTTTCCAGACGATAAGGCGGATCGCGCCAATAGCCGTCGTAGCGCCAGTCTGTAGGCTGCGTCACCCATTGCTGGTCCTGGCTTTCGGTGAAACACAGCCGCCACGGGCCGCGCGGGTTCTCTTCCAGTCCGCGCAAGGCCAGGCGGGTAGCCACCCAATCGCGCCAACCGCCCACCGCGTCGCCGGACGGCAGGCACTCCAAGCGGACGCCATTCGCCGCGGCCGGCGCAGGCGCGGGCGCGGCCACGCCATCAGCCGAAGCCAAGCCCGCGCACAGACACGCGGCCAGCATGCCGCCAAGCAGAAGCCACCTCATACCCTCTCCCAACACGAAACCGTATCGGCTTCAGACTGCCGCAAAAACGCAAAGTGCCGCAACTTTCGCCGCGGCACTGCAAAAACTTCAGGATGCCGACCAGCTCACCACCAGGCTTCGATCTGCACGCCCACCGTCGCAGCGTGGGTGCGGCCGCCCACGGCAAAGCCGCTCAGATTGGCCTGCGCCGCCGCGTCGTTCCAGGTGAAATGGCTGGCGTACACCCGCAGCTCGGGACGAGTCCAGAAGTCGGTATTCGGCGAAAAAGCCACCGCCAGCGTCGCCTTGTTCAGCCGCTGCAGCGGCTGATTGTCCGTGTCGCGGCTGGTCAGGCCGATCTCGGTCAGCAGCTTGACGTTGGCCGCCACGCCGTAGGACAAGCGCCCGCCCAGCGTGACGTCGCGGTATTTGGCCGCGTTGTCCGGCGCCACCGTCTGCCAACCCAGCAGCGCCTGGCCGCCAAAGCGGCCGCGCTGCCAGTCCAGCACATCGGCGATGCGGCTCTGCCGCGCGCCGGCTTGCGCCGCGCCGTTGTTGTCGAGGTTGTAAAACTGGCCAGACAGCGAGGCATGGCCGGTGGAAGTCTGCAGGAACAGCGAGTTGTTGAGGCCTTGGGCCAGAAAGTCCTTCTGGTTGTGCAATAGGCCCAGCGCCGCGCCGGGCTTGCCGATGGCGAAATCGCCGCCTATCGCCGCGCCGGTCAGCGTCAGCTTGCCGCCGGGATTGGTTGCTATGCCGGTCAGCTGAAAGTTGGCGCGGCGCGCGTTGTTGAGCGAGGCGTTGTCATTGGCGTAGCTGCCGGACGAGGAAACGGACACGTTGAATTTAGCCTGGCCCACGGCGATGCCATCCACGCCGGCGCCGTAGTTGTCGCCGTCCTGCATCAGCCAGTTGTCCAAAATATGGATGTCCTGGATGCGGTGGTAACGCTGGCCGGCCCACAAGGTCAGGTTGGGCGCGAATTCCAGCCCGCTGATGTAGCCGTACACCTGAGACGCGCTGGTCTTGCCGTTATAGATGGTGGGCATCACGTAAGCGCCCCAGCTCACGCCGTTGCCCAGCGTCCATTTCTTGCCGACGCCGAACTCGATATAGGTATCGCCCTCGTTGCCCAGGCGGTAATGCTGCAAGTCGCCGCCCAGCTGGTACTGGCCCTTGGGCAGATTGTCGCCGGCGCTGGCGTAGAAGCCGCTGCGCAGATAGCCGTCGAACTGGAAGCCCATTTCGTCCAGCGCCTTTTTCACCGCGCCGCTCAACTGCTCGGCGCTGAGCTGCGGCGCCGGCGCGGCGTCGGCCCGCGCCTGGATATGCCAGGCCAGCGGCAGCAAGATCCATAACCAATTGATCGTTTTTGTCCTCATTATCGTCTCCTTGTGTGGATGAAGGCCCGCGCGCGCGGGCAAAGCGCCGCCCTGCCGGCCTGATGGCTGGCATGGCGGGGCAAGGCTTTAGGAAAGCGTTACGGGGAAGCCGGCGGCGTCGCGCGGTACAGCAGCGAATGCCAGGGCTTGAGCTGGCCGATGGCCTGCGGCGGATAGTTGGACAGCAGCAATTCCAAATCCCACCCTTCCGGCACCGCATCGGCCGGCGGCAGGTAATGGATGTTGTCGGCGCCGAAGTGGCTGATCACCAGCAGCATTTCGTCAGCGCAACGGCGGGTGTAGGCCCACAGGCTGGAATGATCCGGCGTCAGACAGCGGTAATCGCCATCGGCGAACACCCGATACTGCTTGCGCAGCTGGATCAGGCGGCGGTAGTGGTGCACGGCGGAGTTGGGGTCGCCGATGGCGGTGGCGACATTGACGCTGCCGACATCCGGCGCCACGCCTATCCAGGGCTCCACCGCGCTGAAGCCGGCGTGCGGGCCGTCGTCCCACTGCATCGGCGTGCGGGCGTTGTCGCGCGAGCGCTGGCGGATCACCGCCATCGCCTCGCCATCGCTCAAGCCCTCTTCCAGCAGCTGTCGATAGGCGTTGAGGCTTTCCACGTCGCGCAGCTGGCCGATGTCGGCGAAGCCGGGATTGGCCATGGCGATCTCTTCGCCCTGGTAGATATAGGGCGTGCCCTGCAGGCCGTGCAGCGCGGTGGCCAGCATCTTGGCGGACTCGGTCCGCCAGCGGCCATCGTCGCCAAAGCGCGACAGCGCGCGCGGCTGGTCATGGTTGCACCAGAACAGCGCGTTCCAGCCGCCGCCGGCGTGCATGCCGGTTTGCCAGGCGGACAGGATGCGCTTGAGCGCGATGAAGTCCACCTCGCCCGGCCGCCACTTCTGCCCATCCGGGTAATCCACCTTCAGATGGTGGAAGTTGAAAGTCATGCTCAGCTCGCGCCGGTCCGGCCGGCTGTAGGCGATGCAGTGCTCCAGCGAGGTGGACGACATCTCGCCCACCGTTAGCAAGTCATGCCCGGCAAACACCTCGCGGTGCATCTGTTGCAGGTATTCATGCACGCGCGGGCCGTCGGTGTAGAAGTGGCGGCCGTCGCTGTCGTCCTCGGAGAAGGCTGGGTCCTTGGAGATCAGGTTGATCACGTCCAGGCGGAAGCCGGCCACGCCCTTGTCGCGCCAGAAGCGCATCATCTCGAACACCGCCTGCCGCACGGCCGGGTTGTCCCAGTTCAGATCGGCCTGGGTCTTGTCGAACAAATGCAGATAGTACTGGCCGCTGGCTGGGTCTTTCTCCCAGGCGCTGCCGCCAAACTTGGACTGCCAGTTGTTGGGGGCGTCGCGCCAGATGTAGAAATCGCGATAGGGGTTGTCCCTGCCCTTCAGCGCCTCTTGGAACCAGGCATGTTCAGTGGAGGTGTGGTTGACCACGATGTCCAGCATCACGCCTATGCCGCGGCGCTTGGCCTCGGCCAGCAGCAGCTCGAAGTCTTCCATGCTGCCGTAGGCCGGGTCGATGCGGTAGTAGTCGCTGACGTCGTAGCCGTTGTCGCGCTGCGGCGAGCGGTAGAACGGCGTCAGCCACAGGTAATCCACCCCCAGCCAGGCCAGGTAGTCCAGCCGGTCCACCACGCCCAGGAGATCGCCAGCGGCTTGGTTGCGGTGGCTGCAAAAGCTCTTGGGGTAGATTTGGTACACCACCGCCTTTTTCATGTCCTTAGACATTTTGTGCGGCCTCCCCTTGAGCGGCAGCGGCCAGCTGGCGGCGCGCCAGCAGCCAGGTCAAGCCGAAGGGCAGCGCCAGCGCGGTCACGGTGCCCGCCAGGAACAGCGGGATGTGCTGCGGGATGATGGAGATGAAGGCCGGCAGACCGCCCACGCCGATCGCCGACGCCTTGACGTGGCCCAGGCTGATCAGCACCGCCGCGCAGGCGGAGCCGGCGAGCGCCGCGTAGAACGACAGCTTGTAGCGCAGATTGACGCCGAACATCGCCGGCTCGGTGATCCCGAAGAAGGCCGATACCGCCGAGGTGGACGCCATGTTCTTGTCGTTGGCGTTCCTGGCCAGCCAGAACATCGCCAGCGCGGCGCTGCCCTGGGCGATATTGGACAGCGCGATCATCGGCCAGATGAAGGTGCCGCCCTGGCTGGCAATCAGCTGCAGGTCCACCGCGATGAACATATGGTGCATGCCGGTCAGCACCAGCGGCGCGTACAGCGCGCCAAACAATGCCGCGCCCAGCCACGGCGCCAGGTTGAACACGTAAACCAGCGCGTCGGTGACGGCGATGCCCAGGTGGCGGGCCAGCGGGCCGATCACCGCCAGCGCCAGGAAGCCGCTGACCGCGATGGTGACGATGGGCACCACCAAGAGCTGCACCGCGTTGGGCACCCGCGGCTTCAGCCACAACTCGACGCGGCACATCACCCAGGCCGCGGCCAGGATGGGCAGAATCTGGCCCTGGTAACCCACCTTCTCGATACGCAGGCCGAACAGGTCGAAATAAGGCACCGACGCGCCGTCCAGCCCCGCCGCCGCCTTGCCGTAATTCCAGGCATTCAGCAGGTCCGGATGCACCAGCAGCAGGCCCAACACGATGCCGAGAATCTCGCTGCCGCCGAAGCGCTTGGCCGCCGACCAGCCCACCAGCGCCGGCAGAAACACGAAAGAGGTGTTGGCCATCATATTGATCAGCCCCCACAGGCCGGACAGGCCCGGATAGGCGTCCAGCAGGCTCTTGTCCGCGATGAACATGCCCTTGGCGCCCAAGAGATTGTTGGCGCCCATCAGCAGGCCGGCGATGACGATGGCCGGCAAGATGGGCATGAACACGTCCGAAAACACCTTGACCAGCTGCTGCAGCCGGTTCTGCTTGGCGTCGCCGCTGGCCTTGACGTCGGCGATGGTGGCGCGCGCCACGCCGCCCTGCTTCACCATTTCGGCGTAGACGCGGTCCACGTCGCCGGCGCCGATGACGATCTGAAACACCCCGGCATTGCTGAAATGGCCCTTCACCAGCGCCACCTGGCGCAGCGCGTCCCCTTGCACCACCGTATCGTCGCGCAATGAAATGCGCAGCCGGGTGAGGCAGTGCGCAGCCTGGCGGATATTGCCCGCGCCGCCGATGTTTTCCAGTATCTGCGCGGCGATCGCCTGATAGTCGTGACTCATCATCCCTCCCTGTCCCTTTGTCGCGGCGGCGGGTCAACGCCCATTCACGATGCCCGAAATCCGCCTGTTCGTGGTGATTGTCTGCATGGCAATCAAGGGCAAGTTAACTCGTACATACGAGATGGTCAACACTCGTCTATACGAGTTTGAAAAAAGTCAAACCGACTGCCGCCATTTCGCAACAGCGGCAAGACAAAGGCCCGGGCGGATGACTCCGCGCCGGGCCTGACCCATTCGATCCATTCTGCCATCAGCAGTGGATCGCCCCTCCGGGGCATCCACCCTACGAAACACCATCTGCCGTGGGACGGAGTCCCGGCAAAACCAAGCGTTCCGCCAAGTCGCAGCCATCATGGCAGTATCCGGGATGCGTGACGCTAACCCCATTCCCGTCTGACTGACGGATATTTTCTCGACAGCACCTCTAGCAAATACACTGCCCCGCCAGTGGTGTGTTTCACCGAGTTTTAAGCACCACACGAAGTAATCAAACCTATACCAGGGGGATACTGATTTTGAAATCTTGACGGCATAAATTTTGCATACCAAAATATGGAAATTTTATTCAAATTTTCGAGTGGTTAACTACAGGTTTAGAGGGGCATAACATGAGTTTTGAGCTTCGTTCGACAAATGATCTAGGGAAGGTCTGAACAAGTCTCCAATCTTCCCGTAAACTGACTCCCCCTCAGTCAGATCCAGGACGCCAGCATGCGACAGCAGATGACCTTCACCGATCTCGAACTCGCCGCTAAGAAGAAGCGCACCCGCCGCGAAATCTTTCTGACAGAGATGGATCAGGTCATGCCTTGGGCGCAGCTCGAAGCCGTCATCGATCCAGTGTATCCCAAGCCTGGCAACGGTCGCCGCCCCTACCCGTTGTCCGCCATGCTGCGCGTCTACTGCCTGCAGCACTGGTACAGCCTGTCCGATCCCGCCATGGAAGAAAGCCTGTACGAGATCGCCTCCATGCGCCAGTTCGCCGGCCTCTCCCTGGACGCCGTCCCGGACGAAACCACCCTGCTGAACTTCCGCCATCTGCTGGAAAAGCACCAGCTGACCCACGCTCTGTTTACCGCCATCCACCAGCATCTCTGCGACAAAGGGCTGATGTTGAAGCAAGGCACCATCGTCGATGCCACCCTGATCCACGCGCCCAGCTCCACCAAAAACGCTCAGGGCGAGCGCGATCCGGACATGCATCAAACCAAGAAGGGCAATCAGTGGTACTTCGGCATGAAGGCCCATATCGGCGTCGACGCCCAGTCCGGCTTGGTGCATCACGTGGCCGGCACCCCCGCCAATGTGGCGGATGTCACGATGGTCGATCAGTTGTTGCACGGCGAGGAAATCGATGTGTTTGGCGACGCCGGCTTTGCTGGCGTGCACAAGCGAGCCGAACACCAATCGCGAGCGGTGCGTTGGTGGATTGCGATGAGGCCCGGCCAGCGCAAAGCGCTGACCGATTCAGCCGACGACCGGCAGATCCAGCTGGGCGAAATGGTCAAAGCCAAGATTCGGGCCAAAGTGGAGCATCCGTTTCGGGTCATCAAGCAGCAGTTTGGCTACCTGAAAACACGCTACCGCGGCTTGAAGAAGAATACCGCGCAACTGATGACGCTGTTTGGGCTGGCCAACATCTGGCTGGCGCGAAAGGCCTTGCTGGCGGCGAGTTGAAAGGGCGGATGGCCGGAAGCATCCGGTCATCCTCATGGCGCGCGATCTAGAATTGGTAGGTCTAATGCAACCGAAGCCCCCGCGAGAAATTGCATTTCTGTTTGCGTGGCAGGTTGTTCAGACCTTCCCTAGTGCGCATTGCGGCCGCTGGTGGCGGTTTCATCCTAGATGCCACGCTGAGAAGCACAGACGACTTGGTCCGGATTGCTGCTGCCGCAAGCAATCATGGGGCTCGAGTCACATTCACTGGGCTTGAGCTACGAAGCACTGATGAGCTTGTAAGAATATCTACTGCAGGAAAGGGCACAATTGTATTAGAGGAATAGTCCTTCGAACAATTCGTTCAAGCCGCCCTCCGCATCATAGCATCGACAACGTACCTGTGTGCTTCCACCGCCCCGCTACATGGTGGCTCAAAACGTTAGGTTTTTGCATGAGTTGGTGGTCATTCAAGCAATGCTCGAAAAATGAAAGTTCATCTAAAAAGATAGCAATCTTCTTTCATTAGACCTGTCATGGCCTGACGAGCTTGGCACGAAAGGGTTTTTATTACAGGCAAAACCTGGGGATGCGATAATTGGAAGGACTCATGGACGGCATGAAGTGGGTTATACATTTTATCCAACCCGGATAACTCGGAACAATGTATTTTATTCGCACAGAGGAAAAGGATACAGAGCCATCATGATCTTTCCCCTTATTGGCGCTGCAAAAACGAAAAATGCACAAAGTTCATTTTCAAGGCATGCCTGATAAAATGCAAATGCCATGCACCTATATACGAAACACGGGGCTAACACAGTCAATCCAAAACTATGTACAAACAAAACTGACGATGAAATACAGATTTAGTATTACGCAAATGTTAGCACCTAACCCATCAATCAAGCAGGGCTGCCTTCCGACCTTCCGCCTCCAGACTTTCCCCTACCCCCAACGCTAGGTTCCTGAAAGGAGTTTTAGGTGCCAAAAGTATACTCATACTATTCAGAAGAGCTGCTTTTAAAGTTTTCAATTGACAACTCAGCCGGGGCAAACGAACCTTCATGGCAAGAAACTGAAAACTACCCTCCACTACCACCACGTGAAGCAATTGAAATATCTAGACTTACTCTATTACTCATCCTCAAAGACTACCCTTGGGCAGAGCCTGAGTTCCATTCCTGCGCATTGAAAAGAACTAGCGAATACGAGGGTAATTGGTGGTACTACGACATAGATTGGATGGTTTGGCCACCTGAACAAGATGGCAGCGATAGAAGTGGAATAAATGTGCCAGTAATGCTAAACGGCAAAGTACCTCCATATGAGGTATTTAAATATGAAGATCGGGTGCTCGCATGGAAAACCTAAACAGTCCATCAAATGGTTGATCTAGGACCACCATTTATGCCCAACATTAGAACTCAATCCATGTTTAATCTTTCAGCACTGAAACGCTACCAGCTAGCACTGCCGTGCAACCGACGACTCAGAACTATTTAAAAAAGGGACAGGCCACGATTTTCATCAACTCAGCCAGATGAAATTACAAGTGGCCAGCCCCCCCCTTTTTCTTCTGCAGACCTCTTCGTGAAATTAAATGTAGCCTGCTTCCCTTATGCCCTGCCCAAAGTCCGATTACACAAACTCTGCACCCCATCCACGGAGAGAAAAAACTACCGCCGCGCAATATCCGTGAAATAAAACTTATCCAAACGGTGCCGCGATTCGGTGTATTCGAACAGCCGGCCGTCGTAGAGGTGCGTCAGGTTTTTGACCACGATCACGTGATCCATCCCGTTGAGGTCCAGGTAACGGCGGTCGTCGTCGTTGCAGGGCTGGGCCTCGATGATGCGCTGGGCGTAGCTGATGGTCAGCCCCAGATCCTGCTCGATGTAGCGGTAGATGGAGCCGGCGGCGATGTCCGCGTTCAGGCCGGGCACCAGGCCGGCCACGAAGTGGTTGATGTCCAGGATCACATTCTCGCCGTCGATATTGCGCACCCGCTTGATCTTGACCATGCCGGTGCCCTCGGCCAGGCCGGTGGCCTTGGCCAGCGCCGCGTCGGCGGGCTGCGCCGCCAGCTCCGCCACTTGCGACACCACCTTGCGCCCCATGCGTTCGTTCATTTCCTGGAAGCTGACGATGCCGCTGAGCTGGAATTCGATATTGCCCGGCTTGAGCACGAACATGCCCTTGCCGTGAATTTTCTGCACGTAGCCGCGCTCCTGCAGCATGTCCACCGCCTTGCGCACAGTGCCGCGGCTGGCGTCGTAGCTGTGCATCAGCTCGGATTCGGATGGGATGCGCTCGCCCTGGGCGTAACGCCGGTTGTCGATGTCGGCGACGATGTCGGAATAGATCTGATGGTATTTGTTCACGTTGTTTGTCTTCTTGTGCTCGCGGCCCCTGCGCGGCGAGGCCCTACCTTAGCAAGCCGGGGCCGGCGCGGCAAACCGCCCTCAATCCCAATAGCCCGGCGCGGCGTAGGCGGCCTTCAAATGCTCGATGAAATGCCGCACCCTGGCCGGCAGCAGCTTGCGCTGCGGCACCACCGCGTACACCGGGTAGTCCGGCGACGAGAAATCGTCGAGCACCGTGGCCAGCCGGCCTTTGGACAGATCGTCCTTGACCTCCCACAGCGAGCGCCAGGCCAGGCCCAGTCCCTGCAGCGCCCAGTCGTGCAGCACCGCACCGTCGTTGCACTCCAGCGCGCCGGACACTTTCAGGTTCACCGGCTTGCCGTCCACCACGAAACTCCAGCCCCGGCTCTGGCTCTCGCCCAACGACAGGCACTGGTGGCGCTGCAGATCCTCCAGCACGCGCGGCGCGCCGTGGGTGGCCAGATAGTCTGGAGACGCCACCACCACGCGCCGGTTTTCCGCCAGGCGGATCGCCACCAGGCTGGAGTCGGCCAGGTCGGAGATGCGGATCGCGCAGTCGATTCGATCGCGCTGCAAATCCACCAATCGATCGGACAGCTCCAAGGTGACTTTCACTTCCGGATGCCGGCGCTGAAACGCCGCGACGTGCGTTGCCACATGGCGGCGGCCGAAACCGGCCGGCGCGGACAAGCGCAAATGGCCGCGCGCCTTGCCGCTGCCGGACGCCACTGCGGCCTCGGCCTCTGTCAAATCGGCCAGGATGCGCAGGCAGTCCTCGTAGAAGGCCTCGCCCTCCTGCGTCGGCGCCACGCTGCGGGTGCTGCGCACCAGGAGGCGCACCCCCAGCCGCTCCTCCAGCGCGTCCAGCCGCCGCCCCACCATGGCCGGCACCACGCCCAGCTGCCGCGCCGCGGCCGACAAGCTGCCCAGCCCCACCACAGCGACGAAGGTCTCCAGCTGCTTCAGCTCGCTCATTAGCTACCTAAAAGTAAAAGATGTTGTGCAATTCATGCCATTTCTTTTTACTCGCGCGGCGAATAGACTGTCAAACATTGCATTGCAGCATCATCATGTCATCTTCTCTACACAGGAGCGCGCGCATGGCAGTCAATCTCCCGCAGGGCGTGGAAGTTCTCGCCGACATCACTCCGGCCTACGCCGAAATCCTCACTCCCGAGGCGCTGGCCTTCGTCGCCAAGCTGCACCGCCGCTTCGAGCCGACACGCCGCGAGCGCATCGCCGCCCGCGCCGCGCGCCAGGCCGAGCTGGACGCCGGCAAGCTGCCGGACTTCCTGCCCCAAACCGCCGCCGTGCGCGCCGGCGACTGGAAGATCGCCCCGCTGCCGGCGGACCTGCTGGACCGCCGGGTGGAAATCACCGGCCCGGTGGAGCGCAAGATGATGATCAACGCGCTGAATTCGGGTGCCAAGAGCTTCATGGCGGACTTCGAGGACTCCAACTGCCCGAGCTGGGACAACCAGATCGCCGGCCAGATCAATGTCCGCGACGCCTACCGCAAAACCATTTCCTACCAGAGCCCGGAAGGCAAGCAGTACCGGCTGAACGATACCGTCGCCACCCTGCTGCTGCGCCCGCGCGGCTGGCACCTGATGGAAAAGCACGTCAAGGTGGACGGCGAGATCGTGTCCGGCAGCCTGTTCGACTTCGCCCTGTCGTTCTTCCACAACATCCATTACCTGCGCGAACGCGGCAGCGCCACTTATTACTACCTGCCCAAGATGGAAAGCCATCTGGAAGCGCGGCTGTTGAACGACGTGTTCGTGTTCGCCCAGGATGAGCTGGGCGTGCCGCAAGGCACCATCAAGGCCACGGTGCTGATCGAAACCATCCTCGCCGCCTTCGAAATGGACGAAATCCTGTACGAGCTGCGCGAGCATTCCGCCGGCCTCAACGCCGGCCGTTGGGACTACATCTTCAGCTGCATCAAGAAGTTCAAGCAGAACCGCGACTTCTGCCTGGCCAACCGCGCGCTGATCACCATGACCGTGCCCTTCATGCGCGCCTACGCCCTGCTGCTGCTGAAAACCTGCCACCACCGCGACGCGCCGGCCATAGGCGGCATGGCGGCGCTGATTCCGATCAAGAACGACGCGGCCGCCAATGAAAAGGCGCTGGCCGGCGTGAAGGCGGACAAGGACCGCGACGCCACCGACGGCTACGACGGCGGCTGGGTGGCCCACCCGGGCCTGGTGCCGATCGCAAACGCCGCTTTCAGCGCCGCGCTGGGCGACGCGCCCAATCAGATCGCCAAACAACGCCCGGACGTGCAGGTTTCCGCGGCCGACCTGCTGAACTTCCAGCCGGAAACGCCGATCACCGAAGCGGGCCTGGCCATGAACATCAACGTCGGCATCCAGTACCTGGGCGCCTGGATCTCCGGCAACGGCTGCGTGCCGATACACAATCTGATGGAGGACGCCGCCACCGCCGAGATTTCTCGCTCGCAGATCTGGCAATGGATACGCTCGCCCAAGGGCGTGCTGGACGACGGCCGCAAGGTGACGGTGGAGCTGTTCCGCGAGCTGCAGGCCAGGGAAGTCGCCAAGCTGCAAGCCGAATACGGCGCGCGCTGGACCCGCCAATACGAGGACGCGGCCAGGATGTTCGACCTGCTCACCACCTCGGACGACTTCGTCGAGTTCCTGACGCTGCCGGGCTACGAATACATCGACTGACGGCCTGCCATGGCTTGCCAAACGGCCCCTCGCGGGCCGTTTGGCATTTTTCAACCACCAAAAAAATGCCAAACCGCATGGAACCGGCGCTTGCCAAGCAGATCGAAGCGGAGTCTACTTTCCGCTATCCATCCGCTCAGGAGCCGACATGAAAAAGTCCCGCATCAAACCCATGCTGATGTGCTGCCTGTTGGCTGGCGCGGCGCCGTTCGCCGCCGCCGACGGCATCCAGCTCAATCTATCCGCCAATGCACAGCGGGAAGTCCCTAACGACGAGATCTCCGCCACGTTGTATGTGCAACAAAGCAACAGTCAAGCGGCAGTCCTGGCGGACAAGCTGAACAAGATCACCGCCAGCAGCTTGGCGCAAGGCAAAACGTATAAGGAAGTCCAGCTTTCCAGCGGCAGCTACAACACCTGGCCCAGCTACGACAAAAACGGCAAGATCAACGGCTGGCAAGGCCGTTCGGAAATCCAGCTGAAGAGCCGGAACTTCAGCCAGGCGGCCGAACTGATCGCCAAGCTGCAGCAAACCATGCTGTTGCAGGGCGTGCAATTCGGCGTATCCGATCAAGCGCGGCGCGAGACCGAGCAAGGCATGATTCCGGAGGCCATCGCCAGCCTGAAGAGCCAGGCCGAGATCGCCGCCAAGGCCCTGGGCAAGAGCGTCGTCAACATTCAGCAGCTGGACATCGGCCAGCAAAACCACGGCTTCAGGCCCCCGGTCATGATGATGAAGGCGGCGATGGCCGGTACCGAAGCCAATGTCGCCCAGCCAGACCTGCAACCGGGGCAAAGCCAGCTGCAACTGCAAGTCAGCGGCAAGGTCGAACTCAAGTAAGGCTTTCAGCCCCGGCCGGCTTGCGCTACAGTTAGGTGCTGGCCGCCCCGGGGGCCGGCAACCTCCCGTCATTTCTCCATCGCCGAAAATGAAACTGATCGCCTCTTTGACCAGCCCCTATGCCCGCAAGGTGCGCATCGTGCTGGCTGAAAAGAAAATCGACTGCCCGCTCGAGGAAGATGTGCCCTGGAGCGACCACACCCGCGTGCCGGAGTACAACCCGCTGGGCAAGGTGCCCGTGCTGGAACTGGACGACGGCTCCACCCTGTATGACTCGCGGGTGATCGTCGAATATCTGGAAAACAGCTCGCCGGTGTCGCGGCTGCTGCCGCAGGACAACCGTCAGATCATCAATACCCGGCGCTGGGAGGCGCTGGCGGACGGCATCATCGACGCCATGGTGACCATCGTGCTGGAACATCGCCGCCCGCCTGAAAAGCAGATGGAGGAAGTGGTGGAGCGCCAGCGCGGCAAGATCATGCGCGGCCTGGCCGCGCTGTCGGAAGACCTGGGCGAGAAACCGTGGTGCACCAGCCACGGCTACAGCCTGGCCGATATCGCCGTTGGCTGCTGCCTGGCTTATCTGGACTTCCGCGCGCCGGAGATTCAATGGCGCGCCGCGTATCCGAACCTGGATGCGCTGCTGCAGCGTTTGAACCAACGCCAGTCCTTCATCGACACCGAGCCGCCCGCAGCCTGAGTTTTACCGGCTCCCGGCAAAACGCCACCGGCGCAATCCGGTGGCGTTTGCCATTCAAATCAAGCCGGCGGCGATATTGATCATCAAGGCCAGCACGGTGGCATTGAAGAAGAAAGCCAGCACGCAATGCACGGTGCCGGTGCGGCGCTGGCAAGCGCTGGTGAAGCTGACGTCGGCGGTCTGGCCGGAGGTGCCGATGATGAAAGCGAAATAGAGAAAATCGCTGTAGTCCGGTTGATCCGTGCCCGGAAACTCCAAGCCGCCGGACGCGCCCCGCGCCTGCTCTGCATAAAAAGCCCGCGCATAGTGCAAGGCGAACATCACATGGGTAAACGCCCACGAGGACAACAGCGTCAGCACCGCCAAACCGATATGGGTTGCGCGTTGCCAGCCATGCATGTCCTTGACCACAGCCAACTCCATCACGATGGCGCTCAGGCTGGCTCCCGCCGCCAGACACACCAGCAACAGCACCAGCCACTGCCCTTCATCCTCCAACCTGGCCCAATGCCTCACCGACTGGCGGCGCGGCCCGAACATCATGCCGCCGGCCAAGGCCAGATACAGCCAAGCGCCGGCGTTCCAGCCGACGATATAGCGAGTGACATCGTGCATCTCGAAGACATAAGGCAGGATCAGGATGACCAACATGCCGAACAGCGCCGACCCGCTCAAGCGGGGTCGGGCCAGCACGAGGCGGACTAAGAGAGAACGACGGGCGATGGCGAACAGGGTCATGGACTACTCTTGCTCCTTGATTGAGGCGGATCGAAGCATCTGGGACGGGCGCAAAGTCCCGATTGGCATGCGCAATTTATAACAAATATTTATTTTTGTTTTTTCAAAAAAACAGGCACAATCCGCGAATCCACAAAACAGGACAAATGCATGAACTCGGCATCTTATTCGCCACAGCCGCCTGCGATGCTGAATGATGACGCCTTGCTCGAGCCGGTTTGCCAAAAGCTGGCATGCCAGGATTTCTGCCTGCTTCCAGCGGACCGGACCCGTCAGCTGCTATTGCAGGACAATGCGTCGGCGCTGGATGACTGGGAAGCGTTCCATGATAGCTGGAACCACTTGCAGTTGGACAAATTCATGGCGGATGGCGGCCGCTACCGCAAACGGCTGCACGCCACCCTCAGCGCCGAGCCCGGCGCGCGCCACGCCCGCGCCGAGCCGCATCAGCCGCATTACCAAAGCCGCTTCTACAATCCGCTGAACGGCGGCGTCCCGCGCCACTACGAGCCGATACGCAACGAGATCCTGCTCGGTCACACCATGCAATCCGTGCTAAAGCTCGCTTGCAGCGTGTTCGGCAAGCTCTCGCCATACACGCCGTGGCACATCGAGGCGCACCAGTACCGGATCGAGGCGCGCAACCGCCTGTCGGGCAAACCCACCCCGGAAGGCATACACCGCGACGGCATGCAGTTTCTGTTGATCATGATGGTAGGACGCCACAATCTGGTGAACGGCGCCACTGAACTGTACAACTTGGAACATGAGCCGCTTGCCGAGTTCACGCTGACCGACCCGCTGGACCTGGTTCTCATCAACGACGAACGGGTGCTGCACGGGGTGACGCCGGTCGCGCAACTGGACCCCTCCCGCGATGGCATACGCGATGTGCTGTTGCTGAGTTTTAGGCGGCGCTGACGCTGCCCGGCGGTCCGGATATCCAGACCGCGCAAACCGGCGTAAAGTGACGATATCGCCCGAATGAGGAGGCCGCCATGCAAGATCATCCCGTCGCCCAGCTGATCGCCGCCGCCGACGCGGCGATCAACGCGCAAGACTTTGAACGGCTCATGGATTTCTACGCCGACGACGCCGTTCTGGTGATCCGCCCTGGACTCAACGCCTGCGGCAAAGAGCAGATCCGGCAAGCCTTTATCGCCATCGCCGCCCACTTCAACCACAGCCTGCAAGTCAGCCAGGACGCCGTGCACATCCTGCACAGCGGCGCCAGCGCGCTGGCGCTGGCCAAAACCCGGCTGAAGGCGGATGAGCTGGACGAAATCACTCGCGACGCCACCTATGTCTTCGCTCAGGATACTGACGGCGCCTGGCGCTGCACCATAGACAACTCCTACGGCCACCAATTGCTGGAGCCGCAGCAGTAAGCCAAAACTGGCATGCGAATAGACAATGGCGGCGCAATGCGCGCCGCCATCGTAAAAGGCATGATGGTCCACCACCAGCCTGGCAAGGGTCAGATCAGGTCCCCATTGATTCCCAAGGCCTGCAACAACTGCTCCGGCGTGTCTGCCTTGGCGAAAGCCAGCCGTAGTTTATTGAAGGCCTGAGCGGCATGATCGGGATGCTTGGCGAACGGCACCAGGCCGTCATAGCTCCATCCCGCCGCCGCCAGCGCCTGCTTGCGGAAATTCATACCGTCGTTGCCGCCGCCCCCCATGGCCACCAGGGCCTGCTCCATCAGGACGTGCGGCTGCGGCGTCCGGCTGAGGGTGACAAAATGCTTGCTGTGAACTTCGTCGAAGTGCATGGTTGCGTCCCCGTCCCTGCATGATCGTTTTATAGTTTTAGCTCCAACTATTCCGATGTGCAGCAAAAAAAGCCGAAACCAATGGTTTCGGCTGCTCCGACGCGGGCAAGCGATGAGGCGATCAGGACGTGTGCGACTTCAACAAGACGTACAACTCGTCCTTCAGTTTCAGCTTTTCTTTCTTCAGCACTTCAATTTCATGCTGCGTGGCGGAGACAATCCGTTCTTCCATGTTCTTGATCTGCTGATCCAGCTGGTTGTGCAGGTCGAACAACTTGGCGAAACGGGCATCTTCTGTCTTCAGGCGGGAAATCAGATCGCGGTATTCGGGAAACATCAGCAGTCTCCTGGGTGGGGTGTCGGCGCTGGCCGCGCCGGCTCATGACCCCATGCTAAAGGCAAATTCCCGCAGGGCGCTTGACCTGCCTCAGCTAAAGCGCCTCATTTCTGCGCGGCGGGCGCCGGAATGTTCAACAGCATGCCGCCGCCTTCCCCGCTGACCACGCCAGGCATCTGGCCATTCCATTTATCAATGTAGGCGCGCTGCAGCTTCAGCCTTTCCCAGGCCAGCAGCCTGTCGTCCAGCGACGAGGCCAGCGCGCGGTTGGCTGCCGCCTCGCCCTCGGCGATGGCCACTTTTTTCCTTGCCTCGGCCTGGGCCGCGCGCACTTCGTTTTCGGTGCGGATGGAGTCCTGGATCGCCTTGGTCTTGGCATTGACCGCGTTGGCCAGCTCCGGCGGCGGCCTCAGCGCGCCCACCAGGCCGAATTGCTGGATGGTCACGCCTATCGGCTGCGTGCGCCGGTTCAGTTCCGCCGTCACGCGATTCAGAAACTCCTCTTTCTTGACGCCATTGATATCGTCGAAACTGTATTCGGAACCGATGGCCACCACGATATTGCGGGCGGTGTCGCGCAGATAGCCATGCGTCCAGTTGGAGATGTCGTCTGCGCGGAAGCGGGTATAGAACTCCGGTACCTTGTCGGCGCGCAGCAGGTAGGACACGGCCACGTCTATCGCCACCGGCACCGAATCCTTGGTATTGAAACTCAACTCCTCGTTGGCCGGGCTGCCCTCGGTAGCCGACCGGGTCCATACCTCGCGCTGCACGAAGGTGGGGTACACCACCACTACGCTCTGGATGGGGTTGTAAAACACAAAGCCCGTGACCACGTTTTCCTTGCTGATGCCGCGGTCCACCAAACGGTTGATCTTGATGCCGGTATAACCGGGATTGATTACGGTCCAGCTCAACACGGTCTTGTCCAATATATTGAACAATATGATTAAGCCCAGTGCCGCCACGCCCAGTTTCCACATCCATCCCTTCAACGCTTGCATGCCATCATCCCGATAAATGGGCAACGGTGCCGCCGGCGCCATCCGCCAGCCATCTGCCCACCACAGCATATGTCTTGCAAACAATTTGATGCAATATGGATAGGGCAGGTTTGCGATGGTTGCCATCCGAACGCATCGGCAATGGGCTAAATTGGCAACAGATGTCATCCAAGCGGCATCGACTGCGTTAACCGGCTTAGCAACAAGGTCAAAAACCAGGATCCTCAAATGCCCAGCCCGCTCCCGCCCCAGGAAACCCATGCCGCGGATTCGACATTCAGCGCCATTCGCCAGCGTCTGGACTACACGCTGGCCTTGTTAGGCATGCGCGGCAAGGGGCTGGCGCTGCTATCGGGCATGGCCGCCATCATCTGGCTGGCTTCGGGCATCTATCGCGTGCAGCCCGACGAGCAAGGCGTGGTGCAGCGCTTCGGCCGCTGGACGGACACCACCTCGGCCGGCCTGCACTATCATCTGCCGTGGCCGGTCGAAACCGTGCAGCTGCCCAAGGCCACCCAGATCAAGCAACTGAAACTGGCCAACTTGTACGAAGGCTCGCCGCCGGACGCGGCCGACCCGCGCGAGAAGCAGATGCTGACCGGCGACGAAAACATCGTCGAGGCCGATTGCGCGGTATTCTGGCGCATCAAGGACGCCGGCCAGTTCCTGTTCCGCACCAACAAGCCGGAAGAGGCGCTGCGCATCACCGCCGAGGGCGCCTTGCGCGAGGTGCTCTCGCACACCCCGATCCAGGCGGCGATGTCCAACCGCCGCCAGCAGGTGGCCGAAGAGACCCGCGGCCTGATCCAGCAAAGGCTTGACGCCCAGCAAGCCGGCATCCTGATCACCCAGGTGCAGCTGCAGCGGGTGGACCCGCCGGCGGCGGTGATAGACGCTTTCAACGACGTGCAGCGCGCCCGCGCCGACCAGGAGCGCGCCCGCAACGAGGCCCAGGCCTACAGCAACGACATCCTGCCCAAAGCGCGCGGCGAGGCGGAGCGCATCCGCCAGGAGGCCGAGGCCTATCGCAGCCAGGTGGTCAATCTGGCGCAGGGCGAGGCCAAACGCTTTGATTCGGTGTACCAGACCTATGCCCAAGCCAAGGATGTGACCGCCTGGCGCTTGTATCTGGAAAGCATGGACGAGATGCTGAAGAAAGCCAGCAAGGTGGTGATAGACGGCGGCGGCAAGAACGGCGCCGGCGTGCTGCCGCTGCTGCAATTGCAAGACAAAGCCAAGCCCGGCAAGGAGAACCGCTGATGGACAAGCAATGGCGCGGGGTAGGCTGGGTGGCGGGCATTGCCGCCGTATGGCTGGCCTTGTCGGCGCAATACACTTTGAACGAGGGGCAGAAGGCGCTGGTGGTGCGCTTGGGCGCGCCGGTCAACGTGGATGGCGAGCCGGGGCTGAAATTCAAGCTGCCGCTGATTGATAGCGTGCAGTATTACGATACCCGTCTGCAAATACTGGCGCCGCCGCCGGAGCAGATCATTCTGGGCGACGAGAAGCGGCTGGAAGTGGAAACCTATACCCGCTATCGCATCGCCGACACCCTGCGCTTCTACCAGGCGCTGCGCACCGAGGAGCAGGCCCGCGCGCAGCTGACGCAGCTGGTCAGCACCTCGCTCAGGCGCGAGCTGGGCAAGGCGCCGCTGACCGACCTGCTGTCGCCGCGCCGCCGCGGCATTGTCGAACGCATCCAGCAGGAAGTGATGGAGCGCGCCCGACCGATGGGGCTGGAAGTCACCGAGGTGCAGCTGCACCGCGCCGACCTACCCCTGGAAACCAGCCAGGCCATCTACGACCGGATGAAATCGGCCCGCCAGCAGGAGGCCAAGGAATTGCGCGCCCAGGGCGCGGAATGGGCGCAGCAGATACAGGCCAAGGCCGAGCGCGACCGCACCGTGATCCTGTCCGAGGCGCAGCGCCAAAGCGCCATCACCCACGGCGAGGCCGACGCCGAGGCCGGCCGCATCCTGGCCCAGGCCTTCAGCCGCGATCCCAAATTCTACAAGTTCTACCGCTCGCTGCAGACCTATCGCCAGTCTCTGGCGGATTCCGCGCCGGTGCTGGTGCTGTCGCCCGATTCGGCGCTGCTGCATGACCTGAAAAACGGCCCCGCGGCCGGCAAGCCATGAGCGGGGCCGACATGTCGCTGCAACCGTCGACGATGCGCCGCTTGCGCCACCTGCTGGCGGCCGTCGGCCCCGGCCTGGTGGTGATGCTGGCCGACACCGAAACCGGCAGCGTGATCGCCGCCGCGCAGAGCGGCGCGCACTGGGGCTACCGCATGCTGCCGCTGCTCTTGCTGCTGATTCCCGTGCTGTACCTGGCGCAGGAGCTGACGATACGGTTGGCGCTGGGCACCGGCAAGAGCTATGGCGAGCTGGTGCGCCGGCGCTGGGGACGCCGCGCCGAGCGGGCCTCCGCGGCTCTGCTGCTGACTAGCTGCCTGGGCGCGCTGGCCACCCAATTGAGCGGCCTGGCCGGCATCGCCCAAATCTTCGGCATTCCGGTCTGGCACAGCATAGGGCTCTTGTGCGCGCTGATTTTCATCATGGTGTGCAACGGCAGCTACCGCTCGGTGGAACGCATCGCCATTGGCCTGGGCGTGTTCGAGCTGGCCTTCCTGGCCGAAGCGTGGCTGGCCCGCCCGGCGCCAGGACAAATGCTGGCGCAGCTCAGCCAGCTGCCGCTGGCCAATCACGATTTCCTGTTGCTCGCCGCCGCCAATATCGGCACCTGCGTCATGCCGTGGACGCTGTGCTACCAACAGTCGGCCATGCTGGACAAGGGCCTGTCGCTGGATGACCTGAAACCGGCCCGGCTGGACACGCTGCTCGGCGCCATTCTGTGCCAAGTCATCACCGCCGGCATCCTGATCGCCGCCGCGGTGGCGTTCGGCAACGGCGCCGGCGGACAAAGCCTGGACACCATCCCGCAGATCGCCGGCGGTTTCACCCGCCTGCTCGGCCCCACCGGCGGCAAGCTGCTGTTCGCGCTGGCCCTGTCCGGCGGCGCGCTGGTCGCCACCATCGTGGTATGCCTCACCAGCGCCTGGACGCTGGGCGAGCTGGCCGGCAAACGCGAGTCGCTGGAAAAGCACCCGCTGGAGGCGCCCTGGTTCTACGGCAGTTTCGCCGCCATGCTGATCGTCACCGGCGCGCTGGTGTCGTCCGGCGTGAATCTGGTCAAGCTGTCCATCGCCACCTCGGTGGCCAACGCGCTGCTGCTGCCGGTCATGCTGGCCGGCCTGTATTGGCTGGCATGCCGCGAGCTGCCGCCGGCGTTGCAGCTAAGCCGGCGCTACCGGCTGGCGCTGGCGGCGCTCTTGCTGCCGGTGGCTGGCTTCAGCCTCTACGCCGGCATCGTCGGCAGCCTGGGCTAAAGGACAAACATGGAACCCGACAGCCTCGCCCACGCCTTTGGCCTGACCTTTCAGGTATCCTTCCTCGACCTGATTCTCAGCGGCGACAACGCGCTGGTGATCGCGCTGGCCTGCCGCTCGCTGCCGCCGGCGCTGCGTCGCCGCGCCGTCATGTGGGGCACCGGCTTCGCCATCGCGCTGCGGTTCGTATTGGCCGCCCTGACCGGCGTGCTGCTGATGGTGCCCATGCTGAAGTTGATCGGCGCCATCATTCTGCTGGTGATCGCCATGCAGTTGCTGCTGGGCGAAACCGACGGCGACGATGGATCGCAATTGGAGGAGCAGGCCGGACACAGCCAGCAATTGTGGAATGCGGTGATGCTGGTGGTCGGCGCCGATCTGGCGCTGAGCCTGGACAATGTGGTGGCGCTGGCCGCCGCCGCGCAAGGCAGCGTGTGGTTTCTGCTATTCGGCCTGATGCTCAGCGTGCCCCTGCTGATGTACGGCAGCCTGTTGCTGGCGCGGCTGATGGACGACTATCCGCTGCTGATTCCGGCCGGCGCGGCGGTTCTAGGCTGGCTGGCTGGCAGCTTGGCGGCAAGCGATGCGCTGTGGAGCGACTGGGTCGCCACGCAGGCGCCGGCGCTGCAACTGGTGGTGCCGCTGCTGGGCGCGGTGTTCGTGCTGCTGGAAAGCCGCATCATCCGCGAGCAGCGCCCCAAGCTGCCACCCATGCCGCCATGGCGGCCGCTTGAACCCCTGACCCGCCGCCTGGCGCTGCTGGGAGAAGCCAGCATTCAGCCGCAAGCCGCCGCGGCTCCAGCCGCTGCCGAGCCGGTGCCCCATGCCGCCATCGAACCTGTCCCGCCGCCGGCAGCCCAAGCCGTCCCGCTGGATATCGAGGCAATGGCTGCGCCGAAAGCCGTCGCTGCGGAAAGCGCCGACGCGGAGGACTTCAGCGCAAAAAACCGCCTCAGCCCTGCGCTGCGCGTCCTGGTCGGCGCGGCGGCGCTGATCGGCATCCTGGTTTTGCTATGGCTGGGCTGGCACTTGCTGAGCCAGGGGCTGCTGCCTGCGCCTAAACACCCGATCAAACCAGCGCGCTGAACTCACCCGGCAAGGGCGCAGACTCCGCCCCCCCCCAAGGCCACTCACATTCCCTGCCCCTGCGGCCGCATCGACGCGCCTTGGCTCGCATGCTCTTCGCGGTTTGGCCTGCGGCGAAATTGGTATTAATGTGGATACCAATGTGACCAGCCTCCAAGCAGGCTTCCTTGCTTGCCGCTCCCCCACACTCCCCAGCCTTTGCCCACTCTGATCTATCGTCCGCGGCCCCGAAAAATTCGTAAAAATCATCACAAATCCTTGCCAAATATACATTTAACGTCTTCTCACTCCCGCTGCGGCGCAAGGATTGGCAGCTCATTGCCCATGCCTCGTCAGACTGTTAAAAAGTACAGGGGCATTCTCAATCCATACCAACTAGAGTCCATTTGTCAATACCACTTAAATACAAATTAGAACATCCGGTTTGGCGTCGTCTCAGACAAAGGAGAATAGAGTGAGCAAAACCCTAATGTTGGTAAAAAGCAGTCTGGCCATCGGCGCCGTCGGCGGCACCGCGCTACTGGCTGGACATGCCGCGCTGAGCGGAGACGCGCCCCGGCCGCAGGCACAAACAACCGCATTCGTGAAAGCCGCTGACAGCAGCTGTGCCGATCCCGCCTGGAGCGCCGCAACGGTTTACACCGGCGGCCAGCGCGTCAGCTACCAGAACCAGACCTGGCAAGCCAAGTGGTGGACGCAGGGCAATACCCCGGCGGCAGGCGACGCCAGCCCCTGGCAGCTGATCGGCCAATGCGGCGGCGGCACGCCGTCCGATCCGCCGCTGGTGCAGGTGCCGCCGCCGACCGGCAACGCGCTGTGCCGGCCCGAGGCGCTGGCGCAGACCCCCAGCGTGGACGTGCCCTATTGCGCGGCCTACAAGCAAGGCGGCGAGGAACAGCTGGCCAACGGCAGCCGCCGCCGCATCATCGGTTACTTCACCAGTTGGCGCACCGGCAAGGACGGCAGTCCGGCCTATCTGGTCAACAATATCCCCTGGGGCAAGCTCACCCACATCAACTACGCCTTCGCCCACGTGGATGGAAGCAACAAGCTGTCGGTCAACGAGACCGCGCCGGGCAACCCTGCCACCGACATGACCTGGCCGGGCGTGGCCGGCGCCGAGATGGACGCCGGCCTGCCGTACAAGGGCCACTTCAACCTGCTGACCCAGTACAAGCGCAAATACCCTGGCGTGAAGACCTTGATCTCGGTTGGCGGCTGGGCCGAAACCGGCGGCTACTTCGACGCCGGCGGCAAGCGCGTGGCCAGCGGCGGCTTCTACAGCATGACCGTCAATGCCGACGGCAGCGTCAACCAGGCCGGCATCAACGCCTTCGCCGATTCCGCCGTCGCCTTCCTGCGCAAATACGGCTTCGACGGCGTCGATATCGACTTCGAATACCCAACCTCGATGAGCAACGCCGGCAACCCGCTGGACTGGACCTTCTCCAACGCCCGACTCGGCTCCTTGAGCAAAGGCTATGTGGCGCTGCTGCAGACGCTGCGCGACCGGCTGGACCGCGCCGCCGCCCAGGACGGCCACTACTACCAGATCACCGCCGCGGTGCCGGCCTCCGGCTACCTGCTGCGCGGCATGGAAACCTTCCCCGGCCTGAAGTATCTGGACTTCGTCAACGTGATGTCGTATGACCTGCACGGCGCGTGGAACCGCTTCGTCGGCCCCAACGCCGCGCTGTACGACGACGGCAAGGACGCCGAACTGACGTTCTGGAACGTCTACAACACCGCGCAATACGGCAATATCGGCTATCTCAACACCGATTGGGCCTACCACTACTACCGCGGCGGCCTGCCGGCCTCGCGCGTCAATATGGGCGTGCCTTACTACACCCGCGGCTGGAAAAACGTGACGGGCGGCAGCAATGGCTTGTGGGGCAGCGCGGTGGGCAGCAACTGCCCGACCGGCCTGACCGAGTGCGGCGACGGCGCAGTGGGCATAGACAATATCTGGCACGACCTAGACGACAAGGGCAAAGAGATCCCGGGCGGCTCCAACCCGATGTGGCACGCCAAGAACCTGGAAAAAGGCATCGCCGGCAGCTACCTCGCCTCCTGCGGCATAGACGTCACTCAGCCGATCAACCAGCTCACCGGCACTTACCAGCGCAACTACAACGCCGCGCTGGCCGCCCCGTGGCTGTGGAACGCCAGCAAGAACGTGTTCCTGTCCACCGAGGATGAGCAGTCCATCGCGCAGAAGGCCGCCTGGATCGACGCCAACAATATCGGCGGCGTGATGTTCTGGGAGCTGGCCGGCGACTACGACTGGAACGCGCAGCGCAACAACGGCCAGGGCGAGTACTACATCGGCAATACGCTGACCAACCTGCTGTATAACACCTTCAGTCAGCCGGCCAAGGTGAACGCCAAGCGCGCGGACGCCGCCCCCGCTCCGACCGCGGCGATTGATGTCGGCTTCAGCCTGGGCAACTTCGCTCTGGGGGATAGCAACTATCCGATCAATCCCAAGCTGACCATCGTGAACCGCTCCAAAACCACGCTGCCTGGCGGCACCGAGTTCCAGTTCGACGTGCCCACCTCGGCGCCGGCCAATATCGCCGACCAGTCCGGCTTCGGCCTCAAGGTGATCAGCGTCGGCCACAGCGGCGGCAATATCGGCGGCCTGAAAGGCGATTTCAACCGCGTATCGGTGAAGCTGCCCACCTGGCAGACCCTGGCGCCGGGGCAGAGCGTCACGCTGGACGTAGTCTACTACCTGCCGATTTCCGGCCCCAGCCACTACACGGTGGGCCTGAACGGCAAAACCTACGCCATCCGCGACGAAGCGCCGTACCTGCCCTATCTGCAGTAAGCCTTACCCTGCCCGCCTCGCGCGCGGGCAGGCATGTTTCCTCTCCAGCTCCTCCCTTGGCCGGGTTTGATCCCCGGCCGCTTTTTTTCCCGTCCCCTTCTGCCACTGCATCACCTCGCTCAATTGCGCCATGGCTTCGGCGGGGTCGATGCCGAACAGCGCAGGCTGCCGGCTCAGATATTGCGGAAAGAACTGGGACATCGATTCGGCTTTCATGCTGGACTCCTTGGGTGGGAGGCCGTATTGTCACGCCAATAACGTGAACAAAAAATTGCTGACTTTTTACTACAAATTTCCTCTTTATGAGCCATAACCGCCTGTTGCAACAATACAGCCGTCTGCATCGCGGCCTGCAAGGTCAAGCCTGCGCCGTGTCGCTGCAGCAGCTGGCCGACCTGCTGTGCTGCACCCGCCGCCACATGCGCAGCCTGCTGGCGCGGATGCAGGCGCTAGGCTGGGTGGAGTGGAGCGCCCGCTCGGGACGCGGCCAGCGCTCGGAGCTGCGCTTTTTGCGCGATATCGGCCAACTGCAGCGACAACAAGCCTCCCACCTGCTGGAACAAGGCAAGGTGGAGCAGGCCGTCGCCCTGCTGGGCGATGATCCGCAGCAACTGGCGCCAGTGCTGCTGTCGCGGCTGGGCCGGCGATGGAGCGAAGACCGCCAGGTGCTGGGCGTGCCCTACTACCGGCCGATGCCTAATCTGCATCCCGGCACGCCGCTCAGGCGTTCCGAACGACATCTGGTCAGCCAGATCTTCAACGGCCTGACCCGGCTGAATGAGGAAAAAGGGGAAATAGAGGGTGACTTGGCGCACCACTGGGAACCCTATTCCGATCTAGAGTGGCATTTCCATCTGCGGCCATGCGTGCGTTGGCATGACGGCCGCGAGCTGCGCCAGGACGACATCGCCGCCAGCGTGGCGCGGCTGCGCGCGCTGCCGCTGTTCGCCCATCTGCGCGGCGTGCGCCGCCTGTCGCCGCAAAGCATCGCGCTGGAGCTGTCGGAGCCGGATCCGTGGCTGCCCTGGCTGCTGGCGGACCCGGCCGCGCTGATCCTGCCGGCGGACCACGCCGTGCTGCCGGATTTCGCCTCCCGTCCGGTCGGCACCGGCCCTTACCGAGTGGCAGTCAACGACGCGCACCGGCTGTCGCTTCAAGCCTTCGACGATTATTTCGGCTTCCGCGCGCTGCTGGACCAAGTGGATATCTGGATGATGCCGCAGCTCGGAGACCAGTTGTCGCTGAAGGTGCAGGAAACCTGCGATCTGACTGTGGAAATCAATCCCTTGCCGGTGGAGGAGCAAACCGAGATGGCGCTGGAAACCGGCGTCTACTATCTGTTGTGCGATGGCCGCTCCCCGGCCATGCGCGATGATGCCGTCCGCCGGTGGCTGGCCCAGGCGCTGTCGCCGCTGGCCATCATGCAGCAGACGCCGCCGTCCACCCGCCAATACTGGGTGGCCGCCTCTGGTTTGCTGCCGCGCTGGCATCATGTCCAACCCGCGCCCATCCCGCCCGCCCCGCCTTTGACGCGGCTGCGGCTGGCCTATTACGAACAACATCCGGAATACCGCCAGATCGCGGACGCCATCGCGCGCGGCCTAGCCGCGCACGGCATCGCGCTGGAATGCACTGTCCATCGCTATAGCGATTGGGAGTTGGGACTGGCCGAAACCGACCTGTGGCTGGGCACCGTCAACTTCAGCAGCGGCACGGATTACGCCGTGCCGGCCTGGCTGCTGGGCACGCCGCTGCTGCGGCGTTGCCTGGAACCAATGCTGCCTCTGACGGACTGGCTGCGCGGCTGGCGCGGCGGCGAGCACAACGCGGCCAGCCTGTCGGCGCAGACAGTGCGCCAACACTGGATCCTGCCGCTGTTCCACAACTGGCTGCGGCTGAAAGGGGCAGGCCAGATCGAGGACTTTCGTCTCAACAGCATGGGCTGGTTCGATTTCAAATCCGTCTGGCTGCGGCCCGAAGAAGACTGAGCCCGTTGCCGCCGCGCAGGGCGGCAGGCACAATCGATTGCGCCTCCTCCCCCAAACCAAAACCATGCTCCGCACTGACTCCGCCTACCTGCCCGAACCGATACGCCAAGCGATGCTGACGCTGCCCGCCGGCGTCTGCGGCGACGCGCCCTGGCAAGGCAGGCTGGCGGCGCTTCCGCCAACAAGACCTGGCCAGCCGCTGCCGCTGCTGTTGTTCATGCACGGCTCCTCCGGCCTGAATGAACAGACGCTTGCGTTTCAGCGCTGGGCCAGCGACACCCTGGGCATCGCCGCGCTGGCGCCGGACAGCTTCGCCCGCCGCAAGCGTCCGCGCTATCAAAGTCCAGCCCCGGTGGAGCAATACGAGGCGGTGCACGCGCTGAGGCAAGAAGAAATCGCCATGATGCTGGCGGCGCTGCCGCGACTGCCATGGGTGGACAGCCAGCGGCTGGCCTTGGCCGGCAGCAGCGAGGGCGGCGTGGCGGCCGCCCGTTGGCGCGGCCAGGAATTCGCCGGCCGCATCATCTATGGATGGAGCTGCGAGGACAATTACTTTGTGGAGAAAGCGGACAATGGCTTTAATGCCGACTGCCCGCTGCTGAACTTGCTGTCGGACGCCGACCCGTTCTTCGGCCGCGACAGCCAATACAACCGCGGCCGCCAAGTCGATGGCGACAGCCAGCGCGCGCTGGCGGGCATGCCCAAGGCGCGACTGGTTCTGCTGCCGAATGCGCCGCACACCCTGTACAACCTGCCGGAGGCGCGCATGCAGGCAACGGCATTCCTGCGCGGGCTGTTCGCTTGACTATCCATCTTCTCGAATCCGCTGCCCGCAGCAAGCGCAATGCCGGATCAGGGATTTGCCGAATGGGTTTTAGAACAGCCAAACCAGCACCCCATCCGGCCTCCATCTGTCTGCATGATGCTGCTGGAACCGGCAAGCCGGCGCGAGACTGATTCACCTCGCTCAGTCGAACCTCATGAACATATACACATCAATCACTTAGCGATGTGAAGTCGGCAGCCACTGCAAAATCGGCTGCAGTGAATAGATTTGCTGCGCCGCAAAACCTTGCCAACCCTGGCGAAACCCGCTAAATTCGTGGGCTCTAGCGAAGCGCGCGGGTGTAGCTCAATGGTAGAGCAGAAGCTTCCCAAGCTTACGACGAGGGTTCGATTCCCTTCACCCGCTCCAGCGCCCTCCCATTCCTCACGACCAATCCCGCATGCATAGCCTATCCGAGCGAAATCAGATGAAATGGAACTCAGGCCGGCTGTGGCTAAGAATCTCGACCTACGGTCTGCTGGCCGTGGTGTTCGCGCTGGTGCTGATCCGCGCCCTGATCTACTGGCAGTTCGACGAAGCCGCGGTGCGCGGCAACCTCACCCGAGCCCTGCAGGACAGCGGCCGCACCGTGCGCATTGAAGGCCGCATCACCCCGAATGTTTTCCCCTCCCCCGGACTCGACATCGAGCGCGTCAGCGTCAGCGAAGCCGGCAAGCCCGACGTCTTTGCCCGCGTGGAAATGCTGCGCGTGTCGCTGGCCTGGATGCCGCTGTTGCTGGGCAACCGCGAAATCAAGGGCGTTGAGTTGTATGGCCCCAGCGCCAGCATCAGCCGCAGTCTGGATGGCCAGTTGAACATCGCCGACCTGTTTCAGCGCCATAACCAGAACGGCTACAGCTTCAAGCTGGACCAATTGCGCATCCGCGAAGGCACGCTGCTGCTATCCGACCAGATGACGCATACCGACAAGCGCCTCTCCAGCATCAGCGTGGACGCCGATGGCCTGCGCAGCACTGCGAGGGTGAGCGCCGGCGCCGTGCTGGATGACGACAAGCGCCCGGTGCGGCTGGCGCTGAACACCCCGCTGACCATCCAGGATGACCAAGTCAGCCTGCCAGAACTGGACGCCGTGGCCATCAGCAACATCCAGGGGCTGGGCGAAACCAAGCTAGGCATCGCCGGCGCCTACAAATTCAATTTCGCCTCGCTGCAGGCCACCGGCAACGACGTGACGATCAGCTTCAACAGCGACCGTCCGACCAGCGAAGTCAAGCTGACGCTGCCGCAGGTCAACGCCAGCCTGCATGAGCTGACCATGCCGTCCGGCAGCCTCAGCGCCAAGCTGAGCTACGCTCGCAGCGAATACCAGCTGCAAGCCGCGCTGGACAATCTGAAGCTGAGCGAAGGCGGACTGTACGCCGACAAGCTGAACGGCGAGTTCAATTGGCTGGCCGGCTCCACCAAGGTCAACGTCAAACTGAACGCGCCGCTGTCGCTGGCCGGGCTGAGCCAGCTGCGCATGCAGCCCCTGAAGCTGACCAGCACCATCACCACGCCGGCCCTGCCGCGCGGCCTACTGGTGGCCAGCATGGACGGCATGCTGGACGGCGATATCGACGAACCGCGCTTCAACCTGCGGGTTGGCGGCAAGCTGGACGGCTCCGATGTTTCCGCCACGCTCAGCCAATACGGCCTGATCCGGCCGCGGCATGAAGCCATGCTGTCCATCGGCAAGCTGGACCTGAACCGCTACCTGCCGGAAACCCAGGGCGATCCGGTGGCCATCTTCCAGAACACCAACGAGATCCCGCTGGACTGGCTGGATTTCTTCGACCTGAACGGCAAGATCGCCATCGGCGAGCTGGAAATGGGCCGCTTCCGCATCAACCACATCAGCAGCAACGTGCGCATCAATCCGCGTGCCTTCGAACTGGACCAGATGTCGGCCGACATCTACGACGGCCGGCTGCAGGGCGATGCCTCGCTGAGCCGGCGCGACGTGCCGCATCTGTCGGTGAAGCAAACGCTGCAGGGCATGAAGATCCGCCCGCTGCTGGTGGACTTGTTCAACTTTGGCCGGCTGGACGGCAAGGGCAATGGCCAGATCGACATCAGCGCCGACGGCAAATCCTTCGCCGAGCTGCGCAACACCCTCAGCGGCGACGCCGCCTTCAGCCTGAACAACGGCGCGCTGACCGGCATCGACCTGGTGGCGGCATTGAAGAATCTGCCGGCGGAATTAAAAGAATGGAACAGCGCGGCGCAGAACGACCAGAAGACCACCTTCTCCACCCTGTCCACCAGCTTCAAGCTGGACAAGGGCGTGGCGCGCAGCCAGGACCTGAAGCTCGCCTCGCAGCTGGTCAACGTCAAGGGCGGCGGCAAGATCGACCTGAAGCAAAACATTGTCGACTACGCGATGGATGTGCAGGCCAATCCGCAGGAATTCGCGCGCCTGAAGGGCGTCAATGTACCGCTGAAGATCACCGGGCCGATCAACGCGCCGGTCTACGCGCTGGACTTCAACGCCCTGGTCAAGGGCAAAAAGACGGAAGGCGAAAAGCAGCAGGCGCTGAAGCAGCAACTGCAGAAGCAGATCACCACCATCCTGCCGTAAACGGCGCAGCCTGCGCGCAAGACAAAGCCCCGTAGCATACGGGGCTTTTTTGTTGAATGGATGCCGCACACGGCAGCGACTCACTCGCCCTGAAGAATCCGCGACTCCGCCAACGCCAGTTGCTCAGGCGTGCCCAACAAGACCAGGATGTCGTCGGCCTGCAGCTCAAAGCTGTCATCGAAATCGGTGCGCCGCGTCCGCTGGCGCCGCACTGCCTTCACCTCGACCCCGGCATCCTCCAGCCGCAGCGCGCCCAGCGGCTGCCCGATGGCGAAGGCGCCGCCGCACACTTGCACGCTGAGCAGGCGCGGCACCATCGCCTCCTCCAGGCTCTCCACCTCGTCGCTGGCGCCGCGGAAGAAGCCGCGGAACAGATCGTAGCGCTCCTCGCGCACCGCGCGGATGCGCCGCAGCACACGACTGGGCGGCACGCCGGCTTCCAGCAGAGCCTGCGAAGCGAGCATCAAACTGCCCTCCATCACCTCGGCTACCACCTCGTCCGCGCCAGCCTGGCGCAGCACATCCATTTCGCTGTCATCTACGGTGCGCACAATGACCGGCAACTCCGGCCGCACCTCGCGCACCGCGTGCAGAATGCGCAAGGCGGCGTGGGTATCGGCAAACGTCACCACCACCACCTTGGCCCGCATCAGGCCGGCGGCAATCAGCACTTCCTTCTTGCCGGCATCGCCAAAGACTACTTGGTCGCCCGCCTCGCCGGCTTCGCGCACCCGCTCCGGGTCCATGTCCAGCGCGAACATATTGATATTCTCGGCCTCCAGCAGCCGGGCCAGCGCTTGGCCGCTGCGTCCGTAGCCGCAGATCAGCACGTGCTCGTTCTTGCTCATGCTGGCCACCAGCATCTGATGCAGGTCCAGCGACTGCAGCATCCAGTCCTGCTTGATCAGGCGGCGGGTGATGCGTTCGCCATGCATGATGAGGAAGGGCGCAATCAGCATGGAGATCAGGATGGCCGCGATCGCCGCCTGCGCCGCCGGAATCGGCACCAGCTTCAAGTTCATGGCCAAGGCCAGCAGCACGAAACCGAATTCGCCGCCCTGCGCCAAGGCCAGCGCGGCGCGCATCGCGTCGTTGGAGCGGTGGCCGAACAAACGCCCAAGGCCGAAAACCACGGCAATCTTCAACGGCAGCAGCAGCACCAGCAACAGCAGCACCACGCCCAGGTGATCGAACAGAATGGGCAGCTCCAGCCGCATGCCCACGGTGATGAAGAAGAAGCCAAGCAGGATGTCTCGGAACGGTTTGATATCCTCTTCCACCTGGTAGCGGTATTCCGTTTCCGAAATCAGCATGCCGGCCACAAAAGCGCCCAACGCCAGGCTGAGGCCGGACAGCTCGGTCAGCCACGCCACGCCCAGCGTCACCAGCAGCACATTGATCATGAACAGCTCGCCGGAACGCTGCCGCGCCACCAGATGGAACCACGGCCGCACCAGCCGCTGGCCGAAAAACAGCAACAGCGCCAGCACCACCACGATCTTGCCGCCGGCCTTGGCCAGGTCCAGCCACATCGTATCGCTGCCTCCGGCGAAAGCCGGCAGCAGGATCAGCAGCGGCACCACTGCGATATCCTGAAACAGCAGCACCCCTATCGCCAGCTGGCCATGCGGCTGGTTCAATTCCAGTCTTTCGGCCAGCAGCTTGCTGACGATGGCGGTGGACGACATCGCCAAGGCGCCGCCCGTCGCCAAGCCGATCAAGGGGCTGCCGGTGATCCAGCCTATCGCCAGCGCCACCAGCAGCATGGTGACGACCACCTGGGCCAAGCCGACGCCGAACACCAGCTGACGCATCGCCTTAAGCTTGGGCAGCGAAAACTCCAGGCCTATCGTGAACATCATGAAGACGATGCCGATCTCGCCGAGAAAAGCGGTTTCGTCGCCCTCGGGAATCAGCTTCATCACGCCGGGACCGGCGAGAAAGCCCACGACCAGATAGCCGAGCATCGCCGGCACCCTCAGGCTGCGGCACAAGGTCACCACCAACACGGCGGCCAACAAAACAAGAACGATGGGGGCCATGGAATGCATCGGCGGCGGGGTCTCCTTGGGTGGCGGAAGAGAAAGGAAGCGACGAAAAACGACGCGCCCAAGCAAAAGTTGCACCAGCGCGCGCGTCAATCGATTATAACCTTTGATATACTTTTGCCTTATGGAAAAAATACAAGACACCCGCCGCCTGGAAATGGCGCGCGAAGTCCTGCAAACCGAGGCTGCAGCGCTGAGCACGCTGGCCGAGCGCCTGAATGGCGACTTCCTGGCCGCTGTTGAAATCATTCTTGCCGGCAAAGGCCGCGTGATCGTCACCGGCATGGGCAAGTCCGGCCATGTGGCGCGCAAGATCGCCGCCACGCTGGCCAGCACCGGCACGCCGGCCTTCTTCGTCCATCCCGCCGAAGCCGCCCACGGCGACCTGGGCATGATCACCGGCGACGATGTGGTCATCGCGCTGTCCAACTCCGGCGAGTCCGCCGAAGTGGTGTCGCTGCTGCCGGCGCTCAAGCTGAAGGGCAGCAAGCTGATCGCCATCACCGGACGCGCCGAATCGTCTCTGTCCCAGGCCGCGGACATCCTGCTGCATACCCATGTGGAAAGAGAAGCCTGCCCGCTGAACCTGGCGCCCACCACCAGCACCACGGTGCAGGTGGCGCTAGGCGACGCGCTGGCGGTCACGCTAATGGAGACGCGCGGCTTCAGCCAGAGCGACTTCGCGCTGTCCCACCCCGGCGGCAGCCTGGGCCGCCGCCTGCTGGTGCATGTGCGCGACCTGATGCACGGCGGCGATGACCTGCCGCGCGTCGCGCCGGGCACCCTGCTGAAAGACGCCCTGCTGGAGATGTCGCAGAAGCGCCTGGGCATGATCACCATCTGCGACAAGGACAACACGCTGCTGGGCATCTACACCGACGGCGACCTGCGCCGCACGCTGGAAAGAGCCGCCGACGTCTACCGTCTGAAAATAGACGAAGTGATGAGCGCCAACCCGCGCACCATTCATCAGGACAAGCTGGCGGCCGAAGCCGGCTTCGTGATGAAGGAAAAACAGATCACCAGCCTGGCCGTGGTCGATAATGCCGGCAAGCTGGCGGGCGTGCTGCACATGCACGACCTGCTGCGCGCCGGAGTATTCTGATTCCGCCGCTCGCCCCATGGCGGACGGCTTATAGGACACAAGTATGCGTATGATTGCCGAGCAGGCCCGCAAGGTGAAACTGCTGATCATGGATGTGGATGGCGTCATGACCGACGGCCGCATCTATTACAACGCCCAGGGCGAAGAGAGCAAATCGTTCTACGTGCAGGATGGGCTAGGCCTGCGGCTGCTCAGCCGCACCGGCGTGCAACTGGCCATCATTTCCGGCCGCGCCGACCGCTGCGTGGAACACCGCGCCCGCGCGCTGAAGATCGACCACTACTACGGCGGCGTGCACGACAAGAAAGTGGCGCTGGCTGACCTCCTGCAGAAAACCGGCTTCAAAGCCGAGGAATGCGCCTTCATAGGCGACGACCTGATCGACCTGCCCATCCTGACTCGCGTCGGCCTGGCGGTGGCGGTGCCGGAAGCGCCGCCGCAGGTGCGCCAGCACTGCCATTACGTCACCGGCAACCCCGGCGGCCATGGCGCGGTGCGCGAGCTGGTGGAGCTGATCATGCAGGCGCAGGGCACTTTCGACGCCATCATCGCGGAATACCTGGCATGATGCGCCTGCTGCGCTCCCACCGGTTGTTCCCGGTGCTGCTGATCGGCCTGACCGCAATGCTGACGCTGTGGCTGGACCAAGTTTCGCGCTGGGATACCCGTCATCGCGAGCTGGACCCGGACAAGCCGGAATATGTGGCGGAGGATCTGATCGCCACCCGCTACGACGAACACGGCAAAATGCTGGACAAGCTGATCGCCAGCCGCATGTGGCAGTACCCCGGCAAGCCTGAGGCCTTTTTCGAAAAGCCGGACCTGTATCAATACGATGCGGGCGTGTTGCAATACCACGTGATCGGCGAGACCGGCCGCTACAACAACAAGAACCAGCAGGCTTTTTTCGACAAAAAAGTCCTTTTGATCAAACCCGCAGACAGCAAGCAGCCGGAAACCCGGCTGCAGAGCAGCGCGATGTTCGTGGACACCGGCAAACGCTACGCCAGCTCCCAATCGCCGTCCGTGATCACCCAGGGCAACTCGGTGGCCCACTCCATCGGCTTCACCTACCAGGAGCCGCAGGGTCTGCTCAATCTGCTGTCCACAACCAAGATCATCTATGCCAAATAAGACCCGAATCCTGCTGGCCGGCATGCTGCTGGCCGCTTCCGCCTTGGTCCAGGCCGAACAGGCCGACCGCGACAAGCCAATTGAAATCACCAGCGACAACGGCTGCACCATGGACCAGATCAAGGGCATCTCGATCTGCAACGGCAATGTGGTGGTGATCCAGGGCACGCTGCGGCTGAACGCCGACCAACTGACCGTCACCCAGGACAAACAAGGCAACCAGACCATGCACGCCACCGGCCGCATCGTCACCTTCCGCCAGAAAATGGACCGCGATGGCGGCTGGGTCGAGGGCCAAAGCAGCGTGCTCGACTACGACAGCGCCAAACACCTGGTGGTGCTGACTGGCAATGCCCGCGTCAAGCGCAACGGCGACCTGTCCATCGGCAACGTCATCCGCTACAACACGCTGGAAGAAACCTTCGAAGTGGTCGGCGGCGGCACCTCCGCCTCGGGCAAGGGCCGCTCCGTAGTGATCCTGCAGCCGAAGAAAACGGCCTCGCAGCCGGCTTCCAGCGGAGCCGCCAAACCATGAAGCGCAGCGTTCTCACTGTCTCGAACCTGAAAAAGCGCTTCAAGAAGCGCACCGTGGTCAAGGATGTCTCGCTGAACATCGAAAGCGGCGAAGTCGTCGGCCTGCTCGGCCCCAACGGCGCCGGCAAGACCACCAGCTTCTACATGATCGTCGGCCTGATCGGCGCCGACGATGGCGACATCAGGCTGGACGAACAATCCATCACCCATTTTCCGATACACCAGCGCGCCCAGCTGGGCCTGGGCTATCTGCCGCAGGAGGCGTCCATCTTCCGCCGCATGACAGTGGAGGAGAACATCACCGCCATCCTGGAAATCTCCGGCCTCAAGGGCAAGGAGCTGGAAAAGGAACTGGACCTGCTGCTGGACGACCTGAACATCGGCCATCTGCGCGACAGCAACGCGCTGGCTCTGTCCGGCGGCGAGCGGCGCCGGGTGGAAATCGCCCGCGTGCTGGCCACCCGGCCGCGCTTCATCCTACTGGACGAACCGTTCGCCGGCGTGGACCCGATCGCGGTAATCGATATTCAGAAAATCATCTCCTTCCTGAAAGAGCGCGGCATCGGCGTGCTGATCACCGACCACAATGTCCGCGAGACGCTGCGCATCTGCGACCGCGCCTACATCATCAGCGACGGTTCGGTGCTGGCCTCCGGCCAGCCGGAGGAGCTGGTCAACAACGACAAGGTGCGCAAGGTTTACCTTGGCGAACACTTCCACCTGTAAACCATGAAGCAGGCACTACAGCTCAAGGTTTCGCAACAGCTGACGCTGACCCCGCAGCTGCAGCAGTCGATCAAGCTGCTGCAGCTGTCCACGCTGGACCTGCAGGCCGAAGTCGAGCGCTTTTTGCTGGACAACCCGCTGCTGGAACGCGGCGACGAGCCGCGCGACAGCGACGCGCCCTCGGAGGCGGCGGAAGCGCGGGAAACCACGGAGAGCGAAGCGGCAGACAGCCGCGACGACAGCGCCGGCGAGCTGCTGGACTGGGGCGCAGGCAGCCGCCACGGCGGCGACGACGACTACGACCCTATGCTCAACGTGCCCTGCCAGATCAGCCTGCGCGAGCACCTGCTGGCGCAGCTGGGCGAGATCGCCTTGCCTCGCCGCGACGAGGCCATCGTGCGCCTGCTGATCGAGGAGCTGGACGACGACGGCTACCTGCCGCAAAGCCTGGACGAGCTGGCCAGCCATCTGCCGCTGGAGCTGCAGCTGGAAAGCGACGAGCTGGCCGTGGGCCTCGCCCTGCTGCAGCAGTTCGACCCGGCCGGCGTCGGCGCGCGCACGCTGGCGGAATCGCTGCAGCTGCAGCTGCAGCTGCAGCGGCTGCCCGCGGCAGAACCAGGCCATGCGCTGGCCTTGGCCATCGTGCGCGAACATCTGGCGCTGCTGGGCGGCCGCGACTACGCCAAACTGAAAAAGCTGCTGGCTTGCAACGACGCCGAACTGCGCGCGGCGCAGGCGCTGATCGCCCGCCTCAACCCGCACCCGGCCACCGGCTTCCATCAGGGCGATGTCCACTACGTGATCCCCGACATCAGCGTGCGCAAGCTGCGCGGACGCTGGGTGGCGGAGCTGAACCGCTCGGCCGTGCCGCGGCTGCGCGTCAACCAGCTGTACGAGCGCATGCTGGCCGACAGCCGCGGCCAGGGCGGCGAGATGTCCGCCAGGCTGCAGGAAGCGCGCTGGCTGGTCAAGAACATCCAGCAACGGTTTGACACCATCCTGAAAGTGGCGGAAGCTATTGTTGAGCGTCAACAGTTGTTCTTTGAACAAGGCGAAGTGGCGATGCGGCCGCTGATTCTGCGCGATATCGCGGAAGAGCTGGGCCTGCACGAATCCACCGTATCCCGCTCCACCAGCCAGAAATACCTGCTTTGTTCGAGAGGTTTGTTCGAGCTCAAGTATTTCTTCGGCAGTTCGTTGGAGACTGAAAGCGGTGACGAGTGTTCCGCCACCGCCATCAAGGCTCACATCCGCAGCATGATAGAAGGCGAAAACCGGGCGAAGCCGCTGTCGGACAGCGCCCTCGCCGACGCGCTGGCCAAGCAGGGAATACAGGTTGCCAGACGCACCGTAGCCAAGTATCGTGAAGCCATGCAGATTCCGGCGGTGAATCTGCGCAAGGCGCTGTAAGGGCCTGCACAAGAATACAATGCCGCCCGACAACCCGCCCGGGCGGTCAACACCAGAAGGAGCTAGGGTATGAACCTCAAAGTAACTGGCCTGCACCTGGAAGTCACTCCGTCGCTGCGCGAATACATCGAGAACAAACTGGAGCGCATTACCCGCCATGTCGACAACGTGATCGACATCTCCGTGACCCTGTCGGTAGACAAACTGGTTCAAAAGGCTGAAGTCAATGTGCATCTGTCCGGCAAGGACATCCACATCGAGGCTAGCGAAGCCGACCTCTACGCCGCCATCGACTTGCTGATGGACAAGCTGGACCGCCAAGTGCTGAAGCACAAGGAAAAGCTGACCGAACACCGCGTGCAAAGCTCCGGCGAAGTCCAGCAGCCCTCGCTGTGACGCCTAGTTGAAAAGGACGGGAACCGGGCGGTTCCCGTTTTTCTTTGCGCTTGCCGGTTTTCAGTACTATCAAGGCAACGTAGAATTCCGGGTTTATCAAAGAGCCGCATGCATAATCCAATATGAATCTCATCGGCAAGATACTGACTCCGGACCATGTATTGCTGGATCTGGATGTCGCCAGCAAGAAGCGGGTGTTCGAGCAGGTCGGTCTCCTGGTGGAAAACACGCGCGGCATCGCCCGCAGCGAAATCTTCGACAGCCTGTTCAGCCGCGAGAAGCTCGGCTCCACCGGGCTGGGCCAAGGCGTCGCCATCCCGCACGGCCGCGCGCGCGGCCTGAAGGAAGCCACCGGCGTGTTCATCCGGCTGAAGGCCCCGATCCCGTTCGACGCGCCGGACGGCAAGCCGGTGCAGTGCCTGTTTGTGCTGCTGGTGCCGGAGCACGCCACCGATCTGCATCTGCAGGTGCTGTCGGAATTGGCGCAATTGTTCTCCAGCCGGCAGATGCGCGAGAAAATGCTGAGCATCGGATTGCGCGACGAGCTCTACCAGCAGCTCTGCGATTGGACCCCCAATGCCTAGCATTACCGTACGCCGCCTGTATCAGGAAAATCAGCAGAAGCTGAACCTGACCTGGGTCGCCGGCACCGGCGGCTCCGACAACGTCATCGGCAACGACGACCAGCGCCCCACCCTGGCGCTGGTGGGCCACCTGAACTTCATCCACCCCAACCGCGTCCAGGTATTGGGCCTCGCCGAGGTGGACTACCTGAACAAGCTGGAGCAGTCGGCGGCCAAGACCGCGCTGGACCAGCTGTTCCACAAGAGCATGTCGGTGGTGATGGTGGCCAATGGCCAGCCGGTGCCGCGCCTGTTGCGCGATTACTGCCACAGCCACAACGTGCCGCTGATGACCAGCACGCTGGAAAGCCCGTACCTGATGGACGTGCTGCGCATCTATCTGGCGCGCGCGCTGGCGGTGTCCACCGTGCTGCACGGCGTGTTCCTCGACGTGTTCGAGATCGGCGTGCTGATCATGGGCGACTCGGCCATGGGCAAAAGCGAATTGGCGCTGGAGCTGATCTCGCGCGGCCACGGTATGGTGGCCGATGACGCCGTCGAGCTGTACCGCATCGGCCCGGACACGCTGGAAGGCCGCTGCCCGCCGCTGTTGCGCGACTTTCTCGAAGTGCGCGGCCTGGGCATTCTGAACATCCGCACCATCTTCGGCGAGACCGCCGTCCGTCCCAAGAAAGTGCTGAAGCTGATCATCCACCTGGTGAAGGCCAACGACCAGGCCATGCAGGCGCTGGACCGGCTGAACATTCAGTCCGAGACCCAGGACATCATAGGCGTCACGGTGCGCAAAGTGGTGCTGCCGGTGGCAGCCGGCCGCAACCTGGCGGTGCTGGTGGAAGCCGCCGTGCGCAACTACATCCTGCAGCTGCGCGGCATCGACAGCACCCGCGAGTTCATCGAACGACACACCAATTTCTTGCGAGACCAGGAAAATGCGCCTGATATTGATTAGCGGCCTGTCCGGCTCCGGCAAATCCGTGGCCTTGCGCGCGCTGGAGGACTCCGGCTTTTACTGCGTGGACAATCTGCCGGCCAATATGCTGCCGGAGGCCATGGCCATGTATGAGGAGTTCGGCTACAGCGACATCGCCATCAGCGTCGACACCCGCTCCGGCCCGTCGCTGGGCGCGCTGCCGCAAGTGGTGACGCAGCTGCGCGGCCAAGGCATAGACGTGCGCCTGCTGTTTCTGGAAGCCAAGCCGGCCACGCTGGTCAAGCGCTTCTCCGAGACCCGCCGCCGCCATCCGCTGGCCGGCTCCGGCATCACCGTGGAAGAGAGCATACAGGTCGAACAGGAAATGCTGGGCGGAGTGCAGGAACTCGGCACCCGCATCGACACCAGCGAGCTGTCGGCCAACGCGCTGCGCAGCTGGATACGCGAACTGGTGGACGCCGACAGCAGCCGGCTGACGCTGATTTTCCAATCCTTCGGCTTCAAGCATGGCGTGCCGCAGGACGCCGATTTCGTGTTCGACGCCCGCTGCCTGCCCAACCCGTATTACGATCCGCTGCTGCGCCCGCTGACCGGACGCGACCAGCCCATCGTCGACTTCTTCGCCAAGCACGCCGAAGTGGCCGACATGATAAACGACATCCAGTCGCTGGTCGCCAAGTGGCTGCCCTGCTACAGCAAGGAAAACCGCAGCTACCTGACGGTGGCCGTCGGCTGCACCGGCGGCCAGCACCGCTCGGTCTTCATCATCGAAAGCCTGGCCCGCGCCTTCGCCGACCAGCAAGTGCTGGTGCGCCACCGCCAGTTGCACCCCGACCACTGAACAGGAGACAGGCGGCAACGCCCGCCCCTGGAGACTGCCCCCGATGTCCCGCCGCCAAACCGTCACCGTCGCCCTTACCGGCGCCTCCGGCCTGCCCTACGGCCTGCGCCTGATCGAAACCCTGCTCGCCGCAGGCATCCGGGTGTGGGTGCTGTATTCGCAAGCCGCGCAGATCGTGGCCAAGCAGGAAATGGAACTGACGCTGCCATCGCGCCCGGCGGAAATGAAAGCCTGGCTGCTACAGCGCTATCCGGCCGCGCCGGAACTGCTGGAAGTTTACGGCCGCGAGGAATGGTTCGCGCCGGCCGCCTCCGGTTCCAACCCGCCGGACGCCATGGTGGTGTGCCCGTGCTCCATGGGCACACTGGCGGCCATCCGCCACGGCATGAGCGACAACCTGATCGAACGCGCAGCCGACGTCTGCATCAAGGAGCAGCGCAAGCTGGTGCTGGTGCCGCGCGAAACCCCGCTATCGGCCATCCACCTGGAAAACATGCTGGAACTGGCGCGCCTGGGCGTGGTGATTCTGCCGCCCTCCCCCGGCTTCTATACTCATCCCAAGAGCGTGGACGACATGGTGGATTTCGTCGTCTCGCGCGTGCTGGATCAATTGGGCGTGGAGCAGACGCTGACGCCGCGCTGGGGAGAATAAGCATGGACGGCGGCCCTATCCTCAGCCTGCAAGGGCTGCGTCAGCTGGAGCAGTCCGCCGAAGCCGCCGGACTGAACCTGATGCCCCGCGCAGCGCAGGCCGCCGCCGACTGGACTGCTCAGCGCGTCCCCGCCGCCTCTCGGCTGCTGGTTTGCGCCGGCTCCGGCAACAACGGCGGCGACGCCTTGTACGCCGCGCTGGCGCTGCATCAGCGCGGCTACCGGCTCGACATCTTGCAACCGTCGCCGCCGGCCAGCGCGGCCTGCCAAGCGGCGCGCCTGGCGGCGGAACAGGCCGGCCTCGCCATCTTGGCAACCCTGCCGGATGACTATCCGGCGCCGGCCCTGCTGATCGACGGCTTGTTCGGCATCGGCTTGTCGCGGCCTCTGGACGCAAGCTGGCAGCGGCTGATGCATGCGCTGAACGCCCTGGCCTGCCCCAAGCTGGCGCTGGATTGCCCCAGCGGCCTGGATGCCTATACCGGCCAGCCGCTGGGCGCGGCCCTGCGCGCCGACCACACCTTGACCTTCCTCTGCCATAAGCCGGGCCTGTTTGGCGGCTCTGGCGCAGACTTGGCCGGCGCGGTGACGCTGGCCCGCTTGGACTGCCCGGCCAATCTATACCCTCCGGCCGAAGGCGCGCTGAATGCGCCCGACGTCTCGCCGCTGGCCCGGCCGCGCGACAGCCACAAAGGCAGCTATGGGGGCGTCTGCATCCTGGGCGGCGCGCCGGGCATGCTGGGCGCGGTCTTGCTGGCCGGACGCAGCGCGCTGCGCGGCGGCGCGGGCAAAGTCTATCTGTGCCCGCTGGACGACCGGCTGCCGGTGGACCCGACCACGCCGGAACTGATGATACGCCCGGTCGACGAAATGGCTGCGCTGCCGAGCGCGGACGTCATCGCCGTCGGCCCTGGCCTGGGGCAGCAGCCTTGGGCCGAGCAACTGCTGGAGCAGACGCTGGCGCAAACCCAGCCCCTGGTGCTGGACGCAGACGCGCTGAATCTATTGGCCGCCCGTCCGGCGCTGGCCACCAAACTGGCCGCTCGCCCCTTCCCGACCATCCTCACGCCGCACCCGGCGGAAGCGGCGCGTCTGCTGGGGCTGGACACCGCGGCCGTTCAGGCCGACCGGGTGCGGCATGCGCGCGAGCTGGCGGCGCGTTTCCACTGCGTCGTCGTCCTGAAAGGGGCCGGCAGCCTGATTGTTCGGCCTGACGGCTACTACCTGGTCAATGCCAGCGGCGGGCCGGAATTGGCCGTGGCCGGCCAGGGCGACGTGCTGACCGGCCTGCTCGCCGCCCTGCTGGCGCAGCGCCTGCCGGCATTTGAAGCCGCCGCGCTGGCGGTGTGCCTGCACGGTCTGGCCGGCGACGACTATCGTCTCGAAGCCGGCGGACCGATAGGCCTGGCCGCCTCCGCCACGGCGGAACGAATCAGCCGCGTCGCCAACAGGCTGCTCGCCGCGCGCTGAACGCCGCCTTTGCCGCCGACCGCGGTTTGTGGTTAACATCGACCAGGCACCCCACCCTCCGGAGAGTTGTCTTGTCGCTCCAGCATAACCAGAAAAAAGCCTATGCCTTCGGCCTGGGCGCCGTGTTGGCCTGGTCCACCGTCGCCAGCGCCTTCAAGCTCAGCCTGCAATACCTCAGTCCGATGCAACTGCTGCTGTACGCCAGCATCGCCTCGCTGTTGGCCCTGCTGTCCATCCTGGCCTGGCAGCGCCGCCTGCCGGAACTGGCCGCGGCGTTCCGGGCGCATTGGAAAAGCTCCCTGCTGCTCGGGGCCGTCAACCCGTTCGCCTACTATCTTGTGCTGTTCCAGGCGTATTCCCTCTTGCCGGCGCAGGAGGCGCAGGCGATCAACTACACCTGGGCGCTGACCATGACACTGCTGGCCGTGCCGCTGCTGAAACAGGCGCTGCGGCTGCAGGACGCGGCGGCGGCGCTGATCTGCTACCTCGGCGTGCTCGTGATCGGCACCCGCGGCCAATTGCTGGAACTGCGCTTCTCCAACCAGTTGGGCGTTCTGCTGGCGCTGTGCTCGACGCTGCTGTGGGCCGGCTACTGGATCTTCAATACCCGCGACGCGCGCGAACCGGTGCTGGGCCTGACGCTGAACTTCGCCTGCAGCCTGCCCTTGAGCCTGGCGTGGTGCGCCTGGCACGGCCAGCTGGCGCTGCCGGCCTGGCAGGGACTGGCCGGCGCCGCCTACGTCGGCGCGCTGGAAATGGGCTTCACCTTCGTGCTGTGGCTGACGGCGATGAAGCTGACGCGCAGCACCGCCAGCATCGCCAATCTGATTTTCCTGTCGCCGCTGGCCTCGCTGCTGCTGATCCACCTGCTCGTCGGCGAGGCCATTCTGACATCGACGCTGCTGGGGCTGGCATTGATACTGGGCGGATTGGCGGCGCAAAAACTGCCGCTGGGCCGCCGCGCGCGGGCGCAGTTGGCGGACGGCCAGAGCTGAGTCGGCGCTGAAACGCGCCTAGGCTTGCGGCCTCCGATTCGATCACTCATGGAAATTCACGCCCGATCTGCCTACGATTGACTGTGAGGGCACGACTAAGCAGGCACCATGAAAAGCATCAAGACAAGGCTTATGCTATGGCTGATGGCCTGGATCACTGTCATTCTGGGCAGCACCGGCCTGTATTCCTACCTACACGACTACGGGATAGACCAGAGCGATTTCCAAACCCAACGCGCAGCGGTGCGCTCTCGCTTGTCGTTGTCGCTGCCCCACGGCATATGGCAACTCGACGATGAGAACGTCAGGCTGGCGCTGGACAGCGAATTGAGCTGGCCGTCCGTGATCGCCATCAACGTCAAGGGAGAAAGCGGCCTGAACCTGGGGCGCACGCGCGACAACAACGGCAATCTGCGCGACATGCTGCCCAACGAGCATCCCAAGGCGGACGATGTGCTCGGCATCCCCATCATCTATCAGGGCAAGGAACACCTGGGCACCGCCACCGTCTACCTGTCGCACGAGGCCTTGCGCGCGCGGGAAAACCAGCACCTGATCACCATCATCGCCCAGATCCTGCTGCTGGACGGCATGATCTTCTTCATCATGTCGTTCAACCTGCAACGCTTCATCTTCCAGCCGCTGGCCAAACTGCAGCAGGCGCTGAACACCGCCATCCGCGCGCCGGACGCCAGCGGCGCCCAGATCACCCATCTGGCGGACGACGAAATCGGCGGCATCGTCAACGGCTTCAACCGCATCGTGGCACGGACCGCCGCCGACCTGGTGAAACGGACGGCGGCGGAGGCCACCGCCCGCGAGGAAAAGGAAAAAGCGCAGCAGGCCTACAGCCAATTGATCGCCACGCAAGAAACCCTGGTGGAGGCGGAAAAGATGGCCTCGCTTGGGAGCCTGGTGGCCGGCGTCGCCCACGAAATCAACACGCCGGTCGGCATCACGCTGACCGCCGCCTCGCATCTGGGCACCGCCACGTCCCACATCACCGGCAAGCTGGAGAGCGGCAACGTCAAGAAAAGCGACTTCCAGAGCTATCTGGAGACGGCTCAGGAGTGCTGCGAGCTGATCCTGGCCAATTCCGAACGCGCCGCCAACCTGATCCACAGTTTCAAGCAGGTGGCCGTGGACCAGACCAGCGAGGCGCGCCGCAGCTTCCACCTGCACGACTACCTGAACGAAGTGATCACCAGCTTGAAGCCGCGCTTCAAGCACACCAAGGTCAATATCGACATACAATGCGAAGAAGACATCCTGCTGGATAGCTATCCCGGCGCCCTGGCACAGGTACTGACCAATCTGGTTGTGAACGCGCTGATTCACGGCTATGAAAGCGGCGAAATAGCCGGTGTCATCCTGATAGAAGCTCATCGCCGCGACGACCAACATGTCTCCCTGGCCATCAGCGACAACGGCAAGGGCATCGCGGCGGAGAACCTGGGACGCATTTTCGACCCGTTCTTCACAACGCGCCGCGGCAGCGGCGGCAGCGGGCTGGGCCTGAACATCGTCTACAACATCGTTCGGCAGCGGCTGGGCGGTAACATCGAAGTGCACAGCGAGCTGGGACAAGGCACCCGCTTCAAACTGGAGATGCCGTGCATCGCCCCGACGGTCCAGCATAAGGAGAATGTGGCATGAGCAACGAAACCCTGCCTCCCGACGAAGACAACTGGTTGCTGGACGATGGCGACGGCGACGTTCCGACCCGCCCTTCCGAGATGCGAAAGCCGTGGAAGGTGCTGATCGTCGACGACGAGAAGGACGTGCACACCGCCACCCGCATCGCGCTGCGCGGCATCAGCTACAAGGAGCGCCCCCTGGAGCTGCTGAGCGCCTATAGCGGCGGCGAGGCCTTCCAGTTGCTGAGACAGCATGCCGACATCGCGCTGATCATGCTGGACGTGGTGATGGAAAGCGAGGATGCCGGCCTCAGGCTGGTGCACCGCATCCGCGAAGAGCTGGCGAATGGCGTGGTTCGCATCGTGTTGCGCACCGGCCAGCCCGGCCAGGCGCCGGAACAGGAAGTCATCCTCAACTACGATATCAACGACTACAAGACCAAAACCGAGCTGACCACGCAGAAGCTGTTCACCACCACCATCGCCTCGCTGCGGGCCTATGAAAACATGGTGTCGCTGGAAAAGAACCGGCAGGGGCTGGCCAAAATACTGGAAAGCGCGTCGGATCTGTACCAGCTGCACTCGCTGCGCGAGTTCGCCTCCGGCGTGCTGCGCCAGATCAGCGCCCTGCTCGACATCGGCACCGACGGCATTCTGTGCGTGCGCAACGAGAACCACGTCGGCCGGCCGGAGCTGGAAATCCTGGCCGTTTCCGGCGCTTACGAATATCTGGCGGACAAGGGCGACCTGTCCGGCGAACCCAAGCTGCAGGCCATCTTCCTGCAAGTGTTCCGCGAAAAGCGCAGCATCTATCAGCATCCTTACGATGTGCTGTACATTTCCTCGCGCAACCGGCGCGAGTTCGCCGTGCACTTCATGCCGCAATGGCCGCTGGATTCGGTGGAGTGCGACCTGCTGGACGTGTTCTGCCAACGCATCTCAGCGGCTTACGACAATCTCTACCTGTACAACCAGCTGCGCAGCGCGCAAGAAGCCACCGTGGTGGCGCTGGCAGACCTGGCCGAATTCCGCGACACCGACACCGGCGAGCACGTGCTGCGGGTACAGAAGCTGACCGACGCCATCGCGCAGGAAATGCTGATGAGCAATCACTACCCTGACCTGATGCATCGCGAGTTCTTGGACATGATAGGCATGGCCAGCATCCTGCACGACATCGGAAAGGTGGCGACGCCCGACCACATCCTGCTGAAACCCGGCAAGCTGGATCCGGAGGAACGCGCCATCATGGAACAGCACGCCACCATCGGCGCGCAGATCCTGGCCAAGTCGGCCAAGCTGGTGGAGGGCATCAGCTATCTGTCGCTAGGCTCGGAAATCGCCGGCGGCCACCACGAACACTATGACGGCAACGGCTACCCGCGCAAGCTGAAGGGCCAGGACATTCCGCTGTCGGCGCGCATCGTCGCCGTGGTGGACGTGTTCGACGCGCTGCTCAACAAGCGGCCGTACAAGGAGCCGTGGAGCATGGAAGAGACCATGAAATACATCAACGGCCGCGCCGGCAACCAGTTCGACCCGCTGGTGGTCGCCGCGCTGAGCCGGCTGGTGGAGGAGGACAGATTGCCGGTCAAGTTTGGCGACTAGCCGGTTTCAAGCAAAGCAAACGGCAGCCTGTTCTGGCTGCCGTTTTTATCGATTCAGGCCCCAAGCCGTCAGGCGACGTAGTTCAACACGCACATATACTGGCAGATGCTACCGCCCAGCACGAACAAGTGCCATATGCCGTGCCCGTGGCGGATCTTTTCGTCGTTCAAAAACCAGTATATGCCGACGCTGTACAGCACGCCGCCCAACGCCAGCCAGAACAACCCGCCCGGCGCCAACGCCTCGATCAGCGGCTCGATGGCGATCAACACCAGCCAACCCATCGCCACGTATAGAATCATCGACAACACACGGGTGCGCCGGCCCAGCGTCAGCTCCTGCACAATGCCGAACAAAGCCAAGCCCCAGCTCAACCCGAACAGCGTCCAGCCCCAGGCGCCGCGCAGCGTCACCAAGGCGAACGGCGTGTAGCTGCCGGCAATCAAGAGATAGATCGCGGAGTGGTCGCACTTCTGCAGAATGGCCTTGGCCCGGCCCTGGAAGCTGTGATACAGCGTAGAAATCAGATACAGCGTCACCAGCGTGCCGCCATACAGGCTGAAGCTGACGATCTTCCACGGATCGCGTTGCGATGCCGCCTCCACCACCAACACCACCAGCCCGGCTATCGCCAGCACCGTGCCGGCCAAATGGGAATAGCCGTTGAAACGTTCCCCGTGATACATATTCTTATCCCCGCCCGGCCCCCTCGGCCGGCCTCGTCACGCAAATTGCTTGGAGCCGCCATGGCTCCGCCGGGTTCCATTGTCCCTCTTCCACCGACCTGAAACCAGCGTTTTGCGCAAACAAAAAGCGGGCCCATGGCCCGCTTGCGCTTCAGGTCTGCCGCCGGATCAGGCGCCCAGCGCCTTCAGCACATCGTCGCGCACGGTTTCCACCGCGCGGGTGCCGTCGATCTTGACGTATTTCGGCGCCTTGGCGCTGCCGCCGGCAGCCAGTTTGCCGTAGAAGCCCACCAGCACGGCGGTCTGCTCGTGGTAAACCGACAGGCGCTTCTTGACGGTTTCTTCCTGGTCGTCATCGCGCTGGATCAGGTCTTCGCCGGTCACATCGTCCTTGCCCGCCACCTTGGGCGGGTTGAAGGTGACATGGTAGGTGCGGCCGGAGGCCAGGTGCACGCGGCGGCCAGCCATGCGCTCGATGATGGCGGCATCCGGCACGTCGATTTCCACCACATAGTCGATGTCCACGCCGGCGGCGATCATCGCCTCGGCTTGCGGAATGGTGCGCGGGAAGCCGTCAAATAGGAAGCCGTTGGCGCAGTCGGCCTGAGCGATGCGCTCCTTGACCAGACCGATGATGATGTCGTCGCGAACCAGGCCGCCTGCGTCCATGATGGCCTTGACTTCCAGGCCCAGCGGCGTGCCGGCCTTGACCGCGGCGCGCAGCATGTCGCCGGTGGAAATTTGCGGAATGCCGAATTTCTCGCGGATATAGTTGGCTTGGGTGCCTTTGCCGGCGCCCGGCGCGCCCAACAGGATCAATCGCATGTGTTTGACTCCAGTCTGTTTTGAATTTTGTGTTGTATGTTGAGACGCCGACAAAACTCCCGCCACGCACGAGCCAAGCCGCGCCCACGCAGGGGACGCGAATCAGCTCGACCGTGTTGTCGGCGTGTTAGCCCCTCAGGCCGCGAACAGCCGGCGCACCCGTTCCAGATCTTCCGGCGTGTCCACCCCGGCGGCCGGCGCCTCGCTCGCCACCGCCACCATGATGCTGTAACCATGCCAGAGCACGCGCAATTGTTCCAGCGCTTCGTATTGCTCCAGCGGACCCGGCGTCAGATTGGCGTAGTCGGCCAGGAAGCCGGCGCGGTAGCCATACAGGCCGATGTGGCGATAAACCGGCAAACCGGCGGGCAGCGCCGAACGGTCGGCGGCGTAGGCGTCGCGGGCATACGGGATGGCCGCGCGGCTGAAATACAAGGCGCGGCCCTGCTTGTCCAACGCCACTTTCACGATATTGGGATTGAAGTGATCGGCCGCGTCGTGGATGGCATGCGCCAGCGTCGCCACCGGCGCGTCGGTCTCTTCCAGCAGCGCGGCCAAACGGTCGATCAACGCCGGATCGATCAGCGGCTCGTCGCCCTGGACATTGACTACGCGCGCGTCGGCCGGCAGCGCCAGCTTGGCGGCCACCTCGGCCAGGCGGTCGGTGCCGCTGGCATGGTCTTCGCGGGTCAGCACCGCCTCGACGCCGTGCGCGGCGCAGGCGGCCAGGATGTCAGCGTGGTCGGTGGCGACAACCACGCGGGCGGCGCGGCTCTTCGCGGCCTGCTCGGCCACGCGCACCACCATGGGCTTGCCGGCGATGTCGGCCAGCGGTTTGCCCGGCAGGCGGCTGGAGGCCAGCCGCGCCGGGATCACCACGATGAATCCGCTCATTTCACTTCTTCTTCGGGCGGCAGTTCACGCGCTTCCGACTCCAGCATCATCGGGATGCCGTCCTTGATCGGGAAGGCCAGGCGGTCGCCCTTGCAAATCAGCTCGTCCTTGCTCTTGTCGAACACCAGCGGGCCTTTGCACAGCGGGCATACCAGAATTTCCAGAAATTTAGCGTCCATGTTCCATCTTCAAGCGGGCTAGTATCCAGTCGCACAGATCAGGCGCCAGCATGGCCTGAACTGGCAAAACCCATAGTCTAGCACGCTGCGCCGGCTCATGAAGCACGCGCGCGAGCTTGACCGCGTCCTTGCTGGTGACGATCACCGCATCGGCATCGGCGGGCAGATCCCCCGCCGCAAAAGCGTGATGATCAGGAAAGGACAGCGCGCGGCTGACCGCGATGCCCTGCCCGGCCAGCGTGTCGAAAAACCGTTGCGGATGGCCAATGCCAGCCAGCGCCGCCACCCGCTGCCCGGCGAAATCGGCGGCCGAGCGCGTGTTGGCGGGATCGTCCAGCGCATGGCAAAGCCCGGCCCGCAGCGTCATCGCGAAGCGCGGCAAGCCGCCCGGCAAGGGCAGGTCGCCGCCCTCGCCATTCACGACGACGGCGTCCACGCTGCGCAAGCGGGACGGCGGCTCGCGCAGCGGGCCGTTGGGCAGCAGCCTGCCATTGCCCAGCCCGCGCCGGCCGTCCAGCACCACGATCTCCAGATCGCGCGCCAGGCGGTAGTGCTGCAGGCCGTCGTCGCTGAGGATCAGTTCGAGATCGGGGTGCAAGGCCAGGAGATGGCGGCCGGCGGCGACGCGGTCTCGCCCGACCGCCACCGGCGCGCCGGCGGCCGCCAGCAGCAACGGCTCGTCGCCCACTTGCGCCGGATCGCTGTCCGGCGTCACCTCGGTCGGCGTCGCCGCGCTGCCGCCGTAGCCGCGGCTGATCACGCCGACCTTGACGCCGCGCGCGGCGAAGTCGCGCAGCAGCGCCTGCGTCAGCGGCGTCTTGCCGACGCCGCCGACATTGATGTTGCCGATCACCACCAGCGGCACCGGCAGCTTCTCGCTCACCTTCCAGCCGCGGCGGAACGCCTGCCGGCGGACAGCGGCCAGCAGCGCAAAAAGCCCTTCCAGCGGCGCCAGAAGGGCTGTCAGCCAGCCGCGCGGCCGGTACCAGTGTTGTTCGATCAGATTCATGCCGCTTTCGGCTTCACTGCAGGTTTTGCGTGGCGAAGGTCAGTTGCGACAGGCCCGCCTCGCGCGCCGCCTCCATCACGGTGATCACCGATTGATGGGTGGACTTGGCGTCGGCGTTGACCACCACCACCACATCGCTCTTACCGGTTGCAGCGGCCTTCAGCTTGTCCAGCAAGCCAGCCTTGTCGCCGCTGGCGAGCTTGGCGTCGCCGACCGCCATCGCGCCGTCGGCCGCCACCGCGACATTGATCTCGGTGGTCTTGTTCTTCTGCTGTTCGCCTTGGGCGGACGGCAGATTGATCTTCAGCTCTGAAAAATGGGAATAGGTGGTGGTGACCATCAGGAAAATCAGGATCACCAGCAGCACGTCGATCAAGGGAATGAAGTTGATCTCCGGCTCGTCCCGGCCGCGTCCGCGACGAAAGTTCATGCTCAGCTCCCGTTCTTGCGCTCGCCGTGCACCACTTCCACCAGCTTGATCGCCTGCGCTTCCATCTCCACCAGCAGGCCATCCACCTTGGAGCGGAAGTAGCGGTAGAACATCATGCTGGGAATGGCGACGATCAGGCCGAAGGCCGTGTTGTACAAAGCGACGGAAATGCCGTGCGCCAGTTGCTGCGGATTGGCGCCGCTGGCGTTTTGCGAGCCGAAGATTTCGATCATGCCGATCACGGTGCCCAACAGGCCCAGCAGCGGGGCCATGGCGGCGATGGTGCCCAGCGAGGTCAGCAGACGCTCCAACTGGTAAGCCACCTGGCGGCCTTCGTCTTCGATCGATTCTTTCATCACTTCGCGGCTGCCGTGGACATTGCGCAGGCCGGCGGCGAACAAGCGTCCCAGCGGCGAATGGCTGTGCAGCTTCTGCAGCAGCTCGTCCCGGTCGCCGACGCGGCGGTACTCCTGCAGCGTCTGGGCCAGCAGACCGGACGGCACCACCGCGCCGCGCCGCAGCGTGTACAGGCGTTCCAGAATGATGGCCAGCGACACGACCGAGGCCGCGATAATGGTCCAGATCGGCCAGCCGGCCGCTTCAACAATAGCCCACACGAAGCTTTCTCCGTAATCGATACAAACGTGAGACTTTATTACCTCAATCGGACTGAGGCAACCTCAGCCCCGGAAAAATTCCCGGGCATTGCCGCTTTTTTGGGCATGACCAGCCAAATGCCCCGCCCATCGGCCCATTCCACAACTTATCCACAAAGTTATTCCGCGATTATTGTGGATAAATTACCCGGCGCCTGCCGCAGTCTTGAAAGCCGGCATTGACAAGGCTCAAAGCTTTGCCGACGATGAAACATCCAAACAATCGTTTGAATGAAATATGAACCTTCCCATCTGGCTGATCAAGCTGCTGTTCAATCTATGGCCGCCCTTCCTCGGCGCCGGCATCCGCGTCCACAAGCTGTCGCAGGACTTCCGCCAGGCCGAGGTGCGGCTGAAGCTGGGCTTCGGCAACCGCAACTACGTCGGCACCCACTTCGGCGGCAGCCTGTACGCGATGACCGACCCATTCTACATGCTGATGCTGCTGCGCCAGCTGGGCAATGATTACTATGTATGGGACAAGTGCGGCCGCATCGACTACGTCAAGCCTGGCCGCGGCGTGGTGCGGGCGCTGTTCAATCTGCAAGACGAGCAATTGGCGGAAATCCGCGCCCTGACCGCCGACGGCGAAAAACATCTGCCGGAAATGACGGTGGAAATCCGCGACGCCGACGACGAACTGGTGGCGACGGTGCACAAGACCCTATACGTGCGCAAGAAGCCCCATCTGCGCTGAAGCCGCCGCCATCAACAAAAAAGCCGCTTTTCAAGCGGCTTTTTTTGCGTGTCCGGCCGCGGATTACTCCCCGAAGCCACAGAACACTTCGCGCATCATCTTCAGCACTTCCAGCGTGCGGATGTCGCCTACGCGGTAAAAGACACGGTTGGCATCCTTGCGCGTGCGCAAAACGCCCTTGTCCCGCATAATAGCGAGGTGCTGGGAAATATTGCTCTGGGAGGTGCCAACCTGCTCGACAATGTCTTGCACGCTCACTTCCCGGTCTTCCAGCACCGATATGATCTTCAGACGCAGCGGATGCGACATGGCTTTCATCGCCCGCGAGGTCTGCTCGATCTGGTCGTCGTTGAACAGCAAAGCGTTTCTCCTAACCTAATGTAGCTTGAATTTTATTGATTTGACTGCGTGACAATAGTATCGGCAAAATTCGATACTATCAAGGTTTTCTAATATTCTGAATGCGAATGCCATGAAATCGATCACCCCGGTGTTGCTATTAATCCTCGACGGCTTCGGCCACCGCACGGAAGGCGACGACAACGCCATCCTGCACGCCAACATGCCCAACTGGAACCGCCTGCGCCAGCAGTACGCGTACGGCACCATCAATGCGTCGGAAAACTTTGTCGGACTGCCCTCCGGCCAGTTTGGCAACTCCGAGGTGGGCCACCTCAACATCGGCGCCGGCCGCATCGTCCAGCAGGACATCAGCCGCATCGACTGCGATATCGAGGACGGCCGCTTCGCATCGAATGACACACTGCAACAAGCCATGAGCAAAGCTCAAAGCTCGGCGCTGCATGTGTTCGGCTTGTTATCCGATGGGGGTGTGCACAGCCACGAGAACCACATTCACGCGCTTATCCGCGCCGCCCAGGCCGCCGGCGTGCCCCAGATCTACGTCCACGCCTTCCTAGACGGCCGCGACACGCCGCCGCGCAGCGCCGAAACCTACCTCAAGCGCCTGGACGCCGTGCTGGCGGAATGCCCGAACGCGCGCCTAGTCTCCGTCACCGGCCGCTACTGGGCGATGGACCGCGACAAGCGCTGGGAGCGCGTCGAGCCGGCCTATCGCCTGCTGGTGGAGGGCGAGGGACTGTTCCATGCCGAAACCGGCCTGGCCGCGCTGCAAGCCGCCTACGCCCGCGACGAGAACGACGAATTCGTCAAGGCCACCGGCATCGGCGCGCCGGTGAAGATGCAGGACGGCGACGTCGTCATCTTCATGAACTTCCGCGCCGACCGCGCCCGCCAGCTGACCACGGCGCTGACCGACCCGGCCTTCGACGGCTTCGCGGCTCGCCAGCCCAAGTTCGGCTACTTCGCCACCCTCACCTCCTACGGCGAGGCCTACTCGGCGTTGCCGGTCGCTTACGCGCCGCAGAAGATCAGCAACGGCATGGGCGAATACCTGTCAGCCCAAGGCATGAAGCAGCTTCGCATCGCCGAGACCGAGAAATACCCGCACGTGACCTACTTCTTCAACGGCGGCGAGGAGCAGGTGTATCCGGGCGAAGACCGCATCCTGGTGCCGTCGCCCAAGGTGGCCACCTATGACCTGCAGCCGGAAATGAGCGCCGGCGAAGTCACCGACAAGATCGTCGCGGCGATCCAGTCCGGCCAGTACCAGGCCATTTTCTGCAACTACGCCAATGGCGACATGGTGGGCCACAGCGGCGTGTTCGACGCCGCCGTCAAAGCCGTGGAGGCGCTGGACGGCTGCATCGAACGCTGCGTGGAAGCCATGCTGGCGGCCGGCGGCGAAGTGCTGATCACCGCCGACCATGGCAACTGCGAACAAATGTACGACGGAGAGCACCACCAGCCGCACACCCAGCACACCACCAACAAAGTGCCGTTCCTGTACATCGGCCGCCCGGCGAAAATCCGGGACGGCGGCTCGCTGCGCGACATCTCGCCGTCGCTGCTGGCCATGATGGGGCTGGAACAACCCGTGGAAATGACCGGTCAATCGCTGATCGACTTCCAATAATCGCCTCGACAAACGGCGGCCATGCCTGGCATGGCCGCCGTTGTTGCCTCAAGCGAAAGAACATCAAGGGAATGAAACGCTATCTCCTGCTGGTCCTGCTGGCCGGTGCCGCCCAGGCGGCCAACACCACCTCCTCTTCCGCCCTGTCGGCTGCGCCGCATCAGCAGGACCTGAAAACCGTGCGCAAGGAAATCGACAGCCTGAAAAAGGATCTGGCGCAGAAGCAGTCCGTGCAGAAGGAGGCGCAATCCGCCATCAAGGAATCCGAGCAGGCGATCAACCAGACCCAGCAGGCCCTTGCCACGCTGGAAGAAAAGCAAAACCGCTCCGAACAGCAACTGGCCGAGCTGCGCGCGAAGATCGACCAAACCCGCCGCACCCTGGCCGAAACCCGGCAGCGCGTGGGCCAGATGCTGGTCCGTCAATACAAGAACGGCCAGCATGACGCGATGAAGCTGATGATGAACGCCGACGATCCGAATCAGAACGCGCGCGACCTGACCTACTATCAGCACATCGCCCAGGCCGAGCAGCAGCTGGTGCGGCAACTGGTCGCCCAGCAGCAGCAGTTGGAAACGCTGTCCACCCTGCTGGAACAGGAACTGGCCCGCTTGAACAGCATGTCCAGCCGCAAGGCCCAAGAAAAGAACGAACTGGAAAAAGACAAGACCCAGCAGCAGCAGCAATTGAACAAGGTTTCCGGCGAAATCAAGCAAAGCCAGAGCAAGCTGACCCAGTTGCAGGAGGACGAGAAACGCCTGACCAACTTGATCGCCCAGATCAACCGCGAAATCCAGCGCCGCCGCGCGGAAGCGGTGCGCAAGGCGGCCGAGGCGCGCAAGGCCAAACAGGCTGCGGCGCGCGAAGCCGCCCGCAAGGAAAACGAACGCCGCCGCCAGTTGGCGGAAAACGCCAAGAAACAGGGCAAGCCGGTGCCGGAAGAGGCGAAAAAACAGGTGGTGGTCAAGGAAGAGCCGGCCGAACAGGTCGACGACGTGGCGGACGGCAGCGCGGCCGGCCGCGCCTTCGCCAGCCTGCAGGGCAAGATGAAGCTGCCGGTGGCCGGCCAGATCGCCGGCGCGTTCGGCAAGCCGCGCCGTGAAGGCACCACCTGGAAAGGCATTTTCATTCGCACCGCGGTTGGTCAGCCAGTACACACTGTCGCCGACGGCACGGTAGTATATGCCGATCAGTTGCGAGGATTCGGCAAGGCGGTGGTCATCGATCACGGCGGCAACTACATGACGGTCTACACCGGCCTGTCGGCGATCGCAAAATCATCCGGCAGCAGCGTCAAGGCCGGTGAAACACTCGGCAACACTGGTACACTGGACAACGGGGATGCCGGATTGTACTTTGAGATACGGCACCTGGGTCGCCCCCTCAACCCGCAGGCCTGGACACGCTAAGGTGCCGGGTACGGAGAATTTGCACAGCATGAGCAGCCAAAGAATGAAAAAAATCGCCTGGTTGGTGGCCGGAGCCATGGCAGGCGGCGTCCTCACCCTCAGCATGCAGGCGCTGGCCGACAAGGAAGCGTCTCCGCTGCCGTTGAACGAGCTGCGCACCTTCGCCGAGGTGTTCAGCCTGATCAAGCAGAGCTATGTCGAGCCGGTGGACGACAAGAAGCTGATCGACGAAGCGATCAAGGGGATGCTGACCGGACTGGACCCGCACTCCGATTACATGACGCCGGATGAATTCAAGGAGCTGCGCGAAGGCACGCAGGGCGAGTTCGGCGGCCTCGGCATCGAAATCGGCTCCGAAGACGGCCTGGTCAAGGTTATCTCGCCCATTGAGGACACTCCGGCGCAAAAGGCCGGCATCAAGAGCGGCGACCTGATCATCAAGATCGACGACACGCCGGTACGCGGCCTGACGCTGAACGATGCGATGAAGAAAATGCGCGGCAAGCCGGGCACCAAGGTCACACTGACCATCGCCCGCAAGAACGAGACCAAGCCGCTGCTCTTTACGCTGACGCGCGCCGTCATCAAGACCAAGAGCGTCAAGTACCGCATGCTGGAGCCGGATTTCGGCTATGTGCGCATCGCCCAGTTCCAAGAGCACACCGCCGAGGACCTGGCCGCCGGCCTGCAGAAACTCTACAAGGACAACAAGCAGCCGCTGAAGGGCCTGGTGCTGGATCTGCGCGACGATCCGGGCGGCCTGCTCAACGGCGCCGTGGGCGTCGCCGCAGCCTTCCTGCCTAAGGACAAACTGGTGGTCTACACCGAGGGCCGCACGCCGGACGCCAAGATGCGCCTGACCGCCACGCTGCAGAACTACGCCCGCCAGAACGGCACGGACCCGCTGGCCAAGCTGCCGGCGGAAGCGCGCAACGTGCCCATGGTGGTGCTGGTCAACGGCGGCTCCGCCTCGGCATCGGAAATCGTCGCCGGCGCGCTGCAGGACCAGAAGCGCGCGCTGCTGGTCGGCACGCAAACCTTCGGCAAAGGCTCGGTGCAGTCTATCCTGCCGCTGGGCAGCCAGGGCGGCATCAAGCTGACCACCGCCCGCTACTTCACGCCTAGCGGCCGCTCCATCCAGGCCAAGGGCATCGTGCCGGACGTGGTGGTGGAAGACGCCACCCTGACCGCCGCCGATCAGGCGCTGCGCGTGCGCGAAGCCGATCTGGAAAACCACCTGGCGAATCCGAATGGCGACGACAAACCGGCCAAAACCGCCAAGCCGGAAGTCAAACCGGCCGCCGCGCCGGTTCAGCAACTGGACAAGGGCAAACCGCAGGATAAGCCGGACGATGCCGGTTTGAGCCCGCGCGAACCGAATGCGAAGAACGACTACCAGCTATCGCAAGCCTTGAATGTGCTCAAGGTGCAGCAAATTCTGCAAAAGCGCGCAAACTGAGTCCGCTTTCTCCCACAACGCTCCCTTCCGGGAGCGTTTTCTTTTGTCCTGGCCAAACTCCGCGAATACGCCCAGCAAAACAGCGTCATTCCTGCTACGCTATCCGGTTGAATCACCGTTTCCGCCGGAGCCGTTCCCCATCATGCTGACCCGCGAATTCGTCCTTACCTTCCGCGAAGCCGCCCCCTACATCAACGCCTATCGCGGCAAGACCTTTGTGCTGGCGCTGGGCGGCGAAAGCCTGCTCGACGGCGACTTTTCCAGCATGGCCCAGGACATCAACCTGTTGGTTAGCCTGGGCGTGCGCATCGTGCTGGTGCATGGCATCCGGCCGCAGATCGAAGCGCTGCTGAAGCGCCACGGCATCGCCCGCCTGTTCCACCGCGATCGCCGCGTCACCGACGCCGCCACCATGGACATCGTCAAGCAGGCCGCCGGTGCCACCCGCCACGATGTGGAAGCCCGGCTGTCTATGGGCATGCCGCACTCGCCTATGCATGGCGCCCACTTGCGGGTGGCCGGCGGCAATTTCGTCACGGCGCAGCCCTTGGGCGTGCTGGACGGCGTGGACATGCAGTACACCGGCCAGGTGCGCCGCGTCGATGCTGCCGCCATCCGCCAGCGGCTGGACTGCGGAGAGCTGGTGCTGCTGACGCCGGTAGGCTATTCGCTGACCGGCGAGAGCTTCAACCTGACCATGGAAGAGCTGGCCACCCACGTCGCCATCGCGCTGAAGGCGGAAAAATTGATCTACGTGGTGGAAGGCCGCGGCGTGGTGGAGCGCGACGGCCAGCTGATCAGCTCGCTGACCGCGCAGCAGGCCGAGGAAATGCTGCAATCGGGCAGCCTGCCCGAGGACGTGGCCGCCTACCTGCCCTACTGCATCCGCGCCACGCGCGACGGCATTCCGCGCGCCCACTTGATCAGCCGCCATCAGGATGGCGCGCTGCTGCTGGAACACTTCACGCGCGGCGGCAACGGCACCATGATCGCCCGCGATCCGCTGGTGCGAGTGCGCCATGCCAGCATTGAAGATGTAGGCGACATCCTGGCGCTGATCCAGCCGCTGGAAGAGCAAGGCATTCTGGTGCGGCGCAGCCGCGAACGGCTGGAAGTGGAAATCGGCGAATACGCGGTGCTGGAGCACGACGGCAAGATTTACGGCTGCGTGGCGATGCATCCGTTTCCAGAAGCCGATACCGCCGAGCTGGCCTGCCTGGCGGTGTCGCCGGAGAAACGCGACGGCGGCTTCGGCGAAATGCTGCTGCGGCACGTGGAGTACCAGGCGCGCGCCCGCGGCCTGCAGTCGCTGTTCGTGCTGACGACCCAGACCTCGCACTGGTTTGTCGAGCGCGGCTTCGCCGAGGCGGACAAGAGCTCGCTGCCGCTGGCGCGCCAGCAGTTCTACAATTTCCAGCGCCGCTCCAAGGTGTTTGTAAAACAGCTGTAACCCCTTGCGCCCATGATGCAGCCAAGGTTGGAAGCTCGCGCCCGCTGTGACACAATAGCCTGCTGTGCCAATCAGAATACAAGCAAGGATTAAGCCATGAGCAGAACCGTCAATTGCGTCAAGCTGGGCCGCGAAGCCGAAGGCCTCGACTTCCCGCCGCTGCCGGGCGAGCTGGGCAAGCGCGTTTTCGAAAGCGTGTCCAAGGAAGCCTGGCAAGGCTGGCTGCGCTACCAGACCATGCTGATCAACGAAAACCGCCTCAGCTTGGCCGATGCCCGCGCCCGCCAATACCTGGCGTCGCAACTGGAGGCCTACTTCTTCGGCGCCGGCGCCGACGCCCCTGCGGGTTATACGCCGCCGCAGAACTAATCTCGTCATCCAGCCCTCCAAGCGAGGGCTTTATTGTCTCCATCTCTCGAAAACATTGGCTCTCACACCGTATGTCACAACCGCAAGACCTGCTGCTGAATCGTGAACTGGGATTGATTGAATTCAACCGCCGCGTGCTAGCCCAGGCGGAAGACCCGAATCTTCCGCTGTTGGAGCGGCTGAAGTTCCTGTGCATCGTATCCTCCAACCTCGACGAATTTTTCGAGGTGCGCATCGCCTGGCTGCAGGATGCGGCCCATGCCACGCCGGAGCGCATACTGGCAGACGGCTCCACGCCGGAGCAGGCGCTGGCCAAGGTGGCCCGCGCCTGCCATCAGCTGGTGCGCGAGCAGTACGCGGTGATGAGCGAGGTGCTGTTCCCGGCCTTGCGCCAGGAGGGCATCATTTTCCTGCGCCGCAACGAATGGACCGAGCAGCAGCGCGAGTGGGTGCAGAGCTATTTCTTCCGCGAGCTGATGCCCATCCTGACGCCGATCGGGCTGGATCCGTCCCACCCCTTCCCCAAGGTATTGAACAAATCACTGAACTTCGCGGTGGAGCTGGAAGGCCGCGACGCCTTCGGCCGCGCCTCCGGCACCGCCATCGTGCAGGCGCCGCGCATCCTGCCGCGCGTGATCAAGCTGCCGCCGGAAGTCTGCGACGGCCATGCGCACTGCTTCGTCTTCCTGTCCTCCATCCTGCACTCGCATGTGCATGAACTGTTCCCGGGCATGGCGGTCAAGGGCTGCTACCAGTTCCGCGTCACTCGCGACAGCGAGCTGTCGGTGGAGGACGACGACTTCAAGAATCTGCGCACCGCGCTGCAAGGCGAATTGCGCCAGCGCCAGTTCGGCGACGCGGTGCGGCTGGAAATCGCCGACACCTGCCCGCAGCACATGGAATCGTTCCTGCTGACCCAGTTCAACCTGCAGGCGCGCGATGTCTACCGCGTCAACGGCCCGGTGAACCTGGTGCGGCTGATGCAGGTGCCGGACCTGGTGGACCGCTCCGACCTGAAGTTCGCGCCGTTTGCGCCGTCGCTGCCAACCGCGCTGCAGAAAAAAACCAAGTCGCCGCTGTTCGAGACCATCCGCAAGGGCGACATCCTGCTGCACCACCCGTACCAAAGCTTCCAGCCGGTGATCGACTTCCTGACCCAGGCCGCCACCGACCCGCACGTAGTGGCAATCAAGATGACGGTCTATCGCACCGGCACCGACTCGGTGCTGATGGAATCGCTGATCGCCGCCGCCCGCGCCGGCAAGCAGGTGACGGTGGTGGTGGAGCTGATGGCCCGTTTCGACGAAGAAGCCAATATCGGCTGGGCCAGCCGGCTGGAAGACGCCGGCGCCCACGTGGTGTACGGCGTGATCGGCTACAAGGTGCACGCCAAGATGCTGATGGTGGTGCGGCGCGAGGCGCACGGCCTGCACCGCTACGTGCATCTGGGCACCGGCAACTACCACCCGCGCACCGCGCGGATGTACACCGACTTCGGCCTGTTGACCTGCAACGAGGAAATCGCCAGCGACGTCAACGACATCTTCGTCCAGCTCACCGGCCTGGGCCGCGCCAGCAGCCTGAAGCACCTGTTCCAGAGCCCGTTCACCCTGCACAGCATGATCATGCAGTCCATCGAGCGCGAGATCGAGCACGCCCAGGCCGGCAAGCCGGCGCAGATCATCGCCAAGATGAACTCGCTGCTGGAGCCGCAGGTCATCCATGCGCTGTACCGCGCCAGCCAGGCCGGCGTGAAGATCCAGCTGATCGTGCGCGGCGTGTGCGCGCTGCGCCCGGGCGTGCCGGGCCTGTCCGACAACATCACGGTGCGTTCCATCGTCGGCCGCTTTCTGGAACACCCGCGCGTGTTCTACTTCTACAACGACCACAAGGAAGACCTGCTGATGTCCAGCGCCGACTGGATGGGCCGCAATTTCTTCCGCCGCATCGAAACCTGCGTGCCGGTTCTGGACAACAAGCTGAAGCGCCGCATCATCAAGGAAGCGCTGCGCATGTATCTGGAAGACAACGTCAACAGCTGGGAAATGCAGCCGGACGGCAGCTACAAGCGCCGCGCCAGCCGTGCCAAGCCGCATTGCGCGCAGATGGAGCTGCTGGCCCTGTACACCGGTCCGCAGGCGGAATAAGCCATGACCGTGCTTGGTTATCTGGCTGCCGCGCTGCTGATGGTCGCCGGCCTCGCCGGCACCATCATCCCGGCCATCCCCGGCCTGCCCTTGCTGTTTGGCGGCCTGTTGCTGGCGTCCTGGCTGGACAACTTCCAGCATCTGGGCGCGATCAGCCTCAGCATTCTGGCTGTGCTGGCGGCGCTGGGCTTGCTGGTCGATTTTGTGGCCGGCCTATTGGGCGCCAAGGCTACCGGCGCCAGCCGGCAAGCCTTGTGGGGCGCCTTCATCGGCGGCCTGGCCGGCATGTTTCTCGGCCTGGCCGGCGTCATTCTGGGGCCGATGATAGGCGCGGTGATCGGCGAATTCCTCGCCCGCAAAGACGCCTTCCAGGCGGGCAAAGTCGGCATCGGCACCTTGCTCGGCTTCATCGTCGGCGCCGTGGCCAAGGTGGCCTGCGCCTTCGCCATGCTGGCCACCGCCGCGCTGGCATTGGTGTTCTGACCGGCATTTTCTCGATTCAAGCGCGGCCGGCTGCAAGCCGGCCGCTTTGCCATCTGTGCTTGCCACGCCGTTTTGGTAGAATCAGCGCTTAATCCATTCAAACAATGTGAATAAGTCCATGGCCCAATACGTGATGTCGATGCTCCGCGTGAGCAAGATCGTCCCCCCGAAGCGTCAGATCATCAAGGACATCTCCCTGTCCTTCTTCCCCGGCGCCAAAATCGGCCTCTTGGGTCTGAACGGCGCGGGCAAATCCACCGTGCTGAAGATCATGGCCGGCGTGGAAAAAGAATACGACGGCGAGGTGCAATGGCAGCCTAACCTCAACATCGGCTATCTGCCGCAGGAACCGCAACTCGACCCGGAAAAAACCGTGCGCGAGGAAGTGGAAAGCGGCATGGGCGACGTGATGGGCGCGCAAAAGCGCCTGGAAGAAGTGTATGCCGCCTACGCCGACCCGGACGCCGACTTCGACGCCCTGGCCGAGGAACAGGCCAAGCTGGAAGCCATCATCTCCGCCGGTGCCGGCGACAATGTCGAGCACCAGCTGGAGCTGGCCGCCGACGCGCTGCGCCTGCCGCCGTGGGACGCCAAGATCGGCCCGCTGTCCGGCGGCGAGAAGCGCCGCGTGGCCCTGTGCAAGCTCTTGCTGTCCAAGCCCGACATGCTGCTGCTGGACGAGCCGACCAACCACCTGGACGCCGAATCGGTCGAGTGGCTGGAACAATTCCTGGTCCGCTTCCCCGGCACCGTGGTGGCGGTGACCCACGACCGCTACTTCCTCGATAACGCCGCAGAATGGATCCTGGAGCTGGACCGCGGCGAAGGCATCCCGTGGAAGGGCAACTACTCGTCCTGGCTGGAGCAAAAGGAAGCCCGCCTGGAGCAGGAAGCCAAGAGCGAAGGCGCGCGCATGAAGGCGATGAAGCAGGAACTGGAATGGGTGCGCCAAAACCCCAAGGGCCGCCAGGCCAAGTCCAAGGCGCGTATCGCCCGCTTCGAAGAGCTGTCCAGCTATGAAACCCAGAAGCGCAACGAGACCCAGGAAATCTTCATTCCGGTGGCCGAGCGTCTGGGCAATGAAGTGATCGAATTCGAAAACGTATCCAAAGGCTTCGGCGACCGCCTGCTGATCGACAACCTCAGCTTCAAGGCGCCGGCTGGCGCCATCGTCGGCATCATCGGCCCCAACGGCGCCGGTAAGTCCACGCTGTTCAAGATGATCGCCGGCAAGGAGCAGCCGGACAGCGGCACGGTCAAGATAGGCCAGACCGTGCAGATGGCCTTCGTCGAACAAACCCGCGAGGGCCTGGACGGCGACAAGACCGTGTTCGAAGACGTGGCAGCCGGCGCCGACATCCTCACCGTCGGCAAGTTCGAGATGTCCAGCCGCGCTTACCTTGGCCGCTTCAACTTCAAGGGCTCCGACCAGCAGAAGAAGGTCGGCATGCTGTCCGGCGGCGAACGCGGCCGCCTGCACCTGGCCAAGACCCTGCTCAAGGGCGGCAATGTGCTGCTGCTGGACGAACCGTCCAACGACCTCGACGTGGAAACCCTGCGCGCGCTGGAAGACGCCTTGCTGGAATACGCCGGCACCGTGTTCGTGATCTCCCACGACCGCTGGTTCCTGGACCGGATCGCCACCCACATCCTGGCGGCCGAAGGCGAATCGCAGTGGACCTTCTTCGACGGCAACTATCAGGAATACGAGGCCGACAAGAAGAAGCGCCTGGGCGAGGAAGGCGCCAAGCCCAAGCGCATCCGCTACAAGCCGATCACCCGCTGATCATTACGCTGTTTGCCACGCCCCCGCTTGCGGGGGCTTTTTGCTGGCCGCTCACTCCACATAACGCGCGATGATGCGCTCCATCTCGCCGCTCTCGCGCAGCCAGCGAAACGCATTACTCAGCCGCTGGGCCACTTCTTCCGGCATGCGCTTGCCGCAGGCCAGGTAAATGCGAGTCTCCTGCAGCCTCAGCGCTTCCTGGATTGGCTCGGCGCGGCGTCCCTGCTTCTTCACCAGATAACGCGCAACCGGGCTATGCACGGCCCAGGCATCGGCCACGCCCATGCTCAGCTCGCGATACGCGTCTTCCGTGGTGGGCAGCTCGGCAAAGGCCACATCGTGCTGATGCAGCCACTCGGCCATGGACGACCCCAGCAGCGCCACTACGCGCTTGCCTTTCAAGTCGGCCAGCGTGCGGATTTCAGCCGGTTTGCTGGCCAATACATACAAGGACTGGCTGCTGCCATCCAGCAAGCCGACCCAGCGGTATTGCTCCTCGCGGCTGGCTGATCGGGTCAAGGGCGCCAAACAGCCATACGTTTCGCTCTGCGCCTGCATCTGCGCCCGCTTCCATGGCAGATCCACCCATTGTCCGCGCAGGCCGGCATGGGCCAAGGCCTGCTGGATGGCCTCCAGCGCGATGCCCTGTCGCGGCGGCACATCCGCGCCGATGATGAATGGCGGGTAGTCGATCGAATAAAGATGGATGACGGGGGATGACTCAGCCGCATGCAACGGCAGGGAACCCAGGCAGGCCAATATCAGCCCAAACAGTTTCTTCATTCCACCCTCTCCAGCGGCAGCGTCCCGTGACGGTGTAAAATGGCAACCATGTCATTGCGAACCCTTATTCTTTGTAGCAGCTTATGCTTGGCCGCTTGCGCCTCCTCGCCTCCGGCAAACGCGCCGGCTCCGGCAGGCTACTACCGTGTGCAGTCCGGCGACACGCTGTACCGCATTGCCCGTCAGTACAAGCAAAGCGTGGGCAATCTGGCGCGCTGGAACCAATTGGCCGACAGCTCCAGCATCCAAGCAGGGCAATTACTGCGCGTCCAGCCGCCGTCCGGCGCCGGCAAATCCGCGTCGGCGGCGAACAAGCCATCGGCCAAAGCCGCGCCGGCCAAGCCGGCGGAAAAACCGGCCGCGCCGCCGCCCAAGCTGACCATCAAGCTGCAATGGCCGGCAGACGGCGCGGTGATCGCCAATTACGACGGCAATCGCAACAAGGGGCTGGATATCGCGGGCCAGGCCGGCGATCCGGTGCGCGCCGCCGCCGCCGGCAAAGTGGTGTATGCCGGCAAGGGCATACGCGCCTACGGCAATCTGCTGATCGTCAAGCACAATGCCGACACGCTGACCGTTTACGCCCATAATCAGCGCCTGCTGGTGAAAGAGGACGATCAGGTCAGCGCGGGCCAGCAGATCGCCACCATGGGCGACTCCGGCGCCAACCGCGTCAAGCTGCACTTTGAATTGCGGCTGGGCACCCAGGTGGTCAATCCGGCCACTTATCTGCCGCCGCGTTGACGAGCCGGCTCGCCCGCCAACGCTCCGCCGCCTTACAACAAGATAACGACATGAACCGCACCTTGCTCCCGCTCCTGCTGGCCGCCGCGCTGGCAGGCTGTGCCGCCCAGCCGCCCAGGCAACCCGCCCAGGCCTCCGCGCCGTCGCCCGCCGCCGCCTCGGCGCCGGCAGTCGAACCCGCGCCGCCTGCGCCCGTTCAGCCGCCGCCCCCCGCGCCCAAGCCTGCGGCCGCGCCGCGCAACTTCATCCCTGCCTCCGTTCCCCCTGGCGTGCGCGACCGCCAGGGCTGGATCGCCGATATCGACAGCGCCTTCCGCCATCTGCAGATCCCGCCCACCGCCGAACACGCCTGCGCGCTGGCTGCGGTGATCGAGCAGGAATCGAGCTGGCAGGCCGACCCTACGGTGCCGGGGCTGCCGCAAATCGTCTGGAGCAAGATAGAGGAACGCGCCCACCGCTATCTGGTGCCGCTGCCGGTGGTGAAAACCGCCTTGCTGAAAACTTCGCCCAATGGCCAGAGCTACAAGGCGCGGATAGATGGCCTGCGCACCGAGCGCGAGATGAACCAGCTGTACGAGGACATGGCGCGCGAGGCCAAGCAGATGGGGCTGCCGATGGACATGAAGAACCCCATCCGCACCGGCGGGCCGATGCAGGTCAGCGTGGCGTTCGCCGAATCCCACGTCAAGGCCTGGCCCTACCCGTATGCGCACCGCGACAGCATCCGCCACCAGGTCTTCACCCGCCGCGGCGGGGTCTACTTCGGCGCGGCCATCCTGCTGCAATATCCCGCGCCGTACCAGGACATGCGCTACCGCTTCGCCGACTTCAACGCCGGCCGTTACAGCAGCCGCAACGCGGCGTTCCAAGCCGCCCTGTCCCGCATCGGCGCGCGCAAGCTGACGCTGGATGGCGATCTGTTGAATTACCAAGACAGCCAGCCCTCCGGCAGCCAACAAGCCGCGCTGGCGCTCGCCGGCAAGCTAGGCATGAGCCGGGATGCCATCCTGCGCGACTTGAAGCAGGAAAAATATTCGGCCTTTGGCCAGAGCGAGCTGTACCGCCGGGTGTTCGCGCTGGCGGATCAAAGCGCCGGCCAGCCCTTGCCCCGCGCCGTCATGCCGCAGATCGACCTCAAAAGCCCCAAGATCACCCGCAAGCTGACTACGCAGTGGTTCGCCGAGCGGGTAGATGGCCGCTATCAACGATGCCTGGCGCGCGTGAGCGCCGCCGACTGATGCCAAGCGGCTGACGACGTCATATAATTTCACGCAACGGCCGGTTTCCCGGCCGTTCTACATTAAAAAAAGCGGCAACGCCGCACTTGCTCAGGTTATTCCCATGCGTTCCACTTTTTCGTATTTCCGCGGCTCGCTGGCCTTCAGCGTCGCCGTGCTGGCCGCCGTCGCCTGGTACGGCTTTGACTCAGGCGGCGCCGAGCGCGCCGGCGCCTTTTTGCTCACCACCCTGGTGCTGGCCGTGCTGGAAACCAGCGTCTCTTTCGACAATGCGGTGGTCAACGCCGGCATTCTCAAGGTGATGAACCATCGCTGGCGCCAGATTTTCATGACCGTCGGCATCGCGGTGGCGGTGTTCGGCATGCGCATCCTGTTTCCGCTGCTGATCGTCGCCACCGCCGGCGGCGTCTCCATGACTGAAGCCTTCCTCGTCGCCACCGAGCAGCCGCAGCGCTATCAGCAGATCATGCACGACAGCCATCTGATGATCATGGGCTTTGGCGCGACTTTTCTGTTGATGGTGGTGATCGAATACTTTGTCCAGCACGAGAAGGACGAACACTGGCTGCCCGGCATCGAACCGCTGCTGGCCAAACTGGGCAGCGTGGAAAATGCCCAGTCTCTGGTCACCATCCTGCTGGTGGCGATGGTGGCGGCCTGGGTGCCGGCCGGCCAGAAACTGGCCTTCATCAGCAGCTGTTTCTGGGGCTATGTGGTGTTCATGGTGCTGCACATGTTCAAGCAGCTGTTCGGCGGGATGGATATCAAGACCGCCGCGGCCAGGAATGGCCTGATCGGCTTTGTCTATCTGGAAGTGCTGGACGCCAGCTTCTCCATGGACGGCGTGATCGCCGCCTTCGCCATCACCAGCGACTTCTGGCTGATCGCCGGCGGCCTTGGCATTGGCGCGATGTTTGTGCGCTCGCTGACCCTCTACCTGGTGGAACGCGACGTCATCGGACAGTTCAAGTACCTGGAAGTCTCGGCTTTCTGGGCGATTGCCGCGCTGGTCGGCATCATGTTCGCCGCCGCGCTGCATGTGGAGCTGGGCGAAGTGGTCACCGGGCTGATCAGCGTCGCCATCATCGGATTGGGCGTGCTGACCAGCCTGCCCTCGCGCCAGCGGCGCTGAAACGCCAAAGGCCGGGAAACAAGCCCGGCCCTTGGCGTCAAACAGCCGGCGCCCCGCACGGGGCAACCGGGCCATCAGGCTGACGTGCTCAGCAAGGCGCCGACGCCTGCGCTGGTGCCCAGCTGGTTTTGCTGAAGATTGTTGCTCAGGTTCTGCAGGAAGGATTGCAGCGACGCCTGTGACGATTGGCCATTGCTGCCGAGGCCCAAGGCCTGCTGCAAAGTCTGGAAAGCCGATTGCAGCGAGGACGTGGCGCCGTTCTGCGTACCGTTGGCGATGTCCTGCAACAGCTGTTGCAGATTGTTCTGCAAGCCGCCGTAGCCGCCGCTCCCTCCAACCGAGCCCGAAGCGCCGTCTTGGTCTGCGCCGCCGCTATCGACATCGCCGTCATTGTCCTGACTGCCCGTGCTGGCACTGCCATTGGCACCTGCGGCCCCCTCCTGCTGCAATGCCTGGAACAAGGAGTGAATGAAGGCGTGAACCGCCTGTTGCTGATTGCCGCCAGCCGCGCCGATAGCACCACTGTCCGTGCTGTCGGTACCATCACTACTGCCAGAAGCAGAGGATGTGGAAGAGTTGCCAGACGACGACTGCAACAAACCAGACTGCTGCAATGCCTGCAGCACATCCTGCCCGAACTGACCGCCGCCATGATGATGATGGTGTCCGCCTCCCTGGCCCTGGACCGCACCGCTGCTACCTTGCTGCGATGGATCAGACGATAATGTTTCTTGAATATCCACCTGCGTGTACTGCAATGAGATTGAGCTGCTGCCCAGAGACCCGACTGACATGATGCTCTCCTTGACTAGACCCGATGACCCGCCCAGCTCGCGCTGATATCGGTATATCGGCGCCATGCCAGCCAGACTAAGCGACAGAGTATAAATTTCTGTTAATTAAGGGAAATTTCCAGCCAATTTTCCGCCGGCGCTGCTCCAGTATAGTCATTGCCATCCCGCGCCGCTCAGGCGCTGGTATCGATCAAGGAACCGACCCCTCCGGCATTCTGCAACTGGGTGCTCTGCAAGGTCACCAGATTCTGCAAAAAGGTATGCAGCGTGGCATGCGTGGCCGCTCCGGCAACGGCATTGCCGCCCAGCGACTGCTGCAGGTCTTTGAACGCCTGCGTGATGCCGGACGTGGCATTGTTCTGCACGCCATGGTCCACGTCCTGCAGCAGCTTCTGCAAATTGCCTTGAAAATCGCCATAGCCGCTGGCGGACTGCCCCTGCTCGGAACCGCCGCCGCTGTTCAGACCTTCCGATTGCACCGCCTGATACACCGCGTGCACAAAAGTATGCAGCGCCTGCTGCACATTGCCGGCGCCGGATGCGGCGCCTACCGCATCCGATCCCTGCAGCGCGGCGGCTCCCGCCGACTGCCCTTGCGATTGCGCGGCCACCGCGCCGGAAAGATTGATGCCGGACTGCTGCAAGGCCAGCGCCACCTCCTGGCCAAAGCCGCCGTCTTGTCCATCATTCTGACTGCGCCGCGCCGGCGCCGCAGCCTGCTCGCCGCCTTGGCCAGACGGCGTGAGCACGCCAGGCGCCGACACCGCAAGGTATTGCATTGAAATGGAACCGCCCACCGCGCCAACAGCCATCGCCCCCTCCCCGCCGCGGCCCGCCTCGGCGCCGCATGCCAGTCAGCAACAACATGTCAAATAGCAGAATCAATGCCAAATCGGATGCCAATCATCGATCACAAATAGCATCAACATCACTATAGAAGGGGAAAAAAGATGCGCAAAGGCGGAGGACGATGGAAAAAACGGGAAGACCGGCGCGGCGAAGAAAACGCCGCGCCTAAATGCGGATCGCTAGCCGATCCGGCACAGCAGCAGCAAGGCCAGCACAGTGCCCGCCGCCGCCAGGCCATAGGTCAAGGCCTTGGCCAGCGCGCCGCCATGGATGCCGACATCGTGCAGGCTATGGTAGATGCGGTGCGCGGCATGCCACAGCAGCAAGCTGATCAATACCCACAGCGCGGCCTTGCCCAGCAGGCTGTGCGCCAGCGCCAGCGCGCCCTGGTAGCTGGCGGCCTTGGCCGGCAGCCAACCCAGCGGCGCGGCGAAGCCGGTGATGGCCACCAGCATCGGCCCGAACAGCGCGGCCAGCATGCCGCCGGCGCCGAACAGCCCCCAGAAGATGGGCGCATGCGAACGCTTCAATTGCAGGTTTTTCATTGCGATATCCCCCAGACGATGCCCAGCAGCGCCAGGCTGGCCAGCAAGGTGGCGGCGAAACCGCCGGCGGTGATGGCGGCGGCGGACACGCGCTTGCCGCCGACGATGAGCGGCGGCAAGGTTCGCGGCATGATCTTGAACCAGGTGTAGCTGTGGTAGCCGATCATGGCGAGCAGGATCAGGTGGAACAACAACGCCAGCGGGCTTTGCAGCGCGGCGATGAAGCCGTTCCACGCCGCCTCGCCCTGGGACAAATGCCACAGGCCGCACAGCAGCACAAAACCATAGGCGGCGACGAACAGCGCCGTGCCCTCGTGGATCATGTACTCGATGAAATACGGGTTCTTCTGCCACCAGCCGTCCATCGGCCGGACATAAGGCTTGCGCTTGCTCATTTGCATGCTCCCTTAGGTCTGACGAATCGCAGGAAATAGTCCTTGGCCACTTCGGTCTTGTTCAGGTTGACCGCATTGGCCGGGTCCACCGCCTTGGGACAGACTTCCGAGCAGTAACCGACCGCCGTGCAGTTGAACACGCCCTCCTGCGCGGCCAGCAATGCCATGCGCTGCTCGGACGCGCCGTCGCGGCTGTCCTGGTTGTAGCGGTGCAAGAGCGCGATGGCGCCGGGGCCGAGGAAATCCGAGTTCAGGCCGTATTGCGGACAGGCGGCATAGCACAACAGGCAGTTGATGCAGCCGCTGAACTGGGCGTACCAGTCCATCTGCGCCGGCGTCTGCTTGTACTCGCCCTCGGACAAGGGCTTGTCTTCCTTGGGCACGATATAGGGCGTGATGCTTTCGAGTTTCTCGATGAAGTCGTCCAGCACCACCACCAGATCGCGCTCGATCGGGAAGTGGTTCAATGGCTCGATGCGCACCTTGCCCGGATAGTCGCGCAGGAAGGTCTTGCAGGCGAGCTTGGGCACGCCGTCCACCATCATGCCGCAGCTGCCGCAGATGGCCTGGCGGCAGGACCAGCGAAAGGCCAGCGTGCCGTCCAGATAATCGCGGATGTATTGCAGGCCCTGCAGCACCGACATGTCGTCGCTGTACGGCACGCCGAAACCTTGCAGCCACGGCTCCTGGTCCTGCTCGGGCCGGTAGCGCAGCACCTCGATATGGATAGTTTTGTCCGTCATGCCTGTTCTCCTTTTTCTGCGGCCACCCCCGCCGCGCCATAGGCGCGCACGCCGGGTTGGGACGTGGTGATCTTGACCGCGCCGTACTCGATGCGCGGCCCGGCATCCGGCTGATAAATGGCGTGGCTATGCTTGAGGAAGTTGACGTCGTCGCGCGCCTCATAGCCATCCAGCCGCTGATGCGCGCCGCGCGATTCCTTGCGGTGCAGCGCCGAATGCGCCATCGCCTCGGCTACGTCCAGCTGGTAACCCAGCTCGATGGCCAGCAGCCAGTCGCTGTTCCACACGCTGGATTTATCTTCCACATTGACGTTCTGGAAGCGTTGCTTGAGCTCGGCCAGCTTGTCGCAGGTGGCGCGCATGCTGTCTTCCATGCGGTAGATGCCGCAGCCTGCCTCCATGGTTTCCGCCATTTCGCGACGCAAATCGGCGATGCGCTCGGTGCCGTCCTTGGCACGCAGCGCGTGCAGGCGGGCCTCGGCCGCCTCCGCTTGCTTCAACAGCCCCTCGCGCTTGGCCGGCTTGCTGTCGCGGGCGAAGCGCGCGGCCTCGATGCCAGCCACCTTGCCAAATACCGACAGCTCGGCCAGCGAGTTCGACCCCAGCCGGTTGGCGCCGTGGATGCCGACGCTGGAGCACTCGCCGGCCGCGTACAAGCCAGGCATCGGAGCGGCGCAATGTCCGTCCACCAGGATGCCGCCCATGGTGTAGTGCACTGCCGGCCGCACCGGGATCGGTTCCTTGGCCGGATCGATGCCGAGGAACTCCTCGGCCAGTTCGCAGATTTGCGGCAGCCGCTCGCGCAGCTTGGCATGGCCCAGGTGGCGCAGGTCCAGATACACCGCCGAGCCCCATGGTCCCTGCACGGTGCGGCCCTTTTGCTGCTCGTACCAGAAGGCTTGGCTCAGCCGGTCGCGCGGCCCCAGCTCCATGAACTTGTTGCGCGGCTTGTCCTCGGCCGGCCCCAGGCCGTAGTCCTGCAGATAGCGGTAGCCGTCCTTGTTGATCAACAGGCCGCCCTCGCCGCGGCAGGCTTCGGTGAACAACAGGCCGGTGCGCGGCATGCAGGTGGGGTGGTATTGCACGAACTCCATGTCCCTGAGCGGCACGCCGTGGCGGTAAGCCAGCGCCATGCCGTCGCCGGTGACGATGCCGCCGTTGGTGTTCTCACGGAACACCCGCCCCGCGCCGCCGGTGGCCATCACCACCGCGCCGGCCTCGATCAGCACACTCTCGCCGCTGGCGATCTCGATGGCCAGCACGCCGCGCGCCTGGCCGTCCTCGACGATCAGGTCGGCGCAGAAGTATTCGTCGAAGCGCTGAATCTGCGGAAACTGAATGGAGGTCTGGAACAGCGTGTGCAGCATGTGGAAGCCGGTCTTGTCGGCGGCAAACCAGGTGCGCTCTATCTTCATGCCGCCGAAGGCGCGCACGTTGACGCTGCCGTCCTCCTTGCGGCTCCACGGACAGCCCCAATGCTCCAGCTGCACCATCTCTTCCGGACACTGGCGGACGAAATACTCGACCACGTCCTGTTCGCACAGCCAGTCGCCGCCGGCCACGGTGTCGTGGAAGTGGGCGTCGAAACTGTCATGATCCTGCTTCACCGCCGCCGATCCGCCCTCCGCCGCCACCGTGTGGCTGCGCATCGGATAGACCTTGGACACCAGCGCGATCTTGAGCTTGGGATCGAACTGGGCGGCGGCGATGGCCGCCCTCAGGCCGGCGCCCCCGGCGCCGACAATCACTACGTCTGCTTGGCAGGTCTTCACGCGATTCCCCTGTCAGAAGTAAAAATGCGTCAATGCGTAGGCCGCCAACGTGGACACGCCCACCCCGATCAGGCCCGGCATCATGAAACTGTGGTTGAGCAGATATTTGCCGATGCGAGTGGTGCCGCTGCGATCCATATTGATGGCGGCCAGGTCGCTGGGATAAAAGGCGAAAAAGAAATAGGCGTAACAGGACGGCATGATGGCCAGCAGCTGGTGCGGACTCAGGCCCAGCGCCAATCCGAACGGCACCATGATGGTCAAGGTGGCGGCCTGGCTCTTGACGAAGGCGGACACCGCGAACATGGCCAGCGCGAAGGTCCACGGCGCGTACTCCACCATCACCTTGATGTTGTCGACCAGGAAGGCTTCGTTGGCCTTGACGAAGGTGTCGCTCATCCAGGCGATGCCGAAAATGGAAACCACGGCGATCATGCCGGCGGTAAACACTTCGGAGCGGGCGATGGTGGCCGCCTTGGCGTTGGACAAAAACAGGATAAAGGCGCCGAAGGCCAGCATCACGAACTGCACCGCCGTCGTCATCGGCACCGTTTTGCCCTTGTCGTCCATCGGCAGCCAGTGCGGGAACAGCGCCAGCAACACCACCACCAGAATGCCGCTGAAGAACAGGATGACGGCAGGCTTGGCGTGGGCCGGCAGCACCTTGTCCAGCGTGGTCACCGATTTTTCTATCGACGCGCGGAAGTCCGGGTCCTGCAGCCTGGCCTGGTACTCCGGGTCCTGATCGAGCTCGACGCCGCGCTTCAGGCTCCAGAAGGCCGCGGCCGCCACGCCGATCAAACCGGCGGGAATCGTGACCATCAGAATTTCCCACAGCGTCAGCGGCTGGCTGCTCTTGGCCGTCATCGCCAGCAAGGACGTCACGGCGGCGGCGGCCGGGCTGGCGGTGATCCCCATCTGCGAGGCCACGCTGGCCATCGCCATCGGCCGCTCCGGACGGATCTTGGTTTTCAGCGATACGTCGGCGATCACCGGCAGCAAGGAATACACCGCGTGGCCGGTGCCGACGCACATGGTCAACAAAAACGTGGACAAGGGCGCAAGAAAGGTGATCTGCTGCGGATGCTTGCGCATCACCTTTTCCGCCTGCTGCACCAGGAAGTCCAGCCCGCCCGCCACCTGCAGCGTGGCCGACGCCGTCACCACCGCCAGGATGATCAGCATCACCGTGATCGGCGGCTCGGCCGGCGCCACCCGGAACACGAAGGCCAGCACGGCGACGCCCAGGCCGCCTATCATGCCCAGCGCCACCCCGCCGCGCCGGATGCCGATCAGAATCGCCGTCAGCAACAGCGCGAATTCAATCCAGAAAGTCCACATGTCTGCTCTCCTTGGCCTGCTTGTCGCGCTGTCGCCAAATCGGAAACATCGGACCCATCAGCCGCTTGCCCATTACCTGTTTATATGGTCTGCGGCGAAACCGGGGCTAGACCTTGATCAAGCGAAGAGGACTTAGTGGATGAAATACCCGGAGCGCATGGAAAACAGGAAAACTCAAGAGACGGACTCTCGGCACAACCTGTCCTTTAGGATGAAAATCCGTGGATCAAGGGAACCTATAACACGCATTATGCGCACGTCTTTGAATTGCGCATCGTTCGCCGATTGGCGCTCACGCTCATTCCCGCATGGAGAAAGCGCAATGCATCCTTACCGTCTGCTCCTTCCCGCCGCCCTGCTGCTGAGTGATCTGGCAAGCGCGCACCCCGTGCCGCTGCCCAACCCGCACATTCCCGGCTATTCGTTTCCGGAGTCCGAGTCGCAACTGATGGACTGGATCAACCAGCCCACGCCGGCCAACACTCGGCAGATCTATCGTCACGGCTGGGGGCTTTGGGCCTCGTTGACCGCGCCCAGCGGGCAGTCGGAATTCGACATTCCCAATGTCCCGGTTTACCTGACTTGGCTGACCCCGGCGGAGGTGGCCGCGCTGCCTTCCGACCCCGAGCAATTGAAGGCGCAGGCGGCCACGCCGCGGCAGCTGCAATTGCGCGTTCCGCGCCAGTTCCAGCGTGTTCCGGGGTTCCAGGAAAAATTGCAGGCGAAAAAGGCCGAATTGAGCGCCAAGGCCAATCCCTCAATCAGCGACATGCGAGACACATCGGTTTTTGAAATGGTGGCCTACGATCCCGCTGCCGCGGAGTTCGCCCGCAAGAACCAATTGTTTTCCAAGGCCGAGCTGACCAAGCTATACAATGCCGGCAACGCATCGATCCCCGCGTTCCCATCCAACGCCGTCACCATCAAGCCCGTGTACAAGCTGGTGAGCAAGGCGAACATGATCAAGGGCAGCTCTTTGTACGTGATGCCGGCTTGGCCCGGCACCCCGAAAGTGACACCGGACATCGAGAAAAACGGCTTTTCCGAAGACAAATGGCCCGGCTGCGTCTACATCGACGCCAAGAACCCCGGCAAATCCAAGGCGGACCGCACCGACCCCTCCTGTAGCCACCCGAATGCCAGCAACACCTTCGCCCTGGGTGACTTCATCGCCTACCCCGTCACCGCGGACAACGTGAAGCAATTTCAGCAATTGGTACAAGCCCAGCTGAAACAGTCGGTAGAGGTCGGCGATGCGCTGATTCTGATGGCCATGCATGTCACCACACGCGAAATCACCGAATGGACGTGGCAGACTTACTTCTGGACGCCGAACCCGGCCAAGCCTCCCCTGCCCGGCAATCGCGCCGCCGCCGCTGCGCGGCCGGCTCAAGTGGCATGGCCCGCCGCCCACTACGCCATGTCCATCGGCTACCAGATGGTGGCGCCAAATCAACCGATAAACGGCGGCAAGAGCGTCGGCCAGCCGGTGACGGTATATAACCCGTATCTGGAATCAGACTTCAACGCCGCCACCTTCACCGCCCCGCCGGTCAATGTCGGCATCTATAGCCCCGTCAGCAAGCGGACCTTCCGTGGCACGGTCGGCGTACAGACCAACTGCATGACTTGCCACTCCGGCGCCTCGGTACAAATGGACAGCAAGGCGAGCGCGATAGGCTACTCCACCAACTTCTACATTCCGCGCGACGCGCCGATGTTCAAGGGCAATCTGCAAACCGACTTCCTGTGGTCGATCGCGGACGACGCCAAATAGCCGGAAACCGCCCTGCCCATGCGACAAGACCGGCTTTCGCCGGTCTTGTTGTTTGCCTGTGTTACAGATGATAGCTGCTGCCGGTCATCAGCCTGGCCGACAGCTTCATCGCCGCCTTCAAGGGCGCGGGCAGCTCGGCAGCGCCCAGCTCGTGCGCCATCTCGGCATGCTGCAGTTCGTCGTCGCGCATCTGGCTGACGATGGCGCGGCTGCGCGCGTCGCCTTCCGGCAAAGCGCTCAAATGGCTGTCCAGATGCGCGCCCACCTGGCGCTCGGTTTCCTGCAGAAAGCCCAGATTCCATTTATCTCCGAGCACCCCGGCCGCCACGCCCATAGCCAAGGAACCGGTATACCAAAGCGGATTGAGCAGGCTGGGACGGCCGCCCAGCTCTCGGATGCGGCGCTCGGTCCAGGCCAGATGCTCGACCTCTTCCTGCGCCGCCTGACGCAGCGCCTCGCGCGCCGCCGCGTCGCGCGCGGTCAATGCCTGGCCCTGATACAAGGCCTGCGCGCACACCTCGCCGCAATGATTGACCCGCATCAGCCCTAATGCATGCCGTTTTTCCGCCGCGCTCAGTTCGGTCTCGGCGATATCCTGATCCGGATGCGCGCGACCGCTATGCGCCGGCGCGCACAAGGTGCGCAGGCCCTTGTCCAGTTCGGTGATCAGCTTGTCCAGCATCGGCACGGCTCCAGCAATTCGTCAAACCGCTGATTATACCTGGCCGGCACAGCGACGGCAGCTGCTGATATAATCAGCCGGTTAAACCTGTTTATCTACTCAACACGAAGGATTGCGCGCAATGAACCTCGCAAGCATCGGCCCGGGCAAAGACATGCCGGGCGACTTCAACGTCGTCATCGAAATCTCCGCCAACGCCGCTCCGATCAAGTACGAATTCGACAAGGAATGGAACACGCTGGTGGTGGACCGCTTCATGGGCACTTCCATGATGTATCCGGCCAACTACGGCTTCGTGCCGCAAACCCTGGCCGGCGACGGCGACCCGGTTGACGTGCTGGTGGTCACCCCGTTCCCGCTGCCGCCGGGCGTGGTGGTGCGCTGTCGCGCCCTGGGCCTGATCAAGATGGAAGACGACGGCGGCGTGGACGCCAAGCTGGTGGCCGTGCCGGTGGAAAAGCTGTGCCCGATGTACAAATCCATCCAGAAGCTGGAAGACCTGCCGGAACTGCTGCGCGCGCAGATGGTGCATTTCTTCGAGCACTACAAGGATCTGGAAAAGGGCAAGTGGGTCAAGATCCAGGGCTGGGGCACGCTGGAAGACGCCAAAACCGAACTGGTGGAAGGCATCGAGCGCTTCGGCAAGTAAGCGCCGCAAAACGCAACCGGCCAGTCGGCCGGTTTTTTAACGCCCTTGAATGCTGCATTGCACAATTCAGTAATTCAGCCTGATAATGGATTGCTGTGGCACACGCTTTCTGCCACGCTTTAAATCCGAACAAGCCGCCTGACGGCGGCCCCATGGTGCCCAAACATGGCTGTTTCCTACCGCATGCGGGGACAAGCGCCCCATTTGTCCTGGTTCTTGCGCCGGCTGGAAGCGCAAGGGCTGGCCGCTGCGCCGGAACACGACACGCCATCGCGCCTGCCTGCCGAGTGGATCGGCATCGAGCTGGATGATTGCTGGCTAGACCTTGCCGTGGATAGCGATCATGCGCTGGAAGCGCGGCACGCTTATTGCCGCCAGGCAGGCATGGCTCTGCTGGAGCTCGCCGGAGACTGGCTGCCGCCCGCCGCCGAGCATGGCTTCATGCTGCTGGTAGGCAACGCGCCGGCGCCGGGCAGCGCCGCCTGGCAGCTGCTGGACGCCTTGGCACCGCAGCCCGGCTGCTGGCTGCATAGCGGGCCTCTCCACAGCGCCCGCTTCTGCCAGCGGGTATTCGCCGCGCTGTTGCATGCCTGCCACTCCCCCCTACTGCCTCCCGATGCTCAGCCGCGCAATCTGCAATGGGAGCAGATGCTGGGAGAGCAATGGCTGCTGGTCGACAAATTGCGCCAATTGGCGGCCTGCTATCTGACAGACCGCATCGGACTCACTCCGCCCTACCCATCCCCATTGCCGGAAAGCGCGCGTCATTACGCGGCCAACCTGGCGCGCAGCATTGTTTTGACGCTGCCGCAGCAACAGGATTGGGACAAACTGCTGCAGGAATTGTCCGCGCTTCTGCAAACGCGAGATCGGCAGCAAGCCGGGCACACCTAAGCTGGAAATGAACGGCAATCAGCCGACCGGCTGCAAATCATGAACGCCTGGTTTCCACAGGATTTGCAGCACTCAAGAACTCATGGTTTTCCGCTTCGCATGGCCAAAACAAACCGCCCCGGCAGATGCCGGGGCGGTTTGCGTCTTCCAGAGCAGCGAAGCAGATCAGGCGGCGGCAGTAGCGGACTTTTTGCGAGCTACGGCAGCGCTGGCGGCCTTGGCCGAATTGGCGGCGGCTTCAACACCGGCTTCAGCGATCTCGGCGCTGACCTTCTTGGCGGTCTTGGACACGCTTTCGAAAGCGGCGGTGGAGGTGTTCAGCAGGGTCTTCAGCGCGGACACGGCGATGTCGGAGCCGGCCGGGGCGTTCTTCGACAGACGCTCCAGGCTGGTTTGCAGCGCCTTGTTGTTTTCGGCGATCTGCTCTTCAACAAAAGCGGTGAGCTCGTTCTGGGTAGCCAAAGCAGCGTCGTATACGTGGCGGGCGGCGGAGAAAGCCTGATCCAGAGCCGGCTGAGCCAGGCCGCTTTGCACGTCGCCCAGGGCCTTGACGTCCTTCACTTCGCTCAAAGTCTTGAAAGCCTGGGCGTTGTCGTTCAGCAGCTTGCGCGACAGGTCCAGTTGCAGGCTGGCGAAGCGCTCGGCGCCGGCCAGCACGATGGAGGAAAGACGAACAGCCTTGTCGAACTGCGATTGACCAAGGGCGGAAAGTTCTTGCGTGGTGGTAAACATGTAATCAGCTCCTAGAATGTCGGGGACACAGCGATACAGCAGCAAAACCGTCGTTCCGCGCAATGATGTTGCAGCGCAACAATCACACTTTACCGCCAACGGATCGCGCAGGTCAAGGATTTGTTGCATTGCACAATAAACTAAACGGCTATTTCTGCAGAGTTTTTACTACACAATCATTCCATGAAGATGACAATTACGCGCCTGTCCCTCAGGACATGCCGAACTGAGGTTTTTTTGCAATGCACCGCAAATGGCTTGCGCTGACAGACTCGCCACCGACCGCCGGTCTCATGCCATCCGGCCCTCCAAGCAAAGCAGCCATTGAAACCCCGACGCCAAGCCAGTACACTCGCCCATAGAAGAAATCTATCCAGTTAAAGCCATCTCATGAGCCCTGTGGCCAACGCCTTTGATATCAAATCCGCCAGTCTGGACCTGCTGGCCATCTTGCTGCGCACCGATAATCTGGACGAACTGAGCCAGGCTCTGGACGCGCGGTTCGGCAACACCAGCGAAGCGCCCGCAGAGGCCTTCGTGCTGGATGTGGAGGCCCTGCCCAATCCGGCCGACCTCGACTTCGGCCGCTTGCTGCCCTTGCTGAGCCGCCGCGGTATCCGCGCCGTCGCCCTGCGCCATCCGGACAACGCGCTGGCCGCCGTGGCCGGCCGCTTCGGGCTGGCCTTCGCCAACAGCGCCGCCCAGCCCCGCTCGGTGCAAACGGTCCAGGAGCCGGCGGCCAAGCCCGCCGCCGAAGCGCCTGCGCCGGCCCCCGCGTCGTCCTGCATGATCATCGACCGGCCGGTCCGCGCCGGCCAGCAGATCTATGCCAAGGGGTGCGATCTGGTGGTGCTGGCCATGGTCAACACCGGCGCCGAAGTCATCGCCGACGGCAACATCCACGTTTATGCGCCATTGCGTGGGCGCGCGCTGGCCGGCGCGCGCGGCAACTCGCAAGCCCGCATTTTCACCCGCAGCATGGAAGCCGAACTGGTGTCCATCGCCGGGGTGTACCGCACCATTGAACAGGCCTTGCCCGAGAGCATTCTGGGCAAGCCCACCCAGATCTACCTTGAAAACGAGCGCCTGGTGATGAGCGCGCTCGGCGAGTAAAACATTTTCCAAAGGAAAGCCCCGTGGCAAAAATCATCGTTGTGACATCCGGCAAGGGTGGCGTAGGCAAAACCACCACCAGCGCAAGCTTCGCTTCCGGCCTGGCACTGCGCGGCCACAAGACTGTCGTGATCGACTTCGACGTCGGCCTGCGCAACTTGGACCTGATCATGGGCTGCGAACGCCGCGTGGTGTACGACCTGATCAATGTGGTCAATGGCGAAGCCAGCCTGAACCAAGCGCTGATCAAGGACAAGAACTGCGACAATCTGTTCATCATCCCGGCCTCGCAAACCCGCGACAAGGACGCGCTGACGCTGGAAGGCGTGGAAAAGGTGTTGAAGGATCTGAACGACGCCGGCTTCGAATACATCGTCTGCGATTCCCCCGCCGGCATCGAGAAGGGCGCGCTGATGGCGCTGTACTTCGCCGATGAGGCGCTGATCGTCACCAACCCGGAAGTTTCGTCGGTGCGCGACTCCGATCGCATCCTGGGCATCCTGGCCTCCAAGTCCAAGCGCGCCGAAGAAGGACGCGAGGCGGTGAAGGAGCACCTGTTGATCACCCGCTACGCGCCGGGACGCGTGGACAAGGGCGAAATGCTGTCGGTCGAGGACGTCAAGGAAATCCTGCGCGTGCCGCTGATCGGCGTCATTCCGGAATCTCAGAGCGTGCTGCAGGCATCCAACTCCGGCACTCCGGCCATCCACCTGAAAGGGACGGATGTGGCCGACGCGTACACCGACGTGGTGGCGCGATTCCTGGGCGAACAACGCCCGATGCGCTTCCTGGAAGCCCCCAAGGTGGGCATCCTCAAGCGCCTGTTCGGAGGTTAATTCATGTCATTGATCGATATGATTTTTGGCAAGCGCCAAAAATCCGCCGCCATCGCCAGGGAACGCCTGCAGATCATCCTGGCCCACGAGCGCAACGGCCGCCACGCGCCGGACTATCTGCCGGCCTTGCAACGCGAACTGATGGAAGTGATATCCAAATACGTGTCGGTCAATCTCGACGACATCAAGGTGCAAGTGGAGCGCCAGGACGACTACGAAGTCCTGGAGGTCAACATCGTACTGCCGGAGCAACAGCGCTAAGCCATGACGCTGACCGAACTGCGCTATATCGTGGCGGTGGCGCGCGAGCGCCATTTCGGCCGCGCGGCCCAAAGCTGCTTCGTCAGCCAGCCGACGCTGTCCATCGCCATCAAGAAGCTGGAGGACGAACTGGGCGTGACCCTGTTCGAACGCGGCGGCCAGGAAGTGGCGGTCACCGAGATCGGCGAACGCATCATCGAGCAATCGCAGCGCGTGCTGGAAGAGGCCGACGCGGTCAAGCGCCTGGCCGGCGAGCATCAGAACGAGCTAGCCGGCCCGCTGAAGCTGGGGGTGATCTTCACCATCAGCCCCTACTTGCTGCCCAAGCTGATTCCGGCGCTGCGCATCCTGGCGCCGGACATGCCGCTGATCCTGGAAGAGAACTACACCTCCCGGCTGGCGGAAATGCTCAAGCGCGGCGAGGTGGACGCCATCATCGTCGCCGATCCTTTCGAGGAAACCGGCATCGAAGCCTGGCCCCTGTACGACGAGCCTTTCGTCGTCGCCACGCCCAAAGGCCATCCCTGGGAAAAGCAGCAGGCCATCCAGCCCTGCCAGCTGTCCGAGGAAAGCGTCCTGCTGCTCAGCCCCGGCAACTGCTTCCGCGATCAGGTGCTGCAAGCCTGCAGCGAGCTCTCCAGCCGGCCGGCGCAAGGCCATAATCTGGCCAGCACGCTGCAAGGCAGCTCGCTGAACACCATACGCCACATGGTGGCCAGCGGCATGGGCGTCACCGTGATGCCGGCCACCTCGGTCGGCCCCGGCGACGAATCGCTGTTGTCCATCGTGCCGTTCAGCCAGCCGGCGCCGCAACGCCGCGTGCTCTTGGTGACCCGCAAACAGTTCTTCCGCAAGAAGGCGATAGAAACCCTGCAACAGGCCGTGTTCTGTTCCGGACTCTCCGACGTCGTCATGCTGGAAGGCGAAGCCAAACTCGCCTGATGTCGTAATTGCTCCAACCCGCCCGGCTACGCCGCAGCGGGTTTTTCCCGCTTCCACCAGAATCGTCACCGGTGCGATTGCAAGATCACATTCCACCGGCACGGCCGACCATGCTAAAGTCATGCGCGAAACTATCACTCAACCGAGAGACAAGAGCGCCATGAACGCCAATCCCTTGCTGCAAGCCTGGAACACGCCGCATCAACTCCCCCCCTTCGATCAAGTCCAAGCCGAACACTTCGAACCGGCATTCGATGTCCTATTTGCCGAGCACCTGGCCGAAATCGACCAGTTGGCCGCGCTGAACGAGCCGGCCAGCTTTGAAAACACCGCCGCCGCCTTCGACCGCAGCGGCCTGCGCCTGGAGCGCGCCCAGTTGCTGCTGGACAACCTGACATCCTCGGAAACCTCGCCCGAGCTGCAGGAAGTGGAACGCCGCATGGCGTCTAAGCTGGCCGAGCACCGTAGCCGCATTTACATGCATGCGGGCTTCTTCGCTCGGCTGGACGCCATCCACGCCCAGCGAGACAACCTGAGCCTGAACGAAGAGCAAGGCCGCTTGCTGGACCTGATCCACCGCGACTTCGTCCGCGCCGGCGCCAAGCTGCAGGGCCCGGCCCGCCAGCGTTATGCCGAAGTCGTTTCCAAATTGGCGGAGCTGACCACCGCCTTCGGTCAAAACGTGCTGGCCGACGAGAGCGAATATGCACTGCCATTGACGGAAAACGATCTGGCCGGCCTGCCGCCCTTCCTGCTGGACGCCGCCCGCGCCGCCGCCGAGGCGCGCCAGCTGCCGGGCTGGGTCATCACCCTGTCGCGCTCGTCCATCGTGCCCTTCCTGACCTTCTCGCAACGCCGCGACCTGCGCGAGCAAGCCTGGCGCGCCTGGACCGGCCGCGGCGAATACCCTGAGCGCGACAACCGCCCGCTGGCCAAGCAAATCCTGGCCTTGCGCGTCGAGCAAGCCAAGCTGCTCGGCTACGCCAGCTTCGCCGACTACGCCATCGCCAACCGCATGGCCGGCGCCCCGGCCGCCGTGCACGCGCTGATGGACCAGGTATGGGAACCGGCCAAGGCTCGCTTCGAGTCGGAAAAGGCCATGCTGCGCGAGGAAGCGGCCAAGCTCGGCGAACCGGCCGACATCCAGCCCTGGGATTGGTTTTATCTGGCGGAAAAAGTGCGCATCGCCCGTTATGCGCTGGACGACGCCGAGATCAAGCCCTACTTTGGCTTGGAGAATATGATAAAGGCGATGTTCGACGTGGCGGGCCGGCTATTCGGCCTCAGCTTCAGCGAACGCCACGACCTCAAGCTGTATCACCCGGACGTGCGCGCCTGGGATGTGAGCCGCGAGGGCAAGGTGATCGCCTTGTTCCTGGGCGACAACTACGCGCGGCAGAGCAAGCGCGGCGGCGCCTGGATGCATGTCTACCGCTGGCAAAGCCGCAACGGCGGCGAGACGCTGCCCATCGTCGTCAACAACAATAACTTCGCCAAGGCCGGCCACGGCCAGACCTTGCTGAGCTTCGACGACGTGCGCACGTTGTTCCACGAGTTCGGACACGGCTTGCACGGCATGCTGTCCAATGTCGAATACCGGCTCGTGGCCAGCCCCAACAGCCCATGGGACTACGTGGAACTGCCATCGCAACTGATGGAAAACTGGGCCCTGGTGCCGGAAGTGCTGGAAAAGCACGCGCGCCACGCCGAAACCGGCGCGGCCATTCCCGCCGAGCTGGTGGCCAAGATCAAGGCCGCGCGCCACTTCAACCAGGGTTTCGAAACCGTGCGCTACGCCGCCTCCACGCTGATCGACCTAGCCTTGCACGAACGCGACGACGCCGACGGCATCGACATCGCCGCCTTCGAGACCGCAGAACGCGAACGGCTGGGCGTTCCGCCGGCGGCCGGCATGAACCATCGCCCGCCGCACTTCGGCCACATCTTCTCCGGCGACGCCTACGCCGCCGGCTACTACGTCTATATGTGGGCGGAAGTGCTGGAGGCCGAGGCGTTTGGCGCCTTCGAAGAAGCAGGCGATCCCTTCGATCCGGAACTGGCCGACAAACTGTATCGCTACATCTACAGCGCCGGCGACGCCCGCGAGCAACGCGCCGCCTTCCGCGCCTTCCGCGGCCGCGATCCGCAAGCGGAAGCGATGCTGAAGAGCCGAGGCCTGCGGTAAACACGTTCTAAAGGCCAGCCTGCGCGGCAGGCTGGTCTTTTCCATTCCAAGCGGTCTTGACGGCCATTCTGGATGCCGCCCCGCCGAGAATGGAGCTCACGGCTACGCCGCCTTCGTGAGTGATCCAGACGGCCATCATCTAGAAGCGGTCTGCAAGGCAGACTGATAAAAAATCACTCAGGAAACCTCATGCCCAACCCGCTGCTGCAAGCCTGGGACACGCCCCACCAATTGCCGCCATTCGATCTCATCCAGCCCGAGCACTTCGCGCCGGCGTTGGAGCAATTGATGGCCGAACATCTCCAAGCGGTCGAGGCCATCGCCAAACAGGCCAACTCAGCCAGCTTCGCCAATACGGCGGAAGCGCTGGAGGCTGCCGCCTTGCCGCTCCAGCGCGTCTCGCTGGTTTTCCATAACCTCTGCGCGTCCCACCCCACACCCGAGCTGCAGGCAGTGGAGCGCTCGCTGGCGCCCAAGCTGGCCGCCCACCATGGCGCCATCTATCTGAACCAGAAACTGTTCGCCCGACTCGATGCCCTCATGCGTCAAGCATCGGAGCTGGAGTTGAGCGAGGAGCAACGCCGGCTGCTGCAGCGGCTGCACCTGGACTTCCTGATGGCAGGCGCCTGTCTGCAAGGCGAGGCGCGGCGCGAATTCGCCGCTTGCGTCGAAGAACTGGCGATGCTGAGCGCGCGCTTCGGCCAGAACCTGCTGGCCGACGAGGCCGAGTACGCGCTGCAACTGCGCGATGAGACGGAATTGGCCGGCCTGCCGCCATCGCTGCGCATTGCCATGGCCGAGGCCGCCCGCCAACGCGGACTGGAAGGCTATGTGGCCACGCTGGCACGCTCGTCGGCCATCGCCTTCCTCACCCACTCCAGCCGCGCCGACCTGCGCGAGGCCATCTGGCGCGCCTGGACCACGCGCGGCGCCCGCCCGGCGCGCGACAACCGTCCGCTGCTGCAACGCATCCTGCAGCTGCGCCAACAGCAGGCCAGGCTGCTCGGCTACGCCAACTACGCTGACTACGTGCTGTGCGACCGCATGGCCGGCACGCCGCAGGCGGTTTATCAATTGCTGGAACAAGCGTGGGAGCCGGCCAAGGCCTTGTTCGCGCGCGAAAAGCAGCAGCTGCAAACCATGGCGCGCAAGCTTGGACTCGATGAAGACATCGCGCCCTGGGACTGGCGCTATCTGGCCGAGAAAGTGCGCCTGGAACACTATGCGCTGGACGACTCCGAGGTGAAGCCGTATTTCAGCCTGGCCAATATGCAGGCGGCGATGTTCGATGTCGCCGGACGCCTGTTCGGCCTCAGTTTCGACGAGCGCAGCGATCTGCCGCGCTACCATCCGGACGTGCGCGGCTGGGAAGTCCGCCTCCACGGACAACTCATCGGCGTGTTTCTCAGCGACAATTTCGCCCGTCCCGGCAAGAAAGGCGGCGCCTGGATGAGCGTCTATCGCGCGCAAGGCCTGCATGGCGGCGTTTCGCTGCCCATCGTCGTCAACAACACCAACTTCGCCAAGGGCGGGCCGACGCTGCTGAGCTTCGACGACGTGCGCACCCTGTTCCACGAATTCGGCCACGGCCTGCATGGCCTGCTGTCCCACGTGAACTACCCGCGCTTGTCCGGCACCCGCGTGCCGCGCGACTATGTCGAGCTGCCATCGCAACTGATGGAAAACTGGGCGCTGGTGCCGGAGGTGTTGGAAAAACACGCCCACCACGTCGAAACCGGCGCTGTCATCCCGCCGGCGCTGGTGGCCAAAATTCTGGCCGCGCAAAACTTCCAGCAAGGCTATGCCACGGTGCGCTATGCCATCTCCGCCTTGCTCGATATGGAATTGCATCAGCAGGCCGATGGCATAGACGACGCGGACGCGTTCCAGGCCGAGGTGTGCCGCCGCTACGGCTTGC
>NZ_MKCR01000007.1 GCF_001855565.1 Chromobacterium amazonense | reverse complement strand
CGGTGGCGGCGGACGGCAAGTCAGGCGACGGCTGCGGCCTTTTGTTCAAGAAACCGGACGGTTTTCTGCGCGAGGTGGCGGCGGAGGCCGGCATCGCGCTGAAGTCAGTGTACGCCGCCGGTCTGGTGTTCACCACTCTGATCGGGCGATAGGCGCGCGCAGCCTCGCGCGCCTGCGCGAACATCTGAGGCGCAGCAGCTGGAAGTCGCCGGTTTCCGCCGTGCCGGTCGATACGGCGGCTTGCGGCGAAACCGCCTTGGCTTCCTTGCCTGCCATCTCGCAGGTTTCGTGAACTGTCCGTTCGGCATGGACGAGCTGGCCTTCCAGCCGGCTTTACATGGGGCGCCGCTTGGCGGAAAAAGCCAACCGCGAGGACGACTCCTGTTTCTATCTGCCCACGCTGTCGCCGCACCATCTCCTATAAAGGCCTGGTGACGCCCGAGAACCTGCCGCGCTTTTTCCTGGACCTGGCCGATCCGCGCTTCGAGTCCAGCCTAGCGGTATTCCACCAGCGCTTCTCCACCAATACCTGGCCGCAATGGAAGCTGGCCCAGCCTTTCCGCTTCCTCGCCCACAACGGTGAGATCAACACGGTGCAAGGCAACCGCAACTGGGCGCGCGCGCGCGAGCGCATCATGGCCTCGCCGCACCTGGATATGGACGCGGTCCGCCCCATCGTCCAGACCGACGGTTCGGACTCGATGAGCCTGGACAATATGCTGGAAGGGCTGATGGGCGGCATTCCGCTGTTCCGCGCGCTGCGTCTCTTGGTGCCGCCGGCCTGGCAGAACGTGGACAGCACCGACAAGGACCTGCGCGCCTTCTACGAATTCAACTCCATGCACATGGAGCCGTGGATGGCCCGGCCGGCATCGTGCTGACCGACGGCCGCTACGCTGCCTGCATGCTGACCGCAACGGCCTGCGCCGGCGGCTGGGTGCTGACCCGACAACATCCTGACCATCGCGTCGGAAGTCGGCGTCTGGATACCGCGCGCAGGACGTGGTGAAGAAGGGCCGTGTCAAGCCGGGCCAGCTGTTCGGCCGACCTGATGAGCGGCGAGCTGCTGATGCCGGAAGATCGACCGATGTTGAAAAGCGCCAGCCGTATCGGCAGGGACAAGGACAGCGCCAAGTATCTGGAGCTGTCGATCGAGGATGATGCCGCTGGAGCGCTGTCCAAGGATGAACTGACGCGGCTGCAGAAGATGTTCAATCTCAGCCGCGAGGAGCGCGACCAAATCCTGCGCGTGCTGCGGCCGATGGCCAGGAAGCCGTCGGCTCGATGGCGACGATACGCCGATGCGGTGCTGAGTCAAAAGTGCGTTCGCCGTTTGATTACCTGCGCCAGCAGTTCGCTCAGGTGACCAACCCGCCTATCGACCCGATCCGCGAAGCGGTGGTGATGTCCTTGAACACCGTGTTCGGCCCCGAGCGCAATATGTTTGAGGAGAGCGCGAACACGCCAAGCGGCTGGAAGTGCGCAGCCCGGTGCTGAGTCACGAGAAGTTCACCCGGTCACACTCGGCCGGAGCCGTATCTGAAGCCACCAATTTCGACCTGTGTTACGACCCGGCCGAAACCAGCTGCGCGAAGCATTCCTGTCTGACCCGGCATGTGGTGGAGCGGTGCAAGAAGCACGGTGGTGGTGTGCTGTCCGACCGCCACGCCACGGCCAACGCTGCCCATCCACCGCTGTTCGCCACCGGCGCGGTGCACCACGCGCTGATCGACGCGGCCTGCGCTGCAAGACCAATATCGTGGTGGAGACCGCCGCGGTGCGCGACGCCACCAGATGGCGTGCTGGGCTACGGCGCACCCGGTCACCCATACCTGGCCTACCAGACCATCATCGAACTGGTGAACAACGCGACGTGCCGTTGAAGGCAACGAAGCGTTGCAGCATTACGCAAAGGCATCAACAAGGCCTGCTCAAGTGCTGTCCAAGATGGCATCTCCACGATCGCTTCGTATCGCGGCGCGCAGCTGTTCGAGGCGGTCGGCATCCATGAGGAAGTGGTGGATCTGTGCTGAAGGCACGGTGTCGCGGTGTCCGGCGCCAATTTCGACGATTTCGAATCCGATCAGAAGCAGCTGGCCAAGCTGCCTTCAATCCGATGCGGCCGATCAATCATGGCGGCCTGCTCAAGTATGTGCACGGCGAGGAGTACCACGCCTACAACCCGGACGTGGTGCAGCTGTTGCAAAAGGCGGTGCAGAACGGAGATTACGAGGTTTACCTGCGATACGCCGAAACGGTGAATACCCGCCCGGTGGCGATGCTGCGCGACCTGATGCAGCTGAGGCTGGCTGGCGAGCCGATTCCGCTGGACGAGGTGGAGCCGGTGGAAGCCATCGTCAAGCGTTTCGACTCGGCCGGCATGTCGTTGGGCGCGTTGAGCCCGGAAGCGCACGAGGCGCTGGCCATCGCCATGAACCGTCTGGGCGGCCGCTCCAATTCCGGCGAGGGCGGCGAGGATCCGGCGCGCTACGGCACCGAAAAATGTCCAAGATCAAGCAGGTGGCGTCCGGCCGCTTCGGCGTCACGCCGCATTACTTGGTCAACGCCGAAGTGCTGCAGATCAAGGTGGCCCAGGGCGCCAAGCCGGGCGAGGCGGCCAACTGCCAGGCGACAAGGTGTCCGGCCTGATCGGCGGCTGCGCCACGCCAAGGAAGCGTCAGCCTGATCTCGCCGCCGCCGCACCATGACATCTACTCCATCGAAGACCTGGCGCAGCTGATCTTCGATTTGAAGCAGGTGAACCCGTCGGCGCTGGTGTCGGTGAAGCTGGTGGCCGAACCGGGCGTCGGCACCGTCGCCGCCGGCGTGGCCAAGGCTTATGCCGACTTGATCACCATCTCGGCTACGACGGCGGCACCGGCGCCTCGCCGCTGACCTCGGTCAAATACGCCGGCTCGCCGTGGGAGCTGGGCCTATCCGAGGCGCAACAGGTGCTGCGCGCCAACGGCCTGCGCGGCCGGGTGCGGGTGCAGACCGACGGCGGCCTGAAAACCGGCCTCGACGTAGTCAAGGCGGCCATCTTGGGCGCGGAGAGCTTCGGCTTCGGCACCGGACCGATGGTGGCGCTGGGCTGCAAATACCTGCGCATCTGCCATTTGAACAACTGCGCCACCGGCGTGGCGACGCAGGAAATCAAGCTGCGTTCCAAGTACTTCACCGGCCTGCCGGACATGGTGGTCAACTACTTCCTGTTCATCGCCCGCGAAACCCGCGAGTGGATGGCCAAGCTGGGCGTGCGCTCCATGGAAGAGCTGATCGGCCGCATGGACCTGCTGCAAGTGCTGGAAGGCGAGAGCGAGCGCCAGGGGCGTCTCGATCTGTCCCCGCTGCTGTCGCTGGGCACGGTGCCGGATAGCGAGCCGCGTTACTGCATAGCCGAAAGCAATCCGTCTTTCGACAAGGGCGAGCTGGCCGAGCAGATCCTGCAAGACGCGCTGCCGGCCATCCACAACAAGCAGATGCTGGAGCTGGCTTATCCAATCGAAAACACCCATCGCTCCATCGGCGCGCGCCTGTCCGGCGAGATCGCCCGCGTCCATGGCGCGGCCGGTTTGCCGTTTGGCTGCCTGAAGGTCAAGTTCACCGGCAGCGCCGGCCAGAGCTTCGGCGTGTGGAACGCGGCCGGCCTGCATCTGGAACTGGAAGGCGACGCCAACGACTACGTCGGCAAGGGCATGGCTGGCGGCCGCGTCACCATCTATCCACCCAAGGATGCCGGCTACCCGGCGGGCGAGTCCATCATCATCGGCAATACCTGCCTGTACGGCGCGACCGGCGGCCAGCTGTTTGCCGCCGGCATCGCCGGCGAGCGCTTCGGCGTGCGCAACTCCGGCGCGCTGGCGGTGATCGAGGGCGCGGGCGACCACTGCTGCGAATACATGACCGGCGGTGCCGTCATTGTGCTCGGCGAAACCGGCTATAACTTCGGCGCGGGCATGACTGGCGGCTTCGCCTTCGTCTATGACCCGATCGAGAAATTCGCCTACCGCTATAACAACGAGCTGATCGACATCCACCTGATCAATGGCGAAGCGATGGGCATGTACCGCGCCTATCTATTGGAAAAAATCGCCAAGCACGTGGAGTTGACCGGCTCCGAAACCGGCCGCGCCATGCTGCAGAACTTCGACGACTACGTCGACTACTTCTGGTTGGTGAAGCCCAAGGCCGCCAAGCTGGAAAGCCTGCTCAAAGACTAAGCGCTGCTTGCAAACCATCTATTAGGGCGGCGCGAGGCGTCGCCCTCCCTCGCGGGAGAGAAACAATGTCCGATGTATTCCAGTTCATGAAGCTGTCGCGCAACCCGGGCGACAAAGTTGAAGCCAGCGTTCGCAAAATCGAATTCAAGGAAATCTACCAGCCCTTGCATGCGGTGGACGCCGTCGATCAAGCCGGCCGCTGCCTGTCCTGCGGGAATCCGTACTGCGAGTGGGAGTGCCCGGTGCATAACTACATCCCCGATTGGCTGAAGCTGGTAGAGGAGGGCCGTCTGTTCGAAGCGGCTGAACTTTCTCATCAAACCAATAGCCTGCCGGAAATCTGCGGCCGCGTCTGTCCGCAAGACCGGCTCTGCGAAGGCGCCTGTACCCTCAACCAGGGCGGCTTTGGCGCCGTTTCCATCGGCAGCATCGAGAAGTACATCACCGACGAGGCCTTCAAGGCCGGCTGGCGGCCGGATATGTCAAAGGTACTTTGGACGGACAAGACCGTGGGGATCATCGGCGCGGGTCCGGCAGGCCTAGCCTGTGCGGACGTGCTGGTGCGCAATGGGGTCAAGGCTGTAGTGTATGACCGCTACGAAGAAATCGGTGGACTGCTGACCTTCGGCATTCCGGAGTTCAAGCTGGAGAAAGACATCGTTCGCCGTCGCAGAGAAATACTGGAAGGCATGGGTGTGGAGTTTGTGCTGAATACTGAGGTCGGCAAGGACATCAGCTTTGACAAGCTTATGAGTAAGCACGATGCCGTGTTTATGGGTATGGGCGCGTACAATGCCATGTGGGGAGGCTTCCCGGGCGAAGACAGCAAGGGCGTGCTGCAGGCGTTGCCCTATCTGATCAACAACGTGCGTCAGTCTATGGGAACCTTGCCCGAAGGCGAGGTTCCGATCTCGATGAAGGGCAAGCGAGTGCTTGTGCTTGGTGGCGGAGACACCGCGATGGACTGCAATCGCACCGCTATCCGGCAAGGGGCCAAGCGGGTGATCTGCGCCTACCGCCGCGACGAGGCTAATATGCCCGGTTCAAAGCGTGAAGTCGCCAATGCGCGCGAAGAAGGCGTCGAATTCCAATGGAACCGGCAGCCGGTGTCAGTCGAACCGATGATTGGCGGAACGCTGGCGGTTAAACTTGCGGAAACGCGACTTGGCGAGCCGGATGCTAGGGGGCGGCGAAATGCGGAGATTGTGCCGGGCAGCGAAGAAATCGTAGAGTGCGAGCATGTGATTGTGGCGTTCGGGTTTCAGGCGGAAGCGGCATTATGGGCGGAGAAACAAGGCATCGCCACCGCCGCCAACGGCCGCACCCTAGCCGCCGCGCACGGCGTGCACAAATACCAGACCAGCAATCCCAAAGTCTTCGCTGGCGGAGATATGGTGCGGGGAGCGGACCTGGTGGTACGGGCGGTGTTTGAAGGGCGACAAGCGGCGGAGGGGGTGTTGGGGTATTTGAGTATTTAATAAAGGAACGACCACCGTTGAGTGGTCGTTTCAGATAACTGAAAAAGTGAGCTTGGCGCGATTTCCGGATACCAGCATAGCGCCTAGATGGCCTTTCTGTGTCCCTCAAACCAAGCAATGAAGCGCCCCGGGTTTCGCGGAGGCTCCCTCACTTGAGAGAATGGAGCCATGAGCAAATCCACCAAGTTTTCCCCAGAAGTCCGCGAGCGCGCTGTGCGCATGGTCTTTGACGCCAAGGATCAGTACGAATCGCAGTGGGCCGCGATTGTTTCTATTGCCGCCAAGATCGGCTGCACCGCCGAAACGCTGCGCCGCTGGATACGCCAGCAAGAGCGCAATGCCGGCCAGGGCGATGGCCCGGCGGGCACCGAAGCTGCCCGCGTCAAAGCACTCGAGCGCGAAGTGCGCGAACTGAAGAAAGCCAACGAGATCCTGCGGCTGGCCAGCGCATTTTTCGCGCAGGCGGAGCTCGACCGCCGCTTCAAGTCGTGAGAGCTTTCATCTGTAATGACCCACTGACTCTCTGCTCAGGTCATAATTCACACAGGAGCATGTGATGAGTATGACCATGGAAGACGAAATCAAGCGTTGGACCGCCAAGCGCAAAGCCGCTCTGGTGATGGAAATCATTCAAGGCAAGACCACGGTCGCCGAGGCTTCTCGCGCCTTCGATCTGTCACCATCCGAAGTCGAGGAGTGGGTCGATGAGGCCAAGCGCGGCATGGAAAATGCGCTGCGGGCCAAGCCGATGGAGATTCGCGAGCAGTACGAGAAACAGATCAAGGATCTCCAGGAAGCCTACGGCGAAGCCATGCTGGAGCTACGCGCCAGAAAAAAATTACAGTCCCTGTTGGGCGAGGACGACAAGTAATCGAGTTCGTTCGGCAGGGACTGGCTGAAGACGGCATCCGGGTCTCGGTCAGCAAGTTGTGCCGCTGGTTTGATATCCCCCGGCGCACGGTGTATTACCGCACGCAGAAGGCGGAGCCCAAACTCCAGCAGCACTTGGTGGAGCCGATCAAGGCGATGATCGAAGAGAACCCCTCATTCGGCTATCGCACAGTCGCAAGCCTTCTGGGCTTTAACAAGAATACCGTGCAACGCATCTTCCAGCTCAAGGACTGGCAGGTGAAGAAACGCCCGGTTGGCTTCCGCCCACGTGTCCAGGCATTGCCTTCGGTGGCACAGCGACCGAATGAACGCTGGGCCACCGATCTGTGCCGTATCTGGACGGGAAAGGATGGCTGGAGCCATCTGGCCTTGGTGATTGACTGCTGCACCCGGGAGTTGCTGGGCTGGCACCTGTCGCGCAGCGGCAAGTCGAAGACGGCTGAATCTGCGCTCGAACATGCCCTCATCAGCCGATTTGGCTGTCTGGGGCGTGTGCCGGAGAAGTGATCTGCCCCCGCTAGCCATACCAGCAATCAGGAGAGAAGTCCTAGGTTTGCATGGTGGTGGAACCTGCTGATCTTTGGCTTGCTAATTGTGCCTGGCGATGGCGTGCCGCAAATTCCGCTGGCGGTATCCGGCCAATCGATCCATGGGGACGGACTTGATTGTAATCGTCCCGCCACGCGGAGATGATCTGCCTGGCCTCCGCCAGCGAATCAAAGACATGCTCGTTCAGGCATTCGTCGCGGAGTCTGGCATTGAAGCTTTCGATGTAACCATTCTGCATCGGCCGGCCTGGTTGAATCAGGATGTGGCGGATGCCGCGGCTTTGCGCCCAGCCCATGAATGCCCGACTGGTGAACTCCGGCCCATTGTCCGTCCGGATCGCTGACGGATAGCCGCGAAATTGCGCCGCCTGATCCAACATCCGCGTGACGTATTGACCGGACATCGAGAAATCCACCGCAATCTGCACCGCTTCGTGGCTGAAGTCATCGGCGACCGTCAGGCATTTCAAGCGCCGACCACTGGCTAACTGGTCGCTGACAAAATCCATGCTCCACACCTCATTCCACTGTGTAGCGGCTTGCAGCGGCGTGCGCACGCCGGTCAGCTTACGCCGACGGTTACGTCGTCTAACCGCCAGACCTTGTTCGCGATACAAGCGGTACACCCGCTTGTGGTTGATGCCCGGAAACTCTGCGCGCAACAGGTCATACACTCGCCGATAGCCAAAGCGGCGGCGCGTGTGGGCGATATCGATGATGCGGGCGGTCAGCCGATGCGTGAATGCATCGGTTTGCGGCGGATGTCGCCAGGCGTCTCGAGAAAGCCCCACAAGCCGGCAAGCGCGGCGTTCCGACAATGCCAGTCCGCTGCTTAGCATGATGCGGATGGCCTGCCGCTTGGCTTGCGGGGCTAGCGCTTTATCCCGAAGGCGACCTTGAGAGCTTCGATATCGAGGTGGGCTTCGGCCAGCAGCTTCTTGAGCCGGGCATTCTCGGCTTCCAGATCGCGAGCGCGCTGCAATTCCGCGACGTTCATGCCGCCGTATTTGCTTCGCCATTTGTAGAAGGTGGCTTCAGAGAAGCCTCCCTGGCGGCAGACCTCCTTGATGGCCATGCCGAGTTCGGCCTGCTTGAGAAAGCCGATGATCTGCTCTTCGGTGTATCTGCTCTTCTTCATATCCGTCATTTTCCTTCAAGTGACAGACTTCTCTCTACTTTTGATTGGTAGGAGCTGAGGGGAGCAGATCACTCGGACACCGAGACGTCCACGACCAGGCCGTTGCGGTTTTCGGTCAGGATATGGGCCATATGGCACAGGCGGCTGGCGTCGCCGGCGCTCTTGCGGGCCAGTCGCGCTTCCGGATCGGTTCTGGATTGGTGGGTCTTGTTGCTGCGTTTCTCGCCCCGGAAATCGACGTCCGGATTGCGCCCTTCTGGTGGGGACGTGTCGTCATCCTTGCGGACAAAGCTTTTGTGGGACGCCCAGGCATCGATCAGTGTGCCGTCGACGCTGAAGTGTTCGTCGCTGGTCAGCTTGCCCCACTCGGCCAGGCTGCGTACCCGAATGAAGAAGGCGCGGGCGACGTCTTCGGTAAACAAGCGGTCGCGATTTTGCGAGAAGGTCGAGTGGTCCCATACGCGGGCATCGGCGGAAAGGCCGACGAACCAGCGAAACAGCAGGTTATAGTCCAGTTGCTCGACCAGCAGCCGCTCGGAGCGGATGGTATAGAGCACTTGCAGCAGGGAGGCGCGCAGCAGATGTTCGGGCGGAATCGAAGGCCGCCCGACGCGGGAATATAAGCCGTCGAATACGTCATTCATCGAGCCGAGCACCAGGTCGGCCATCTGGCGGATCTTGCGTAGCGGGTGATTGGCCGGGATGCGATCTTCCAGCTGGACGTAGTAGAACAGGTTCGTCTGACTGTTGTTGCGGATGCCTCTCATCGGGTGCTTCCGTGTTGCGTTGGATGCTTGATTATACCAAATGGGTGGCCGTTGGTTTTTCAACGGCCTGCTAGGGCACAAATCGCCGGTAGAGGCGCTCAAGGAATGGCAGCAAAAGAAACCTGAGCTATTTCTTAAGCGGGTATACAAACAGTCGGGACCTGGCATCTAATGTTTCACATTCAAAAATAATAAATGAGAATCTACCCATAGATTATATTTTTCTTCCCAGTATGCATGTTCTAATCTGGGAGGGGCAGGAAGTAAATCTGTGTGATCAATAAAATTTAAAATTTGCTGAACTATTCTATCATGCCCCTCAACGACAGTCCCGAACTCTTGATTTATAAGTGCATCTGGAATTCCACCGACATTATTTCCAATGACAAAAGTTCCTTGTGCTGAGGCTTCAAGTGCTACAAGTCCAAATGCCTCATTGATTGAAGGAATTATTAAGAGATCGTATTTATGTATGCTATGTTTAATATCTTTTGAGTAGCCTTTAAAAATTACTATTTTTTCCAATCCTAATTTATTAACAAGGCATTGCAATTTTTCTAGCAAGGCACCATTACCAAAAACATGCCATTCAAAACGACCTTGCAGGTGTTGCTTTTCCTTTGCCAATGATAAGCACATTGGCGCAATACCTTTATTTTCAACCAATTCTGAAAGAGATATAGCCGAAATTTTGTAATCACCCTTACCTAAAATTATAGCATTTTTATTATGAATGGGAGGGTATGTATCAGGGGGGAGTGTATTGGTAATAAGCCTTACCTTTTTTTTATTAATGCGGCATGAATTTATCACCTCGTTCAATACATATGAAGACACGCATGCAATACCCCCAAATCTATTTAGGGCCGCTTTGAATATGAATTTCTTTAATCTTGTGAATGCCGAGTTATTTATTGGAATCCAAGGAAACCCATGGCATGTGAAGTAAATTTTTTCTCGAGCCACAAAAAATGATACCAGAAAGGCGGTGAATAGCATTTTTGAACTATTGAAATGCAGTATGTCTGTATCACCGCGATGAATTTTTAAAATTAAATTAATAGATAGCTTGACATCTTGAATAAAGCTCTTGTTTGTCAATTTTTCAAATTTGCTGTACTTTATTGATTTGTTTTTTAATAATCCGTCTAAGCCAATGCCATGCCCGGATATGACTTCAACTGATGCCACGTGCTTAGCTAATCCATTTGCAAGCATTGCAACATATTGCTGAGCGCCACCAGTATTGCCTTTTGTGACTAAAATACTTATTTTCATGATTTTATCTTAATACTTTCAGCCATTTTTTCTTGATGCTTGCTGGGGTGTATCTGTTTACGATAAATTCAGATTTTAAAGACATTTCAGCCCTAAATGCATTGTCAAGTGATGTTAATTTAATGGCTTCAGCCAGTCCTTTAATATCGTTTTGAGGTATTAAAATCCCGGCACCGCTGTCTCCAATTATTTCCTTGGGGCCAGTCTCACAATCAAATGAAATTAATGGCAAGGCATATGAAGCGGCTTCTAAGAGCACCATTGGAAAAGCTTCAAAATGGCTGCTCATAACGAAAAACGAGCTCTTGGAGTATATTGAAGCCATATCTTTTGTATTGCCTACAAAGTCTATAAAATCTTTAACTCCAATATCTTGTGCTCTTGTTTTTATGTTTTCCTTCAAAGAGCCTTCACCAACAATTTTTAGCCGCCATCCATGATTGTAGACGCCTGATAGATGAAAAGCATCAATAAGTCGATCAAATCCTTTTTGATACTCAAACCGCCCGACTGCAAGGATAGTCTTATCTCTGCTTTCTGAGGGAGGTACGTCCGTTATCATTGGCGCTGCATTTGTGATAACAATTGCACGGCAGCCATTATTTTCATGAAGCAATTTATCCTTTTCGGTCAGGCAAATAACTGCATTATTATTTTTAGCGTAAAAAAACTTACGTATAATGCTTCTAATTTTTCCGTGATAGTGATAGTTGATGTGTTCGCACAGAAGGTTTTTACTATTCTTGAATATTAAAGATGTTATTATGTTGAAAACATAAACAGTACTTAATACAAAATCGGGTTTTATTGTCTGATTCATATAGCTTAGCTTTTGTATGGCATTGATTAACCAGTTGATTTTTTTCATCCCAGGCGGGACATCACCTATTTCTAAGCTTCTTATTTCAAATTGTTCATTTATATCAAAGAAAATTTCAGTAGAGTTTGGAACTGCAACGATAATTTTAAAATCGCCGCCAAGCATATTAATTAATGTTGCTACGGCTCTTTCGGTCCCTGCGGGACGCCATAGGCCGTCAGTGATAATTAGCAAGGTCTTCATCTAGTTTACCAATGTAAGGAGTTTAAAAAAATGTTCTAATTTGCAATCAAAGAGGATATTTTAAAAATCAATGACGTAGAAAATAAAGGGAACATGAAAAAAACAACAAAATTTCTCTTCCATCCCAACTCACTAACGAGTTGAGTGGCAGTGATGGATATAAATATAAATCCATATATGGAAAAGCGTTGTAGGATTTGAAAATTGTAAAACACGATACATAGTGCTAGTGTTGTTACTGCAATAGGAAGGAGTAGATGATGTTTAATACTGGATGGTTTAATAATAAGTGTTGATGCTAAGAATATCACGCATTGAATAAGCCAGGGGAGGCTATCTCCAAGTTCATCAGTTCCAGTATATCTATCAAATCGCCCTATGGAGAAAAACGAAAAAAAATCTGTGCAGTAGTTCAAGGAGGCGGAGATGAGGACGGAAAGTAATAATATAAAGGCGTACGTATATTTTATTTTTGAATATTTTATTGTGTTAGAGAGTCTCATTGATATAATAAAGCATGGCACTAATAGGGCGGACGCATGAAATAACGAACTAATAATTAAGGCAATAAAAGATTTTGTCTTTTGTTCTTTAAAGTAAAGAATCATTGATAATGAACCAATGGCAACTGAAAGGCCAAATCGAATTTGCGTAAATTCCCGAACAAGAAATCCGGTGCAATAATATATAAAAAGAGCAATTGGAAATAATTTTACTGAAGTTTCTGATAGTATTTTTTTATATATCAATATAGATGCGGCTGCAAAAAATAATTGAACAGTAGAAAATCCAAATCCCAATGCAATAACAATGTATGAAATAGCTAAAAATCCTGGTTCAATGGAGGTTATGTAGGATGAGGGGTCAAAAATAAAATCGTCCTGAAGAATTGAATTGAAAATGTTCTCATAAGTCATTGAGTCAAAATCAAAGCTTGTTCCTCTTAGTGATAATAATGTTATTAAAGAAATAGAAAGTAACCAATTAATAACAAGATTTGAGGGTGTGTTCGTTTTGGCGTAACTACAAAAAATAGCAGTTATTAAAATGGTGATGCCTAGTGCGATAATTGTAAGTGCCATTATTTACCTGGATAAATATCTTGCTGTTAATAAAAGCTATTTTTAAACCTGGTGGTTCATATCATTTATCACCATAAAAGAAAAAATTCAGATAATTTAGACACTAATAGGGCCGATGTTTAACCGTGGAGGAGTATTATGCGCGGCTATAAATAGGATTCAACAGGCAAAGTCCCTTTCCCCAAGCGGATTTATGCATGCGCACCATCACCGGTGTCCCCTGACCTTTGAAGCGATTCAGCATTGCTGCCCGAATCAGCAACTCGGCAACTTGCCGGTCAAAGTCTCTTGCAATGACGCGCTCGCCCAGCAATTTGAAGCAACGCATCTTAGTTGCCACTAGGCTGCGCCGATGATAGCTGCTCCATTTTTTACAGATAGCCCGGCCCAGATGGCGCGTCGCACGTAGAATCTCATTCCGCGCGCCCAGGCGGTTCTTTTTCCAAGGCTTGGCATTCTTGCGAGTGGGGATCACCGCTTCCGCTTGCCGTTTAGCTATCGCGGCAACTCTTGGTGTTGTAGGCCCCATCACCACCGACAGAGGCAATCGGTTCTTCCACTGGAATCTGGCCCAGTAGCTCAGGTAGCATCGGCGCGTCGCCCACCGAGTTGTCGATCACTTCAATCGCCCAGATTTCCAGCGTCTCAGCATCAATGCTCAATTGTACCAGTGTGCCACTGGCGGTGGTATTCCGCACATGCTTCTTTGTTTTCCACTCACCCTCACCCGGTATCTTAATGCCGGTGCTGTCGATTAGCAGATGCAGCCTGTTGTGGCCGGAGTGTATGGAATCGCCACCTGTAGAGATTTCTGGCGCCGGCAGACCGTGCTGTAATCCGGCGTAGGCCAAACCAGCCCTGCCACGCTGAGTAGGCTTTGCACCATGCCAGCGGTTTGGCGGAGCGCAAGGTTGAACAGGCATTTGATCATCAGGCAGAGCTGAATGGAGCATCGCGGAAGTCCTGCCGCTCGAGCTTGCCACATGGCGTGGCGCTCCAACTCAATGTCGCGGCCTAGCCAGATCATCAGCGATCTGCGCGCCTTGATCGCTGCATCGTAGGCGTTTCCTGTGCGTGGTCTTGTACTTTGGCGAGGCGGGCTTGCTCATACATTCATTCTATCAGTCTGGCCCTTGGTGGATTTGTGCAACAAAGCCTCATAAATAGGTTCTTAAATTTGGTGAGTGTGTAATGACCCAGCACTTTCTGCTCAGGCCAGGCTGCTAATTGATATGCCATCGCCGGCGTTTTCATCCCTAAGGTCTGGTGGGGACGCCGGTGGTTGTAGAACCCGATCCAGTCTGCAATGACACGGCTAGCGTGCGTCAGGCTTTCAAACCGATGACGGTGAACGCATTGCTCTTTCAACGTCCGGATCACCCGCTCTACCATGCCGTTCTGTTCTGGCGTATATGGCGTGATGAACTCTTGCTGCAAGCCGTAGCTCCTCACCAATGCCGTGTAGTTCCGACTGGTAAAGACCAAACCGTTATCGCTTCTCAGCAAGAACTTCTCCGGCACACGCCCTAGGCAGCCAAATCGACTGATGAGCGCATGCTCAAGTGCCGATTCGGCTGTCTTCGACTTGCCGCTGCGTGACAAATGCCAGCCAAGCAACTCCCGGGTACAACAGTCAATCACCAGCGCCAGGTGACTCCAGCCATCCTTTCCCGACCAGATACGGCACAGATCGGTGGCCCAACGCTCATTTGGCCGCTTCGCTACCGAAGGCAATGCTTGCACACGCGGGCGGAAGCCCACCGCGCGTTTTTTCACCTGCCAGCCCTTGAGCTGAAAGAGCCGTCGCACCGTGTTCTTGTTCAAACCCAGAAGGCCCGCGACCGTTCGATAGCCGAATGAAGGATTTTCCTCGAGCATCGCCTTGATCGGCGCGACGAAGCGCTGCTGGAGTTTGGGCTCAGCCTTCTGCTCACGGTAATACACCGTGCGCCGCGGGATGCCAAACCAACGGCACAAGGAGCTGACCGGAACCCGGATGCCATCTTCAGCCAGTCCCTGCCGAACGGACTCGATTACTTGTCGTCCTCGCCCAACAGGGACTGTAATTTTTTTCTGGCACGTAACTCCAGCATGACTTCGCCATACGCCTCTTGGAGGTCCTTGATCTGTTTCTCGTACTGCTCGCGGATCCCCATCGGTTTGGCCCGCAGCGCATTCTCCATGCCGCGCTTGGCCTCATCGACCCATTCTTCGACTTCTGATGGCGTCAGGTCAAAGGACCGAGAAGCCTCGGCCACGGTGGTCTTGCCCTGAATGATTTCCATCACCAGAGCGGCTTTGCGCTTGGCGGTCCAACGTTTGATTTCTTCTTCACATGGTTATACTCATCACATGCTCCTGTGTGAATTATGATCTGAGCAGGCTTTTAGTGGGTCATTACAAGTGGCGGGTTGGATTTTTAATAAAATTATTAAGAGTTAATTAAATCGGTTATCTTTTTTTTAAAATTTTCGATAGAATACAGCTCTGAAAATAGAGCAGAGTATGCTTTGTACAAATCTCTGGCATCAAGGATTTTTTCGTTAAATAGTAAAACTTCAGAAGCTGCTTCGTCTAAATCAGAGGATATTTTCAAGAAATATTCGGTATGAATGTCATTGGTGAAGCCGATTGATTTACTCACGATAGGAATGGTGCCTACTGACAAATAAGAGTTAATTTTAGTTGGAGTTGATACTATATTGACGATGGAATCATCTCTTACAACAAACCCATATTTGTATTTTGAAATTTCGTAATCAATCTCTTCTAATGGAACCGAGCTAACCAAAGCATTTTCCACACCATATGCTTCGAGCTTTTTATGAGCCGTAGCAATATCAGCCGTAAATATTGCCAATGATGCATTTGGCATATTTTTCTGGATCCGTATGAATAATGCTAACATATCATCAATGCATTGCCATTTTGACATGCTACCGGCATATACAAAACTAGGGGTGCTATACTTTGAAATGTTCCATTTGTCAAAATTTAAAATGTTTTTATTGAAGCAGGCTTGAATAATATAGTTATTAGGAGAAATGTTATACTTCTTTTTGTAATGATCAAGCATGCTTTGTGATACAAATATCTTGATATCGGCTGTTTTTAATGCAAAATATTCAAGTATATTCCATATCAAGCATGTTACAAAATTACTTCCAATCATTCTAGCTTCCTCAGGTCGAATGCCTTGAAACCAGACAATGTGCTTTTTTTTGAAGTTCTTTACCTTGGCAAACAGAAATGCAAGGGCTTCTATTGTAAGAATTGAGTTGGTATTATTTCTACCAGCTTCCAATATGGCCTCTATATATTCTTTTGTTGCTGGATTAATGTCGGCTTTGTTTCTGTAAAATTTGTCCATATCTTCTTGTAAGATTTTACGTGTTTAAGTTAATAGTGCCTTCATGTCCATCATCAATAATACACATGCGGCAGCGTTGAACGTGTGCAAAGCTACTATGCACAAAACAATCAGTTCATAGCATTTATCTTAATATAATTGTTTGTCCATGCAAAAATTAATAATAGTGGGCTAACTTGGCTGTTCTTTTTTTAAGCATATTGTAAGCAAAAAGGCTCCAAAAAACATGCATTATGTAGGCAATGGCCATTGCAAACATAATACCAGTCGCCCCATGATGAACCATGAGGAAAGAAAGGGAAATGTATGCAATAGCCCAACCAAGATTCATTATAAAGCCGATCCACATTTTTTCCTGGGCTGCTAAAGCTTGAGCTACTGGTATGGATATGGCGTAAATAACTGCTGTAAAGGATGATATTTCTAATGGTGTAGAATTGGAAAAGTCTCTGCCATACCAACTCATTACTATTGAGCTTAAGGTAGCTATCGGAAGTGAAACTGAGAGAGCAGATAGTATATTTATTAGCAATGATGCTTTAAAATTTCTTGATGCTTTATCTTTAACCAAAATTGGCAATAATGCTCTACCTATAATATTGGGAAGAAATATGGCAATATTAAACCATTGCATCGCAATTCCCAATGTGGCAACATCTGAATAACTATTGCTGTCAAAGTGTACAAGCAGTGTTTGGCAAACCCAGTGCGTAGGCGTAACAAGTACTGAGGACAGTAATGCTGGTAATGCAAAATCGCGTAAAACTTTCCATTCTTGAAGGGATTTTTTTATAAATCTAAACGGTGCTCTATATTTAATGCTCTTCTTGCAAAATAAACTACTGATAGATAATTGAATGATTGCGGAGACTAACATTGATATGGCAACGCCCAGAATTCCAAATTTAATGGCGAGGATGGCTATTATTGGGATGCTTGGTATGCATCCCAATAATGAGCTATAAGCAAAGTCTCTATATTTTGACAAACCAATTAAAATGCTTTTTTTGTAGTTGTCAATAGAGATAATGGGTATGGCAAATGCGGAAATGAACAATGGTGATGAAATTTCTGGGGATTTCAAAATATTAACTGCAATAAAATCATGTTGGAATCCTATTATCATGGATAAAAACACGCCAATCACTAATAATGCTATTTCAGCTAGGGTAAGAATATTAATTAATCGCTCGGGCGAACTGTCTTTGAGAGCGGCCACATATCTTGTGGCGGTGATGCCAATACCCAGTCCTGCAAAAATACCAATGGTGGAAGTTGTGCTTTGAAGTAAGACAAGTTGCCCGTACGCTTCTTTACCAATTATTCGAGCAGCAATAATTTGGGATAGGATGTTTACGCCATTTGTTGCTATTGAGCCGACGCCACACCAAAAGGCGCTATTTAAAAGTGGGGCTCGCATTAATTTTTCTAGTTTTTGTGCTTGAGAGATAATTCGTTGCATCATTTCTCTCTAATAATCCAGTTAACAATTTTTCTTGCGGAAAAACCATCTCCATATGGATTGTGGGACTGACTCATCAGAAGATACGAATTTTCATTCTCAAGAAGATCAATCGTATTTCTCACGATACTATCAACGCTGGTCCCAACTAGTTTTACCGTGCCTGCTTCAATTGCTTCCGGCCTTTCAGTCGTGTCTCTTAATACTAAAACTGGCTTCCCAAGTGTAGGTGCTTCTTCTTGTATTCCTCCTGAGTCTGTTAGAATTATATATGATTTGTTCATTAGGTGAACGAATGGAAGATAGTCCAGCGGGGGGGTCAAGAAAATATTTTCAATATCCCCAATAATTCTATTGACAGGCTCTTGTACATTTGGATTTAAATGGACTGGGTAGACAATTTGCACATTATTATTTTTGCTAATTATTTTTAGTGAGTGGCAAATATTTTCAAAGCCCTCCCCAAAATTTTCTCTGCGATGCCCTGTCACGAGAACAATTTTCTTTAAGGGGTCAAGTGTGGGTAGTGTTTTGTCAAGAGCATGTGTAAGAGATTCATTTTGAGCAATAATGTCGATTGCCATTTTAAGTGAATCAATTACTGTATTCCCAGTAACTTCAATGCGATTGGGATTGACTCCTTCTGAAAGTAAATTATTTTTTGCGGTCAATGTTGGTGCGAAGTGATAATGAGCGAGGGAGCTCGTTAGTTTTCTATTTATTTCTTCAGGCCAGGGAGAGTAAATGTTGTGGCTTCTTAAACCCGCTTCGATATGAGCAACCCTAATTTTTGCATAATAGGCTGCTAAGCTGGTTGCTAAGGTTGTTGTTGTGTCTCCGTGAACTAAAATTAGATCAGGCTTTAAATTTTTAATAATTTCTTTTAGACCGGTCAGGCATCTAGTGGTAATGTCAGTTAAATCTTGACCTGGTTGCATCAGATTTAAATCATAGTCTGGCTTGATTTTAAATAGATCTAAAACCTGGTCGAGCATCTCCCGGTGCTGTGCTGTAACACAAACTTTCGTTGAGATATTATTGTACTTTTTTAATTCTTTAATAATGGGAGCCATTTTTATGGCTTCCGGGCGTGTGCCAAAAACTGTTAAAATAATCATTTTATTGCAAGAACTCGGAGTTAATTAAGGGGGGGGCGTAATAATTGTTTATTTTATATATTACTTCGGTAGGTAGCCGGCCCACTGGAGCCCGGTTGTCGATGCTGCCGTGTGCGAAAATGTGGCGCGGGTCGTACATCACCGATCGCAAGGTTTCGAGATTGCCGGCGTAGGTTAGCGTGTCCAGGTTGACGATGGTTTCATCGCGACCCTCCAACCAGTCGAGGACGAAGTTGTCGCTGATGAAGTCGGCACCACTGGTTACAAGAATCATATTGTGATTTCCAAATCAATAGCCGTTGGGGTTTTGGCTTTGCCAGCGCCAGCTGTCTCGGCACATGGCATCCAGCCCTTTTTCTGCTTTCCAGCCGAGTAGGCGCTCTGCCTCGCAAGGAGAGGCCCAGCATTCGGCGATGTCGCCGGCGCGGCGCGGCGCGATATTGTAGGGGATGGGGCGGCCGCTGTGGGTTTTGAAGGCGCGCACCATATCGAGTACGGAATAGCCTTGACCGGTACCCAGGTTGACAGTGAGCAAGCTGCCCTTGGTTTGCAGGGCATCAAGCGCTTTGAGATGTCCCTTGGCCAGATCCACGACGTGGATGTAATCCCGCACCCCTGTGCCATCGTGGGTGGGGTAATCGTTGCCAAATATTTGCAGTGCTTTGCGCTTGCCAATAGCCACTTGGCTGATGAACGGCATCAGATTATTGGGGATACCATTGGGGTCTTCGCCGATCTGGCCACTTTCATGCGCGCCGACTGGGTTGAAATAGCGTAGCAAGGCGATGTTCCAATCAGGCTCCGATTTGCTGAAATCCCGCAGCATGTCTTCTACCATCAGCTTGCTGCGACCGTAGGGATTTGTTGCGGAGAGTGGGAAATCCTCGCGGATCGGGACGGATGCGGGGTTGCCGTAAACGGTTGCAGATGAGCTGAATACCAAGGTCTTGACATGGTGCTTGCGCATAGCCTGAAGCAGGCGCAAGGTGCCGTTCACATTGTTGTCGTAGTATTCCAGCGGTTTTTCCACCGATTCGCCGACAGCTTTGAGCCCCGCGAAGTGAATGACAGCTTGGATCGGGTGAGAGAACGCACCGGATAGCGCAGCGTGGTCGCGGATGTCGCCTTGGATGAAGGTCAGTTGCCTGCCAGTTAGCGCCTGCACGCGCTTGAGCGACTCTGCCTTGCTGTTGCAGAGGTTGTCTAGCACAACCACGTCGTAGCCCGCTTCAAGCAGCTCCAGGCAGGTGTGGGAGCCGATGTAACCGGCGCCGCCAGTAACTAGGATTGTCATTCTTTAGTGTCCGAAATCGGTAAGCAGTAACTGCGCTGCATGTGAAGCTAGGCAGCATTTCAAGATCATGTTGGTTGGTTATTGTTACATGAAAGCGATGGCTTGAAAATGCTGCACCGCCTACAATGTGAAACTCAATCTAGGACGCTGTTGGATGGCATGGGCATCTCTGCCGCCTGTGGAAAATAAAAAAGGCATCGTATGTTACAAATATTATTGTTGGCCACGTTCCTATCTCTGCTCGTGGGGGTGTTTCTGATCCACTTCTCCCATCTGCATGAACGCTTCTCGGCGGATCATGATCTGGGAGGGGTGCAGAAGTTCCATGCCCATCCCGTGCCGCGCATCGGTGGGGTGCCGATGGCTGCGGGTTTGGTGGCGGGTTGTAGTTTGTTGGCTTGGTTGCTGCAGGATGCTTGGACCTTACTGTTGCTGGTTGTGGCCTTGCCGGCTTTTGGTGCGGGGATATGCGAGGATGTAACCAAGAAGGTGGGGCCCTTGCCCCGTCTGTTGGCCACGTTTGTGGCGGCTGCACTTGGTTATTTTGTTCTTGGCGCAAGCTTGCAGCGCTTGGATATCCCATTGTTGGATGGTTTGTTGTCACAGTTCTGGGTGCTATCCCTGCTGCTGACGGTTGTGGCGGTGGGCGGTGTGGCGCATGCGGTCAATATTATCGATGGCTACAACGGCTTGTCTGGCGTGGTGTCCATCTTCATCTTCCTGGCGATGGCGTATGTCGCTTTCAAGGTACAGGATGCGGCCTTGATGGGAGTTTGTTTTGCCATGGTGGGGGCGATTGCCGGTTTCTTGTTCTGGAATTTCCCGCGCGGTCTGATCTTCGCCGGTGACGGCGGCGCTTACTTGGTCGGTTTCATGATTGCAGAGGTTTCGGTGCTGTTGGTGGCTCGTCATCCGCAGGTTTCACCTTGGTTTCCGTTGCTGTGTGTGATCTATCCTGTGTTTGAAACTTTGTACTCGATTTATCGGAAGAAGTTCCTGCGTGGGATGTCCCCCGGCATGCCGGATGGACTGCATTTGCACATGCTGATCTACAAGCGGCTGGTTCGTTGGATGGTAGGGTCTAAGGACTCTGGCCACATGACCATGCGCAACAGTCTGACTTCCCCCTATCTATGGGCACTGTCTTCGGTGTCGGTGGCACCGGCGATGTTGTTCTGGCAGGACACCGGGGTACTGATGACTTTTTGCGCCTTGTTCGCAATGTGCTATGTCTACCTTTACCGCATGATCGTCCGCTTCCGTACGCCACGCTGGTTGGTGCTGCGGCGGGTTCGCCGGGAAAGCTGATCTGTCAAAGAGCGCCTTGAGCGCTCTTTGCATTTCTGCCTCTTGAAAACGGCGGGGGGCGTCCCTATTATTAGCACTCGCAACAGCCGAGTGCTAAGCTCTCGGCTGACAACCAACACATCCTGATGTTCAACTCTCAACAGCCAATGTTACAGGAGAGATCCATGGCAATTCGTCCTTTGCACGACCGTGTTGTTATCAAGCGCCTCGAGGCTGAAGAAAAGACCGCTTCCGGCATCGTTCTGCCGGGTGCCGCGGCTGAGAAGCCGGACATGGGCGAGGTTCTGGCCGTCGGTAACGGCAAGATCCTGGAAAATGGCGAGCGCCGCCCGCTGGAGCTGAAGAAGGGCGACAAGGTCATCTTCGGCAAGTATTCCGGGCAGACCGTCAAGGTAGACGGCGAAGAAGTCCTCGTGATGCGCGAGGAAGACATCATGGGCATCGTTGAGTAAGTCTCCGACCCATCCCGCACTTCAAACACCGAATTCTGGAGATTAAGAATGGCTGCTAAAGACGTAAAGTTTGGCGACTCCGCTCGCACCAAGATGGTAAACGGCGTCAACATCCTGGCTGATGCCGTCAAGGTTACCCTGGGTCCGAAAGGCCGCAACGTGGTGCTGGACCGCTCCTTCGGCGCGCCGACCATCACCAAGGATGGCGTGTCCGTGGCCAAGGAAATCGAACTGAAAGACAAGTTCGAGAACATGGGCGCGCAGATGGTGAAGGAAGTGGCTTCCAAGACTTCCGACGTGGCTGGCGACGGCACCACCACCGCCACTGTGCTGGCGCAAGCCATCGTGCAGGAAGGCATGAAGTATGTCGCCGCCGGCATGAACCCGATGGACCTGAAGCGCGGCATCGACAAGGCTGTTATCTCCCTGGTGGGTGAGATCGCCAAGATCGCCAAGCCGTGCGCCACCACCAAGGAAATCGCTCAAGTTGGCTCCATCTCCGCCAACTCCGATTCCGACATCGGTGAAATCATCGCCAGCGCCATGGAAAAAGTGGGCAAGGAAGGCGTAATCACCGTCGAAGACGGCAAGAGCCTGAACAACGAGCTGGATGTGGTGGAAGGCATGCAGTTCGATCGCGGCTACCTGTCCCCGTACTTCATCAACAATCAAGACAAGCAGATCGCTGCGCTGGACAATCCGTTCATCCTGCTGTTCGACAAGAAGATCTCCAACATCCGCGACCTGCTGCCGGTACTGGAGCAAGTAGCCAAATCCGGCCGTCCGCTGCTGATCATCGCGGAAGATGTGGAAGGCGAGGCCCTGGCTACCCTGGTGGTGAACACCATTCGCGGCATCCTGAAGGTCGTTGCCGTCAAGGCCCCGGGTTTTGGCGACCGTCGCAAGGCCATGCTGCAAGACATCGCTGTGCTGACTGGCGGCACCGTGATCGCCGAAGAAGTGGGCCTGACCCTCGAAAAAGCTTCCCTGGACATGCTGGGCCAAGCCAAGCGCGTGGAAGTGGGCAAGGAAAACACCACCATCATCGATGGCGCCGGCGAAGCTGCCACCATCCAGGCTCGCGTGGGTGAAATCCGCAAGCAGATCGAAGAAGCCACCTCCGACTACGACCGCGAGAAGCTGCAAGAGCGCGTGGCCAAGCTGGCCGGCGGCGTTGCCGTGATCAAGGTTGGCGCTGCTACCGAAGTGGAAATGAAAGAGAAGAAGGCTCGCGTGGAAGATGCGCTGCACGCTACCCGCGCTGCGGTTGAAGAAGGCGTGGTTGCCGGCGGCGGCGTGGCCCTGCTGCGCGCCCGCGCTTCGCTGGACAGCCTGAAGACCGACAACGCCGAACAAGAAGCGGGCGTGAAGATCGTGCTGCGCGCCATCGAAGCCCCGCTGCGCCAGATCGTCAAGAACGCTGGCGACGAGCCGTCCGTTGTGGTGAACAAGGTGCTGGAAGGCAAGGGCAACTTCGGTTACAACGCCGCCAGCGGCGAATACGGCGACATGCTGGAAATGGGCGTGCTGGATCCGGCCAAGGTCACCCGCTCCGCTCTGCAGCACGCCGCTTCCGTAGCTGGCCTGATGCTGACCACCGACTGCATGATCGCTGAACTGCCGGAAGACAAGCCGGCTGCTGGCGGCATGCCGGACATGGGCGGCATGGGTGGCATGGGCGGCATGATGTAATCAGCTGCTGATGAGCCGGCAGCCTTAGTGCTGCTGGCATCATTAGGAAAACGGCCTGGATAGCGTTGCTGTCCGGGCCGTTTTCTTTTATCAAACGATTTTAGGCGCCAAGCGAAGTAAACAATGGAGCCTCCTGATCTTTGGCTGACAGTACAGGTGGTTGCTGTAGCGGCCAGTCTATCGCCAGCGTTGGGTCGTTCCAGGCGATGGCGCGTTCAAGATCCTTGAACCAGTAATCGGTAGTTTTGTACAAGAATTCGGTGTCATCGAGCAGAGTGACAAAGCCATGGGCAAAGCCAGGCGGAATCCATAATTGGCGTTTATTGTCAGCGCTAAGCTCGACGCCAACCCATCGGCCGTAGGTCGGCGATTGCAGTCGGATGTCAACGGCGACGTCAAACACCGCGCCGGCTGCCACGCGCACCAGCTTGCCTTGGGCATGCGGATCCAGCTGGTAGTGCAAGCCGCGCAGCACGCCCTTGGCTGAGCGGCTGTGGTTGTCTTGCACGAACTCTACGGAATAGCCGACGGCCTCTTCAAATTTCTTTTGATTGAAGCTCTCAAAAAAGAAGCCGCGCGCGTCGCCAAATACGGCAGGCTCGATGATTTTGACATCTGGGATGGCGGTATCGATCACATTCATGGAAAACAGTCCTGATGCTGCAGGTTATTTTTGCCGCAGCGCGCGCTTGAGTTAGTAAGTGGTGTGTTCCAACATGGCGAGCAGGTAGCGGCCATAGCCGGTTTTTTGCAAGGGCTGCGCCAGTTTTTTGACTTGTTCGCCGTTTATCCAGCCGCTGCGGTAAGCGATTTCTTCCGGGCAAGCTACTTTGAGCCCTTGGCGGCTTTCAATGGTGGCGATGAATTGGCTGGCTTCCAGCATCGATTCATGGGTGCCGGTATCGAGCCAGGCATAGCCGCGGCCCATGGTTTGCACGTCGAGCGAGCCTTGTTGCAGATAAACGTTGTTGACGTCGGTGATTTCCAGTTCGCCCCGTGCCGAGGGCTGGATGGTTTTGGCGATGTCGACGACCTGTTCATCGTAGAAATACAGGCCGGTTACCGCATAGTGCGATTTGGGCTGTTTGGGTTTTTCTTCGATAGACAGGGCTTTGCCATCGACATCGAATTCGACGACGCCATAACGCTCGGGATCGTTTACGCGGTAAGCGAACACGCTGGCGCCGCTGCACTTTTCGTTGGCTTTTTGCAGTAAACCGGAGAAATCGTGGCCATAAAAGATGTTGTCGCCCAACACTAGGGTAGAGGGCGCTCCGTCTAGGAAGCGTTCGCCGATCAAAAAGGCTTGCGCCAAGCCATCCGGACTCGCTTGCACGGCATATCCTAGGTTGATGCCCCACTGATTGCCATCGCCCAGCAACTGTTGGAAGCGAGGGGTGTCTTGCGGCGTGGAGATGATCAGGATGTCCTGGATTCCGGCCAGCATTAGCGTGGTCAGCGGATAGTAAATCATCGGCTTGTCGTAGATCGGCAGCAGCTGTTTGCTGACCGCAATGGTGGCCGGGTACAGACGGGTGCCGGAGCCGCCGGCGAGGATGATGCCTTTGCGAGCCTTGCTCATCTTGGAATCCTTTTAATTCTGTTGTGTCTGCCGTTGTTGCCACAGGGTGGCGAGCGCCATGTCGACGCCGTATTGCCATGTCTGCAAGTTGATGCCGAAGCCGCGCTGCAGCTTGCCGCAATCAAGGCGCGAATTGGCCGGGCGCTTGGCCGGCAGCGGGTACGCTTCCGTCGGGATGCCATATACAGCGTCTGCAGTGAGCGTTAGCGGAAAGCCGAGCTTGCCTGCTTGGCCGATCAGATATTGGGCATAGCCATGCCAGCTGGTTTCGCCGGCCGCCGCCAGATGATAAGTACCGAAGGGGCTGTGCTCACCATCGGCGAGGTAGCGTTGGATCATCAGCGCGGTGGTGTCGGCGATCAGAGCGGCCGAGGTCGGCGCGCCGATCTGGTCGGCGACTATTTTCAATTCCGATCGTTCGCCAGCCAAACGCAGCATGGTCTTGAGGAAGTTGGTGCCATGCGCGCCGAATACCCAACTGGTGCGCAGGATCAGATGGCGCGGCGTCGCCGCCCGCACCGCCTGTTCGCCTTGCCATTTGCTGAGGCCATATACTGATTGCGGATCGGCGGCGTCGTCTTCGCGCCAAGGCGCCGTGCCGCTGCCGTTGAATACGTAGTCGGTGGAGTAATGCACCAGCAAGGCACCGTGTTGCTCAGCCCATCGCGCGAGAATGCCCGGCGCAACAGCGTTGATGGCATGAGCCAGTTCGGGTTCGGACTCGGCCTTGTCGACAGCGGTATAGGCGGCAGGATTGACGATGATGTCGGGGCGCAGTTCATCCAGAAGTACTGGGACGGCGTTGGCCTTCGTCAGGTCCATTCCTTCGCGGTCCAATGCAACCAGCTCGCCCAGCGGCGCCAGCGCGCGCATCAGCTCGTGGCCGACCTGCCCATTCTTGCCGGTAATCAGGATGCGCGTCATGCCGGTTGGCCGTAGTGTTGGTCTATCCAGTCGCGATAGTGGCCGCTGCTGACGTTGTCCACCCATTGGTCGTTGGCCAGATACCATTCCACCGTTTTGCGGATGCCGCTGTCAAAGGTCTCCGCCGGTTTCCAGCCCAGCTCGCGTTCCAGCTTGCGCGCATCGATGGCGTAGCGGCGGTCGTGGCCGGGGCGGTCTTGCACGAACGTGATCTGCGTAGCGTAGCGGGCGCCATCGGCGCGCGGCTTCAGCTCGTCCAGAATGGCGCAGATGGTGTTGACCACCTCCAGATTGGCCTTTTCGTTCCAGCCGCCGACATTATAGGTTTCGCCAAGCGTGCCGGCTTCCAGCACGCGGCGGATGGCGCTGCAATGATCTTTCACGTACAGCCAGTCGCGCACCTGTTGGCCGTCGCCGTAAATCGGCAGCGGCTTGCCGGCCAGGGCGTTGAGAATCACCAGCGGGATCAGTTTTTCCGGGAAATGGTAGGGGCCATAGTTATTGCTGCAGTTGGTGGTGAGCACCGGCAAGCCATAAGTGTGGTGCCAGGCGCGCACCAGATGGTCCGACGCCGCCTTGGAGGCAGAGTAGGGACTGTTCGGCTCATATCGGTTGGTTTCTGCGAATGGCGGGTCTTCCGGCGACAATGCGCCGTAGACTTCGTCGGTGGAGACGTGCAGGAAACGGAAGGCGGCCTGGCGCTCGGCGTCTAAGCCATTCCAATAGCCGCGCACGCTTTCCAGCAGATTGAAGGTGCCGACGATATTGGTTTGGATGAAGTCGCCGGGTCCGTGGATGGAGCGGTCGACATGGCTTTCCGCCGCGAAATTGATCACGGCGCGCGGCTGGTGTTGCGCCAGCAGTTTTTCGACAAGCCCGCGGTCGCCGATGCTGCCGTGAACAAACACATGTTTGGCGTTATCTTTCAGCGAAGCCAGCGTATCGAGATTGCCGGCATAGGTCAGCGCATCAATATTGACCACGGTTTCGTCCTGGCTGGCCAGCCAGTCGAGTACGAAATTGCCGCCGATAAAGCCGGCGCCGCCGGTTACGAGAATAGTCATGCAATATACCTAATCTCTAGGTTGCTAATGTCAAGCATGCTTCATCCGCTTGCTCTGGCTGGCGGTGCATCATTGTGAGCGGCCGCGGCCTTGGCTGAGCAGAAGGGCATTCTGTCGAGAAGAGAAATTTTGTAAGCAAAAATTTTGCAGCCGCATGGTATCTGAAGACAGGGGCGCTAAGGCAGGGCTGAATTGAGAGTACCATCTACTGCTGTTAATTTTAGCGGTTTTGTCGATGCTTCGGCAAAGCTTGCATATTGCGACGGAGTGCTGACAAATCCATTACGATCGCCAATATTACGGGAATGAAGTCAATGCAATTAAAAGAATTGATGTCCGCACTGGATGTGCTGCTGGAACCCCGGCGTTACAAGGACTACGCGCCGAATGGCCTGCAAGTGGAAGGCCGGGCCGAGGTCGGCAAGATTGTAACCGGCGTGACGGCTTCGCAAGCCTTGATCGAGGCGGCGATCGAACGCGGCGCCGGTGCCATCCTGGTGCATCACGGCTATTTCTGGAAAGGCGAGGATGCCGGCATCTGCGGCATGAAAAGACAGCGCATTCGCAGCTTGCTGCAGCATGACATCAGCCTGCTTGCCTATCATCTGCCGCTGGATGGCCACCCTCAGTTGGGTAATAACGCCAGCCTGGGCAGCGTGCTGGGCTTCGAGGCGCAAGGGCAGGCCGGCGAGCAAGACCTGCTGTGGCACGGCTGTTGGGCGGCAGGCGACGATGCCGCTGCGCTGAATGCGCATATTTCGTCTATTCTGGGCAGAAGCGCTCTGTTGCTGGGGCGGGCCGACAAGCCGGTGCGGCGGGTCGCCTGGTGCACCGGCGGCGCCCAGGGTTTTTTCGCCGACGCCATCTCGCTGGGCGTGGACGCTTTCATCACCGGCGAGGCATCGGAACAGAATTATCACATGGCGATGGAAAGCGATGTCGCATTCATCGCTGCAGGCCATCATGCAACAGAGCGCTATGGCATTCAATCGCTCGGTGAGCATTTAATGAAATCAACAGGCATAAAAGTGGAATTTATTGATATAAATAACCCTGTTTGAGATGCTTTGGCGCGTAAATGACAATTTATTTGCATGGATGCTTCAAGTCCCTACTAGTAATCGGGTAAAATCTGGCAGTTTAGGGCTCGATTTCCACGATTGAGGATGACTGTAATGAGTGAACAGCAAGTCGATACGGGGCGCCGTCGTTTTCTGACGGTCGCTTCCAGCGCTGTTGGAGGGGTTGCGGTGGTTGGCGCGGCCACGCCGTTTTTGATGAGCTTTTTCCCGTCGGAACGGGCGAAGGCAGCGGGGGCGCCGGTTGAAGTCGATATCGGCAAGATTGAACTGGGGCAGAAAATCAACGTTGAATGGCGCGGCAAGCCGGTATGGATTCTCAGCCGCACGCCGGAGCAACTGAAGAATCTGCCGAAGAACGATCCCAAGCTGGTCGATCCGACATCCGATGCCGAACAACAGCCAGCTTATTGCAAGAACGAGCACCGCTCGATCAAGCCGCAGTATCTGGTGGCGGTCGGGATTTGCACCCACTTGGGCTGTTCGCCGACCTTCCGGCCCGATCTGGCGCCCGCCGACCTGGGGCCGGACTGGCTGGGCGGCTTCTACTGCCCATGCCACGGCTCCAAGTTCGACCTGGCTGCCCGCGTGTTCAAGGGGGTACCGGCGCCGAAGAATCTGGAGATTCCCCCGCACAAGTATCTGTCCGACACCCGTCTGCTGATCGGCGACGACAAATAAGCTGAGGGCGAAAAATGAGCAAAGCGCAAAAGCTGCTGAACTGGGTGGACGAACGTTTTCCGCTGACCGCCCTGTGGGAAAGCCAATGGGGGAAGTATGTCGCTCCCAAGAATTTCAACTTCTGGTACTTCTTCGGCTCGCTGGCCATGCTGGTGCTGGTGCTGCAGATCGTCACCGGCATTTTCCTGACCATGAACTACAAGCCGGATGGCACCCTGAACGCCGCCGGCGTGCCGGTGGCCTTCGCCTCGGTCGAATACATCATGCGCGACGTGGCGGGCGGCTGGATCATCCGCTACATGCACTCCACCGGCGCCTCGATGTTCTTCGTGGTGGTCTATCTGCATATGTTCCGCGGCCTGATCTACGGTTCGTACAAACAGCCGCGCGAGCTGGTGTGGGTGTTCGGCACGCTGATCTTCCTGTGTCTGATGGCCGAGGCCTTCATGGGTTATCTGCTGCCGTGGGGGCAGATGTCGTTCTGGGGCGCTCAGGTGATCGTCAACCTGTTCGGCTCCATCCCGGTGATCGGCCCTGACTTGTCGGTGTGGATCCGCGGCGACTACGTGGTGTCCGACGCCACGCTGAACCGCTTCTTCGCCTTGCATGTGATCGCCGTGCCGCTGGTGCTGCTGGCGCTGGTGGTGGCGCACCTGATGGCGCTGCACGAAGTCGGCTCCAACAACCCGGACGGCGTGGAAATCAAACAGCAGCCCAAGGACCCGGCAACCGGCCTCTACCTCGACGGCATCTATTCGCATCCTTACTACACCATCAAGGACATCCTCGGCGTGGTGGTGTTCATGATCGTGTTCTCGGCCATCGTGTTCTTCCTGCCGGAAATGGGCGGCTACTTCCTCGAGCATCCGAACTTCGATCAGGCGGATCCGCTGAAGACGCCGCCGCACATCGCGCCGGTCTGGTACTTCACGCCGTTCTACGCCATTCTGCGCGCCGTGCCGTCGTTTGCCGGCACCCAGGTGTGGGGCGTGCTGGCCATGGGCGCCGCCGTGGTGCTGATCGCCTTCCTGCCGTGGCTGGATCGCTCTCCGATCAAATCCATCCGTTACCGCGGTCCCAAGTTCAAGATCGCGCTGGTGCTGTTCATCGCCGCCTTCATCGGCCTGGGCATCTTGGGCGCGCTGCCGCCGGATGGCTTGCGCACGGCGTTGTCGCAGATATTCTCGGTGGTCTACTTCGCCTTCTTCCTGGGCATGCCGTTCTACACCAAGAACGATGTCGGCAGCGTGCCGGTGCCGGAGCGGGTGACGGACACCAATGCCAAGCGCCAGATCCAGTTCCTGGTCATGGTGGCTCTGACCGTGTTCCTGGCCGCGCTGTTCGCCATGAACGTGTAAGCAAGGGGATAAGGAAAATGAAAAACAAGATGCGCAAGCTGATCGCCGCCATGGCGCTGCTGCTGCCGTTCTCCGCGCCGGCGCTGGCCAACGAGGGCGGTCCCAAGCTCGAGAAAGCGCCGATCGACATCCAGGACACGGAAAGCCTGCAGCGCGGCGCGCAGATCTTCGTCAACTACTGCCTGTCCTGCCATTCGGCCAGCATGATGCGCTACAACCGGCTGGAAGACATCGGCCTGTCTGAAGAGCAGATCAAGGCCAACCTGCTGCCGGAAGGCGCCAAGATCGGCGATCAGATGAATATCGCGATGGACAAGAAGGATGCCAAGGCCTGGTTCGGTGCCGTGCCGCCCGACTTGTCGCTGATTGCCCGCTCGCGGGGCGCGGATTACCTGTATGGCTATCTGCGCGGCTTCTATCGCGACCCGACGCGTCCTACCGGCTGGAACAACCTGGTATTCGACAAAGTCGGCATGCCGCATGTGTTCTGGGAGTGGCAGGGCGAGCAGGTGCTGAAGACCGAGAAGGATGCCGAGGGCCATGAGGAGCACTCTCTGCAGCTCGTTAAGGCAGGCAGCCTGACCAAGCTGGAAAACGGCAAGGCCAATACCGTCGAGTACGATCGCCGGATGGCGGACCTGACCAATTTCCTGGTCTATATGGGCGAACCGGCCGCGGTGAAGCGCCAGCAGATCGGCTACGTGGTGCTGATGTTCTTGGGCTTGTTGCTGTTCCCGCTGGTGTACTTGCTGAAGAAGGAATACTGGCGCGACGTGCACTGATTTCGCGCTGGGGGCAGTCTGGAAAAGGCGGAATGATTTCCGCCTTTTTTCTTTTTAAATCATGATGTTGTATTGAAATGCTGGAAATGCGTGCAGTTAAGGTGCTAGAATGGCCTGCTACACCAATTCATTGTTAGTCAAGGATTTTCTCCGCCATGATGACCCTCTACTCCGGAATCACCTGCCCATTCAGTCAGCGCTGCCGTATCGTGCTCTTCGAGAAGGGGATGGATTTCGAAATTATCGATGTGGACATCCATAACAAGCCGGAAGACCTGGCCGTGATGAATCCGTACAACGAAGTGCCGGTGCTGGTGGAGCGCGACCTGATCCTCCACGAGTCCAACATCATCAACGAATACATCGACGAGCGCTTCCCGCATCCGCAGCTGATGCCGGCCGATCCGGTGATGCGCGCCCGCGCGCGCCTGTTCCTGCACCGTTTTGAAAACGAGCTGTTCATCCACGTCAAGACGCTGGAAGCCGGCGCCACCGGCAAGGAAGCCGCCAAGGCGCGCGAAGCGATCCGCGACGGTCTGACCACTATCGCCCCGATTTTCTCCAAGCAGAAGTTCATGCTTGGCGATGATTTCTCCATGATCGACGTGGCCATCGCGCCGCTGATGTGGCGCTTGGAGCACTACAACATCGATCTGGGCAAGAGCGCAGCGCCTATCCTGAAGTACGCCGAACGCATTTTCCAGCGCCAGTCCTTCATCGATTCGCTGACGCCGTCCGAAAAGGCGATGCGCAAGTAAGGAAAAGCGATGAGCTCCAGCACCAAGCCCTACATGATTCGCGCCTTGCACCAGTGGTGCTGCGACAATGACCACACCCCCTATATCGTGGTGTGGGTCAATGACCGTACTGATGTGCCGCGCGAATACGTGAAGAACAACGAAATCGTGCTCAATGTCTCGTATAGCGCCACCAAGAATCTGCAGATCGACAACGATTGGATCTCGTTTTCGGCGCGCTTTGGCGGCATGTCTCGCGACATCTGGGTGCCGGTGGGGAATGTGATGTCCATCTTCGCCCGCGAGACGGGCGAAGGCATGGGTTTCGAGGTGGAGCCGATGCCGGAAGACGCCGCGCTCAAGCCTGCGCCTTCGGTCGATCAGCCTAAGGGCGATGACGACGACCCAGGGCCGAATCGGCCGAGCGGCGGTCGTCCCAGCCTGCGCATCGTTAAATAGTTCAGCATCGCAAACCGGCCTTCTGGCCGGTTTTTTTACATATCCGGGGCGAAAAAAAACGGGGCCAGAGGCCCCGCCAAGTCCCTTACACAACAAACTTCGCTCTGCCGGCCTTATTCCACGCGCTCGCCGTGCAGCACCACGTCCAGTCCTTCGCGTTCCTCGTCTTCCGCCACGCGCAGGCCGATCGCCAGATTCACCAGCTTCAGCAGGATGAAGGTGACGATGCCGCAGTAGACGATGGTGACGCCCACGCCCAGCGCTTGGGTGGCCAGGCTGCCATCGGCGCCGCCGATGTCCTTCACTGCAAAGATGCCGGTCAGCAGCGCACCCAGGATGCCGCCGACGCCGTGCACGCCAAACGCGTCCAGAGAATCGTCGTAGCCCATCATGTGCTTCAGACCGGTGGCGCCCCAGAAGCACACCACGCCGGCGGCCAGCCCGATGATCAGCGCGCCCTTGACGTCGACGAAGCCCGCGGCCGGCGTGATGGCGACCAGCCCTGCGACGGCGCCGGAGGCGATGCCCAGCACCGACGGCTTCTTCTTGGTGGCCCATTCGGCGAACATCCAGGCCAGGGCGGCCATCGCAGTGGCGACCTGGGTGGTGACCATGGCCATGCCGGCGCGGCCGTCGGCGGCGCCCGCCGAGCCGGCGTTGAAGCCGAACCAGCCCACCCACAGCATGGAGGCGCCCACCAGCGTCAGGATAAGGTTATGCGGCGCCATGACTTCCTTGCCGTAGCCGACGCGCTTGCCCAGTACCAGCGCCGTCACCAGGCCGGCCACGCCGGCGTTGATGTGCACTACGGTGCCGCCGGCGAAGTCCAGAACGCCCTTGTCGCCCATCCAGCCGCCCGGCGCCCATACCCAGTGCGCCACCGGCACGTAGACCAGCAGCGACCACAGCGCCATGAAGACCAGCATGGCCGAGAACTTCATGCGTTCGGCGAAGGCGCCGGTGATCAGCGCCGGCGTGATGATGGCGAAGGTCATCTGGAAGGTCATGAACACCGATTCCGGAATGGTGCCGGCCAGCGGATGCACCGCCAGTTTGCCGGCATCCTTCATGTACACCATGCCGTCCAGCATGAAGCGCGACAGATCGCCGATATACGGGTTGCCGACGGTGAAGGCCAGGCTGTAGCCGACGACGGCCCACAGCACCGTCACCAGGGCGGTGATGGCGAAGCTTTGCATCAGCGTGGCCAGCACGTTTTTCTTGCGCACCATGCCGCCGTAAAACAGCGCCAGGCCGGGAATGGTCATGAACAGCACCAGAGCGGTTGAGGTCAGCATCCAGGCGGTATCGCCGGAGTTGATCACCTTCGCGGCCGCCACCGCGGGGCCGGCCGGCGCGTCGGCCAGCGCGGGCAGGGCAACGGTGGACAGGCCGGCAGCCATTGCAGCGAGTATCTTTTTCATTATGGTTTCCCCAGTTTCGCGGATACGTCAGACGGCGTCGGCGCCGGTTTCGCCGGTGCGGATGCGGATCACCTGCTCCAGGTCGTAGACGAAGATCTTGCCGTCGCCGATCTTGCCGGTGCGGGCGGACTTCTCGATGGCTTCCACCACCTGGTCCAGCAGCGCGTCGTCGATGGCGATTTCCAGCTTCACCTTGGGCAGAAAATCGACGACGTATTCGGCGCCGCGGTACAGTTCGGTATGGCCTTTCTGGCGGCCGAAACCCTTGACCTCCGATACGGTCACGCCTTGCACGCCGATGGCGGACAGGGCTTCGCGGACTTCGTCAAGCTTGAACGGCTTGATTACTGCAGTGACGAGTTTCATGGCTGCTCCTTACTCGGGCGATTGACAGATCAGGTTCTGCTGACAACGCTAACGCAGGAATCGTGCCAGCCTTAGGCGAGGGCGCTTGCCGCAAGAATGCGTAGCGGCGGGGGAGGCAGGCTCGCATTATGGCACTGTATTTGTGCGCTGCAGCGGACTTGCCTGCACCGTTATGGTGCGTCGCATCGCAAGCGGTGTCTGGCGGCTGTGCGCGTCTAGCCGCAAGGGACGTAGATGGGCCGAGCGGACAGGAAAGCGGGAGCGCCGCGGCGCTTTTTGCTACACTCCGCTTGATATCAAGCAACCGCAGGAGCCGCGAGCATGTTGAGCCAGAAACTGTTTGACGAAATCAGCGCCAAGATCAGCGAAACCATCGCCGCCAGCCCGGCCAAGGATTTGGAAAAAAACATCCGCGCCATGATGGCCTCCACTTTTTCCAAAATGGATCTGGTGACGCGCGAGGAGTTCGATGTGCAGCAGGCCGTGTTGGCCCGCACCCGCGAGCAGCTGGCGGCGCTGGAGTCCCGTCTTGGCCGCCTGGAGAGCCAGGTGTTTCCGGAGGAGTCAGCCGCCAAGGCCGAAGCGCAGTCGGAACTCGGCCACTCCTGAGAGGGGCAGAATAGGCACGGCTGTCATCCTCCGCGGTGAAGGCCGGATTGGACGGCGGCTTGCCGGGAGGCTGCCGCATGTGCGCTTCAAACGCGGCGGATGCCATACCCGCCGCCAAGGGGGAACCTGTACATGACGCTGGCCGTGTTGCATTGCAGAGCCTTGCAGGGCATGCAGGCGCCGGAGGTGGCGGTGGAAGTGCATCTGGCCAACGGTTTGCCTGCCTTCAACATCGTTGGTTTGCCGGAAGCGGAAGTGAAGGAAAGCCGGGAGCGCGTGCGCGCCGCCATCCAGACTTCCGGCTTCGAATTTCCGGCGCGCCGCATCACGGTCAATCTGGCGCCGGCCGACTTGCCCAAGGATTCCGGCCGGTTCGATCTGCCCATCGCCATCGGCATCCTGCAGGCGTCTGGGCAGATCAAGTGCGACGACATCACCCGCTACGAGTTCGCCGGCGAGCTGGCGCTGGGCGGCGAATTGCGGCCGGTGCGCGGCGCGCTGGCCATGGCCTGCCAATGCCACGCCGCGGGCCGCGCTTTCGTTTTGCCGGCGGACAGCGCAGCGGAAGCCGCAGTGGCCGAGGGCGCGCGGATTTACGGCGTGGCGTCGCTGCTGCAGGCCTGCGCCTATCTGAATGGCCTGCAGCCTTTGGAGCCGGTTGCCGCTCCCGCCTTCGGCATGTTGCCGAACTATCCCGATCTGGCCGATGTCAAAGGCCAGTCCGTTGCGCGCGGCGCTTTGGAAATCGCCGCGGCCGGCGGCCACAGCCTGTTGCTGATGGGGCCGCCCGGCACCGGCAAGTCCATGCTGGCGTCGCGCCTGCCGGGCCTGTTGCCGCCCTTGTCGGCGGAGGAGGCGCTGGAAAGCGCCGCGGTGCAGTCGCTGGCGTCGCAGGGCTTCCGCGCCGCCAGCTGGCGCGCCCGGCCTTTTCGCGCGCCGCATCACACGGCTTCCGCGGTGGCGCTGGTCGGCGGGGGCAGCGACCCCAGGCCTGGCGAAATCAGCCTGGCGCATCACGGCGTGCTGTTTCTGGACGAGTTGCCGGAATTCGACCGCAAGGTGCTGGAAGTGTTGCGCGAGCCATTGGAGAGCGGCGTCATCCATATTTCGCGGGCGGCGCGACAAGCGAGCTTCCCGGCGCGCTTTCAGCTGGTGGCGGCGATGAATCCCTGTCCTTGCGGTTATCACGGCCATCCCTCCGGACGCTGCCACTGCACGCCGGAGCAGGTTGCGCGATATCGCGGTAAAATTTCCGGGCCTTTGCTGGACCGCATCGACCTGCATGTGGAGGTGCCGGCGCTGACTGCTGAGGAGTTGTTGAGCGCATCGGCCGGCGAGAGCAGCGAGTCGGTGCGGCGACGGGTGCTGCAGGCCCGCGAGAGGCAGTGGCGCCGGCAGGGCGTGCTGAATGCGGCGCTGCAGGGCGAGCAATTGGAGCGGCACTGCGGCGCGGATGCCGACGCGCTGGCGATTCTGGCCAAGGCCCTGCAGCAGCTCGGCTTGTCGGCACGCGCTTATCATCGGATACTGCGGGTTTCGCGCAGCATCGCCGATTTGCAGGACGCGGAGCGCATAAGCCGCAATCATGTTTTGCAGGCGATTCAGCTGCGGCGCCTGGCGCGTGAAGATATTTGATCAATCAACCGGATGGCATGATGGCAATCCGTTCGACAACAATAGCGGTAGTGGTGAATGGCTAATCGAGATCTGAAAAATTCCCCTCGTCCGTCGCGCGGGCGCGGCAATTCGTCTTCCTCTTCGCGCAGCGGCGGGGGCGGCATGATGGCGGGCATGATCATCGGCCTGATCATCGGCGTGGCGGTGGCCGTGGGTCTGGCGATGTATCTCAACCGCTCCCCGGCGTCGTTCCAGACCAAGAACCAGGCCAAGGCCGAAACCTCCCAGCCGCCGACCGAACTACTGGCGCCGGGCACGCGCATCTCCGAGGCCGCTTCCGCCACGGCGTCCGCGCCGCCGCCGCATCCCGCGCAGTCCAGCGCGCAGGCCACGCTGGATTCGACCGAAGCGGTCCCCTTGCCGCCGCCGGGCGCGGCCACGCATGAGAACAAGCCCAAGCCTGCCGCGCCGCCGGCCCAGGCCAAGCATGACGGCAACGACCAGCGCTTCGATTTCTACAAGATTCTGCCAGGCCAGGTGGATGCGGTGACCTCAGACGCCAAGGCGGGGGAACCTTCGTCATCGGCGCAGGCCAAAAAGGTCTATCTGCAGCTCGGCGCCTTCCAGAATCAGGACGAGGCCGACAACTTGAAGGCCAAGCTGGCGCTGCTGGGCGTAGAGGCCAAGATCCAGTCGGTCAGCGTGCCGGACAAGGGGATGGTGCATCGAGTGCGCGTCGGGCCGCTGAGCCGTCAGGACGAGGTGGACCGCCTGCGCGCGCAATTGAAGCAAAACGGCATCGCCGCCAGCGTGGTGAAGGCCGAGTAGTCGAACAATCCATACACGGGAAAACAAGATGAAGAAATGGTTGTTGTTAATGCTGCTGGCGGCCAGCAGCTTGGCCAATGCGGCGATCGAACTGGGGAAGGACTACACCATGCTGAGCACGCCTCAGCCGGTGGCGGATCCGAAGAAAGTCGAAGTGATCGAGTTCTTCTCCTATCACTGCATCCATTGCTACGACGATGATCCAGCGATGAACGCCTGGGCCAAGACGCAGCCGGCCGATGTGAGTTTCCGCAAGGAGCAGATCGTGTGGCAGAAGTCCATGGAAGGCTTCGCCCGCATGTTCGCCACCTTCAAGGCAACCGGTACGTTCGACAAGCTGCATCGCCCGGCTTTCGACGCGCAGATCAAGCAGCGCATCAATCTGGCCGACCCGGCCGAGTTCACCAAGTGGGTCAAGCAGCAAAAGGGCATCGATAGTGCCAAGTTGCTGCAGACCTACAACTCTTTCGGCATCAACGCCCAAGTGGCGCGCGCGGCCAAGATCACCCGCGATTACCAGATCCAGGGCACGCCCACGATCATCGTCAACGGCAAGTACGTGCTGGTGACCAGCACGCCCGAGCGCATGACCCAGGTGTTGAATGAGCTGATCGCCAAGGCGCGCGCAGAGAAGAAGTAATTCGGACGACAAAGCCCCGCCGAAAGCTTGATCCAAGGCGCACAGGGGCTTGCCAGCGGTGGTGCTCGACAGGGCGGCTTTTGCCGCCCTGTTGTTTCATTGAGCTCCGCCGCTGATTTTATACATTGAGATAAAAATGTCTTGACGCCAATCTGCAGGCGGATTATGATGCGTTCTCTCCTGACGCGGGGTGGAGCAGTCTGGTAGCTCGTCGGGCTCATAACCCGAAGGTCGTAGGTTCGAATCCTGCCCCCGCAACCAAATACGGAAAAGCCGAATCATTTTGATTCGGCTTTTTGCATTTTTCACGGCCCATGGCGTCATCATGCAGGCGCACAGCCTGTGCGCAGCTGCAGTGCGCTATATTCGGCAAAATAATTTTGTAACAGATTGCAACGCCAAGCGTCGTCTGGCTTTGTCAAGGACGATGTCCTAAATCATTGTCTGCATTATAGATTTTGCCGACGGGCGACATTGATAGTAATCAATCGAATTGCATATTTTGCCGGCAGCTGTCATTGATCTGGGTCAATCCCCTTGAAATATCAGGCAAAACTGTTTCTAATACGGCCGCTCGACGCGTGTCCTGCGACGATTTGCCGCAGCAGGGCCGGGTCGGAATCGATGTTTGTGTTTGCCGAATGCCTGTCTTCCCGCGCCGTATCCCGGCGTTCACCCGGACAGTGGGTTTTCAGCTGTCACCTCATCACGGGAAGCGCTTCTTGAGCGGCTTCCTCCGGCCCGCTTCCGCCGTGGAAACGGATGCGCGCCGGTGATTCGCGGAATCCGCGAGCCCTGAAAGTCTGTTGTTTCGCTTGGCGGCGTTGCCGATCCCCGAGAGGAGGGCGGAACCCGCCTGCTGGACATTTCGCTGGCGTTGGAGCATGGCTCGCAACGCCTGTTGCGCATCGGCGCGTTGAAGGATTTTTAACCCGTAAAGTCGTAAGATGAGAAACCATAGACCCTCCCGCCTGTTGTGGGGGCTTTCTCCGCTCGTCGCTCTGCTGCTCTCGGGATGTCAAGGCGGTATCCTTGACCCCAAGGGCCCGGTCGCTGCCGAGCAGAAGTCCCTGATCATCACGGCAACCGCGCTGATGCTGCTGGTCGTCATTCCGGTGATCGTGATGACCCTGGTTTTTGCCTGGAAATATCGCGCCAGCAATAAGGACGCCGCTTACGAGCCGAAGTGGTCGCACTCGACCAAGATCGAGCTGGTAGTCTGGCTGATCCCCTGCATCATCATCGCCTTCCTGGCGACGCTGACTTGGCACACCACCCATAAGCTGGACCCTTACCGTCCGCTGGATTCCGACCAGAAGCCGATCCAGGTGCAGGTGGTGGCGCTGAACTGGAAGTGGTTGTTCATCTATCCCGAGCAGCAAATCGCTACCGTCAATGAACTGGCGTTCCCGGCCAATGTGCCGGTGAGCTTCCGGATCACTTCCGACGCAACGATGAACTCCTTCTTCATCCCGCAGCTGGGCGGCCAGATCTACGCCATGGCCGGCATGCAGACCCAACTGCATCTGTTGGCGAACGAGCCGGGCATCTACAAGGGCTTCTCCGCCAACTACAGCGGGGCGGGCTTCACCGGCATGAAGTTCAACGCGATCGCCACCAAGACGCCGGCCGAGTTCGACGCCTGGGTCGCCAAGGTCAAGGCTTCCGGCAAGGCGCTGGATCCCCAGGCCTACCTGCAGCTGTTGAAGCCGAGCGAGAACAATCCGGTGGCTTACTACTCGTCCAGCACGCCGTATCTGTTCGAAGCCGTGCAGCACAAGTACATGGCTGCACGCCCCTCGCTGGCCGATAGCGACGACGCTATCAAGCTGGCCAGGATGACCAAAGAACTGTGCGCCGCGATCACCCCGCCGGTCGTCAAGGAGTAACGATTAATGTGGTTAGGTAAACTGACTCTGGACGCGATTCCGTACCATGAGCCCATCATCATGGGGGCGCTGGGCGGCGCCGGCCTGATCGGGCTGATGCTGTTCGCGCTCATCACCAAGTTCGGCAAGTGGGGCTATCTCTGGAATGAGTGGCTGACCTCGGTCGATCACAAGAAAATCGGCGTGATGTACATCATCGTCGCCATGATCATGCTGCTGCGCGGCTTCGCCGACGCGCTGATGATGCGTACCCAGCTGGCCGTCGCCACCGGCGGCAGCCACGGCATCTTCCCGCCGGAACACTACGATCAGATCTTCACCGCCCACGGCGTGATCATGATCATCTTCATGGCGATGCCGTTCATGACCGGCCTGATGAACATCGTGGTACCGCTGCAAATCGGCGCGCGCGACGTAGCCTTCCCCTTCCTGAACTCGCTGAGCTTCTGGCTGCTGGTGTCCGCCGTGATCCTGGTCAACCTGTCGCTGGGCGTGGGCAACTTCGCCCGCACCGGCTGGGTGGCCTATCCTCCGCTGGCCGAGCTGGGATTCAGCCCTGACGTGGGGGTGGATTACTACATCTGGGCCTTGCAGCTGTCAGGCTTGGGGACGACGCTGACGGCCATCAACTTCCTGGTGACCGTGATCAAGATGCGCGCTCCGGGCATGAAGCTGATGGAAATGCCGATCTTCACCTGGACCTGCACCTGGGCCAACGTGCTGATCGCCACCTCCTTCCCGATCCTGACCGGCGCGCTGGCCATGCTGACGCTGGACCGCTACCTGGACTTCCACTTCTTCACCGCGGAAGCGGGCGGCAACGCCATGATGTACCTGAACCTGTTCTGGGCCTGGGGCCACCCCGAGGTTTACATTCTGGTTCTGCCGGCCTTCGGCATCTTCTCCGAAGTGGTGTCCACCTTTGCCGGCAAGCGCCTGTTCGGCCACAAGTCCATGATCTACGCCAGCGGCGCGATCTCCATCCTGGGCTTCATGGTCTGGCTGCACCACTTTTTCACGATGGGCTCCGGCGCCAACGTGAACGCCTTCTTCGGCATCGCGACCATGATCATCTCGATCCCGACCGGCGTGAAGCTGTTCAACTGGCTGTTCACCATCTACAAGGGCCGCCTGCGCTTTGAAACCCCGATCCTGTGGACACTGGGCTTCATGGTGACCTTCTCCATCGGCGGCATGACCGGCGTGCTGCTGGCGGTGCCGGGCGCGGATTTCGTGCTGCATAACAGCCTGTTCCTGATCGCCCACTTCCACAACACCATCATCGGCGGCGCCGTGTTCGGCTACCTGGCCGGCCTGACCTTCTGGTTCCCCAAGGTGTTCGGCTTCAAGTTGGAGCCTAAGCTGGGCAAGGCATCGTTCTGGTTCTGGCAGATCGGCTTCTTCTTCGCCTTCATGCCGCTGTACGTGCTGGGCTTCATGGGCATGACCCGTCGCCTGAACTACACCACCAACCCGGCGTTTGAGCCGTGGCTGAACATCGCCCTGTTCGGCGCGCTGCTGATCGCTTGCGGCATCGGCTGCCAGCTGCTGCAGATCGTGGTCAGCGTCATCAAGCGCAAGGAACTGAAGGACGAAACCGGCGACCCATGGAACGGCCACACCCTGGAGTGGTCCACTTCCTCCCCGGCGCCGTTCTACAACTTCGCCAAGCTGCCGCAGGTGCATGACATCGACGCCTTCACCGACATGAAGGAAAAGGGCGTGGCCTACGCTGTGCCGAAGTCGTACGAGCCTATCCACATGCCGAAGAACACCTCGGTCGGCGTTTTCATCGGCGCCTTCGCCACCGTGTTCGGTTTTGCGATGATCTGGCACATCTGGTGGCTGGCCATCGTTGGCCTGGTGGGCATCCTCGGCAGCATGCTGGCCCGCGCTTACGACAACGACCTGGACTACTACGTGCAGCCGGACGAAGTGGAAGCCATCGAGCGCGCCCGCTTCGAACAGCTGGGCATCGATGTGGACAACTATACCGAGCGTGATCAGGCCAAGCCGAAAAAGGCTGCCCGTCCGACCACGATCGCGTAACAGGCTGGATCTGACATGACGACTTATGTAAACCAAGCGCATGGCGCGCATGAGGACCACGGCCACCACGACAGCAGCGAGCAGACTGTCCTGGGCTTCTGGTTCTACCTGATGACCGACTGCATCTTGTTCGCGACGGCGTTCGCGGGCTATGCGGTGTTGTTCCGCAATGTGGCGGAAGGCGTGACCGGCAAGGAAATCTTCGATCTGCAATACGTGCTGGTGGAAACCGCGGCCCTGCTGCTGTCCTCCATCACCTACGGCTTTGCCATGATCGCCGGCCACAAGGGCAACAAATCCGCGGTGCTGGGCTGGCTGGCGGTGACCTTCCTGTTCGGCGCGGCGTTTATCGGTCTGGAAATCAATGAGTTCCATCACCTGATCGCCGAGGGCCACGGCCCGCAGAAGAGCGCCTTCCTGTCGGCCTTCTTCGGCTTGGTGGGCCTGCACGGCCTGCACGTGACCGCCGGCCTGATCTGGATGGGCGTGATGATGCTGGAAGTGGTGAAGACTGGCCTGACCAGCCGCGCCATGACCCGCCTGAACTGCTTGTCTCTGTTCTGGCACTTCCTCGACATCGTGTGGATCTGCGTGTTCACCGTCGTCTACCTGAAAGGAGCCATGTGATGAGCCACAGCCATTCTCATGACAACGCTAGCCATATCAGCGTAAAGGGCTATCTGGTCGGCTTCGTTCTGTCCGTGATCCTGACCGTCATCCCGTTCTGGATGGTGATGGGCGGCGCCTTCACCAAGCAGGCCACGCTGATCGGCATCTTCGCCCTGGCGGTGGTGCAGATCGTGGTGCAGCTGAAGTATTTCCTGCACCTGGACTTCAGCAAGGAAGGCAAGCTCAATACCTTCTCCTTCCTGTTCACCGGCATGGTGATCGTGCTGCTGGTCGGCCTGTCGATCTGGATCATCTACTCCGCCGACGCGCTGATGATGCGCTGAGGCGGGGTTGAGGAAAGCCGATTTGAAGCTCAAACGCTATCTCCAAGTCACCAAGCCGGGCATCATCTTCGGCAACCTGATCTCGGCCGTCGGCGGTTTTCTGCTGGCGGCGCAGGGGCCGGTTGACTGGTGGCTGCTGCTGGCCACGGTGAGCGGTCTGGTGCTGGTCGTGGCCTCCGGCTGCGCCATCAACAACTGCATCGACCAGGACATCGACGCCAAGATGACCCGCACCCAGAAACGGGTGCTGGTCACCGGCGCGATGAGCACCAAGGCGGCGCTGGCCCACGGCATCGTGCTGGGGCTGGCCGGTTTCGCCATCTTGTGGCGCTGGACCAATCCGCTGGCCTTCGGCTGGGTGCTGTTCGGCTTCGTGATCTATGTCGGCGTGTACAGCCTGTACATGAAGCGCAACTCGGTGTACGGCACCGTAGTGGGCAGCCTGTCCGGCGCGGTGCCGCCGGTGGCCGGCTACTGCGCCGTCACCGGCCGCTTCGACATGGGCGCGGCTATCCTGCTGTTGATGTTCAGCCTGTGGCAGATGCCGCACTCCTACGCGATTGCCATCTTCCGCTTCAAGGACTACGAGGCGGCCGGCATTCCGGTGTTGCCGGTGGTGCGCGGCATTTCCAGCGCCAAGCAGCAGATTGTCCTGTACATACTGGCCTTCGCCGCGGCGACCGTGATGCTGGTATTCGGCGGCTACGCCGGCTACGGCTATCTGGCGGTGGCCTGTGCCACCAGCCTGTGGTGGCTGAAGATGGCGCTGTCCGGCTACAAGCGGGAAACCGACGACCGGGCCTGGGCGCGCCAGGTGTTTTTCTTCTCTATCATCACCATCACCGCTTTGTCGGTGATGATGGCGGTGGATGGCAAAACGCCGGCCGATGGCCATCGGCCTATGCTGACAGCGGATGCCAGCGCGTACCGTTAAGTCTGGTTCGAGTCTGATCTTCGCAAACGGGGAGTCGCGCAAGCGGCTCCCCGTTTTGTCATGGCGACGAGGGGGGTGAAGCGCCGCCATCGCTGGCGACAGTGGTACGCTGCAGCGATGATGGGGACAAATTTACGTTGACAGCGGTCTTGTCGGATTTTGCAAGGATAAGGAGCCAATGGGTATTGCGTTGACGGATCGACATGATTTTAGCATCACGCAAAGTTTGCAACGCGGGCTGCCGGATGCCCAGCACAAGCTGGCTGGTTGCTGGCTGGACGCGCCGCATGAGCTGGCCGGGAGCGCGGGTTGCGGCATCTCGCTGGCCGCGCTGGATCGGGCGCTGGCGGAGCTGGATTTGGCGGCGATCTTGCCGGCCGCGCTGGCCCGCGCCGTGCGCAAGCGGCAGTTGTCCTTCCTGGGCGGGCGGCTGTGCGCAGAGCGGGCTTTGGTGGAATTGGGCTATCCAAATGGCGCGGTCGGGCGCGCGGAGTCGGGCGTGCCGCTGTGGCCTGATGGCTTGGTCGGCTCCATCACCCATCACGGCGAGGCGGCTTATGCGGTGGCGGCATTTTCCAGCGACTATGCGGCCTTGGGCATGGATAGCGAGCAACTGGCCAGGCCTAGCGCGGCGCGGAGCATAAGGTCGCTTTGCTGCACGGAGCGAGAAATACAGGCCTGGCTGGGACAGCGCGACGATACCTTGGCGGAGACGCTGATTTTCTCGGCGAAGGAAGCCGGCTATAAAGCGATTCACCCCTTGTTGGGCCGTTTTGTCGATTTCACCGAATTCGAGGTGCAGGCGCTGGACTGGCAAGCCGGCTGCTTGACGCTGGCGCCGACTGGGAAAAGCGGGCTGTTGGGCCGCATGCGGCCTTTTCGAGTCCGCTTCCGCTGCGCCGGCGCAGAGGTGCACACCATTGTTGCGGAGCGAGGCAGCTTGTTTGTCGCGTAAGTCTCGCGCCCTTGGCGCTTACCATCTGGCCGAAGGCCGAGCCAGGTAGAACCACTCTTGCCCTGGCGGCGCGCCTGGGCTGGGAAACACGATGCAGCCGTCTTCCGGCGCCAGCAAGGTTTTGCCATCGGCGCGCACGGCGATGGTTTCGCCGCGCCGCACGGGATCGAAGCTGGCCCAGTCGCGCACGAAACGGTCGGCGTCGTGCTGTTTGTCCACTACCTCATACAGGCTCAATCCTTGCAGCGTTTGCGGCGCCGGGGCCGGCGAGCGGATCATGCCCAGATGCGCCAGCGTGTTGACGACGGCGCGATAAGCCACTTCCGGCGCGGCCGGATCGTCGTGCTGGCCGCACTCCAGGGTCAGCGCCCAGCCGCCTTGGCTGCGCATGTATTCGGTGGTGCCCACGCCGTAGCGGACGTCGCTGTTCAGCGCGCGTTGCCGCGCGTCGCCCAGCGCTGCCGATTGACGTCTCTCCACACCCAAGGCATAGGTGCTGAGCCAGCCATCCATGGCGCGGCTCACCCCCAAACATCGCGCCAGCGCTTCCTCTTTTGCCGCATGCGAAAACGGCTCCAGCGTGCCTGCGTTATCTTGCGGCCCCAGAAAAACGAAGGGCTGGCCCGGCGACTGGAACGAATGCAGATCGAGCAGCGCTTCATGTTCGGCCAGCAGCGGACATAGCCAGTTGGCGACATGGTCTTCGTAGTCTTGCGGGCTGGGCTGGGGCGCGAGGTTGCGGTTCAGATTGCGCTCGCCGCCGCGTTGGCCCAGCTGGTAGGCCAGCGGATTGGCCACCGGCACCAGAGTCAGCATGCCGCGGACGAGTGATCGCGCGCCTTGTTCCAGCTCCGCCATGAGGCGGCGGATGGCGACGGCGCCGCACACTTCATTGCCGTGCACCGCGCCGGTGACGATCAAGCGCGGGCCGTCCGTCAGCGCCTGGTAGCGATGGCTGCTGAAGCTGGAGGGCCAGGCGGGATTCATTTGAGCCATACGTCCTCGAAATCAAAAGAGCCATTCGGATTCATGATGAAGCCCTGCACATTGTTGCGCAGCGGAATATAGATGCGCGAATGGGCGATGGTGATCCATGGCCGCTGGTACTTGAAGATTTCCTGCGCCTTCAGATAGTAGCGCGTGCGCTGCTTTTGATCGGTGGTCTGGCGGCCCAGCTGCAGCAAGTTGTCGAATTCGGCGTCGCAAAAGCGCTGGCCGCCCTTGCTGACGCTGCAGGACAGGCTGTTCCACAGGAAGTCGTCCGGGTCGCCGGAATTGCTGGTCAGGCCGGACATATAGACATCGTGTTCGCCGGCGGCGGCGCGCTTCAGGTACTCGCCCCATTCGTAGCTCTGGATATTGGCTTTGACGCCTATCTTGGCCCAGTCCTGCTGGATCATCTGCGCCATCAGCTTGCCGTTGGGATTGGTGGGACGCTGCACCGGCAGCGCCCACAGATTCACCGTGAAGCCGTTGGGATAGCCGGCCTGGGCCAGCAAGGCCTTGGCTTTGGCCGGGTTGTATTCGTTGCGCGTTTTCGGGTTCCAGCTCCAGATCGATGGCGGATACGGATTGATAGCCTGGATCGCTCCGCCCTTGGGGAACATGGCCTTGAACAGCGCGTCGCGGTTGATGGCCATGTCCAGCGCCACCCGCACCTCGCGTTTGGCGAACTGTGGCCGCTTCAGGTTGTAGGCGAGATAGGAAATATTGCTGGCGCCGGTGGAGGCGATCTTGATGCGCTTGTCCGCCGCCAGCGTGTCGAGGTCCGACTCGCGCACCGCGGCCGCCACCTGGCATTCGCCTGCCTTCAGCTTCTGCAGGCGCACTTGCGGGTCGGCGACGATGGCGAACACCAGGCTGCGGGTTTTCTGCGCATGGCCCCAGTATTGCGGATGGGCCTCATAGCGTATGGTCGAATCTTTGGCATAGCTCTTGAAGCGGTAAGGGCCGGTGCCGATGGGCAGCTGGTTGATCTGCTGCGGCTTGCCGCCTTGCAGCAATTGCTCAGCGTATTCGGCCGACTGCATGCCGGCGAAGCCCATGGCGAAGAAGGTGAGGAAGGTGGCGTTGCGCTCCCTCAGCCGGATTTTCACCGTATGCTGGTCCAGCTTTTGCACCGATTCGATCATCTTGGCCAGCCCATAACCATCCGGGCCGGTCAGCGGCGTTTTGAAAGCCTGGTTGAACGGCAGCTCCGGCCGAATCCAGCGGTTGACGGTGAACACCACGTCATCGGCGGAGAAATCGCGCTGCGGCGTGAAATAGTCGGTCTGGTGGAAATGCACGCCGCGGCGCAGCTTGAAGGTGTATTCCAGGCCGTCGGCCGATACGGCCCAGCGTTCGGCGAGGCCGGGGCGCAGCGTCACGCCGCCGCGCTGGAACTCCACCAGCCCCTGGAACACCGGCTTGGTGATGTTGTAGGTGGTGGCGCTGTCCCATAGCGCGGGGTCGAACCCCTCGGGCGAGGCCTCGGCGCAGAAGACCAGCGGTTTGGCTGCCAGGGCGGAGCCAGGCAAGGCGCTGCCCAGCAGCGCGGCAAGCAAGAATGGGCGCAAAGGGCGGGGAAGAAGCATGTCCGCTTTCCTGTTCTGGTTTTATCGGTCCGGGCTATCATGTCAGTTCAAGCCGGTATCGGATTGTCATTCGAGTATCGCATATCGCGTCCAACTGCAGGTTTGCGATGGATCATCGGAGAGAGGAGACGCCATGTCGGCGACCACCAAGCTGGAAGCGCTGGATAGCTACCCGGAATACGTCCCGATAGACGGGCTGCCCGGCGTCCGCCTCGATCTGCGCTATGCAAGCGCCGACAACTTCGTCGGACGCAATCTGTATGGCGCGGCGCAGCCAGCGCGGCTGCACCGCGATGCCGCTGCCAAGCTGGCGCAGGCCGCCGCGGAGCTGGCGCGGCGGCAGGCAGGACACCGTCTGCGGATTTTCGACGCGCTGCGTCCCGGGCGGGTGCAGCGCGTGCTGTGGGACATCGTCAAGGATACGCCGCAGCGGGTGTACGTGGCCGATCCGGCGCGCGGCTCCATTCACAGCTTCGGCATGGCGGTGGACCTGACCCTGGAAGACGAAGCCGGACGCGAACTCGACATGGGCACCGGCTTCGACGACTTCACCGAGCTGGCGCAGCCGCGGCACGAAGCCGCGATGCGCGCCGCCGGGAGCTTGAGCGCGGCGCAACTGGCCAACCGCCTGCTGCTGCGAAACTGCATGGAGACGGCGGGTTTTCGCGCCATCGCCACCGAGTGGTGGCATTTCGAGGCGGAAGATCGCAACTGGGTGCGCGCCCACATGCGCTTGATCGAATAAGGCGGGAGACATTTTGCCTTGCTGTAAGTAAGATAACTCCTCGTCTGATCAAGCGCTTATGCGCCGAAGCGGGCCTGGGTTGGGGTGTCGGGTAAGCACGGCCGGGCGTCTGCTGCTGTGAAGGATGGGTTTCGCGCCAGCTTCTGGGCCGCTTGGGCGCTTGACCTTAAGACGGCGCTGTTGCACAGATCCTGAACAGGACGAGTTTCCCCTTTCCCCAAACGGATTTACGCCACCGGCACCGTGCACGGCCGGCCCAGCATGCTGAAGCGGTTCAAGATGGCAGCACGTACTTGCAGCTCTGCCACTTGACCATCGAAACGCCGGGCCATCACCCTCTCGCCAAGCCGTTTAAAGCAATACATCTTGGTTTCCACCAAGCTGCGGCGATGGTAGCCGCTCCAACGCTTCCAGATCGCCCGGCCTAGTCGCTTGGTGGTCCGCAGAATCTCATTCCGCGCCAGCACTCCCAGCACACTTCCTTTCCACGGTCTCGCATTCTTGCGGCTCGGAATGCACCCGATCGCGCCCCGCGCGGCAATCGCCTCATGGCACGCCTTGGTATCAAAAGCCCCATCGCCGCTCACGCAGCCTATCGGCTCATCAGCCGGGATTTGCGTCAATAGCGAAGGTAGCATTTGCGCATCGCTCTGGCGGTTGTCGGTTACCTCGATGGCGCGGATTTGCAGGGTTTCCGCATCGATGCCCAGATGCACCTTGCGCCATTGCCGGCGATATTCCGCGCCATGTTTCTTGGTTTTCCATTCACCTTCGCCCAGCATTTTGATGCCTGTGCTATCGACCAGCAGATGCAGCGCGCCAGCACTTTTCTGGTAGGGAATTTTGACCTGCAGCGTCTGCTGCCGCCTGGATAGCGTGCTGTAATCTGGGACGCTCCAGTCCAGACCCGCCAACTTGAGCAGGCTTTGCATGAAACCGATGGTCTGCCGCAACGCCAGTCCAAACAGGTTTTTGATGGTCAGGCAGAATTGAATGGCGGCATCGCTATAGGTCTGCTGATCTGCTCCCCTCAGCTCCTACCAATCAAAAGTAGAGAGAAGTCTGTCACTTGAAGGAAAATGACGGATATGAAGAAGAGCAGATACACCGAAGAGCAGATCATCGGCTTTCTCAAGCAGGCCGAACTCGGCATGGCCATCAAGGAGGTCTGCCGCCAGGGAGGCTTCTCTGAAGCCACCTTCTACAAATGGCGAAGCAAATACGGCGGCATGAACGTCGCGGAATTGCAGCGCGCTCGCGATCTGGAAGCCGAGAATGCCCGGCTCAAGAAGCTGCTGGCCGAAGCCCACCTCGATATCGAAGCTCTCAAGGTCGCCTTCGGGATAAAGCGCTAGCCCCGCAAGCCAAGCGGCAGGCCATCCGCATCATGCTAAGCAGCGGACTGGCATTGTCGGAACGCCGCGCTTGCCGGCTTGTGGGGCTTTCTCGAGACGCCTGGCGACATCCGCCGCAAACCGATGCATTCACGCATCGGCTGACCGCCCGCATCATCGATATCGCCCACACGCGCCGCCGCTTTGGCTATCGGCGAGTGTATGACCTGTTGCGCGCAGAGTTTCCGGGCATCAACCACAAGCGGGTGTACCGCTTGTATCGCGAACAAGGTCTGGCGGTTAGACGACGTAACCGTCGGCGTAAGCTGACCGGCGTGCGCACGCCGCTGCAAGCCGCTACACAGTGGAATGAGGTGTGGAGCATGGATTTTGTCAGCGACCAGTTAGCCAGTGGTCGGCGCTTGAAATGCCTGACGGTCGCCGATGACTTCAGCCACGAAGCGGTGCAGATTGCGGTGGATTTCTCGATGTCCGGTCAATACGTCACGCGGATGTTGGATCAGGCGGCGCAATTTCGCGGCTATCCGTCAGCGATCCGGACGGACAATGGGCCGGAGTTCACCAGTCGGGCATTCATGGGCTGGGCGCAAAGCCGCGGCATCCGCCACATCCTGATTCAACCAGGCCGGCCGATGCAGAATGGTTACATCGAAAGCTTCAATGCCAGACTCCGCGACGAATGCCTGAACGAGCATGTCTTTGATTCGCTGGCGGAGGCCAGGCAGATCATCTCCGCGTGGCGGGACGATTACAATCAAGTCCGTCCCCATGGATCGATTGGCCGGATACCGCCAGCGGAATTTGCGGCACGCCATCGCCAGGCACAATTAGCAAGCCAAAGATCAGCAGGTTCCACCACCATGCAAACCTAGGGAAGGTCTGAACAAGTCTCCAATCTTCCCGTAAACTGACTCCCCCTCAGTCAGATCCAGGACGCCAGCATGCGACAGCAGATGACCTTCACCGATCTCGAACTCGCCGCTAAGAAGAAGCGCACCCGCCGCGAAATCTTTCTGACAGAGATGGATCAGGTCATGCCTTGGGCGCAGCTCGAAGCCGTCATCGATCCAGTGTATCCCAAGCCTGGCAACGGTCGCCGCCCCTACCCGTTGTCCGCCATGCTGCGCGTCTACTGCCTGCAGCACTGGTACAGCCTGTCCGATCCCGCCATGGAAGAAAGCCTGTACGAGATCGCCTCCATGCGCCAGTTCGCCGGCCTCTCCCTGGACGCCGTCCCGGACGAAACCACCCTGCTGAACTTCCGCCATCTGCTGGAAAAGCACCAGCTGACCCACGCTCTGTTTACCGCCATCCACCAGCATCTCTGCGACAAAGGGCTGATGTTGAAGCAAGGCACCATCGTCGATGCCACCCTGATCCACGCGCCCAGCTCCACCAAAAACGCTCAGGGCGAGCGCGATCCGGACATGCATCAAACCAAGAAGGGCAATCAGTGGTACTTCGGCATGAAGGCCCATATCGGCGTCGACGCCCAGTCCGGCTTGGTGCATCACGTGGCCGGCACCCCCGCCAATGTGGCGGATGTCACGATGGTCGATCAGTTGTTGCACGGCGAGGAAATCGATGTGTTTGGCGACGCCGGCTTTGCTGGCGTGCACAAGCGAGCCGAACACCAATCGCGAGCGGTGCGTTGGTGGATTGCGATGAGGCCCGGCCAGCGCAAAGCGCTGACCGATTCAGCCGACGACCGGCAGATCCAGCTGGGCGAAATGGTCAAAGCCAAGATTCGGGCCAAAGTGGAGCATCCGTTTCGGGTCATCAAGCAGCAGTTTGGCTACCTGAAAACACGCTACCGCGGCTTGAAGAAGAATACCGCGCAACTGATGACGCTGTTTGGGCTGGCCAACATCTGGCTGGCGCGAAAGGCCTTGCTGGCGGCGAGTTGAAAGGGCGGATGGCCGGAAGCATCCGGTCATCCTCATGGCGCGCGATCTAGAATTGGTAGGGAAGGTCTGAACAACCTGCCACGCAAACAGAAATGCAATTTCTCGCGGGGGCTTCGGTTGCATTAGACCTACCAATTCTAGATCGCGCGCCATGAGGATGACCGGATGCTTCCGGCCATCCGCCCTTTCAACTCGCCGCCAGCAAGGCCTTTCGCGCCAGCCAGATGTTGGCCAGCCCAAACAGCGTCATCAGTTGCGCGGTATTCTTCTTCAAGCCGCGGTAGCGTGTTTTCAGGTAGCCAAACTGCTGCTTGATGACCCGAAACGGATGCTCCACTTTGGCCCGAATCTTGGCTTTGACCATTTCGCCCAGCTGGATCTGCCGGTCGTCGGCTGAATCGGTCAGCGCTTTGCGCTGGCCGGGCCTCATCGCAATCCACCAACGCACCGCTCGCGATTGGTGTTCGGCTCGCTTGTGCACGCCAGCAAAGCCGGCGTCGCCAAACACATCGATTTCCTCGCCGTGCAACAACTGATCGACCATCGTGACATCCGCCACATTGGCGGGGGTGCCGGCCACGTGATGCACCAAGCCGGACTGGGCGTCGACGCCGATATGGGCCTTCATGCCGAAGTACCACTGATTGCCCTTCTTGGTTTGATGCATGTCCGGATCGCGCTCGCCCTGAGCGTTTTTGGTGGAGCTGGGCGCGTGGATCAGGGTGGCATCGACGATGGTGCCTTGCTTCAACATCAGCCCTTTGTCGCAGAGATGCTGGTGGATGGCGGTAAACAGAGCGTGGGTCAGCTGGTGCTTTTCCAGCAGATGGCGGAAGTTCAGCAGGGTGGTTTCGTCCGGGACGGCGTCCAGGGAGAGGCCGGCGAACTGGCGCATGGAGGCGATCTCGTACAGGCTTTCTTCCATGGCGGGATCGGACAGGCTGTACCAGTGCTGCAGGCAGTAGACGCGCAGCATGGCGGACAACGGGTAGGGGCGGCGACCGTTGCCAGGCTTGGGATACACTGGATCGATGACGGCTTCGAGCTGCGCCCAAGGCATGACCTGATCCATCTCTGTCAGAAAGATTTCGCGGCGGGTGCGCTTCTTCTTAGCGGCGAGTTCGAGATCGGTGAAGGTCATCTGCTGTCGCATGCTGGCGTCCTGGATCTGACTGAGGGGGAGTCAGTTTACGGGAAGATTGGAGACTTGTTCAGACCTTCCGTAGGTCTAATGCAACCGAAGCCCCCGCGAGAAATTGCATTTCTGTTTGCGTGGCAGGTTGTTCAGACCTTCCTTAATGGCGCTTCGGCTTGAGTGGATGCGCAATCATCACTGCGAAGCCGCTTTCTTTTCTATCGGGTAGATCGGCCTGTAGTCAGGATGCCAAGGCAGAATATCGCTCAGCTTCACCATCACCTGATCGCCCGGCAGGAAATGGATGTCGAAATGCTGCCTTTGCTTGGCGGTGTATTCTGGAACCGGCACGGTGCTGAATTTCCAGCTCCCATCGATAAACACCTTGTCGCCATTGCGCATGACGAAATTGCCGCCGGCGTCGCGCAGGAAATGCCCGCCTTGCTCCCAGCCTATCTTCACCGTCAGCCCCGGACGCCAGGTTTTTGGCACGGTGACGCAGCAAACGTCCGCCCCTCCCCCTCCCATCGCATCCACATTCAGAATGCCGCCCTGATCGTTGATGGTGATCGAATCTATGGGTTTATCGGTGTGATTGACCGCCAGGTAGCTGACGGCGGTGTTTTCTTCTCCGCAGGCAGCCAGAAATAGCGGCAAGGCAAGCAAAAGTTTGTAAGGGCGCGAGTTCAATTTCGTCCAGTTCCTCATAAGGCTTACTCCTCGCCTTTGAATACGGTGCGGAACTTCAGCAGGCCCGAGTTGAGATAGGCCTCCGCTCCCCCCATGAACCCCGCCATTGAGTCATGGATATAGTTTTCCAGAAAATGTTCTATGGCAGGCGTCAAACGGCGCAGGTCCAATTGTGCCGCCACTATTCTTGGCGTGGTCTCCCTCGTGCCGCCTTCGGCAGGCAACAACACACGGCCATAGTTTTGATCTTTTCTGACAGCAGCGCGTTGGGGGTCAAAATCAGCCGCCATTGGATCGCCAGCATATAAACGTCCTAAACTCTTAAGCAGCGAATCCTGGGTGGCTTTCAAGCCGGCCTTATCTGTGGCGTTGGCCGTGCGGTAAGGTTGGTGCTGCGAGAAAGTGCGACGATATTTGAAACGATGGCTCAGATATAGCGCCATATGCTGTTCATGCATTTTCTCCACCGGTCCGGGCGCTACCTTGGCGTCGCGCAGATAGGCGTTGAAATCCTTGATCGCCTGCGGCGACGGAGTCAGCAACTTTTGCACGTTGTCCGTCAATTGGTCCCAGGTTCTCAAAGGCACGCCAGCCTGACGTGCCGCGTCATACATGCGCCGGCCTGGAATCACGCACATCTGGCTATCCTGCGCCAGGGACACGCCCAGCTCGCCCGCGGCGTAGCCGCCGCCCACGTCCGAGTGCGAACCGGGATACATCACTTCCAGCGCATTGCCAGGGTAGGCATTGCCGTGGCGCACAGAATCCAGCGGGAAGCAGGCGCGCACCTCATGGCCGGCGACAAAATGGACACATTGCTCCACCGCCGGGTGGATGGCCAGGTTGCCGTCCGCCCAAGCCATATGGCCGGTGAATGGCAGGCGACCAGGAAGGGCTTGCGCATTGCCGACGGACGCCACGGTATCGAAGATGCCCAGAAACTGGGTGCGCAGCGGAATGCCGGCGAATGTCCAGCCGCCATTTTCCTCTTTGCATAACTGATACAGCCAGTTGACAAAGGCGCGCGCCTCGGTTGCGCCTCGGGAGAAACCAAACACGGACAGATTGATCTGCGTCACTTCCGGCTTGCGGCCTTTCAGCGCCGCTTGCAGCTTTTGCTGCCAGTTGCGCATGATCAGCTTGCGCACCACTCCGCCAAACCCTCCGCTTGCGGTGTCGCACACATTTTTGGCCATGCCGTCATCCAGCAGTAGCGCGCCCCCGGTGGCGTAACGATGTGGGGCATTGAGCAGGCGGGTCAAAGCCCACAGGATGCGAGCCTCGCCCCCCTGGCCGCCAGCCAGTCCGGCAAGACCGCCGGTATCGCCGATCTCCGGGAAAGGCGTGCCGACGCCAGGCATATAGGAGGCGAAATAACCATCTTGCGGCTTGTCTCGCGCCGCTAGAAACAGACGGGCGATATTGCTGGGCTTCTGCTTGCCCGCCGGCGCCTGGTAATAATCCAGATTAATGTTGTTGCCGGTGCCGTCGAAGAACAGCGCCAGGTGGACCTGCCCCTGGCACTTGGCCTGCTGCGCGCCGTTGACGCAGGACAGCGCCTGCGCCCGCTGCAGTTGTTCGCGGGCGCTCAGGGCGCGTTGTCCCGTCGGGTAGGGTGCCGGATTGTTCGTGCTCATCGCGCTGCCTCCTTTTTCTCTTCCGGGTAGGCAGGGCGGTAGTCCTTGTGTTCGGGAAAAATATCGCTCAGCTTCACCATCACCTGATCGCCCGGCAGAAAATGGATGTCGAAGTGTTGCCTTTGCTTGGCGGTGTATTCCGGAACCGGCACGGTGCGGAATTTCCAGCGCCCATCGATAAACACCTTGTCGCCATTGCGCATGACGAAATTGCCGTCGGCGTCGCGCAGGAAATGCCCGCCTTGCTCCCAGCCTATCTTCACCGTCAGCCCC
>NZ_MKCR01000006.1 GCF_001855565.1 Chromobacterium amazonense | reverse complement strand
GCGATGATCAGAACATTCCAGCCACCACCTTCCGCGTGATGTGCGCCGACTTGTTCGTGTCGCTGCTGGCCGGCATCGCCATCTTCCCGGCGGTATTCGCTTTTGGCTTCCAGCCGGCGGCCGGGTCGTCGCTGCTGTTCATCACCATTCCTGCGGTGTTCGCCAGCATGCCGCTGGGCCACGTCTTCATGGTGGTGTTTTTTGTGCTGACTGCGATCGCCGCCACCGGCGCGATGCTGTCCATTCTGGAGGTGCCGGTGTCGGTGCTGAGCGAGCGTTTCGGCATCAGTCGCGTCAAGGCGACCGTGATCAATCTGCTGTTGTTGGCCGTGGTGGGCTCGGGCTGCGCCTTGTCCAATAGTTTGGCGGCCGATTTCAAGCTGCATGGCATGACCATGTTCGATCTGTTCGACTTTGTCACATCGAATGTGCTGATGCCCTTGGGCGGGATCTTCCTCTGCCTGTTCACTGGTTGGGTGTGGGGCTATGACCGCTTCCGCGACGCGTTGAGCAATGGCGGCAAGCTGAATAACGAGGGCCTGCTCCGGGTGCTGTTCGTCGTGTTGCGCTTCGTATCGCCGGCCTTGATTCTGGTGGTGATGTTGAAGGGCTTGAAAGTGATCTAAAAAAACAAGGGCCGGACCATGCTGTCCGGCCTTTTTCTTGGCGGATTCAAGTCGGGGAGCCGTCTTCGTCGCCGCTGATGACGGGCGGCGGCGCGAAGCCGTTGATGTCGCGGGCGCTTTTCTCCAGCAGCAGTACGATGGAGGTGTTCAGCGCGCCGAAGGCCCAGCTGATCAGCATGAAGACGGAATAGGCCGTCAGCTTGTCGGCGAACAGCGCGTGCCCGTGCAGGGTGAGCTCGGCGGGGTCGAATACGGAGTAGAAGACGACGGTTACGAGCACGGCGATGATGAATGAGGGCCAGAACAACAGAATGCCTTTTCTCATGTTTGTCTCCATGTGGCGTGAAATCGGCAGGATGACGACGGATAGGGCTTTTGGCTTGTTGATTTTGCCATCATAGGCGATTTGGACGCCGAGCGGCGCAATATCCTGCCGCGCCGGCCAGGCGTCGGGCCTGTCGGCGCCGGCCCTGGACGTGTTAGACTGTTGTTCGACAGCGAACAACGTGCCTTCGCAAGGCAACAACGCAATCCGTTTTTCATGGTCGACTGAAGCGTGTCGGCCCATCTGCAAATTCATGGAGTCTGATATGACCTCTTCGATCTTCGCCGGCGTGGAGCTGGCGCCCCGCGACCCCATTCTTGGTCTGAATGAAGCTTTCAACGCCGATACCCGCGGCACCAAGGTGAATCTTGGCGTGGGCGTCTATTCCAATGATGACGGCAAGATTCCGCTGCTGGCGGCGGTGCAGACGGCGGAAAAGGCTAGGCTGGAGGCGCTGCCCGCGCGCGGCTATCAGCCTATCGAAGGCTCGGCCGCTTACGACGTGGCAGTGCAGAAGCTGCTGTTCGGCGCCGACAGCGAGCTGCTGTCGGCTGGCCGGGTGGTGACTGCGCAGGCCTTGGGCGGCACCGGTGCCTTGAAGATAGGCGCGGACTTCCTGAAGCGGCTGAACCCCGCTGCCAAGGTTTACATCAGCGACCCGTCGTGGGAGAACCATCGCGCCTTGTTCGAGTCTGCCGGCTTTGAAGTGGAAAACTATCCGTACTACGAAGCGGCGACGCGCGGCGTCGATTTCGCCGCGATGAAGGCGCGTCTGGCATTGCTGGCCGCCGGCTCCGTCATCGTGCTGCACGCCTGCTGCCACAATCCGACCGGCGCCGATCTGTCCGCCGCGCAATGGGAGGAGGTGGTGTCCGTTTGCCGCGAGCGCGGCCTGGTGCCGTTCCTGGACATGGCTTATCAAGGCTTCGCCGACGGCATCGACGCCGATGCGCTGGCGGTTCGCCTGTTCGCTATGTCCGGCCTGCAATTCTTCATCGCCAGCTCCTTCTCCAAGAGCTTTTCGCTGTATGGCGAGCGCGTGGGCGCCTTGTCGATCGTGACGTCCGGCAAGGATGAGTCGTCTCGCGTGCTGTCGCAGCTCAAGCGCGTGATCCGCACCAACTACTCCAATCCGCCTATACATGGCGCGGCGATTGTGGCGACGGTGCTGTCCAGTCCTGAGCTGCGTCGCCAGTGGGAGGAGGAGCTGGCGGGCATGCGTGACCGCATCCGTGCCATGCGCCTGGCTTTGTTGGAGGCGATCAAGGCCCATGGCGTGGCCGCCGATTTCTCCTTTATCACGGCGCAGCGCGGCATGTTCTCGTATACCGGCCTGACTGCGGCGCAAGTCGAGCGTTTGCGCGAGGAGTTTGGCATCTATGCCGTGTCCACCGGCCGGATCTGTCTGGCTGCGTTGAACAGCAAGAATGTCGATTACGTCGCCTCTGCGATCGCCAAGGTGCTTGCCTGAGGTTTGTCGCTTGAGTGGTGGATGAAAAACCCGGCTTGCCGGGTTTTTTTGCGTCCGCCTTGCTTCAGTAAACGAATGGAATTTTTTTATGAATTTATATTATTTTTGTCATGATTTGCCTGAGAGTGTGACATGCGCGCCATGTCGTCAGTGTCCAAAAGTACAGTTCTAATCCCCCGCGTATGGGTTTTCCCTAGGCGGGCATTGTCTCGGCAGTCAATTGTCCGCATGATGAGGGTAGACATCAGTGAATGTCGGATTGCCGACCCTGGGCCACAAGCCTTGCGCCAGGCAGTCACAATAATCCAATAGCTTGTTTATGAGGGGAAACCCTCGGGGTAGAGCCATGACTACAACTTTTCCTGAAGTGTTGGTCCTGCAGGCTTTGACTGCAGGTGCTTTCGACGCGGACGATGCCGATGTCCGCAACAACTTGGGGCTGCTGGGATTGCTGGATGTGTATTCCCGCGATGGCCGTTTCCGTTTGACGGTGTCCTTGGAGCCGGCGGACCCGGATGCGCCGTCGACGCTGTGGAATCTGGAGGCGGAGATGGAAGTGTGCGCGGATGGCGCGGTGGCGCGGCTGGGCGGGCGTCAGCTTGAGTACATCGGCACAAAACCGGGCAATTATTTGCGCGAGCTGTTGGCTGCCGGCGAGCTGGGCGATTACCTGGTGCCGGGGGCAGCTCAGGCGGCCTGACGCATGCGGCAGGGCATAAACAACAAAGCCACCCCAGGGTGGCTTTGTTGCTTTGGTCAAGACGCTTTTTGCGCAGTGTGTCTTTCGTACAAAGACCGGAAGGCGTGCATGTATTCCGGCTGCACATAGGGTTTGAGCAGGGCCAGCACCTGCAGCACGCCGCGATGGCCGGACTCCTCGGTGATGGGCGCCTTGGGGCGGGATGTCTGCTCGAAGGCGAACCAGAATTTCACCACCAGCCAGATATTGATGCTGACCGCCTCGATATCCTCTTCATCCATTTTCAGCAGGCCCAGCCGGATGAATTCGCGGAAGTGTTCGCCCAGTATGTTCTTCAGCTCGGTATTGACGAACTGGTGGTACTCCGACTGCATCTGCGGATTGCGCGCCAGCAGGCCCGGCAAGTCGTAGAACATGAAGCGGAACTGCCACATCGCCAGGAAGGCTGTGTCCAGATAGTTCACCAGATCATCGACCGTCATTTTGCGGTCTTCCGGCACGGCCAGGCGCTGGTTGATGAACTCTCTGTACATTATGAATATCTGATATACGATTTCCTCTTTGTTGCGGAAATGGTAATACAGATTGCCCGGGCTGATGCCAAGATGGGCTGCGATATGGTTGGTGGTGATGCTGCGCTCGCCCTGTTCGTTAAACAGCTTGAGGCTTTCCTGGATGATGCGGTCGTAGGTTTTGATTCTGGTTTTACTCATGATCCACCGGCTGGTGAGGGCTTCGCGTAGCGCAATTGTATACGATGTTTGGAGTTCTTGCTCTATTTCTTAGTCGGCGGCTGCCGGATAGCAGGCGGCCATGAACTGATGCAGGATGGCCTGCTCGATACGTTGCCTTTCGCGGGCGGGGATGGCGATGCGCAAGATCAATTGATAGCGCTTTTCGTCGAATGGCTGAATGGAAATGCGCGGCTCCACCGACGGGATGTCCACCAGGTAGCGTTTGGCCATTTCTTCCATGTGCTGCCGCGCCAATTCCATATGCGGCAGGCAGGTGTTTTCCGCGGCCGCCATCAGCAGGCGCTCGGCCTGGGCGGGCGGCACGGTGTAGGCGAGCGGCACATTGATGATATGCATCACGTATTCGCCCATATAGTTTTCCCGTATCACCGGCGTGGACAGCAGCAGACTGTTGGGGAAGGTGAGGGCGCGGCCGGTCATTTGATGCGAGCTGTGATTGGGGCCGATTTCCATCACGGTGGTCGACAATAGGCCGATGTCGACCACCCGTCCGCGCACCGTGCCGATCTCGATGTGATCGCCCAGGCCATAGCTGTCGGACATCTGGCGGACGACGCCGCCGGACAGGCACATGATCAATTCCTTGGTGGCCAGGATCAGCGCCGCGGCGAAGGCCAGCATGGAAACGGCCAGCGTTTGCAGCTCATTGGCCCAGATGAAGCCGATGCCGGCCAGACCTGCCAGAAACAGGCCGTTGCGGGTGTTGACCGACCAGCGGCGGCGCTCCTCGACCGGCACGCCCTGATTCGCCGCCAGCAGCCGGTCGACTACGATGCGGATGATCAGCAGCGTCAGAATCAGCAGCAGCGAGCGGGTAATCTCGTGCGAGTAGTTTTCCCGCAGGAAGGCGATCAGGTCGAGGAAGGTGCGCATGGATGCTTAGTCGTTCAGTTTGACCGCGTGCTCGCGCGTCTCGTGGAACACGATGTCCGGCCAGCGTTCCTGCGTCAGCTGCAGATTGACGCGGTTGGGCGCCAGATAGGCCAGGTTGCCGCCGGCGTCGGTGGCGATATTCATCTGCAGCGTCTTGACGAATTCATCCAGCTTCTTGCGGTCGTCGCAGGTGAACCAACGCGCCGACCAGATGCTGGCCGATTCAAAAATCGCGTCCACGCCGTATTCGGCCGCCAGGCGGCTGGCTACCACCTCAAACTGCAGCACGCCGACCGCGCCCAGGATCAAATCGCCGCCGCTGTGCGGCTTGAACACTTGCACCGCGCCTTCTTCGCCCAGCTGTTGCAAGCCTTTCTGCAGCTGTTTCAGCTTCAGCGGGTTCTTGATGCGCACCGAGCGGAACATTTCCGGCGCGAAGAACGGGATGCCGGTGAAGGCCAGCTCTTCGCCTTCGGAAAAGCTGTCGCCGATCTGGATGTTGCCGTGGTTGGGGATGCCGATGATGTCGCCGGCAAACGCTTCTTCCACGATCTCGCGGTCGTGCGACATGAAGGTCGCCACCGAGCTGGCGGAGATCTCGCGGTTCAGGCGCAGATGCTTCATCTTCATGCCGCGCTCGAACTGGCCGGAGCAGACACGCAGGAAGGCGATGCGGTCGCGGTGCTTCGGGTCCATATTGGCCTGGATCTTGAACACGAAGCCAGAGAACTTGGCTTCCTTGGGATCCACGCTGCGCACGGTGGCGTCGCGCTGTTGCGGGGCCGGCGCCCAGTCGATCAGCGCGTTGAGGATCTCGCGCACGCCGAAGTTGTTGATGGCGGAGCCGAAGAAGACCGGCGTCAGCTCGCCGGCCAGGAATTCGTCCAGATTCCACTCGTTGGAGGCGCCCTTGACCAGTTCGATCTCCATGCGCAGCTGTTCCATTTCCAGCGGGAACAGTTCGTCCAGGCGCGGGTTGTCTATGCCTTGGATCACTTCGATGTCGGATACCAGCTTCTCGGTGCCGGCCTCGAATAGGATGACCTCGTCGTTCAACAGGCTGTACACGCCGCGGAAGGTCTTGCCCATGCCGATGGGCCAAGTGATGGGCGAGCAGCGGATCTTCAGCACGTTTTCCACTTCGTCCAGCAGTTCCAGGCTATCGCGGACTTCGCGGTCGCACTTGTTCATGAAGGTGACGATGGGGGTGTTGCGCAGGCGGCAGACATTCAGCAGCTTGATGGTCTGCTCTTCCACGCCCTTGGCCGCGTCGATCACCATCAGCGCGCTGTCCACGGCGGTCAGCACGCGATAGGTATCTTCGGAGAAGTCCTGGTGGCCCGGGGTGTCCAGCAGGTTGACCGTGTGCTCGCGATAGTCGAACTGCATCACCGACGACGCCACCGAAATGCCGCGCTGTTTTTCGATCTCCATCCAGTCGGAGGTGGCGAACTTGCCGCCTTTCTTGCCCTTCACGGTGCCGGCCATCTGGATGGCGCCCGAGAACAGCAGCAGCTTTTCCGTCAGCGTGGTTTTACCGGCGTCGGGGTGGGAGATGATGGCGAAGGTGCGGCGATGCGCAACTTCTTCGGCGATGCGGGCGAGTTCGACGGACATGGAGTGACTTGCTTGGAATTCGATAAAGCCGACTATTTTACCGGACTTGCCGTCCCACGGAAATCCTGTTGTCGCGGCTTTTTCGGCGGATTTCAGGCTGAGAATATGGCGACGGCCTACGCGATAGCGGGGTACAATGACGGTACTTAAGCAGATTGAAGGAGCGTTCCGTGTTCACCGGCATTGTCCAGGGTGTGGCCGAAGTGGTCGCCATCGAAGAAAAGCAGGATTTCCGGACCCACATCGTACGTTTGCCGCAAGCCATGCTGCCCGGCTTGCAGTTGGGGGCCTCGGTGGCGCACAACGGCTGCTGTCTCACCGTTACCCGCGTTGACGGCGATCGGGTTCACTTCGATCTGATGCGGGAAACGCTGCGCGTCACCAATCTGGGCGCGCTGAAGGTGGGCGACGGGGTCAATGTCGAGCGCGCGGCGCGTTTTGGCGACGATATCGGCGGTCATGCGATGTCCGGCCATGTGATGGGGCTGGCTACGGTGGTGGAGGTAATCGAATCGCCGAACAACCGCACCGTGTGGTTCGAGCTGCCGGCCGGCCTGGAAAAATACGTGTTCGCCAAGGGCTATATCGGCATAGACGGCATCAGCCTCACCATAGGCGCGGTTGAAAACCGCCGCTTCTGCGTCCATCTGATCCCGGAAACGCTGACCCGCACCAATATCACCGGACGGGCGCCGGGCGACCGGATCAATATCGAGATCGATCCGCAAACCCAGGCCATCGTCGACACCGTGGAGCGGGTGCTGGCGCAGCGCGGAGGCGCGGTGTGACGCTGGCCGGCGAGCCGGCGCTGGCGTCTTGGAGCGGCGGCAAGGATAGCTGCCTCGCCTTATGGCGCGCGGTGCGGCTAGGCGTCAAGCCCGTCCTGCTGCTGACCATGTGCGATGAAAGCGGAGAACGCTCGCGCTCTCATGGCGTGCGACCGGAAGTGCTGGCGATGCAGGCGGCGGCGCTGGGTTTGCCGCAGCGCCTGGGGCGGGCGAGCTGGGGCGATTATCGCGAGGTGTTCGTCGAAGTCTTGCGCCGCGCCGCCGACGACGGCGTCAGGCTGGCGGTGTTTGGCGACATCGATCTTGACGCGCATCGCGAATGGGAAGAGCGGGTGTGCGCCGAGGCTGGCTTGCGCGCAGTGCTGCCGTTGTGGCAACAGCAGCGGGCCGACCTGGCACGCGAATTCGTCGCCGCCGGCTTTGTCGCCCGCATCGTGATGGTCAATACGGCATTGGCGGATGAAAAATGGCTGGGCCGCGTGTTCGACGCGGCTCTGATCGAAGAAATGCTGGCCGAGGGCGTCGATCCCTGCGGCGAAGCGGGCGAGTTCCACACGCTGGTGGTGGATGGGCCGCTGTTCAATCGGCCGCTGGCGCTGCGCGATGGCGAAGTGGCGAAGCTCGGCGAATACCGGGCGCTGGATCTGCTGCCCGCGTAGAACGGGCGAACCGACAAAGGAAGAGAGCATGGCCATATCCCCGATTCAAGACATCATCGCCGACATCAAGGCCGGCAAGATGGTGGTGCTGATGGACGCGGAAGACCGCGAGAACGAAGGCGACCTGGTGATGGCGGCGGAGCATGTCACGCCGGAGGCGATCAATTTCATGGCCAAGCATGGCCGCGGCCTGATCTGCCTGACGCTGAGCGAGGAGCGCTGCAAGCTGCTGAACCTACCGATGATGACTGGCAACAACGGCACCAGTTTCGGCACCAACTTCACCGTGTCCATCGAGGCGGCCGAGGGCGTCACCACTGGCATCTCCGCCGCCGATCGCGCCCATACCATCAAGACCGCCGTGGCGCGGCTGGCCAAGGCCAGCGACCTGGTGCAGCCGGGCCACGTGTTCCCGCTGAAAGCGCAGAACGGCGGCGTGCTGGTGCGCGCCGGCCATACCGAGGCCGGCTGTGATCTGGCCATGCTGGCGGGCGCCGAGCCTGCCGGCGTGATCTGCGAAATCATGAATGACGACGGCACCATGGCGCGTCTGCCGGAGCTGTTGAAGTTCGCCGAGGAGCATGGCTTGAAGATCGGCACCATCGCCGACCTGATCCAGTACCGCAGCCGCACCGAATCGCTGGTGGAGAAAGTGGGCCAGCGCGAGGTCGATACCCCGTTCGGCTGTTTCGATCTGCACGTGTTCCGCGACATCACCACCTCGGCCACCCATCTGGCGCTGAGCAAGGGCAAGATCCGCGCCGGCCATGACACCCTGGTGCGCGTCCACGAGCCGCTGTCGGTGATCGATATGCTGGCTCCGCTGTGCAGCCGTCATTCGTGGACGCTGCCCAATGCGCTGGAAACCATAGAAGAAGAGGGATGCGGCGTGGTGGTGCTGTTGTACCGCGACGAAACCGGCGCCGACTTGGCGCAGCGCGCCCTGGGCCAAGAGGCGCCGCGGCAGAAGTGGGACAGCAAGACTTTCGGCATCGGCGCGCAGATGCTGAAGGCGCTGGGCGTCGGCAAGATGCGGCTGATGTCCAGTCCGGTCAGTCTGCCGTCGATGACCGGTTTCGAGCTGGAGGTGACCAGTTTCTGCCAGCCGCACCATTTTCATGTCGATGGCGAGGGCGGTCCGGGCGTGGCTTAATCGCCGCGTTTGCGCTACAATTGCCGGCTTTCCTTAGTGTTTTCGCCGCGAGGACTTTCCGATGCTTGAAGCTATCCAGCGTATTGAACCCAATCTGTCCGGCCAGGGCCTGAAAATCGGCATCGTGATGGCGCGTTTCAACACGCCGGTGTGCCACGGCCTGCGCGATGCCTGCCTGTCCGAGCTGAGCAAGCTGGGCGTGTCCGAGCAGGACATCACCCTGGCTACCGTGCCGGGCGCGCTGGAAGTGCCCCTGGTGCTGCAGACCATGGCCAAGACCGGCCGTTTTGACGCGCTGGTGGCGTTGGGCGCGGTGATCCGCGGCGAAACCTATCATTTTGAACTGGTATCGAACGAATCCGGCGCCGGCGTCACTCGCGTCGGCCTGGATTTCGACATCCCGGTAGCCAATGCCATCCTGACCACCGAGACCGACGAGCAGGCGGAAGTCCGCATGCAGGAAAAGGGCGGCGACGCCGCCCGCGTCGCGGTGGAGATGGCCAATCTGCACAAGACGCTGCGCGGCTGAGCCAGTCGCCGCCAGCCATTACAGGGAGGCGCAACAAGCGCTTCCCTTGTTCTTTCCAAGGAATCGCCACCATGAAAACCGCTCGCCGCCGCGCACGCGAATTCGCCGTGCAAGGCATCTACGAATGGGAGCTGAATCCGGATCGCCCGGCTTCGCTGATCGAAAAACACCTGCGCGAGAACGAATACTTCGTCAAGGCCGACGAGGCGCTGTTTCGCGGCATCCTGTACGGCGTGTTGAAGGATGTGGAAACGCTGTCTGCCCAGGTCAGCCGCTACTACGAGCGCGCCGACGACGAAGTCAGCCCGGTGGAGCGCGCCGTGCTGCTGATGGCCGCGCTGGAATTGACGCAAAGCCCGGAAACGCCGTACCCGGTGATCATCAATGAAGCCATTGAAATCACCAAGACTTTTGGCGGCACCGATGGCCACAAATTCGTCAACGGCGTGCTGGACAAGCTGGCCGCCGATGTGCGTGGCGACGAAGTGCTGGCGCAGAAGCAGCGCCGCAAACAGGACTGAGCGCAGCGCCTCGCGGCGTGCCGCCATCGACGACACCCGCCGCCGGCGGGTGTTTTTGCGTGAGGGGCCATGAACGAGTTTGAACTGATAGGCCGCTATTTCAAGCGGCCGACGCCATCGGCGTTGCTGGGTGTCGGCGACGACGCCGCCATCGTGCGGCCGACGCCGGGCCATGATCTGCACATGTCGGTGGACATGCTGGTGGAGGGGCGGCATTTCTTCGCCGACGTCGCGCCGCGCGCGCTGGGCCACAAGGCACTGGCGGTCAATCTGTCCGATCTGGCGGCAATGGGCGCGCGACCGCGCTGGGCTTTGCTGTCTCTGGCGCTGCCCAAGGCCGATGAGGCTTGGGTGGCCGAGTTCGCCGCCGGCTTCCTGGCGCTGGCCGAGTCGCATGGCGTAGAGCTGATAGGCGGCGACACCACCTGCGGTCCGTTGACGCTTTCGGTCACGATATTGGGCGAGGCGCCTGCCGGACAGGCCTTGCGCCGCGCCGCCGCAAAAGCCGGCGACGACATCTGGGTCTCCGGCGAATTGGGCTTGGGCGCCTTGTCGGTGCGGCAGCGCTTGGGTTGGCTGAATGTAAATGACGCGGAACTGTTGGCCGCCGCTCGTTACAAACTCGAATACCCCGAGCCGCGTTTGGCGCTGGGCGCGGTCTTGCTGCCGCTGGCTCATGCCGCGGCCGACGTGTCCGACGGTTTGATGGCGGACTTGGGACATATTCTCGACGAATCCGCCGTCGCTGCCGAGGTTTGGGCCGATGCGTTGCCGTCGCATCCTGCGCTGGAAGCGCGGCGCGGCGAGTTTCTGGCCTGCCTGGCGGCCGGCGGCGACGATTACGAATTGGTGTTCACTGCCGCGCCAGCCAAACGCGCCGCCATTGAAGCGGCCGCAGCGGCGCCCGGCTGCCGCGTCAGCCGCATCGGACGGATTGTGGCGGGGAAGGGCGCGCGGCTGCTGGATTCGGCCGGCGTGGAAATCAAATTGGACAAGGATGGTTATGACCACTTCGGCTGAAACGCTGAACATTACGCCGGACTGGCGTTTTCTGCTGCGCAATCCGGCTCACTTGCTGGCTTTCGGCTTCGGCAGCGGCCTGATGCGCAAGGCGCCCGGCACGTGGGGCACGCTGGTGGCGTATCCCCTGTTCTTTCCGCTGCACGCCTTGGGCATAAATGGCTGGACCCTGGCCGCGTTGTGCCTGCCGCTGTTTCTGATCGGCGTCTACGTTTGCGATGTCACCGGCAAAGCGCTGGGCGTGCATGACTATGGCGGCATCGTTTGGGACGAAGTGGTGGGCATGCTGCTGGTGCTGGCCTTTGCGCCAGCCACCTGGGCGGGCTGGTTGCTGGCTTTCGCGCTGTTCCGGTTATTCGACATCGTCAAGCCATGGCCGATCCGCTGGTTTGATCAGCGTGTCGGCGGCGGTTTCGGCGTGATGATCGACGATGTGATCGCCGCTTTGTTCGCGATTGCCGTGCAGGCGCTGATCTGGCGCTGATTTGGCGTGGGGCTAGGCATGCCCGCTGCCGCCGCGCCGGTAAAACCGTTACAATTCGGACATAAAGTGACAGATGGCTTGACGGATGCATCCCATCATCAGGCTGCCATGAATAATACTGCCGCGCGCCTGGCGCGGGCGGATTCGATTCGGGGTTTGCGATTGTGTGGTTTGTAGTCATTGTGTTGGTATTGCTGGGGCTGGCCGGCTGGCTGATCAAGAGCGGCCGGATGCCGCTGGATCGCTTCAAGCAAAAGCTGGATAGTGTGCTCGGCGTGGAGGGGCGCGCCGAGCGTTACGAGCCGGATTATTTCGCAGAAGAAGCCGAGCGCCCGTCGGAAGATGAGTCTGCCATGGCGCCGAAGCCTCCCCGCGAGCCAGCGGCGCAGGTCGCGGCTGCGGAGCCGTCACCCGCCGCGCCCGCTACGCCTGAGTCGCCGCTCGCCACGCCGCGGCCCGCTCCCCGTCAGCGTCCGGCCCCATTCCATGCCAGCGCGGAAAAGCCGCGCGAGACCATCACCTTGCCTAAGCGGCAGCCGCCGCACTCCAGCGCTCCGCCGGCGGATCTGCCGACGCTGGAGCTGTCCCGCGAGCACCGCAAGAAGCTACGTCAGCAGCCGCGCCAGCCAGCGGCCAGTGATCTGCCGGTAATCGGCCTGTCTGAAATGCAAAGCAATATGCGGCAGGATTATCGACGCCGCCAACGCGTGCGCGGCATCGAGCCGGCGGGCAAGGATGAGAAACCCTTGCCGACGATAGCCAGCCAGGAAGTGCGCGCCGCCGTGGCCAATCTGCATGCGCATCGGCGCGCTCCCGAACCTGCCCCCAGGCCGCTGCCGCCGGTGGAGCTGGTGCCGATTCCGCGATCCAAACCGGAGGCCAAGCCGGAGCCGGTCCGGCCCCTGGTGGTGTTGGAGCACTTGCGCAAGCCGGAGCCGGCGGCGCCGAGAATCAGCGCAGACCCTATATGGCGTATCACGCCGACCGAGACGCCGCCACAGCCTGCCAAAGCGGCGCAGGCCGCTCCCGGAGATGCCGCTCCTCGAGAGCCGATTGTAGTCAACGCAACGCCGCAGGCTGAAAGTGGAGCCGAGCCAGCGCTGCAGTCGCCGATGCCCCTCCAGGTCGAGGCAGACGGCGCCTCCGCCGAGCCTTGGCCGGTGTTGGGCGCGATTGATGAATCCTCTGTTCAAGGGCAGGCGGCGGAGCCGCAGCCCGCCGCATCGGAGGCCGTTGCCCGTATGGACGGTGATGTTGAGGCCGCGCTCGAGCCGACGACGTTTGAGCCATCGGTGGCTCCGGAACTGGCACCGCTGCCGGCGCCTGTGGCGTCGGAGCGCGTCGAGACGACGGCCATGCGCACGCCGTGGCGCTGGCCGCAGACCCGCGAGGTGTTGCCGTCGCCATCTGACGTCAAGCCGGAAAGTGAGCGGAAAGCCCCCGCGCCCGCGGGTATCGAACCCGCCACCCCGACCCTGGCTGCTGCTGCTGCCAGTCTGGCTGCCACGCCCATGCCGTGGGTGCTGATGGAGGTGCCGGTAGTTGAGCCGGCATCGGAGCCTGAAGCGGACGCTCCGTCGCCGCGGGCCGTGCCCACGGTCATGACGCCGGAGGCGGCGGGGGCTGAGCTTGTCACGGAGTTCGCGCCGCAACCGCTTCCTATCGCCACATCGGCCGAAGAGAAGGCGCCTGCCCAAGCGGCTGAAGCTGAGTCCGCTGTTTCTTTGCCCTGGGTCTTGATCGACAAGCCGGCTGCTGCCATGCCGGCGCCAGTCGCCGCCAACGCGCCGCAATCGGAGTCGGCGCTTGCGGCGGAGCCGGCCGCGCGGCACAGCTACGATGACTCCATGCTGCCAGGCTTGGATTTGCTGCGGCCGGCCGATGGCGTGCAGGAAGCGTGCAGCCAGGATGAATTGATCGAGCGCGGCATCGTGATCGAGGAGAAATGCGCTGAGTTCAAGGTCAAGGTGAGCGTGGTCGACGCTTACGCCGGCCCGGTGATCACCCGTTACGAGGTGGAGCCGGCGGTGGGCGTGCGCGGCAATCAGGTGGTGAACCTGATGAAAGACCTGTCGCGCGCGCTGGGCCTGGCTTCGATCCGCGTGGTGGAAACCATACCGGGCAAGACTTGCATGGGGTTGGAGTTGCCGAATCCCAAGCGGCAGATGATCCGCCTGTCGGAAATCTTCTGCGCCGACGTGTTCCAGCAGAACGCCTCGCGCTTGACCTTGGCGCTGGGCAAGGACATCACCGGCGAACCGGTGGTGATGGACCTGGCCAAGGCGCCTCACCTGCTGGTGGCGGGCACCACCGGCTCCGGCAAGTCGGTGGGCGTCAACGCGATGATTCTGTCCATGTTGTACAAGGCCACCCCGGATGAAGTGCGCTTCATCATGATCGACCCGAAGATGCTGGAACTATCGGTCTACAACGATATTCCCCATCTGCTGGCGCCGGTGGTGACCGATATGAAGCTGGCCGCCAACGCGCTCAATTGGTGCGTGGGCGAGATGGAGCGCCGCTATCGGCTGATGAGCGCCATGGGCGTGCGCAATCTGGCCGGCTACAACCTGAAGGTGGCGGAAGCCGCGGCGGCCGGGCGGCGCATCGCCAATCCGTTCAGCCTGACGCCGGAAACGCCGGAGCCATTGGACAAGCTGCCTTTCATCGTGGTGGTGGTGGACGAATTCGCCGACTTGATGATGGTGGCCGGCAAGAAGATCGAGGAGTTGATCGCCCGCCTGGCGCAGAAGGCGCGCGCCGCCGGCATCCACCTGATTCTAGCCACCCAGCGGCCATCGGTCGACGTCATTACCGGCTTGATCAAAGCCAATATCCCGACTCGGATCGCCTTCCAGGTGTCTAGCAAGGTGGATAGCCGGACCATTCTGGACCAGATGGGCGCCGAATCGCTGCTGGGCCAGGGCGACATGCTGTTCCTGCCGCCTGGCACGGGCTATCCGCAGCGCGTGCATGGCGCCTTCGTCACCGACGACGAAGTGCATGCCGTGGTGGAGCACTTGAAGCAGTTTGGCGAGCCGGATTACGTGGAAGGCCTGCTGACCGGCGAGAGCGAAGCGGACGAGGAGTCGGCCGCCGCCACCGCCAAGGCGCAGGCGGCGACGGAAACCGACCCGCTGTACGATGAAGCGGTGGAGATCGTGCTGCGCACGCGCAAGCCGTCGATTTCCGGCGTGCAGCGCCATCTGCGCATCGGCTACAACCGCGCGGCGCGGCTGATAGAGGAGATGGAAGCCGCCGGCATCGTCAGCCCTATGGAAAGCAACGGCAACCGCACGGTGCTGGTGCCGCAACGGGACTTCTAAACGATCTGGCTGGCCAAGCAAAAGCGCACCCGCGGGTGCGCTTTTTTCATGATCGCCGCAACAACCGGCTTACGGCCACAGCTGGCAGTATTCGGTATTCGCTTCGTAGTTGCCGCTGACCGAACCATCGGCATTGATTTTCTTGACCCAGCCGTTGGGTTGGCGGCGAGTCGGCTGCGCGCCGCAATTGGTATGTACCCAGTGGATGCCGACGCCGCTGGTATACAGTTGACCGCATAGTTGCAGGCGGTCGCCGGCCTGGATGGTGTTCAGCGGGTAGGGCACGTCTTCGCCGGCGGAGTCGTAACCGGAGGCGAATACATTGTCCATCGCTACATCGTAGGTGTGGCCATCCTGGTCGGCGCGCAGGCGAACATGGGTGTGCGACAGCTCTACGCCGTTCAAGATTTGGCCGTTGGCGAAGCTGGGGCCGCTCACCACGGTGCCGGTGAGGTAGCTGCCGGCGGCGGCGCGGCAATCGGCTTTGGCATCGGCCAGGGCGGCCAGGGGCAGGGCAAGCAGACAGGCGGCCAGAACGAGTTTCTTCACGACAGGATCCTTTGCAGTTATGAATGACGTTGTTTTATTGCGCGGCCATTCTAGTGGCAATCGATCATGGCTGTGTTGCAGCTTTAAGAAGACCTGTGAATTTGTATTTCAAGCAATTTGCAATGCATGGCGGAGGCTGCGACAACAAAAAAGCGCGCCAGAGGCGCGCTTTTGCGGAACAAGACATGATGGGATCAGCGGCGGCGACGGGTTTCCTCGTCGGTCCGGATGCGGATGGGCACCAGCTTGCCTTGCTGTTGTACCGGGGTAGCCAGCAATTTGGCGACAGCGATCACCGCAATGAACAGGGCGGCTAAAAGAAGGATTTGCATGGTATGACTCCCCGTGGCTGAATCCGAGGCGGGTTTCGGATCATGTGTGGCCGCCTCTGAATTCATTCTGGGCTACAACTTGCTTGGGACTCAAGCAAAAAATTGTGTGCCGACGTTAATTTTTGACCGGAGCGGCGGTTTTTTTCAGATCGCGCATCGCTTGGTCCAGTCCGGCCAGCGTTAGCGGATGCATTCGTTCTCCCATCAACTGCTTCAGCATGCTTACGGACTGGGTGTAAGGCCAGGCTTCTTCGGCCAAGGGGTTGAGCCAGACGGCGTGCTTGAAGTGCTCCAGCAGCCGGCGCAGCCAGACTTCGCCGGACTCCTCGTTCATGTGCTCGACGCTGCCGCCTGGGAAGGTGATTTCGTACGGACTCATGCTGGCGTCGCCGACGATGATCAGCTTGTAGTCGCGGCCGAAGGTGTGGATCAGATCCCAGGTGGGGAAACGCTGGCTGTGGCGCCGGTTGTTGTCCTTCCATACCGATTCGTAGACGCAGTTGTGGAAGTAGAAGTACTCCAGGTGCTTGAATTCGGTCTTTACGGCGGAAAACAGTTCCTCGCAGGCGCGGATGTGGTCGTCCATGGAGCCGCCCACGTCGAACAGCACCAGCACTTTGGCGCTATTATGCTGCTCGCGCTGCATTTTCAAATCCAGCATGCCCGCCTTGCGCGCGGTGGCGGCGATGGTGGCGTCGAGATCCAGCACTTCTTCGGCGCCGTCGCGGGCAAACTCGCGCAGCCGGCGCAGCGCCAGCTTGATGTTGCGGGTGCCCAGCTCCACCTTGTCGTCGAAGTTGCGGAATTCGCGCTGGTCCCACACCTTGACCGCGCGGCGGTGGCGCGATTGATCCTGACCGATGCGCACGCCTTCCGGATTGTAGCCATAGGCGCCGAACGGGCTGGTGCCGCCGGTGCCTATCCACTTATTGCCGCCCTGATGGCGTTCCTTTTGCTCCTCCAGCCGCTGGCGCAGGGTTTCCATCAGCTTGTCCCAGCCCATGGCCTGCAGCTTCTGCTTTTCTTCTTCGCTGAGATATTTTTCCACCTGCTTGCGCAGCCAGTCCTCGGGAATGGCGCGCTGCAGGTCGTCCAGCGCCATTTCCAGTCCTTGGAAGTGATGGCCGAACACTTGGTCGAAACGGTCGAAGTATTTTTCGTCCTTGACCAGGGCGGTCCGCGACAGATAGTAAAACTCATCCAGATTGCCGAAGGCGACATTGCGTTGCAGCGCCTCCAGCAGCAGCAGAAATTCCTTCAGGGTGACCGGCAGGCCGGCATTGCGCAGCGCGTAAAAGAAATCGATCAGCATGGAGTCAGGCGATGGCTAGAGTGGCGGTACTGCCGACGATGATACTACGGACGAGGCGGCGTGGCTGTTTGGACTGAGACATAAGCAGCCGGCATAGTGACAGGCGAGGGGGCTGGTGCTAATCTAGGCTAGAGCGCGAACTCTAAACGGTTGTTCGGCTCTAGCAAGCAAGAAGGATCATACATGGACGCCATCAAAATGCCCACAGAAGCCGAGAGCGCGCTGCTCGAGTCGTTTTCCCGGCTCAAGGCCGTCGCGCGGGCGGCGCCGTATCCATCGGCGGAAACCCGGCGCGCCTGGCTGGCCGCATTGGAACGCTTGATGCAGGAAAACCGCCAGGCGCTGGTTGACGCCGTCAGCCGCGATTTCGGCCATCGCAGCGATGTGGAAACCCGTCTGGCCGAGCTCTTTCCTTCGCTGGAAGGCGCGCGCCATGCCCGACGCCATCTGCGAAACTGGATGAAGCCTCGCCGCCGCAGTGTTTCCATCTGGTTCCAACCGGCCAGCGCCAGCGTGATTCCGCAGCCGCTGGGCGTGGTCGGCGTGGTGGTGCCGTGGAATTATCCGCTGTTTCTGTCTTTTGGTCCTGTCGCCGCCGCGCTGGCGGCGGGCAACCGGGTCATGGTCAAGATGTCCGAATACACGCCCGCCACAGGCGAGTTGCTTCAAACATTGGCGCGGCAGTATTTCGGCGATGATCTGCTGACGGTGGTGAACGGCGATGCCGATCTGGCCCAGGCCTTCACCCGGCTGCCGTTCGATCATCTGCTGTTCACCGGTTCCACCGCGGTAGGCCGCCATGTGATGCGCGCGGCGGCGGAAAACCTGACGCCGGTGACGCTGGAGCTTGGAGGCAAGTCGCCGGCGCTGGTGGCGCGCGGCGCCAATCTCAAACGCGCGGCGGAAGCCATCGTCGCCGGCAAGATGCTGAATGCCGGGCAGACTTGCGTGGCGCCGGATTATCTGCTGGTCAATGCCAAGGATTGCGAGGCGCTGCTCGAGGAGATCCGCGCCGCCGCCAAGCGCATGTACCCGACGCTGGCGGGCAACCCGGATTGCAGCGCCATCGTCAACCAACGGCATTACAGCCGGCTGCAAGGCTGGTTGGATGTCGCCCGCCAGGCCGGCGCCCGCATCGAGAGCCTGAATCCTGACGGGGAGGCGGCTGCGGACAGCCGCAAGCTGCCGTTGACGCTGGTGCAAGACTGCCCGGATGACTGCGAATTGATGCGCGAGGAGATTTTCGGCCCCATCCTGCCGGTGGTCAGCTACGACAAGTTCGACGAGGCGCTGGCCTATATCAACGCCCGGCCGCGGCCGCTGGCCTTGTATTTGTTCGACGACGACGCTTTGCGCATCGAGCGGGTGCTGAAAGAAACGGTTTCAGGCGGTGTCAGCGTCAATGATACCCTGTTGCATGTGGTGCAGGAGAACTTGCCGTTCGGCGGCGTCGGCCCTTCCGGCATGGGGCATTACCACGGGCGCGAGGGTTTTCTGACCTTTTCCAAGCTCAAGCCGGTATTCCGGCAGAGCCGTCTGGCCGGCACTTGGATGACACGGCCGCCTTATGGCCGCCTGGTGGAGTGGATGTTGAAGTTGATGCTGCGGCGCTGACATGCCAAGTAGACGACAGTTCTTGCAGGCGGGCGCGCTGGGCGCGGCGGCCTTGGCGCTGGCAGGCTATCTGGCGGCGCCGGCAGTGGACAGCTCGGCCCCGGCGGAATCGGGAGCGCTGCGTTGGCTGCAGCCTGCCGATGCGCAGATCATCGCCGCGCTGGCCCCGGTGATGCTGGGGCTGCGTGATCTGCCGCTGGCCGCCGTCGTCGCGGGCGTGGACCAGGCGGTGGCCGGACTGCCGCCGGCCAGCCGCGACGAGGTGCGGCAGCTGTTTGATCTGTTGGGCAATCGGTGGGCAAGGCGTTGGCTGGCCGGCGTGTCCGCGCCGTGGGGGCAGGCTGAGCCGGATGCGCTGGCCCGCTTTCTGCAAAGCTGGCGCAACAGCCGTTTTCTGCTGCTGCGTAGCGCCTATCAAGGACTCCATCAATTGATCAATGCCGCCTGGTATGGGAATCCGGCAAGCTGGGCCGCCATCGGCTACCAGCAGCCGGCCATGGTGATGGAGCGTTTGCCGTGAGCGGTAAAATAGTCGATCCCATACTGCAGGGCATCGCGGGAGGCTGGAAGGTCATCGATGGCGCGGCGCAGCGCGAGGATCTCAAGCTGGAAGCCGATGTGGTGATCATAGGCAGCGGCGCCGGCGGCGGCATCGCCGCCGAGGTGCTGAGCCAGGCCGGGTTGGATGTGCTGATTCTGGAAGAAGGCGGCCTGTATAGTTCGACCGATTTCCGCTTGAGCGAGGCGAAAGCCTATCCGCAGTTGTATCAGGAGTCCGCCGCGCGCCAGACGGCGGACAAGGGCATATCGATCCTGCAGGGGCGCGCGGTTGGCGGCGGCACCACGGTCAATTGGACCAGTTCGTTCCGTACGCCGGGCGATACCCTGCGCTGGTGGCGGGATCAGCACGGTCTGACGGCGCTCAGCGAAGAGGCCATGCGGCCGTGGTTCGACAAAGTCGAGCAGCGGCTGGGCATCGGGCCTTGGGAGGGGGAGCCGAACGCCAACAATCAGGTGCTGGAGCGCGGCTGCCTGGCGCTGGGGCTGCGCCATGCCCGCATCCGCCGCAATGTGCGCGGTTGCTGGAATTTGGGGTATTGCGGCATGGGTTGCCCGACCAACGCTAAGCAGTCCATGCTGGTGACCTGTATTCCGGCCGCGCTGGACAAGGGCGCGCGGCTGTTGACGCGGGCTCGGGTAGACCGCTTGCAGCCTGACCAAGCGCAGGGCCGCATCGCCGAAGTGCGGGGCAGCCTGCTGTCGGCCGACGGGGTGACGCCCAGCGGGCGCGCCTTGTCGGTGCGCGCGCGCCATGTGGTGTTGGCGGCCGGCGCGATCGGCACGCCCGCCATCATGTTGCGCAGCGGACTGGCCGACCCGTCCGGCTTGACCGGAAAGCGCACCTTTCTGCATCCGGTGGCGTTGTCGGCAGCGCTGATGCCGGAGCGGGTGGAGCCTTACAATGGCGCGCCGCAAACCGTCTATTCCGACCATTACATGCATACCCAGCCGCTTGATGGCCCGCTTGGCTTCAAGCTGGAAGTGCCGCCTATTCATCCCCTGCTCGCCAGCGTGACGTTTCCGGGCTTCGGCCCGGAGCAGGCGGGGCTGTGGCGCAAGTTTCCGCATCTGCATGCCACCTTGGCGCTGCTGCGTGATGGCTTTAATGAAAACAGCGTCGGCGGCGAAGTGAGGCTGCGCGGCGATGGCTCCCCGTTGCTGGATTATCCGCTGAATGACGTGCTGTGGGACGGCGTGCGGCGCAGTTGGCTGGCGATGGCGGAGATACAGTTCGCCGCCGGCGCGAAAATCGTGCTGCCCTTGCACGAACAGTCCAATCCGGCAAGCCGACTTGGCCAGGCCAAGGCGATGATAGAGGCATTGCCCTTGCAGGCGCTGCAGGCCAAGCTGGTCAGCGCCCATGTCATGGGCGGCATGGCGATGGGCGACGATCCGGCGCGCAGCGTGGTGGATGATCATGGACGCCACTGGTCATGGCGCAATCTGACGGTGGCGGATGGCTCGATATTTCCCACCAGCATAGGCGCCAATCCGCAACTTTCCATCTATGCCTTTGCCTGGCGGGCGGCGACGGCCTTGTCTGCGCAGCTGGCGAGCCGAAGTTAGGGCGGCTCGCTCGCCAGGCTTAATGACGCAAGGCGCATTGGTTGCGGCATCGATTCAGGGAGGCTACGTCCAAACGCGGCATAAAGTTCATGTAGACGCTGGCTTGTCTTCGTCTATCGCCTGCCGCAGCAGGTGGATTGACGAAGCGGCCGCGCTGATCGCTACATCCAGGGCATCATCGTCCAAGGCGCGCGCCGCTTCTTGAAACCGGCGCTGATTGATCAAGCGGGCGATCTGGCCGGCTTCGCGATGGAGCATGGCGTGGCGGCTGATGCAGGTCTGCAGGATGCCCAGGCCGCCATGGGCGCCTTTGGCATGACTGTGCAGCCATTGGCCCAGTTCGCAGCGGTCGTCGCGCGAGACTACCTCAGCATCCAGGCCGCTCTGCCTGGACAACGCTTCTTTCAGGCATTGTTTCAACTCGGCGTGGTTGGCTAGTTCTTGTTCCAAATCCATGGCTACCTCGGCAGGCCGGTGGCGACCGGGCGAGCCATCCTGCGCAACTCGCCGGGTTCGAGAGATCAGTATCCTAGGTATTTATAACTAGAAGATCGCCGATTGTCTGTGTTAGAACCTGGATTTTGGCATGAGGAGTCAAGCGCCAGCGCGTGCGCTAGCGCTTGGCGCGGGTCAGCTCTTGGTGGTGTCGGCTGGCGCGGTTTCGGCCTCCGCGGCCGGCGCCACTGAGGCGGGAGGGATGAAGAAGCGCAGCGGCTGGCGCAGGAAGCTTTTGGCCAACATGGGAATCAGCGGCAGCAGCAGCGAACCGGACAGCTTGCGCGAGCGCAGCGCCACCCATAGCGCGAGGAAGAAGCTGACTGCCAGGTTGACCACGCCGATCAAGGCTACCCCGGCGACGCCCAGCAGCACGACGGTCAGCGGCACCTGGAAATCCAGCGCCACGGTGGCGAAGGCAAGATTGGCCGACGAAAAGGTGATGTGGCGGATGTCCAGCGGCAGACCCAGGATGGTGCCTATGGTGCCGGTCAGCCCCAGGAGCATGCCGAAGTAGAAATTGCCGGCCAGCGCGCCCAGATTATGCTCGATGTAATGCCCAAGCCGCCAGGCGCGGTTCTCGCCCAGCACCTTGCGCAGCAAGCGGTGGCCCGCGATCCGCTCCGGAATGCGACGGTAGATGGCCTTGTTGTCGTAGTAGCCGGCGATCAGGCCTGACAGGAACAGGAATATCCCGGCGATGGCGGCGTGCGGCAGCGCCAGGCTGTGGATGGGGTCAATCTCGTGCAGCAGCTTTTGCGCCTTGGCCGCGTCGACCACCGGCGCGCCGAACAGCGCGTTCCAGCCCAGCGCGATCAGCGCCGCCGTCGGGATGGCCAGCATCACGTTGCCCATGATGGCGACGAACTGGGTGCGCACCACCTTGACGATCAGATCCGCCAATTGCTCCAGCTGCTTCTTGCGGCCGTGCTGTTCGTGCAAGACCGCGGCCAGCCGGGCCGCCGTCATGGCCGGCTGCTTGGTGGCGATGGTGAAGTGCAGGATCTGCACGATGATGAAGCCGATGGCGTAGTTCAGGCCAAAGCCTATGCCTTCCCACAGCAGCGGAAGATGGCCGCGCGCCAGCATCAGCTTGATCAAGGCCATGAAGCCGACGATGAAGCCGGCGCCCATCGCCGCCTTGCCCATCTTCGACCAGTCGCGGCGGTCTTCCGCGATGTAATGCTCGCCGTGGCGGCCGGCGTGCTCGGTCACCTGCAGCGCCAACAGCTCGGTATTGGATTTGAACAGGTCGCGCACGCTGTACTTGCGGTTTTCGGCGCGGGCGAAATCCACCAGCAGGCGGAACAGCTGCGGCCGCTGCGCCGGATCATGCTCCGGGGACAACAGCTCCAGCAACGCGCGCAGGCGCGCGATGCTTTGCGCCAGGCGCAGGCTGTGGTAGGTCAGGTTGACGGAAATGCCGTAGCGCGCCGCGTTTTTGCGTACCCGGCCCAGAATGGCCTCGCACTGCTCCAGCAGCACCAGCACCTGTTTTTCGTCTTCCGGCGGCGGCACGCCATCCACCAGCGCTTGCCGGTAGCTGTCGACGTAACGCTGCACTTCGGCGTTCAGGTGCATGAAAGGCGAGGCGAAGCGTTCCACTTCCGGACACACCCGCACCAGTTCCGGCTCCAGGCCGATGGCGGTGATGCGCGCCGACAGCACCTGCACCGATTCCAGCAACTGCAGGCGGGTCTGGCGCTCGCTGTCCTGGCGCGGCGCTTCGTGCCAAGCCATGGCGCGCCACAGGGCGTGCCAGGTGGTGTCCGGCACCGCACCCAGCCACTGGTAATCATCCTGACGGTTGAAGAGCAGGCCGAAGCGGTCGCGCAGGGAGTCGGGGTTGTAGGGCATGGGCAGCATGCGTTCGCCCAGGCGGTGCAGCAGGGTAGAGCCGAAGCCGTCATTGGCCAGAATGCCGGCCTCGGTGTACAGCGGAATCTGCCGGCTTTCCGCCAGCAGCGTGCTGAGCGACTGCCGCAATGCTTGGCGGTAGTCGGCGTGATGTTCCAGCAGGAAGGACAGCGCCTGCAGGCTGATGGTGGCCTGTTGCGGCGCTTGTCGTTTATCGGGTCGCAGCGCGGCGATCAGCCCCGCCAGGGCTTCGGTCTGGCCGGGTTCGCGGCACAGACGGCGCAGGGCGGATTCCAGATCGGGAGCAATGTGTTCGGTCATGTTTTGCCAGAATGGGCGCGCGGAGCGCGCGTTTCGGGAAAGGGAGCTGCCATCATTTTAGTTTATGTGGCGCCGCTCCGGACAGAGGGTGGCCGCAGCAGGGCGGCGATTGACACCTTACTAACCAGTAAGTAGAGTGCTTTGATGCATAATGGTTCCGACAGCAAAACCGACACCCGCAAGCGCATTCTCGACCTGGCCGAGGAATTGCTGCTGACGCGCGGCTTCAACGGTTTCAGTTATCAGCACATCAGCAGCGAGCTGGGGGTGCGCAATGCGGCCATCCATTACCACTTCCCCAAAAAAAACGATCTTGGCGTGGCGCTGATTCAACGCTATCGCCGGCGTTTTCAACGCTTCATCGAGCAGCAGGCCGACTGGAGCGCCGCCGAGCAGTTGGAGAGCTATTTCGGACTGTCGGACCAGTACTACCAGCAACGCAAGCAGATTTGCCCCAGCGGAATATTCAGCACCGAATTCCAAACGCTGCCGGAAGACATGCGGCAGGAAGCCGCCGCCTTCATCGACGAGATGAGGCAGTGGGCGGTGGCCATCGTGCGGCGTGGCCTCGAAGCCGGCGCGATGCGCTATGCCGGCACCCCGGAAGCGGCGGGCATGCTGCTGTTCGCCGCGCTGCAGGGCGGCTTGCAGTTGGCGCGCATCGACGAGAACGCCTTGCCGCTGCTGAAGGAGCAGGCAAGGGCGATGCTGGGCCTGAAACAAATATAACGACACGAGAACCATAATAGAGGGGGTAGCATGGAGTATCGCAAAAACAGCATGAGCCGCATCGCGGACAAGGTCGGCAAGTTGCCGGTGGGCTGGCGCCGGCCTGTGCTGTCGATGATGTTCGGCAAGATCGTCCCGTTCCTGGCCACCGCGGGCCTGCGCTTCGAGGAAGTCGGCCATGACCGGCTGACGGTATCGATCCGCAACCGCAAGAAAGTGCAGAACCATATCCGCGGCGTCCACGCCGCGGCGATGGCCTTGCTGGCGGAAACCTCCACCGGATTTGTGGTGGGGATGAATATGCCCGACGACAAGCTGATGCTGCTCAAATCGATGAAGGTCAACTACATCAAGCGCGCGCAGGGCGATATGCGGGCCGTGGCCACGCTGACCCCGCAGCAGATCCAGTCCATGTACGATCAGGACAAGGGCGAGGTGCTGGTCGAAGTGGCGGTCACCGACGAATCCGGCGAGTCGCCCATCATCTGCGAGATGCTGTGGGCCTGGATTCCCAAAAAACGTCCCGAGGTAAGCGCGGCATGATTACTTTGCAAACGCTGACGGTTGAGCTTGATGACAAGGCGGCGCTGATCCGCTTCAATCGCGCCGACAAGGCCAATGCCTTGAATTGGCAGATGTGGCAGGACTTGCGCAGCGCCATGGACTGGGCTGACGGCGAGCCTTCGGTGCGGGTAGTGGTGTTGGCGGGCCAAGGCAAGCATTTCTGCTCCGGCATCGATCTGGCCATGATGGCGGGGCTGCAGTCGCAGATCGACGACAAATGCGAGGCGCGCAAGCGCGACAAGCTGCGCCGCTTGATCATCGATTTGCAGGACTGCGTCAACAGCCTGGAGCGTTGCCGCAAGCCGGTGATCGCGGCGATTCACGGGGCCTGTCTGGGCGGCGGGTTGGATATCGCGCTGGCAGCGGATTTCCGCCTGGCGGCCAAAGATGCGGTATTCGGCGTGCGCGAAGTCGATATCGGCATGGTGGCCGATGTCGGCTCTTTGCAGCGGCTGCCGCGTGTCGTCGGCGAAGGCGTGGCGCGCGAGCTGGCGTTGACCGGGCGCGACATGGTGGCGGACGAAGCGCTGGATGTCGGCTTGGTCAATCGGGTGCTGGCGGACGAAGAGGCTCTGCTCGCCGCCGCCATGCAAAGCGCCTGGCTGATTGCCGGCAAGTCCCCGCTGGCGGTGCGCGGCACCAAAGAAGTGATGAATTACAGCCGCGATCGCAGCGTGGCCGATGGGCTGCAGTTTGTCGCGGGATGGAATGCGGCGATGCTGATTTCGGAAGACATTCAGAAAGCCGCGATGGCGGCGATGATGAAGCAGCAGGTCAGCTTCCGCGATTGATGGTCGGACATGGCCGCTGGATCGGTCGGAACAAAAAAGAGGCGCCTTTGGCGCTAATGCCGTTCACTTAAGAGAAAAGCACCGTCTCCATGCATGGGAAGCGGTGCTTTTTTTGTGGATTCCTGTGCTCTCAAGGCCAGAAAAGTCGCCCGAAAATCCTTAAGTGAACGGCATTACGCCTTTGGCGCCTCTTTCTGTTTCCATCTCTGGGCTTACTTGGTTTCGCCGCCTACGGTGGACACCACTTCCCACTTGCCGTTCTTCACCTGGTAAACGGTGACGGCGCCGTTCTTGATGTCGCCCTTATCGTCGAACGCAATCTTGCCAGTCACGCCTTGGTAGTCGGTCTTGCCCACTTCCGGCAGATAGACTTTCGGGTCGGAGGACTTGGCGCGCTTCATCGCGTCAACCAGCACCATCACGGCGTCGTATTCAAACGGCGCGTAGATCTGCACGTCGGTGTTGAATTCCTTCTTGAACTTGTCGTCGAAGGCCTTGAAGCCCGGCATCTTGTCGCGGGAAATCCCGCAGCTGGACGCGTATTGGCCGTCGGATGCGTCGCCGGCCAGCTTGATGAACTCCGGAGTCTGCCAGCCGTCGCCGCCCATCAGCTTGGCCTTGATGCCCAGGCGCTGCATCTGCTTGGCCAGCGGGCCGGCCTGCGCGTCCATGCCGCCGTAGAATACCAGGTCAGGTTTGGTGGACTTGATCGAGGTCAGGATGGCGTTGAAGTCGGTGGCGGTGTTGTTGGTGAACTCGCGCTTGACCACTTCCGCGCCATTGGCCTTGACCGAACCTTCGAACTGGTCGGCCAGGCCTTGGCCGTAGGCGGTGCGATCATCAATGATGGCGATCTTCTTGGCCTTCAGCTCCTTGGTGGCGAACTCGCCCAGCGCCTTGCCTTGCTGCACGTCGTTGGCGATCACGCGGAAGGTGGTCTTGAAGCCCTGCTTGGTGTAGTCCGGGTTGGTGGCGGACGGGGAGATTTGCGGAATGCCGGCATCGGAGTAGATCTTGGAAGCCGGGATGGTGGTGCCGGAGTTCAAGTGGCCGACGACGCCCACTACGCCGGCGTCAACCAGGCGCTGCGCGACTTGCGTGCCGATTTTCGGGTCGCCCTGATCGTCTTCCGACACCAGTTCGAACTTGACCTTCTTGCCGCCGATCTCGACGCCTTGGGCGTTCAGGTCTTCGATGGCCAGCTTGGCGCCGTATTCGTTGTCCTTGCCAAGGTGGGAGATCGGACCCGACATCGGCGAAACCTGGCCGATCTTGACGGTGGCGCTGTCGCCGCCGGAAGCGGCTTGGGCAGGAGCGGAGGCGGCCTGTCCCGAGGCCGGCTGTTCCTGTTTGCTGCAGGCAACCATGGCGAGCGCGGCGGTGGCGATCAGGCTGAGGCGAGCATATTTATTCATAGAGATTTCCCCTGAATCTTTCTGTGTAGACTTTGATGATCTCTTTCGGTAAACCAACTACACCTTTTTACGGTGGTCAGTTGCAACTGATTATGGTGACCAGTTTATCGGGGTGTCAATGTGGAATGCCGCAGACCTAGTGAATATAGGATCATTATTTACATTTTGCGCAAAACAAATTGAAAACGGGCATATCGCGAAAATCGCAATATGCCCGATGACGGTTTTTTGTCTTTGATTTGTAAGGGCTTGTCAGAATGAGGAGCGCGGCCGCAGCGCGCTTGATGTCAGCGTGCTGCCCCCATGTCATGGGCGCGGGCGGCGCGGGCGCGGCCATCTTCTGCCGGTTTTTCCAGCCAGCCCGACAGATTGTTTTTTACAATTGCCGCCAAGCCGGTGATCCATTGCGGGTCTTCGTTCAGGCAGGGGATGTAGCGGAATTCGCCACCGCCGTTGCTGAGAAAGGTTTCCTTGCCTTCCATGGCGATTTCTTCCAGCGTTTCCAGACAATCGCCGACAAAGCCCGGACAGATGACATCCACGCTTCCGGTTTTATCCTTGCCTAGCTGGGCCAGCACTTCGCTGGTATACGGTTTGAGCCATTCGGTGCGGCCGAAGCGGCTCTGGAAAGTGATGACGTATTGATCCGGCCGCAGTTGGAGGGCCTCGGCCAGCAGGCGGCCGGTTTTCTGGCATTCGCAGTGATACGGATCGCCCTTGTCGCGCGTGAAGCGCGGCACGCCGTGGAAGCTCATCACCAGCTTGTCCGGCTGTTGGCCGTATTGCCAGTGCTTGCGCACTTGCGCAGCCAGGGCGGCGATATAGCCCGGATCGTCGTGAAAATGCCGCACGGTGCGGACTTCCGGCATATTGCGCAGCCGCATCAAGACGCGGAAGGCCTCATCCAGGGCGGTGGCGCTGGACGAGGCGGCGTATTGCGGATACAGCGGCAGCAGCAGCAGCTTTTCCACACCTTGCTCGCGCATCTTGCCGATGACGCTTTCGATGGACGGATTGCCATAGCGCATCGCGTAATCCACCACCAAGTCGCGCAACCCCATTTCTCCCAGCTGGCCTTTCAGCAGTTTGGCCATGTTGCGGGTATGCAGCAGCAGCGGCGAGCCATCCTTGGTCCAGATGCTGGCGTACTTCTTGGCCGATTGCTTGGGCCGGGTGTTGAGGATGATGCCGTTGAGGATCAGCCACCATGGCAGGCGCGGAATCTCGATCACGCGCGGATCGGACAGAAATTGCTTCAGATACGGGCGCAGCGCCTGCGGGGTGGGCGCGTCTGGCGTGCCCAGGTTCATCAGCAGCACGCCGATTTTGGGCGTGTAATCGTGGCGGAATGCGGGTTCGGGCAGATAGCGGGGCATGGCCATCCTTATTGATATCGAAGAAAGGGCGCGCGGCGCCCCGAGGGCTTAATCGTCTTGCCGGGCCGGCGCCAGCACGGTGCGGTTGCCATTGCTTTCCATCGGCGACACCAGGCCGGCGCTTTCCATCTGCTCGATCAGCCGCGCCGCGCGGTTATAGCCTATGCGCAGATGGCGCTGCACCGAGGAGATCGATGCTTTGCGCGTTTTGACCACGATGGCGACGGCTTCGTCGTACAGCGGGTCGGACTCGGCATCGCTTTCGCCGTCGATGCCGGCGCCGGCGGCGCTGTCGTCTCCGTCGGCCTGGCCGGTGAGGATGCCTTCGATGTAGTCCGGTTCGCCGGTTGTCTTCAGGAACTCGACCACGTGGTGGACTTCCTCGTCGGATACGAAGGCGCCGTGCACGCGGTTGGGATAGCCGGTGCCCGGCGGCAGGAACAACATATCGCCCTGGCCCAGCAAGGCTTCCGCGCCCATCTGGTCCAGAATGGTGCGGCTGTCTATCTTGCTGGATACCTGGAAGGCGATCCGCGTCGGGATATTGGCCTTGATCAGGCCGGTGATGACGTCGACCGATGGCCGCTGGGTGGCCAGAATCAGGTGGATGCCGGCGGCGCGGGCCTTCTGCGCCAGGCGGGCTATCAACTCCTCGATCTTCTTGCCGGCCACCATCATCAGGTCGGCCAGCTCGTCAATCACCACCACCACCAGCGGCAGGGTGTCCAGCGGCTCGGGCGTTTCCGGCGTAAGGCTGAATGGATTGGGAATCTTCTCGCCGCTCTTTTCGGCGTCCTTGATCTTTTGGTTGAAGCCCGCCAGATTGCGCACGCCGAGCTTGGACATCAGCTTGTAGCGGCGCTCCATCTCGCCCACGCACCAGTTCAGCGCGTTGGCTGCCTGCTTCATATCGGTCACCACCGGCGCCAGCAGGTGCGGGATGCCTTCGTAGACCGACAGTTCCAGCATTTTCGGGTCTACCATGATCAGCCGCACTTCCTTGGGCGTGGCCTTGTACAGCAGCGACAGAATCATGGCGTTGATCGCCACCGATTTGCCGGAGCCGGTGGTGCCGGCCACCAGCACGTGCGGCATTTTGGCCAAATCGGCCGATACCGGCTGGCCGGCGATGTCCTTGCCGAAGGCGATGGTGAGCTTGGACGCCATGTTCTGGTAGCTGTCCGAGCCGATGATCTCGGTCAGGCGGACGATCTGGCGTTTGGGGTTCGGCAGCTCCAGGCCCATATAGGTCTTGCCCGGTATGGTTTCCACCACCCGGATGGAGACCAGCGACAGCGCGCGCGCCAAGTCCTTCATCAAATTGACGATCTGCGCGCCCTTGACGCCGACAGCGGGTTCGATCTCGTAGCGGGTGATCACCGGGCCGGGGTAGGCCGCGATGACCTTCACTTCCACGCCGAAGTCGGCCAGCTTGCGCTCGATCAGCCGCGACGTGTACTCCACGGTTTCCTGCGATACCGGCTCCTGCTGCTCCTTGGGCGCGTCGAGCAGGCTCAGGCCCGGCAGGGCGGCGTCCTTGGGGTCGGCGAACAGCGATTGCTGCACCGGCTTCTGCGCTTTGGCCGATACCGGCACGTCCAACACCGGCGGTTCGATGCGAACCGGCGCGGCCTCTTCAATCTTTTTCTTGGCGACGGAAACCTTCTCTTCGCGCTTCTGCGCGGTTTCCTTGCCGATTTCGCGGTCTTTTTTCGCTTGCCAGTTCCGCCAAAGATTGATGACGCCGTCTTCGATCGAGCCGCCTATCTTTTCCATCAGGTCCAGCCAGGATAGGCCGGTGAACAGCGAAAAGCCGATAGCGGACAGCACGCCCAGCAACAAATACGCGCCGGACAGTCCAAGACCGTGTGCGATGTGCTTGCCCAGGTAATGGCCGAGCATGCCGCCGGCGTCCAGCGGCAGCGTCACCAATTTGCCATCCAGCACAATGGCCTCGAAGCTGGCGCTGGAAAGCAGCAACAGGAAGAAGCCGCCGACGGCGGCGGCGGTGATGGGATTGAACTTGAAGCCCAGGCTTTCGATGCGGCGGTAGCCCCAGCCTATGGCTACCAGGCAGAACACCACCAGCCACCAAGCGGAGAAGCCGAAGACATACAGCAGCATGTCCGACAGCCAGGCGCCGAACGAACCGCCGTAATTGCGCACGGTGGGGTCTGACGAGCTGTGCGACCAGGACGGGTCAAGCGGCGAATAGCTGGCCAGCACCAGAACCAGATAGACAGCCGCCACCGCCATCAGCAGCCACCATGCCTCGCGGAGCAGGGAGACCAGCTGCGGCGGCAGCGGTGTTTGATTATTCTTGACTACTGCCTTGCGCTTGAAAAATCGCATTTTTTTCATGTTTGGCTATGACAGCTGCTGATTATAGCCTGATGTGCCGTTTTCAGCTCACCGCGGATGCAACACGCCAAGAATGCGCGGGCCTTGCGCGCCGGTCACCGCCGGCAGGTTGCCCGGCTGGCGGTGGACGAAGCGCCAGCCCAGCCAGGCGAAGGCGATGGCTTCGATCAATTGCGCCGGCATGCCCAGCGTCTCGATCGGCAAGACGCGCTGGCCATCCAGCAATCGCGCGATCTGCGCCAGCAGCGCGCTGTTGCGCGCGCCGCCGCCGCAGACGTAGACCGCCTGATTGCCGGGACAGTGCGCCAGGATGGCGTCGGCGATGCAGCGCGCGCTGAAGGCGAGCAGCGTAGCCTGCACGTCTTGCGCCGCCGGCATGGATTGCTGCGCCGCCAGCTTGGCTGCCAGCCAGGCGTCGTCGAACAGGTCCCGGCCGGTGCTCTTGGGCGGGGGCTGTTGCAGATACGGCTCGGCCAGCATCGCGGCCAGCAGGGGCACGTGAATATTGCCGCCAGCGGCCCAGCGGCCATCTTTGTCAAACGGCTGGCCGGTATGGCGCAGGCACCAGGCATCCATCAGCATATTGCCGGGGCCGCAGTCGAAGCCGATGGCGGGCTGGCCGCGGTGTAGCCGGGCGAGGTTGCTGATGCCGCCGATATTCAGGATCACCCGTTTTTCATCGGGCGACGCGAACACGCTTTGCTGGAAGGCCGGCACCAGCGGCGCGCCATGGCCGCCGGCTGCCACATCGCGGCTGCGGAAGTCCGCTATCACATCGATGCCGGAGAGTTCCGCCAGCCGCGACATATTGCCCAGCTGTATCGTGTAGCCGTCTTGCGGCGCGTGGCGTATGGTCTGGCCGTGGCAGGCAATGGCGCGGATGGCGTCGGCTTGCAGGCCGGATTTGGCCAGCAATTCGCCAACGGTCTGGGCGTAGATGTCGGCCAGGCTGTTGGCCAGCGTTTCGCTGCGGTGCAGTTCATCGTGGCCGCGCGGCTGCAGCGCCAGGACGTCGGCCTTGATCCGGGCCGGATAGGGCAGGGCGTGGTCGGCCAACAGCTCGGGGCGGCCGGCCTCGTCAAAGCGCACCAGCACGGCGTCCACCCCGTCCAGGCTGGTGCCGGACATCATTCCAATATAGAGGTCGTTCATCAATCGATCATGGCAACGTTGGCCGGGATGCTCTGCAGCAGATTCAGCTTGGCGCTCAGCGCGACGTGTTTGGCGCCGAACTGGGCTAGCTGGGTCTGGCTTAGCCCCGGCGTGGGCAGGGCGTTGGTGGCCGGATCCACCGGCTGATCATTGATTCTAACCTCAAAATGCAGATGCGCGCCGGTGGAGCGCCCCGTGCTGCCGACATAGCCGATGATGTCGCCGGCCTTGACCTTGGCCCCCGGCTTCATGCCCTTGCCGAAAGCGCTCATGTGGGCGTACAGCGTGGTCAGCCTGCCGTTGTGGCGTATCATCGCCACATTGCCGTAGCCGCTTTCGCGTTGCGCCTTCACCAGCTCGCCGTCGGCTGGCGCCACGATGGGGGTGCCGGCGCTGGCGGCGTAGTCGATGCCGGAGTGCATGCGCAGCGTGCGCAAGATGGGATGCTTGCGCAGGCCGAAGCCAGAGCTGATGCGGGCGCCGGCCACAGGCTGCCGGCTGAAGCCCTTTTTCACCGGCTTGCCGGCGGCGTCGTAGAAGGCGCCGCTTTCGCTGTCGTGGGCAAAGTAAAAGGCCTGGTACAGTTGCCCCGCGCGCTGGATGGAAACCGCCAGCAGGTTGCCGCTGGCGATGGGGGTGCCGGCATAGACCATGGTCTCGTATACCAGATTGATGCTGTCGCCCGCTTTCAGGCTGGATAGCTCGAACTGGTCGGAGAACACTTCGGCCAGTTGATTGCGGATGTCGGCCGGGACGCGGGCGGCGGCCAATTCGCTGGCCGCGTTGCGTTTAATGGTGAGGGAGCGCACGGTTTCCATGCTGTCGGCCGCCACCGGATCGGCGCTGGCCTGCCATTTGCCGTCGCGTTGCTCCAGCGCCACCAGGTTTTGCTCGCCGTTGTCGTCATCCTGCAGGAAGCGCAGGCCGAACAACTCACCGGCATCGTTGGTCTGCACCGACAGCGTCGCGCCGACCTTCAGCTTCAGCAGATTCTTGGCTTGCGCGTTGTCGCCATAGAGCAGGGCGCGCACCTCGTTGGCGCGTATGCCTACGCGGTTCAGCACGCGGGCGATGGTGTCGCCGCGTTTGACGGACTCGTCGCGCCAGTATCGGGTTTGGCTGTCCACAAAGCGGAACTCGGGCAGAGCCAGCCGCTCCACCACCTGTTGCTGTAGGATCGGCGGCGGCAGGGTTTCCTCAGCGCCGTTGGCCACAGCGAAGGCGGTGGCGGTGCCCAGAAGCGGCAGGCAGGCGGCCGCGCCCAGCCAGCTCAGGTGGTGGTTGATCAAGCGGTTGGCGCATTTTTGCGGGATGTGTAGCAGTTTGCGATAATCCATCACTTTTCCAGGCGGGCGGCTGCCCGCCTTGATGCAAGATATTGACGAGGTTGGGCGCCGCGGCGGCGAATGCCAAAGCGTGTTTGGCGAGCGGCCGGGGCGATAGTTCCAGCTAGAGGCGACAGTTTGCCTGATATCATGGTCCCCGCCTAATTCCTATCGGCCAAAATGGCCTTTGCTTTCAATCGTTTGGCAAGAAGATGAAACTGACTCTGTTATTGCCCGGCCTGTGTTGGCTGGATGCGCACGACGGCGCGGAAGTCAGCAAGGGGCTGAGCCTGCCTGCTCTGCAGCGGCTGCTGGGCCGGGGAACCCTGCAGCGCCGCGAGCAGGGCTTTTCGGCCAGCATCGCCGGCCTGTGGGGCGCGCCGCCGGCTGGCCTGGCCCGGCTGGCCGCGCGCCAGGCCGGCCTGGACGCGGGCGCGGGCGAGTGGCTGCTGGCCGATCCAGTGCATCTGCGCATAGACCGCGACCGCGCGCTGCTGGCGGACGTCGGCGTGATGCAGGTGGCGCGCGACGAGGCCGTCAAGCTGACCGACGCGCTGAACAGGCACTTCGGCGAGGATGGCCTGACTTTCCATCCGCTGCAGCCCGGGCGCTGGCTGCTGCATGCCGCCAAGCCGCTGGCCGCCGGCTTCACGCCCTTGTGGGACGTGGTGGGTGAGGACATCAACCATCATCTGCCGCAGGGCGAGGCCGGCCTGGCCTGGAGCCGCATGTTGAACGAGCTGCAGATGCTGCTGTACACCCAGCCAGTCAACGACGAGCGCGAAATGCGCGGCGAACTCGCCATCAACAGCGTGTGGCTGTGGGGCGAGGGTAAGCCGGCCGCGTGGCGCGCGCCGGCGCCGCGGCTGCTGGCCGACGACGAGGCTTTGCACTGGTTGGCCGCTGAGACCGGCATGCAGGCGGACGGCGCGCCGTTCGCCTTCGATGGCATGGAAGGCGGGGCGGACAGCCTGCTGGTGCTGGACGCCTTGCAGGCGGCGGCGCAATACCGCGACGCCTGGGGCTGGCGCGAGGCGCTGGAGCGCCTGGAGCGCGACTGGTTTGCCCCGCTGTTGCAGGCTTCGCGTCGCGGGAAGCTGGCGCAACTGACGATTATCGCCACCGGTCCGGCCGGTTTTGAGCTGAACATCGCGCCGGCGGATCTGTGGAAATTCTGGAAACGCGCGCGGCCGCTGGCGGCGCTGTATTGAGAGACCATGTCGCAAATCGTTACCCGAGAAGTCCCCGCCGAGCTGCAGCAGAAATTGCTGGGGCAAGGCCTGACGCCGCTGCAGGCGCGGCTGTACGCCGCCCGCGGCATCGCCGACAGCACGGAACTGAATTATGGCCTGAAAGGCTTGCTGCCTTATCAAACGCTGAAAAACGCCGAGACGATGGCGCGCCGCCTGGCCGACGCTATCGCCGCCGGCCAAAGGCTGCTGGTGGTGGCCGACTATGACGCCGACGGCGCCACCGCTTGCGCGGTGGCGGTGAAGGGGCTGTCCGCCCTGGGCGCGACCATAAGCTACATCGTCCCCAACCGCTTCGAGTACGGCTACGGCCTGACGCCGGAAATCGTCGAACTGGCCGCGCAGAAGCGGCCGGACATCATCGTCACCGTGGACAACGGCATAGCCAGCGTGGCCGGCGTCGAGGCGGCCAAGGCGCGCGGCATCGAAGTGCTGGTGACCGACCACCACTTGCCGGGCGATACTCTGCCGGACGCGCTGATCGTCAATCCCAATCAACCCGGCTGCGCGTTTCCGTCCAAGAATCTGGCCGGCGTCGGCGTGATGTTCTACGTGCTGATGGCGCTGCGCGCCGAAATGCGCGCGCGCGGGTCGTTTGCCGCCAAACCGGAACCCAATCTGGGCGAGTTGCTGGACCTGGTGGCGCTGGGGACGGTGGCCGACGTGGTGCGTCTGGACCGCAACAACCGCACGCTGGTGGAAAACGGTCTCAAGCGCATGCGCGCCGGCCGGATGGCGCCCGGCATCGCCGCCTTGTTCCGCGTGGCCGGCCGCGCCCACTTCAAGGCCAATACCTTCGATCTGGGCTTCACCCTGGGGCCGCGGCTCAACGCGGCCGGCCGGCTGGACGATATGAGCCTGGGCATCGCTTGTCTGTTGTCCAGCAATGAAGAGCAGGCGATGAGGCTTGCGCAGGAACTGGACAAGTTGAACCGCGAGCGGCGCGGCATCGAGGCCGGCATGCAGGACGAGGCGCTGGCCGCGCTGTCCGGCGTCGATGCCGGCAATCGCTACACGCTCAGCCTGTACCGCGATGACTGGCACCAGGGCGTGGTGGGAATTGTGGCTTCCCGCTTGAAGGAGCGCTTCCATCGGCCATCCATCGTTTTCGCGCCCGGCGACGAAGGCGAGATCAAGGGCTCCGGCCGCTCGATCCCCGGCTTCCACCTGCGCGACGCGCTGGATCTGGTGTATAAGCGCAATCCGGGGCTGATCCTGAAGTTTGGCGGCCATGCGATGGCGGCCGGCCTGAGCCTGGATGAAAGCCGCTTCGGCGAATTCCAGCAGGCTTTCGAGGCGGTGGCGCGCGAATTGATGGACGAGAAGCAGCTGACCCGCACCATTGAAACCGACGGCAGTCTGCCGGCGCGCGAACTGAGCCTGAATCTGGCGGAGACCTTGGCGGCCGAGGTATGGGGCCAGGGCTTCCCCGTGCCGTACTTTCACGACCAGTTCATAGTGGTCAACCAGAAGCTGGTGGGCGACAAGCACCTGAAGCTGCGGCTGGCGCGTGAAGGCTGCGAGTTCGACGCCATGCTGTTCAATCACGCCGACTGGCTGCCAGAGCGCATCCAAGCGGTATATCAGCTGATCGCCAACGAATGGCAGGGGCGCAAGGAGCTGCAGGTCTATCTGCAGCATTGGGCGGCGGCGTGACGTAGGGCGGAAGCCCGGCAAAGCCAGGCGTTCCGCCATGTTTATGGCAAGCGATACATGGTGGATCGCCCTTTGGGCATCCGCCCTACGCCTGGCATCGATGGGGAAAATTGAATGGAAATGTTGATTATCGGCCTGCTGGTCGGTTTGATGGGTGGCGGCGCGGCCTGGTTCGCCGCGCGCGGCCGGGCGGCCAGGGAACTGGCGCACATCAGTCAGCAGGCGGCTCAGTTGGACGCGCAATGCCAGGGGCTGCGCATGCAACTGGATGAGGCGAGGGCGCGCGAGCAGGAGGCGGTCCGCGCTCAGCAGGCGCAGAGCCAGCAATTGGCCGACAGCCAGACCCAGCTTGGCGCGTACATTGCCCGCGCCCAACGCGTGCCGGAACTGGAGAAGCAACTGCAAGATCGCGAGCAGGCGCTGGCTTCGGCTCAGCGCGAGTTGCGCGAGCTGGCGTCGCAACTCGCGGCGCGCGAGGAGCAGGGCCGGGTGCTGGAGGCTTTGGAGGCGCGCAGTCTGCAGCAGGGGCAGGACATCGTGCGCCTGACCGCGCGCGAGCAGGAGCTGGCCACCACGCTGCAGCAGGAGCGTCAGCAGAATCAGGAGAAGCTGGCTTTGCTGATGGAGGCGCGCCAGACCCTGTCCGACCAGTTCAAAGCCCTGGCCGGCGATATTCTGGAAGAAAAATCCAAGCGCTTCACCGAGCAGAATCAGCAAAACCTGGGCGCGTTGCTGACGCCGCTGCACGAGCGCATCCAGAACTTCGGCAAGCTGGTGCAGGACACCTATGACAAGGACAGCAAGGAGCGGCTGACGCTGGAAGCCGAGCTGAAACGCTTGCATGAGCTGAATACGCGCCTGGGCGACGACGCGGTGGCGTTGACCAACGCGCTGACCGGCGCCAGCAGCAAGGCTCAGGGCACCTGGGGTGAAATGGTGCTGGAGAAGGTGCTGGAGACCTCTGGCCTGACCAAGGACCGCGAGTATCGGGTGCAGGTGTCCGACACGCTGGAAACCGAGGACGGCAGCAAGCGTTACCAGCCGGACGTGGTGATAGACCTGCCGGAAGGCAAGCAGCTGGTGGTGGATTCCAAGGTGTCGCTGAACGCTTATGTCCGCTACACCGCCGCCGACAGCGACGCCGCGCGCGAGGCGGAGCTGAAAGGCCATATCGCCGCCATCCGCGCCCATATCCGTGCCTTGTCGGAAAAGCGCTACCAGGACCTGTACAAGCTGAACACGCTGGATTTCGTGTTCATGTTCATCCCGGTGGAGCCGGCCTATCTGCTGGCGGTGCAGCACGACATGAGCCTGTTCAACGAGGCCTTCGAGCGCCGCATCATGATCGTCGGCCCCAGCACGCTGCTGGCCACGCTGCGCACGGTCGCCAGCATCTGGCGCTATGAATACCAGAACCAGAACGCGCAGGAGATCGCGCGCCAGGGCGGGGCTATGTACGACAAATTCGTAGGCTTCGTCGGCAATATGGAAAAGCTGGGCAAGCAGCTGGATGCCGGTCGCGACACCTTTGCCGACGCGATGAAACAGCTGTCCAGCGGCCGCGGCAACTTGATGACCAGCGCGGAAAAGCTGCGCAAGCTGGGCATACGCAACAACAAGCAGCTGACTGCCCCGCTGCAGCTGGAAGAAGATGGCGACGACTAGCCGTTTGCCCATGTCATTTTGGGCGCAGTCCGCTTAAGATGAGCGTTTTGGAGCACACAGGCGATAGCGCATGGGCAAGATACGGGTGGGTTTGATTTTCGGCGGGCAGTCGTCCGAGCATGAGGTGTCGCTGCAGTCGGCCAGAAACATTCTGGATGCGCTGGATAAAGACAAGTTTGAAGCATCGCTGATCGGCATCGACAAACATGGGCAATGGCATGTCAGCCAGCCGGCCAATTTCCTGCTGAATGCTGACGACCCGGCGCGGATCGCGCTGCGCCAGTCCGGTGATGGCGTGGCCCTGGTGCCGGGGCAGAGCGAGCAGCAACTGGTGGCCGCCGCCGACGCGCATCCGCTGGCGCAGATCGACGTGGCGTTTCCCATTGTTCACGGCACCTTGGGCGAAGACGGTTCGCTGCAAGGCTTGTTGACCATGGCCAATATCCCCTTCGTCGGCGCGGATGTGCTCGGTTCAGCCATCTGCATGGACAAGGACGTGGCCAAGCGGCTGCTGCGGGACGCCGGCCTCAAGGTGGCGCCGTTCGTCACGCTGACGCGCGCCAAGGCTGGTCAGGCGGACTTTGCCGCCATCGTCGCTCAATTGGGGCTGCCGCTGTTCGTCAAGCCTGCCAATCAGGGCTCGTCCGTCGGCGTGAGCAAGGCGCGCGACGAGGGCGAGTTCTATGCGGCGCTGGCGCATGCGCTGCGTTTTGATCACAAAGTGCTGGTGGAGCAGGCCGTAGTCGGTCGAGAGATCGAATGCGCGGTGCTGGGTAACGCGCATCCGCAAGCCAGCGGCTGCGGCGAAATCGTACTGAGCGATGAGTTCTATGCCTACGATACCAAGTATCTGAACGAGGATGGCGCGAGGGTGGCGGTGCCGGCAGATATCCCGGATCAAGCCAGCCAACGCATCCGCCGCATCGCCATTGAGGCTTTCCAGGCGCTGGAATGCAGCGGCATGGCTCGTGTCGACGTGTTTTTGACGCCGGATGGCGAGGTGGTGATCAATGAGTTGAACACTTTGCCCGGCTTCACCAATATCAGCATGTACCCGAAGCTGTGGCAGGCCGCCGGCTTGTCTTACCGCGACCTCATCAGCGCCTTGATCGAGCTGGCCTTGGAAAAAGCCCGGCAGGTCGCGGCATTATGCCGCAGCGCGGCGCTGCCGGATTGAGCGCTTGTTTTTAGATTTTCAGACAATCTTATCTATATTTGTTTACACGAGGGGTGGCGCTGGGTAGAATCTCGCCGCTTCAATTGGCGAGTTGTATGCGCCGCCCGCGGGCGGCGCTTTGCATATGCCATCTGTCCCGTTCGCCGCGCTCCGGGGAGTTTGCGACGCGACGCGCGCCTCGTTGAAGCGCCGGTTCGACCTGGTTGGCCGGCAGCCCATCTCAAAACTACTACTAGAAAAGTTGATGAAAATGACATTTGCGATCAAGACCGCAGCTTGCGCCGTAGCCGCTGCTCTGGTGGCCGGCCCGGCGCTGGCCAAGGACTTCTCCGTCGCCGTGGTCTACGACCAGGCCGGCAAGTTCGACAAGAGCTTCAACGAAGCCGCCTACACCGGCGCGGAACGCTTCAAGAAAGAGTTCAAGATTGATTACCGCGAAGGTCAGCCCACCAACGACGCGCAGAAGGATCAAGTGCTGCGCAATATGGCGCGAAAAGGCGCCGATCTGGTAGTGGCGGTCGGCTTTGCTTACACCCAGTCCATCGAGACTGTGGCCAAGGAATTCCCCAACACCAAGTTCACCCTGGTGGATGCCGTGGCCAAGGGGCCGAATGTGCAGAGCATCGCCTTCAAGGAGCAGGAAGGCTCCTTCCTGGTGGGCATGGCCGCCGCGCTGAAGTCCAAAACCGGCAAGGTGGGCTACCTGGGCGGCATGGATGTGCCGCTGATCCGCGCGTTTGGCTGCGGCTACGCGCAGGGCGCCCGCTATGTGAATCCCAAGGCCGTCGTGCTGCAGAACATGCTGGGCACCACCCACACCGCCTTCAACGATCCGTCCCGCGGCAACGAACTGGCCAAGAGCCAGTTTGATCGCGGCGCCGACGTGATTTTCGCTGCCGCCGCGCTGTCCAATGTGGGCGTGATCCAGGCCGCGAAGGGCGCCGGCAAGTTCTACATCGGCGTGGACAGCAACCAGAACTACATGCAGCCGGGCACGGTGCTGACCTCCATGGTCAAGCGCGTGGACAACGCTGTGTATGAAACCATGCGCGACGCCAAGAACGGCACCTGGAAGCCCAGCGTCAAGCTGATGGGCCTGAAGGAAAACGGTGTGGATTGGGCCTTGGACAAGTACAACCGCGCGCTGATCACGCCGGAAATGGAAAAGAAGATCGTTGCCGCGCGCCAGGACATCGTCGCCGGCAAGATCAAGGTGGTGGACTACCGCGCCAACAACAGCTGCCCGGTCAACTGATCAGTAGCCGCGTCAGACAATTAACCCCGTGAGGGGGCCGTGCCGTTCACTTAAGCAAGTGAGCGGCATTTTTTTGACGTCTCGCGGATCATGTTTCGCGCGGCGCCCGCGCGCCAAATACAGCCACTTTATTTGATATCCATTTTATTGGCGAATTGGGTGGTTGTTTGTGGTTTTCACTGCGCACGATTTGCAATGGGAGTGATATGATTTTGCCCATGAAACCGTCATCTCATTCTTCCTGCCCCTTTCATGCCGGCGGTCAGCCGCCTGTCTCCACTCAGCATCCGATTGGCCGCTGGCCGCCCGGGCCTAGGTCTGGCTTGACCGGCTGGGGGCTGCTTGGGCAGATGTCGCGCGATTTGATGGGTACCCTGGCGGCTTGGCAGCGCGAGTTTGGCGACTTGGTGCATGTCCGGACCTGGCCTGAGCATCAAATCATCGTTGCTGATCCCCAGTTGGCGCGGGAGTTGCTGGTCAATCAGGCCGATGCGCTGCAGCGCTGGGAGCGCGCCTTGAGCGTGTACGGGCGGGTGCACGGCCATAGCGTGCTGATTGCGGAAGGCCAGGCCTGGCGCGATAAGCGGCAGGCTCTGCAACCCGATTTCACGCGCAAATCCGTCCAGGCTTTTGCGCCGTCTATCGTCGAGGCGGCGCGCCTCGCTTTCGCCAAGTGGCCGGCGGGCGACAAGGCCTGGCCCATCGAGAGCGAACTGACTTCGCTGACGATGGAGGTGATTCTCCGCATGATGTTTTCCAGCGGCGTGGGCGATGAGGCCCAGCAGGCGGAGGAGGCGGTGCATACCTTGATGGTGGCCTCCACCGCCGAATTATGGCGGCCGGCCAGCTTGCCGGATTGGATGCCGTGGCAGCATAAGAGACGCCGCGCGCGCCTGCTGCTGAATGGATTGATCGAACGGCACTTGCAGGCTCGGCTGGCAATGCCGCAGGACGCCTGGCCGGATGATTTGCTGGGCCGGCTGCTGCGCCTGCATCGACAGCACCCGCAAGACTGGCCTTTGCAAGCGGTGCGGGACGAGTGCAAGACGGCTTTTCTGGCTGGGCATGAAACCGTTGCCGCCTCCTTGGTCTGGTGGTCATGGAGCATGGCTGCCCACCCGGAGATTCAGGAGCGGGCTCGCGCCGAGGCGCAGGCGGCTTGGCCTGTGGCTGAAGACGACGCGGTGGAGATGTCCGCGCTGCAATACGTCAGCCAGACGCTGCTGGAGTCCATGCGCTTGCATCCGGCGGTGCCGCTGCTGATGAGCCGGCGCGCAGTCAAGCCGGTAACGCTGGGAGCGTGGACTTTCCCGGCCGGGACCGTTTTTATGGTGCCCATGCAATTGATGCAGCATGACGCGCGCTGGTTTCCGGAGCCGCTGGCCTATCGTCCGGAGCGATTCGATCCGGACGCGGCCAAGCCGCCCTTGGGGTCTTACCTGCCCTTTGGCGGCGGGCCGCGCGTGTGTCTAGGCCAGCACCTGGCTTTGGCGGAGATGACGCTGGTGGCGGCGCAGCTATTGCGTCGCTACCGACTGTCCATACCCGATGGCGCTTTGCCGCCCAAGCCGGTGTTTCATGTGTCGCAACGGCCTGATCAGCCATTGAGGCTGCATATCGAGCGGATCTGAGAATTGCATGCCTGCTCGGCAACGGGTGGGCATTCGCTTTGCTGCTTGCGTAGGGGCAATGGCTGCCGATGGCATGTTAGGCAATATGCGCAGCCGCGCGTTTCTGTATTGCCCTGCTAGCTTGAAAATGATTTTTCTTATATCGCCGTAATGAATGAATCGCCTTGATAGCTTGCTGTGGCGATGCCATAGGCGGAGCGGAAAGTCACCAGAAAGCGGCGGCCGATTTGCTTGATGGACAGCACTTCAAACAATATGGTGGCGTTGTCCAGATGTTGGGTGATTTTGTCGCCCTGTTTTAGTTCTTGGATTTTCATTTCATATTTCCTGCGGGCCATATTGATGGCCCTTGATGATGATCCTCGCAAAAAGCATGGTGAGAAATGCCATGGCTATGGCTTATGGAATCGGAATCCATATGGGATCGAGTAATGGTTTCTTGCTGCTTCAATCTATCTTTGGATAATCGCTGTATTGCCGCGACGGCATCTTGTTTTCAAGATGGCAGACGAGAGCGAAATTGGGTTGCAGCAAGTGCTGAGCCAGCTGCTGCATGAAAGACAAGACATGGTGGTGAGACTATTCAAAATCTCAGCGCCATTATTGTTTTGACAGAATTTCAAACGAAATTCACAGGCAGGAACAAGGCGGGTACTTGGTCCGATGATCAACTCCTAAGAGGATGTCAGCGGACGGGGCTATGCAGCTTGTCTTTGCGAGACGTTGCACGCAGCTTATTGATTATCAAGGAAAAAATATCACTTGTCAATATGGCTCCGTCGGGGCGGCGGCTCGCCATAGCTTCATGCTGATTTGTCACGCCCCTTCAACGGCCTTCTGCGTTGCGCCGGCGCTACCTCTCAGCAAACGTCAGCTGCCGTCAGCGGCAGACATAACACGATGAAGCGCCCGGCCGCGCCATGGCCGGAAATGCCTCGGCAATCCATGTGATTGAAGCGGCCGCGCGCTGCGCCGTCCACGACTTCCGGAGTGCCCATGTCCACATGGCGGGACAGGTGGGTCAGATACGGCGTGATCTTGCCGACTATGGTATTGGCGATTTCCGCGCCCACGCTGTCGGCGAGCCCGGCGATTTCCTCGTCAGCGCAGTCAGGCTCAAAGCGTCGCGCCATTTCCAGCAGCAGCGGGCGGTCAACCGAAATGCCCATGGCGATGTCGACGCCGCTGCGCAAGGGCACCATGGCGGTGAATTCTAGGAGGTCCGCGGCGGCCAGTCGACGGCTATCGCCATCCAGCGCCACGGCCATGTCCAAATGGCCGCGGCAAAAGTCTGCGGTAAGCTGCGCAAGCGTTGGCAACAGCTCGCCGCCGGCGCCAGCCGACCGCGGAGGGGGCTGCGGCCGCAGCGCGGCTTCATAGGGCAGGATGAAGCTCATGCGGGTGCCTTGGCCTATGGAGGATTCAATGCGCAGTTCGCCGCCCAGGCGCAGCAGCGCCTGATACGCGGCGGACAGGCCCACGCCACGGCCGGATACGGCGTTGGCGGCGGAGACGGTGGACAATCCATCCGCAAGCACCAGCCTCAGCGCTTCCTGATCGTTCATATTGCAGGCGTCTGCGCTGCTGATCAGGCCCTTGTCGATGGCGGCGGCGCGCACCGCAGCCGGATCGATGCCTTGCCCATCATCCGAGATGGCGATCGTCAGCGTCTCGGCCGATGCCGAGATATGGCAGCGTATGGCGGCAAGTTCGCTCTTATCGGCCAGCAGGCGGGTATCGGCGTCTTCTATGCCGTGGTCAACCGCATTGCGGAACACATGGATCAGCGTTTTGCAGAATGCGCCGTAGCGCAGCGGGTCCACCAAGGGGTCGTCGCCCTCGCACGCCAGCGGGGCCAATGGCTTGCCTTGCCGCAGGGCAAGCTCCTCTGCCGCCTTGAAATGCGGCGCGATCATCCGGCTGATAGGCGCGAAGCGCAATTGCCGGACCAGCGTGGCCAGGCGGGAGTCTGGCCCGCAGGTCTGGCGGACTTCGGCTTGCAGATCGTCCAGAACCGGAGCGGGCACCTGGATCAGACGCTCTGAATCCAGATAGTCGGGGCCGAGTTTTTCACGCAACACTGCCAAGTCCGCCTCAAGCGCCGCGCCCAGATCGGTCTGCCCCAGGACGAGCTTGATGTCGTTGACGTCCGTTTCCCGCTCCCGCAAGGGACCCAAGCGGGACTCCAGCTCATGCAGGGCGCGCGGCAGCGTGGGCAGGCAGGCTTGGGCGAACAGGCCTTTGAAGGTATGGACGCGGCGAAACAGCTCGGCGAGCAAGGCCTTGGCATCGGGCTGGAAATTGAGCAGATTGGGCAGCGCGCAGCGTCGGAAGTCATCGAAGTCGCGCAGCATTTCCAGCAGGTCATCGCGATTTTCCAGCGCGTTGACGATGAAGGCCAGCCGCAATTGCTCGCTGGCCAAACGCGCTTGCAGTTTTTTCTGGGCGCTGACGTCAGTGAGGATCAGCATCATCTGATCGCCGCTCAGCAAACGGTATTCCGCTCGGAAAACTTGCTCGCCCAGCTGATATTCGGCAGGCAATAGATTGAGATAGGCGTCGCGGCGCAGATCGTTGTCAACGCTGTCCAGGGCCAGGCGCAAGGTCTTGGCGACGAATTCCCGCTGCCCGGCGTCGTCCGGCGCCAGCAGCTCGGGCAGCGGCAAGCCCTGGATTTCACGGCCGAAGATGCGGGTGCATTCGCGGCTGTAGCCTGGGTGGACGGTTAAATCTGCGCCGAAGGACAAGAAGCCCTGCCCGGAGTTGTCCAGCAATCGGGCGACTTCTTCGCTCTTTTGCAACAAATCGCGCGTGCGTTGCCGCACGCGAGACTCCAACGCCTCGACCTGGCCGGCCAGCGCTTGGCGGCTGGATTCCAGACTCTGCGCCAACTGGCCGATCTCGTCCTCGCTGGCGCAGGCAATCGGATCGGTCAGATTGCCTTGCTTCAGCGCCAGCGCGGCGCGGGCCAGATCGAGTATCGGTTTGGTTAGCCGCTCCGAGTAGAGTATGGCGCCCAGCGTGCCGATGGCCAGAGCAAGCAGGCCAAACAGGCCTGAGTACAGAATCAGTTGGGCGACGGGCTCCCGAATGTCATCGCGGGAGGCGACGCCGATCAGGGTCAGCGGCCCGGTTTGCAGCGGGTGGCGGCGGATGACCAGCGAGCGGAACTGCTCTGGCAAATCGGCGGCGCGCCGCAGCTGTGACGTGACGGCATGGAAATCGGCAAGCGATTCCGCATTGCCAGCGATGCGGGTGGGGACCGCGACGCCGCCATCCGGCAGCGAGGCGGAGATGGCGACGAAGCCATGGCCGCCGATATGCATTCTTTCGAACAGGGCGCGCTGCACTTGGTCCAGGTCCAGCACCAGGGCGATGAATGCCCCCTGCGAGGCAGAGCCCTCCTTGAGCAGCGGGCGCTTGAGCACCAGGGCGTAGCGGTCCGATCCGCCATCCAGCCGCTTCAGGTTCAGGACGGAGACTCCGCCATCCGGCAGGCCGCGCAGCCAGCTCGCTACGGAGGGGGCGCCGGGGGTGTACTGGAGGGTCCCGCTGTCGTCATAAACCAGCTGATTGTTTCGCAGCAGCAGGATGTGCGCGATCCAAGGCTCATGCGCCCGCGCGTTCGCAAAATAGTTGCGCAGGCTGGGCGCGAACACCGCCGCCAGGGCGGGATCGTTGAACATGGCTTCGGATAGCGGATTGGCGGCCCACAGGGTCAGATTCGATTCGCGCACGGCGAGGAAGTTGGACATCAAGGCGGCGCTTTGCTCCAAGCCTTGGGCCAGTTGGCGTTCCGACGCTTGGCGCAGCATGCTGGCCGCTGCCATGGCAAAGACCAGCGTCAGCGCCGAGACGACGCCTACCACGATGAGGCAGGTCATCGCGATCAGTCGGGCGCGGATGGAATGGCGTAGCCGGGCGCGTAGCGCATGGGTCGGGAAGGGCATGGCTTATTCGGTAGAATTCACCAGCGTGATCATTTTGTTCAGGCTCAGGCCATAGTAGCGAGTCCATATCCGATTCAGATCGGAGTGCTCGGATTTTCGCTGTTGCGCGAAAAATTCCGCCACGGTGGCCTGCAGGTCCTTGTCCTCCTTGCGCATGGCCCAGCCTATCTCGTCCTTGCCGCCCACCGGAAACGCCACATAGGCGTGTTTGAACTGATGGCGGGTGCTCCAGATGGCGATATCGGAATCCAGCAGCGTGAAATCCACTTGGCCATCGTCTACCGCGCGCAGGCTGTCTTCCACGCTCATCAATCGCAGGCGCACCGGGTTGGCGCGGTAGCGCGATGCGTTCTGCTCCAGCAGCCAGGTGTAATAAGTGCTGTTCTTCAGAACCGCGGCGCGCCTGCCGGCCAATTGATCGGCGGATAGCGGCCTGCCTTGCTGCGAAGCGTGCGCCACCACCATCAGCCGGCTGGAGAACAAGGTGACAAAGTCCATTTTCTTCAGACGCCATGCATTCTTGGTCAATCGGTTGGGGAAGACGTCGCAGCTGCCATCGGCCAGCAGCTTCGGTGTATAGCTGGCTTCCCGGTCGGTTTGATCATGCTGGTTGAAGAACTGCTCATCCCATTCCACGCGCAGCGTTCTGAGCCGGATGGCTTTGCCCAGATAACGGGAGAAGCTTTGCACTTCGTCGTATACCGGTCCGGAGAAATGGCAGTTTTCGCGGCAGTCGGGCGGTGTTGCGGTGGCGGCCGCGGGGTGGAAAGCCACGATGCAGGCGCGCAGCTCATGCGTCCTGACAATTTCCGCCAGCGATCGGGCTGGCGCGGGCGCCGCCAAGCACAGCATGGCGATGCATGCCGATACTGACGGCAACTGGCTCGGGCGGGGGCGGCTTGCCATGTTGGTATTCTCGTCGCGCCCGCGCTCAGTGCACCGCCGCCACCAGCGCGATGAAGTCGGTCAGCGAGTGGCCGTGATAATGCAGCCATATCCGGTTCAGTTCTGAATCGGGCCGCTGGCGTTGCTCGGCGAAGAATTTGGCCGCCGCGGCTTGCAAGTCCTTGTCGTCTTTGCGGAAGGCCCAGCCTATCTCGTCCTTGGGACCCACCGGAAACGCCACATAGGTGTTCTGCAATTGATGATGGGTATGCCAGATCGCCACGTCGGCATCCATCAATATGAAATCCACTTTGCCGGCATTGACCGCCTGCAGCGCTTCGTCCGAAGTCATCAATTCAATTTTGATCGGGTTGGACGAGAAGGCCCCCCGGTTCTGCTCCTGCAGCCAGGTATGGTAAGACGTGTCCTTGGTGGTGCCGGCGCGCAGTCCAGCCAGTTGCGCGCTGCCATGCAGTTGTTCGCGCAGGTTGGCATTGGCGATCACCATCATGCGGCTGGGAAACATGGTGACGAAATCGAGCTTTTTCTGCCGCCAGGCTGTTTTGGTGAGGTGGTTGGGATAAATATCGCAAGCGCCCGAGGCCATCAGCTGCGGGGTATAGCTGGCTTCCAGCTCGGTCTTGCCGGTCTTGTCGAAGAACTGCTCATCCCATCCCACGCGCAACGCCTTGATTCGCACGCCATTGCCCAGGTAGTGCGTGAAAGCCAGCGCCTCTTCATAGACAGGGCCGGAAAAAACGCACTGTTCGCGGCAATCCTTGGGCGCGGCCTGCGCCACCGCTGGGTGAAGCGGCGCAATGCAGACTCTGAGCTGATGGGTTTTGAGGATATCCGCCAGGGAACGCCCCTGCGCGGGCATGGCCAGCAGGCAAGCGGCCAGCAGCGCCGAGGCGCGACGCAGGGCGGGGGTGGGCAAGTCAACAGGCGGTTTCATGGGGTTATCCTCTGTGGGGCGCGGCGTTATGCTCAATCGTCCCGAAATACCTTGTTCAGCACATCCTCCACCTTCTCCTTCTCGATAGGCTTGCAGATGAAGTATTTGGCGCCGGCGGCGATGGCGTCCACCACCGTACTTTCCTGGCCATGGGCGGTAATGATGATGACCGGTTTGTCTGGTTGCTCATGCAGGATGTGGCGGGTGGCTTCCAGCCCGCCCATTTCCGGCATCTGGATATCCATGGTGATGGCATCCGGCCGCAGCGATCTGGCTTTGTCTATCGCTTCCAGCCCGTTGGCGGCGGAACCGACCACCTGATGGCCGAGGGATTCCAGAATCAGGCTCAGTCGTTTGACCACGGCGGGGGAGTCATCGACGATCAGGAAGCTTTTCTTGCGCATGCTTCGTTTCCAAAGATAGGGCCAGGCTAGGCCAGGGCTTCGACGCGATTGCGGCCATTGGCCTTCGCCAGGTATAGCGCCTGGTCCGCGCGCGCCACCAGGTCCTTGATGTTTTCGTCCTGCCGGATCTGCGCGATGCCGAAACTGGCCGTCTTGTGGCCTACCACGGGGAAGACGTAGGCGGAAATGGTCGCGCGCAGTTTCTCCGCCAATTGCGAGGCATTGTCCAGCCCGGTTTCCGGCAGGATGGCCAGGAACTCCTCGCCGCCCCAGCGGCCGAGCGTGTCGGTGGCGCGGATATTGGACTGCAGCAGGCGGGCAAGGTCGATCAGCACCGCGTCGCCGGCAGGATGGCCATAGGTGTCGTTGACTTGCTTGAACTGGTCGCAGTCGGCCAGCAGCACCGAAAAAGGCTTGCCATAGCGGCGAAAGCGTTGGAATTCGCTGGTGATCACCTGATCCAGTTGATGACGGTTGTACAGGCTGGTGAGCCGGTCCGTGCGGGCCGAGATTTCCAGTTCGCGATTTTTGAAGGCCAGCGTGGCATGGGCCTCGGTCAGATCTTTCTGCAGCCGCTTCAACGCGTTGATTTCGCTGAGCACGAAGACGATCTTGGGCGATCCGTCTATCCAGGCGATCTGGCGCTGTTGCACGTGATACCAGTTTTCGGATTCATCGTCGTAGTACTCCGATTGCAGAGGCGGCGCCGTTTCTGCGCCGTGCTGCTGGTTGTAGCTGATGAAATGATGCGCCCCGCCGGCGCCGGAGAATTGCTCTGCGAAGCGGCGGCCCACGCAGTCTGCCCCCAGCGTGTCCCGCATGTATTGATTGGCGTAGACGATAGTGCCGTCGCCTTGATCCACCACGAAGATCAGGTTGGCAAGGTCATAGACGACGGTCAGCAGAAAGCGGTCGAAGTCCTGCATGGCGAATTCCGAGTGAGTCCATGGGCCATAGAGCATGGCTTCACTATAGGCAACGGATCAAAAGTATGGCTGGGAAGCGCATCCTGAGCTTGGCGCGTAGCGAGCGAGGATAAGCATGGGCAAGAGAAGGAGGGGTGAATGAGATATGCTCATGGACAAATGCTAAATGATATTTTGTTGCATTAAAGTAACAGCTCAAGAAATGAGCGAGCGGATTCGGACAGTTTTCTCCACAAGTTGTGCTTTTGCTTCTAGTATTAGGGAAGGTCTGAACAACCTGCCACGCAAACAGAAATGCAATTTCTCGCGGGGCTTCGGTTGCATTTCACCCACCAATTCCAGATCGCCCGCCATGAGGATGACCGGGTGCTTCCGGTCATCCGGCCTTTTAACTCGCCGCCAGCAAGGCCTTTCGCGCCAGCCAGATGTTGGCCAGCCCAAACAGCGTCATCAGTTGCGCGGTGTTCTTCTTCAAACCGCGGTAGCGTGTTTTCAGGTAGCCAAACTGCTGCTTGATGACCCGAAACGGATGCTCCACTTTGGCCCGAATCTTGGCTTTGACCATTTCGCCCAGCTGGATCTGCCGGTCGTCGGCTGAATCGGTCAGCGCTTTGCGCTGGCCGGGCCTCATCGCAATCCACCAACGCACCGCTCGCGATTGGTGTTCGGCTCGCTTGTGCACGCCAGCAAAGCCGGCGTCGCCAAACACATCGATTTCCTCGCCGTGCAACAACTGATCGACCATCGTGACATCCGCCACATTGGCGGGGGTGCCGGCCACGTGATGCACCAAGCCGGACTGGGCGTCGACGCCGATATGGGCCTTCATGCCGAAGTACCACTGATTGCCCTTCTTGGTTTGATGCATGTCCGGATCGCGCTCGCCCTGAGCGTTTTTGGTGGAGCTGGGCGCGTGGATCAGGGTGGCATCGACGATGGTGCCTTGCTTCAACATCAGCCCTTTGTCGCAGAGATGCTGGTGGATGGCGGTAAACAGAGCGTGGGTCAGCTGGTGCTTTTCCAGCAGATGGCGGAAGTTCAGCAGGGTGGTTTCGTCCGGGACGGCGTCCAGGGAGAGGCCGGCGAACTGGCGCATGGAGGCGATCTCGTACAGGCTTTCTTCCATGGCGGGATCGGACAGGCTGTACCAGTGCTGCAGGCAGTAGACGCGCAGCATGGCGGACAACGGGTAGGGGCGGCGACCGTTGCCAGGCTTGGGATACACTGGATCGATGACGGCTTCGAGCTGCGCCCAAGGCATGACCTGATCCATCTCTGTCAGAAAGATTTCGCGGCGGGTGCGCTTCTTCTTAGCGGCGAGTTCGAGATCGGTGAAGGTCATCTGCTGTCGCATGCTGGCGTCCTGGATCTGACTGAGGGGGAGTCAGTTTACGGGAAGATTGGAGACTTGTTCAGACCTTCCCTAGACTTTGTTAATAATTGTTTCATAAGTAAATTTGTATGAATAAGAAGACAGCGCCTTTCCTGATAACGACACTCACTCTGGCATTGGCGGCTTGTGGCGGAGGAGGGGGCGGCGGTTCCGATTCCCGCCAAGATGGCAGTCCTGGCGCGGCGGTTTCTCAACAGGGCATGCCGCCGCTTGCCGCCGAGGAAGCGGCGTCGGCGGAAATCGTTTGCATGGGCAATCGCTGCCAGTTGCCCAAAGAAGCGGTCGCTGCGCCGGGAGGCTCCATCTACCGATTTCTCAACGCCTCGAACGATGAGCAGGAGCTGGTGGTGTCGGGCCTTGCGTCTGAAATGCGGCAGGCGGCTTTTGCATAAGTGAGTGGCGCGGGTGTGCCGACAGCGGGGCGGGGCGTACAGAGCCAAGTCGTGACATTTTCATGACGTTTGTTTAGTATTCGCCCACTCCCATCCCTACGCAAAGCTGTCATGTCCGAAGCAAAAGGCTTTAGCTTGCCGGAGTCGTTGCCTGCTTCCAAAGAGGCCTCGCCCCGCCGCGCCTTGTGGGCCGCCTGCGGCGCGCATGCCGTCCACGATGGCCTGACCGATCTGATCTATGTGATGCTGCCGATCTGGCAAGCGCAGTTCGTCATCAGCTACGCCATGGTGGGGCTGCTGCGCGGCAGCTATTCCGGCATGATGGCAGGCTTCCAGCTTTTGGCCTGCCGGCTGGCACGGCGTTGGGGGCGCAAGCGGCTGCTGGTTGGAGGCACGGCCTTGGCCGGTGCCGCTTATCTGCTGGCCGGGCAGGCTGGTGGCCTGGCGGTGTTGTTGCCGGCGCTGATGCTGGGCGGCCTGGGCGCCAGCGCGCAGCATCCCTTGGCGTCGTCGCTGGTGGCCGACAGCCACGAGGCCGGCGGCGGCGTCAAGCAAGCGCTGGCGCAGTACAACTTTGCCGGCGATATCGGCAAGATGCTGATCCCTGCTGTGGTGGGGCTGTTGCTGACGGTGGCGAGCTGGCGTCTGAGCGTGACGCTGGCTGGCCTGCTGGGCTTGGCCGCGGCGGGGGCGCTATGGCGCTGGGTGCCGGCCTCGCTGGGCGGCGCCGTCGACAAGAAAGCGCCGGACGGGGGCGCGGGCCAGGGATCGGCCGGCGGCCTGCGCGCGCTGTTGGCCACCGGCGCCATCGATAGCGCGGTGCGCATGGGTTTTCTGACTTTCTTGCCCTTTGTGTTGCGGAGCAAGGGCACCGGCAGCGCCGGCATCGGCCTTGCCTTGTCGCTGCTGTTCGTCGGCGGGGCGTTCGGAAAACTGTTTTGCGGCTATCTGGGCGCGCGCATCGGCATGATGAAAACCGTGTGGCTGACCGAATCCATGACCTCGCTGCTGATCATGGCCGGGCTGGCCTTGCCGCTGGCGGGCGTGATGGCGATGCTGCCGCTGCTGGGCCTGGCGCTGAACGGCACTTCATCGGTGTTGTATGGCACGGTGGCGGAACTGGCGGGCGCCGGCCGGCGCGAGCACGCCTTCGCCTTGTTCTACACCGGCACGATAGGCGGCGGGGCGCTGTCGCCGGTGCTGTTTGGCCGCTTGGGCGACGCGGCTGGCGTGACGGCGGCGTTGCTGGCCTTGGCGGCTATCCTGCTGCTGACCCTGCCGCTGTCGTGGCGGGTGCAGCGAGGATTGGACGCGCGCTAGGTTTTGTTGATTCGAAACCGGCGAAAACGAAAAACGCCTCCAGCCATTACGGCTGGAGGCGTTTTTGCCTGCCTGGCAAGGCGTCAGGCATCCAGCCCGTCGCGCACCATTTGCGCGGCGCGCAGCACGGCGCGGGCTTTGTTCTGCGTTTCCTGCCATTCCGATTGCGGCACCGAGTCGGCGACGATGCCGGCGCCTGACTGGACGTAGAGCATGCCGTTCTTCAGCACCGCAGTGCGGATGGCGATGGCCAGGTCCATATCGCCGTTGAAGCCCAGATAGCCCACGGCGCCGCCATAGATGCCGCGCTTGGTCGGTTCGAACTCGTCGATGATTTGCATCGCCCGCACCTTGGGCGCGCCGGACAGCGTGCCGGCCGGGAAGGTAGCCTTGATCACGTCGATATTGCTGATCTGTCTATCCACCGTGCCTTCCACATTGGACACGATGTGCATGACGTGGGAGTAGCGCTCGATGGCCATATTGTCGGTGATCTTCACCGTTCCGATGTCCGCCACGCGGCCGATGTCGTTGCGGCCCAGGTCCATCAGCATCACGTGTTCGGCGATTTCCTTCGGGTCCGCCAGCAACTCGGCCGCCAGGGCTTCGTCCTGCTCGCGGGTCTGGCCACGCGGACGGGTGCCGGCGATGGGGCGCACCGTCACGGTTTCGCCGTCGCGGCGCACCAGGATTTCCGGCGACGCGCCCACCACGTGGAAATCGTCGAAGTGGTAGAAGAACATATACGGCGACGGGTTCAGATTGCGCAGCGCGCGGTACAGCGCGATGGGCGAGCCGCCGAACGGCTGCCGCATGCGCTGGGCCAGCACCACTTGCATGATGTCGCCTTCGTGGATGTAGCGCTGACAGGCGGTGACGGCCTGCTTGAAAGCGTCTTCGCCGTATTCGGACACCGCTTCGCCGTTTCCGTCCAGCGGCAGCGACAGCGGAATGGCCAGCGGCTCGCGCAGCATGGCGCGCAGTTGGGCCAGCCGCGCTTGCGCTTTTTGCAGCGCGTTGGGCACTTCGGGGTCGGCGTACACCACCAGATAGAGCTTGCCGGACAGATTGTCCACCACGGCGATTTCTTCCGACAGCATCAGCAGGATGTCCGGCGTGCCCACCGGGTCCGGTTTCTGGGTGTCCGCCAGCCGTTTTTCCACGTAACGTATGGTGTCGTAGCCGAAATAACCGACCAAGCCGCCGGAGTAGCGCGGCAGGCCGGGCAGCTCGGGGATGCGGAAACGGTGCTGGAACGCCTCGATGAAGGCCAGCGGGTCGCCATCGTGGCGCTCGATCACCTTGTCGCCGCACTCCACCTGCACCCGGTGGCCATTGACGCGCAAGCGGGTGTCGGCCGGCAGGCCGACGATGGAATAGCGGCCGTGGCGCTCGCCGCCGACCACCGATTCCATCAGGTAGCTGTAGGGGCGGTTCGCCAGCTTGAGATAGATGGACAGCGGGCTGTCCAGGTCGGCCAGCAGTTCCTGGACGACTGGGATGCGGTTGTAGCCGGCGGCGGCCAGGCGATCAAAGTCTTGCGCGTGCATGGGATTCTTCCTTGAGGGTGTCAGTTGGGGCGTGGGCGTGCGAAGCGTGATGCGGGCGACGCCATCGCCAGCTGGCGGGGCAGGGAAGAAAAGCCATGGGTGCGTGCATTCCTTTTAGCGTTGAAGCGGTTCAGTCATTCTTCATCAAATCGTATAGCTCGGCAATACTGCCCAGCGTCAGGTCCGCGCCCAGCGTGGCGGCGTCGGCATAACCGTAGCGGACGGCGATGGCCGCGCAGCCTGCCGCGCGCGCGGCCGCCACGTCGTTGGCGGAGTCGCCCACCATGGCCAAATCCTGCGGCGGGATGCCCAGCACTTGGCAGGCGTGCAGCAGCGGCAGCGCGGACGGCTTCTTCTCCGGCAGCGTGTCGCCGCCCAGAATCAGGCTGAAGTGGTCGCGCAGGCCCAGTTCTTCCACCAGCGGCACCGCCAGCCGTTCCGATTTATTGGTGATCAGCACCAGCGGCAACTGGCGCGCGCGCAACAGGGCGAGGCCGTCGCGCACGCCGGGATAGACGGTGGTGTGGTCGGTCAGGTGCTCGCGGTAGTGCTGGATGAAGTAGAGGTAGCCGCGCTCCCATTCCGGGCCGTCGGCCTCGGCGTGGCGCTCGTCGGTGATGGCGCGGTGCACCAGGCTGGCGATGCCGTCGCCGACATGGCTCTGAATGCGTTCGGCGGCGAGCGGCGGCAGGCCCAGGTGTTCGCGCATGGCGTTGGCGGCATTGGCCAGATCAGGGATGGAATCGACCAGAGTGCCGTCCAGATCGAAGGCGACGGCTTGGATATGCTTGAGATTCATGTGCTTGCTTCGTTGGCCGCGGCCTGGCGGCCGCGGCGAAAAGGTGATGGATAAAGGCGCTTACAGTTCGCGGATATCGACGACTTGCAGCTGGCCGAAGGCCGGCGAGACCAAGTAATCGACGATTTGGCGGGCGGCGGCGGCCGGCGAGGCCAGCGCGCCTTCGGCCTTGTAAGCGTCGAAACGGCCCTTCTGCGGAAACTGGGCTTCATCGCTGCCGCGGATATTGCCCTGCATGTCGGTGTCCACCACGCCCGGATACAGCGCGACGATTTGCGCCGGATTGGCCTTGTCCTGCTGTTCCAGCGCCACGCAGCGGCTGAAGAGGTCCAGCCCGGCCTTGGTGGCGCAGTACACGCTCCATCCCGGGTAGGCCTTGGCGGCGGCGCCGGAGGAGATGTTCAGGATGCGGCGGCGCGCCGGCAGATGGTCCGTCGCCGACAGCAGCGCATTGGTGGCCAGCATCGGCGCGGTGACGTTGATGGCAATCGCTTGCACCAGCTGATCGGTCGGATAGTGGCCGGCCTGGGCGATAGGGGTCACCACGCCGGCGTTGTTGATCAGCGTGATGGTCGCGCACTCGGGCAGGGGCAGCTGCTGCAGCGCGGTGTGAACCGAGGCGGCTGCCTGGGCGGCGTCGGACAGATCGGCGTTGACGGCCAGCAAGCGCTCCGGGTGGCGGCCGGCCAGGCCTTCCAGCGCCGGGCCGGCGTTGCGGGCGATGCCGACCACGAAATAGCCGTCGTTCAACAGCGCTTCGCAGATGGCGAAGCCCAGGCCGCGGGAGGCGCCGGTGACGATGAATGCGTGCATTGCTTAAGCCCTCGATGATTGGAATGAAACGGCTGCGTACTTATCCTTGCGCGCGCGCCAGTTCGGCGCGCATGGCGTCGATCACGGCCTTGTAGTCCTTCTGGCCGTAAATGGCGGAGCCGGCCACGAAGGTGTCTGCGCCGGCGGCGGCCACTTGGGCGATATTGTCCACCTTGATGCCGCCATCCACCTCCAGCCAGATTTCGCCGCCATGCTTCGCGGTGTGGGCGTCGATGCGCTGGCGCGCCAGCTTGATCTTCTCCAGCGCGTGCGGAATGAACGATTGTCCGCCGAAACCTGGGTTCACCGACATGATCAGAATCATGTCCAGCTTGTCCATCACGTGGTCCAGATAGGAAAGCGGCGTGGCCGGGTTGAACACCAGGCCGGCCTTGCAGCCGGCGTCCTTGATCAGGCCCAGCGTGCGGTCGATATGCTCCGAGCCTTCCGGGTGGAAGGTGATGATGTCTGCGCCGGCCTTGGCGAAGGCGGCTGCCAGCGCATCCACCGGCTTCACCATCAGGTGCACATCGATCGGCGCGCTGCTGTGCGGGCGGATGGCCTCGCAGAACATCGGGCCCATGGTCAGATTGGGGACGTAGTGGTTGTCCATGACGTCGAAGTGGATGATGTCGGCGCCGGCGGCGATGACATCGCTGACTTCCTGGCTCAGGCGGGCAAAATCGGCGGACAGAATGCTGGGGGCGATACGGAAAGTGCGCATGGCGAGGCTCGGGAACGAAAAACAAGGAATGCCGGGCATTCTACCGCGCCAAAAGCGCTTTGGCCGGATAAAATGAAAGACATATTGATCCGGAGGAGCCGAAATGGCCGAGAAAGTCTATCAAGTCGAAGTGGAGGCGGAGCCGCAATACATCGCCGAACAGTCCAATATGGCCAACGACATCTATGTCTTCGGCTATCGCGTCCGCATCGTCAATACCGGCAGCGAGCCTGCTCAACTGGTGAGCCGCCACTGGATCATCACCGACGCCAACCAGCAGGTGCAGGAAGTGCGCGGCATGGGGGTGGTGGGCGAGCAGCCGCATCTGGAGCCTGGGCAGGCTTTCGAATACACCAGCGCCACCCATCTGAAGACGCCGTACGGCAGCATGAAGGGCAGCTACCAGATGGTGGCGGACGACGGCCAGCGCTTCGAGGCCGACATTCCCGAGATGACGCTGGTGGCGCCGCGCGTGCTGCACTAATCGCGTTTACAGGACGGGTCCTCGTCCTTGCGCGGCCAGGTCCACCAGACAATGAAAGAGGCCAGCGCTCCGGCGCCCAGCGCTTCCAGCAATAGAATCCACATGATGTCTGCCCCTTTGCGAGTGTAGCCTTTTCACTCTGGGCCAGACCCCAGCCACAGGCAAGCTTTTATGCGCATTACCCATACCGGCCCGGCGCCGACAGACCGCAACGACTGGCAGACCCTTAAAACGCTGTTCCCGTATCTATGGGCCTTCAAGTGGCGGGTGACGCTGGCGCTGGCGTGCATGGTGCTGGCCAAGGTGGCGGCGGTGACGGTGCCGCTGTATCTGAAGGACATCGTCGACCAGTTGTCCGTGCCGGCCACCTTGTTGGCCATCCCAGTGATGGCCCTGACCGGCTACGGCGTGGCGCGGCTGCTGTCCGGCGTGCTGGGCGAGTTTCGCGACGCGATCTTCGCCCGGGTGATCCAGGGCGCGGTGCGCAGCGTGGCGCGCAATGTGTTCCGCCATCTGTTCAGGCTGTCGCTGCGCTTTCACCTGGAGCGCCACACCGGCGGCATGAGCCGCGACATCGAGCGCGGCACCAAGGGCATAGGCTTTCTGCTGAACTTCACGGTGTTCAACATTTTGCCCACGCTGCTGGAAATCGCCATGGTCACCGGCATCCTGCTGCACCGCTATTCCTGGACTTTCGCGGTTGTGACGCTGGGCACCATCGCTATCTACATCGCCTTTACGCTGCTGGTCACGGAATGGCGCACCGTCTATCGCCGGACCATGAACGACCTGGACTCCAAGGCCAATTCCAAGGCGATAGACGCCTTGCTGAACTACGAAACGGTGAAGTACTTCAATAACGAGGAGTACGAGTCCAAGCGCTACGACCGCAATCTGGAAGCCTGGGAGTCGTCGGCGATCAAGAATCAGGTGTCGCTGTCGCTGTTGAATGCCGGCCAGGCCGCCATCATCGCTGTCGGCGTCACCCTGGTGATGGTGCTGGCGGCGCGCGACGTGGTGGCGCACAAGATGACGGTGGGCGATGTGGTGCTGGTGGCGACCTTCATCACTCAGCTGTATGCGCCGTTGAATTTCCTGGGCTTCGTCTACCGGGAGATCAAGCATTCGCTGGCCGATATCGAACGCATGTTCAAGCTCTTGGGCGTGAATCTGGAAGTGGCCGATGCGTCGGATGCGCACACCCTGGACACTCGCAGCGCGACGGTGCGCTTCGAGCGCGTGGGATTCGCCTATGAGTCCAAGCGGCAGATCCTGCACGACGTCGACTTCACCATCCCGGCCGGCCAGACGCTGGCGGTGGTCGGCGCCAGCGGCGCCGGCAAATCGACGTTGTCGCGGCTGATGTTCCGTTTCTATGACGTCACGGCCGGCGCGGTGAAGATCAACGGCCATGACATCCGCCAATTGACGCAGGATTCGCTGCGCGCCCACATCGGCATCGTGCCGCAGGACACCGTGCTGTTCAATGACAGCGTCTACTACAACATTGCCTATGGCAAACCCGGCGCGACGAGGGAGGAAATCATCGAGGCGGCCCGGTCGGCGCATATCCACGATTTTGTCAGCAGTCTGCCGGACGGCTACGATACCCTGGTGGGCGAGCGCGGACTGAAGCTGTCGGGCGGCGAGAAGCAGCGCGTGGCCATCGCGCGCACCATCCTGAAAAACCCGCCCATCCTGATCTTCGACGAGGCCACCAGCGCGCTGGATTCGCGCACCGAGAAGGCCATCCAGCGCGAACTGACCGCGATTTCCGCCAACCGCACCACGCTGATCATCGCCCACCGCCTGTCCACCATCGTCGACGCCGACCGCATCCTGGTGCTGGACGCGGGACGGGTGGTGGAGCACGGCAGCCACCGCGAGCTGCTGGAACTGGGTGGCCGCTACGCCGAGATGTGGCGCTTGCAGCAGGAGCGGGAAGCCGTGGCGGAGTAGCGGGGCGCTGCGCAAGGTCTAGGCTTTGGCGCGTTGTCGCGTCGTGCGCGCAGGGTTGTCGCTTGGCAGCGTCAATAGCCCCTTGCTTGTGGAAAACACGTTTTCGATGCGCCCCCGTGCTTTCGGTTGACGTCGATTGCGGCATAGGAGTGGCTGGCAATTGGTGAGAACGCGCTGTCGATGTGCTATGGCGTCGGCGGAGTGGAGGGGGCGGCATCGACCACCACATCGGGCCAGCGTTCCTGATAGCGTTTTTGCAAGGTGCGCTGGCGGTAGGTCTCCGCGCTGGCGCGCACAGGATTGTGCCGGATTCGCATCTGCAGCAGATCTTGCAGGCCATGCGGCGCGATGATGCGCAGCCGGTCTGCGTCGTCCAGATAGATGCCCACAGCGGTGGCGTACTCCGGCCAGGTAGCGATGGCCTCCGCCAGCGAGCGCAGCGGCTCGACGGCATAGCCGAAATGGCTGCCGAACCATAGATGGACTGCCGCCTGGTTGGTGACTTCCCATGGCAGGTCCGGCGCCATGCTTTGCAGCGTGGCCAGCAGCGCGTCATCCTGCTGTTGCGTGAGGTTCTCTGGGTCGAAGTAGGCGAGGTCGATATCCGCCAACCGGGACGGGGCAGGGTAACCGTGCAGATGGTCCCATACCGCGTTGCGCAGCGCGCCCGCGCCTATGCACCACGACGCCAGGCCCAGGCTGCGCGCGATGCGCAAGGCATGCATCAGCCAGGGCGTCTGGCGGACGATGTCGCGCAGGGCTTGTTCGTCAGGCTGCGCAGTGGCGTCGCCGGCGGTGCCGAACGGAGGCCTCACACCGGGCTCTTGGCGTTCTGCAGCACGGTGCGATAGCCGTCGTGGTCGATGAAGGTGGCGCCGTGGACGTCCCAGTAGGGATTGGCCGATGGCACCTGAGCGAAGCCGGCCGCGCGCATGCAGGCGCAAGCCGCTTCCCATTCGGGATGATCCGGCAGATACAGCACCAACAGGTCTTCCGCCGTCGGCGCGGGTCTGATCGGATGACGGTGGCTGACGACGAATTCCAGATGGAATCCCGCGCCGGGCAGCCCCAGCATCACGCCGTCGAAACCATCATGATCCTTGAAACTGCCCAGCAGCTGCAGATTCAAGCCCTCGCAATACATGGCTTTGCTCAGGCCCAGGCTGCTGACCGGGCGCGCGACGCGGAGGTGGGGAGTCTGCTTGTACATGGCGATGTCGGCGCGAGGTGGGGGTGTCCTCATCATGCCATGCGCTTGGAGATTCAGCTAGCTTTGCCGGCCTTGATCTGACGCATCTGCTCGATGACCAGGTCGCCTTGGCGCAGGGCCTGGCGCAGCGCATCGGCCTGCGGCAAATCGTCAAAGGCCAATGTCGGGTCCAGCGCAGCCAGCGCGCGGCGCGAGCAGGCGCACACTTCGGCCGCGGCGGTGAAATCGGCCGGGCCCATCACCTTGCCGTTGCGGATGCGGCGGTAGTAGGCGCGGGTGGAGTTCAGATATTGGGCGGCGGTTTCGCTGCCGTCCAGCCCGCCGGCAGCGGCCATGGTTTCCAGCAGGCTCACCAGTTGGCGGCAGGCTTGTTCGGCCTGGGCGAAGCGCTGTTCCTGAGCGCGCCTGTCTTGCTGGCCCGGTTTGTTTGCGGTCTTTTTCTTGGGCTCGGCCATGGTTTTTCCTTGCGTGGGGGAGCGCGCATTCTAGCGGCGCAGGCCGGCAGCGTCTAATGCAGTTGGTAGCGCGCCGCATGCTCAGAGCCTGCCGGCAGCGAGACTTCGACGAAATCGTCCAGGCAGAACAGCGTCAGTTTGCCGCCATAAACCGCGCCAGTGTCCAGGTGCATCACATTGTCGTAGCGGACGGCGTGGTCTTGCGGCGTGTGGCCCACCAGCAGCAGCGCCACGCCGTTGACGTGGCCGGCGCCGCGGTCGAACACGCGCTCGCGCGACCACAGCAGCGCATCGTAGTCTTCTGCGCGGGGGCAGTTGGCCGCCAGCCGCTCGGCCAGCGCGCTCCAGTCGTTGCCGGGGCAGTCGGCGTGGACCACGCCTATCTTGCCGACTTCGCTGTCTATCTCTATCGCCAGCGGCAATTGCGCGAGGGCGGCGACGCAGGCATCGCGTTCGGCGGGCGGCATTTCGCTGAGCCAGCGCCCGCCGTTGCGCAGATGGCGGTCCAAGTCCTCCAGCGGATTGCGCATCGCGTCCAGCGCCATTTGTTCATGGTTGCCGCGCACCGCATGAAACCAGGGCTGGGCCAGCCATTCGCCGACTAGATGGCTGTCCGGTCCGCGATCCACCAAATCGCCCACCGAGATCAACCGGTCGGTTTGCGGATTGAAGCCGATGGTTTTCATCAAACGCTGCAATAGTTCGAAACAGCCATGCAGGTCGCCTACCACCCAGTCTCGTCCCGCGCGATTGCGCGGAAGCTTCTTGATCATCATGGCGGCGACCTGTCCTTTCTCGGCTTAGCGGGCCATCCAGTCTTGGCAGAACTCGTCGCGGAAGCTGAGCAGCCATTGCAGCTTGCGTTCCGCCAAGGCGCGTCCGGCTTCCGTTTGCATCATGCCCGGCAGCTTGGCGAGCTTGACGTCGATATGGTCGATCGCCCAAGCCTGGTCGTCCAGGCCGCGATGTTCGGCCAGCGGGTCCAGCGGGTGGGCCAGCGCGCGGCCCATGCGGCCGGAAACATAGAACATGCGGGCCAGCCCCACCGGACCCAGCGCGTCCATGCGGTCGGCGTCCTGCACGATGCGGGCCTCCAGCGTGCGCGGCTCGATGGCGGCGGAATAGCTGTGCGCCTCGATGGCATGCGCGAGATTGTCCAGTTGCGCCGGCGTCAGGCCGCTGTCCGCCAGCAATTGTCGCGCGCGCTCGGCAGACCAATGCGAGGCCAGCTGGCGTTGCGGGTGGTTCTTGGGCAGATTGACCAGATCGTGCAGATAACTGCCGGCCATCACCACGACGGGGTCAGCTTCGGGGTAATGCTGCAGCAGCTGGCGCGCCACCGCCCATACGCGGTGCAAGTGGCTCAGATCATGGGCGCCGTCGTTGTCCGGCGGTTGTTGTTCCAGCAGGGCGATCAGCCTGTGCTGCCATTCGTTTTGCAATTGCGGGTCCATCGGGGAAGGCCTTGTTTGAGAGCCGCCGCGGCGGGGCGGCCATACTCTCATTTTAACATCGCCTTGGCAGGCCGCTTTTCAATCGTCGCTTGTCTTGACCAGCTCCCATTGCGATAGCCGATAGCTGGCCTGGTGCTTCAGCAGCAGGCTGATCAGCGCCAGATCGCGGCTGTCGACATTATTGAAGCTCAGCCGTCCATCCGACGCCAGCTGTTGTCCGGCGCGCAGCAGGCTGGCGGCCATGCCGCGCCGGCGGCTGGCCGGGGCGACCTGAAGCTCCGCCACCTCGCCGTCGCGCGACATCAGCAGCGAGCCTTGGAGATCGCCGCCGCTGCGAATCGTCAGCCAACGCAGCGGCGGCTCGGCGCGCAGCAGCGATTCGCGGCGGTTGGGCACGGCCGGCGGATAGGCCAGCGCCTCGGCTGGCCAATACGCGGGATCGTGAACCGCATGGGCGGTGATGGGCCAGAATCCGCGCGCGGCGACGGCTTCGAGAATTTGATAGCAATCCAGCCGGCGCAGGGCGGAGAAGCCCTGCCGTTCATAAGCCTGTTGCGCGCGCGTGTTGCCGTCTATGACTTCCAGTCTTTGCTTTTTAATGCCATGTTCGGCCAGCAACGCGGTCGCCAAGGCCGCCATGCCGGTCAGCGCGTGGCGGCGGCGGCCGTCCGGGGCGACGCCGGCGGCGATGCAATAGCCTTCCCGCTGGCCGTCGATATCCGGCGCTGCGGTCAGCCAGAACCCCGCCAGCTTGCCGTCCAGCCAGACGCCGGCGCTCAATTCCGGCTGCCAGCCGCGCCGCCTCAGCATGGCTGACATTTGCTCCAGCGTCGGCTGGGCAGGAATGACGTAGTCGCTGAAGGCGGCCAGAAAGCAGGGGTGCAAGTCGGCTGGGCTAAGCTGGGATAACGGCGCAATCTTCATGACAGGGCGAATGCAGGCGTGGAGACTAGGGAGAGGGCGCGCTCGACGTAGTCGCGCTCTTCGCCCACCGGCGCGACATGCGAGAGCACCTCGCGCGTGCGCGCCTCGCCGGCCAGCCGCAGCAGCACCCAGGCCGCCAGGTATTGTGAGGCTAGGCAGCCGCCGGCGGTGGCGATATTGCCAACCGCGCGGAAAGCGTCTGGCGCGACGGCGATGCCCAGCTGTTCCAGCATGGGGCGGGTCATGCCGTCGGTACAGGCGATGCCGTCGCTGAGCAGCCCCAGCTTATGCAGCACCAGCGCTCCGGAGCATTGCGAGCCTATCAGCTGGCGCGATGGATCCAACCGCAGCTGGCTCATGATGGTATCGTCGGCCACCCAGTCTCGCGTGCGCCAGCCGCTGCCGATCAGCACCGCGTCGGCGTGCGTGGCGTAGGACAGGTCTTCCTGGCGTTCGACGCGGGCGCCGGAGCGCGATTGCACAATCGGCGCAGGCGCGCAGATGCGCACCGTCCAGCCGTGCGGCGTCATCCGTCCCAGGATGCCGGAAGCGATGAAGGAATCGAGTTCGTTGAAACAGTCCAGGGTGACGATGGCGATCTGCATGGGAGGCGTACCTGACGGATAAGTGAAAAACCATGATGTCCGCGTAACGGCGGCGGGTCAACGCGACGGCGATCGCCAGCAGGAAAGCGGGATGGCGAGTGGGTAAAAACAAACACCCCGCCGGGCGGCGGGGCGGGGGTCAGGCTTCCAGCCAGATCAACGAGGCCATGCGGCCGGTGGTGCGGTCGCGGCGGTAGGAGAAGAAACGCTCGCGGTCTATCACGGTGCAGAAGTCGCCGCCGTAAGTGCGCGAGACGCCCAGTTTTTCCAGGCGCAGCCGGGCCAGGGCATAGATGTCGGCCAGGTATTTGCCATGGTCGATTTCGACGAAGGCGGCAGCGGCCGCCGCGTCTTTTTCGACAAAGGCTTGCCGCACTTCGGCGCCGACCTCGAACGCGTCCGGGCCGATGGCCGGGCCCAGCCAGGCCATCAGCCGCGTCGGCGGCAGGCCCATCGCCGCTACGGTGGCCTCGATCACGCCATCGCATAGTCCGCGCCAGCCGGCATGTGCGGCGGCCACGGCCTGGCCCTGCTCCTCGCATAGCAGCACCGGCAGGCAGTCCGCGGTCATCACCGCGCAGACTGCGCCCGGCGCGCGGGCGAAGCTGGCGTCGGCATCGGGCGGAATCGCGCCTGCGCTGGCCGCGTCCGCCACCGCCACGCCATGCACCTGATTGAGCCAGGCGGGCTCGGCCGGCAGTTCGTCGCGCAGCAGGGCGCGGTTGGCTGTGACGGCTTCCGGCGCGTCGCCGACATGCGCGCCCAGATTCAGGCTGGCGTAAGGCCCTTGGCTGACGCCGCCGGCGCGCGTGGTGATCAGCGTGCGCACCTTGGGCGGCGCGGGCCAGTCGGCTTCGATCCAGTCCTTAGCGGGCATAGATCACCTCGACGTCGCCATCGTCGTCTTCGTCGTCCCAGTCTTCATCGTCCTCGCCTTCGCCGTGGGCGAAGGCTTCTTCGTCGGCCACGGCGCCATCGCCGCGCAGCACATCCAGCAGGGCGCGGAAATCATCCGGCAGCGGCGCCTTCCAGCTGCGCTCCTCGCCGGTGGCGGGGTGGATCAGAGCCAGCGCGTAGGCGTGCAGCGCCTGGCGGCCCAGCGCCTTCACGGCTGCCGCGATCTCTTCGTCCATTTTGTGCCGCACATTGCCATATACCGGGTCGCCAGCCAGCGGATGGCCGGCCTCGCGCATGTGGACGCGAATCTGGTGGGTGCGGCCGGTTTCCAGCTTGCACTCGATGTGGGAATGGCTGGCGAAGCGCTCCAGCACCCGGATATGGGTGATGGCCGGCTTGCCGCCGAACTTCAGCACCGCCATTTTCAGGCGGTTGTTCGGGTCGCGGCCGATATTGGCTTCGATGGTGCCGTCGAACGGCACCACGCCGTCGGTGATGGCCCGGTAGATCCGTTTGACGGTGCGCGCCTGCAACTGGCGCACCAGCTCGGTCTGCGCCGGCAGGGTTTTGGCCACCACCATCAGGCCGGAGGTGTCCTTGTCTAGGCGGTGGACGATGCCGGCGCGCGGCACATTGGCCAGCGCCGGGCAGTGGTGCAGCAGGCCGTTCAGCAGCGTGCCGCTCCAGTTGCCGGCGGCGGGGTGCACCACCAGGCCGGCCGGCTTGTTGATGACGAGGATGTGGTTGTCCTCGAATACGATGGGCAGGTCCATGGCTTCCGGCTGGAAGGCCATTTCCTCATGCGTCAGCTGCAAAGTGACGTCCAGCTTCTCGCCGCCCAGCATCTTGGTCTTGGGCGCCACCACCTTGCCGTCCACCAAAACCAGGCCGTCCTTGATCCATTGCGTCAGCCGGCTGCGGGAGTAATCCGGCAACAGTTTGGCCAGCACTGCGTCCAGCCGGTCACCGCATAGCGTCAGCGGGACTTCAAGATGTTGCGTGGTGGATACCTCGTTTTCCGAGATGTCGCTATAATCGTCCGGGTCAATGTAAGGATCAGTCATGAAAAGATACGTTGTTGCTGCAATGTTGGTGATGGTGGGGCTTGCCGGGTGCGCCTCCACGGAAACCTACGACGAAACGCGCGGCTGGACCGTGGAGAAACTGTATGCGGAAGCTCACGACGAGTTGAACAGCGGCAATTATACTCGCGCAGTCAAGCTCTACGAAACGCTGGAGTCGCGATTCCCGTATGGCCGCTATGCGCAACAGGCGCAGATGGACCTCGCCTACACCCATTACAAGGATGGGGAGCCGGAGCAGGCCATCGCCTCGGCGGATCGCTTCATCAAGCTGCATCCGACGCATCCCAACCTCGATTACATCTATTATCTGAAAGGTTTGGTGTATTACAACGACGATTCCGGCCTGCTCGCCAAATGGGCCGGCCAGGACATGAGCGAACGCGATCCGCGCGCCGCGCGCGAGGCCTTCGCCGCCTTCCGCGAGCTGACCACCCGCTTCCCCAACAGCACCTACGCGCCGGACGCCCGCGCCAAGATGACCCGTCTGGTCGATGCGCTGGGCGGCAACGAGATGCATGTGGCCCGCTACTACATGAAGCGCGGCGCCTACCTGGCGGCCGCCAACCGCGCCCAAGGCGTGGTGAAGGACTTTTCCAACACCAAGTATCCGGAAGAGGCGCTGGCCATCATGGTGAGCGCCTACGACAAATTGCAGATGCCGCAACTGCGCGACGACGCCCGCCGCGTCCTGTCGTTGAACTATCCGCAGAGCCAATATCTGGCCAAACCCTGGCAGACGGAGGAGATGCCATGGTGGAAGCTGTGGAAATAACGCCAGCAACCTAGCCAGAAAGCCGCCGATGGGCGGCTTTTTGTTTGACGTGGCGCGGCGTGCTCCCGGCTTGAACTTGGCTATAGTTTCAAGTGATCTGAATGAGGGGAGAGGGCGATGAGGCGGCGTCAATTCCTGTTGGCCGTGCTGGCGAGTGCCGGCGCCTGGCGCTGGGCGGCGGCGGGCAGCCGCAAGTTTGCTGTGACGGTGGTGGTCAAATCGCTGCGCAATCAGTTTTTCACCATCATGCTGGACGGCGCGCGCAAGCATCATGCCGATCATGCCGCAGAGTATCAGCTGCGGCTGGAAGGCTTGCAGAGCGAAGGCGATGTCAAGGCGCAGGTGGCGATGCTGCAACGCGCGATAGACCGCCGGGACGATGCCTTGATTGTCGCGCCGGCCGATTCGCGGGCGGTGATGCCTTTGTTGTTGAAGGCCATCGCGCAGGGGATGTTGGTGGTCAATATCGACAACAAGCTTGATGAGCGTGTGCTGGCGCATGAGAACGTGAACATTCCCTTTGTGGGGCCAAGCAATTTCAGCGGCGCGCGTAAGGTGGGCGATTATGTGCTGGCGGCGCTGAAGCCGGGCAGCAAGGTCGGCATCATCGAAGGCCTTCCACAGGCGATCAACGCCAAATCGCGTAGCGATGGTTTCCGCGAATCGATACGCATCGCCGGCATGGAGCTGGCCGGGATGCGCTGGGGAGACTGGGAGACCGACAAGGGCTACCAGGCTGCGCTGTCGCTGCTGGATGCCGTTCCGGACCTGTCGGCGCTGCTGTGCGGCAACGACAATATGGCGATAGGCGCAGTCAAGGCCGTAACGGAACGGCATAAGACCGGCAAGGTGCTGATAGGCGGTTACGATAATATCCCCGCTGCGGCGCCGTATATCGCTAGCGGCGCCATCTATGCGACCGCCGACCAGCACCCGGCGCTGCAGATGCAATATGCGCTGGATCTGGTATTGCAGGCCTTGTCCAAGCACGTAGCGCAAGCCGAACTGCAATCGATCGTGCAAACGCCGGTGGAGCTGATTAAAAGAACCGCGACATGATGGGTCTGAGCCGATTGCACTGGCTGGCAGCGATTTTTCTCTTTTTTGGGCTATCGCGCGCCGAGGCCGCTTCGCCGGCCACCATCCGGGTTCTGGCGGATGACTATCCGCCATTCCTGCTGAAGTCTGCCGGGGGGCTTTCCGGCCCTTATGCCGACGTCTTCCGTTTGCTGATGCGCAAGGCGGGCATCGAAGTGGTTTTTCAGAGCGTGCCTTTCAAGCGGGCCTTCCTAAGCCTCGCCAACCAGGACAATACTTGCGCGCTGGCGGTCAATTTTGATCAGGGAGAGAGTGAAACCGTCAATTTCATCAGCGTCATCGCGCCGATTACGTTGACGGCCTACAAACGTGGCGACAACAAGAGCCAACTGACTAATCTGGGCGGGCTGAAAGGATATTCGGTGGGGGCGGTGGACATGGCCGAAGTGCGCGATATCCTCAGCAGCGCCGGCATGCCGTTCACGGCGGTAAAAAATTCAGCCACGGGTTTTCTGATGCTGAACGCCGGCCGATTTCAAGTGCTGGTCAGCGACCTGCCTCCTGGCCCATTGTCCGGCGACAAGCAGGTCGTCAAACTGTTTGTGGTGGCTCAGGTCGAGCGCTGGCTGGCCTGCGGTCCTCGGGTGCCGCCTGCCTTGCAGGGGCGCATGCGCGCGGTGCTGAAGCAGGGACTGTTCGCCGAGGATACCGCGCCGGTATGGAAGCGCTACGGCATGCTCGACTATTACCGAGAAACGCGCAATAACTGGCTGAAAACGTCGTAAGCCGGGCTGACTGCGTTATTGAGGGTCCAGCCGGCAGGCCAATCCGGTACCGGCCAGTCCGCCGTACAATTTCATCTGGTCGGGCGTCTTGCGCGAAATGTAAAAGCTGTCAGGCAAGCCCGTGCCGGCCTTGTCCTTGGGCCAGGTCAGCAGCCCCTTCTCATCCATGAACCCCTGATGGGTCGCTTTCCCTTGTTTCAACTCAACGGTCTGCCCGCGGCGGTCGAAGCGGAACTGTATCTGCTGATCGCAGTGGTAGCTGGCTTGGATGCGCTGCGGCGGCTGGCAGGCACACAGCGCGGCGGCGATCAGGCAGGTCGCGAGTCGGGCGTGAGTGGGCATGGCTTAACGTTCCCGTGTTCTGATTGCGTGGGCCGTCACTATATCATGGGCCTGGTTGGGTTTTTCGGGCCTTTATATGCCGGCATGATTTCTTGCGCTTGGCAAAGCGCATGGCTATTTTTTGTTGCAATTTAGAGTTTTTACACTCTGTTTACTGGAGTTGACAGGGGTTTGCTCCTTATCTTTCGGTTTGCAGTCCGACAATCGGCATGTAAGGCAATGATAAAGCCGGTTGCGAACCTTCGCAGACAAAGGAGAAACCATGGATCAGCTGGTCAACGCCATCAACGGCGTGGTCTGGAGTCCGGCACTGATTTATCTGTGCCTGGGCGCCGGCCTGTATTTTTCGATTCGCACCCGATTTTTGCAGCTGCGGCATTTCAAGGCGATGTTGCGGCTCATGTTCAACCGGCAGAGCAGCAGTGCCGGCGTGTCGTCGTTCCAGGCGCTGGCGATGACGCTGGCTGGGCGCGTCGGCACCGGGAACATTGCCGGCGTGGCCACCGCCATTACCTTCGGCGGCCCCGGCGCGATGTTCTGGATGTGGCTGGTGGCCTTCCTGGGCGCCAGCTCCGCCTTCGTCGAGTCCACCTTGGGCCAGGTGTACAAGGAAAAGATTGACGGCCAGTATCGCGGCGGACCGGCGTTCTATATCGAGAAGGGCTTGGGCATGAAGTGGTATGCCTGGCTGTTCGCCATTACCACCGTGGTGGCGACCGGCGTGCTGTTGCCGGGCATCCAGTCCAACTCGATTGCCGCATCGATGGAGTCTGCCTTCGGCGTGGCGCCCACCGTCACCGCCGCGCTGCTGGCCATTCTGCTCGGTTTCATCATCTTCGGCGGCGTCAAGCGCATTGCGGTATTCGCCGGCGCGGTGGTGCCGTTCATGGCGCTGGGCTACATCATCGTCGCCTGCGTGGTGATCGCGCTGAACATCGAGCAATTGCCTGGCGTGGTGGCGCTGATCTTCAAGAGCGCCTTCGGGCTGGAGGCCGGCATGGGCGCCATGCTGGGTTTCGCCATCCAGTGGGGCGTCAAGCGGGGCATCTATTCCAACGAGGCCGGGCAGGGCACCGGACCGCATGCGTCCAGCGCCGCGGCAGTCAGCCATCCGGCCAAACAGGGCTTGGTGCAAGCATTTTCGGTCTATATCGATACCTTGTTTGTCTGTTCCGCCACGGCTTTCATGCTGCTGATCACCGGGCAATACAATGTGCAGAGGCCAGATGGCCAGGCGGTTTTCACCGGCATTGCCGGGGTGGCGGCAGGGCCAGGCTATGTGCAGACGGCGATGGAAAGCATCATGCCGGGCTTCGGCTCCGCCTTCGTGGCGCTGGCGCTGCTGTTCTTCGCCTTCACGACCATCATCGCCTACTACTACATCGCCGAAACCAATATCGCCTATCTGACCCGCAAGCAACGCCGCCCCTGGCTGGCGTTCGTCTTGAAGCTGGCGCTGATGGCGGCCACCGTTTACGGCACGGTCAAGACGGCCGATCTGGCCTGGGGGCTGGGCGACATCGGCGTGGGCCTGATGGCCTGGCTCAACATCGTGGCCATCATTTTGCTGCAGAAGCCGGCGCTGGCTTGCCTGCGCGATTACGAGGCGCAGCAGGCGCTAGGTTCGGATCCGGTGTTTCATCCGGAGAGGCTAGGCATCGCCAATGCAGCCTATTGGGAGGGCCGCCGCGCCGAGGAGAATCTGGCGGCAGAGCAAGATGGACAGACTCTGGAGGGCAAGCCCGCCGCCAGCCAGGTCACTTGAGATGTCGGCGCTGGCGCGCGCAGGATGATTGCCGGCAGGCTGACAAAGCGATTTACAAGCCCTCCCTACTCGGAGGGCTTTTTGCGATGTGTCGCGCGCGAATCTGGTTCTGTGCGCGTGCGATTTGATTTGTTGTGCGCTAAACACCTGTCCAAAAGAACGGATTCGACGCGATGCATGCCGTGTTGGTCGCATTGATATAAGCCATTGGTGCCGATAAGACTCCAGGGTATCGCTTTGCTATTTCTAGAGATACGACGTAAGCATTTCTACTTATTAAATATAATCAAAATAAATGTAAATAATTCAATGTATTTATTTACAAATATGCCGTTAATGATTGTTGCGATAAGTAAGGGGAGGTGATTACGATGATCTTGCGCTGTGGAGTTTTTGCTCTATTTCGTGATGGCGTTCGAAAATTGCTCCGTCTGATGTGTTTTTAGGACAGAACGAGACGGTTATTGCAATTATTCATCTTGTTACCTACGAAGGGATAAAACATGAAGTCGATAAAAACCATCCTTCCCGTCGCTGTATTGCTGGTTGCGCATCAACAGCCGGCATGGGCGGCGGATACGGTTCCGCAATTCAGTGATGTGATTTATACCGAAATGTCTCCGGACAATGAATCCACCATCCAGAAAATCGTCACATCGGACGCGTTTTTCAAACCCTGGGCCTATCTGGCGCATTATATGGGCTACGGCTGGGTGGGCGGCAATACCAATGGCAATACTGCGGTAGGTAAAGAGTTTGAATATCGCCGCATCGACACCATGCTCGATAATTTGTCGATGCCGGACAATAAATACCGCTACATGATGAACGCCAAATACGATCCGAAAGGACCGGGCGGTTATTGGGCCGACAAGCGTTTCGCATGGCTTTCTCCAATATCCAGTGGATGATGGAGCCGGACGATATGAAATTAGGCACGCCGGAGCTGTATAACAAGAAACCGCTGAAAGTGGTGAATGTGCTGCTGGAGAATTTCAGCGATCAGTCCGATACCGGGGTGGCCAATATCAAGTACGACTCCACTGTCAGCTGGTCCAAGGCGGACAAGATCAGCGTCAGCGGCAAGGTCACGGTGACCAATAAGTTCAGCGCGGGCTTGCCGCTGATCGGCGGCGCCGAGTCGTCGGTGGCGGTGGAGATCGCTTCCGGCGCGGATTGGACCACCACCAACGGCACCAGCAACACCACGTCGCAAACCGCGGAATACCGTGCGGTGCTGCCGCCCAAGAGCAAGCGCATGATCACGCTGACGCTGTTCGAGCAGAAAGCCAACATCCCTTATACCTCCAAGATGTATCTGACCTACGAGGCCGAGCTTTACAACTTCCTGCGCTACAGCGACAACGCGCTGAACGGCCATCCGTCCAATCGTCCGTACTACCTGGCCAAGTTCGGCGGCAAGGACGGCCTCAACGGGGCGCAGGATCTGCTGTCGCAGTACCTGAACCCGGCAACCTCGAAGTGGGATTGGCCGTGGGCGGTGAACCAGTACTCGCGCAGCACCATCGAGTACTACATCGGCTCCATCTCCAAGCGCAAGTTCAAGCAGCAATTCACCGGCGTGTTCACCGCGGTGGATTCCACGGCCTACACCGTTACCGCCGGGCCGGTGGAGCCGCTAAGCTCCCAGGCGTTGACCGCGCGCTCCGCCAATCTGGGCGCAGCGGCTGCCGGAGGCATCCAGTACCGCGTGGTGGGAGGCGATCTGAAGGATGTGCCGGGCAAGATCAAGAATTTGCGCATCAGCGTGGACAAGCCCAAGGCCGCGCCGTCCGCTGCGTCGCCGTTGCGGTAAGCGTGCCTGCCATGAAACGACAAACCCGGCTTTCGCCGGGTTTTTTTTAGTTTGCTCAACCTTGTCGTGGCCGGCCGTCCTGGCCAAACAGAAACGCCCTCGATTTCTCGTCCACTGTCGGCGCGCTATTGATTTCCGCTGCGCGGGCATAGGCGCGCTGCACGGCAGGTCTGGCGGCCATGCGATCGAACCAGCGCTTAAGCGCCGGGAAGTCGTCCAGATTCTGCCGCTGCCGTTCATGCGGCACGATCCACGGATAGCATGCCATGTCGGCGATGGAGTACGCGCCGGCGATGTAGTTGCGGCCGTCGGCCAATTGCGTGTCCAGTACGCGGTAGAGACGGGCGGTTTCGCGCACGTAGCGGTCTATCGCATACGGCAGTTGCTCCGGCGCGTACTGCGTAAAGTGGTGATTCTGGCCCGCCATCGGCCCCAGGCCGGCCATCTGCCAGAACAGCCATTGCAGCGTTTCGTTGCGGCCGCGCAGCGTCTGCGGGATGAAGCGTCCGATCTTGTCCGCCAGATACAGCAGGATGGCGCCGGATTCAAATACGCTGAGCGGCTCGCCGCCATCGGCCGGCGCGTGATCGACGATGGCCGGGATGCGGTTGTTCGGCGCGATGCGCAGAAAGTCAGGCTGGAATTGTTCTCCCTGGCCGATATTGACCGGGACGATGCGATGGGGGAGGCCGGCCTCTTCCAGGAAGATCGTGATCTTGTGGCCGTTGGGCGTGGTCCAGTAGTACAGGTCTATCATGGCTGCCTTTCCGTGGGGAGAGCCGTTAAGCCGCGCTGCAGCTGGTGCTTTCTGCGTCGGCGCGCCTTGGTGCGTCGAATCTTGGAGTGGATGATGCGGTGGCGCGTTGTCCGCCATCGCTGGATAATGCCACGATGTGCGTAAATTTTCAGACTCCATCGCCAAACCAGTTGCGGGCATTCTTTGCGGTTGAGCCCGGAGAGGGGCAATGGCAGGACGAGGTTTGGCAGGACTATCTGGCGCCGATTATTACCCGCGACGGCGTGCGGCTGGCGTCCTACGGCTTCATCCCCAAGCGCCATCAGCCAGCCGGGGTGCGGTTGTCCACCATGAACGCGCGCGCAGAAACCATAGGCCAGTTGCGCAGCTACCGCGATGCCTGGCGCAACGGTCAGTTTTGTCTGGTGCCGATGCGGGCGTTTTTCGAGCCGAGCTATGAGAGCGGCCGCGCCGTGCGAATGCGCATCGGGTTGGCGGACGGCGCCCCCTTCGCCGTGGCCGGATTGTGGCGGGAGTGGCGCGAGGCCGATGGTTCGGTCAGCGCGGCTTTCACACAGATCACCATCAATGCCGACCATCACCCGCTGATGAAGCGCATGCACCGGCCTGGAGATGAAAAGCGCACGCTGGTCATCGTCTCGCCGTCGCAATACGATGCCTGGCTCAATTGCCGCAACCCGGAGACGGCGCGCGCCTTTCTGGCGGCCTGGCCCGCCGCATTCATGGCTGCGGAGCCGGAAACGCCTGATCCGCCGGTTCAGGGTTCGCTGTTCTAGGCGGGCCTCATACCCATAACCGGTATAGCCAGAAGGACTCATCTTCCACGAAGCGCCGAGCGAACTCACCCGGCGCGAAGCCGGTGATCCGTTTGCTGGCGCGGCTGAGGTGCGCCTGGTCCACGAAACCCTCTTGCAGGGCCAGGTCGGCCCAATCCAGCGCCTGGCCGGAAGCATGCCGTTCGCGGGCGCTGAAAAATACCCCTTCGGTTTTTACCAGCGTTTGCCACTCGCGCAGCGAGCGGCCGCTATGCGCCTTGATTCGGCGTTCCACCTGGCGCTGGCTGTGAGTCAGTCCCCATTGCCTTGCCTGCTGCGCCAGGCTCCCTACCCACCGGCGGCCCAATTGGCGCAGCGAGCCTGCAGGCGAAACTTGGCTTTGCCGCTTGCGCCAACATGGGGCCAGATGCGCTTCCAGCGCAGCCAGCGTTTCCACGTCGCTGTTTGCCTGTTGCATGGCGTCCAAAAAAGGCTGCCACTCGCTTCCCAGTGCGTCTAAGGCGGGAGCGATGCGGTCGCGCAGCCGGACAACGTCCACATCGAACAATTGTCGCGCGATATCCGCAGTGAAGCACAGCATGATGCCGCGCCCATTGGAGGAAGACCAGCTGGCCAAGGGCTGCGACTGGCTGCCGGACAAGACCGCTTGGGTTTCGAATGGCTGCCAGGCATATCCCTGCGGGCTTGCCATCACGATTCCAGACTGCATCTCCTGAAACCATGACAGGCTGAGCAGCGGCGAGGCGGGAAAATGGCTCAAGCGCTGCGCATCGCTCAGCATCAAGCCGCGGGTATCGCGCCGCACAATTGCCGCCAGCGCGCCGCGTAGGTCTGGGGGAATCGGCAACAGGCAGTCCCTGTCGCGTGCGCCGTGGGCGAGGGCGGCTCTGGCCTGTGGCGGTGGGCAAGCCGCATGTCTCAGATGTGAATCGAATGTCATGGCTGCGAGTATAAGCAAAAGCGCGGCGTGCCGCCTCTGGGATGTCGTTTGCGTACAAGATGGCCTATGCATGCCGATGGATACTGCTGGCATCGGCAAAGCACGGAATCTTGTCACCATGAACACAACACCGAATTCTTCCCCTTGCCCCTTCCATAGCGGGAATGTCCCGCCTCAAGCACCGCTTGACGCTTGGCCGCCGGGGCCGCCATCGGGGCTCACCGGCTGGGGGCTGCTCTGGCGGATGGCGCGTGGTATGCCCGAAGCCCTGGCCGCTTGGCAGCGCGAGTTCGGCGATGTGGTGCATCTGCGCACGTGGCCGGAGCATCAGATTGTGGTGGCTGATCCCACGCTGGCGCGCGAATTGTTGGTTGGCAACCGCGACAAGCTGACTCGCTGGGAGCGGGCCAGAACGGTTTTCCGGCGGATGCACGGCGATAGCGTGCTGGTGGCGGAAGGGGAAGCGTGGCAACGCAAGCGCATGGCGCTGCACCCGGAATTCTCGCGTCAGGCCGCTCACTCCTTTGTGCCCGCGCTGACGGAAATCATGGATCGGGCCTATGCCGCGTGGCCGCAGACCGATGCGAATTGGCCCATTGAACAAGCGTTTACCTCGCTGGGGATGGAACTGATTGTGGGCATGGCGTTTTCCGATGGCATGGAGAGAGACGAGGCGCGGAGGACTGAACAGGCGTGCCGCGCCTTGATGGCCCAGGCCGATGCCGAGTTTTATCATCCATGGTCCTGGCCGGACTGGATGCCGTGGCAACGCGCCAGGCGGCAGGCGCAGGCTCAATTGGACCAGTTGATCGAGCGGCGTCTGCTGCAGCGCTTGGCCATGCCGCTGGCAAACCGCCCGGACGATTTACTGAGCCGGTTGCTGCGGCTGCACAACGATGATCAGGCCAACTGGCCGCTGTCGGCCGTACGCGCCGAATGCAAGACGGCCTTTCTGGCCGGCCATGAGACGGTTGCCAGCACATTGACGTGGTGGGCCTGGTGCATGGCGTCCCATCCCGACGCGCAACACGCCGCGCGCGCGGAAGTGGTCGAGACTTTGGGGGACGCGCCTCCCGCGGCGAGTGAGCTGCCCGCGCTGCGCTATCTGAGCCAAACTTTGCAGGAAACAATGCGTCTGTATCCGGCCGCGCCGGTTCTGATCAGCCGCAGGGCATCGTGCCCGGTGACGCTGGGACATTGGCGTTTTCCGGCAGGCACCCTGTTTTTGGTGCCTGTCCAGCTGATGCATCATGATGCGCGCTGGTTCCCCGAGCCGCGGGCGTTTCGGCCGGAACGCTTTCGCTTGGATGGCGACAGCAAGGTGGCGGGGGCCTGCCAGCCTTTCGGCAGCGGTCCTCGCGTCTGCTTGGGGCAGCATCTGGCGCAGACCGAAATGACGCTGGCTGCCGCGATGTTGCTGCAGCGTTTCTATCTGTCTGTGCCGGATGGCATGACGCCGCCGCAGGCCGTTCTGCATGTCACCCAGCGGCCAGCGCAGCCGCTGCGCCTTGCATTGCGCCGCGCGCCTTGACACCGTTACTTGACCGCCAGCAGGTCTGTCAACCGGGTGGTGTAGCATGGCGAGCGCTGGTCCTGGCGCATTTCCCAGTTATTGGTCAGCGCCTCCGCCGCCAGCTTGACCCGGCCGCGGCCGAATTCGCGGTTGATGGCATCCATGGTCTGCATCAGCTTTTGCCGGCGCGGGTCTGGCGGCGCGGCGAACAGGTCGGCCTGGCTGACGTCGCGCGGCGAAATTTCCATCAGGATGACCCCGGCTTTTTGGTAGAGCGGGCCGCGGCGGTAGACGGCGCGCAGGCCGGCAAGCGCGGCTTGCGCCAGCGTCCGCGTATCGTCGCTGGCTTGCGCCAAAGGCACGACGGTGTAGCCGTGGTAGCCGTCGTCGATGAAGGGGCTGGTGCGGATGCTGACGCCCACCAGCCTTGCCGCGCCGTTTTGCTTGCGCAGCTTTTCCGCGGCGGTGCTGATGTGATGGCTGATGGCGGCCGCCAGCACGTTGAAGTCTCGCGGCTTTTCGCCGAAGGAGCGGCTGGCGATGATTTGCTGCCGTTCCGGCGCGGCGTCGTCCAGCTCCAGGCAATTGACGCCGTTGAGCTCGGCCACGGTGCGTTCCAGCATCACGCTGAACTGGCGCCGGATGGCGCGCGGATCGGCCCGCTTCAGCTTCAGCGCGGTGTCGATTTCCATTTTTTCCAGCTGGACCGCCAGCTTGCGCCCCACGCCCCAAATCTTGCCGACGGCCAGCTTCCCCAGCAGCGAGTCGCGCTCCGTCTCGGACAGCCAGCTCCAGTCGAAGACGCCGCTGTCCCAGCCCGGCACCCGCTTGGCGACATGGTTGGCCAGCTTGGCCAGGGTCTTGCTGGGGCCGATGCCGACGCTGACCGGAATGCCGATGCGCCGCCGCACGTCGTCGCGCATGCGCCGCGCCAGCGTCTCGATGTCGCTCACGCCGCTCAGATCGAGAAAGCATTCGTCAATCGAATACACTTCCTGGCCCGGCGCATATTCGGCCAGGATGGCCATCATGCGCCGGCTCATGTCGCCGTACAGCGTGTAGTTGCTGGAGAAAACCGTTACGCCATGCCGGCGGCACAGGCCGGCGATCTCGAAGAACGGTCCGAACATTTTCAGGTTCAGCGCCTTGGCTTCCGCGCTGGCCGCCACCACGCAGCCATCGTTATTGCTGAGCACCACGATGGGCCGGCCTTCCAGGTCCGGCCGGAACACACGCTCGCAGCTGGCGTAGAAATTGTTGCCGTCCACCAGCGCATAGGTTGTCACCGGAATTTCCTCACACAGGCCGTCACCACGCCCCAGATTTGCAGCTCCTGATCGCCGGCCGGCACGATGGGCGGATAGTCTGGATTGGCCGCCAGCAGCATGCAGCGTCTCCCTTGGACATGCAGCCGCTTGACGGTGAATTCGCCATCTATCGCCGCGATCACGATGTCGCCGTGACGCGGCGCCAGGCCCTTGTCGACGACCAGGATGTCTCCCTCCTGAATGGCGGCGTCGCGCATCGAATCGCCGGCTACCCGAACCAGAAACGTGGCCAACGGATCCGCCACCAGATAGGCCTGCAAGTCGATGCCGGCCTCCATGCGGTCTTCCGCCGGCGAGGGGAAACCGGCGCGGACGGGCGATAGCGCCAGCGGCAGGATGGGCGGCGCGAGGCCGGAGGCGTGGGCAGAAATCATGATGCGTTTTTTTGAAATGGTACAAATTCAAGATAGGCCATTTTGCCCGGATAGGCGATGCCGCGGCAAGCCGTTTTTATCCCACGCGATGCAGGCGGTAGGTATTGCGCCCTGCGGCTTTGGCCTGGTACAGCGCCTCGTCTGCGATTTGCAGCAGGCGTTCAGGAGTGATGTCTGGCACGGCGGCGTAGGCCACGCCTATGCTGGTGGACAGCTTGCGTCGCTGCCCGGCCAGCTCGACGTCATGAGACGCCGCTTCCAGCAGCTTTTCCGCCACGCCGGCGGCGGTGTGTTCCGATTCCAGCCCGGCCAGCAGAATGACGAACTCGTCGCCGCCCAGCCGCGCCACGTGATCGGTGGCGCGCACCTGGCTGCGCAGACGGCGGGCGAACTCCCGGATCAGTTCATCGCCGGCGGCGTGGCCCAGGGTATCGTTCACCTGCTTGAAGTGGTCGATGTCCAGAAACAGCAGCGCCACCGCCAGCCGTTTCACATAGTGGTGCTTGATTTCGTCGTCCAGCATATCCATGAAGGCGGAGCGGTTCAGCAAGCCGGTCATGCCGTCCAGCGTGATCTTGTTGCGCAGCTCGAGCTCGCGCGCCCGGGATTGGGTAATGTCCCAGATCATCACGTAAAAGCCGGAAACCGAGCCATCGGCATGTTGCTGAGGAATATAACGCCCCTCTACGTAACGATTCTCGCCGCGCACCGACATGTCGCGTTCAAACGATGACGGTTGTCCGGACAAGGCTTGCTCGACTTCCGGGCGCTGCTGCTGATAGGCCTCGTCGCCCAGGAAGTCGCGCATATGCACGCCGATGATCTGTTCCGGCCGGATGCCGAACAGCCGCATATAGGACTTGTTGCAGTAACGGTAGCGTTCCTCGCGGTCGATGAAGGCCACCAGCGCCGGGATGGAATCGGTTACGGTTTTCAGCAGCGCCTCGCGCAAGGCCAGGTCCAGCTCCGCCAACTTGCGTTGGGTGATGTCGCGCATGCTGACGCTGACGCCGTCGCCGGCCTTGACGATTTCATGATGCATCCAGGAAGGGTGATCGATATTGAAGGCCATGGGAATTTCTTCGGATATCGCCTGGCCGTTTTCCACCACGCGGCGGCAGCTGTCGAAAAAATCCGGTATTTGCAGGGCAATGCCGAGTTGCCGGAACGGGCTGCCGATGGCCTCGCGGCGGCTGATCTGCCACATGCGCTCGGCTTCGGCGTTGATATAGACCACGCGGAAGTCCTCGATTCGGCCATCGCCGCCGCGCAGGGCTTCCATGATGGCAAAGGCGTCCATATTGGCCTCGGCAGCGTTGCGGAATCGTTCCGCCGCCAGCTCCGCCATCAGGTTGGACTGCTGCACCTCGCGCAGCAGGGGGTAGGTGCGCCAACGCAATAGCAGGGCGCCGAGGGCGATGACCACCGACATGACGAACAGGCCCACTTCCAGATCGCGGCGGATGGGCGCCAGCAGTTTGCCGACTTCTATCTTGTAGCTGAAGGCCAGGCCGGTGTCGGGCACCGGCTCGTAGGCGCCGATCACGTTGCGGTGCGAGAAGTCTATGGTATGCATGGTGCCGCGCTGGCCGGAAAAGGCCGGCCACACGGTGAAATGATGGATATTGCCCGCCAGGGGGATGGTGGAACCCTTGTCCTGCGGCGATTGCGAGAAACAATGCAGGTATCGCTCATCATGGCCGCAGAGCGAGTAGATGCCGCTCAAGCCATCATGCGGCGCAGTGTCCTGGACAATTCGGTTGAACATGTCCAGCCTTTGCTCCAGCAGCAGCCGGGCCGAGCCTGCCGATGTCCGGTAGACATGGGTAGTCCGGTACGAATAGCTGCCATCCCATAGCAAGATCGCGCCAGGCGGGGAGCGCAAGGCAACGGCCTGCAGCGGCCGGTTGACGAAATAACCGACCTGCACCAAGGTCCTGCCCGCGCCATCCTGGATCGCCATGCCATTGAAGCTGCGGTTGTTCTGCATGCTCAGCACCGCGGCGGCATCGGCCTGCTTCAACTGCCCATGGGAAGCCGCCTCCAGCAGCGATTGCATCGCCGGGTGCTGGTAAAGCTGGCGAGCCGTGTCGTTGCTGATATCGAACTGCGCGCTGAGCAGCGCGGCGCGTTGCCGGGCGCTGTAGGACATCACCGTTTGCAGGCTCTGCTCATGCGCGTGGCTGGCCAGGCGATAGATCAACAGTCCGGTTGTTCCGGCGATGACGATCAGCAGAATGCATGCGGTGGCGAAGACCGAGTTTGCCATGTCCTGAGAGCGCAGGCGGCGCGACTGGTCGCGCGCGGCCAATCCATACAAGCCGGCGCTGGCTGTCAGCAGCCCCACCGCGGTGGAGAGCGCCATGCGCACCGCGGCGCCCCAGCTATACAGCAGCTCCAAGTCCACCAGATACGCTATGCCCCCCAGCAGGCCGCATAGCAAGGGAATCGCGGCGCAAACCTGGACGATTCGCGTTCTGGCTGGCGTGGCGGCCGGCAGCCAACACATGCCCACGCCCAGCGCGAGCAGCGCGGTCGCGGTCAGAGCCGCCATCCGTCCTGAATTGGGCAGCATGTCGTGCCGCCAAGCGTGCAGATTGGGGAAGTCTACTCCGGTGCTCTGGCCGGTGGCGTGCTCCAGCAATGCCAGGCAGGCTATGCCGATCACCATCACGGCCAGCAGGCGATAAGTCTGCCCCCGCGGACGCCACAAGGCCAGCGCCAGCGCCGCCCCATACAGAGCCAGGCAGGCGGCCGTGGAAATCACCATATGGATGTTTTCCGGCACGGCCGATTCGACATGCCACAGCCAGCCGGCCAGCACATCGCATCCCAGAGCCAGCAAGACCAGGCTGGCCAGCCCCGTCAGCAGCCTGTAGCGGCTGCGAAAGAGGCGGGACGAATATTGGGACATCACGGAATGGTTGTTTTGCACAGGCCACGTTCTGCCAAGAAAAGTGGAAAGTCCTTATTTCCCATGTTAGGACAAATATCCGTATCTTCACGTGCCCATGGCATTTGCGGCGGCGCGGCAAACCGGCGCGGCGGACAATTTCATTTTTTTGATGCCGTCTTGATATTTTCTTGTTGATCCTGGTGGCCGATTGGCCTTACATTCATTCCCGCCCGTCATGGCTCATGACCATGGCGAGGAGAACAAGGGAAGGCCCACGCAGGCCTTCCGGCTACGAAGGAGAACAGAACAAGATGAAGCACCTCAAATGGTTGCCCATGCTGCTGGTGGGCGCCTCGCTCATGCCTTTTGCGCATGGGGCGGACCCGGCTAAAGTGCTGAGGGTGGCCTTTCCTATCGCAGAAACCGGCTTCGACCCAGCCAAAGTGAATGATGTCTACTCGTTGGCTGTAAACGAGAACATTTTTGACACGCTACTTAGGTATGACTACCTGGCTAGGCCCCTGAAGGTGAAACCTGGCACTGCAGCCGCCATGCCTGAAGTTTCGGCAGATGGCAAGGTCTATACCATCAAGATCAAGCCTGGCATTTACTTCTCCGATGATCCGGCTTTCAAAGGCAAGAAACGCGAGCTGATTGCTGCCGATTACGCCTATAGCTTCAAGCGATTTGCTGATCCTGTGGTCAACTCGCCAGTTGCTAATATGATGACGGATTGGATTGCTGGTCTGGAGGAAGCGGGTAAAAAAGCGGGCAAAACCGGCAAGTTCGATTACGAAGCGCCGATTCCGGGTCTCCAAGTGCTGGATCGCTATACATTGCGGCTGACGCTGGTCAAACCCAATTACATTTTCAATTACACGCTAGCTGCCAAGCAGTTCGGCGCAGTGGCGCGCGAGGTGGTCGAGGCTTATAGCAAAGACACCATGTCGCATCCAGTTGGCACAGGTCCATTCATCCTGAAAGAATGGAAACCAGGCAATAAGATCGTGCTGGCGGCCAATCCAAATTATCGCAAGGAAGTATTTGATGGCGAGCCGGGTGACAATCCGGAAGATCAGAAAATCGCTAAGCTCTTGGCTGGCAAAACACTGCCGCAGGTGGGGCGGGTAGAAGTTCGCATTATTGAGGAAGAGCAGCCACGCTGGTTGTCTTTCCTTAACAAGCAGCAGGATTGGATTGTACTGCCGAAATCGGCGGTGAAGACGGCATTGCATGTGGATAGTGACAATCCAAAAGTTGCCAAATTGAACCCGGCGCTGCTTCAGCGCGGCATCCAGTTATCTCATACTCAGGCGTTAGATGTCACCTATGCATTCTTCAATATGCTTGACCCCGTTGTGGGCGGGTATACCAAGGATAAAATCGCCCTGCGCCGCGCCATCGCCCTAGCGTATCCGGTGGAAAAGGAAGTAATTCCACTGTTGTATGCCAATCAGGCGATTCCAATGCAAACTTATGTCACGCAAGGCATCCCAGGCTCTAGTCCGAATTTTGACGGCCGGGTCAAGTTTGATCCTGCACTGGGAAATGCCTTACTGGACGAATTCGGATATAAGATCGGCCCCGACGGCTATCGTACCTTGCCCGATGGCAAGCCGCTGGTCATCGTGCAGGCGACTCAAGCATCAGCGCTGGATAAACAATTCAACCAAGTTTGGCAGAAAACCTTTGACAGTTTGAAGATACGCGTTCAATTCAAAGTGGCCAAATGGAGCGAAAATTTGAAAAGCGCCTATGCCCACAAGTTACAAATGTGGTCACTTGGCGGCTCTGCCTCCATGCCCGATGGGGATGACAGCATGGTGGAGTTATGGTCCAAATCTATTCCAAGTGGTAGCAATCTACCCGCATTCAGCCGTCCCGAATTCGATCGTGCTTTCGAGGAGTCGCGTCTACTACCCGACGGGCCAGAACGTGAGGCTAAGTTTGAGAAAATGAACCGTGTGATCGCTGCCTATCAGCCGGTGATTTTCAACGTGACTCGCATGTACAACGAACTGACCCAAGGCTATGTGGTCGGCTTCAAGCGCCATCCCATTTATTCAATAGGCGGATTCTGGCGTTACGTAGACGTGAACAAACATTAGGCCTCACCTCATACAGCTTCGCTTTTGGTGTTTGGATGCGAAGGAAGGATGATCATGATTGCATATTTTATTCGTCGCCTGTGGCAGATGATTCCTACTATGCTAGGGGTGATGCTGCTGGTGTTCGTGCTGTTCAATTGGGTGGGTGGCGACCCAACTTTCATTCTAGAAGGCAAGAGGCTGACGCCGGAAATGTTGGCCAACATCAGGGTTCAGCTCGGGTTGGATAAGAGCCTGCCGGAGCAGTTTCTGCTATTCGTCAAACAGGTCCTTACTTATGACTTTGGCAACTCTTGGGCAACCCAGCAGTCGGTGAGCGCCACCCTGGCCAACCGCGTTGGGCCTTCGGTGATGCTGGCTGGCAGCCTGCTGCTGCTGGAGTTGTTGACCGCACTGCCTATCGCCGTAGCTGTAGCTTACTTTCGCGGTGGCTTGACTGATCGTCTGGTCACGATGATCTGCACCGTAGCTATGTCCATCAGTTCTCTGGTTTACATCATCGTCGGCCAATATCAACTGGCATTTGCCTGGGATTTGTTCCCTGTAATGGGTTGGGACGACAACAGCGGTCTGACCAATCTTCTGGTCTATCTGCCACTGCCACTGCTGCTGGGTCTATTGGTGGCGTTGGCACCCAGTGTGCGCTTCTACCGCAGTTTTGTAGTGGAAGAGCTCAATCACGACTATGTGCGCACTGCTCGAGCCAAGGGTTTGTCCGAGCCCAAGATTCTCTTCAAGCATGTGCTGCGTAATGCGCTAATTCCTGTGGTCACCAACATCACCATGTCGCTGCCTTTCCTGATGCTGGGCTCTATGCTGCTGGAACGCTTCTTCGGCATTCCCGGCATGGGCAATGAGCTGCTGAATGCTGTGGACAAGAGTGATTTCCCGGTGATCAAGGCCATTACCATCACCATTGCCGCTGCTGCCATGGTGTTCAACTTGTTGGCCGATTTGCTGTACAAGCAGATCGATCCGCGCGTTCAGTTGAAATAAGGGAGATGTGATGACGACTTTGCAAAATACCGCCAGCGTTGCGCAGGCAGCCACTTCTTCCCGCAGCCTGTGGCAATTGGGATGGCAACGCCTGAAGCGAGACCGCATCGGGTTTGCTTGCCTGTGGATTGTGGCGGGCTTTATCGCCCTGGCCCTGGCCAGCTGGGCTGGCTTGGTTGGGCGCGGCTGGAACGATGAGATCGCCGTGTCTTATGCACCGCCCACCTTTCTTTATCAGCAAGAGCATAAGTTGGCACCGGCTTCGGCGAATCAAGCGTCGAGCGAATCCAAAGCGCAGCGTCTGCTGCCTCAGGAAGATCCGATTTGGGCGGAAACCAAAGCAGCCTACAAGAACCGAGACAAGTATGTTGTGCCGGAGGTGAAAAAAGAGTCATCGCTGACTTTTGGCGCGGATATCCGTGGCCGCGACTTGCTGGATAAAGTGATCAAAGGCACTTCCACATCTTTGTCAGTCGGATTCTTTGGCGCTTTGTTGTCGGTAGTGATAGGCGCCGCCTTGGGAGCCTGCGCAGGTTTCTTTGGCCGCAAGATCGACGACTTCCTGATGTGGTTCTACAGCGTGTTCACCGCCATGCCGGACATGCTGCTGCTGCTGGCCTTCGCCGCGGTGGCCGGCCGTGGCCTGGGCACGGTGATTCTGGTGCTGTCGCTGACCAGTTGGCCTGGCACGTTCCGCTTGGTGCGCGCCGAGTTCATCAAGTTGCGTTCGCGCGAGTTCGTACTGGCTGCCGACGCCATCGACGCCAGCAGCGCGCGCCGGATGTTCGTCCATATCCTGCCCAATATCTCCCACCTGCTGCTGGTGCAGTTTTCCCTGTTGATGGTGGGCCTGATCAAGTATGAAGTGATCCTGTCCTTCCTCGGCTTCGGCGTCGACGTGCGCCAGGTGAGCTGGGGCTCCATGCTGGCCGAGGTGCCGGAAGAGTTGCTGCAGGGTTATTGGTGGCAACTGGCCATGGTGGTGGTGTTCATGTCCGTGCTAGTCACCGCCTTCAGCATGCTGACCGACGCCCTGCGCGACGCGCTGGATCCGCGCGCGGCGGCGAAGTGAGCGGGACGAGGAGAAACCAATCATGAGCAATCCAAACCACAATACCTTGCTGTCGGTGCGCAACCTGCGCGTGCGTTTCCGCCAGGAAGACGGCGGCCGTTTCGAGGCGCTGAAGGGCGTCAGTTTCGATATCCCGGCCCACCGCACGGTGGCGCTGGTGGGCGAGTCCGGCTCCGGCAAATCGGTGACGTCGATGGCCATTATGCAGCTGCTGCCGCCGCAATCGAGCGAGATCGATCCGGCGTCTGAATTGCGCTTCGACGGGCGCGACCTGCTGAAGCTGAGCCCGGCCGAGCTGCGCCGGCTGCGCGGCAAGGACATCGCGATGATCTTCCAGGAGCCGATGAGTTCCCTGAACCCGGTGTTCAGCGTGGGCGAGCAGATCGTCGAGACGCTGACGCTGCACGCCGGGCTGAGCCGGAGCGCGGCGTGGAAGCGCGCGGTGGAGCTGCTGCGCGAAGTGGGGCTGCCGGAGCCGGAGAAGCGGATCAAGGCCTACCCGCACGAACTGTCCGGCGGCCAGCAGCAGCGGGTGATGATCGCCATCGCCATCGCCTGCGAACCGAAGCTGTTGATCGCCGACGAGCCGACCACCGCGCTCGACGTCACGATACAAAAGCAGATCCTGCAGCTGATCGCCGATCTGCAGAAGAAACACGGCATGTCGGTGCTGTTTATCACCCACGACCTGGGGGTGGTGGGCGAATTCGCCGATGAAGTCATCGTGATGCGCCACGGCGTGATCCGCGAGCAGGGCACGGTGAAGCAGATCTTCGAAGACCCGCAGGACGCCTACACCAAGGCGCTGCTGTCGTGCCGGCCGCACTTGGACCGCCGCCCGGCGCGGCTGGCGGTGATCGACGACTTCCTCAAGCCGGAGCCGTATGCCGAGCCGCCGCACCGCCAGCGCGGCTACGCGGCGGACGACGAGATCGTGCTGGACGTACAGGGCCTGTGCAAAAGTTTCGACATCCGCGAAGGGCTGTTCGGCAAGCGCCAGTTCCATGCGGTGAAGGACGTCTCGTTCAAGCTGGCGCGGGGCAAGACCCTGGGCATCGTGGGCGAATCCGGCTCCGGCAAGACCACGGTGGGGCTGACCCTGGTGCGGCTGCACCAGGCCACCGCCGGCCGCGCGCTGTTCCACGGCCAAGACCTGATCGGGATGAGCGCCAAGGCATTCCACGCCTACAAAAAGCGCATCCAGATCATCTTCCAGAACCCGTACGCGTCGCTGAACCCGCGCTTCACCGTGGAGCAGATCCTGACCGAGCCGATGCAGCTGCACGGCATCGGCCAGGACGCCGGGCAACGGCGCCGCCTGGCGCAAGACCTGCTGGACAAGGTGGGACTGCCGGCCGGCGCCTTGGCCAAGTATCCGCATGAGTTCTCCGGCGGCCAGCGCCAGCGCATCGCCATCGCGCGCTGCCTGACGCTGAAGCCGGAAGTGCTGATCTGCGACGAATCGGTGTCGGCGCTGGACGTGTCGGTGCAGGCGCAGGTGCTGAACCTGCTGCAGGACCTGCAGGACGAGTTCAAGCTGTCCTATTTGTTCATCTCGCACGACCTGGCGGTGGTGAAGCACATCTCCGACCAGGTGCTGGTGATGAACAAAGGCCAGGTGGTGGAGCAGGCGGACGCGGATGTGATCTACCGCGCGCCGCAGGACAGCTACACCAAGAAGCTGCTGGGGGCGATTCCGCAGGGGTGGAACCCGGCCCTGGCGCTGGCCTGAGCGCAAGTCTGATCGGCATCAAGGCAAACCGGCCCGCGAGGCCTAATGCCGTTCACTTAAGGATTTTCGGGCGACTTTTCTGGCCTTGAGAGCACAGGAATCCACAAAAAAAGCACCGTTTCCCATGCATGGAGACGGTGCTTTTCTCTTAAGTGAACGGCATTACCGCGAGGCCGGTTTTTTTTTGTGACTTTGATCTGCCCCCGCCAGCAGCACTTGGTCGTCCCAATTGGGATCGCCTTCGATATAGACGTGGCGGCTGGAGTGATTTTTTACTGTCACGACGGGATGGCTCATATCGCTCTCCTGCGGTTGGGGCCTGATGGTGGTCCGGCCCGGGAGGCATAGGAAAATTTATTTGGATCAGCGGCTTGGACTGATCTTTTAGTCAGTATTGATTGGTGAGGGCGCAGAGTGGACGGAGCCGGTGCCAGCCAGCTGCTCCAGCAACCACCCCGCAGCGGCGCCCAGCGGCCGGCGCGCCGCCCACACCAAATCGACCGGCATGCGCTTGGGCCAACCGGCTACGTCCAATTGCTTCAGTTCGCCGCCGCCAAAGCTTTTGACCAGCCAGCATGGCAGTTCGGCCCAACCCACCCCCAGGCGCGCCATGTCCAGCAGCATCAGGTAGCTGGGCGCATACCATTGGCGCTGGCCGCAGCGCGGCGGCGTTTTGTCGCCATAGGTATTGAGCCGCAGTTGGCGATGCTGGCTCAGCTGCGTTTCGTCGATGGCGCTCTGCGTGGCCAGCGGATGGCGGTGGGCGGCGAATAGCGCCAGCTCGCTGGAGTCGCGCTGGCGCCGGTGGGCGATGTCGGGCGGATAGCCCTCCATGGCGCCCGCCAGGCCCAATTGGGCGCGGCCGGACAAAATCAGGTCCAACACGTCTTCCTGCTCGCCGACCAGGCACTCCAGTTCCAGCAGCGGATAGCGCGCTTCCAGGCGGCTGGCCACGTTTTCCAGCGTGTGGGACTGGAAGGTGTCGGACAGCACCAGGGTGAGCCGGGTTTCCACGCCGGCGCTCAATTGCGCCGCCTGTTGCTGCATGGCCTGGCTGGCGGACATGATTTGGCGCGCCTGCGGCAGCAGCAATTGGCCGGCAGGCGTCAGGCTAGGTTGACGGGCGGTTCGGTCGAACAGGCTGCTGCCCAGATCGATTTCCAGGTTGGCGATGGCTTCGCTGATGGTGGACTGGCTTTTGCCCAGCCGGCGCGCGGCGGCGGAGAAGGAGCCGAGGTCGGCGGCGTAGACGAAGGCGGTGAGCGCGTCGAGCGAGATAGACATATCGGTATTTCCGATTGATGATATTTTTATCGTATCCGATTTCCCAATCATAATCGCGTGCATTGCACTTTTTGCTGATGAGAGACGTCTATGAACGCGACAGATAAAAAACTGGGCGAACGGGTATTGCATGCCGTGCTGTATGAGGCCTGCGCGATGGCCCTGCTGGTGCCGCTGGCCTCATTGCTGATGAACGAAAGCGTGCTGCACATGGGGGCGCTGGCGCTGATGATGTCTACTGCGGCCATGTTGTGGAATATGCTGTTCAACGCTTTATTCGACCGTTTTGAACGCGCCAGGGGCCTGAAGCGCACGGTGGTGGTGCGTTGCGCGCACGCTTTGCTGTTTGAGGGCGGCTTGGTCGTGATGCTGGTGCCCTTGGCAGCCTGGTGGCTGAATGTGAGCTACTGGCAGGCGTTCTTGTTGGATTTGGGCTTCTTCGCGTTTTTCCTGCCTTACACCTATGTATTCAACTGGCTGTATGACCATCTGCGCGCCAGGCTCATCGAGCGGCGCGCGCTGGCGGCGGCCATGGAGTAATCAATGAAAGTATGGTTGTTTCTGATGGGGGCCATCCTGTCCGAGGTGGTGGCCACCTCGGCGCTGAAGGCGTCGGACGGTTTTTCCCGGCTGTGGCCGTCGCTGCTGACCGCGGGCGGCTATATGGTGGCTTTCTACTTGTTGTCGCAGACGCTGCGGCACATCCCGGTGGGCATCGCTTATGCCTTGTGGTCCGGCATCGGCATCGTGCTGATCTCGCTGATCGCCTGGCTGCTATACGGCCAAAAGCTGGACCTGGCGGCAATCGTCGGCATGGGGTTGATCATCGCCGGCGTGGCGGTGATCAATCTGTTTTCCAACAGCGCGGCGCATTGAGCCCGCGGCGTTCACGGCGCCTGGCGGATGATGACGCGCGGCGCCGCGTCCGTCTGGGCGGGCGCGTTGTCATTGTTTTTGCGGGCGGGGTCCTGCGCGGGAGCGGCGGCCTGCCATCCCGGCTTTTTGCTTGCCGATTGATCCGGCTGCTGCGCTTGATCCGAACTCATGGTGGCCGGCATGCGAATGCTTGAGCCGGAGGGCGGATCGAAGATCAATTTCCCGGGAATGGCGTTGACGTCAACCGGCGTCGGCGTTTGCATGCCGCCGCCGCATTCCTGCCTGCTCATATGTCGCAGCAAGTCCTTGTCGGCGCGGTCATCCATGGCCTTCAACTGAAGCGCGTCGAGCAGCGCGCCGGAATAGGCCAATACCGATGCCTGGGCGACGGAAAGCTGGATTTGCGCGTTGATGTAGTTGCGGCGCGCGCTGAATAGCTCGTTCTCGCTATCCAGCACATCCAGCAGCGTGCGCTGGCCGATGTCGAATTGTTTGCGATAGGCATTCCGCGCTTTTTCCGTGGACAGCTGGTGCTGCAATAGCGGGGAGAGCTGCGCGCGATAGCGCACCAGCGTCGCATAGGATTGCTCGAGGTTCTGCCGCAGGTTGCGGCAGGCCAGCTCGGTCTGGTCCAGCGCCGAATTGTATTTTTCCGATGCGGACGCCAACTGGGCGCGGTCCGCGCCGCCACGGAACAGGTTGATGCCGAAAATGATGGCGACAGAAGACTGATGGGTGGTGCCCGGATAGCCATCGTAATTCTCGGTGGGCGCTTTGCTCAGCTGCAGCGATACGGTAGGTGAGAAAGCGCCTCGGCGCGCATTGACTTCGGCATGGGCCGCGTCGAGCGAGGCCAGGGCACCCAGAAAGGCCGGACTGTGCCCGATGGCCTGCTGCATCAGTTGCTGGGGCGGCGGCAGCGCGCCATCCAGGCTGGGCAAGTCCGCCATGTCCTCCTGCGGCAAGGGGCCGATCAACCGAGCCAGGCGCGAGGTGGCGGTCAGCAGATTGGTGTTGTCGACAATCAGGTTGGATTCGGCCTCGGCCATCCGTCCATTGGCCTGTTCCAGGTCCACCCGTCGTCCCACGCCGGACTGAACCCGTTGCAGAATCTGGCCGAGAATGCCCTTGTGCAAGGCATAGTTATCCTTGGCGATCTGTACGAATTGCCGGTACATCAACACATCGGCGTAGGCTTGAGTGGTTTGCAGCGCGATGTTTTCCGAGGTTTGCAGAAAGTCGAAATAGCGGGCCAGGCTGCCATAGCCTTGCTCTTTGACCTGATTATAGGTTTGCAGGCCGCTGAACAGGCTTTGATTGAGGTTTACGGTCCAGCCCTTGGTCGTATAGCGCTGTGAGGCGACGGTATTGGGGGGATAGTCGAAAACTTGCCGGTTTCTTTCGTAGTTTAGGTCGACCGTTGGGTAGTAGTTCGCTTTCGCGGCGCGCACATCGTCTTCCGACGATCTGTAATCGTGCAGTTTGGACAGCACTTCCGGGTTGTTCAATACCGCCAGGCCCACAGCTTCCCGCAGGGTGTAAGCCTGGCAGGCGCCAGACCAAGCGGCAGCTGCTGTCATTGCCAGTGATAGACGGATGATGCGCATTGTCTGGTTCATCGGTCACTGCCCCTAAATTATGTAACTGCCGCAAATGCATTTTTTTTGCGTCCTACTATCCTTCTAAAGGAATAGTAGACGATTCCCTTTCTGGAGGAGGACAGATGGCATCGGTCGACGTCCTGACTCCTCCGGCCCCTGCGCGGTCCTTCAAATTCTCCAGAGTGATGGCTTGGCTCCGATGTCTGTTTCTGGCCTGCTGTTTGCTGGCGCAGCCTTTCCTGTCCGCCAGCACCCTTCCTTCGGAGCAGACGGTCGCCCGCTATGGGCCCAAGGCGCAACGGCTGTTTCATCAATGGCAGTCTCTGCTGCAATCCCTGGCCAATCATCCGGATGCCGAGGCGTTGAAAAACATCAATGTGTTTTTCAATCGGCGCATTCAGTACGCCGAGAACGAATCGGTATGGAATCAGGCCGATTATTGGGCAACGCCATTGGAGACCTTCGGCAAGGGAGCCGGAGACTGCAAAAGCTTCGTCATCAATAAATACGTGTCTTTCCGCTTATTGGGCATCGCGCCGCAAAAGCTGCGCCTGGTGTATGTCAAAGCCCAGATAGGCGGCGGAGCCAGCCATATCACCCAGGCGCATATGGTGCTGGCTTATTACCCGACGCCGACGTCAGAGCCGCTGATTCTGGATAATTTGATCGATAGCATAGAGCCGGCTTCGCGGCGCCCGGATTTGATCCCGGTTTTCAGTTTCAATATGGAAAATATCGTAGTGGGCGGCAAGACCAGCAATGAGGTGGATAGACTTGGACGGTGGAAACAGTTGTTGACTAAATTAAAAGCTGAAGGCTTTGAATTTTGAGGCAATGCCCGTGAGCAAAAAAAAATTATCATTGATACAGCGGCTATCCGCATTGATCGGATTGGTTGTATTCCTTTCGATTGGGGGCGCTCTGATCGCCAATCTGCTGCATGCCCGCAGCTATTTGGAACAACAGCTGAATGCCCAAAGCGTCGATACCGCGCATGGCCTGGCGCTGATGTTGACCCAATATCACGCCGACCCGGTCATGGCGCAAACCTTGCTGAATTCCAGCTTCGACCAAGGGCATTTTTCCCTGGTCCGTTGGGAGGGGGTGGATCACAAGCCGCTGGTGAATTTGGCGTCGCCCCGCCCCGAAAGCGAGGTGCCGGCATGGTTTCGCGGCCTTTTGCCGCTGGAGCCTTCTCCTGGCACGGCTCAGGTTTCCAATGGCTGGATGCAAGCCGGGCGGATCATCGTGCAATCTCAGCCCAACTACGCCTACCTCTCGTTGTGGCGAGGCGCGCTGCATACTGTGTACTGGTTGTGCGCAATCGGGATCGTCGCGGCCTTGATTGGCGCGTTGGACATTCGTCAGATGAAGCGACAACTCGCCAGCGTGGTGCGGCAGGCTCAGGCCATCAGCGAAAGACGCTTTCACAAAATCCCCATCCCCGGCATTCCGGATTTAGCGGAAGTGGCCTTGGCGATGAATCATATGGTGGACCGGCTGCAGCGCTATCTGGATGGTTTGCGCGACGAGTTGGACCTGATGCGGCAGAAAATCCTGACCGACAACTCGACGGGTTTGCCCAATAGGGAAGCATTTGAATTGCGCCTGGGGGGGCTTTTGAAAGAAGAGGAAGACCCGGTGCGCGGCTTTCTGTTCTTGGTCAGGGTGGCCAATCTGATGGAGCTGAACCAGAGGCTGGGCGGCAGCAAGACCGACGCCTTGCTCAAGCGTCTTGCGGATGATCTGTCGCAGCGCTGCCAGCCTCATCCCGGTTGGATGGCCACCCGCTTGCGCGGCGCCGATTTTGCGATGTTGTGCCCGGAGATCGATAGCCGCGAGGCGTGCAAGTTGGCCGATGAGCTATGCGCTTGCTGGGGCCGTTATCAGGGGATGGATCTGATAGACCGTCCCGGCGTGGCCAATCTGGCGATTGTGCCGTTCCATAGCGGAGATGGCCGTCATCAGTTGCTGACTCAGGCCAATCAGACGCTTTCCCTGGCCGAAGCGAAAGGGGGCAATGCTTGGGAAATGGATAGCCGCGCCGGCGCCGCGCCGGATGGCATGGCGGATTTCAACTGGCAAAACCTGTTTGACAGCATCCGTGATGACCATGCCCTGCGCTTGCGCTGGTATCCGGTTTGTCTGGCCGACGGATCCTTTGCTTGGCAGGAAGGCATGTTGTATCGGGTCCAGACTGAGCATTTGCCGCAAATGAGCGCGATGAGGCTGGTGGCGCAGGCCTTGCGCCTGGGACGCAGCGCGGCATTGGATCTCAAAACGCTCGCGCTGGCTCTGCGCGAGGGGCCGGACGGGCGGCTGGCCATCAATGTTTCCCCTGCCTCCTTGAGCGCCGCTGATTTTCTGCCCCAGACCCAGCAGTTGCTGGGCAAGCATCCCAAACGCAGGATTCACTTCGAATTCGATGAGGCCGGTCTGGCAGACAACTGGCAGGCATTTGTCGCGTTTGCCCGCGGCGTCAGGGGGGCTGGGCATCGAGTCGCAGTGGAAATCCAGGGGCATAATATGGAGCTGGTCGCGCGGTTGCATGAGGCCGGAATCGATTATCTGGTTCTTGATCACTCGCTGACCCACAATATCCATCAGGACCAGGGGAGGGAGGCTCTATTGCGCGGCATGCTGCGCATGGCAAGCCTGATGGTGGTGGAGTTGGAGGCCAAAGGCGTGGCAACCCTGCAGGACAAAGCCTCCTTGATCGAGATTGGCGTCCAGCTATTGACGGGTCCTGCGGTAAAGTAACGGCCATCAACGATTTGTCAGCTTTGTGCATAGGAAAACGGGGGCGCTTGAGCGCCCCCGCTGCGTTTTTAGCCGGCTCTAGGGGCTGTTGACGTTTGGTGGGCGGTCGCGCCGGAGGGCATTTCGCGCCGAATCGAGGCGTTTCGCGCGCCGCATAGTCATTCTCTGCCAGCGCGGAACAACGAAGAGTCGGCGCGAAAGGCGCCCGGCCCTGCGGGTTTGGCCGCTTTGGGCCGGAAGCCACGTTGCCCAGTCCTTGCATAGAATGACTATGCGTCGGACTGTGCGCCTTGCTTCCGGCCCAAATCGGCGCAAACGCGATCCACTCACCAAACGTCAACAGCCCCTAGTCCGTGTGCAGCTGGCCGCTGCCGAGTAGTTTTTGAATGATGGCCTGGTCGCTCAGCAGCGTACTGCCCGAATGTGTCAGGTCCACTCCCTGCAGCACGATCTGCGCCGTGTCGGATGTCGGGCTATTGGCGTTGATGGCGCCATTCTCATTGACATGAATCACCGTGCTCACGGTGCCATTGTTATTGACGGTGCTGAAGTGCAGATAGTTGGCCAGATTGCCTATCGATGATGGATCCGCGCCATTGTGGCTGTCGCCTACTAGTAGATCGCGCAAGTCCAGCACATCAGCGGGGGCGCCGGATGGAGTGGTCCCGGTATTGAATTGCTGGATGGTTTCCACCGAAGGCGTGCCAGCGTGGCCATTGAACGAGGCCTCGAATTTGAAGGTTTCTACGCCGGCTATCGCCGTCACCGGGCTGCCGTGCGCGGCAAAGACCTGCATCTGGCTGACTGTGTTGCTGTGGCCATAGCCGTCTGTCGCCGTAGCGGTCACGGTCACATCCGGCGCATTGGCGGGTGTGGCGATGGAGAGATTGACATTGCCCTGGGCATAAGCGGCCGTCACCGAGGCGGTCGAGCCGGTGATGCTGCCATCGCTATGCACGGCCAAGGTGGTGCTGGCGCCGGCTTCGCTGACGACGATGCTGGCATAGCCATGATTGGCGAGGCTGTTGGCGTCGAGCCCCACCGAAGCCTGTTCTTGATGGTTGTTGCCCGGCTCGCCCAGCGTGATTTGCGGCATCCCTAACGGGGTGTAACTGCCCGAGGCATTTAGCGAAACATTTCCCGCGCCATCCGTCACGGTAGCCGCCACAGTGGCCGCTTCGCTGGCGCTCCCAAGCGGCAGATACACCACGCCGTTCTGATAGGCGTAGACGGTGCCGCCGCCGTCGACCAGCTGGCCGTTGGCGTTCAACGACAGCTGCAACTGGCTGGCGCCTTCCGTCACCGTCAGGCTGCCGTGGTTGGCCAGCGCCTGCTGATCATTGCTGTCCAGCGTCACGCTGCCTACCAGGGTGTTGGACGACAGCGTCAGCGGCGTCGGCGTGGCGCCGGCCGGAGCGCCCGCCGGCGTCAGGCCGACCTGCAGCACGGCGTTGCCGCCCTGATCCCAATAGACGATCTGGATGGTGTGCAGATTGCCGGCGGTGGCGCCGAGGGTCAGCGCCACATCGTGCTCGGTTTGCGCCTCATTGCCGGTGAACTGGCTGACCACTTTGCCGTCGACGATGATCTGGAAGCCGTCGTCGGCATTGACGTTGAGCGTGTAATTGCCGGCGGCGGCGCTGAAGGCGCCGTTCAAGGTCAGGATCGATTGGGTGGTAACGCCGTAAGCGCTGGTCAGCTGCAGATTGCTGGCATTGCCGCCGAGGAAGGCGTTGAGGTTGGCCAGCGAATTGCCGAGGTTGTTGCCGAAGTCGGTACTGCCGTGCCAGACGCCGTTCTGGTCGCCGAAGTTCAGGCTGGTGGCGACGAAGCTGGCGGTGGGGCTGTGGTTGGTCAGGTCTGCCAGCACGGTGGAAAGCGCGGTCTGGCCGCTGGCGGGGCTGGAGATGTGGCTGTCGTTGAGACCGTACAGCAGGGCGGTCAGGCCATTGGGCTGGAAGGAGATGGCCGGCGCGTCCGGCGGCGCCACATCCAGCGTGCCGCTGTCCGATCCGGCGGCGGAGACATTGCCCAAGACGTTGGTTTGCGTCGCCGACACGCTGACCGTTTGGCCATTGGCCGGTTCCGGAATGCCGAGGCTCAGCACGCCGCCGGCGTAGCTGGCGGTGACGGCCGGATTGCTGCTGGTGACCGAGCCGTCGCTGTGCACGGTGACGCTGCTGGTCACGCCGCCATCGTTGATCGAAACCTGGGCGCTGCCGCCGTTGCCGAGGCTGTTCGAATCCAGCGCGACGGTGGCCTGCACCTGGCCATGGGCCAGGTCGGTTGGTCCGATCCAGCCATTGGGGTCGAAGTGTTCGGCCACGGTGACGATGGGCGCGGCGGGAGGCGTCAGGTTCAGGGTGCCGCTGGCGTTGCCGCTGCTGGAAGCATGGCCGAGGCTGTCGGTCTGGGTGGCGCTGATGCTGACCGCCTGGCCATTGGCCGGCGCGGCGATGGCCAGAGTGACCGTGCCGTCGGCATAGCTGGCGCTGACGGCGCTGGACGAACTGCTGACCACGCCGGCGCTGTTGACGGTGACGGTGCTGCTGGCCCCGCCGTCGTGGATGGTCAGCGTGGCGAAGCCGTTATTGGCCAGGCTGATCGGATCGAGCGCGACGGTAGCCTGCACTTTGCCGCCGGCCAAGTCGCCGGCGCCGATCTGATCGCCCTGGGCCGTGTGCTCGATCAGGGTGACAGTCGGGGCCGGCGGCGGCGCGTAACTGGCGGAGGCGTTCAGCGAGACATTGCCGACGCTGTCGGTGACGGTGGCGGCGAGGGTGGCGGCGTTGCCGCTCAGCGGCAGATACACCACGCCGTTCTGATAGGCGTAGACGGTACCGCCGCCATCGACCAACTGGCCGTTGGCGTTCAGCGACAGACTGATCTGGCTGGCGCCTTCCGTCACCGTCAGGCTGCCATGGTTGCTCAGCGCCTGCTGATCATTGCTGTCCAGTGTCACGCTGCCGACCAGGGTGTTGGACGACAGCGTCAGCGGCGTCGGCGTGGCGCCGGCCGGAGCGCCCGCCGGCGTCAGGCCGACCTGCAGCACGGCGTTGCCGCCCTGATCCCAAAACACGATCTGGATGGCGTGCAGATTGCCGGCGGTGGCGCCGAGCGTCAGCGCCACATCATGCTCGGTTTGCGCCTCATTGCCGGTGAACTGGCTGACCACCTTGCCGTCGACGATGATCTGGAAGCCGTCGTCGGCGTTGACGTTGAGCGTGTAATTGCCGGCGGCGGCGCTGAAGGCGCCGTTCAGGGTCAGGATCGACTGGGTGGTGACGCCGTAACTGCTGGCCAGCTGCAGATTGCTGGCGTTGCCGCCGAGGAAGGCGTTGAGGTTGGCCAGCGAATTGCCGAGGTTGTTGCCGAAGTCGGTACTGCCGTGCCAGACGCCGTTCTGGTCGCCGAAGTTCAGGCTGGTGGCGATGAAGCTGGCGGTGGGGCTGTAGTTGGTCAGATCGGCCAGCACGGTGGACAGGGCAGTTTGGCCGCTTGCGGGGTTGGAGATGTGGCTGTCGTTGAGACCGTACAGCAGGGCGGTCAGGCCATTGGGCTGGAAGGAGATGGCCGGGGCGTCCGGCGGCACCACATCCAGCGTGCCGCTGTCCGACGCGGCGGCGGAGACATTGCCCAAGGCGTTGGTTTGCGTCGCCGACACGCTGACCTGCTGGCCATTGGCCGGTTCCGGAATACCGAGGCTCAGCACGCCACCCGCGTAGCTGGCGGTGACGGCTGGATTGCTGCTGGTGACCGAGCCGTCGCTGTGCACGGTGACGCTGCTGGTCACGCCGCCATCGTTGATCGAAACCTGGGCGCTGCCGCCGTTGCCGAGGCTGTTCGAATCCAGCGCGACGGTGGCCTGCACCTGGCCATGGGCCAGGTCGGTTGGTCCGATCCAGCCATTGGGGTCGAAGTGTTCGGCCACGGTGACGATGGGCGCGGCGGGAGGCGTCAGGTTCAGGGTGCCGCTGGCGCTGCCGCTGCTGGAAGCATGGCCGAGGCTGTCGGTCTGGGTGGCGCTGATGCTGACCGCCTGGCCATTGGCCGGCGCGGCGATGGCCAGCGTGACCGTGCCGTCGGCATAGCTGGCGCTGACGGCGCTGGACGAACTGCTGACCACGCCGGCGCTGTTGACGGTGACGGTGCTGCTGGCCCCGCCGTCGTGGATGGTCAGCGTGGCGAAGCCGTTATTGGCCAGGCTGATCGGATCGAGCGCGACGGTAGCCTGCACTTTGCCGCCGGCCAAGTCGCCGGCGCCGATCTGATCGCCTTGGGCCGTGTGCTCGATCAGGGTGACAGTCGGGGCCGGCGGCGGCGCGTAACTGGCGGAGGCGTTCAGCGAGACATTGCCGACGCTGTCGGTGACGGTGGCAGCGAGCGTGGCGGCGTTGCCGCTCAGCGGCAGATACACCACGCCGTTCTGATAGGCGTAGACGGTGCCGCCGCCGTCGACCAGCTGGCCGTTGGCGTTCAGCGACAGCTGCAACTGGCTGGCCCCTTCCGTCACCGTCAGGCTGCCGTGGTTGCTCAGCGCCTGCTGATCATTGCTGTCCAGCGTCACGCTGCCTACCAGGGTGTTGGACGACAGCGTCAGCGGCGTCGGCGTGGCGCCGGCCGGAGCGCCCGCCGGCGTCAGGCCGACCTGCAGCACGGCGTTGCCGCCCTGATCCCAATAGACGATCTGGATGGCGTGCAGATTGCCGGCGGTGGCGCCAAGGGTCAGCGCCACATCATGCTCGGTTTGCGCCTCATTGCCGGTGAACTGGCTGACCACCTTGCCGTCGACGATGATCTGGAAGCCGTCGTCGGCATTGACGTTGAGCGTGTAATTGCCGGCGGCGGCGCTGAAGGCGCCGTTCAAGGTCAGGATCGACTGGGTGGTGACGCCGTAAGCGCTGGCCAGCTGCAGATTGCTGGCATTGCCGCCGAGGAAGGCGTTGAGGTTGGCCAGCGAATTGCCGAGGTTGTTGCCGAAGTCGGTACTGCCGTGCCAGACGCCGTTCTGGTCGCCGAAGTTCAGGCTGGTGGCGACGAAGCTGGCGGTGGGGCTGTGGTTGGTCAGGTCTGCCAGCACGGTGGAAAGCGCGGTCTGGCCGCTGGCGGGGCTGGAGATGTGGCTGTCGTTGAGACCGTACAGCAGGGCGGTCAGGCCATTGGGCTGGAAGGAGATGGCCGGCGCGTCCGGCGGCACCACATCCAGCGTGCCGCTGTCCGATCCGGCGGCGGAGACATTGCCCAAGACGTTGGTTTGCGTCGCCGACACGCTGACCGTTTGGCCATTGGCCGGTTCCGGAATGCCGAGGCTCAGCACGCCGCCGGCGTAGCTGGCGCTGACGGCCGGGTTGCTGCTGGTGACCGAGCCGTCGCTGTGGACGCTGACCGTGCTGTTGGCGCTGCCATCTTTGATGGTGATCAGCGCGCTGCCGCCGCTGCTCAGATTGCTATCGCTTAAATTCACCGTGGCCTGGACGTGGCCGCCGGCCAGGTCGGGGCTGGAGATCAGCTTGCCGCTGTGCTCGACGATGGATACGGTCGGCGCGTCAGGCGGCGTCAGGTTCAGGGTGCCGCTGGCGCTGCCGGCGGCGGAGACATTGCCCAAGACGTTGGTTTGCGTCGCCGACACGCTGACCTGCTGGCCATTGGCCGGCTCCGGCAAGCTGAGGGTCAAGACGCCGTTGGCGTAGTGGCCGGACACGGTGGAGCTGCTGCTGGTGACGCTGCCATTGCTGTGCACGGTGACGGTGCTGTTGGCGCTGCCGTCATGGATGGTGACCAGGGCGCTGCCGCCGCTGGCGAGGTTGCTGGCGCTGAGGTTGACGGTGGCCTGGACGTGATTGCCGCTGAGATCGCTGCTGCCGATCTGCTGCCCGCTGTGTTCGACAATCGAGACAGTCGGCGCGTCAGGCGGCGTCAGGTTCAGGGTGCCGCCGGCGCTGCCGGCGTTCGACACATTGCCGAGCGCATTGGTTTGCGTCGCCGACACGCTGACCTGCTGGCCATTGGCCGGCTCCGGAATGCCGAGGGTCAGCACGCCTTTGGCGTAGCTGGCGGTGACGGCCGGATTGCTGCTGGTGACCGAGCCGTCGCTGTGCACGGTGACCGTGCTGCTGGCGCCGCCGTCGCTGATCGAGACCTGGGCGCTGCCGCCATTGGCGAGGTTGCTGGCGCTGAGATTGACCTTGGCCTGGACGTGATTGCCGCTGAGATCGCTGCTGCCGATCTGCTGGCCGGCATGTTCGGTGATGGAAACTGTCGGCGCGGCCGGCGCGGTCAGGTTCAGGGTGCCGCTGGCGCTGCCGGCGGCGGACACATTGCCCAAGACGTTGGTTTGCGTCGCCGACACGCTGACCTGCTGGCCATTGGCCGGCTCCGGGATGCCGAGGCTCAGCACGCCACCCGCGTAGCTGGCGGTGACGGCTGGATTGCTGCTGGTGACCGAGCCGTCGCTGTGGACGCTGACCGTGCTGTTGGCGCTGCCATCTTTGATGGTGATCAGCGCGCTGCCGCCGCTGCTCAGATTGCTATCGCTTAAATTCACCGTGGCCTGGACGTGGCCGCCGGCCAGGTCGGGGCTGGAGATCAGCTTGCCGCTGTGCTCGACGATGGATACGGTCGGCGCGTCAGGCGGCGTCAGGTTCAGGGTGCCGCTGGCGCTGCCGGCGGCGGACACATTGCCCAAGACGTTGGTTTGCGTCGCCGACACGCTGACCTGCTGGCCATTGGCCGGCTCCGGCAAGCTGAGGGTCAAGACGCCGTTGGCATAGTGGCCGGACACGGTGGCGCTGCTGCTGGTGACGATGCCATTGCTGTGCACGGTGACGGTGCTGTTGGCGCTGCCGTCATGGATGGTGACCAGGGCGCTGCCGCCGCTGGCGAGGTTGCTGGCGCTGAGGTTGACGGTGGCCTGGACGTGATTGCCGCTGAGATCGCTGCTGCCGATCTGCTGCCCGCTGTGTTCGACAATCGAGACAGTCGGCGCGTCAGGCGGCGTCAGGTTCAGGGTGCCGCCGGCGCTGCCGGCGTTCGACACATTGCCGAGCGCATTGGTTTGCGTCGCCGACACGCTGACCTGCTGGCCGTTGGCCGGCTCCGGAATGCCGAGGGTCAGCACGCCTTTGGCGTAGCTGGCGCTGACAGCCGGATTGCTGCTGGTGACCGAGCCGTCGCTGTGCACGGTGACCGTGCTGCTGGCGCCGCCATCGTTGATCGAAATCTGGGCGCTGCCGCCATTGGCGAGGTTGCTGGCGTTGAGATTGACCTTGGCCTGGACGTGATTGCCGCTGAGATCGCTGCTGCCGATCTGCTGGCCGGCATGTTCGGTGATGGAAACTGTCGGCGCGGCCGGCGCGGTCAGGTTCAGGGTGCCGCTGGCGCTGCCGGCGGCGGACACATTGCCCAAGACGTTGGTTTGCGTCGCCGACACGCTGACCTGCTGGCCATTGGCCGGCTCCGGGATGCCGAGGCTCAGCACGCCACCCGCGTAGCTGGCGGTGACGGCTGGATTGCTGCTGGTGACCGAGCCGTCGCTGTGGACGGTGACCGTGCTGTTGGCGTTGCCATCCTTGATGGTGATCAGCGCGATGCCGCCGCTGCTCAGATTGCTATCGCTTAAATTCACCGTGGCCTGGACGTGGCCGCCGGCCAGGTCGGGGCTGGAGATCAACTTGCCGCTGTGCTCGACGATGGACACAGTCGGCGCGTCAGGCGGCGTCAGATTCAGGGTGCCGCTGGCGCTGCCGGCGGCGGACACATTGCCGAGCGCATTGGTTTGCGTCGCCGACACGCTGACCTGCTGGCCATTGGCCGGTTCCGGCAGGCTGAGGGTCAAGACGCCGTTGGCGTAGTGGCCGGACACGGTGGCGCTGCTGCTGGTGACGCTGCCATTGCTGTGCACGGTGACGGTGCTGTTGGCGCTGCCGTCATGGATGGTGACCAGGGCGCTGCCGCCGCTGGCGAGGTTGCTGGCGCTGAGGTTGACGGTGGCTTGGACATGATTGCCGCTGAGATCGCTGCTGCCGATCTGCTGCCCGCTGTGTTCGACAATCGAGACAGTCGGCGCGTCAGGCGGCGTCAGGTTCAGGGTGCCGCCGGCGCTGCCGGCGTTCGACACATTGCCGAGCGCATTGGTTTGCGTCGCCGACACGCTGACCTGCTGGCCGTTGGCCGGCTCCGGCAAGCTGAGGGTCAAGACGCCGTTGGCATAGTGGCCGGACACGGTGGAGCTGCTGCTGGTGACGCTGCCATTGCTGTGCACGGTGACGGTGCTGCTGGCGCCGCCATCGCTGATCGAGACCTGGGCGCTGCCGCCATTGGCGAGGTTTCCGGCATCCAGGCTGACCGTCGCCTGCACCTGGCCATTGGCGACATCGCCGCTGGCGATTTGCTGGCCGGCATGTTCGGTGATGGAAACCGTCGGCGCGGCCGGCGCGGTGAGGTTCAAGGTGCCCCCCGTCGTTCCAGCGGCCGAGGTGTTGCCCAAAGCATTGGTTTGGGTGGCTGAGACGCTGACGGCCTGGCCGTTGGCCGGTTCGGGAATGCCGAGGCTCAGCACGCCACCCGCGTAGCTGGCGGTGACGGCCGGGTTGCTGCTGGTGACCGAGCCGTCGCTGTGGACGCTGACCGTGCTGCTGGCGCCGCCGTCGCTGATCGACACTTGGGCGCTGCCGCCGTTGGCGAGGTTTCCGGCATCCAGGCTGACCGTCGCCTGCACCTGGCCATTGGCGACATCGCCGCTGGCGATTTGCTGGCCGGCATGTTCCGTGATGGAAACCGTCGGCGCGGCCGGCGCGGTGAGGTTCAAGGTGCCCCCCGTCGTTCCAGCGGCCGAGGTGTTGCCCAAGACATTGGTTTGGGTGGCGGAGACGCTGACGACCTGGCCATTGGCCGGTTCCGGAATACCGAGGCTCAGCACGCCACCCGCGTAGCTGGCGGTGACAGCCGGATTGCTGCTGGTGACCGAGCCGTCGCTGTGGACGGTGACGGTGCTGCTCGCGCCGCCATCGCTGATCGACACTTGGGCGCTGCCGCCGTTGGCGAGGTTTCCGGCATCCAGGCTGACCGTCGCCTGCACCTGGCCATTGGCGACATCGCCGCTGGCGATTTGCTGGCCGGCATGTTCCGTGATGGAAACTGTCGGCACGGCCGGCGCGGTGAGGTTCAGGGTGCCGCCGGCGCTGCCGGGGTTGGACACATTACCCAGCGCATTGGTCTGGGTAGCCGACACGCTGACCGCCTGGCCATTGGCCGGCTCTGGGATGCCGAGGCTCAGCACGCCATTGGCGTAATGGCCGGAAACCGCCGCGCTGCTGCTGGTGACGGTGCCATTGCTATGCACGGTGACGCTGCTGTTGGCGCTGCCGTCGCTGATGGTGACCAGGGCGCTGCCGCCGGCGCTGAGATTGGCGGCGCTGAGGTTGACGGTGGCCTGGACGTGGCCGCCCGCCAGATCGCTGCTGCCGATCTGCTGGCCGCTGTGTTCGACAATGGCGACGGTGGGCGCATCCGGCGGCGTCAGATTCAGCGTGCCGCTGGCGCTGCCGGTGGAGGACACATTGCCCAAGGCGTTGCTTTGGGTGGCGGACACGCTGACCGCCTGGCCGTTGGCCGGCTCCGGAATGCCGAGGCTCAGCACGCCATTGGCGTAGCTGGCGGTGACGGCCGGGTTGCTGCTGCTCACCGAGCCGTCGCTATGGACGGTGACGCTGCTGCTCGCGCCGCCATCGCTGATCGACACCTGGGCGCTGCCGCCATTGGCGAGGTTGCCGGCATCCAGGCTGACCGTCGCCAATACCTGGCCATTGGCGACATCGCCGCTGGCGATTTGCTGGCCGCTGTGTTCGGTGATCGCTACCGAAGGCGTGGCCGGCGGCGTGGTATTTACCGTTGCTGTCAGCGTGCTTGTGGCAGATGGGTTGCCGATGCTGTCTGTGAATTGCGCGTTCAGGGTCAGATTTTGACCGTTGGCTGCTGCCGGGATATTCAATGCCAGACTGCCGTTTTGCAAGTCGGCGGTAGTCAAAACGTGGTTGTACGCCGCACCTGTATTGCTGGCCAAGGTCAGTGTGGTGCCGGCCTGCAATAAAGGATTATTCAAGGCGATCTGTACGCTGACTTGCTGATTATGGATGTCGCCGCTGGCGATAGTGCCTGCGTGATCCACGATGGTGATTTGCGGCGCCGGCGGCGGCGCAGTGCTGACGATGCCTTGGTCGCTGGCCGAACTGGAAACATTGCCGGCTGCATCGGTCTGGCTGGCCGCGATTTGCAGTAGTGTGCCCGAGCGAGCTGGCTGTATGGTCAGCGTAACCAAGCCATTGGCGTAACTGGCCTGGATGCCGGCAGTCAGGCCGGTGATGCTGCCATCGCTATGCACGGTTAACGTGGTAGGCTGGCCGCCTTCGGTAAGCGTGATGCTGGCGAGGCCTTGCTGCTGTAAATCATTAGCGTCGAGTTGCACCGTGGCGCGCACGGCGCCGTTCACCAGATCCGTCTGGCTGATCGCCGCGCTGCCTGTTCCGTCCGCATGTTGTGAGATATGGATGGCTGGCGTAAGCGGTGAAATGGTGTCTACCGTTACGGTTGCCGTGGATTGGGTGCTTTGCCCGGCGTTATTGCTGGAGGTCGCGATCAGCGTGCTGGCGCCCTGTGACAGCGGCTGGCTAGGGGTGAGCGACCAGCTGCCATCGGCGCCGACTACGGTGTTGCCCAGTACTGTGCCGTTCGCCTCGGAAACGGTGACGGTCAGGCCCGGCGAGCCAGTGCCCTGGAGTATTGGTTCGCTATGGTTGGTCAGGCCTACATTGTTGAAAGTCAGCGTTACCGGCGGCGCGGGAGCAGGGGTGAACGATGCGTTAAGCGGCGCGGTTGAAATTGATGTGAAGGTGGAGTGAGTTGCATTGGGGCCGACACTGGGGGTAAAACCCGTTCCCAAGGTCCCTGCTGTGTTGGTGTTGCCTGTCAGATCGATAAAGGTGTGATCAATGTTTGCGCTGGCGCCGCCGGAGTCGGTTAGGCCGGCTGCGGCGGATTCCAGCTGCGCCAGCGGATCCTGGCCATTTGCCAAGCTGGCCAGCACGGATTGCGCCTCGGTATTGGCATTGGCGGTGTTGCCGTCTTGGCCGGGTTGCGGCGGCTGGCCATTGGTCGTGACGTTCCAGCCAGGCACGGCTGGATTGCTGGCGTCGCTTGGCGTTGTCGTTTGCGGAGCTGCATTGCCGGCAGCAGGCGCGCCGGTTTCCTTCGTATCGGACAGCTCCACTTGTTGCCCGCCGTCTTGGTTCAGCAGCAGCGAGGCGCCCTGTTCGAATATCAGATGATCGTTCGGGTGGATGACATCACCGACTTTCAGGATATGTTCTTGCCCTTGAGAGTCGATGACTTTAACCGTTCCCTTAAGAGTGCCGATCTTCCCGGATAGTGTTGTATTGGCAGCCATCGACATCTCCCGACCGTATCATCGCGCATGAATCCCTGTCCCTGCGTGCATCTCTTTGTAGTGCGGCCGCTTGATTTCAGCGCCTTGCAAAAGCGCGAAGCAAGCTTTGTAGGCTGCGCTATGAGTCGCTCTCACCTTGGCCCTTCCTTGCGCGCGCTTGTCGTATGACATGTGCTGTCTGCTTCGGCGGGGTTCTTCCTGGTCGGTTAGCGGCTCTATATGATGGATGGACTACAGGCAGTTTTAACTGTAGCAATTAATAAAGTTATTGCTAGAAATACCTATCTGAAACATGAGGTTGCGGTGACGAATCCCATTTGGTGATGCCGGCAATGAGAGGAGCTTGTGTTCGCATGGATGTGGAACAGGGTGATCGAGCCCGCGAGCCAAAGACTTGCGTGTGCCTGCCGTTAGGCTTGCGGGACTGGCGTTTTGGGTTTTGATGCCTGTTAACCTATGGTAGATCGGCGGCCTCATCGCTCGGTAAAGGCTTCAGACTTGGCGCGCAGCACGGGCTTCAACAGGTAGGACAGAATGCTCTTGGTGCCGGTCATGATGTCCACTTGGGCCACCATGCCGGGAATGATGGGCAAATGGCGCTCTCCCAGCGTGCCTTGCTTGGTTTTTATCTTGGCCAGGTAAAAGGAATTGCCGCGCTCGTCGGTTTCGGTATCGGCGCTTACGTCCTGCACCACGCCCTCCATGCCGCCGTAAATCGTGTAGTCGTAGGCGGTGAAGCGCACGGTGGCGCGCTGCCCAGGGCGGATGAAGGCGATGTCGCGGGGGAGGATGCGCGTTTCCACCACCAGCGATTCGCCCAGCGGCACAATCTCCATGATGTCTTTGCCCGGCGCCACCACGCCGCCTATCGTGTTGGCGTAGATTTGCTTGACCTGTCCGTGCACCGGAGAGCGCACATCTGACAGTTTTACCTTATTGGCCAGGCCGGAGGTGTCGGCGGACAGGCTGTTGATCTTGGCCATGGTGTCGGAAAGCTCGGCGCTGGCCTGGTTGCGGAACGATAGTTCGTTTTCCTGAATCTTGCGGTTGGCTTCCTCTATGGCGGCTTGCAGGCGTGAAATCTGCGCCTGCGCCATGTCGCGGTCGCCTTTGAAGCGGGAAACCTCGCGCTCCAGCCGCAGCAAGTCCACATCCGAGGCGGCGCCGGAGTCCAGCAGCGGGCGCGTTTGCTCCAGCTCCTTGCTGGTGAACTGGAAGCTTTGGTCCGCCTGCTGCCGCCGCGCTTTCATTTCGTTCATTTCCTGAGCGCGTTGAGCCAACTCGCCTCGGGCGATGGCCAAGTTGTTGTCGAGTTCTTGCTTTTTGGCCATATACAGCGCCGTCTCTTGGCGGGCGATGTCCGGGGCCTGCTGGCTGACTTGCGCCGGAATGGCCAGCGGCGTGCCGTGGGCAATCGCGCCCAGCCGCGCCGCTTTGCCCAGCAGCGCCAGATATTGAGCCTGATTGGCCTGCAGCGACGAGACAAAGCGCGTGTTGTCTATGCTCAGCAGCAACTGGTTTTGTTGCACGATCTGCCCCTCGCGCACCCATAGTTTGGCCACCACGCCGCCATCCAGGCTTTGGATGTGCTGGATCTGCGAAGTGGGCACTACTTTGCCTTGGCCCTTGGTCACCTCGTTTATCTGCGCGAAGGCTGCCCACATGAAGGCCACCAGAATCAAGCCGGCCATGGTCCAGATGAAGACGCGGGGGCGGCCTGGGCTTTGCTGCAAAATCGCCCAATCGGCATCGGTGGCGAAATCGACATGCTCCTGCAAGTCGCGCGCCTCCGCCCAGTCCATGACCCGCTCCCAGTATGGAGAGGTTTTGCGTTGGCCTTGTTCCACCCAGCGTTGCCAGAACGGCTGCTTCATGCTTTTCCCCTGGAAACTTGCCCCTGCTGCAGGGCTTGGATAACCTCCGCTTTCGGGCCGTCGGCCACAATGGCGCCGTTTTCGATGATGATGAGCCGGTCCACCAGTTCGAGCAGCGCGGCATGGTGGGTGATCAGCACCACTGTTTTGCCTGGCATGATCTTGGCCAGGGTCTGTTTGATATGCGCTTCGGCGCCGCTGTCCATATTGCTGGTGGGTTCATCCAGAAGCAGGATGGGCGGCGCGTTGAGCAGGGCGCGGGCGATGGTCACGGCCTTGCGCTGTCCGCCCGACAGGGACTGGCCACGCTCGCCTATGATCATGTCGTAGCCCTGCGGGTGGCCGTTGACGAACTCGGACAAGCCCGCCAGCTCCACGGCGGCCTCGATGCTGGCGTCGTAGGCATGGGGCGAACCCATGGCGATGTTCTGGCGCAGGGTGCCGTAAAACAGCGAGGCGTCCTGCGGCACATGGCCGATATTGCGGCGCAGTTCGGTGGGGTCGATCTGGTGGATGTCGATGCCGTCTATCCGCACCGAGCCTTGGTCCGGGTGGTACAGGCCCATGATCAGCCGCTGCAGCGTTGACTTGCCTGATCCGATGCGGCCGATGATGCCCACCCGCTCCCCGGCCTTCATATGGAACGATACATTGCGCAGCGCGCTGGCCGGGTTGTCCGGATATTGGAAATCGACGTTGCGGAATTCGATGTCGCCCTTGAAACTGGTGCGGTGGAAGAAGTTGGCGTCCTTTTCCCGCTCCACCGGCATCTCCATGAAGGTGTCCAGAGACTTCAGCGACAGCTTGGCGTTATGGTACTGGGTGAGCAGGCCCACCAGTTGGCCCAGCGGCGCCATGGCGCGGCCGGACAGCATCACCGCGGCGATGACGCCGCCCTGCGAGGCCTGGCCGCGGAAGATGGCATAGACGCCTATCACCAGCACGGCGATGGTCACGCTTTGCTGGATCAGGCCGGAAAAATGATTGGCCGACGCCGCCAGCATCTTCAGCCTGGCGCCGATATGGGCCAAATAGCCGGTTGCCTCCTCCCAGCGGCCTTGCTGCTGGCCCTCCGCAGCCAGAATTTTGATGCTTTCCAGCTCGCTCAGGGTTTCCACCAGTTGAGCATTGCGTTGCGCGGTAGAGCGCAGCGTCGCCTCCGTCAGCGCTTTCATTTTTTCCTGTATCAGCAGGGCGAAGATCAGCATCATCGCCCCCCCTATCAGGATGGGCAGCATCAGCAGCGGTTGAATCCATGCCACCGCGGCCAGAAAGATCAGCACGAAGGGCAGGTCGATCAGCGCGGTGATGGAGGCGGAGGCGATGAAGTCGCGTATGGTTTCGAACGAGCGCAGATTGGCGGCAAAAGCGCCTACTGACGCCGGCTTGGCGGACATCCGCACCCCCAGCACGCGCTCCATGATCAAAGAAGACAGCTGGATGTCGATGCGCTTGCTCGCCAGGTCCAGCATATAGCCGCGCGTCATTTTCAGCAGGAAATCGAACACCAGGGACAAAATCGCGCCGGCCGCCAGCACCCACAGGGTGTAAATGGCCAAGTTGGGCACCACCCGGTCGTACACATTCATCGAAACCAGCGGCAGCACCAAGGCGAACACATTGATCATCAAAGAGGCGAGCAAGGAATCCCGATACAGCGGCAGTCCGCCGATGACCGCGTGCCAGAACCAGTGGCGGGAGCGGATATTGCCCATTTCCGGCGCCCGCCTGTCATAGCGGAAACGCGGGCGCACCAGAATGGCGATGCCGCTGTACAAGGCGGCGAACTCCTCAAGCGAGCGTGTCTCTTCCGATTCCGGCAGCTCGGAATGGCTGAAGCGAACAATGCCGGCCTTGACGTCGATGCCGCGCAGGATGCAGGCCTCTTCGTTTTTCAGCAGCAGCACCGCCGGCAGCAGCGCTTGCGGCAGCTGCGGCAACGGCTTTCTGACCACGCGCGACGTCAAGCCGATGCGGCGCGCCGAGCGCGAAAACATAGACGGCGTCAGCCGGTTGTTTTGCAAAGGAATCCCTGCCACCAGCGATTCGCGGGTGGCATTGATGCCGTACTGCCTGGCCAATGCGAACAAGCAGTCCAGCAAAGGATCAAGATGGGTGGCTTGCAAATGCAATCCCCCATTAGGTATTTCTTGACTAATGTTTTGCATTTTCACCTCGGGCGGCATGGTGACTACTCCCCGACAGATAGTATGTCCAGCCTTTTTCTGACTATAGCTAGTTTGAATCGCGGCGAAACATTCTTTTGATCCGGCTTATGCCTTTGTTTTAATTGGCGCTTCGTGTCGGTGGCATGGTGCGATGCGGCGCGGTCGCCGAGGCGGGCGCGCTTAAAAAAGACAAGGGAGGGCAAATAAGGCGCAATAAAAAGCGCTTCATCTGGATTCAAGTTTTGGAGATGGCAAGCAGGTCGCAAAATGCGCTGCCAAATTCAATACAGTATGGAATGCGCAGGACAGGAGAAATTTTTCAACTGCCGTATGCGGAACTGGACCAATCGGCGCGCGGGCTGTGCGCCGCCAATAAAGCCGCGCAGCGCGCCGGCGCGATACTCCAGCGCGAGTCGTGCGGCGCCGTCTTCATGCGGCGGCAGGAAAGCATGGAGAGGCTTGTCGCTTTGGCCGAGTTGCGTATGCGGGCATGGCCAGGCTTGCTTTATCGCAACGGGATGAACATGATGGACGGATGGCCGTCGCGTAGATTTACGGCGGTATTGCCAGCGGATGGCCAATCAATCCAAGCCGCACTTGCGCTGTTGGCCGGCTCTGGCACAATGCACCTACTGCAAGACAATCCAAATGCATATCCAGACAAGGAAACACTCATGCACAAGCCTTCCCGCCTTGCCCTGACCGCCTGCCTGCTTGCGCTTTTCGCCGCGCCGGCGGCCTTTGCCGCTGACGCGCCGGTGGCCACGGTAAACGGCGTCGCCATTCCTCAATCCAGAATGGACCTGATCCTGAAATCGCAGGAAGAGCACGGCGCCAAGGACAGCCCGGAGCTGCGCCAGCAGATCCGCGATTTCCTGGTCACCAATGAAGTGTTGGTTCAAGAGGCCAAGAAACAAGGCATCGACAAGAGCGATTCGGTCAAGCAAGAGCTGGAAATGGCGCAGCGCGGCGTGCTGTTGAACGCCTTCCAGCAGAATTTCCTCAAAAGCAACGTGATTTCCGACGATCAGCTCAAGGCAGAATATGACCGACTGAAAGCGGCTACGCCGTCCAAGGAATACCACGCGCGCCATATCCTGGTGAAAACCGAAAAAGAAGCCAACGCCATTCTGGCGCAGTTGAAGAAGGGCAAGTCGTTTGATGCGCTGGCCAAGGCCAAATCCAACGATCTGGGCAGCAAGAACAGCGGCGGCGATCTGGGTTGGAGCGATCCTGGCCAGTACGTGAAGGAGTTCGGAGACGCCATGGTCGCTTTGAAGCCAGGCGAAATCACTCAAACGCCGGTAAAGTCCCAATATGGCTACCACATCATCAAGCTGGAAGGCGTGCGCGAGGCGGAAGGCCCCAAGTTTGAAGACGTGAAGCCGCAACTGCAGCAGGAAATGCAGCGCACGGCCTTTGACAAGATGATCCAGGACTTGAAGGGCAAGGCCAAGGTCGAGTAAGCGGCGGGCCTCCCTGCCTGCGCATGGTTGGCGGCGCGGCGGATGAATAAAAGCCTGCCCGGAGACGGGCAGGCTTTTTCATGGCGATCAAGCATTAATGCTTATCATAAGCATAAACCTGTGTGCCTCCACGCCAGGTGGCCAGCACCGGAATGTCTCGCACGTTTTCTATGGTTTCATTCAAAGGATCTCCGGCTAGCAGCACCAAGTCAGCCAGTTTGCCAGGTTCTAGGGAGCCGATCAGATGATCCATGTGGCACTGCCAAGCGGCATCCAGCGTCACCGCCTTCAACGCTTGCAGGCGTGAAATCCTTTCCTCTTCGTTCAAAACGGGTTTTTCCTCGCCAGGGGCGCCTTCCATCTTGCGGTAGATTGCCTGTTCCGCCATGCGCAGCGGCCCCAGCGGGGAAACGAAGTGGTCGGAATGCAGGCTGATTCTCATGCCGGCCTCCAGCGCGGATTTACAGCGATCAAGCAATTGCGATCGGGCCTCGCCCAGCACGTTTTGCTGGAAAGTGTAGCCCCAGTAGCCGACATGGCCAATCAGGAAGCTGGGCGAGATGCCCAGTTTTGCCATGCGGTGAATGGTCGAGGTGCTCATCAATGAGGCATGCTCCACGCGGGGGCGCAGCCGCGCCACATCCGCCCCGGTGATTTCGATTGCCTGCTGGTAGCTATCGAGCACCAGCTCCATGCCCTGGTCGCCATTTGCATGCACCAACACCGGCCATCCCTGGCTCATGGCTAGCTGCAAATAGGCATTCAAAGGACTGTTTTGTTGATGATTGCCTTCGCAGCAGCTCGCTGGCGGCAGCCTGAAGTTGTAAAGCCCCGTGTCCGGCACACCCGGCACGCTGTGGTTGACGCCGTCTTTGTCGGGTGTCTGGGTGTATAGATACGGCTGGTATTGGAAGCCCGTCAGTCCCTGATTGGAACCGTCTGCCACCAGCTTCAGCGCCTTGATCATGAAGTTGCTGTCGTTCTGGCTGTTGAGGTCAGGTTTGAACTCGTTCATCCAACGCGCCATTTGCGCCAGTTCGTTAGAGTAGAGCGCCGCGCAAATCCGCACCGGCGATAAGCCGAGATTGGCCAGCGTTTCCAGCAGCAACACCTCGATTTCTTTGAGAGAAGAGCCTACCCCGGCATCCAATACAGTGGTGATGCCTCTGCTCGAGGCCTCGTGCAGCAGCGGCAAGATGTTTTCCACCAAGCCCTCAAGCAGCTGCAATTTGGGAATGGCTTTAAGAATGGAGCCTATGCCTGTTTCGGTAAAGACCCCCTGGCTCTTGTCGATTTCCTCCGGTGTGAGCTTGGCCTGGTTCATGGCCACGCTGTTTGCATAGCCGATATGGCCGGAGGAGTTGAGAAGGAAGATCGCGATATTGCTGTGCGGCCCCGCCAGCTCGTCGAGCATGCTTGAATTGATATTGGTCCACTTTTTCATCAGGGAGGGGTCCACGCCAAAGCCGGTGATCCAGCGCACCCCATCGGTGGTTTGGACTTTGGGGTGGTCAATTGCGTCTTTGATCTTGCCGGCAATGTATTCGTAGCGGTAGTCCGGAAGCAGTCGCTGCGACTCCGGGTGCGATTTGTCATGGTCGCCAAATGGCCCCAGTTGTAGCCAGCCCTGGAAGATGGCGCTGGGCACAATATGGAGATGGGGATCGATCAGGCCGGGCATCAGTGTTTGATTGTCTTCCAGAACAACTTCGCGATAGGGAAAATGGCTGGCCATCTCGGTGCGCACGTCATGCAGCGAACCTGTTGCGACAATGCGTCCGGCAGCGATGCCCAGCGCCTCCACCCGGTCCGGATGGGATGAAGCCAGGGGGCGTATGATGCCGCCGTGGAAAATCATATTCTCGTGCCGCGGCAACTGCGGGTAGTGCTTTGGGTTGGAGGCGAAGGCCTCCAGCTGTCTGCGCCAATCTGCCTGTCCTTCTGCGGTGTGGACCAGCTCATCCAATATGGGCAGGGTGCAGCATGCGCAACCCAGGTGGTGGTCGAGGTTCATGCGATTCTCCTTGTCAGATTTGGTATTGCGTGGCAATGAATATGCATTTTGTTATTTCAAAGTGACAATTGAAATCTATTTCAATAAAGCTGCGATCTTGCCAGTCAGTTTGGTCAGGGCTGGGTGATACGGGCATGGCGCGTGCTTGCGCCGTGGCGAGGCTAGGGCCAGCGCAATAGGGGGTCGGAGCATGCGTCAAAACCGGTTATAATCGAACCATTTTTCCATCCAGAAAACCAAGATTCAGACATGGAACTTGCCAAGAGCTACGAACCGGGCGACCTCGAGCGCCGTTGGTACCAACACTGGGAACAGGCCGGCTACTTCAAGCCGAGCATGGACACCTCCAAGCCGTCTTTCGCCATCCAGCTGCCGCCGCCCAACGTCACCGGCACGCTGCACATGGGCCACGCCTTCAACCAGACCATCATGGACGGCCTCACCCGCTACTACCGGATGAAGGGCCATAACACCGTTTGGATTCCAGGCACCGACCACGCCGGCATCGCCACCCAGATCGTAGTGGAGCGCCAGCTGGCCGATCAGGGCCAAAACCGCCACGACATGGGCCGCGAAGCCTTCACCAGCAAGATCTGGGAATGGAAGGAAAAATCCGGCGGCACCATCACCAGCCAGATGCGCCGCGTCGGCTGCTCGGTGGATTGGGACCGCGAATACTTCACCATGGACGACGCCCGCGCCGAGACCGTCACAGAAGTCTTCGTCCGTCTGTACGAGCAAGGCCTGATCTACCGCGGCAAGCGCCTGTCCAACTGGGACGCCAAGCTGGGCACCGCCATCTCCGACCTCGAAGTGGTATCCGAGGAAGAAGACGGCCACATGTGGCACATCAAATATCCGGTGGTGGATAGCGACGAGTTCGTCACCGTCGCCACCACCCGTCCGGAAACGCTGCTGGGCGACGTTGCCGTGGCCATCGCCCCGGACGACGAGCGCTACCAGCACCTGCTGGGCAAGCAGCTGCAGCTGCCGCTCACCGGCCGCACCATCCCGGTGATCGCCGACGAGTACGTGGACAAGGAATTCGGCACTGGCTTCGTCAAGATCACCCCGGCGCACGACTTCAACGACTACGAAGTGGGCAAGCGCCACAACACCCAGCTGATCAACGTGATGAGCCTGGAAGCCAAGATTCTGGCCAAGGCGCAAATCTTCGGCTTCGACGGCGCCGCCCAAGGCACCATCGAGCTGCCGGCTGCCTACGCCGGCCTCACCGCCCAGGAGGCGCGCAAGGCCATGCTGGCCGATCTGCAAGCCCAGGGCCTGCTGCTGGAAACCAAGCCGCACAAGCTGATGGTGCCGCGCGGCGACCGCACCGGCACCGTGATCGAGCCGCTGTTGACCGACCAATGGTTCGTGGCCATGAACAAAGTCGCCGAGGGCGACGTCACCGGCCAATCCATCGCCGCCAAGGCGATCGAGGCGGTGGAATCCGGCGAAGTGCGCTTCGTGCCGGAAAACTGGGTCAACACCTACAACCAGTGGATGAAGAACATCCAGGACTGGTGCATCTCGCGCCAGCTGTGGTGGGGCCACCAGATTCCGGCCTGGTACGACGAAGACGGCAATATCTACGTCGGCCGCACCGAGGTGGAAGCCCAGGCCAAGGCCGGCGGCAAAACCCTGCGCCGCGAGCAGGACGTGCTGGACACCTGGTTCAGCTCGGCCCTGGTGCCGTTCTCCACCTTGGGCTGGCCGGAAGAAACGCCTGAGCTCAAGGCCTTCCTGCCCTCGCAAGTGCTGGTGACCGGCTACGAAATCATCTTCTTCTGGGTAGCCCGGATGATCATGATGACCAAGCACTTCACCGGCAAGGTGCCGTTCAAGGATGTTTACATCCACGGCATGGTGCGCGATCACGAAGGCAAGAAGATGTCCAAGTCCGAGGGCAACGTGATCGACCCGGTGGACCTGATCGACGGCATCGCGCTGCAGCCGCTGGTGGAAAAACGCACCACCGGCCTGCGCCGCCCGGAAAAGGCCCCGCAGATCGCCAAGGCCACGGAAAAGCTGTTCCCGGAAGGCATCCCGGCCTACGGCACCGACGCGCTGCGCTTTACCATGGCCAGCTACGCCACGCTGGGCCGATCGGTCAACTTCGACTTCAAGCGCGCCGAAGGCTACCGCAACTTCTGCAACAAGCTGTGGAACGCCACCCGCTTTGTGATGATGAACGCGGAAGGCAAAGACTGCGGCCAGATTGAGACCCTGCCGCTGGAATACAGCTTTGTCGACCAATGGATCATCGGCCGCCTGCAGCAGGCTGAGATCGACGTCACCAGCGCGCTGGAAACCTACCGCTTCGATATCGCCGCCCAGGTGATCTACGAATTCATCTGGAACGAGTACTGCGACTGGTATGTGGAACTGGCCAAGGTGCAAATCCAGGGCGGCAACGAAGCCCAGCAGCGCGCCACCCGCCGCACCCTGGTGCGCGTGCTGGAAGTGGCGCTGCGCCTGACCCACCCGCTGATGCCCTTCATCACTGAAGAGCTGTGGCAGACCGTCGCCCCACTGGCCAACGCCAAGAAGACCGACTCGCTGATGCTGGCCGCCTGGCCGGTTGCGGAGGAGGGCAAGATCAACGCGCAAGCCAATGCGCGCATGGAAGCCTTCAAGGACATGGTCAACGCGGTGCGCAATCTGCGCGGCGAAATGGGCATCGGCCCGGCCGTCAAGGCTCCGCTGTTCATCGAAACCGCCGACGCCTCCATCGCGGACTTCGTGCCTTACCTGAAGCTGCTGGCCCGCCTGACCGAGGGCACGCTGGTGGCCAAGCTGCCGGAAGACGACGCCCCGGTGGCCATCTCCGGCGAAGCACGCCTGATGCTGAAGGTGGAAGTGGACAAGGCCGCGGAAACCGCGCGTCTGACCAAGGAGCAGGGCAAGGTGGAAGCCGAGCTGGCCAAGCTGACGGCCAAGCTGGAGAAGCCGGGTTACGTGGACAAGGCGCCGGCGCATTTGGTTGAGCGCGACAAGGCTCAGCTGGCTGAGCTGAATGACAAGTTGGAGAAGGTTAGGGCGCAGTTGGCCAAGCTGGCTTGAACTTAAGCCTGGTCTGGAAGTGAAAAACCCGCCGGAAGGCGGGTTTTTGTTTTTGTTACGCTATTCGGACGCCGTGGAATGGAACTTGCACTTAAATAGGCACCGAACACCCCCATGGGCACGCTAAGCTACGAGAGCAACATCAACTAATGAGAAGATAATGCAGATACCTTAGTTTTTTGGTCAAGAAGTTTTTGTACTTGATCAATACGGTTACTAGGCACAAAAATTTCTGCCACATAGTCGAAGAAGTTCCAGTCCTGCTCTGGCTGATCTGCTCCCCTCAGCTCCTACCAATCAAAAGTAGAGAGAAGTCTGTCACTTGAAGGAAAATGACGGATATGAAGAAGAGCAGATACACCGAAGAGCAGATCATCGGCTTTCTCAAGCAGGCCGAACTCGGCATGGCCATCAAGGAGGTCTGCCGCCAGGGAGGCTTCTCTGAAGCCACCTTCTACAAATGGCGAAGCAAATACGGCGGCATGAACGTCGCGGAATTGCAGCGCGCTCGCGATCTGGAAGCCGAGAATGCCCGGCTCAAGAAGCTGCTGGCCGAAGCCCACCTCGATATCGAAGCTCTCAAGGTCGCCTTCGGGATAAAGCGCTAGCCCCGCAAGCCAAGCGGCAGGCCATCCGCATCATGCTAAGCAGCGGACTGGCATTGTCGGAACGCCGCGCTTGCCGGCTTGTGGGGCTTTCTCGAGACGCCTGGCGACATCCGCCGCAAACCGATGCATTCACGCATCGGCTGACCGCCCGCATCATCGATATCGCCCACACGCGCCGCCGCTTTGGCTATCGGCGAGTGCATGACCTGTTGCGCGCCGAGTTTCCGGGCATCAACCACAAGCGGGTGTACCGCTTGTATCGCGAACAAGGTCTGGCGGTTAGACGACGTAACCGTCGGCGTAAGCTGACCGGCGTGCGCACGCTGCTGCAAGCCGCTACGCAGTGGAATGAGGTGTGGAGCATGGATTTTGTCAGCGACCAGTTAGCCAGTGGTCGGCGCTTGAAATGCCTGACGGTCGCCGATGACTTCAGCCACGAAGCGGTGCAGATTGCGGTGGATTTCTCGATGTCCGGTCAATACGTCACGCGGATGTTGGATCAGGCGGCGCAATTTCGCGGCTATCCGTCAGCGATCCGGACGGACAATGGGCCGGAGTTCACCAGTCGGGCATTCATGGGCTGGGCGCAAAGCCGCGGCATCCGCCACATCCTGATTCAACCAGGCCGGCCGATGCAGAATGGTTACATCGAAAGCTTCAATGCCAGACTCCGCGACGAATGCCTGAACGAGCATGTCTTTGATTCGCTGGCGGAGGCCAGGCAGATCATCTCCGCGTGGCGGGACGATTACAATCAAGTCCGTCCCCATGGATCGATTGGCCGGATACCGCCAGCGGAATTTGCGGCACGCCATCGCCAGGCACAATTAGCAAGCCAAAGATCAGCAGGTTCCACCACCATGCAAACCTAGGACTTCTCTCCTGATTGCTGGTATGGCTAGCGGGGGCAGATCACCACCACTACTGCTACTCATTGTCACTGCTGCTCACTTTCTCTTGCAGAAATTGCAAGTTGTCACCAATGCTAAGGAAGGTCTGAACAAGTCTCCAATCTTCCCGTAAACTGACTCCCCCTCAGTCAGATCCAGGACGCCAGCATGCGACAGCAGATGACCTTCACCGATCTCGAACTCGCCGCTAAGAAGAAGCGCACCCGCCGCGAAATCTTTCTGACAGAGATGGATCAGGTCATGCCTTGGGCGCAGCTCGAAGCCGTCATCGATCCAGTGTATCCCAAGCCTGGCAACGGTCGCCGCCCCTACCCGTTGTCCGCCATGCTGCGCGTCTACTGCCTGCAGCACTGGTACAGCCTGTCCGATCCCGCCATGGAAGAAAGCCTGTACGAGATCGCCTCCATGCGCCAGTTCGCCGGCCTCTCCCTGGACGCCGTCCCGGACGAAACCACCCTGCTGAACTTCCGCCATCTGCTGGAAAAGCACCAGCTGACCCACGCTCTGTTTACCGCCATCCACCAGCATCTCTGCGACAAAGGGCTGATGTTGAAGCAAGGCACCATCGTCGATGCCACCCTGATCCACGCGCCCAGCTCCACCAAAAACGCTCAGGGCGAGCGCGATCCGGACATGCATCAAACCAAGAAGGGCAATCAGTGGTACTTCGGCATGAAGGCCCATATCGGCGTCGACGCCCAGTCCGGCTTGGTGCATCACGTGGCCGGCACCCCCGCCAATGTGGCGGATGTCACGATGGTCGATCAGTTGTTGCACGGCGAGGAAATCGATGTGTTTGGCGACGCCGGCTTTGCTGGCGTGCACAAGCGAGCCGAACACCAATCGCGAGCGGTGCGTTGGTGGATTGCGATGAGGCCCGGCCAGCGCAAAGCGCTGACCGATTCAGCCGACGACCGGCAGATCCAGCTGGGCGAAATGGTCAAAGCCAAGATTCGGGCCAAAGTGGAGCATCCGTTTCGGGTCATCAAGCAGCAGTTTGGCTACCTGAAAACACGCTACCGCGGTTTGAAGAAGAACACCGCGCAACTGATGACGCTGTTTGGGCTGGCCAACATCTGGCTGGCGCGAAAGGCCTTGCTGGCGGCGAGTTAAAAGGCCGGATGACCGGAAGCACCCGGTCATCCTCATGGCGGGCGATCTAGAATTGGTAGGTCTAATGCAACCGAAGCCCCCGCGAGAAATTGCATTTCTGTTTGCGTGGCAGGTTGTTCAGACCTTCCCTAATGTGCATGAATGCTACTTTGGCTACCCACCTACTTCAAATTAGCATACCAATTACCGCGTACCCCGGATAATTGACTGATGTTTTGTATGTGATGCGCTGGCCGCATCGCGGCGGAACTCCCGGCTTTGCCGGGATTCCGCCCTACGGGTTGGGGTCGGGATTTTTCCGTAGGGTGGATGCCCCGGAGGGGCGATCCACCGTTGCTCTGCCGTTGATGGGCGCGTGTCAATCCTGTGGCTGACTTTGTCGCTGGCCTTTTGACGGATGGGTTGGCGGGTGTCTGCGGCCTTATGGTTTGGGTTTTGGCATTCTGGGGGAATGGCCATGTCCAACTATCGGCGCTGGCGTGTGCCGGGTGGGACGTATTTCCTGACCTTCACGCTGCTGGATCGAGGCGCCAGCTTGTTGGTGGACCATATCGACGCGCTGCGCGAAGCGGTGAGGCTGACTCGGCGCGAGCGCCCATTTCATATCGACGGATGGGTGGTGTTGCCGGATCATGTGCATTGCATGATCACCTTGCCGTCCGGCGATGACGATTTTTCCAATCGCATCAAAGCCATCAAAATCCGCTTCGTCCGCGCCTTGCCTGCGCTGGAATATCGCAATCCCGCTCGGTGCCGCAATGGGGAGCGGGGTATCTGGCAACGCCGCTTCTGGGAGCATTGCATCCGTTCCGAGGCCGACTATGCCGCGCATCTGGATTACATCCACATCAATCCTCTCAAGCATGGTTTGGTGTCCCGTGTTCGGGATTGGCCGTTTTCCACTTTTCATCGGGCGGTTAAGCAAGGCTTGTATCCGCAAAACTGGGCGGGAGACGATGACTTGATACCGGCATCCGCGTTTGAATGATGTGTCCGCTTCGCGGACGATTGTTTGGGGGCCGGTTCCGTCCGGCTGACGGGTCCATTTCTTTTGCGCCGCCAAAAGAAATGGACGAAAGAAAAGGCGGCCCTGGGCGTTTCGAAACCCCGGTCAAAACAACGCGCCCCAGGCGCGGCCGAACTCGCACCGCGCTAACGTCGCGGTGCTCAAACAGGCGGCCGCTTAAAACCTGGGGTGTGTTGTTTTGACCGGCTCACGCCAAGGGAATGGGGCTCGTCGCTCACGTTCTACGGAACATGCTTGTTGCAAGCAGAGCGAGCTATGCGCGAAAGGTTGCGATGCGGCGGAACTCCCGGCTTTGCCGGGATTCCGCCCTACGTAGGGCGGATGCCCCGAAGGGGTGATCCGCCGCAGGAGATAAACCCATGTTGTGTGGCAGCCAATCTGCCCCTTCGGGACGCGCCGGGAAAAAGGCGGCCGGCAAGGTTTTTAAGCGGCCGTCTGTTTGAGCGCCGCGACGCTAGCGCGGTGCGAGTTCGGCCGCGCCTTGCCGGTTGGCTTTTCCCGGGGTTTCGCGGGACGCAGGGGCGAGGGGGGATGAAAGGGGGCGGCGCGTGCGCCGCGCGGAAAGCGGCCCTAAAATGTCTGTCCGCGTAGCGGACACAGGACAATCTATCCTGCCCTTCTTGCCAGTCTTCCTAGTGTCATTTACCCTTGACCCTCTTGTGCCTGGGTTCTAGCCTTGTCGAGTTGTGTTCAATAGCACGACCGGGTTTGGCGACCTGGGCTACATGGCAAACATGGCTGTTATCAAGCTGTGTTTGTCGCGCTCGCGCGCGCTCATGCACTCCATGGCGGGCCGGGTGGGGAGACCTCCGGGTCTGCCGGGGCCATGTAGCCGGTTCGCCAACCCCGCCTTGGCCTGCCACCCGCGTTTGGCGACGTGGGTGGTGGTGGAAACCACTACATGGAGGTTCTCTCAATGGAACATTCCGCCCATTTGCCCGCGTCCCCATCTTTGCGGGAATTCACTTTCCTCGATAAACCCTTTCATCTCCTGCATCGCCACAACGGTCTGTGGTTCTTCGCCGACGATGTCGCGGCGGCGATCAAATGCCGTACTACGGCGGCCTTGCTGACCAAGCTGAACAAGGAGGAGGTCCGCACCATGCCATTGGGCGGCGGGGAGGTGGTTTGCCTGTCCGAAACCGGCGTGGCCATGGCGATTCGGCGGTATCGCAAGCCGGCGGCGCGGCGGTTTCGGCGTTGGCTGGAGGAGGAGTTGCTGCCGGCTTTGCGGCGGGAGGGCGAGGAGGCGTTGACAGCGGATCAACTGGAGCTGGCCTTGGCGCTGGCGGCGGAGGCGGCGCGGCAGGTGAGCCGGGCGGTGCTGGATGCGGTGTTGGAGAACGGTGAGGCGTGCTGGCAGCATAGCCGCTGGCTGGTGACGCTGGACTACGAGCGCCATAACCGCCAGAAACACCCGTCAACAGCTCAGTCGCCACTCTGGATGCGCTAGCCGAGCTGATCGCCGTGCCGGACGGCATGCCGGCAACCGATACCGAGTTGGTGAAATTGGCGGCGGCTTGCCATTTGCGCTTGGCCGAGCGGATGAGCCTGCGGGTAGCTGATGAGTGATGTAGGGTGCGTCACCCCGCCTCTGTGGCGGGGCGACGCACCGTTTGTTTTCCACCTTCTTTAATGTTGATTTGGCGAGATATGTTGGCGGTGCGTCGCCCTTGCGGGTGACGCACCCTACTTGGAGATCGTTTGTGATGGTCAAGTGGATGGGCCTTCGGAGTGAGGGACGATTGCGTTCTTTCTGACAGAGCGACGCGCCGTTTGTTTACAAAGCCTGAACCCGCTGGCCGTGTCGTGGTCTATTCATTTAATGCTGCTATGCTGTGGCTAATGCAGCCTTCCCGCAGGTTTCTCGATCGCACTCCCCGAATGGTTGTCCGGCTGGTTTCGGCCTGGCTTTGGCCGGGCGAGAGAGGCGGCCGTTCATCAACAATAAGGAAAATCCATTGGCTCATAACACGATTCCGCGCTGGACCATCATCACCCCTGTATTGGCCTGGGCCGCTATTGCCGCATCGGCGGCGGCGGGCGGGCATGCTATTTATCTTGCCCTGCTGGCAGTGTTGCTGGCGGGAACGGTATTCGCCGCGGTGCATCACGCCGAGGTGGTGGCGCATAAGGTGGGCGAGCCTTTCGGCACGCTGATCCTGGCGCTGATCATTTCCTTCATGCTGGGCGGGGGCGAGGAGAAGCTGGCGCTGGCGCGGGACACCATTTTTTCCGCCATCATGATCACCTGCAACGGCATTCTGGGCATTTGCCTGTTGCTGGGCGGACTGCGCCATCGCGAGCAGAACTTCCAGCTCAGCGGCGCCAAAGCGGCCTTGACCGTGCTGGCGGCGATTTCGGTGCTGGCGCTGGTGCTGCCCAACTACGGCACCAGCCAGCCGGGGCCCTTGCTGTCGTCGTCGCAGCTGGCGTTTACCGGCGTGGTGTCGCTGGTGCTGTACGGCGCTTTCGTGTTTGTGCAAACCATCCGCCACCGCGATTATTTTCTGGTGGAGGGCAGCCATGACGAGGACGAGCACGCGCCGCCGCCGTCCAACAAGGTGGCCATGTTGAGCGTGGGCGCGCTGCTGGTTTGCCTGGTGGCGGTGGTGACCCTGGCCAAGCTGCTGTCGCCGTCGATTGAGCGTTTCGTGGTGGACGCCGGCGCGCCGGCGGCGGTGGTGGGCATCATCATCGCGTCCCTGGTGCTGCTGCCGGAGGGGCTGGCCGCCGCCAATGCGGCGCGGGCGGATAAGGTGCAGACCAGCTTGAATCTGGCTTTGGGTTCGGCGCTGGCATCCATTGGCCTGACCATTCCCACGGTGGCGATGATTTTCGTGTTCATGGGCGAGCCGCTGATCCTGGGGCTGGAAATCAAGGAAACCATCTTTCTGATGCTGACGCTGGTGGCGTGCTCCTTGTCGCTGTCGGTCGGACGCACCACGATTTTGCAGGGCATCGTGCACCTGGTGATCTTCGCCTCTTTCGTATTCTTCGCGATCAGCCCCTGAGCGAGCCTTGATGAATTAACGCAATAGCCGCCGGCCTCTGCTCCGGCGGCTTTTTTTGCGGCTTGGGGCTGGCCGCGCCCGAAGCGAGTGGCGCGCCGAAGCCATTGATCTGTCGCCGCGTGGCGGTCCATAGGTTTTTGCCTGCCGGTACTCGCATACGACTGTTTTTGCTGACGGCCTGCTTGGGCTGTTTTCTTGCCGGACCCGCGCTGGCCGATTATTCCGTTTTCTACGGCTCTGCGCAGGATTCGCCGCCTGAGTTGCGGCTGGACTTGCAGGCTGAGCAGGACAAGACGCGGGCAGCGGCTTGCCGCCGGCGCATGGCGAATGGGGTCGCTGGCGTCTGTCGCCGCAGGGCCAGCAGGTGGAATGGGGCCTCGCGCTGAAAGAGCCGTCAGGCGAAGTCGTCTATGGCGTTTTGTCCATTCTGTTTTTTGCCGGCAGGGCCGCGCCCTTGATGATTGGCGGGGCGTGCCTCCTGCTGCTTTTGGGCCTTGAGCTGGGCAATTTCGGCTTCCAATTCCGCAATCTGTTGCTTGAGCTGTTCCGCCAATTTCTCCTGCTCCTGTTTGCTGATAGTGCCGTTCGCTTGCCCTCCGTTCTGCAAGCCTTGCAATTGTTCTCTCAATTGCTGCAGCTGCTGTTCCAAGCTGGCGATCTGGCTGTCGATGTTTGAGCTGTCTGCGCGGATGGGTCTGGCGGGCAATGCGGGGGATGCGGAGAGGCTGCTTATCATCGCGGTATCCTTTCTCGTTAAGCGCGCTGAATCGCTGACAAGGTTGTGAGAGCGGCGTTGAAAATGAAGCGCGCAATCAAATATTTAGCCTAAAAAATGCCAATGTCAAATTAATGGATTTAATTGCTATCTTTGTCATTTTGATGCGGTGTTTTTTTTGCGCTGGAGCGCGAGGGTGGGACCGATATTGGCTGGATAGGCAGGCACGGGCTTTGTTTCTGTCGCTTCGCACGCTGGCGTCGCTGCCCGTCGACAGCCAGCTGGCGAGAGCGTGGGGCAGGTCTAGCCGGCTTGCCCGAGCAGCCAGTTGATGAGGGCCTGCAGCCTGGCGGATGCCGGACCGGGCGGGTGAGCCAAGTAGTAGTCGTAATGGCCGGCGGGAATGAAATCGCCCAGTGGCATGACCAGCTTGCCTTCGTTGAGCAGGGTTTGGGCCAGCCGGCGGCGGCCGATGGCGATGCCGGCATGGTGGACGGCTGCGGCCAGGCACAGGTCGGAGCGGTCGAAGGTGAGGCCGGCGGCCGGCAGGCTGGATTCATGACCGGCTGCGCGCGCCCACAGCTGCCATTCCGCGTTGTAAGCCGCATGGCGCCAGGCGTGGGCGTCATGCAGCAGCACGCAGCGGCTCAGCGCCAGATGGTTGCCGCGCAGCCCGTGTTTCGCGGCGTATTGTGGGCTGCATACCGGCGCCATCTGTTCGTCCATCAGTTTGATGATGGCTAGGCCGGGAAAGGCGCCGTCCGCGTAGCAAAGCGCCAGATCCACGCCTCCGGCGCGGAAATCAGCGTCCTCGTTGCCTGTGCGGACTTCCAGTTCGATCTGCGGATAGCGTTCGCAAAAGTCCGCCAGCCGTGGTGCTAGCCAGCAGTGGGCAATGGAGGGATGGGCGTGCAGCTTCAGCCGCCCGGCGGGAGCGTCGGATTGGGGCTGCAGGGCGGCGTCCAGTTCGCCCATGCCGCGTTGTAAAACCGCGTAAATCCGCTCGCCGTCGGCCGTCAGGCGGATGTGCCGGGTCAGGCGCTGGAATAGCGGGTAGCCAAGCGCGCGTTCCAGCCGCGCGATGCGGTGGCTGACGGCGCTGGGCGTCAGGCATAGTTCCGCGGCCGCGCGCCAGGTAAGCATCCATTTCCGCCGCAGGCACCATGCCGCCGCCGGTGGCCCAGATGAGATGGTTGGCTTGGGCCATGCGCTCCGGCGTCAGGCCCAGCCGAGCGCGGTAGCGCTGAGTTTCAGCCTGGATGCGGACGATGCCGGGGGCGCCGGCCAGGGCGGATGGTTCCAGCCGCAGGCCTTCTGTCTGTTCCATCATCGCCAGCAGCCGGAACAGTTCCTCATCGCTGACGGTGTAGTAGCCATCGATCAGCCGCTGCATGGCGCGCCCGACGAATCCGGATGGCCGGCCTACCGCCAGGCCGTCTGCCGCGGTGCGGTTGTCGATGCCGAAATCCTGCACGGAAACCTGATCGTGCAGGCCGGTGTAGACGCCAAGCAACATGCACGGCGAGTGGGTGGGTTCGGCAAACAGGCAATGCACGGCATCGCCAAAAGCCAGCTTCAGGCCGAAGGCCACGCCGCCGGGGCCGCCGCCTACGCCGCAAGGCAGATAAACGAACAGCGGATGCGCGGCGTCCACGATTACGCCGGCCGCATCCAGCTGCGCTTTCAGCCGTTGTCCGGCCACAGCATAGCCGAGGAACAAGCTGGTGGAGTTTTCATCATCGACAAAATGGCAGGCCGGGTCGCTTTGCGCCTGCTGGCGGCCTTGCGCCACCGCTGCGCTGTAGTCGGACGAATATTCGATCACTGTCACGCCGTGGGCGCGCAGCATGTCTTTTTTCCATTGGCGGGCGTCGGCCGACATATGGACCATAGTGTGAAAACCCAGTTTGGCGCCGATGATGCCGATGGATAAGCCCAGGTTGCCGGTGGAGCCCACGGCGATCTTGTAGCGGCTGAACAGGGCGCGCGCGGCGGGGGTGTCCAGTTTGGCGTAGTCGTCATCCGGGCTCAGCAGTTTGTGCCGCAGCGCCAGATCTTCGGCATGCTTGAGCACTTCATAGATGCCGCCGCGCGCCTTGATAGAGCCGGAAATCGGCAACTGGCTGTCCGCCTTCAGCCAAAGCCGGCCGGATAAGTCCATGCCATGGCGGCGGCCTAGCGCGTCTTGAAACGCGGGCATGGCAAGCAAGGGCGACTCCAGAATGCCGGCGCTGGCAGCTGTTTCCGGAAAGGCCTGGCGGAAGTAGGCGGCAAATCGCTGCAGTCTGGCGGAGGCATCGGCCACATCCGCCGCAGACAGGCCGACATCGGCAAGGCCTTCCGCCGCAGGGGCGATGCCGGGGTTAAACCAGCTGCATTCCTGCAGCGCCATCATCTCCGTGATCAAAGGATGGCTGTGCTGCCAATCGGTTAACGGTTGAATTTGGCTCATCTGTTTTCCTTGTGCGCTTCTCATCTTGGCATGAGTGTGGCTGCCGTCGCCGATGGCTACGACTATTCTAGGCAAACATTAAACAGCGTGGCCTACCGTTAGGCAAAAGATCATTTAACAGGCGATGGATGAATTGAAATTATGTGTTGCGTGCCAGCCTTGTGCAAGTCGCCGGCATGCCGGCTCGCTTAACGATTCTGGTAAGGCGGGAGGGGCTGCAGCATGTGCATGGGGATGGCGCGTTTTTTCCCCGTTTGCGGGTCGATTCCCAGTCCGGGCGTCATGGGCTGGCCGGAAAAGTCTCTGCGCCAGGCTGGCATGGTTTGGTAGACATGCGGCTGTTCCCAATTGGGATTGCGCGAGCGCATGTCGCCATCGACTGGCTTGGAGGCGTTCATCTCCAGCCACGTCTTGTCGAGGTCCCCTAGCGGGACGCGAGGCGCAACTTCCAGCGGCTTGGTTTTGTTTTTTGCTTCAAATGGATAGGGTCGATTTGCAGGCGTGTGGGCCGGTTTGACAGCAAAATCGTAGGAGGGAAGAGAAGAGGCTGCCAGCTGGGCGCTGCTAAGCGCCAATGGCAGCAGAATGAAAAGTTTGCGCATCAATGATTCCTGCCAGAATGGGCATGCGAAGCTGCCCGCTGTTGCACGGATGGGTGGCATCGACGTCCTGCCAGACGCGCGACGTGCCCTAAGGGTTCCCTGCTAAGGATTAGGATGTTAATTTTGATAGATAGAGCATTCTACCTAAATACCATCATGGTAACAATCCGCAGCCAAGGCGCGCTGACCAAGGCCCTCCCTGGGATGCTGGGCTAAGGACGCTTGCGCAGCCAGCTCCAATCTCGGGACGGAAGCCGCAAGCCAGGCTTCCCTGCGGCCGGCTAAAGAGCGGTTATTTCGTCGCGCCTGCTTTATGTGCTGGCTTCTTGTATGAACTATCTTCATCAGTGTCGACAGATGAAAAACCGTATCAAATTCATGTATGAACTGGTTGGATTGACTCAGAATGCCTACATAAGATTTTGAGTATTGATATGAACAATATCAGCGTCATCACCTACAACATCCACAAGGGAATGTCGCCGCTGAACCGCCATGTGCGTGTGGGCGACATGGCCGAGGCGCTGGCGGATCTGGCGCCGGACTTGCTGTTTTTGCAGGAGGTGCAAGGCCGTAATCTGGCGCGTGCGCTTAGCCATCAGCGCTGGCCTGTTCAGCCGCAGCACCATTTCCTGGCCCGCCGACTGGCGCATCGCGCCGTATATGGCCTGAACGCCAGTTATGACTATGGCCATCACGGCAATGCCTTGCTGACCCGGTTTCGGGTGGGGGAGTGGTGCAACCGCGATATTTCGGTCAATCGTTTCGAGAGCCGCGGCGTGTTGCAATGCCTGGTGCAGCCGGACGGCTGGCCGCAGCCGGTGGTGGCGCTGTGCGGGCACTTCAATCTGCTTGCGTTTGACCGGCGAAAACAGTACCGGGGCTTGGCTCGATACGTGCAAGAAGCCATTGCCGAGCACCAACCGCTGATTCTGGCAGGCGATTTCAACGACTGGCGCGGCGAGGCCAGCGCAATGTTGAAAGGCGAGCTGGGTTTGGACGAGGTATTTCTGCAATTGTATGGCGGCCACGCGCAGAGCTTTCCGGCGCGGATGCCGATGCTGGCATTGGACCGCATCTATGTGCGGGGTTTGAAGGTGGAGTCGGCAAAGGTGCTGTCCGGCAGGCCGTGGTCTGGCTTGTCGGATCATCTGCCGCTGTATGCGCAACTCAGTCTGTACTGACGAAGGCGACAGAGTAGGAGCGGCGCAATAAAACTAGAAGTGCTTAACATAGAGCGTATTTGCATATTGCAAAGCACTTTTTGCAATATGGCGACAGTTTTATATAATCTTTCAAAAGATAGTTGACGCTAAGCGAAAAAAGATGTTCAATCTCAATCAAATTTATCGCCGATTTGAACACAGCTTGCGGGCGTAAAACAGCTAAAGCGTGGGTAGACAGACCCAGCATCATCTAAATCTGTCTACATCTAATCTCTCGGATCAACCGAAGATTTCCACAGCAAAGCCCGCCGCAGCTATCGGCGGGCTTTATGCTTTGGGAGTGTTAGGAATGATTCATCTGCAAAATGTCTGCAAGCGGTTCCGCCGCCCGGAAGGCGGCTGGTTTGATGCCGTGGCGGAAACCTCGTTGTCGATTCGCCAGGGCGAAGTCTTTGGCCTGATCGGCTTCTCCGGCGCCGGCAAGTCCACCTTGCTGCGTCTGATCAATCTGCTGGAGCGTCCAGATGCCGGCGCCGTTATCGTTGACGGCCAGGATTTGACTAGCCTGAACGCGAAGCAGCTGCGAACCGCCCGTCAAAACATCGGCATGGTGTTTCAGCAATTCAATCTGCTGGCCAACCGCACCGTGGCCGGCAACGTGGCCTTCCCGCTGGAGATCGCCGGCTGGAGTAAGGCGGACATCGAAAAGCGCGTGGCGGAGTGCCTGGCCATTGTCGGCCTGGAAGACCGCGCCAACCATTACCCGGCCCAGCTGTCCGGCGGCCAGAAGCAGCGCGTGGGCATCGCCCGCGCTTTGGCGCCGCGGCCGCACGTGATCTTGGCCGACGAGCCGACTTCCGCGCTGGACCCGAAAACCACCCAATCCATCCTGGACTGCCTGAAAGACATCAATGCGCGCTTCGGCGTCACCATCGTGATCGTCACCCATGAAATGCATGTGGTGCGCAGCATCTGCCACCGCGCCGCGGTATTGGACCAGGGCCGCGTGGTGGAGATCGTCGATGTCGACAATTCCGAAGTGGAAGCCGATTCCGATCTGGCGCGCTCGCTGCTGGAGGCCGCGTAAATGGATGCCGTAACCCTGAACGAAGCGTTGCTGAATCTGCAATCGATGGCGCCGGAAATCTGGCAGGCCTGCAAGGAAACCGGCGTGATGCTGGGCATCGGCCTCGCCGCCGCCATCGTGTTCGGCGGTCCGCTGGGCGTGATCCTGTACCTGTCGCAGCCGGGGCAGTTGTTCGCCAACCGCGCCGTCAACGGCGTCTTGAGCTGGCTGGTGAATCTGGTGCGCTCCTTCCCCTTCATCATCCTGATGGTGGTGCTGATTCCGCTGACCCGCGCGCTGGTCGGCAGCACCATCGGTCCGGTGGCGGCCTCGGTGCCGCTGGCTTTCGCCGCCATTCCGTACTTTGCCCGCCTGGTGGAGCAGACGCTGCGCGAGATTCCGCGCGGCGTGGTGGAGGCGGCCGAGGCGATGGGCGCGAGCCCCTTGCAGATCATCTTCAAGGTGCTGGTGAACGAGGCCCGTTCCGGCCTGATTTCCAGCCTGACCATTCTGACCATCAGCTTCCTCAGCTACACCGCGGTGGCGGGCGTGGTGGGCGGCGGCGGCATCGGCGACCTCGCCATCCGTTATGGCTACTACCGCTTCCAGACAGACGTGATGGTGGCCATGGTGCTGCTGCTGGTCGTACTGGTTCAGCTAATTCAGCTGTTGGGCAACCGCCTGGCGGCCAAACTCGACAAACGTTGATTTTCAAGACACGCAAAATTTAAAGGAGAGAAAAATGCGTAGATTCGTCATCAAGGCAGTTGCTGCATCCGTAGTGGGCCTGGCGCTGGCCGGCCATGTCCTGGCCGCCGATCCGGCCAAGAAGGAAATCGTCATCGGCACCACCGTGGGCGACTTTGGCGACATGGTCAAGCAATCGATCAAGCCGCAGCTGGAAAAGCAGGGCTATGCCGTGAAGCTGGTGGAATTCACCGACTATGTGCGTCCCAATCTGGCGCTGCAGGAAGGTTCGCTGGACGTGAATGTATTCCAGCACAAACCTTACCTCGACAACTTCGCCAAGGAGCACAAGCTGTCCCTGAAGGAAGTGTTCCAGGTGCCGACCGCCCCGCTGGGCATCTATCCGGGCAAGCTGAAGTCGCTGAAAGACGCCAAGGCCGGTGTGACCCTGGCTGCGCCTAACGACCCGTCCAACTTCGCCCGCGCCCTGGTGATGCTGAACGATCTGGGCTGGGTCAAGCTGAAGCCGGGCGTCAACCCGCTGACCGCCTCCGAGCGCGACATCGCCGAGAACGTGAAAAAAGTGAAGATCGTACCCCTGGAGGCCGCCCAGCTGCCGCGCTCGCGCAGCGATGTGGACTTCGCCGTGATCAACGGCAACTATGCTACTAGCTCCGGCATCAAGCTGACCGAAGCCGTGTATCAGGAAAAGAGCTACGCCTACGTGAACTGGGGCGTGGTGCGCGCCGCCGATGCGGGCAAGCCTTGGGCCAAAGACGTGATCGCCGCTTACAACTCCCCGGCGTTCAAGGCCTATACCAAGCAGAAGTTCGCCGGCTACAAGCTGCCGCAAGGCTGGAACTGAGTTTTTCTTGTAACACTCCTGGCTACAAGATTTGCGGAGGGCTGCGGCCCTCCTTTTTTTACGCCTGCTTTCTCTCAAACCATATTGTTTCGAGACAACTCTGGCTTCCTGGCCAAGCTTCGCGCCGCCCGTCGAGCAGCAAAGATAACGTGAGTGTTTGCATCAGGCGCCCTGTCCGGAGGCGCTGCGCCGCCAAGGCCGCAGGCGTGCGGCAAACGGGCATGCGCGCGGCCTTTCGTGGTAGAATGGAAGAATTGTGACATCACGTCGGCCAGCGCGCCCGGCGGCCCGAATCGCCACCGCGACCGGCGCTTGCTTCGCTTCGGCCGGATCATTCTTACGAATCAAGACACTTATGACCGATAACCAGTTCGCCAAGGAAACGCTTCCCATCAGCCTCGAAGAGGAGATGCGCCGTTCTTACCTGGATTACGCGATGAGCGTGATCGTAGGCCGGGCGCTGCCAGACGTGCGCGACGGCCTGAAGCCGGTGCATCGCCGGGTACTGTACGCCATGCACGAACTGTCCAACGACTGGAACCGCGCTTACAAAAAGTCGGCCCGTATTGTTGGCGACGTGATCGGTAAATACCATCCGCACGGCGATACCGCCGTGTACGACACCATCGTGCGCCTGGCGCAGGATTTTTCTCTGCGCTACCCGCTGGTGGACGGCCAGGGCAACTTCGGCTCGGTGGACGGCGACAACGCCGCCGCGATGCGTTACACCGAAATCCGCATGGCGCGCATCGCGCACGAGCTGTTGGCCGACATCGAAAAAGAAACCGTGGATTTCGGCCCCAACTACGACGGCTCCGAGCATGAGCCGCTGATCCTGCCGGCCAAGATCCCGAACCTGTTGGTCAACGGCTCCTCCGGCATCGCCGTGGGCATGGCCACCAACATTCCGCCGCACAACCTGAACGAGGTGGTGGACGCCTGCCTGGCCTTGCTGGCCAACAGCGAGCTGGCCATCGACGAGCTGATCGACATCATCCCGGCGCCGGACTTCCCGACCGCCGGCATCATCTACGGCACCGCCGGCGTCAAGGAAGGCTACCGCACCGGCCGCGGCCGCGTGATCATGCGCGCGCGCACCCATACCGAACCCATCGGCAAGGGCGACCGCGAAGCGATCATCGTCGACGAGATTCCGTACCAGGTGAACAAGGCCCGCCTGCTGGAGCGCATCAGCGAACTGGTGCGCGACAAGCAGATTGAGGGCATTTCCGATCTGCGCGACGAGTCGGACAAGTCCGGCATGCGCGTGGTGATCGAGCTCAAGCGCGGCGAAATGCCGGAAGTGGTGCTCAACCACCTGTTCAAGATGACCCAGCTGCAGGACAGCTTCGGCATGAACATGGTGGCGCTGGTCGACGGCCAGCCGCGCCTGTTGAACCTGAAGCAGATCCTGGAAGAATTCCTGCGCCATCGCCGCGAGGTGGTGACCCGCCGCACCATCTTCGAACTGAAGAAGGCCCGCGAGCGCGGCCACATCCTGGAAGGCCTGGCCGTCGCGCTGTCCAACGTCGACGAGATCATCGCGCTGATCAAGGCGTCCGAGGCGCCGCCGCAGGCCAAAGCCGCGCTGATGGCGCGCGCCTGGCGCTCGTCGCTGGTGGAGGACATGCTGTCCCGCGTCGAGGGCGACAAGGCGCGTCCGGAAAACATCGATCCGGCCTTCGGCATGAAGGAAGACGGCTACCATCTGTCCGACACCCAGGCCCAGGCCATCCTCGACATGCGCCTGCAGCGCCTGACCGGCCTGGAACAGGACAAGATCGTCGGCGAATACCGCGAGATCATGGACGTGATCCTGGACCTGCTGGACATCTTGGCCAAGCCCGAGCGCATCAGCCAGATCATCGGCGAGGAACTGAGCGCCATCCGCGCGCAGTTCGGCGATCCGCGCCGTTCCGAGATCGAGCCGTACGGCGGCGACATCAATATCGAAGACCTGATCACCCCGCAGGACATGGTGGTCACGATTTCGCACACCGGCTACATCAAGGCACAGCCTATCGACGACTACAGCGCCCAGCGCCGCGGCGGCCGCGGCAAGCAGGCGGCGGCCACCAAGGACGACGACTTCATCGAAACGCTGTTCGTGGCCAATACCCACGACTACGTGCTGTGCTTCTCCAGCCGCGGCCGCTGCTACTGGCGCAAAGTGTACGACCTGCCCCAGGGCGGCCGCCAGAGCCGCGGCAAGCCGATGGTCAACGTGCTGCCGCTGGAAGAGGGCGAGAAGATCAACGCGCTGCTGCCGGTCAAGGAATTCCGCGACGACCAGTTCGTGTTCATGTGCACCGCCAACGGCACGGTGAAGAAGACCCCGCTGGTGGACTTCTCCCGTCCGCGCACCGCCGGCATCATCGCGGTGAACCTGGAAGACGGCGACAACCTGATCGGCGTGGCGCTGACCCACGGCGACGACCAGATCATGCTGTTCTCCGACGCTGGCAAGGCCGTGCGCTTCAGCGAAACCGACGTGCGCCCGATGGGCCGCAACGCCACCGGCGTGCGCGGCATGATGCTGGGCGACGACCACCAGGTGATCTCGCTCTTGGTCAGCAACTCCGAGCAGCAGATGGTGTTGACCGCCAGCGACGGCGGCTACGGCAAGCGCACCTGCGTCGGCGATTTCCGCCGCACCAGCCGCGGCACCCAGGGCGTGATCGCGATGGACCTGACCGACAAGACTGGCCTCAAGCTGGTGGCGGCCAGCCTGGTGGAGGAAACCGACGACATCATGCTGATCACCACCGGCGGCGTGCTGATCCGCACCAAGGTGGCGGAAGTACGCGAAACCGGCCGTTCGGCCCAGGGCGTGCGCCTGATCAATCTGGACGAGGGCGAAAAGCTGATCGGCCTGGAGATCGTGGCCGAGTCCGAAGCTGAGTGCGAGGACGTGGAAGCTGAGTGCGAGGACGTGGAAGGTGAGGGCGATGCCGCGCCGGAGCAGGGCGAGGCGTGATGATTCCGACTCCCGCCAATCCCCGCGTGCTGGAAGCGATGAGCCAGCTCTTCGTCTCCTTCCCGCACTGCGCGACGCTGGGCTTCGAGTACGTCGGCACCGACGGCCGCAAGCCCACGCTGAAACTGCAATGGCGCGAAGACCTGGTCGGCAACCCGGCCACCGGCATCATCCACGGCGGAGTGATCACCTCGCTGGTCGATACCTGCAGCGCCATCGCCGTGACCGCGCATCTGCCCAGCATTGAAACGATCGCCACGCTGGACCTGCGCATCGATTATCTGAAATCCGCCACGCCGGGCAAGGCCATCCACTGCACCGCCGAATGCTACCGGCTGGCCAGTCAGATCGCTTTCACCCGCGCGGTGTGCTATCACGACAATCCGGCAGACCCGATCGCCCACGGCGTGGCGACCTTCATGCGCGAGTCCAGCCGCACGCCGATGTTGCAGGAGGCTCAGCCATGATGAGCGAATTCATGCAACGTTTCGCCGAGCGGCGCGACCGCAAGGCCTTTGCCGAGATCGTCGATTCGCTGCCTTACGTCAAGCTGATGGGCACGGTGATGGCCGAGGACGAAGCCGGCGAGCTGCGCTTCGAGCTGCCGTTTCTGGCGCGCAATGTCGGCAATACTTCGCTGCCGGCGCTGCATGGCGGCTTGATCGGCGGTTTCATGGAGAGCGCGGCGATGATACATCTGATGTGGAATCGCGAATCGCTGGAAGCGCCGAAGATCGTCGATTTTTCGCTGGACTACCTGCGTCCAGGCCGTCCGCAAACGCTGTTTGCGCAGTGCGAAATCACCAAGCAGGGCAAGCGGGTGGCGCACGTGCTGATCGAAGCCTGGCAGGAAGACCGCTCCAAGCCGGTAGCGGTGGCGCGCGCCCACTTCCTGTTGAGCAATTGAGCAGGCTCGGCATGCGGAATGGAAAGCAAACCGGCGCTTCCCCTGGGGATGACGCCGGTTTTTTCATGCGGTGCTATTGCGATGCGCGGCTGACGCCGCCATTTAAACAATAAATCGGACAAAGACAACAGAGGAAAGACCATGGCCAAGGTGTACAACTTTTCCGCAGGTCCCGCCGTGCTGCCGCACGCCGTGCTGGCCGAAGCGCAGAGCGAACTGCTGGACTGGCACGGCTCCGGCATGAGCGTGATGGAGATGAGCCATCGCGGCAAGGAATTCATGGAAATCATCCATGATGCCGAGCATGATCTGCGCGAACTGATGCACATCCCGGCCGGCTACAAGGTGCTGTTCCTGCAGGGCGGCGCTTCGCTGCAGTTCGCCATGGTGCCGCTGAACCTGCTGGGCGATAAAGACAGCGTGGACATCGTCAACACCGGCCATTGGTCCAAGCTGGCGATCAAGGAAACGAAGCGCTACGCCAAGGTCAATGTCGCTGCTAGCAGCGAAGACCGCAATTTCTCCTACATTCCGGAAGAATCCAGCTGGCAGCGCGATCCAAACGCCGCCTATCTGCACTACACCTCGAACGAAACCATAGGCGGCCTGCAATTTCCCTACATCCCGTCCGAGCAGCATGGCGTGCCGCTGGTTTGCGACATGTCGTCGGATTTTCTGTCGCGCGAGATCGACGTCAGCCGTTTCGGCATGATCTATGCCGGCGCGCAAAAGAACATCGGCCCGTCTGGCCTGACTGTGCTGGTGATTCGCGAAGACCTGCTGGGCAAGGCGCGCGCCGACATTCCGACCATGCTGAATTATCAGGTCCACGCCGACGCGGACTCGATGTACAACACGCCGGCCACCTATCCGATCTACATCGCCGGCCTAGTGTTCAAGTGGCTGAAGGAGCAGGGCGGGGTCAAGGGCATCGCCACCCGCAACGAGGAAAAAGCCGGACTGCTGTATCACGTCATCGACAACAGCCAGGGTTTCTACTCCACGCATATCGAACCGCCCTTCCGCTCCAAAATGAACGTGGTGTTCAAGCTGAAGGATGAGTCGCTAGACGAAATCTTCCTGCTGGAAGCGCGCAAGAATGGCTTGGCGCAGCTGAAAGGCCACCGCGCCGTGGGCGGCATGCGCGCGTCCATCTATAACGCCATGCCGATCGAGGGCGTGAAGTCCTTGGTCAATTTCATGCAGGATTTCGCGCGGCAGTACGGTTGATCCGTCTGCGTAAATCCATGCCAAAGGCAGGCCGGATGGCCTGCCTTTTCTTATGGTACCTCAAGCGCGCATCTTAAATTTCAGGATTCGGAGCAGTCTGCCGCGACGCTGACTTTCAGCGCGTGGCGGATACCTCTGCTGATATTGCCGTCGCCCAGCGCCAGCGCGATGTCTATGCTCTCCGCGTCCAAATAGACATTGTGACGAGCGCCGCCTTGCATTCTGGCCGGCGCGCCTGCGCCGGATGACAGGCCCAGCGCCATTTTCACTTGCCGCTGGTCCAGCGGGCGCAACATGCCGGAATTGGCCATGTAGTAAACGCCGCTGCGGATTTTCTTTACCAGCGCGCCGCTGCGCCCGGACAGCGTGATGACCCCTGCCATTTCATAGCCGGGAAGATCATCGAACTGATACAGCCTGGGGCGGCCGGGCTGCTCGATATGGATACGGTGAACTTTGTCGTCGCGCATGGAATTTACCGCCTTGCAGACCTAATGGATAGAGTTTGCTGCCCGTCATATTTTATTTTGTACACACAAAATGGGAATGCAAGGGAAATGTGTGTGTATGGCAGTTTCCACGTTCAAAAGAGCGTTTGCGAGCGGCATGTGGGCATCAACAATCGAAAAAGGCCCTGACGGACAGGGCCTTGGCAGCGGCAGTCGGCTATCTGGCCGAACTATGGCGTCTCGCGCGGTTTGGCATGCTTGACGTATTGGTCCAGCCAGCGGTCTTCCTCCCACAACATGTGCAGGATGGATTCGCGCGCGCGGTAGCCATGGCTTTCCGCCGGAAGCATCGCCAGCCGCACGGTGCCGCCCAAGCCTTGCAGTGCCTGGTATAAGCGCTCGCTTTGGATGGGGAAGGTGCCGGGATTGTTGTCGGCTTCGCCATGGATCAACAGCAGCGCATCCTTGATCTGATCGGCGTAATTGAATGGCGACATCGTCTGATAGACATCCTTGGCCTGCCAGAAATTGCGCTCCTCCGACTGGAAGCCAAACGGAGTAAGGGTGCGGTTGTAAGCGCCGGAGCGGGCGATGCCGGCGCGGAACAGCCGGGTATGCGCCAGCAGGTTGGCCGTCATGAAGGCGCCGTAGGAGTGGCCGCCGATGGCGATGCGGTCCCGGTCCGCTACGCCCAGCCTCACCACCTCGTCCACGGCTGCTTGCGCATCCATCTTCAACTGCGGCAAATAGCTGTCGTTGGGCTCCTGTTTGCCTGCGCCGATGATGGGCATGCTCGGATCATCCAATACGGCATAGCCTCGCGCCAGCATGGCTTCCGGCCCCCAGTAGCCGACGCGGTTGAAACGATACGGCGAATCGGTGACTTGCCCCGCGGCATCCGCGCTCTTGAACTCGGCGGGGTAGGCCCACATGAGCATCGGCAGCGGGCCGTCTCGTTTCGCTTCATAGCCGGGAGGCAGGTACAGCGTGCCGGTCAGGTCGACGCCGTCGGCGCGTTTGTAACGCAGTTGCTGTTTCTGCACTCCCTTCAGCTGCGGGGTGGGATGCTGGAAGAAGGTCAGCTGGCGCAAACCATTTTTCTCGCCAAGCGTTTTCACGTACAAATTGGGCGGCGTTTCCATCTGCTCGCGGCTCAACAATACGCTCTGCGCCTTATCCAGCACGGCCAGGGGCTGTTCATACCAGGGCGCTTGGGATCGCCATAGCCGAGTGGTCTGCTTGCTGTTCAGGTCCAGCTTGTCGATGAAAGGGCGATCGCCCTCGGGGCTGGCGCCTTCACCCAACAAGTAGAGGCTGTTGCCGTCCGGGCTGGTTTGCAGCAGCGACTGCCCATTGCGGCCGACTACCATGGTCGGCGTGCCTGGGTCCGCATAACGATCTTCCGAGCTGCGTTGGTTTAGCAGCTCCGCCGCGCCATTGGCTTCGCCCGGTCGAACGCGCCAGACCTTGATTTCACGCGTTTTCCACCAGTATTCGTTGACCAGCGCCAAATCGTCGCGCCCCCACTGGATGCCGGCAAACCGGCTGGCCAGCTCCTGCAGCTTGAACGGCGGCTTCTGGAATGGCGCGGCCTGCAGGAACAAAGCGTCGCGCGTCTTGGCGGGCACGCCTGGGTCGCCGCCGTCTTGCGCTTCGGCCCAGAACAAGGTGGCCGGCGCATCTTCCCGCCAGCCCACGTCGCGAGGGCCGGTTTCCACTGCGTCATTGCCGGAAGGCATGCGTTCCAGCAGTGGACGCTGAGCGACCACATGCACGCTGCGGCCCTTCAAGTCCAGCACTTCGATGCGCTGCGGAAAGCGAGTCAGCGGCACCAGGGTGGAGTAGGGGCGCTGCAGCCTGGTGGCCAGCAGGTATTGGCCATTCGGCGATGGCTGCACCGACAGAAAGCGATCCGGCGAGCCGATGGGATGGAGCTTGCCGTTCAGGTCGGCCAGCGCCAGCTGGCTGCTGAGCTGGTAATCCAGCAGGTCGGCGTCGTAAGGCGTTTTCAGCAGATCGGGATAAGTACGGGTCTGCGACAACTTGCCGCCTTGGCTTTCCTGGATGTTAGGCCCGCTTGGGCTGGCTGACGCGACTGGCGCAGGACCCTGGCGCGCGGGCACCATCTTCACCAGGAGCTTGTCGCCCATCCAGGCGAAGCCGCTGCCGGTGCTGGCGTTCAAATGGAAATCGCCAAGACGGCGGGCGCGGGCGGCGGCGACGTCGAGCAGCCACAACTCCACGCCCTTGTCGCCCCACAGGCTGAGCGCCACATGCTTGCCATCGGCAGCCCATTGGTGGTTGGCGATGCGTGGCCGAACGGGCAGGCCGCTGACTGGCCGCGACTTGCCGCTGGCGATGTCCAGCAAAGACAGCCCATTGCCAAAGTTGAATTGGCTGTAGGCGCGCATTTTGGGATTGAGGCGCAGCCCAGCCAGCTTGAGTTCCGGCTGGGCGACGTCGGCTATGCTGGGCAAGCCGGGACGGCTGATCTGCAGCACGATGTTTTGTTGCGGGCTGAGCGATTGCTGCGGGGTGCGCGGCGCATCGACCAGCGCCGCCAGCTCCGGCGGCGGCGTTTGATAGCCGTCTGCCGCGGCGGGCAAGGGGCTCAACAAGGCGGCAAGAGTCAATCCCAGCAGGGTTTTCTGACAAGGGGTCATGCATTCTCCATCTATTCGGCACGGAACGGCGAATCAAACTGCATGATGCTCGCCGCTTCGTCAAGCATTTGGCTTACCAGGCTTCAGGCGGGTTGCGTGTCCAGCAGCGCTTCCGGCTGCAGACCCAGCGGCGAAATGGTGGGGTAGTTCAAAAATTGCAGGGTCAGGCTGTCGCCATCGGCCCGGAAGCGGGTGGGGAAGCCCAGCGGCATGGTGGTTTTATTGGCGATGTGGCCGAATGGCAGGCCTGTGAATACCGGCACCCCGCTTATGCGGCGCAATTCCGCCACCACGGCATCGAAATCGTAGCGCGGGTCATAGACGTCAACATGTTTCTGCATTGAGAAATCGCCAAGGAAGATCGCCTGTTGGCGGCTCAGCACCCCAGCCAGATGCAGCTGCTGCAGCATGCGCTCCACGCGGTACGGTTGTTCCCCCACATCCTCCAGGAACAGCAAGCCGCCCTTGATATCCGGCAGGTAAGGCGTGCCGGCCAGGCTGGACAGCACGCTTAGATTGCCGCCCCAGAAAATGCCTTCGCCGCTGGCGCGCCCGCAGGGGCCGGCCACGTGCAGGCTACGCTGCGGCGTGGTGAGGGTGAAAAAGAATTCGTTGATGGCGTAGCTGCTGGGGTGCGCATTGCCGAAATCGCCCAGCATCGGGCCGGCGAAGCTGCCCATGCCGCTTTTGGCCAGTAGCGCCAACTGGATGGCGCAGAAGTCGCTATAGCCTATCAGCGGCGTGCCGGACTCGCGCAACCGCGCGCCGAGCCGGGCGAAATCGATCTGCGGCAGCAGCCGCATCGCGCCGTAGCCACCACGTCCGGCCACCACCAGCGACGGCTGCTGCGATTGGGTCAGCAAGGCATTCAGGTCGGCTGCGCGTTCGGCGTCGGTCCCGGCGAATCGCAAATGCTTGCGCTCCAGCGCCGCCGTGTTTTCCAGGGTGAAGCCGGCGCGGGCCAGCCGGGGCAGCGCCAGCTGGATTTGCTTAGCCGGGATGATGCCGGAGCAGGCGGTCAGGTACAGGCGATGCGAGGCGGACGGTATGGATTGCGGGGTTGGCACGGTTTGACATCCTTGCAAAATAGCCGCGCCTGCGCCAATAGCGAGACTTTGCAGCAGCAGACGGCGAGACGGATTGATAGTGTGGGTCATGAAGGTCGGACGGTCGAGCCGGAGACGAGTTCCAGGGCGCGCGGCCCCAATGTGGCCAGAGTATAAGGCAAAAGAAAAGGCCGCCTCCATCTGCGCAGGCGCAATCCGCGTGGGCCGGCCAGGCTCAATGGCGGCTACTCATGCCGCCGTCGCTCTCGAGAGCGGTCAGTCGTTCGTCCGTCCGCGCGGATGGCGGAAACGGAAACGCCACGCGCTGGCCGCGGCATTTCGGCATGGGCAATTTTCCTTTGCGCACTTTGGCGCGCCGCTTGCCGCTGCGCTGTTCTATCGTTGCCATGTTTGGGACACTCTTTGGGACAAGCGATACCGAAAAACGGGAGTGATTTGGCGTGAAGGCGTAGAACGCGCAAAGGCGTGAAGGCCTGTATTTGCGGTACTTTGGGGGGCTAGGCTTGAAAAGCCGGTGTGGTGCGAAAGGAGAGACTCGGAAAAGCGTGTAGCTAAAGGCTTTCGTGCGGGTTTGGGACACTTTTGGGACGCGGCTTTTTTCGAACTTCTGCTACGAACGCTAAATTTGCAATGTGCGCAGAGCTGTTTCTATCGATTTTGGCATATTTTTACCTCTTTTTGCATTCTTGTGGCCGCGAAGCAACGCTGTAGTGTATCTTGAAATTGTACATAAACAAGTTGCGGTGGCCGCCATGTCACGTCCCTAAAATCTGCAGGATCTGGCCGATGAGCTAGGTATCGCACTTCAAGCTATCAAATCGGGCCGGTTGACCTTGCTGGAGGCTCAGAAAGTTGTCGCCCAGGTTCTGGCTGTACGTCTTACGCAAGAGTTGTTTCCCAACGAGACCCCGATTGCCGATAAAGTGGCCGCCCAGTTGCTCATCATCCAGCAGCTGGAGAGGGAGTTCGATCTTGCTTGCGAACGGGGGGCCTTGCCGGGAGACAAACTTGGTGAAATCCCGTGCCTGGATGTGGCGCTGCAGCGCGCCTTGGACGAGAGCGTGGCGTCATTGCATGGGTCTTCCAGGTAAGTTTTGCCCTGCTGTACCTGTACTTAAGTGTAGGTTTGTCAGATTTTTGACGAGACCAGCTTGTTGACGCTTACATAGCATCATAAAATTCTTATCCCCTTTTAGTTCAATGACATGCCCTCGCTATGAGGGTATTTTTATTTGGGAATCGGATGGATTTGAACGCACTGCTGGCCAGTTTCGCCTCCGCCTTTGGCCAAGATCGACGGGTATTGACTTTGCGGCTGGGCACCGGGCAGATCGCCGCCGAGCAGTTGCTGCCGCTGAGCCTGCAGGCCGAAGAGGGTCTGTCCCAACCGTACCGCTACACACTGACCTGCCTGTCGCCGGACACCCATATCGAACTGAAGTCGCTGCTGGGCCAGCCGGCGCGCATCGGCATCGAGGATGCTGCGGGCGGCGAGTCCATCCGCTGCGGTGTGGTGAGCGAGGCCAGGCTGGCCGGCGCCGATGGCGGCTTCGCCAAGTACGAGCTGACGATCGAACCGCCGTTCGCGCTGCTGCGTCACCGCCGGACTTCTCGCGTGTTCCAGGACCTGTCGGTGCCGGACATCATCCAGCAGATCCTGTCCGAACATCAGCAGAGCAACCCGGCCTTCGCCCGGGTGCAGACGCTGTCCATCCAGGTACAGCCGACCCAGCCGCGCAGCTACTGCCTGCAATACCGCGAGAGCGATTACGAATTCATCGTGCGCCTGATGCATGAGGAAGGCTTCAGCTGGCGCTTCCTGCATCAAGACGATGATGGCCCGCAGGTGCAACTGGCGGTGTTTGACGATCCGCACAGCCTGCCGGCCGCCACCTTGAGCCGCGTGCGCTTCCACCGCGCTGACGCCACCGAAGACGAAGACGGCCTGACCGAATGGCAGGCCACCCGCCAGATCGTGCCCAGCAGTGTGGCGCTGGCCAGCTACGACTACAAGCCGGTCTCCACTCAGCACAGCGAAGACGGCAGCCGCATCGAACAAGGCCAGGCCGGCCAGTCGCTGCAGAGCAGCCTGACCCACTACGACGCGCCGGGCCTGTACTACGCCGGCGACGATGAACAGCTGGGCCGCTATGCCCAGCTGCGCCAGCAGGCGCATGACCTGCAGGCCAAATCCTTCACTGCCAGCGGCACCGTGCGCGGCCTGCAGCCGGGCGAATGGTTCCGCCTGGACGACCATCCGGCGCATGAGGCCGACAGCCCGCAACACCGCGAATTCGTGGTCACCGGCCAAACCTTCCAGGTTCGCAACAACCTGCCCAAGGATCTGGCCCAGCACGTCGGCGCCCCCAGCGACGCCGCGCCGTTCACCACCACGCTGCAGACCCAGCGCCGCGGCATCCCGCTGACCCCGGCCTATGCCGACACACCGCTGGCCAAGCCCAAATTGCGCGGCGTGCAAACGGCCACCGTGGTCGGCCCGGCCGAGCCGACAGACCAAGTGGCTGACGAGATCTACACCGACGGCCAAGGCCGCATCAAGGTGCAGTTCCACTGGCAACGGCCAGAGGAACACACCCAATTCGGCGCCAATCTCGACGACAAATCCAGCTGCTGGCTGCGCGTGGCCATGCCCAGCGCCGGCGCCGGTTTCGGCCACCAGTTCATCCCGCGCATCGGCCAGGAAGTGCTGGTCAGCTTCATCGAAGGCGACATCGACCGCCCCGTCATAACAGGGGTCCTGTACAACGGCAGCCACCCGACGCCCGACTTCAGCGGCGCCGGCGCGCTGCCCGCCAACAAGACGCTGTCCGGCATCAAGAGCAAAGAACACCAGGGCGGTGGCTACAACGAACTGCTGTTCGACGACACCCCCGGCGAAGTGCGCGCCAAGCTCAGCTCCGAATCCGGCAAGACCCAGCTCAACCAGGGCTTCCTCACCCACCCGCGCAGCAACGGCAAAGCCCAGCCGCGCGGCGAAGGCTTCGAACTCAGAACCGATAACCACGGTGCCATCCGCGCCGCGCACGGCCTGCTGCTGTCCACCGAAGCGCAAAACGGCGCCGGCGGCAAACAGCTAGCGCGCGAGCATGCGCAAAGCCAGCTGCAATCCGCTGTCGCGCTGAGCCAGGCGCTGGCCGAAACCGCCACCGGCCAACTGGCCGACACCATGGAAACCGGGTCGGATGAGATCGGCGACGACAACGCCAAGAGCGGGAAGAAAGACACCGGCCATCTCCAGCACCAGCTCGACGCGCTGGCCGCCTGGGAGGCTGGCAGCAACACCGATAAAGACGCCAAGACCGCCAAGGAACAGGAGGGCCAACAGCCGTTGCTCATTCTGTCTGGCCCGGCCGGCATCGCCAGCGTCACCGAGCAAAGCCAAACCCTTAGTGCCGAGCAGAACCTCAACCTGGTGGCCCTGCGTGATGCCAACCACACTACCGGCCGGCGGTGGATTCACAACGTGGGCAAGAGCATCAGTCTGTTTGTAGCCGGGGTCAAAGACAAGGTGGCGGTGAAGCTGATCGCAGCTAAGGGCAAGGTACAAATCCAGGCGCAGAGCGATGCGATGGAACTGACAGCAGATAAGGACCTCACCATTACTTCCGTAAAGGGCAGGGTGCAGATCGCCGCCAGTCAGGAAGTGCTGCTTACTAGCGGCGGCGGCTACATCCGCATTGCCGGCGGCAATATCGAAGTGCACTGTCCCGGCGGGGTCAGCGTCAAGGGCGCCAGTCATGAAATCAGCGGTTCCGCCAGTTATAACCCGCCGATGCCCAGCTTCCCGACGACAACTTTATCTTGTGAATGCCTGAAAAAGGCAGCAGCCAATCGGAGTAGCCATGTCCTGCGTCCAAATGGCTAAGATGCCAGCCTCCTGGCCAGAGAGCCATGCAGCCTTACCAGATACTCGCCTGTATCTGTTGGTCGATGCCGCCATCTACAAGAATGGTCTTACCAGTATCCGCCGTTTGCTTCCAGAAGGAGAGCGTCGCTCTCTTTTTGATAACACTCCAGAGCATGGGCTGGATGAGGTTGCGCCGTGGTTGATTCATGTGCCCTTGCCTAGTTGGCTGGCGGGGAGTGGAAAGCTGGATAGGTTACTGTTCGAGGAACGGGACAAACAGTCGCTCAGTTGGATTTGGAGCCGTCTCGACATTAATGATTTGCGGGAGCATCTACAGCCCTACTTGCAGGGGAAGTTGAAAAATGGTCGGGAAACCCTAGTCCGCTTCTACGACCCACAAGTGATGATTCGGCTATTCAACATCTTCACGGAAAAACAGAAAGCCGCCTTGTTTGACCCTATCGAAGAATGGTGGCTGTGGTCGCACAAGGACAATGCCCGCTTGGTGATGAGGATGCAACATGCTGGAGTTTGATGACGACCAAGTTGCGCAGATGGACCAATTAGGCTTGGCCGACTCGCTGTACACGGATATCCAGAACATCGCTCAGGAGCAAGGACAACAGGAATTGCTGGACAAGCTGCATCAAGACGGAACCGGGCAGTTGCTGGATCAGGTGGCGGCGGATGCCAAACAATACGGTTTCGACAAGGATAGGGCCCTGCTGTTGCAGTACGCGATATTTACCGTTGGCACGCGCAAGACGCCCATGCAGATTGAAAAATTCCGAGAGTACGCCGCCACGCGAGAAAGTGTGCCAATGGCCCTGAAAGACCAGTTCTCGCTGATCAAGGCGATGTGGCAGGAAGGGAGGTAACGCATGATTCCATTAGTAGTCGGAGGTGCCATTCTTGGCGAGGAAGCCTTGGTAACAGCAGGTGCCTGGCTCCTAGGGAGCATGGCAGTGGTGGCCGGGGCCGATCAGGCATCTAAAGCTATCTCCAAGGCAAAGGAAAAGGCTGATGAAAAGGACTGCCGCTGCCCTGCCGCGGGCAGTTGTCAAGGTAAGTACAGTCCCAATCTACGTAGCGACAAATCATACGCCGGTGGCAAGCCTGACAGCTGGCTGCGCTATCAGCTTAGAATCGCCAATATGAAAGCAGGGCCTGAGAAGTTCGCCGCCTTGCCCTCGGGAACCAAAGACCAGTATCAGGTGACAGAGTGGTCGTACAATGGCATCCCGGACTTTGATGGCTTCTGGCGGGCACAGTGTACCTTGGTAGAAGCCAAAGGTAACTATGACCAGTTTATAGGAAAACCATGGGTGGATATGCGATGGTGGAGAAGTCAACTAGGAACCGAAGGCATGCTGGGTCAAATGAGACGTCATTACCGCGCCGCGACTCCCCCACCCGTTAGGGTTGAGTGGCATTTCATGGGAAATGAAGTATATAAGTTGTTAAGTCAAAACTTTGGGACCCAGGTGGCTGCCCTTGCTCCCCAACTCACTACACATTATACACCCTAAAATGAAATTAACTCCAGAATCCCCAGTCGTACTACCCAACAGGTCCAATCACCACCATTACTATTCAGCCATACTTACTCTTTCTCTTTCAGAAAGGCCTGAGGAGCCAAATTATTTTGAAATATTAAGCAAGATTAAAAGAATTATTCGTAAAATAGAAATTATTGAGCCCAGGCTAATTGAACGTGAATGGATTGTAAGGAACAATGAGCGGAATCTAGAAAAATGCTTTAGCCTTGATAGGGATTTTGATAGATGCGTCGATTATTTCAAGAAAAAGAATCTTGATGACTTTGAATTCAGTGGTGAGATTAATTTGCCAACCATTCAGAACGGCCGTGAGTTTGGAGCAAGCATAGGGCTATCAGGTAATTTGGGAAGTAAACCAATTGGTGACATGCCTGCACTTAATGGTGTTATAACGTTTGACTTTGGCGCTACATATGAATGTGACTGGAAGTCAAAAGCAGAGGTTGGAGCACTTGATTCTGACCAGTTGCAAAAAATACTGGAAATTATTCTAGGGAAGGTCTGAACAAGTCTCCAATCTTCCCGTAAACTGACTCCCCCTCAGTCAGATCCAGGACGCCAGCATGCGACAGCAGATGACCTTCACCGATCTCGAACTCGCCGCTAAGAAGAAGCGCACCCGCCGCGAAATCTTTCTGACAGAGATGGATCAGGTCATGCCTTGGGCGCAGCTCGAAGCCGTCATCGATCCAGTGTATCCCAAGCCTGGCAACGGTCGCCGCCCCTACCCGTTGTCCGCCATGCTGCGCGTCTACTGCCTGCAGCACTGGTACAGCCTGTCCGATCCCGCCATGGAAGAAAGCCTGTACGAGATCGCCTCCATGCGCCAGTTCGCCGGCCTCTCCCTGGACGCCGTCCCGGACGAAACCACCCTGCTGAACTTCCGCCATCTGCTGGAAAAGCACCAGCTGACCCACGCTCTGTTTACCGCCATCCACCAGCATCTCTGCGACAAAGGGCTGATGTTGAAGCAAGGCACCATCGTCGATGCCACCCTGATCCACGCGCCCAGCTCCACCAAAAACGCTCAGGGCGAGCGCGATCCGGACATGCATCAAACCAAGAAGGGCAATCAGTGGTACTTCGGCATGAAGGCCCATATCGGCGTCGACGCCCAGTCCGGCTTGGTGCATCACGTGGCCGGCACCCCCGCCAATGTGGCGGATGTCACGATGGTCGATCAGTTGTTGCACGGCGAGGAAATCGATGTGTTTGGCGACGCCGGCTTTGCTGGCGTGCACAAGCGAGCCGAACACCAATCGCGAGCGGTGCGTTGGTGGATTGCGATGAGGCCCGGCCAGCGCAAAGCGCTGACCGATTCAGCCGACGACCGGCAGATCCAGCTGGGCGAAATGGTCAAAGCCAAGATTCGGGCCAAAGTGGAGCATCCGTTTCGGGTCATCAAGCAGCAGTTTGGCTACCTGAAAACACGCTACCGCGGTTTGAAGAAGAACACCGCGCAACTGATGACGCTGTTTGGGCTGGCCAACATCTGGCTGGCGCGAAAGGCCTTGCTGGCGGCGAGTTAAAAGGCCGGATGACCGGAAGCACCCGGTCATCCTCATGGCGGGCGATCTGGAATTGGTGGGTGAAATGCAACCGAAGCCCCGCGAGAAATTGCATTTCTGTTTGCGTGGCAGGTTGTTCAGACCTTCCCTAGCAGAGTTCTCAGTCAGCTGGGCTCGCGTATCTGATCAGGATTACACATTCAGACTCGACCACGATGCGAATCCTTGTGACAGCTATCAAGTGTTTGAGCATCGATATGCTGGTGGATGGATGATTCTGGTGAACAAACCTATCAGGTCGAGCGATGTGCCTGAGGCAGAAGATGTGATTTCGCTTGAGAATGGAAAATCTCTTATCGTGACAACAAAAGAACACTTCTCTTCCTACAACCTAGAACACGTTGAAAAGGCAAGGGCTGTCGAAGTTAGACTGAATGAACTTGGCTTGTTGCCTGCACTGGGAATACCAATTCCAGATTAATAAAATTCAGATATCGAAGATGGCATGCCTCATAGACTATTCAACGCATGAGGCATATTACTTCAATTAGGCTTGTGCTTGTGCAACCTGGCGTTGGGCCTGCTCACGCTCAGCCGACAGGTCGCGCCAGCTGTAGCCCAGCCAGACCAGTGCCGCGATGGCCAGCAGAAGCAGCAGCTCCCGCCAATAGCGGAGAAGAGAGGCGAGGGCGGTCAGCATGTTGTGGCTCCCTGAAAAAGAGCCTGTTCAGCTAGCCGGCGACGAGTCAGTCCGGGCAGAACCTTGCCGCCTGCCTTGTTCCACAAGGGGAACTGGCCGGCGGCCGCTTGGTAGTCGCCTTGGTTAAGCAGGCGAAGCAGGGTGGAGCTTTGCAGATTGCCCAGACCCAGGTTGTAGCTGAAGCTGACCAGTGCATCGAACTGGTTCTGTTTGATGGACACCTTGATCAGATTGCTTACTCCCTGCTCGAAGCGTGCCAGATCCTGGCGCAGCAGTTGATCCGCCTGGTTGCTGCTGATGGTCTGGCTTGGCTTTACGTCGCGTCCGGTATGGCCGTAGCCTATGGTCCAGATGCCGACTGAATCCTGATAGGCGGTCAGTTTGAGCCCTTCGAACTGTTTGATGAGGTTGATGCCATTGGCGCTGGTTTGCATGTCACGCTCCTAAAAACGAGATGGCCTGCGCAGGCAGGCTATAGGGGGAGTCGGCTGGTGGAATGTTGCTGGATACAAGGCATGCCTCCCACTTGAGAGAGTTCAGATGCTGATGTGTGGGGCGTGGTGATTAGCGCGGCAGCGCATCCGCCCGGCGTTTAAGCCAGGCTTCCAGGTACTGCGCGCCGAGTATGCCCAGGCCGGCGCCGATGCCGACCAGGGCGGGCAGTGGCAGCTCCGGAAACTGCATCAATGCAACGCCGGCAACCGTAGACGTCGCCCCGCCGAGGATGGCGCGACCGACAGCCAGGCGAACGGTTATGGTTTCCTGGCTCACCAGCAACTTGCCCAGTCCGATCAGCGCGCCCACCGCCAGCAGCGCGGCCAGCCCCTTCTCGTGTTCCTGCATATCCCCTCCCTTCAAAATGGCCCGGCCGGGCCGTTACACTTCAATCTCGATGAATGGCAGATCCGGCGCGGCCGACGTGACTGCGCCGTCCTGCAGGTAGACGCGCATCGGCGCCGCAAACTCTGCTGATCTGCCCCCGCTAGCCATACCAGCAATCAGGAGAGAAGTCCTAGGTTTGCATGGTGGTGGAACCTGCTGATCTTTGGCTTGCTAATTGTGCCTGGCGATGGCGTGCCGCAAATTCCGCTGGCGGTATCCGGCCAATCGATCCATGGGGACGGACTTGATTGTAATCGTCCCGCCACGCGGAGATGATCTGCCTGGCCTCCGCCAGCGAATCAAAGACATGCTCGTTCAGGCATTCGTCGCGGAGTCTGGCATTGAAGCTTTCGATGTAACCATTCTGCATCGGCCGGCCTGGTTGAATCAGGATGTGGCGGATGCCGCGGCTTTGCGCCCAGCCCATGAATGCCCGACTGGTGAACTCCGGCCCATTGTCCGTCCGGATCGCTGACGGATAGCCGCGAAATTGCGCCGCCTGATCCAACATCCGCGTGACGTATTGACCGGACATCGAGAAATCCACCGCAATCTGCACCGCTTCGTGGCTGAAGTCATCGGCGACCGTCAGGCATTTCAAGCGCCGACCACTGGCTAACTGGTCGCTGACAAAATCCATGCTCCACACCTCATTCCACTGTGTAGCGGCTTGCAGCGGCGTGCGCACGCCGGTCAGCTTACGCCGACGGTTACGTCGTCTAACCGCCAGACCTTGTTCGCGATACAAGCGGTACACCCGCTTGTGGTTGATGCCCGGAAACTCTGCGCGCAACAGGTCATACACTCGCCGATAGCCAAAGCGGCGGCGCGTGTGGGCGATATCGATGATGCGGGCGGTCAGCCGATGCGTGAATGCATCGGTTTGCGGCGGATGTCGCCAGGCGTCTCGAGAAAGCCCCACAAGCCGGCAAGCGCGGCGTTCCGACAATGCCAGTCCGCTGCTTAGCATGATGCGGATGGCCTGCCGCTTGGCTTGCGGGGCTAGCGCTTTATCCCGAAGGCGACCTTGAGAGCTTCGATATCGAGGTGGGCTTCGGCCAGCAGCTTCTTGAGCCGGGCATTCTCGGCTTCCAGATCGCGAGCGCGCTGCAATTCCGCGACGTTCATGCCGCCGTATTTGCTTCGCCATTTGTAGAAGGTGGCTTCAGAGAAGCCTCCCTGGCGGCAGACCTCCTTGATGGCCATGCCGAGTTCGGCCTGCTTGAGAAAGCCGATGATCTGCTCTTCGGTGTATCTGCTCTTCTTCATATCCGTCATTTTCCTTCAAGTGACAGACTTCTCTCTACTTTTGATTGGTAGGAGCTGAGGGGAGCAGATCAATGGCCGTGAAACTAGACGATGCGGCGCGGATCTTGGTGCAGTACCTTCTGGCTACGGCGGTTGAGCAAGCCTCAGAAGAATCGAAGCCTTGGATTCAAAGCGCCGCCGATGCGGCAGCGGATGTGGCACTCGAAGCCCGTATTGTTAACTTTGTGGATGGTGGCCTGGGCCATTCAGCTGATGCTGCCAAATTGGCTCGTGAAGCCTTGGAGGACAAGATACGGAAGCTAGAGATGTTTGCATCTCTCGCAGCATCCTATATGGTGGAACTGAGAGCAAAGCACGATCTGCTGGCCGATGAGGCAATAGATGCCAAATCTAATGATGAATGATGTGGTCTCTGGAAATGTTGTGGGATCTGAGGAATAGACAGCTTTGCGAGTTTTAGCCGCCGTTCACTTTAGCCATGCATAAATGATGCGAAATCCCCCAGTATTGAGTAACGGCTGACTTGAGAGTCCAATCACTGCTATCGATTAGCAACTGACGCTTTATCCCCCATTGAAATCTCCACGTCATGATGGATTGATTGATCGCTTCGGCCGACCTGCAGCCGACCGGGAAAGGACTCCGGCAGGTTGTCGGCTAAAGCGGTCTTTCGATAAGTTGATGGGCCGCGGCGGATTTGTGAAGACCTAGCGCCAAGGCCAATGGGGGGGGCAATGCAAAGGATCACCATCCGCACTAAGTCTTCAGTTAAGCCTTTTTATTCTGGAATATCAAATGCTTCGTGGGCCAGCCTTATTGCTTTTGGCCCAACCCCCTTAATGCTGCTGAGACTGGCTGTGTTAAGTTTTCCTTGTCGAACTCTGGCTTTAAATATTTCCTTCGCAATGGCGCGACTAACATCCAATTGAGCTTCAATTTCGTCTAGCGTTGCCTCATTAATGCTTTTTTTCACGCTGCCCGGGGGGGATTCTGTTGCGCACTCTAAAATATCGGCAACGATAAGATAGGTGTGAAACACTGCCTTTGTTGCTTCAATTTGACTTACTTCTGCATGCACTCCCTTGTTTGAGATTTTATTCACCTTTTCAAGCCAAGAGCCAAGGAAGTCAATGTGAGTTTTAGCCAATTCTTTGTTGGAGTTCGATGCGATGGATTTATCCATGAAGGCCCAGAGGCGATTTACATAGTTTGTTGGGCCAAGAGCACGGCCATTTTGCTTCTGATCACTAGGAGGGTAAAGAGTGTCAGCAAGTCCTTCGATTAGTCGACGGCATGTTGTTAGCGCTTGAGACCATTCTTCACTCTTGGTTGATGCAACAGCCTTAAATGCGAGCATTAGTTGCTCAGCGAGCTCCGGGTTTAAATCCAATAATTTATCGTCTGCTGCTGTTTTTAGTGTGTCAAAGCAGTTCTGTACTGTGCCTGAAAATTTGAGTTGGTTGAATATTTCCGATGCCTGGGAATGGGCTTTTCTTTTAACATAATTGATGTGATTGCTTAATTGGCTTTTGTAATGTGTTCCATCATTGCCTTTGCGAAGGCGTATAAGGTCGGCGTATCGCTCCTCAATAAAGCCAATGCTCGCATATCCGCCACCTCCTGTTGAAGCTTTGATGTTCAGCTCTTCATTGGAGTAATGAAATTTTTCATTGAGCTTTAATTCATTCAACTTCTTTAGTAATTGATCTGTTTTTTCTTTCGCAGATTTTGACTCATGGTCCACTGATGTATCCACGAGGTGATTAATTAGTGCTTGCAATGTACGCGTGTACTTCTGGTCACCTAATTGAATTGCACACCAGGCAGCTACGTCCAAACGCTCCATTATTCCAGCTGCACGTGCTAGCTTTTGGATGCCTGATAAAACTGAGCCTTTCTGGGACTCTAGTTCTTGCAGACAGTCTTCGATTAGGTGTAGGGCTTCTTGTTTATGAGGCATATGCTTAAGATATATAATGGTGTTTATACGGTCATTGGTGTCCGTATATCAATTGATCTTGATCATCTGAATGATCACTCCCAATGCTATGTTTCATAAGCGCCTTGTCATAACTGTGTCCGTATGGCAACCCCTAATCTACAGGGCGGTTTGACTGAGCTTACCAGCTGCCCGTTGAATTCAATTATCAAGGGAGAAGCTGATGACTTCGATCCAAACCAAGGGCCACTTCGAACGTCAAAGCAGCCACTTCCCAGTTATGACGGCAAATGACAGCTTAGGGGCGAGGGCTGCCACTCTTCTGTCGGTGGCTGAAGGGCCACTTCGGCCGATAAGCCGAAGCCGGGGTTCTTCTCAACACATAACCTTATGAACCGCCACCCCCTCGGGATACGACAAAGGCCCTGCAACTACAGGGCCTTTGCTTCTCGCAAAGCAAGATTTCAAGCGTTGGTTACAGGCTTTCCGATTTCCGACATTGTTGGCAACGCAATGAAAAATTATGCGTCGTAAATGAAAAATTATCTGTCGCCCGACGATTAAGCTCAATCCCAGCTCAGCGCCCCGCCAGTCTGATACTCGGTCACCCGCGTCTCAAAGAAGTTCTTCTCCTTCTTCAAGTCAATCATCTCGCTCATCCACGGGAAGGGGTTGTTGACGCCCGGGAACAGCTGATCCAGGCCAATCTGCTGCATGCGGCGGTTGGCGATGAAGCGCAGGTATTCCTTGAACATGCTGGCGTTCAGGCCCAGCACGCCGCGCGGCATGGTGTCCTCGGCGTAGGCGTATTCCAGCTCCACCGCCTGCTTGAACAGCTCCACGATCTCCGCCTTGAAGCTTTCGGTCCACAACAGCGGGTTTTCCAGCTTGATGGTGTTGATCAGGTCGATGCCGAAATTGCAGTGCATGGACTCGTCGCGCAGGATGTACTGGTACTGCTCGGCGGCGCCGGTCATCTTGTTCTGGCGGCCCAGCGCCAGGATTTGCACGAAGCCGACGTAGAAGAACAGGCCTTCCATGATGCAGGCGAACACGATCAGAGACTTGAGCAGCTTCTGGTCGTTTTCCACGGTGCCGGTCTTGAATTCCGGATCGCACAGCACGTCGATGAACGGGATCAGGAATTCGTCCTTGTCGCGGATGGACTTGATCTCGTGGTAGGCGTTGAACACTTCGCCTTCGTCCAGGCCCAGGCTTTCCACGATGTACTGGTAGGCGTGGGTGTGGATGGCTTCGTCAAAGGCCTGGCGCAGCAGGAACTGGCGGCATTCCGGGCTGGTGATCTGGCGATAGGTGCCCAGCACGATGTTGTTGGCGGCCAGGGAGTCGGCGGTGACGAAGAAGCCCAGGTTGCGCTTGACGATGCGCATTTCGTCTTCGGTCAGTTGGCCGGTTTTCCACTGTTCGATGTCGCGCTGCATGTTCACTTCCTGCGGCATCCAGTGGTTGGCGCACTGCGCCAGGTACTTTTCCCAAGCCCACTTGTGCTTGAACGGTACCAGCTGGTTGACGTCGGTGGTGCCGTTGATCACCTTCTTGTCCACCACGTTGACGCGGCCGGTGCCATGGGCGTCCATGGAGGAGGGGGCGGCGGCCGGGGTGGGGAGGGTGTCTTCGAAATTCAACATGGGTGCTCCTGATTTCTGGTTTCTTGCCGCGCGGGGCGCGGCGCTTGGTTTTATGCGGTTTTCACTGCGTATTGGGGGCGTTGCGGCGCAGCCTGCGGCTGGCGCAGCTGGCTGACGGCGACGACGCTGGCTTGGCCCGGCTGCGGCGGGTTGTCCGGCGCGGGCTGGGCCTGGACGAAACAGGCGGCGGAGCCGACGTCTTGGACGGCGATGCGGCGGCCGCCGGCGCTTTGGCGCAGCAGGCAGTAGGCAGTGGCGCTCATGGGGTCTCCCGGTTTAGAAGCGCAGTTGTTCCGCCAGCTGGCGGATGATGCGGCGCTCGCTGGCTTCTTCCTGTTCCATCTGTTCCTGCTGCCGGCGCAGCTCGCGCAGCTGCTGCAGCTGGCGGTATTGCCGGTTGGCGAAGGCGATGTCTTCCTTCAGCGTTTCGATTTCCTGCTGCAATTCTTCCGGCTGGCAGTACACGACCAAACAGTCGCCCTCCACCCATACCTTGCGCCAGACGGCGGCGCGCGGCAGGCGGCGGGATTCGGCGAAGTAGTCTTTCCATTCGTGCGGCGGCGTGTGGCTCAGCTGCAGGTACATGTTGAACAACAGGAACTGCTTGTCCGGGTTGTGCGATTTTTCTTCGCAAAGTCCGGTAATGCCTATGTTTTCAAATGTCTGCATCTGTCTCTCCTCAGGCGCTGCCTGTTGCTGTGCCGCTGCCACGGCTTGGGGCTGCCAGCGCTATCCGGCGCTGTGCGCGGGCGACGCTGCCTTCGTCGCTAAGGTGTGTTGCTCCGGCTCGGTGTCGTACTGCACCAGGCCGTATATTTTCCAGACGCCGTTCACCTGCTTCAGGTGGTAGCCGGTGTGGTAGCGCCAGGGCGGGCGGCCCTGCGTGCGCTGCACGGTCCAGGCCACCAGCGCGGTGGCCACGCCGGGGCCCATGGCCATCACATTGACCAGCCGGTGGCTGGCGCTTTCAAATCCCTGGCTGCGATACCACGCCAGCAGGGCGGCGGTGGTGTCGAGCAAGGACGGCATGTCCTGCCAGCCGGTCAGCTCGCCCTGATGGATGGCGGTGAACGGCACCGTGAAGTGGCTGGCCATGCCGGCCGCGTCCAGGCGGGAGTAGCTGTTGCGGTAGTGCTTGAAAAAGGCTTCCAGGCTCATAGGCGTTCTCGTCGCGGTTATGGGTCTGCTGCTTTTGCTGCTGCTTACCGTCTTGCTTCCACATCCAGAAACCGCCTGCTGGCAAGCGGCTTGAGGATGGGTCCGCCGGTTGGCGGAACGCCTCTTTTGAAGGCTTCAGTCTGATGCTCCGACTAGGCGGAACGCCCCAAGGGGGCTTCCGCCCTACGAAATCTGCCTTATTGGCAGGACTCGCAATCGGGGTTGTCGATGCTGCAGAACTTGGCGTCGGTGGCCGGGGTGGTGTCCACCGCGGCAGCCGGCGCGGCCTGCATCTGGCTGGATACGGCGTTCAGCTCGCCGCCGCGGCCGGTGGATTTCTCGGCGCTGGTGGCGGCCAGGGTGCGCAGGTAGTAGGTGGTTTTCAGGCCGCGCAGCCAGGCGTGTTTGTACAGCTCGTCCAGCTTCTTGCCGGAAGCGCCGGCCAGGTACAGGTTCAGCGACTGGGCCTGGTCGATCCACTTCTGGCGGCGGGAAGCCGCTTCCACCAGCCAGCGCGGGTCCAGCTCGAAGGCGGTGGCGTAGATGGCTTTCAGCTCGGCCGGCACGCGGTCGATCTGGCCCAGGCTGCCGTCGAAGTACTTCAGGTCGGCCACCATCACTTCGTCCCACAGGCCGGCGGCTTTCAGGTCGCGCACCAGGTATTCGTTGGTGACGGTGAATTCGCCGGACAGGTTGGACTTGACGAACAGGTTCTGGTACGTCGGTTCGATGGAGGCGGACACGCCGATGATGTTGGCGATGGTCGCGGTCGGGGCGATGGCCAGGCAGTTGCTGTTGCGCATGCCGAACTGCTTGATGCGCTCGCGCAGCTTGTTCCAGTCCATGCGCTCGGTGCGGTCCACTTCCAGGTAGCCGCCGCGCTCCGCCGCCAGCAGGTTGATGCTGTCGTGCGGCAGCACGCCGCGGTCCCACAGGCTGCCGCTGTACGACGGGTAGCGGCCGCGTTCTTCCGCCAGCTCGGTGGAGGCCAGGTAAGCGTAGTAGGCGACCATTTCCATGGATTCGTCGGCGAATTCCACCGCGGCGTTGGAGGCGTACGGAATGCGCTTGATGTGCAGGCAGTCCTGGAAGCCCATCACGCCCATGCCTACCGGGCGGTGCTTCAGGTTGGAATTGCGCGCCTTCTTCACCGGATAGAAGTTGATGTCGATCACGTTGTCCAGCATGCGTAGGGCGATGCGGACGGTGCGCTGCAGCTTTTCGCTGTCCAGGCTGCCATCGGCTTGCAGGTGCGCGGCCAGGTTGACCGAGCCCAGGTTGCAGACGGCGATTTCGTCTTCATTGGTGTTCAGCGTGATTTCGGTGCACAGGTTGGAGCTGTGCACCACGCCCAGGTGCTGCTGCGGGCTGCGGATGTTGCACGGGTCTTTGAAGGTGATCCACGGGTGGCCGGTTTCAAACAGCATGGTCAGCATCTTGCGCCACAGGCTCAGGGCCGGGATGCGCTTGTAGACCTTGAGTTCACCGCGTTCGCCCTTGGCTTCGTAGGCGGTGTAGGCCTTTTCAAAAGCCTGGCCGTACAGGTCGTGCAGGTCCGGGGTTTCCGACGGGGAGAACAGGCTCCACTCGCCGCCTTCCATCACGCGCTTCATGAACAGGTCCGGAATCCAGTTGGCGGTGTTCATGTCGTGGGTGCGGCGGCGGTCGTCGCCGGTGTTCTTGCGCAGCTCGAGGAATTCCTCGATGTCGGCGTGCCAGGTTTCCAGGTAGGCGCAGACGGCGCCCTTGCGCTTGCCGCCCTGGTTCACCGCCACGGCGGTGTCGTTGACCACCTTCAGGAACGGCACCACGCCTTGCGATTTGCCGTTGGTGCCCTTGATGTGGCTGCCCATGGCGCGCACCGGGGTCCAGTCGTTGCCCAGGCCGCCAGCGAACTTGGACAGCAGGGCGTTTTCCTTGATGCCTTCGTAGATGCCGTCCAGGTCATCAGCGATGGTGGTCAGGTAGCAGCTGGACAGCTGGCTGCGGCGGGTGCCGGAGTTGAACAGCGTCGGGGTGGACGACATGAAGTCGAAGCTGGACAGCACGTTGTAGAACTCGATGGCGCGGTCTTCGCGGTGCACTTCATTCAGCGCCAGGCCCATGGCCACGCGCATGTAGAAGGCTTGCGGCATTTCGATGCGGGTGCCGTCCACGTGCAGGAAGTAGCGGTCGTACAGGGTTTGCAGGCCCAGGTAGCCGAATTGCAGGTCGCGTTCGGCGTCGAGCGCGGCGCCGAGTTTTTTCAGGTCGAACTCGGCCAGTTTTTCGTCCAGCAGTTCGGCGGCGATGCCCTTCTTGATGAAGTCGGCGAAGTAGGCCGGGTACTGCGCGCCCATTTCGTCCTGGCTGACGGCTTCGCCGAGGATTTCCAGGCGGATGTTGCCCATCAGCAGGCGGGCGGTGACGTAATCGTAGGCCGGGTCTTGCTCGATCATGGAGCGGGCGGCCAGGATGGCGGACTTGCCCACTTCTTCTTCCGGCACGCTGTCGTAGATGTTCTTCAGGGTTTCGGCCAGGATGGCGTCCACATCGATGCCGACCAGGTTCTTGCTGGCGGCTTCGATATTGGCGCGCAGGCGGGCCACGTCCAGCGGCAGCTTGCGGCCGTCCTTGCGCAGCACGTTGATCTGCACGCTGGTCAGCGCCTCGCCGCGGGCGGCGCGCTCTTGCGTGCGCTGTTCGCGGTACAGCACGTAGGCGCGGGCCACGTCGTGCTCGCCAAAGCGCATCAGCGACAGTTCAACCTGGTCCTGGATGTCTTCGATATGGATGGCGCCGCCTTCCGGCTTGCGGCGCATCAGGGCGTTGACCACCTGTTCCGTCAATTGCGCCACTTTGTCGCGGATGCTGGCCGACGTGGCGCCCTGTTGGCCCATGACGGCCAGGAAGGCCTTGGTCATGGCGATGGAGATTTTGACGGGTTCGAACGGCACCACCGCGCCATTGCGACGGATGGTCTTGTACAGGCTGAAGTCGGCTTGCGGCGCGGCGGCGCGGCCGAGTTCTGCGGCGGTTTGCCCTTCAAAGGTGGTCAGTTGCATGTATCCCTCGATAAAGAGAAGTTTAAGTCCGGCCGCGCTGCTTCTTGGCGGGCAGGTCGGCTTGTGGACAAATCTGTTGAAAAGCTGTGTGCGAGCTGTGGGTAAACACAATATATACCGTCAGCAGCGCTAGGACTGCCCAAATTCTAGTGGTGGGTCTGACGTAGTTCAAGTCTTGACTTTGTGCCGAAAGGCGGAAAACCGCGCCGTTATTGGGTTTGCGGGGCATCGAAATTTTTCTGCAAAAAATCGGCGCGGGATGAGGGAGTCAGGAAATTGCAGAAAGATGGCGGTTAGCTAGCTGAGGGTGCCACGGATTGGGATAGCACAAGATGTTGTGTACATGCACTGTTGCATGGCTGCTACGACTTTGGCGTAAAAATTACATTGGACTGAGGGCGGCGCGGCGCGCCTGCGCAAACGCCGTCTTTATGGTATTCTTGCGCGCCTTGCTCAGCCGTGACCCGTCACCCATCAATGAAAGACCCTTGCGACCATTACACTTTCGACCTGATAGGCGGCGTCCAGAAGAAACCTGGCCGCAAGCCGCTGGGCGAGCGCGCGATGACGGTTGCGGAACGCAAGCGGCGCAGCCGCGAGCTTAGGCGCAATCGGCTGCAGGAGCTGTCGGTGACGGTGGAGCTGAGCCGCGAAGCGCAGAAGTCCTTGGACAAGATGATAGAGTGGTGGGGCGTCAGCAAGAAGGAAGCGATCAACCGCGCGCTGCTGATCGCCTGCCAGTCGCAGATGGGCCGCACCGCCAGCCTGTTTGGCTTTGAGCTGCCGCCGGAAGGCAAGGCGGCTGCCCGCAAGAATAAAGATGCCTGAGGTTGAAAACCATCATTGCTAGGCTTGCCCGGAGCCTGGTCAGAGAAAATAGGCGCATCAATCGAATAACAAACGCCCTGACGGCATGAGCCGGCAGGGCGTTTCTGTTTGGCGGCGAGCCGGCCTAGCGGGCGCGTTGCTGGGCGGCTTCCAGCTCTTCCCAACGCGCCAGTTTCTCCAGCAGCAGTTCGTCGATTTCCTCGATGCGTTGCTGCCAGGCCACCGCTTCCTTGGGCGTGTCGCGGTAACAGTTGGGGTCCAGCAGCCGCTGGTTCAGATCGGCCTGTTCCGCTTCCAGCGCGCTGATCTGGTCCGGCAGGGCGGCCAGCTCTCGGGTTTCGTTGTAGGACAGCTTGTTGCGCGCGGCCTTGGGCTTGTCCTGGCGCGCCGCGGCCGGTGCCGGCTCCTTGGCTTTTTCGGCAGGCGCCAGTTCCGCCATGCGCCGTTTGGCGTCCAGCCAGTCCTGATAGCCGCCCGGATATTCTTCCAGCTGGCCGTCTCCTTCGAATGCGATGACCTGGGTGACCACGTTGTCGAGGAAGGCCCGGTCGTGGCTGACCAGGAACACGGTGCCGGAATACTGGGCGATCACGTCTTCCAGCAATTCCAGCGTGTCGATGTCCAGGTCGTTGGTCGGCTCGTCCAGCACCAGAACATTGGCCGGGCGGGTGAACAGGCGGGCCAGCAGCAGGCGGTTGCGCTCGCCGCCGGACAAGGACTTCACCGGGCTGCGGGCGCGCTGCGGCGAGAACAGGAAGTCCTCAAGGTAGCTCATCACGTGCTTCTTCACGCCGCCGATTTCGACGAAGTCGTTGCCCTGGCTGATGATGTCGGCCACGCTGGTTTCCTCGTCCAGCTGTTCGCGGAACTGGTCGAAGTAGGCGATTTCCAGCTTGGTGCCTTGCTTCACCGTGCCGGCGTCCGGCTGCAGCTCGCCCAAGATCAGCTTCAATAGGGTGGTTTTGCCGGCGCCGTTGGGGCCGATCAGGCCGATCTTGTCGCCGCGCAGGATGCGGGTGGTGAAGTCGCGGATCAGCGTGCGGCCTTCAAAGCCCTTGCTGACGTACTCCAGTTCCGCCACCAGCTTGCCGGAGCGCTCGCCGGCGTCCAGCTGGAAGTTCACCTGGCCGACGCGTTCGCGGCGCGACGCGCGCTCGCGGCGAATGGCTTCCAGCCGGCGCACCCGGCCTTCGTTGCGGGTGCGGCGCGCCTCGATGCCTTTGCGTATCCACACTTCTTCCTGGGCGTGGAATTTGTCGAAAATGCGGTTTTGCTCTTCTTCTATGGCCAGCTCTTCCGCCTTGCGCGTCTGGTAGGCGGAGAAGCTGCCTGGATAGCTGCGCAGGATGCCGCGGTCCAGCTCCACGATGCGGCTGGCGACGTTGTCCAGGAAGCGGCGGTCGTGGGTGATCAGCAGCACGCTGCCGGGGAAGTTCTTGATCAGGCCTTCCAGCCATTCGATGGCGGAGACGTCCAGGTGGTTGGTCGGCTCGTCCAAGAGCAGCACGTCGGGTTTGGAGGCCAGCGCGCGGGCCAGGGCCACGCGCTTTTTCCAGCCGCCGGACAGCTCGCCGATGCGGACGTCCGGGTTCAGCCCCAGATGGCTCAGCGTGGACGAGATCAGCGTGTCGAACTGCCAGCCGCCGCGGGCCTCCAGTTCGTGCTGGATGGTTTCCATCCGGGCCAGCGCTTCTTCGTGGCCGGCATTGGCTTGCGTCAGATGCTGGGTGACCTGGTGGTATTCAGTCAGCAGTGCTTTCAGATCGCCCAGGCCTTCGGCCACGGCCTCGAACACGCTGTGCTCGGGGTTGAATTCCGGCTCTTGCGGCACGTAGGCCACCTTGACGTCGCCCTTGATGTTGACGCGGCCATCGTCCAGCGCGACGGCGCCGGCGATGCCCTTGAGCAGGGAGGATTTGCCCGCGCCGTTGCGGCCGATCAGGCCGACCGCTTCGCCCGGCTCCAGGGCGAAGTCTACGTTGTCCAGCAGCGCGTGGTGTCCGAAAGCCAGGCAGGCTTTCTCGACGGTAATCAGGGCCATGTTCTGTGTGTCTTGCGGAATGAGGAAAATACCCGGCAGTTTACCACGTAGCCCCTATCGGCGGACGGGTCGCCTAGCCGCGGCCGGACTGATACAATGCGCGCCGAATCATCATTGCCAGAAAGGCCGCATCATGTATTTCGTCGACCGCGCCGTTGCCGTCATCAAACCGAAGCAACCGTTTCTGGATTGGCTGAACCAGCTGCCGGACACCGATATGGTGGATCTGTCGCTGGACAGCCTGCGCAGCGACTGCACCGCCGTGCTGCTGCCGGAGTTCATCGAGCCGGAGGAAGGCGTCGCCCACATCGACGAGATCAGCGAGCAGCTGTTCAAGATGGAGCTGGCGTCCTGGGACGAGGACGAAAGCCGCTGGCCGCAGGATTTGTCGCTGAAGGCGTTCTGGGAATGGTTCGATGTCGAGATCCATTCCATGGTGCTGGACAGCGTCGACGCCGACATCACCAACAGCCCGGCCGGCGAGCTGTAATTTCGATGCGCCGGGACCGACCGCTGTTGCAGCCGTTCGCTGTGGCGCTGCGGCCGTCCCGGTTGTGGCTGAGCCTGGTGCTGGGCGCCTTGGCCGGCTACGTCTTGCTGCTGGCTTGGCATCTGCCGGCGCGTTATCTGTTCAGCGTGCCGCTCGCGGCCTGGCTGGCCTGGCGCGCGGCGCGCGCCAACGGCTGGTGGCGCGGCGACGCGCCGCAACGGCTGGAAATCGACCCGCGCGGCCGGCTGTTTCTGTGCCAGGACGGTTTGCGGCAAGAGGCGGAGGTGTCGGACGACTGCTTCGTCACCCCGGCCCTGACGGTGCTGAACCTCAAGGTGGCCGGCAAGCGCCGCTGCGTGATGCTGTGGCCCGACACGGCCGACGCCGAATCCCGCCGCCTGCTCAGAGTATATTTGCTGTGGTTTGAGCCGCCGCAGCCTAGCGATCAAACGGAATCCACGCCATGACCATAAAAAAGACCCTGGACGACTGGCTGCGCTGGCAGGAAAGCCTGCACCTGAGCGCGATAGATATGGGCCTGGAGCGCGTCGCGCGCGTCCGCGACGCGATGAACCTGAAGCCGGCCTGTCCGGTGATCATGGTGGCCGGCACCAACGGCAAGGGTTCCACCTGCGCCATGTTGTCCAGCATGTTCCATGCGGCAGGCTTCAAGGTGGGCACTTATACCTCGCCGCACATCCTGCAATACAACGAACGCATCGCCATCGATCTCAAGCCGGCCAGCGACGCGCGCATCATCGCCAGCTTCGAGGCGATAGACGCCGCGCGCGGCGACACCACGCTGACGTATTTCGAATTCGGCACCCTGGCCGCGGTGCATAGCTTCGTCGCCGAAAAAGTCGATGTGATCATCCTGGAAGTGGGCCTGGGCGGACGCCTGGACGCGGTCAATATCTTCGAGCCGGACGTGTCCGTCGTGGTCAGCGTCGATCTGGACCACCAGGTCATCCTCGGCGACAACCGCGAGGACATCGGCTTCGAGAAGGCCGGCATCTACCGCGCCGGCAAGCCTGCGATCTGCGTCGATCCCGAGCCGCCGCGGCGCTTGCTCGACCACGCCGCCGCCATCGGCGCCGACTTGCGCTTGTATGGCCGCGATTTCGGCTTTACCCGCATGGACAATCAATGGTCGTTTCGCCATGGCGAGCACGCCCGCCACGCGCTGCCGATTCCGGCGCTGCGCGGCGGCTATCAGATGGTCAACGCCTGCGGCGCGCTGGCCGTGCTGGAGGCGATCAAGGACAAACTTCCGGTGGGCATAGGCGCGGTCAAGCAGGGCCTGGTCGAAGTGGAGTGGCCGGGGCGTTTCCAGGTGCTGCCGGGGCGCCCGGCCGTGGTGCTGGACGTGGGCCACAATCCGCACGCGGTCAAGGCCATGGTGGCGGCGCTGAAGCAGCTGCCGTATGCCGAGAACCGCTACGCCGTGTTCTCCATGCTGGCCGATAAAGACATGGCAGCCGTTATCGAGCTGGCGCGCGGCGAATTCGACCACTGGCTGGCGGCGGGGCTGGATATGCCCCGCGGCCAGAGCGGCGCAGCCATCGCATCCGCGCTGACGCAAGCCGGCATCCCCAACGTCAAAGCCTACGACACGGTGGCGGACGCATGGAAGGCCGCCTTATCGCAAGCCGGCGACAATGATAGAATCGTCGTTTTCGGGTCTTTCCACACCGTAGCCGAGGTGGAAGCGGCCCGGCGTCACCGGGTTTGAGGAATGCATGGCACTGTCCAGCCAAGATGAACTGATTTTATTGAGAAAGCGCGCCCGCCGGCGTTTGGTGGGCGCGTTTGTATTGGTTTCGATCTCCACCGCCGTGCTGTGGAAGGTGGTGGGCCATCTGCCGGAACAGCAGATGAAGCCGGAATCGATCGAAATCATGGGCGCCGCCTCAGAACCCGCCGCGTCCGCCCCGGCCGCAGCGGTCAAGCACGCCGCCTCGCAAGCGGCGGCGGATGCCGCGCCGGCCGCTGCGGCCGCCACCGAACTGCCGGCCAATCTATCCTCCATTACCGCGCCGACGCCGCCGGCTGAAAAGCCCGCGCCAGCTGCCGTGGCGCCCGCCGCCAAGGCCGAACCCAAGCCGCAGCCGGCCAAGCCGGAAACCAAACCCGAGCGCAAGCCGGAAACGCCCAAGGCCGAAAGCAAGCCGCGCCAGGCGGACCCGGCGGCGATTCTGGAAGGCCGCTTCGACCCCGACGCCCGTGCCGCCAAGAGCGAGCCGGCGCACGGCAAATCCGTGATCCAGCTGGCGGCTTTGTCCGATCCGGCCAAAGTCGACGCCTTGCGCGGCAAGTTGTCGGCCATCGGCGTGACCGCGCACTTTTCCAAGGTGCAGACCAGCAAGGGCGAAGTGACGCGGGTGCGCGTCGGCCCCTTCGCCAACCAGGCCGAGGCGCAGCAGACCCTGCAGAAGCTGGCCCACGCCGGCATCAACGGCATCATCATCAATAAGTAGCCGCCATGACCGCCTTCGACTATATCGCTATAGCCATCGTCGCCGGATCGGTGCTGATCGCGCTGATGCGCGGACTGATCGCCGAAGTGCTGTCGCTGGGTTCCTGGCTGATCGCCTTCTGGTGCGCCAAGCAGTTCTCGCCGGCGGTGGAGGCGTTCCTGCCGGCCAGCCTGCCGGGCGAGGGCGTGCGCATGGTGGCTGGCTTTCTGCTGGTATTCTTCGTGGTATGGCTGGCCACGGCGCTGCTGCGCGTGACCCTGACCGGCCTGGTGGACAGCATAGGCCTGGGCGCGATCAACCGGCTGCTGGGCGGCATGTTCGGCCTGGCGCGCGGCGTGGCGCTGGTGACGGCGATGGTATTGCTGGGCGGGCTGAGCAGCCTGCCGCAGAAACCCATGTGGAGGAACGCCGTGCTCTCGGCGCCATTCGAATCTTTGGCCTTGTCATTAAGGCCATGGTTGCCGCCGACAATGGCGAACAACCTGCATTACGACTCACCCGGCCTGGCGCCGGACAGTTAGGTGGAAAAGGCGGAATATCTTGATATCTTCATTTCAAGAATCCGCCTTTTTCTTTGTCTTGTCTTGATTTCAGGTAGTTGGATAGAGGGCATTAAAGATGTGTGGAATTCTAGGCGTGGTCGGTCAGTCTCCGGTCAATCAGCTGCTGTACGACGGTCTGCAAGTGCTGCAACACCGCGGACAGGACGCGGCCGGCATCGTTACCGCCAATGGCAAGACCTTTCACATGCACAAGGGCAGCGGCATGGTGCGCGATGTATTCCGCACCCGCAATATGCGCTCGCTGCTGGGCAATGCCGGCATCGCCCATGTGCGTTATCCAACCGCCGGCTCGGCCTCCTGCCTGGCCGAGGCGCAGCCGTTCTACGTCAATTCGCCGTTTGGCCTGGTGCTGGCGCACAACGGCAACCTGACCAACACCGAAGAGCTGAAGGCGGACATGTTCCGCCACGACCTGCGCCACATCAACACCAATTCCGACTCCGAAGTGCTGCTTAACGTGTTCGCCCATGAATTGGCGCAGCGCGTCAAAGGGGCGGAGTTGACGGTGGACGCGGTTTTCGGCGCGGTGGGGGCGGTGCATCGCCGCGTGCGCGGCGCTTACGCCGTGGTGGCGATGATCGCCGGCTACGGCCTGGTGGCGTTCCGCGACCCGAACGGCATCCGCCCGCTGGTGATGGGCAGCACCGAAGTCAACGGCCGCACCGAGTACATGTTCGCGTCCGAATCGGTGGCCCTGGATTGTTCCGGCTTTACCCTGCTGCGCGATGTGCAGCCGGGCGAGTGCGTCTATGTCACCTTCGACGGCGACATGCACAGCCAAGTGTGCGCGGAAAATACCCGGCTGACGCCGTGCCTGTTCGAGTACGTGTACTTCGCCCGCCCGGATTCGGTGATCGATGGCGTGTCGGTTTACCAATCGCGCCTGAACATGGGCGAGATGCTGGCGGAGAAAATCCGCCGCGACCTGCCGGGCCTGGAGATCGACGTGGTGATTCCGATTCCGGACTCCAGCCGCCAGAGCGCGCTGCAGCTGGCCAACGCCATGGGCTTGCCGTACCGCGAAGGTTTCATCAAGAACCGCTATATCGGCCGCACCTTCATCATGCCGGGGCAGGCGGTGCGCAAGAAATCCGTGCGGCAGAAGCTGAACCCGGTGCCGCTGGAGTTCGCTGGCCGCAACGTGCTGCTGGTGGACGACTCCATCGTGCGCGGCACCACCTCCAAGGAAATCGTGCAGATGGCGCGCGACTCCGGCGCCAAGAATGTGTATTTCGCCTCCGCCGCGCCGGCGGTGCGCTTCCCCAATGTCTACGGCATCGACATGCCGACGCGCGCCGAACTGCTGGCCACCGGCCGCGACGAGCAGGAGATCGCGCGCGAGATCGGCGCCGACGCGGTGATCTATCAAGACCTGGAGGCGCTGCAAGACGCGGTGCGCAGCGTCAACCGCGAGCTGAGCCTGTTCGAAAGCTCCTGCTTCGACGGCAAATACATCACCGGCGACATCACCGAGGCCTATCTGGACGCCATCGAGTGCGCGCGGCTGGACTTGAAGCACAAGGACGGCAGCGAGCAGATGATAGACCTGAACCTGAACGTGGCTGAGCAGAACCTGATGTAGCCATTGCAGCGCAACGACGCTCACAACGGCCGGTATCGCTCCTGCATGGAGCGGTACCGGTTTTTCTTTGGCGCAGAGCACCGCGCACGGCGCCTGAGTCCGCGCCAGCGCTTGTTCTTGCCTTGACAGCGCTTTGCCCGCCAACTTAATTGAAACCAAGCATCAAAGTATCCGACTGAGAACTTTCATTCGGGCGGGCGACGGCGCGTCTCTCGAATGGCTGATCGATGGATTGGCGAACTCCACAATATGGCTGACAGCCCCCCGAATGTCTGCAGTTTTGAGACTGCCGGCGTGAGGACTAGGCCGACAGACTGTCGAGACGGAGACGCATGAACAACAGAGGCAAAGCTCTTTTCATCATGGCGGGGCTGTGCGTGCTGGCGGCGCTGGCGACGGCGTTTGTGTCTCCATGGCTGGGATGGTTGCTGGCCAGCGCGAGCGGTTTGGCTTTGCTCGCATTCCATCCTTTGGCGCCGACAGCGGCCAACGAGTCCGCCGCGCAAGCAATCCACATCCAAACCACGACACCGGGCGACGACAGTCTGGAGCTGCTGGAGCAGGTTCTTCAGCGCTGGGCAGGCAATCTGCAATTGGTGATCGAGCAATCGGCCAGCGGCGGCAACCAGCTGGCCGGCACGTTGACCGCCATCGCCAACGGCTTGCATGCCACCGTAGAGGCGGCGCGTTCCTCCTCGGACGATATCGGCAGCGACAGCCTGGACCAGATGGTGCGCGACGCCGGCCTGCGCAGCCAGGAGATTTCCGCGGTGCTGTCGGAAATCATCGGCCACCGCCAGCAACTGGTGGAAGAGGTCTCGCGGCTGGCTACGTTTTCCAGCGAACTGCTGGGCATGGCTGACCAGGTGGGCCGCATTTCCAATCAAACCAATCTGTTGGCGCTGAACGCCAGCATCGAGGCGGCCCGCGCCGGCGAGGCCGGGCGCGGCTTCGCCGTGGTGGCGGACGAAGTGCGCAAGCTGTCGCAGCAGTCGGAGCAAACCGGCAAGCAGATGGCGGAAAAGGTGGTGGAGATCAACAGCGCGCTGGAGCAGACGCGGCAAACCACCACCAGCCTGGGCTCGCAGGATTCGGACAAGGGCAATAACGCGCTGGGCCTGTTGGAGGCCTCGGTGCGCGATTTCAGCGCCGCCGCGGAGCAGCTGGCGCAGATCAACCAGCGGATGCAGGCGGAGGGGGCTCAGGTGGAGCGGGAACTACACGCTTCGTTGATCGCGCTGCAATTCCAGGACCGCGTCAGCCAGATCGTGCAGCATGTGGCCAGCGATCTGGAGCGGATGCAGGCGCATCTGAAGGCCGTCAGCCAGGCGCGGCGAGCCGGCGAGGCGCCGCCGATGATCAAGCCGCATGAGTGGCTGCGCCAGCTGGAATCCACCTATACCACATTGGAGCAGGCCGCGCTGCACAAGGGGCAGGACAGCAAGCCGGCCGCCTCCAGCGGTGACGTTGATTTTTTCTGAAACGGCATTCCCGATATCGGACCCCTCGCGGAGAAAACCATGGGCAAATCCATCCTGATTGTCGACGACGCTGCCAGCATTAGGGCCACCGTCAGCATTGCGCTGAAGGGGGCGGGTTACGAGGTGATAGAAGCCTGCGACGGCAACGACGCCTTGTCCAAGCTAGGCGGCACCCGCGTCAATCTGATCATTTCCGACGTCAATATGCCAGGGATGGATGGCATCACCTTGCTGAAAAAGCTGAAGGAGGGCGCGGCCACCAAGTTTGTGCCGGTCATCATGCTGACCACCGAGGGCAGCGACGACAAGAAGGCGCAGGGCAAGGAGGCCGGCGCCAAGGCCTGGATCGTCAAGCCATTCGATCCGGTCAAGCTGCTCGATGCAGTTTCCAAGCTGATTCAGCCTTAGGGAGTCAAGCATGCCGCTGAATGTGACGCAGGACGGCGAGCAAACGCGAGCCGCAATTGATGGCGAGTGGACCATCTTCACTGCGGAAGAGGCGCAGGATGAGCTATTCGGCCTTCTCAACCACGCGCGCTTCACCCTGGACTTGTCCGGCATCATCGAGCTGGACGGCTTCGGCGCGCAGATGCTGGCCATCCTGCTGTCGGAGGCGCGCCGAATGGACAAACCGGCCACCATAGCGGCCAGCAATCCACTGGTGGACGAGGTGGGCGTCTGGCTTGGCTTTGCCGGGCTGGCCGATGGCGGCGTCGACGAGAGGAGCGGCGAGCATGGATCTTAGCAAAGCCAAGGCGGTTTTCTTCGAAGAGTCGCGCGAGCTATGCGATGGGTTGGAAACGGCGCTGCTCGACCCAGCGTCCTATCCGCCCGGCAACGAAACCTACAACCTGCTGTTCCGGACCGCCCACACCATCAAGGGCTCCGCCGGCATTTTCGGCCTGGATGCGCTGGTGCGCTTCGCCCATGTCATGGAAAACGTGCTGGAGCGTTTGCGTTCCGGGCAGGTATCACTTAGCGACGATCTGGTCACGCTGCTGCTGTCCTGCAACGACCACCTGCGCCGCTTGCTCGATGCCAGCGCGGTCAGCGATGAAATGGCGCAGCAGGACCTGCCGGAAGGCGAGCCGCTCCTGGCCGGCTTGCGGCGCTACCAGCAAGGCGATCCGGCAAGCACGGCTTCGTCTGAACCGGAACCGTCCGCGCTTGTAGAGACGGAAGCGGCAGGCCATGGCCCGGGTATTCCCGCGCAAACGCCGCATTGGCAGTTGTCGCTGCGTTTCCATCCGGACACTTTCCGCCACGGCTTCGACCCTCTGTCTTTTCTGCGCTATCTGGGCGGCCTGGGCACGCTGCGCCATGTCCGCCCGGTCTGGCGCCAGTGGCCGCCGCCGCAAGCGCTGGATGTCACCGAATGCTTCATGGGTTTTGATCTGGCGCTGGAGTCCGAGGAAAGCCTGGACAAAATCGCCGGCACTTTCGAATTCATCGCCGAGGACAGCCTGATCGGCATCCTGGCTCCGCATGCGCCGCTGGCGGAGTTTCTGGCCCTGGCGCAACGTCTGGACGAGCCATTGGAAGAACAGCTGCAGCGTTGGCTGGACCGCGGCGCGCTGACTGAGGAAGAGGCGGAACGCGTGCGATCGGGCCGGGTTAGCCTGGCAGCCGATGAAACCGCCGCCGATATCGCGCCCGCGCCATTGGAAACCACTAGCCTGAGCGCGGCGCCAAGCGCAGCCGCGCCGACCGCTTCGTCTGCTTCGTCCGCCGCCAAGGGCGCGCGCAGCGACGGCCAGTACATACGCATCGAAGCCGGCAAGCTGGACCGCCTGATCAACCGGGTAGGCGAGCTGGTGATCGCCTCCTCCGGCACCAAACTGATCGCGCAAAGCCGCGGCGATGCGGAATTGCTGGAGTCGGTGGCCGTCATCAACACCTTGGTGGAAAGCATACGCGACGACGCGCTGACCCTGCGCATGGTGCCGGTGGACGAAATATTCAGCCGCTTCCCGCGCATGGTGCGCGAGGTGTCCAAGCAACTGGGCAAGTCCATCCATCTGGAGATCAAGGGCGGCGACACCGAGATCGACAAATCCATGGTGGAGAAACTGACCGACCCGTTGATGCACATTGTCCGCAATGCGGTGGACCATGGATTGGAGTCGGCTGATAAACGGCGGGCCGCCGGGAAGCCGGAGCAGGGCACGGTCATGCTGAACGCCTATCACGACGCCGGCTCGGTGGTGGTGGAAGTGCGCGACGACGGTGGCGGCATCAACCGCGAGAAAGTGCTGGCCAAGGCGATAGAACGCGGCCTGGTCACCGAAGGACGGGTGCTCAGCGACCAGGAAACGCTGCAGCTGATCTTCCTGCCTGGTTTCTCCACCGCCGACGCCGTCAGCGACCTTTCCGGCCGCGGCGTGGGCATGGACGTGGTCAAGCGCAATATCGAGGCCTTGCGCGGAGAGATAGAAATCCAGTCACAGCCCGGCGTCGGCTCGGTATTTCGCCTGCGCCTGCCGCTGACGCTGGCCATCATCGACGGCTTCCGCGTCGAGGTGAACGAGTCGTCCTTAGTGATGCCGCTGGACATGATGATCGAGTGCGTGGACATGCCGGAAGGCGCCATGAGCCAACA
>NZ_MKCR01000005.1 GCF_001855565.1 Chromobacterium amazonense | reverse complement strand
GGTGGGCTTTGTCATCGCTTCGCGATGACAAGCTTGCAACAAGCTAAGGTGAAGCCGACGCATCCGCAGCTTCGGTTATCAGTTTGAGCCCCGTTACATCTTCCGCGCAGGACGACTCGACCAGTGAGCTATTACGCTTTCTTTAAATGATGGCTGCTTCTAAGCCAACATCCTGGCTGTCTAGGCCTTCCCACTTCGTTTACCACTTAACTGATCATTTGGGACCTTAGCTGGCGGTCTGGGTTGTTTCCCTCTTGACGATGGACGTTAGCACCCACCGTCTGTCTCCCATGCTCGCACTTTCCGGTATTCAGAGTTTGCCATGGTTTGGTAAATCGCAATGACCCCCTAGCCATAACAGTGCTTTACCCCCGGAAGTGATACATGAGGCACTACCTAAATAGTTTTCGGGGAGAACCAGCTATCTCCGAGTTTGTTTAGCCTTTCACCCCTATCCACAGCTCATCCCCTAGTTTTGCAACACTAGTGGGTTCGGACCTCCAGTGCGTGTTACCGCACCTTCATCCTGGCCATGGATAGATCACTCGGTTTCGGGTCTACGCCCAGCAACTAAAGCGCCCTATTCGGACTCGGTTTCCCTACGCCTCCCCTATTCGGTTAAGCTCGCTACTGAACGTAAGTCGCTGACCCATTATACAAAAGGTACGCAGTCACGGAACACGTCCGCTCCCACTGTTTGTATGCATCCGGTTTCAGGTTCTATTTCACTCCCCTCCCGGGGTTCTTTTCGCCTTTCCCTCACGGTACTGGTTCACTATCGGTCGATCACGAGTATTTAGCCTTGGAGGATGGTCCCCCCATCTTCAGACAGGATTTCGCGTGTCCCGCCCTACTTCTCGTATGCTTAGTACCAAGAATGCGTTTTCGTGTACGGGGCTATCACCCACTATGGCGGTCCTTTCCATAACCTTCCACTAACGCAATCTCTATCACATACAGGCTGTTCCGCGTTCGCTCGCCACTACTTACGGAATCTCGGTTGATTTCTTTTCCTTCAGCTACTTAGATGTTTCAGTTCGCTGAGTTCGCCTCCTCAGACCTATGTATTCAGTCTGGGATGACCCCTAAGGGCCGGGTTTCCCCATTCGGATATCGCGGGATCAAAGCTCTATTGCCAGCTCCCCCGCGCTTTTCGCAGGCTTACACGTCCTTCATCGCCTGTGATCGCCAAGGCATCCACCAGATGCACTTAGTCGCTTGACCCTATCATTTCAGTAACCTAGATCACTAAAACAACAAGTGTGTTTGTGCGACGACTGCACCGCCCCTTTTGAGTTGGCGACGCAGCCTTAGATACAATCAAATACCCAAGATGACGATTTGTCCGCGTAAAGAGTTAACTCTACGCTTTCATTTCGCCGTCTTATATATTCGGCTTCTTCAGTTTGTTAAAGATCGGGCGTTTTACAACGCAAACAGAATCCAACTCTTCCGAGTTCGCTTTTGTTTGCACTGTAAGTGGTGGAGGATGACGGGATCGAACCGACGACCCCCTGCTTGCAAAGCAGGTGCTCTCCCAACTGAGCTAATCCCCCTCTAAATCCGAAATACTGCGTTGCTTAGTCGCTCGTGTACAGGTGTACACGTCGCTCCTGCGCGCCTTGTCTTTCGGCTTTATCTCCGGGTGCCAATTCAGAACACCCAGAGTGTAACTGGTGGGTCTGGTAGGACTCGAACCTACGACCCCTGCGTTATCAACACAGTGCTCTAACCAGCTGAGCTACAAACCCAGTTGACTTATGAAGTCGTGGCATCCACAACTTCATTTTGATCAAAAACAAGCGAATCCAGGCGGAAGGCGACGACGTGTACATCCAGTACACGAGGAGCTTTCCAACGCAGAGTCGCGCCGGTTTTCATCAAAATGCCCTTAACTACAAATAACCGATAGGCTGTAAGTACTTGACGATCGCCTTCTCTAGAAAGGAGGTGATCCAGCCGCAGGTTCCCCTACGGCTACCTTGTTACGACTTCACCCCAGTCATGAATCCCACCGTGGTAAGCGGCCTCCTTGCGGTTAGCCTACCCACTTCTGGTGAAACTCACTCCCATGGTGTGACGGGCGGTGTGTACAAGACCCGGGAACGTATTCACCGCAGCATGCTGATCTGCGATTACTAGCGATTCCGACTTCACGCACTCGAGTTGCAGAGTGCGATCCGGACTACGATCGGTTTTATGAGATTGGCTCCACCTCGCAGCTTCGCGACCCTCTGTACCGACCATTGTATGACGTGTGAAGCCCTGCTCATAAGGGCCATGAGGACTTGACGTCATCCCCACCTTCCTCCGGTTTGTCACCGGCAGTCTCATTAGAGTGCCCAACCAAATGATGGCAACTAATGACAAGGGTTGCGCTCGTTGCGGGACTTAACCCAACATCTCACGACACGAGCTGACGACAGCCATGCAGCACCTGTGTTACGGCTCCCTTTCGGGCACCAAGCCATCTCTGGCAAGTTCCGTACATGTCAAGAGCAGGTAAGGTTTTTCGCGTTGCATCGAATTAATCCACATCATCCACCGCTTGTGCGGGTCCCCGTCAATTCCTTTGAGTTTTAACCTTGCGGCCGTACTCCCCAGGCGGTCAACTTCACGCGTTAGCTACGCTACCAAGGATTCAAACCCCCAACAGCTAGTTGACATCGTTTAGGGCGTGGACTACCAGGGTATCTAATCCTGTTTGCTCCCCACGCTTTCGTGCATGAGCGTCAGTGTCATCCCAGGGGGCTGCCTTCGCCATCGGTATTCCTCCGCATCTCTACGCATTTCACTGCTACACGCGGAATTCTACCCCCCTCTGACGCACTCTAGTCGTGCAGTCTCCAATGCCGTTCCCAGGTTGAGCCCGGGGCTTTCACATCAGACTTGCACAACCGCCTGCGCACGCTTTACGCCCAGTAATTCCGATTAACGCTTGCACCCTACGTATTACCGCGGCTGCTGGCACGTAGTTAGCCGGTGCTTATTCTTCCGGTACTGTCATCCCCGCCAGGTATTAACCAGCGAGATTTCCTCCCGAACAAAAGTCCTTTACAACCCGAAGGCCTTCTTCAGACACGCGGCATGGCTGGATCAGGCTTGCGCCCATTGTCCAAAATTCCCCACTGCTGCCTCCCGTAGGAGTCTGGGCCGTGTCTCAGTCCCAGTGTGGCGGATCATCCTCTCAGACCCGCTACTGATCGTCGCCTTGGTGAGCTCTTACCTCACCAACTAGCTAATCAGACATCGGCTGCTCGTATAACGCGAGGCCTTTCGGTCCCCCGCTTTCCCCCTCAGGGCGTATGCGGTATTAATCCGGCTTTCGCCGAGCTATCCCCTATTACACGGTACATTCCGATGCATTACTCACCCGTTCGCCACTCGCCACCAGGAGCAAGCTCCCGTGCTGCCGTTCGACTTGCATGTGTAAAGCATGCCGCCAGCGTTCAATCTGAGCCAGGATCAAACTCTTCAGTTCAATCTCATAGCAACTTCTGGCACGCAAGTTCAAAGAAATAACTGGTATTTCCTATCTCTTGCAGTGCAAGTTTTTGGCTTTCGCCAAGCACTTACACCTATCGGTTATTCGTTCTGTTAAAGAGCGGTGCTGGTCGCTGCAACCGTCGCCGGAACCTGTTTCGTTCGGCTTGTTTCGTTCGCTGCGTCAGCTGAGGAGGCGAACTATACGCCCGGACCCGAACCTCGTCAACACCTTTTGCGGGAAAAAGTGAACAAGAGCGGACCTTCCAGTCTGAAAACACACGCAAGTGATTGATGAAAAACATCATATGAAGACAGACTTTTTGCAGCGCATCTAGGCAGCACCGCCCAAACTATCGACACACCATGAAAAACGGGCCGGCATTGCTGCCGGCCCGCTTGTCTTTCGCCATGGTTTCGATGCTTATATATGGTCCAGCAGTTGCAGCGGATGATCGATATCGACATCCGCCCCCCATTGCTCCGGCTTGTCCTCTGCGGAGAAATAGCCCCAGTTGACCAGAACAGTCTTCATGCCGACCGCGCGCCCCGCCTGGATGTCTCGCTCGGCATCGCCGACATACATGCAACGCTGCGGATCGATGCCGATTTGCGCAGTGGCATGCAGCATAGGCCGAGGGTCCGGCTTGGGCACGCCGACCGTATCGCCGCTAACGGTTACGGCTGGCGGGACGGCAAAAGGCAGCCAGGGCACCAGGCGGTCGGTAAACCGCATCGACTTGTTGGTGATGATCCCCCAAGCCAGACCGCGCCGATCCAATTCCGCGATCAGCTCGTTCACTCCTTCGAATAGCGTCGTCTGCTCCGCCAGATTGGCATCGTACAGATCCATGAAGCGCACTCGCAGCGCCTCCATCCGCTCCGCGTCCAGATCCGCGCCGAAACCGAGCTTGACCAGTCCGCGCGCGCCATGGCTCGCAACCGGCCTTATGGCCTCGTAAGGCTGCGGCGGCATGCCCTCCTCCGCCAGCAAACGATTCAACGCCGCGCCCAGGTCGCGCGCGGTATCGGCCAGCGTGCCGTCCAGATCGAATAACACTGCCTTGATCATGATCTCAACTTCAATATCGATATATAAGGGAGTATTGCACCATCAACGGATGGTCTTGCCAAGAAACAGCCGGTACGCCGGATTATCGGTTTCTTCGGCATAAGGATATCCCAACGTATCGAGGAACTGCTGGAAAGCAGCGGCGTCGCCCGCTGGCACCTGAACGCCCACCAAGACGCGGCCATAGTCGGCGCCGTGATTGCGGTAGTGGAACAGGCTGATATTCCAGTCGATGCGCATCGCGTCCAAAAAGCGCATCAAGGCGCCGGGCCTGTCCGGAAACTCGAAGCGCAGCACGCGCTCATACTTCAACTGCGGCGCATGCCCACCCACCAAGTGGCGGATATGCAGCTTGGCCAGTTCATTGTCCGTCAAATCGATGCCGTCTAGCTCCTCACCCCGCAAGTCGTTCAGCAACTTCTCCACATCCTCGCGACCGGCGATCTGCACCCCGACAAACACATGGGCGATGCTGGGGTCGGCGAAGCGGTAGTTGAATTCGGTGATGTTGCGGCCGCCGATCACCGAGCAGAAGCGCTTGAAGCTGCCCGGCTTCTCAGGAATGGTGACGGCGATGATGGCCTCGCGCCGCTCGCCCAGCTCGGAGCGCTCCGACACATGTCGCAGCCGGTCGAAATTCATATTGGCGCCGCAGGAGATGGCCACCAGCGACTGGTCGCGACAGCCCTCGCGTTCGACATAGGCCTTGGCGCCCGCCACCGCCAGCGCGCCCGCCGGCTCGACTATGGAGCGGGTATCTTCGAAAATATCCTTGATCGCCGCGCAGATGGCGTCTGAATCGACCAGAATGATCTCGTCCAGCAGCTCGCGGCAGATGCGGAAGGTTTCCTCGCCCACCAGCTTGACTGCCACGCCGTCGGCGAACAAACCCACGTCTTTCAGCTCGACCCGCTCGCCCTTCTCTATAGACTGGCGCATCGCGTCGGAATCCACCGGCTGCACGCCTATGATCTTCACTTCCGGCTTCAGCCGCTTGATGAAGCTGGCCACGCCGGCCGCCAAGCCGCCGCCGCCGATGGCGACGAACACGGCGTCAAGATCGTCCGGATGCTGGCGCAGTATCTCCATGCCCACCGTGCCCTGGCCGGCGATCACGTCCGGGTCGTCGAATGGCGGAATATAGGTGCGGCCGCTTTCCTCTGCCAATTTCACCGCGTGCAGATAGGCTTCGTTGAAGGAGTCGCCAGACAGCACCACCTGGCCGCCGCGCTGCTTGACCGCATCTATCTTGATCTGCGGCGTGGTCACCGGCATCACGATCACCGCCTCGCAGCCCAGCTTGCTGGCCGACAGCGCCACGCCCTGGGCATGATTGCCGGCGCTGGCGGTAATCACCCCGCGCGCGCGCTGCTCCGGCGTCAACTTGGCCATCTTGTTGTAAGCGCCGCGCAGCTTGAAGGAGAACACCGGTTGCAGGTCCTCGCGCTTGAGCAAAATGCGATTGCCGTAACGGCGGGACAAATTGGGCGCGAGCTCCAACGGCGTCTCCACCGCCACGTCGTAAACCCGTGAAGTCAGAATGCGTTCCAGATAATCATGCTTGTCGCTCATGGTGATGCCTTGGTCCCTGGTAGTTTCTTGTATTTGAACTGCCAGAGTATCAGGAACTCCAAATCTGCGGGAGGCTGGCCGCGCATTCTTTGCTGCATTGCAAAACCCCAGAATGCCGGACGGCCTTTTTCGGGCTGCGGCCCTCGCTGCAGCGTGTATAATCACCGGCTACTGTTTGTGACCCCTTGCAAGCCCACTCCAACATGAAAACAATCACTTCTGCCCTGGTGGCTGCCGCTCTGGCGCTGCCGTCTTTTGGTTTTGCCAGCACCGCTTTTGTGCCGCCCGCGCCGGAAATCGCCGGCAAGGCCTATTACTTGATCGACTACAACAGCCAGCAGGTTCTGGCGGCCCGCGATCCCGACTCCCGCATCGAGCCGGCCTCTCTGACCAAGCTGATGACAGCCTACCTGACCTTCAAGGCGCTGAAGGAAAAGCGCCTGACGCTGGAACAGACGCTGACGGTTTCGCAGCGCGGCTGGAAAACCGAAGGCTCGCGCATGTTCCTGGATCCGAAAGTCCCGGCCAAGGTGGAAGACCTGATCAAGGGCATGATCGTGCAATCCGGCAACGACGCCTGCGTGACGCTGGCCGAAGCCATCGCCGGCAGCGAGGACGTATTCGCCCAAGTGATGACGCAACAGGCTCAGAAGCTGGGCATGAAGAATACCCAGTTCAAGAACGCTACCGGCCTGCCGCATGAAGGCCACTACACCACGGTGCACGACCTGGGCATCCTGGCCGCGTCATTGATCCGCGACTTCCCCGAGTACTATCCGATCTACTCGATGAAGTCGTTTACCTATAACAATATCCAGCAGCCCAATCGCAACCTGCTGCTGTACCGCGACCCGAACGTAGACGGCATGAAAACCGGCTACACCGACACCGCCGGTTACAATATGGTGACCTCCAGCCACCGCGATGGCCGCCGCGTGATTTCCGTAGTGGTCGGCACGGCCAGCCCGGAGGCGCGCGCGGTGGAAAGCTCCAAGCTGCTGAACTACGGCTTGCAATTCTTCGACACGCCCAAACTTTATGCTGCAAACGCCCGCGTATCAGACGTATCGGTATACAAGGGCGATGCCAAGGTGGTGCCGGTAGGCTTCTCCAGCGACGTCTACGCCACCGTCGCCAAGGGCCAGGCCGCCAAACTGAAAGCCGACATGACCACGACGCAGCCGCTGATCGCGCCGATCAAGGCCGGCCAGGTTGTGGGCAAGCTGGTGGTTTCCCTCGATGGGAAGCCACTGCTGGAACGTCCGGTGGTAGCATTGAAGGCAGTGGACGAAGGCAACTTCTTCAGCCGCCTGTGGGACAGCCTGAAGCTTCTGCTAGGCTGGAAGTAAAAGCAGCACCGTAGTTTGCAGCGCCGCGGCCTGTCCGCGGCCTGCTGTTTTGCAATTCAAGAGTAGCCAGACATGTCCGACGAAAAACAGGAATTGATGGAATTCCCCTGCCGCTTCCCTTTGAAGATCATGGGCGAGCGGCATGAGGCATTCGTTTCCACCATCACCGAAGTGGTCCGCGTCCACGCTCCGGATCTCGCCGAGATCGACGTGGTGCTGCGTGAAAGCTCGGGCGGCCGCTTCTATGCGCTGACCGTCACCATCACCGCCACCTCGCGCCAGCAGTTGGACAATATTTATCTGTCTCTGACCGGCCACCCGATGGTCAAAATGGTCCTCTAAACACCGGGAGTTCAGGTGCCACGCATCATCAAACATCTGGGCCGGGTCGATTACGAACCGACCTGGCGCGCCATGCAGGCCTTCACCAACCAGCGCGAAGAGCACACCGCCGACGAGCTGTGGGTGGTGGAACACCCGCCGGTATTCACCCAGGGCCTGGCCGGCAAGCCGGAACATCTGCTTCAGCAGAACGACATCCCGGTGGTGCAGACCGATCGCGGCGGCCAGATCACCTACCATGGCCCCGGCCAGTTGGTGGTCTATCTGCTGATCGATTTCAAGCGCATGCGCATCGGGGTGCGCGACCTGGTGCGCCACATCGAGCAAGCCGTCATCGACATGCTAGCCGAGCAAGGCATCGCCGCCAATGGCGATGTCGATGCCCCGGGCGTCTACGTCGATGGCGCCAAAATCGCCTCGCTCGGCCTGCGCATCAAAAACGGCGCCGTCTACCACGGGCTCAGCCTGAATGTGGACATGGACCTGACTCCGTTTAGCTGGATCAATCCTTGCGGCTACGCCAACCTCAAGGTAACCCAAATGAAGAATCTGGGCGTCAATCTCACGGTCGCCGAAGTAGCCGACAAGCTGCTGCCGCACCTGGAACGCCACCTGAGCATAAGCAAGGAGACCGCATGAAGCCGGACAACCAAGCTGGGGTGAAGCACAAGGGCGCGGCAAAGACCGCCCGCATCCCGATCAAGATCGTGCCGCTGGAAGAAAAGCTGAAAAAGCCGGAATGGATCCGCGCCAAACTGCCCAACGGACAGCGCTTCCACGAAATCAAGCAAATCCTGCGCGAGCAGAAGCTGCACACTGTCTGCGAAGAAGCCACCTGCCCCAATATCGGCGAATGCTTCAGCAAGGGCACCGCCACCTTCATGATCATGGGCGATATCTGCACCCGTCGCTGCCCGTTCTGTGACGTCGGCCACGGCCGTCCGAACCCGCTGGACCCGAACGAGCCCAAACACTTGGCCGAGAGCGTGGCCGCGATGCGCTTGAAGTACGTGGTGGTCACCTCGGTGGACCGCGACGACCTGCGCGACGGCGGCGCCCAACATTTCGCCGACTGCATCAATGCCGTGCGCGAGCTGTCGCCGAATACCCAAATTGAAACCCTGGTGCCCGACTTCCGCGGCCGGCTGGACATCGCCATCGACATCCTGACGCAAACCGCGCCGGATGTGATGAACCACAACCTGGAAACCGTGCCGCGCCTGTACAAGCAGGCCCGCCCTGGCGCCGATTACGCGCATTCGTTGCAGCTGTTGAAAGACTACAAGGCGAAGAACCCGAATGTCCGGACCAAGTCCGGCCTGATGGTGGGCCTGGGCGAGACCGACGAGGAAATCCTCGAAGTGATGCGCGACCTGCGCGCCCACAATGTAGACATGCTGACCATAGGCCAGTACCTGCAGCCTTCCGACGGCCACCTGCCGGTGCTACGCTACGTTCACCCGGACACCTTCAAGATGTTCGAGGAAAAAGCCTACGAAATGGGCTTTGTCCATGCCGCAGTCGGCGCCATGGTGCGCTCCAGCTATCACGCAGATGTTCAGGCGCATGAGGCAGGGGTGTAAGCGACTTTAGAAGTCCGATACGCAGCGCAGGCAAAGGGGCGTCCATGGACGCCCCTTTCTGCTGTCGTTCCTGCTCGCAATTCCCAACCCCAGCCAGGGAAAGCGATCTCCAATCTCCCGCATGCCGAGAAACCCGCTTGCTTAGCCATGGCCGCGCCGAGTGGCCATGAAATCCCTTCCCCACGCAACAGCATGCCGAATGATTTAAGTCGACGAACATTTTGCCCCGACTGCTGAATTGCCAACATTATCCCGATATAAATACAGTTTTATTTGATAAAACGGCAAAACCGGTTTATAGTGGCATTGTTATTAATTTTGCAAAGGCAAACCGTGGACAACGACGGTTCTAGTCGATCTTCGATCGCAGCAAGCCTTGCAGGATAAACAGCAGACCGAACGCTCTTCTCTCTGCCGCATCCTGCAAGACAGGATGTGGTGTCTCAAAGTCGATTCCCATCGACAACAGCATAACGACCAAGATTCGCAGTACGCAGCCCGGATGGCCAGCATGCCATGCAACCCTATGCCGTGCCTGTTTGCTTGGTCGTGCCCGACACCCCCATCGATAGATCCAGCACCCGTATTGATTGTTTGCGCAGCTTTCGTTTCGCACAGGAGGTTCCCATGCCAGAAGAACCAGAACCGCGAGCGGATGCGACGCATCTCTGCATGGCCGGCTGATTCCCTCAACCCGGAAATAGCCTGATTGCAGTTGCGCCATATACGCTCGCTTAGATATTGGACAATCATTCCCTTATTTCGGTTATTCAAATCGAAAGGGGCGGCTATTACCTGTTGAATAATAATGGGGGATTCAACATGCAAACCCTGAAATTCTTCCACCTGCTGAAATTCTTTAATCGCAACCAAGCTGTAGACTGCGCGGAATTCCGCCTTAACATTGTTTGCGAAAATAACGTGATTACCGCGCTGCGCAAGCGCCTGTTCTGGGAAATGCACGATCTGGGACTGCGCGCCTCGCAAGTCACCATCGGCCCCGACAGCCAGGACAACCAATGCAAGCTGTCCGTCATCCTGAGCTGCCCGCTGATCCGCCGCCAGGACCTGGACGATATGGCCCTGCGCCTGAGCCAATTGCCGGAAATCCGCCGCGTGCACTGGGGTCGCAGACTTACCAGCGCCCCCGCTCAGCATCGCTCGCTGTTCCCGGCCAATCGCGCCAAGGCGGCCTAAACCCATAACGGGAAGGCGGCAGATAACCGCCTTCTATTGACTGACCCAAGCCACCCAAACCCAACCATGCCAGAAGAACCCGGACCGCAACCCCTGACGATCCGCTAAGGCACTGCTCCCCTCCTCGTAAGCGTCGGGACATGCCGCAAGCGGCCATGCACCGACACGCCCATTCCGTCGCCGCCCTTGCCGGCAGCGCGGTCTGGCTGTTGCCACGCGAACCCCGCCGGCGCATTGCCGGCACGTTCCTACGCAGGAGCTTACGATGCAAAACCTGTTCACCAGCCCACGCCAGCAACAGATCTATCAGCTGTCCATCCTGTGCCCCTCGATGTCGCTGGGCGTTGCCCGACGCGAAATCCGCAGCCAGGCGCAAAAGCATGGTTTGCGCATCCAGCAATGGCTGGAGCAGCCGCAACCGGCCAGCCAGGGCGCCAGCCATACATTGGCGCCCTGGCTGATCAGCGCGGACTTTCGCTGCGGTTCGGAAACCTGCATGCATTTCCTGCAGAGCATCGCGCAAAGGCTGGCGACGCTGCCGCTGACCCGCGTCAAGCTTGATTGCCTGTCGGCGTCCACACCCGCCATGGGAAGGTACGCCAACCGTTAAACCATACTAATCAACCCAGGCCCGGCGCCTGCGCCGAGCCGCAGCGTCCATGCAGGAGCAAGCATGCCATAGATTCAACGCACCTTGAATGAGATGCCATCCGCTGGGGAGTTCGCATAGAGCTCCCCAGCGGGCGGCAATGTTCTCTCGCTTTCTCAGCCTGTTCACGATCCCTTCCCATGCATGCCGCCTAAGCAAATCGGCGGCGCGGAAATATCTTGAACCGGCTCAAAAGCTGACACATTGTCGGCGCCGATGCCTCGCGGCAGGGATGGTCACGCCCACGGCGCCTGGAGATTTGCCATGACCAAACAAACGCATCCTCACCACAAGAACCGCGGCTTCATCGCCACCCCGGGCAAGAACCGCGACAAAGAAACCTTCCGGCTGGCCAGCGAGGCCCAATTGCCGGCAGACGAAACCTTCAAGCGCCTGCGCAGCCACCCGGAAGGACTGACCGCCGCCGAGGCCGCGCAACGGCTGCACCAGTTCGGCCCCAATGAAGTGGCCCACGACAAGCCGCCCCATGCGCTGATCCAACTGCTGCTCGCCTTCAAGAATCCGTTTGTGGCGGTACTGATCGTACTGGCCGCCATCAGCTATGTGATGGATATCGCGATGGCGCCGCCTGACGATCAGGACTGGACCAAAGTCATCATTCTTGCCAGCATGATAGGCATCAGCGGCCTGCTGCGTTTCTGGCAGGAATTCCGTTCCGCCAAGGCCGCGGAAAATCTGAAGTCCCTGGTGCGCAATACCGCCACCGTGCAGCGCCGCCCCACCTCGCAAACCTCGCCGCTGCGCATGGAAGTGCCGATGAGCAAGTTGGTGGTCGGCGACGTCGTCCATCTGCAAGCCGGCGACATGATTCCGGCCGACATCCGCTTGCTGGAGTCGCGCGATCTGTTCATCAGCCAGGCCGTGCTGACCGGCGAGGCCTTGCCGGTAGAGAAGTACGACACGCTGGGCGCCGTGGCCGCCAAGTCCGCAGCAGACCAAGCCCATGGCGACGCCAGCCTGCTCGACCTGCCCAACGGCTGCTTCATGGGCACCAATGTGGTGTCCGGCACCGCCCGCGCCGTGGTGGTGGCCACCGGCTCCGACACCTACTTCGGCTCGCTGGCGCGCAATGTGGTCAGCCACAAACGCATCGAAACCAGCTTCGACAAGGGCGTCAACAGCGTGTCCTGGCTGCTGATCCGCTTCATGCTGGTGATGGTGCCGATTGTCTTCATGATCAACGGCATCACCAAGGGCGACTGGATGTCCGCCCTCACCTTCGCCCTGGCGGTAGCCGTGGGCCTGACGCCGGAAATGCTGCCGATGATCGTCTCGGCCAACCTAGCCAAGGGCGCGGTGGCGATGGCGCGGCGCAAGGTGGTGGTGAAGCGGTTGAACTCGGTTCAGAACTTCGGCGCCATGGATGTGCTGTGCACCGACAAGACCGGCACGCTGACTCAGGATAAGATCATCCTGGAACAACACTACGACGTGGCCGGCCGCAAGGACGAAACCACGCTGCAGCTGGCCTGGCTCAACAGCTTCCATCAGAGCGGCATGAAGAACCTGATGGACATCGCCATCGTCGCCCGCGCCGACGAGCTGGGAGAACGCGTCAAGCTGCGCCATTACAGCAAGATCGACGAGCTGCCGTTCGACTTCGAGCGGCGCCGGCTGTCGGTCATCGTCCAGGATAGCCATGGCCAGCAGCTGATGGTGTCCAAAGGCGCGGTGGAGGAAATGCTGGCCGTCTCAAGCCATGTACAGGATGGCAGCGAGGCGCGCGCGCTCAATGCGGAAGAACGCGCCCGCCTGCTCAGCCTGAGCCAGGAATTCAACGCGGAAGGCTATCGCGTGCTGCTGGTCGCCACCCGCCACATTCCGACTAACGCCCGCAAGGCGGCTTACCAGACGGCAGACGAACAGGGCCTGGTGGTGCGCGGCTTCCTGACCTTCCTCGATCCGCCCAAGGACTCGGCTGCGCCGGCCATTAAGGCCCTGCAGGAGTACGGCGTCACGGTCAAAGTGCTGACCGGCGACAACCCCATCGTCACCGCCAAGGTCTGCCGCGACGTCGGCCTCAATCCGGGCAAACCATTGATTGGCCAAGAAATCGAGGTCATGGACGACGTGGCGCTGTGCGCCGCCGTCAAGCACACCACCATTTTCGCCAAGCTGACGCCGCTGCAGAAATCCCGCGTGGTGAAGGCGCTTCAAGCCAACGGCCATACTGTGGGCTTCCTCGGCGACGGCATCAACGACGCCCCGGCGCTGCGCGACGCCGACGTCGGCATCTCGGTGGACAGCGGCGCCGACATCGCCAAGGAGACCGCAGACATCATCCTGCTGGAAAAGAGCCTGATGGTGCTGGAAGAAGGCGTAATCACCGGCCGCGAGACTTTCGGCAACATCCTCAAATACCTGAACATGACTGCCAGCTCGAACTTCGGCAATGTGTTCTCGGTGCTGGTGGCCTCGGCCTTTCTGCCATGGGAGCCGATGCTGGCGATGCAGCTGCTGCTGCAAAATCTGGTGTACGACCTGTCGCAGATGTTCCTGCCCTGGGACAAGATGGACCCGGACTTCCTGAAGAAGCCGCGCAAGTGGGAAGCCGGCAACATCAAGCGCTTCATGCTGTGGCTGGGGCCCACCTCTTCGGTTTTCGACATCACCACCTACATCCTGCTGTGGACGGTGTTCGGCGCGGGCGCGGCCTACCATCTGCATGGCGGCGACGGCGGCCAGCTGATCATGAACTCCGGCTGGTTCATCGAAGGCCTGGTATCGCAAACGCTGGTGGTGCACATGCTGCGCACCCGCAAGATTCCGTTCCTGCAGAGCACGGCGTCCTTGCCGGTCATGCTATCCACCAGCGTGGCCATCGCCATCGGCTGCTACCTGCCGTACTCGCCGCTGGCCAGCTCGCTAGGCTTCATCCAGCTGGACACCAGCTACTTCTGGTGGCTGCTGCTGACCATGGCGGGCTACCTGGCGCTGACGCAAACGGTGAAAACGCTGTACATCAAGCGCTACGGCCAATGGTTCTAAGCCGCTGACGCGCGTCTCTCTCCACCCGCACAGAAGCCGGCCAACAAGCCGGCTTCTGTGCATTTGCCTCCGCTGTTAGTTCCACAAAACGCCATCTGCAAGTAGATTCATCGTGTTATCACATCACACCTGTCCACACAGCCGGTGAGTATTCACACTTAGCTCATCTGCAGTTCCGTAGATTTCTCATTAAAAATCACTCAATTAAACGCGATTTTCCTGCAGCGCTGCCGCTGTGCCTATTTATCCGACAAGTCCTCTTTCGTTTCATTTCCTTCCCCACTGCATTACCACACACATAACGGTTCACATTTTCACGCGGAAGGAAAACATGAGCATGGACGCGCCAACTGGTCAAAAACGCTGGGCCCGGGATTACGTTTTCGACATCCTGAGCCAACTGGGCATACACCGGATTTTCGGCGTGCCGGGCACCAATGAGATTCCCATCATCGATGGCACTTCCTACCCGGAAAACCAAGTGGAGTACATCGAATGCCTGCATGAAAACATCGCCATCGGCGCGGCGATGGGATCCGCGCGGATGACAGGCAAGCCCGGCGTGCTGGTGGTGCACGTGACGCCCGGCATCGCCCACAGCATAGGGAACCTGTTCAACGCTTGGCGTTCGCAGGCTCCACTGGTGATCCTGTGCTGCCAGCAGCAAAACGAGCTAGTCACCCAGGAACCGTTGCTGGCGTCCAATCTGGTCGATCTTGCGCGCCAATACACCAAATGGGCACATGAGGTACGCACTGAGCAAGAGTTTCCCATGGTGCTGCAACGCGCCTTCAAGGAAGCGATGGCGCCGCCCAACGGCCCTGTATTCGTCTCCATTCCGTGGGAGTTCACCATGCGGCGCATCGGCGACGACGACCGCATCAAGGGCGTCACGAAAATCTCGCCGCACTTCACCGCAGACACCCAAGCGATGGAACAGGCCGCCAAGCTGCTGCGCGAGGCCAAGAACCCCCTCATCGTCACCGGCGACGCCGTCGGCTACGCCGAAGCGTGGCCGGAACTGCAGCGGATGGCTGAACTATTGGGTGCGCCAGTGCTGCAGCAGACCTTCAGCAGTCTGGCCAACTTTCCCAACGACGACTACCACTGGCAGGGCGAGCTGCCCAGCAGCCAAGCCGGCGTGCAGCAGGTATTCGCCGGCCATGACGTCGCCTTCCTGTGCGGTTTCAGCAACCAGGCCCAGATCACGGTCTACAAGTACAGCGATGGTCCGCTGATTCCGCCGCATGTCACCCAAGTTTATCTCAGCAACAATACTTGGGACATCGGCAAAAACTACTACGGCGAAGCCGCCCTGTTCGGCGATATCAAAGCCTCGCTGCCTCTGATCAATCAACTAATCGGCGACCAGCCGTCTCCTGCCGCCGCCGCGCGCAACCAGAAAATGAAGGAAGGCGCCGTGAAGCGCGCCGCCGATTGGGAGGCTTATCTGCGCGAGGCAATGCATCAGAATGAGATCTGGGCGGTGGTGATCGCCGACGCGCTGCGCAAGGAGATACGCGAGCGCAAACTGGAAAAGCAGTTTGTCTACGTGCATGAGGCAGTGTCTGATCCTGCGCCGTTTCAATACCTGCTGCCGTTCACCGACCAGGCGGCGCAACCCATCAGCTATTACTGCGTCGGAGGCGGCTCTCTAGGCTGGTCCATGCCAGCCACGCTAGGCATCAAACTGGAACAGAACGGCTGGCAGGGAATCGACACCCGCTTCGTGGTGGCCGCCACCGGCGACGGCTCCTCGCTGTTTTATCCGCAAACCTGGTGGACCGCGCAGCATCGCCAGCTGGGCGTGCTCTACATCATCACCAACAACCACGAATACCATACGCTGCAGATGGGCCTGCAGCAGGTGGAGAAAATATACGGCAAAGCGCCCGGCTACGAATGGGCAGCCAAGACGCAAGACCCGGAATACCTGCGCATCCACCGGCCCAAGCCGGACTTCGTCACCCTGGCCAAGGCTTTCGGCGGCATGGAGGGCGAGATTGTCCGCCATCCCGAAGACGTGCGCGCAGCGGTCAGGCGCGGCATGGACCGCGCGCTGAGCGGCCACGCCTACGTGCTGGACATGCACACCATCGGCCTGGAGCAAACCCCTCCAACGCCGGAAGAAGCAAATGCCCGCTACGAAAAGCAGCCCCGCCTGGACTGCTTCCACTTCGGCGCGGAGCTGCTGCGGCGCAATGACGATGACGGTCTGCCGGGCAATGTGCCAGTGATCTTCTGAACCCAATCCACCCAGAGAAGGAAACAGCACCATGGCTGAAGAAAATTTCGACATCGCCATCGTCGGCGGGGGGGTCTCCGGCGTCTACTGCGCCTGGCGCCTGAAGCAGGAAAGGCCACATGACAAGATCGCGGTCTTCGAGGCCAGCAACCATATCGGCGGACGGCTGCTGTCGGTGCGTCCGCCGGACATCCCGGACATGGTGGCGGAACTCGGCGGCATGCGCATCCTGCCCGCCGTTCAGCCGCTGATCACTCGGCTGATTGCCGACCTCAACCAGCAACTGCCTCAAGACCAGCAGATCAAACTGTACGACTTCCCGGTGGACGAACCGCAGAACATCGCCTTTCTGCGCGGCGTCTACCTGCGGCTGGCCGACTTCACCAACGATCCGGCCAAAGTCCCCTACCAGCTGAATTTCATCGATCAGGGCCAAAGCGCCGGCAGCGTGATCGTCAACGCGATCGAACAGATCGTGCCGGGCATCACCAATCCAAGCCTAAACGAAGAACAGCGCCGCCAAATGGCCCAGCAGGCAGAGTTCGGCGGCGTGCCGCTATACAAACAGGGCTTCTGGAATGTGCTGCTGCGGGTGCTCACCGGCGAAGCCTATCACTATGCCGAGGATGTAGGCGGCTACGACTCCACTCTGTGCAACTGGAACGCCGCCGACGCCATTCCCTGGTATCTGTCCGACTTTGGCGTCAGCCCTGAGTACAAGGGCTTCAGCAACGGCTTCCAGCAGGTGCCGTTGACGCTGGCGCAGCTCTTCCAGCAATTGGGCGGCGAAGTACGGTTGGAATCCAGCGTTTCCAATATTGTCAGCAAAGGAGATGGCTTCGAGTTTCAGGTGAAAGGCCGCACCATCGCCGCCAAATCGCTGATACTGGCGATGCCGAGCCGCTCGCTGGAGTTGCTGGCCGTCACCTGCCCAGTGCTGCAGGAAATCCAGCCGTTGATCGGCAGCGTGACGCCGCGGCCGCTGTTCAAGCTGTTCACCACTTATGACAGCCCATGGTGGCGCAACACCGGCTACGCCTCTGCCAACGCCAAGGGCGAGCCGACCTACGTCGCGGTGCAGTCGGGCCGCTCCGTCACCGACCTGCCGGTGCGGCAAACCTACTACTGGCCCAAGAGCAACGGCCAGCCGGCGACTCAGGGCCACGCGATGCTGCTGGCCAGCTACGACGACGGCGACAACACCGGATTCTGGGATGGGCTGCGCGCAAAGCGCCGGCAACCGCGCGGAGCGGGACTGGACGTGGCGCCATTGGCCGATCCCTTCATCGGCGAGGACGACAATGTCCAGCGCAACGAACTGACCTGGCATCAGTACAAGGCGCCGCGGATGATGACGGAGGAAGTCACCCGCCAACTCACCGTGATGCACAGCCTCAACTATACGCCCAAGGTGCGCAACGCGGCCTTCCGCGACTGGGGGGACGATCCATACGGCGGCGGCTGGAACAGCTGGAATATCGGCGTCAAGAGTTGGGAAGTGAAGCGGCGCATCGTTCAACCCACGGACCTGCCATTGTACATTTGCGGCGAAGCTTACTCTGATGCCCAAGGCTGGGTGGAAGGCGCGCTGCAGACCGCAGGCTACCTGCTGGAAAAATTCGGGGTACTGCCTTTCCACTGAACTTTCCGGCTGCCCGCCAGGCAGCCTGCGCCGCGGCCGGCTCCATCACAGGGCCGGCCAGCAGCGTTTTTCAGCTCTGCCGGTCTTGCTCCACCAGCCCCAGCCGCGGCACCACCGCATGCGCCGCCAGAACCGTGCCCGGCGACAACACGGCGTTGGCGCCGATCCGCACATGATCGCCCAGCAGCGAACCCAGCTTCTCCACCTCCGGCACAGCCACCTGCCCATCCAGACGCAAACGCACGCTCTTGTCGGTGCGCTCATTCCAATGGTTGGCCAAAATGGCGCCAGCTTCCAAATTGATATCCGCCCCCAACACCGAATCGCCGACAAAATTGAAATGCGCTAGCCGGCTGCCGGGTCCGATGATGGAAGTTTTGATCTCGCAGCCCGGACCGACCGTCGCTCCGTCGCACAGCACGACGCCGCCTCGCAAGTAAGCGTGGGCCGCCACGCGGCAGCCTGGGCCAATCCAGATCGGCCCCTTCAGGATCACCCCCTGCTCCAATGCCGCGCTGCGATGAATCATCGTTTCGCCATCGATGATCCACTCCTCCGGCGAAGACCGCGAACGTTGCCGACGCAGGGTTTCCGGCAAATGCTGCAACCACTGCCAAGGCTCCATATCGGCGTCCATCCATGGCAAGGACTCAAGGACGGAAGAAAACAGACGGTGAAAAGGCGACATATGGCTCTCCGCTGGCAAAAAACCGATTTAATCGCGCTCGGCAGATGCAGACAAGCGCCTAAAACAAAACCGCCGCACCCTCATGGATGCGGCGGCTTGTTTTTTCGCCTTGATGTCAGCCCATCTCGGCGATTCCTTCTTGCTAAGCGCTATTTAGAAGGAATGGATCACGTTCAGGCCCAGGCCGCGCAGCTTGTTGCCTGCGGAAGCGCCTTCGGCATTGGAGAAGATGGCTTGATCAGCCTTGACCTCGCCATACTGCAAGCCCATGGTCGTGCGCTTGGACATCTGATAGTCCACGCCCACTAGGAACTGCTTGTAGCCAGTGTGATCGACATTCACGCCATCCTTGCTGTAATCCTTGGCTTGGGCGTAGGAGATCTTCGGCGTGAAGGCGCCAATGGTGTAGGCGGCAGTCAGCGCGTATTCCTGCGACTTGTACTTGCTGCCATCCAGAGCCGGAGCATTGTCACCCTTCAGGAAACTCAGCGGCGTGATGGAGCTGTCGCCGCGATCATTGCGGTAGCCGAAGGACACCAGCAGGTTGTTGGCGTTATAGCCAGCTTCCAGACGGTGGCTGTCGTTGGACTGGGTGCGAGTGCCAGCGATGTTCACCGGAGTCTGGTGAATGAACTGGTACTTGCCGAAGAAGCCGCTGTTCTCATAGGACAGACCCAGGTTGTACAGTTCGCGCGAGCTGTCGCTCGGCTGGCCGGCAAACTGAGCGGTCTTGTCTTCCTTGGTGCCATACAGGAAGGCAGCCTTGAAGCCATTGTAATTGGCGGTGTCGAAGCGAATCGCATTCTTCACGCGCATATCGTCGCGGCCATACGCATCCAGCTGCAGAGCGGCGCTGGAGCTTTCCCAGGTATTCACCATGCCCATGCTGTCATCGCTGAAAGTGGACAGATTACCCAGACGGACCTTGCCGAAACCGGTATCCAGACCGACAAACGATTCGCGGCTGGCGAAGGTGCCATATTTCTGACGGTTGGAGCCGTCGACATCGAAGCCGCTTTCAACCTGCCAGATGGCCTTCAGGCCGTTGCCCAGGTCTTCGCTGCCCTTGAAGCCGATGCGCGAGCCCAAGTCATCGATATTGGTCTTGTTCATGCCGCCGGCGTCAACGTTTTCCACGCCAGCCTTAAGGGTACCGTAGATGGTAACGTCAGCGAATGCTGCTGCCGGCAAAGTGGCGACAGCCAGAGCGATCAGAGTTTTTTTCATCGTGCACATCCTATTGGATTTGTCTTAGAAAGCGATCACATACTAATTTCCAAAACCAAACAACGCAAGCATGCACTCTCAAAAAGTATCAAAAAAGCAACACTGAAGCAAAAATGCAACATTGCAAAATAATTCACAAACGAACCAATCATTTGCAAATAATGTTGCTTAATGAATATTAACTGCTTATTAAATTTTCATTTACATTTAAACGTATAAAAAAAGGCCCGCCGAAGCGGGCCTTGTAAAGGATAGACTTGACCTGAATCCACTTGAACTTGGGGATGACAAATTCTGGCGAACTCAATTTAGATTGTATTTACTCCCAATCAAAACATCAAGCCAATCCATGTTTGCAATTGTCAATCAATGTTAAGCGGGCCGCTGCGCCGGAAAATTCAACTCAGCGCACAAACCACCTTGCGGATGATTGAACAACAGGATTTCGCCATCGTGCTCGCGCGCAATCGCGCGGGCGATGGCCAGCCCCAAGCCGCTGCCGCCAGTATGCTTGGCCCGCGAATCCTCCAGCCGCACATAAGGCTCGAACACCCGCTCCAGGTCTGCATCGGCAATCCCGGGGCCGTGGTCCCTTAGCATGACTTCCACTCTGCCATTGCGCTCGCTCAGACGCACTTCTATCACGCCATCGCCGCCGTAGCGCCGGGCATTCTCCAGCAGGTTGCCGATGCAGCGGCGCAGGGATTGCGGCCGCGCCAACAATGGCTTGACAGGCGAAGACGTGTAACTCACCTGCGCGCCCAGGGCTTCGACATCCTCGATGACGCCCTCCAGCAAGGCGTCCAGATTCAGCAACACGCAACTTTCATTGCCTTGCCCCAAGCGCAGATACGCCAGGGTATCGCCGATCAGCTGATCCATTTCGATCAAGTCGCGCTCTATCGCCTGCCGCGACGGCGATTCCTGCAGCTGTTCCAGCCGCAAACGTATGCGGGTGATCGGCAAACGCAGATCATGCGATACGCCGGCCAGCATTTGGCTGCGGGTTTGCAGATAGCGCTGCAATTCCTTTTGCATGCGATTGAAGGCCCGCGTGGCGTTGATCACCTCCTGGGTGCCGGTTTCCGGCAACGGCGGCTGATCCAGATTGGCCGCCAGGCCCGACGCCGCAGTAGAGAACAAGGCCAAGGGGCGGGTCAGCCGCCTGACCGCCCAGGCCGATACCGCCGCCACGACCAAGGCCACCAACAGCAACCAGGCCGTCACCCGCCATGGCGTTTCTTCCGGCGACACCACCTGTCCGATGCGAAAGGTAGCCACCTCGCCATCGCGCAACGTGACTTGCACCGTCGCCATCTGGATTTTCAGCTCCTCCTCTCCATCCTCCAATCCACTCGGCAAGGCCCTGACCCAGAACTTCTTGTCCGGGGCGAACACATGCTGCCCCGGCTCCATGAACGGCGCCAACAAGCCCTCCGGCGCATTGGGCTCGTCCTCGCGGAACGACAGCACCTGCATCTGGTATGGAAAATTCAGATCGGTGCGGATCAGATGGCACAGCTTGTTGGCCTCGGGCCAGTCAGTCTTCCGGCTGTCCAGCCAGGGATGCCCTAGCACCACTTGCACCATAGGAGAAGACAACGCGCCAGCCAGCTTGGCCCGATTGGAGACTGGGGTTTCATCCAGCAGATTGATCATGTCTGCCAGATGCTGCGCCACATATTCGGCGCGCAGCGTGCGCGTCAGCCGCTCGCGATCAGTCAGCACCAGAGCGATGCCGATCACATTGGCCAACAGCACGCTGGTCAGCAAGGTCAGCAACAGCTGACCGTACAAGGTTCGCGGCAGCCGCCTCATCTCACCGGCACCACCTCGCAGGCCAACATATAGCCGCCGCTGCGGATGGTCTTGATCAGCAAAGGCTCACGGGCGTCGTCGCCCAGACGCTTGCGCAGACGTCCTATCATCACGTCGACGGTGCGATCAAACGGTCCGGCTTCCTTGCCGTTCATCGCTTCCATCAATTGGTCGCGCGACATCACGCGCTGCGGGTTTTCGGCTAGCGCCTGCATCAGTTTGAACTCTCCGCCGGACAGCGGCGTCACCACGCCCTCTCCATCCACCAGATGCTGGGCGCCCAGCTCCAAACGCCAATCGGCAAACTGCAAGGCGCGCAGCGAGCTGCTGTTGCGTTTCTCGTCCACGCGGCGCAGGATGCTGCGCACCCTGGCCAGCAGCTCGCGCGGGTTGAAGGGCTTGGGCAGGTAGTCATCCGCGCCCATTTCCAGGCCGATGATGCGGTCCAGCTCATCGCCGCGCGCGGTCAACATCAGGATGGGCATGCTGGAGCGAGAGCGCAGATCGCGGCACAGGGTCAAGCCATCGGTGCCGGGCAGCATCAGGTCCAGTATCAGGATATCGAACGACTGCTCGGCCAGAATGCGATTCATCGCATCCCCATCGCCCACGGCGGCCACCGTCACTCCCTGACCGCTCAGGTAGTCGCTCAGCAGACCGCGCAGATCCGGATCATCATCAACGATAAGCAATCGAGGGGCTTGTGACATCAAGACTATTCCTAAGGTTTTTTGATTATTGAGACCAGCTTGCCGTCGGCAGACCTGTCCGCCGGCGCACAAACGGGCGTCTGCCGAGATAAATATGGCAGACGCCCGTTCCGTTTGAACCATGCTAACGGCAATTGGTTCCTGGCTTTAGCCAATGCTTTGAGGCTGGCGGGTGCGATACAAGGAATAAGCCACCCCGCCGCCCAGCAAGCCGACAGTCAACAGCAGCGACAGCGCGGTCGGCAGCTTGAACGCCACCAGGCCGATATCATGCAGATACACCAGGCCCACCTTGACGCCTATCATCACCAATACCAGCGCCAGCGCATACTTCAGATAATGGAAGCGATGCACCATCGCCGCCAGCGCGAAATACAGCGCGCGCAGGCCCAGAATCGCGAAGATATTGGAGGTGTAGACCAGGAACGGGTCCTGCGTGACGGCGAAGATGGCCGGTATGCTGTCCACCGCGAACACCAGGTCCGCCGCCTCCACCAGAATCAAGGTCAGCAGCAGCGGCGTCGCCCACCAGCCGGCGGCCAGGCCATGCTTCTCGCCGCGCACCAGGAAAGCGTTGCCTGCCAGACTCGGCGTGAATCGGAAGTGGGCGCGCAGCCATTGATACAAACGCTGCTCTTCCAGCGGTTTCGATTCCTCGTCGGCATCACGCAACATCTTGACGCCGGCAAACAACAGGAAGGCGCCGAACACCAGCAACACCCATTGGAATTGCGCCACCAACGCCGCGCCGGCGCCTATCATCAGCGCCCGCATCACGATGGCGCCCAGGATGCCCCAAAACAATACCCGGTGCTGGTAGGCGCGCGGCACCGCCATGCTGCCGAAGATCAGCGAAATCACGAACACATTATCCAGCGACAGCGACTTTTCCAGCAGATAGCCGGTCAGATACTGCACGCCGGCATCCGCTCCGCGGTACCACCACACCCAGCCGCCAAAGGCCAAACCAATGCCGATGTACATCGCGGACAACTTCAGGCTCTGGCTCACGCCGATTTCGCGGCCATCCTTCTGCAAAACGCCCAGATCAAAGGCCAGCAGCGCCAGCACGCCGCCCATGAACATCAGCCACACCCACAACGGGTACCCCAAAGTCGGGGACATCAAAAAATCCATCACCGCTTGCTCCATTCAATCCATCGATGCGCCGGCTATCGCTCGCGCCATCACTTGCGGCCTTCCAAGGCGGCGATGCGCTCTTCCAGGCTCGGGTGCGTGGCCAGCAAGCCCAGCACGCCGCGCCCGCCGGCGATGCCGGAAGCGGCCATGCTCTGCGGCAGGCCGTCCGCTTCAATGCCGCCCAGGCGACGCAGCGCGTTGGCCATCGGCCGCGGCGAGCCCAGCAGCTCGGCGGCGCCGGCGTCGGCGCGGAATTCGCGCTGGCGCGAGAAGTACATCACCACCAAGGACGCCAGGATGCCGAACACGATTTCACAGACGATCACCGTCACGAAGTAGCCGATGCCCGTGCCTGCGGCGCTGTTTTCCTCATCGCGCTTGAGCCAGCTGTCCACCAGATAGCCAACCACGCGGGCCAGGAAATAGACGAAGGTATTGACCACGCCCTGGATCAGCGTCAGCGTCACCATGTCGCCGTTGCGGATATGGGCGATTTCATGCGCCAGCACCGCCTCGACCTCTTCTTCATTCATATTGGCCAGCAAGCCTGTGGACACCGCCACCAGCGAATTCGAGCGGCTGGGACCGGTGGCGAAGGCATTGGGCTCGCCCTCGTACACCGCCACCTCCGGCATCGGCAGACCGGCGCGGTCGGCCAACTTGCGCACAGTGGCCAGCAGCCAGGCTTCGGTCTGGCCGGACGGCTGCGTGATCACCCGCGCCCCGGTGCTCCACTTGGCCATGGTCTTGGACAGCGCCAAGGAAATAAACGCGCCGCCAAAGCCCAATACGGCCGAGAACATCAACAGCATGCCCAGGTTCAAGCCGCCGGCAGTGACGAAGCGGTCCAGACCCAGCAAGCGCACGCTCACGCTCAGCACCAGCATCACCGCGATATTGGTGGCGATCAGCAAAATCACCCGTTTCATTATTTGGTCTCCAAAATGGTTTATCCATGGCCATCCAGCAACGATAGCCATGCTGTAGTGTAGGCGATGCAACACATCGAAAAAATCATATAAAATCTGATTGAAACTTCCAATTTTTCGAATAAATGGAAAATCTCAACTACAAGCATCTGCAATATTTCTGGGCGGTTGCCCGCACCGGCAGCGTGACCCGCGCCGCCGAGCAGCTGGATGTCAGCATGCAGACCATCAGCGGCCAGATAGCCAAGCTGGAGCGGCAACTTGGCCGCGCCTTGTTCCGCCAGCAGGGCCGCGGCCTGGAGCTGACTGAAGCCGGCCGCTTGGCGCTGAGCTATGCCGACCGGATTTTCATGCTGGGCGCGGAGCTGGAAGAAGCCATGGCCGACGAGCAGCTGGACCAGATGCAAAGACTGGCGGCCGGCGTCTCAGACGTCTTGCCCAAACACATCGCCAGCCGCCTGCTGCAGCCCGCGCTGCCGGCAGAATCCGGACAACTCAGGCTCAGTTGCAGCGAGGGCGACTTTGACGAGCTGATAGGCGAACTGGGACGCCACAAACTGGATTTGGTGCTGGCCGACCGCCCGGTGGCCAGCAGCGAACAGCAGCAATTCCAGTCCTGGCTGCTATTGCGCTGCCCGGTGCAGTTATTGGCCAATCCGGCGATGAAAGAGCGTTATCAGCCGGGTTTTCCGGCCAGTCTGCGGCAGGCGCCGCTGCTATTGCCCAGCCGCGACAATATGCTGCGCCGCCAGCTGGAACACTGGTTCGAATCGCAGGGGCTGCGCCCCCGGGTGGTGGGAGAATGCGACGACTACGCGCTGATGGAAACCTTCGCCCGCCAGGGCCTGGGCTTATGCCCCGCGCCCTTCCTGCCCGAAGAGGACTATGGCCCGCCCGGACTGGAAGGCATAGGCGCCCTGGATGGCGTCTGGGAGCATTACTATGTCAGCGCCAGCCGCCGCAAACTACAGCACCCCTCCTTGCTGGCCATTCTGCAAGCCTGGGTCTGACTTGCAAATCGACGAACGGCGCCGACAGCAGGATCGATGGAGGCTGGCGCCATTCAATCCGGATGCAAATTATTGGATAATCAAGCATAGGGGCTGTTGACGTTTGGTGAGTGGATCGCGTTTGCGCTTCGCCAAACCCGCAGGGCCGGGCGCCTTTCGCGCCGACTCTTAGTTGTTCCACGCTGGCAGAGAATGCTATGCGGCGCGCGAAACGCCTCGATTCGCCGCAAAACGCATCCCGGCGCGACCGCCCACCAAACGTCAACAGCCCCTAGGGGAAGAATCGATAAAATGAGCCGCCACGGACCGCCATGCGCCACCAGAATGGTTTCACCTTATTAGAGTTAATGATGGTCATCGCCATACTGGCCATCACGCTGGCCTTTGCCGTCCCGGCTTACCAAAGCACCATCGCGGCGGAAAGCATCCAGGCGGAAAGCAATAATCTGTACGGCGACATCCTGTACGCGCGCAATGAAGCGCTGCGCCAAGGCCAGTACGTGCTGGTCTGCCAGTCCACCGACAATCAGACCTGTGATGCGTCCGGCGGCAGCGCCAATTGGGCGGTAGGTTGGATCGTGACGACGGGCGCCAGTTGCGCCAACGGCAGCAACGGCACCGTGTTGCGCAAGCAAAAGGCTTTCAGCAGCAAGGATACGGCCAATTACACCAATCTCGCCTCGCCGCCGGTGGCCGGCACCACGCCGTTCTGCTTCAACCGGATGGGTTACGCCGCATCGGCCAATACCGGCAAGGTGGTGATTCGCAGCACCAGCAATACCAGCGCCACGCCATACTGCGTCATCGTTGAGGCCTCAGGCCATCCGCTGAGCCTGCGCGGCGGCCAGACCAGTCCATCGGGAATGACATGTCCATGAATACGTTTGCTTCGTGCCGCCAAAGCGGGGTCAGCATGCTGGAAGTGCTGGTGGCGCTGGTGGTGATTTCGCTGGGCCTGCTCGGCATCGCCGGCATGCAAGCGGCGGCCATCAACAACACCAATATCGCCCGCAGCCGCAGCATCGGCGCCATCGCCGCGGAAAGCATGGCCGCGGCCATGCATGCCAATAATGCATATTGGAGCAACTTATCGTCAGCCAATAGCAACAGCTGGACCGTCACCGCCAGCGGCGTCACAGGCACACCGTCTCTGACCCAAACCGTGGACTGCACCGCTTCGGGCAGCAACTGCTCCGCCGCCACCATGGCCGCCTACGACACGACTCAATGGGGCAGCGGCATGCTGGGCACGCTGCCGAGTGGCAAAGGGCAGATCGCCTGCGCCACGTCGGCGCCGACCACTTGCACCATCACGGTCTCCTGGCAGGAGAAGCAATCCAAGGTCAACGCCGCGACGATGACCGCCCCGGCCACCGCCAGCGCCACGTATCAGATGGTGGTGATCCCATGAGACACCCCAAACAAACAGGCAGCGGCCTGGTGGAAGTCATGGTCGCCATCACCATCGGCCTGCTGCTGCTCAGCGTGCTGGTGATGATCTTCACCTCGACCAAGCTGGCGCAAAGCAACCAGAGCGGACTCGCGCAACTGCAGGACAACCAGCGCACGGCCATGACGATGATCAACACCATCGTGCAATCGGCCGGCTACTACCCCAGCCCGCAAACCCAGGGCGCCACCGATGCGCTACCGGCGTCCGGCGTGTTCGCCGCCGGCCAATCGATCACCGGCACATCGGGCACCAGCAACGCATCGGACACTCTGACCGTACGCTTCGCCACCGCCCCGGGCGACGGCATACTCAACTGCAACGGCACCTCAAACGCTGGCAGCAGCAACACCATCTACATCAATCAGTTCGCCGTCAATAACAACCAGCTGACCTGCGCGCTGAACAGCGGCGCAGCCCAGCCCTTGGTGGACGGCGTCAGCAAAATGACCGTGCTATATGGCGTGGACACCAACGGCAACGGGTCAGTCAACCAGTACTTCAGCGCCAGCACGCTGCCGCCCGGGGCCGCCGTGCGCTCGGTCAAGGTCACGCTGACCATGGTCAACCCGCTGGCCAACCAGGTGCAGGTCGCGGCTCAGGGCACAAGCTCTCTGACCGTATCCTGGGTCATCGGGGTGATGAATCAACTATGAAACAGCGTTCTAACACACGAGCAAGACAAAACGGCTTCACGCTGATCGCCGCGCTGATGATCCTGATCGTCATCACCATCATCGGCCTGGCCATGATGCGCGGCGTGGGGCTGCAGGGACGCATGGCCGGCAACTTCCGCGAGAAAGGCCGCGCCTTTGAAGCCGCGCAGGCCAGCATCGACTATGCGGAATGGTGGCTGCTGCAAAACAACAATTCGGACCCTTCCCAGGCCACAAATTGCAGCGCGGCGCAAACCTCGCTCGCCCTTTGCAGCAACGCGATCGCCGCCACGAATACCCCCTGGACAAATGCTGGCTACAGCTATGCGCTGACCGCCAACGCCCCAAGCATCAGCACCGCATTTGCCCAGCCACCGCAGATTTACATACAGTATCTGGGGCTCAATAGCGCCGGCAATGGGGTGCTGTACCAGATCAACACCTTGGGCTATGGCGGCAACACAAGCTCCCTCGTGGTCTTGCAAAGCACCTACACGCTGTACTCCGGCGTCAAAAACCTGGGGAAATGACGATGAAACACGCCTCGCGCTTTTCTGCCTCCCGCACCGCGCTCAGTCTGCTGCTGGCCGCGCTATGGCCTATTCACGCCCACGCCATCGTGGTGGGCGACAACTTCACCGGCGGCAGCGCTCAGCTCAGCTGGAAAGTGTTTGGCGGCGCATGCATGACGGCAGGCAACGGCAGCGGTTCGATTCCGGCCTGCGGCACCAAGGACCCAAGCGGCAATGCCCAAGTCGGCGGCTACAACGGCAGCATGCCGGACAGCAGCGGCAATGGCGCGTTGCGCCTGACCAATAGCGCCAACTCCCAATCCGGCGCCATCATTTACAACAGCCTGTTCCCGTCAACCAGCGGCCTGCAGGCGACTTTCACCACTTACACCTATGGCGGCGACTCCGGCGGCCCGGCCCGCAACGGCGCCGACGGCATGAGCTTCTTTCTGCTCACCGCCATCCCCAATGCGGTGGGATCGTTCGGCGGCAGCCTGGGCTACAGCTGCTCCAACAACAGCTACAACGCGCCCTACAACGGCATCATCGGCGGCTTTCTCGGCCTGGGCATGGACGAGTACGGCAATTTCCCCAATGCCGGCGACAACACTTCCACCGGCCCCGGCCAGATTCCGCAAAACATCTCGCTGCGCGGCTCGGGCTCGGTCGCGGCCAACGCCCCTGGCGTGCTCAGCAATGTGTCTAACCCAAACACGATCCAGTCGGTATGCCAGACCGGCAGATACTATGGCCAGAGCGTTCCGAACTACCCTTTGATCAGCATTCCCGGCGCGCCCAGCGGCGTTTACCGATTGCCCAGCAGCCAGCCCATGGCCAAAGAGAGCACGACCTCGCGCAGCCAGGCGGTACCCATCAGCTACAAACTGAAAATCACGCCTAACAACTTGCTGAGCCTGTCCTACAGCTACAACAACGGCGCTTACGTCAATGTAATTTCCGGGTTCGACATCAACACCACCGGCACCAGCGGCGCCCTGCCCACCAACCTGACTTTCGGCTTTGCCGGCTCCACTGGCGGCAGCCGCAATGTGCACGAAATCGCCTGCTTCCAAGTGCAGCCGTTTACCCAGTCCGCCAGCTCCAGCGGCCTGAACAGCCAGCCAACCAGCCTGGTCAAGACTGGCACACAGCAATATGTCGCCAGCTACCACCCCGACAACTGGTGGGGCGAGGTGGCCTCATACGCGCTGCTGGCGAATAGCACGACCGGCAAGGTCACCGTCTCCAGCACGGCTACCTGGGACGCCTCCTGCGTCTTGACTGGCGGCAATTGCAGCGCCACCGGCATCAACAATATGACGGCGCAGAGCAGCCGCGCCATTCTGAGCTGGAACGGGCTGTCAGGCAGCCAGGGGGCCGGCATCGCCCTGCAGTGGGCCAATCTATCGAGCGCTCAGAAAACTGCGCTCAATACCGACGGCAATGGCAATGCAGACAGCAACGGCTCGGCTCGCATCGCCTATTTGCGCGGCGACCGCAGCAATGAGGTGAACTCGCAGGCTCAAGGTCTGTTCCGCGCGCGCGACAGCGTGCTGGGCGACATCGTCAACAGCAGCCCGATATGGGTAGGGGCGCCGCAGAACAAATACCCGGACGCCTGGGTGGACAAGCTCAACACCAGCGCCACCATGCAGGAAAACGCCAGCAACGGCCAGGCTTACAGCGCCTACAAGAGCAGCAACGCCACCCGCGCCAACATCATCTACAACGGCGGCAACGACGGCATGCTGCACGGCTACCGCAGCGGAGCCAACGACAGCAGCGGCAACTACAGCACCACGACCACGCCCAACGATGGCCAGGAGGTGATCGCCTACGTGCCCAATGCCGTGTTGGCCAATCTCCCGCAATACAGCAATCCCACCTATGCCCACCAATACTATGTGGACGCCACGCCCGTAGCCGACGACCTGTACTACAACAACAGCTGGCACACCTGGCTGGTGGGCGGCCTGGGCGCCGGCGGGCAGGCGCTGTACATGCTGGATGTGACCAATCCGTCCAACTTCTCTGAGAGCTCCCCGACGAGCGTGGTCATCAGCGAGGTCGACTCCACCAATCTTGTCTGCCAGAACAGCAGCACCTGCAAGCAAAACCTGGGCTATACCTTCGGCACGCCGGTCATCACCCGTTTCCATAACGGCTCATGGGGCGTGATTTTCGGCAACGGCTACGGCAGCGCCAATGGCCGCGCCGTGCTGTTCATCATGCTGGTGGACCGCAGCGGCAACCGCACCTTCTATCAATTGGACACCAGCAGCGGCCCCAGCAGCGACCCCTCCGGCGGCGGCAACAGCAACGGCATCTACTACGCCACCGCGGTGGATCTGGACGGCGACAACATCACTGATTACATCTATGCCGGCGACCTGTTCGGCAATGCCTGGCGTTTTGACGTCACCAACAGCAACCCATCCAACTGGAGCGTCTCCCAATACGGCACCGGCGCCGCCGCGCCGCTGTTCACCACCCAATACACCTATTGCAGCAACAGCCAGGTCAGCGCCGGCACCTGCGCGCGCAGCCTGCAACCCATTACCAGCAAGCTGCTGGTATCGTCCATCCCCGCCGGCGGCGCCAATCCGAATGTGCTGGTCAGCTTTGGCACCGGCCAAAAAATCCCGTTCACCACCTCCTCCGCCGACATCTACGCCAGCGGCACGCAAAGCCTGTACGGAGTGTGGGATTGGGATATGAGCAACTGGCCGAGCTACAATTCGATCACAGTCAGCGGCGGCCAGACGCTCAGGCCCAGCAATCTGACCACGCAAACCGTCACCGGCTCTTACAACTCGACCTTGGGCAGCGTGCAAGGCTATCGCTCGCTGTCAAACAATACCGTGTGCTGGCAGGGCGGCAGCGCCTGCGCCACCAACAACAGCTATGGCTGGAAGCTGAATCTGCCCGGCAGCGGAGAACAGGTGGTCTACAACCCGGTCAATGTGTTCGGCACCATGACGGTCAACACCACCATCCCGCCGAATACCAATCCGGCCTCCTGCACCGTCAGCGCCGCCACCAGTTTTTCCATGTCGCCGAACATCCGCACCGGCGGCGCCACCCGCACCTCGTTCTACGCCAACGATGCCGGCAACTTCACCGGCGTCAGCGGCAATGTCATCAATGGCGTTGCCGTGAATATGGTCGGCAGCGCCAACGTGGTCAGCTACCAGAACAATTTCTTCATCATCGGCAGCAGCGGCAGCGGCGGCCCAGTGGCCACTCCCCCGCAAATCAACCCAGCCGCTTTCGACCTGCACACGCGGCTGAACTGGATAGAATTGCGCTGAAACGGCATAAGGAAACACGCGATATGCGGCACCCGCAAAAACAAAAGGGCTTTTCCCTGATCGAACTGGTCATCGCCATGGCCGTGCTGGCCATCCTGGTCGGCGTCGCCGTGCCCGCTTACACCAGCTTCATCCAGCAGTCCAACCGCAGCGCGGCCAAAACTGCGCTGCAGGATCTGGCCACGCGCCAGGAAAGCTATTACACGCTGAACAATACCTACGCCAGCCAGCTCACTGCGCTGAACTACGCCAGCGGCACGGTCTACGTGCCGGGCGGCGGCAACAATCTGTACGCGCTGGCCATCAGCAGCGCCACCGCGTCTTCCTTCACTCTGACTGCCACGCCGCAAGGCAATCAAGCCAAAGACACAAGCTGTCAGACCTTCCAGTTGGATAATCAAGGCAACCAGCTCAATATCATCGGCAGCGGCACGGCGCAATTCATCAGCGGCTGCTGGTAAGCCGCGGCTCAGGCAACAAAAACGGCGCCCAATGGGCGCCGTTTCTCCTGGCTGGCGAGTTCGCTCAGTCGGCCAGCAGCTTGTTCACCACGTCCACATACTCTTGCATCGCGGCATCGGCAGTCTTGCCCTTCAGCTTTTCCCAGGCGTCGAACTTGGCGCGGTTGATGAAGTCCATCATGCCCGGGCGCTCGCCGCTGGCATCGCCGTCGGTGGCTTGCTTGTACAGCGCGTACAGTTGCAGCAGGGTCTGGTTGTCCGGACGCTCGGACAGGGTTTTCACATCGGCCTGGGCCTGGGTAAACAGGGTCTGCAGATCAGACATGGCGTTTCCTTTGTCGATGAATCCGGGGCGGTTGTCCGCCCCTGTGGTGTTAGCCCCCCGGCATGCGCCGGGACGGTGGACAATTTAGCATGAAGCGTTTCAGCGCGACAGTGCCGGCGCAGGCGCGGGGTCCGCTTGCGGCTCGATCCGTATCCGCTTGTAGCTTTTGACCGGACGGCCATCCTTGACGCCGGGCTGATACCAGGCGGCATGGAAAGCCGGCGCGATGGCATCGGCCAAAGGTTTGGGCGCCTCGCCCTCGAAGCGCACAGCGTCGACCTGCCCGGTCTCGCTAATAAAGACCAGCAGCGTCAACGGCTGCTGCGGCCCGCTCCAGGCCACATCGGGCAAGGTGATGGCGCTGCGCTCCTCCGCCAGCCGCTCCAGCTCGCGCGCCGGATAGTAAATGTCCGCGCCCAAACGCAAACGGTCCCCTTCCGCGGACAGTTTTTGCTGCGCCGCGCCTGCCGGCGCTGAAGCCGGGGACGGCGGCGGTACCGATACAGGGGCGGGAATGGAGGCGCGCTCGCTCAATGCCGCGGCGTCCTCCGACGCCGGCGCGGCCACGGCGCGCACCCGCACGGTCAGCGCATCCGTCGCGCCGCCATTCGGCTGCCCCGGCCGCAGCGGCAGCCACAGCAAGGCGGCATGGGCAAGAATGGACAGCCACAGCGCCAGCAGCAGCTTTTCCGCCATGTTCCAGGGCCGCAGCCTGATTCTCACAACCGTCGCTCCGCCCCTGAAAACACAGCCGTCAGAACAGACTTACTTGGCGCTCAGCAGCTGCTCGATATCGCTGCCGTCGATTGCGCCCGGCACCAGGCGGCCGTTCGGGAAGATCAGCGCCGGCGTGCCGGTGACGCCCAGCTTCTCGCCCAAGGCCTGGATCTTGTCCAGCGCCGAAGTATCGCAGTTGTCCGGGCCGGTCAGCGGCTTGCCGTCTCGCATGAAAGCGGTCCAGGCGCCCACCTTGTCGGTGGCGCACCAGATCTGCTTGGACTTGCGCATCGCGTCCGGGTGCAATTGGGTCAGCGGATACAGGAAGGTGTAGATGGTGACGTTGTCGATATCCTTCAGGCTCTCGCGCTCCAGCTTCTTGCAGAACGGGCAATCCGGATCGGTGAACACCGCCATCTTGCGCTCGCCCTTACCGCGCACGTCCTTGAAGGCGTATTCGAGCGGCAGCGAGTTGAAGTCCACCTTGGACAGCTCGGCCATCTTCTTCTCGGTCAGGCTTTCCTTGTTCTTGGTGTCGATCAGGTCGCCGACGAACAGATAGCTGGCGTCGCTATTGGTGTACACCACCTGCTTGCCTTCCACCACCAGCTCATAAATGCCCTTGACCGGGGTGGCGCTGACGCTCTTGACCTGCTTATTGGGAAAATGGCTGAGGAAAGCCTTCTTCACATCGTCCAGATTGCCGCCGGCAGCCTGCGAGCAGGCCGCCAGGGACATCAGCATGGAGCTGGCCAGCGCCAGCGACTTCAATTTGGTTTTCATCAGCTAAGGTGTCCTTGTGGGAATTCAGTATCCGATCGCCTGCCGCGCCAGCTGGCGCTTCAGCGGCGCCAAACGATTGGTCAGCGACAGGCCGGCATTGCGCAACCAGGGCAGGCCCGGCAGCCTGGCCTGGAACAGACGGTACAGGCTATCGCAGCCAAGTTGCATCGCCGCTACGGCCTCGCGCCGCTGTCGTTGGTGCCGACGCAGCAGCATCCAATCGCCGCAGTCCGGCGCGCGCTGCAAGAGCGCGGCCAGTTGGGCGGCATCCTGGAAACCCAGGTTGACGCCCTGCCCAGCCAGCGGATGCACGGTATGGGCGGCGTCGCCCACCAGCGCCACCCGCTCGGCCACCACGCCCTCCGGCCGGATCAACCGCAATGGGAAGGCCGCCGCCGGCGTCAATGTCTCGAAGGCGCCCAGCAGCCCGCCGCCGGCGTCCGCCACGCGCAGCGCCAGTTCGGCAGGCGACAACTGCAGCAGCGATGGCGAATCAGAAGTGGACCACACCATGGAAATTCGGTTCCCGGCCATCGGCAACCAGGCCAGAATGTCATCGCCGAGGAACCATTGCCGCGCCACGCCGCCATGCGGCTTTTCGCAGGCGAAGTTGGCGACGACGCCGCTCTGGCCATAAGGCTTGACGTCGGCCGAGAGTCCCAGCTGGCCGCGCACCCAGGAATTGGCGCCATCGGCGCCAACCAGCAGCTCGGCGCGCAGCTCTCGGCCATCGTCCAGCGTCAGGCGCGCCTCGGCCGGCGTGGTGGCAAGTTCCTGCGCCGAGCCGGTCAATAGTTCCACATCGCTGTCCCGCAGACTACGCCACAGCGCCGCCAGCAGCCAGTGGTTTTCCACGATCCAGGCCAGCGCGTCGGCATCGGCGTCGGCGGCCGAAAACTCGATGCGCCCGCCGGCGTCGCCGCGCACATCCATCGCCGCGATCGTGCCGACCCGCTCCATGCCGGGCCAGGCGCCCAGGCTTTCCAAAAAACGCCGGTTGGCTGGACTCACCGCGTAGACGCGGGCGTCCCAGCCCCGCTCCAACGCCTCAAAATCCGGATGCCGCCGCTCCAGCAGCGCCACGCGCTTGCCTTCGCGCGCCAACGCCAATGCCAGACTGGCGCCGACCAGGCCGCCGCCGACGACGATGACTTGATGTTTGTCGTAACGCATGGCTTATCCTTGCACGCCGAACACCAGATGGCCGGCGAATTTGCGCCTGAGCGCAGGCAGCGCGTCCAGCGTGGTCATGCCGATGCCGCGCAGCGCGTTCTGCAATGGATGGTGGCCGTCGAACAGCTTGATCAGGCCGTGGGTGAAACCAACCACCGCATGGCTGTCCAGCTTGCGCGCGGCGGCATATCGCTTCAGCGCGCGCGCGTCGCCGGGATCGCCCGCCCCTTCCAGCGTCTGGCACAAGCCAACGGCGTCGCGCAGGCCCAGGTTCAGGCCCTGCGCCGCCACCGGGTGCATGGTTTGCGCCGCATTGCCGATCAAGGCCACGCGGCCGCTTACCACCTGGTTGGCCTGACGCAAAGCCAGCGGGAAGCTGGCGCGCGGGCCGATGGACAGGATGCGGCCCTGGCGCTCGCCGAAAGCCTGCCGCAGCGACTCGCGCAGCGCGCTCTCGTCGGCGGCCACCAAGCGCTCGGCGTCGTCTTGGCTGCGCGTCCAGACCAGCATGTAGCGCTCGCCATGCGGCAGCAAGGCGAATGGACCGTCGTGGGCGAAGCGTTCGTAGGCCACGCCCATGGGCGGCCGCTCGGTTTCCACCTCGGCCAGCACCGCGCACTGATGATAATCATGGGTCCGACGATGGATGCCCGGCAGCGCTTCCGCCAGCGCGCCGCCTTCGGCCAGCGCCACCAGCCGGGCCGTCAGCAGGCGTTTGCCCTGCGGCGTCTCCACCTCGACGCAGGCATACTGGCTCAGGCTCTTCACCGACGTCACCCGCGTCTGCCACCGCACCTGCACGCCTGCGCGCGCCAGGGCGCGGGACAGGCCAGCCACCAGCGCCGGGTAATCCACCACCGCACCCAGGTGCGGCAAGCCGAGGTCGGACTTGTCCAGCCGGGTACGGCCGCAACTGCCCTGCTGCGACACATGAACGGTGTCGATGACGGTGGACGGCATGTCATCCGGCCAGGCGCCGGCGTCGGCCAGCAGCTCGCGGCTGTGCCAGGACAGGGCCAGCGCGCGGGCGTCGCGCACCTCGGCCTCCCTGGCCCGCGCTTCGATCAGCAGCACGCGCCGGCCTTGTCGGGCCAGCCGCAACGCCGCCAGCGCGCCCACCGGGCCGCCGCCGACAATCAGAACGTCGGCGTGTTCGCTGTTCATCGCATTCATATCATTCCCCTCGCATCAGCGCCTCGATCTCGGCTATCGTCTTGGGCGCTGCCGCGGTATACACCTCATTGCCGTCCGCGGTGACCAGCACATCGTCCTCGATGCGCACGCCGATATTGTGGAAAGCCGCCGGCACATCGTCAGCCGGCCGAATATACAGGCCCGGTTCGATGGTGGTGCACATGCCCGGCTGATAGCTGCGCCATTGGCCATGCAGCTTGCGCTGGCCGACATCGTGCACGTCCAGGCCTATCATGTGGCCGACGCCATGCATGTAGAAGCGACGGTACGCGCCGGATTCGATCACGCCATCCAGCGTGCCGCTCAATAAACCCAGGTCCAGCATGCCTTGCGCCAGCACGCGCAGCGCGGCGTCGCCGGGCGCATGCCAGGCCGCGCCCGGCTTCACCGCGTCGATGCCGGCCAGTTCGGCCGCCAGCACCACTTCGTACACATCGCGCTGCGGCCCGCTGAAGCGGCCATTGGCCGGAAAAGTGCGGGTGATGTCGCCGGCGTAGCCCTGCAGTTCGCAACCGGCGTCGATCAGCACCAGTTCGCCGTCGCTTATCCCGGCATCGTTGGCCACGTAGTGCAGGGTGCAGGCATTGGCGCCCGCGGCGACGATGGATTCATAAGCCTGATAGCGCGCGCCCCGGCTCACAAAGGCATGCAGCAGCTCGGCTTCCAGTTGGTATTCATGCATGCCTGGCCGCGCGGCACGCATCGCCTGGACGTGGCCGGCGGCGGAAATCTCGCCGGCGCGGCGCAGCAAGGCGATCTCGTCCTCGTCTTTGACCATGCGCATTTCGTCCAGCAGCACGCGCAGATCGCCATAATGAGACGGCGGGCGCGCGCCGGAACGCGCCTGCGCGCGCACCGCTTCCAGCCAGGTATTGACGCGGCGGTCGAATGCCTCGTCATCGCCCAGCGGCCACCACAGCTGGCTGCGGTCGATCAACAGTTCCGGAATCCGCGCCGCCATCTCCGACAAGGCATAGGCCTCGTCGAAGCCGAAAACCTCGCGCGCGCCATCAGGCCCGTGGCGGAAACCCTCCCAGATCTCCATCTCGGGATTGCGTTCGCGGCAAAACAGAATGGATTTGCCGCTGCGGCCGTCGAGCAGCAGCACCGCCTCCGGCTCGGCAAAGCCGGTCAAGTACAGGAAATGGCTATCGGCGCGGTAGGGATAGTGGCAATCGGCGTTGCGCACGGCTTCCGGCGCGGTGGGCAACAGAACGACGCCATCGCCGATCTGCGTCAGTAAACGGCGGCGGCGGGCGGCATGCGGCTGGGACATAGGGTGTCGGATTCCTGCGGCGGTGGTCGATAACGAATCAAGCCGCCAGTTTACACCTGCGGCGGCCTCGCCCCAAGCCTGCCGGGGCGGCGCGCAGCACAGCGGCATGAAAAAACCCGGCATGGCCGGGTTGTTTGTATGGATGGCGCGGGCTTATTCGCCGATGACGGCGGAGGTATACACCTCCTGCACATCGTCCAGGTCTTCCAGCGCGTCCAGCAGCTTTTGCATGCGGACGGCTTCGTCGCCCGTCAGCTCGGTCTCGTTCTCGGCGCGCATCGTCACTTCACCCATCTCGGACTTGAAGCCCTTGGCTTCCAGCGCGTCCTTGATGTCGGTGAATTCGTAGGGGCCGGTGATCACTTCGATGGAACCATCGTCATTGGTGACCACGTCCTCGGCGCCGGCTTCCAGCGCCGCTTCCATCAGCGCATCCTCATCCACGCCCGGGGCGAACACCAGGTAGCCGCAGTGCTTGAACTGGAACGCCACGCAGCCGTCGGTGCCCATATTGCCGCCGTATTTGGAGAATGCATGGCGCACATCGGCCACGGTGCGGGTCTTGTTGTCGGTCAGACAGTCCACCATCACCGCGGCGCCGGCGATGCCATAGCCTTCATAACGGCATTCCACATAGTCCACGCCTTCCAGCTGACCTGTGCCGCGCTTGATCGCGTTCTCGATATTGTCCTTGGGCATGGACTCGGCCTTGGCCTTGTCCACGGCCAGGCGCAGGCGCGGGTTCATGTTGACGTCGCCCCCGCCCATCTTGGCGGCGACGGTGATTTCCTTGATCAGGCGGGTGAAGATCTTGCCACGTTTGGCATCCTGGCGACCCTTGCGGTGCTGGATGTTAGCCCATTTACTGTGACCTGCCATATTTGCCTCTGTCTGTTGGTTTGGTTCTCGCCGAACCCAATCGTCAATCAAAAATCGCGCTATTTTAACAGAAGCGGCCGTCGTCTACGAGATGGGGGCCTATTTGGCCTGCAGCATCCTGAGCATCATTTCAAAGCCGGCCCGATACATCTGTTCGATCACCGGCACCATCATCGGCAGCGTCAGATAGAGCGTGCCGAAACCAATCATGATGGTCAGCGGGAAGCCGAAGGTGAAGATGTTGAACTGCGGCGCGGCGCGGGTCATCACGCCGATGGCCAGGTTGGTGATCAACAACGCGCCGATCACCGGCATGGTCAGGCGGATGCCCCACTCCAGCATATGGGCGCCCCACAGCGCCAAGGCCTTGATGCCCTGAGCCGGCATCCCCATCCCGATAGGCAGCACGCGGAAGCTTTCCACCAGGGTGTGCAGCACCACATGGTGGCCATCGAACGATAAAAACAGGAAAAACGTGAACAAGGACAACATCTGCGACACTACAGGCACCTGGGCCGCGTGGACGGGGTCGAAGAACATGGCGAAGCCCAGGCCGGTTTGCGCGCCGATGATGAAACCGGCTATCTCCACCGAGGTGATCACGAGGCGCATCACAAAACCCATTGCCAGACCGATCAGCAGCTGCTGCAGCAAAATGGCCATGCCCTCCGCCGACACCAAGGGCACCGCTGGCAATGGCGGCAACAAGGGCGCCAGCAAAACGGTCAGCATCAATGCGAAGCCCGCCTTGAACGTCCGCGGCACGCCGCGATAGGCGAAGATGGGCTCCGTCAGGAACAAACCGACGATGCGCGCGAAGGGCCAGACAAAGACACTGACCCAGGCGTTGATCTCTACATCGCTCAGCGCCAGCATCAGCCAATCACATTCGGTATGCTCTGGAACAGCCGGGTGATGTACTCCATCAAGGTGTTCAGCATCCACGGTCCGGCCAGCACCAGCACCAGAAACATCGCCAGCAGCTTCGGAATGAAAGTCAGCGTCATTTCATTGATCTGGGTGGCGGCCTGCAGAATGCTGATCAGCAGGCCCACCAGCAGAGAAGTCAACAAGACCGGGGCCGAGACGATGATCAGGATGTACAGCGCATTCTGCATGATGCTGATGACCAATTCAGGACTCATGACTCCTCCTCCCGCCAGCCGCCCTTGGCCAGCAGCCAATTGTCTATCACCACGCCTTGCCGGATGATCCGGTTAGGACGCAGCAGGCGGTAAGCCGCCCGCTCGAACACCGGGCGCGACGCATGGCTGGCCCAGACGTGCAAGGCGGTTACGCCCGCCTCCGCGGCCTGGCGCTCCAGCTCTTCAATCATTCGGCCGCCCAAGCCGCCACGGGCGGCCCATGGCGCGACAAACAGCATGTCGAACTCGCCGTTCCGCTTCAACCAGGCGAATCCTGCCAGGCGGCCATCCGGCGCCAAGGCCTTGCACGACCACGCATCGGCCAGCCGGGCTTGCCAGGCGAGAGCGATTTCCTCGCTCCAATCCCGCGCCGACGCCCAGGCCGCGCACTGCGCCTCGGTGTAAACGGTCCCGGCCAAGGCGCGGACGCAGGCTTGGAACAAGGCATGGCACGCCGGCAGATCAGCCGCCGACAACGCTTCCAGCCGCATGCTCATCCCGTGTAAAAACTCTGCACCAGCGAGCCCATCAGCAGGGTCCAGCCGTCCACCAGCACGAACAACATCATCTTGAACGGTAGGGAGATAGTCACCGGCGACACCATCATCATGCCCATCGCCATCAGAATGCTGGCGACAACCAGGTCGATGATCATGAAGGGAATGAAAACCATGAAGCCGATCTGGAACGCGGTTTTCAGCTCGCTGATGGCAAAGGCCGGCACCAGGGTCTTCATCGACACGTCTTCCTTGGTCTGCGGCTTTTCCGACTGCGAAATCTCGATGAAGAAGGACAGATCCTTCTCCCGGGTCTGGCGCAGCATGAAAGCCTTCATCGGCTTGCTGGCTTCATCCAGCGCCTGATTGAAGCTGATTTTGTCATCGGAAAACGGCACCCAAGCCTTGCTGTAGACCTGATCGAAAGTCGGCCCCATGACGAACAGCGTCAGAAACAGCGCCAAACCGACAATCACCTGGTTTGGCGGCGCCTGGGTGGTGCCCAAGGCCTGCCGCAGCAGCGACAGCACGATCACGATCCGGGTGAAGGCCGTCATCATCAGCAGCATGGCCGGGATGAAGGTCAGCGCCGTCATGAACAGCAGCATCTGCAGGCTGAGCGAGTAGTTCTGCCCGCCGCCCGCCGCCGGCGAACTCGTCATCAGCGGCAGCCCAGCCGCCGCGTCGGCCAGCAAGGGCAACAACAAAGCCCCGCCGGATAGCAGGGCGATCACCAACTTTTTCTTCATGATTTGTCCCGCTGCCCCTGCCCGCCGCGGCTCTTGTCCAACGCGGCCTTCAACCAACGGGCGAACGGCTCCGCAGGTTCGGCCGGGGGCTGATCGGCGCCTTCCGGCCTGGGCATCTTGCTCAGCAGATTGACCTGCTGCGGCGTCACGCCCAGCACCAGCCATTCTCCCTCCAACTCGACGATCACCACCCGTTCCTTCTGGCCTATCATGGTGCCGCCGACCACACGGACCCGACCCGCGCCGCCCAGCATGCCGCCGGACAAGCGCTTGAACAGCCAGGCCACGCCGACGATGGCGCCCAGCACCACCGCCAGGCCCAGAATCACCTGCAACAGGCTGGCAAAGGGCGATGGCGCAGGCTGAGCCGGCACTTGCGCCGCCAGCGCCAACGCCGGCCAGGCAAAGCCGGATGCGCCAAGCAAGGCGCGCGCTGGATTCGGCATGATCCTCATTTCTGCAAGCGGCGAATGCGCTCGGCCGGCGTAATGATGTCGGTCAGGCGAATACCGAACTTGTCGTTGACCACCACTACCTCGCCCTGGGCAATCAGGCAGCCATTGACCAGAACGTCCATCGGCTCGCCGGCCATTCCGTCCAGCTCCACCACCGAGCCCTGCGCCAGCTGCAGCAGGTTGCGGATGGCGATCTTGGTGCGGCCCAGCTCCACAGTCAGCTGCACCGGAATATCCAGAATCATGTCCAGATTCTGCTGCGTGCCGCCGGCTGCGGCCGCCGTGCCCAACTCCTGGAACAAACCTTGCGCCGGGACGGCCTCCGGCGCTTCCGCCGTTTGGCTGTCCGCCACCTCCTGCTCCGCCATCGCAGCGGCCCAGTCGTCCATCGAGACTTCTTCCTCGGCGCCTGCCGCGCCGCCCTGCAGCTCTTCTTCGCTCATTGCTCTTTATCTCCCGGCAGCTCCAAGAACTCGTTCGCTCCCGCCAAAATCTTTTCCACTTTCAAGGCATAGCGGCCCTGCACCGTGCCATAACTGGCTTCGAACACCGGAATGCCTGATACATCGGCCTCCACCCGCTCCGGAATCTCCACCATCACCACGTCTCCCGCCTTCAGGTTCAGAATCTGCCCCAGGGTCACCTTGGATTGGGCCAGCGTGGCCACCAGCTCCACCTCGGCCGCCTGCACCTGATGCGTCATCAGGTTGACCCAGCGGTTATCCACTTCGGTGCGGTCGGCCTGCATCGTGCTGGAAAGCAGATCGCGTATCGGCTCCACCATGGAGTACGGCAGACAGATGTGAAAATCGCCGCCGCCCGCGCCCAGCTCGATATGGAAGGTCATCGCCACCACCACTTCGGTGGGCGTGGCGATATTGGCGAACTGGGTGTTCATTTCCGAGCGCAGATAGACGAATTCGATCGGATGCACCGGCTCCCAGGCCTTCTGGCACTCCGCAAACACCACCTCCAACAGACGGTGGATGATGCGCTGCTCCGTCGGCGTGAAATCCCGTCCCTCCACCCGCACGTGGTAGCGGCCGTCGCTGCCGAACAGGTTGTCCACGATCAGGAACACCAGGTCCGGGTCGAAGATCAACAGGCCCGTGCCGCGCAGCGGCTTGACATGCACCAGATTCAGGTTGGTCGGCACCACCAGGTTGCGGATGAATTCGCTGTACTTCTGCACCCGCACCGGTCCCACCGAGATTTCCGCGTTGCGGCGGATGAAGTTGAACAGGCCGATGCGCAGATTGCGGGCAAAACGCTCGTTGATGATTTCAAGCGTGGGCATGCGGCCGCGGACAATGCGCTCCTGTCGGCCGATGTCGTAGCCGCGGACGCCTGCGGCATCCTGGCCGCCCTCGTCATCGTCATCCTCGCCGGAGACGCCTCGTAATAGCGCGTCTACCTCTTCCTGGGACAGGATATCGTCGCCCATGGCGCTTACTGCTTCTGAATGATGAAGGAAGTGAAGAGGACGCTGTCGACAACGGGATCCTCGCCCGCGTCCATCGCCTCGTTGATGATCTGCTTGACCTGCGCCTTGAGCTTGACCTTGCCGTCGGCGGTGCTGACCTCAGCAGCGGTTTTGGACGACAAGAGCAAAATGACCGCGCTGCGGATCTTGGGCGCATAATCGGTGAATTTCTTTTTGGCCTCTTCGTCGCCCAGCTCCGCCTGCATGTCAACCTGCAGCAAGCTGCCGTCATTGCCGGCCAGATTCACCACGAAAGTGTCCAGCTTTTCGAAAATCGGCGGACCTTCGTGTTTTTTCTTCGGTTTTTCCTTGACCTGCTCAGTCTGCGCCCCGGCTTGCGGCTTGCCCATGCTGGTGAACATATACGCGGCCAGCCCGCCCACCGCGACCAATAGCAGAATCAGCAGCACAATGACGATCAGCATCAGCTTGTTGCCGCCGCCTCCAGCCTTTTTTTCCGCCTTATCCGCCTTTTTTTCGTCCGACATATGTTATGACCTGTTCTTTTATGGAGTGCCTAGTGAAATCTTAAACGATTTCCCCCCCATATTTTCCAGTTTTCTCGGGCGGATGAACAGTGTCGTAATCAAATACGATCAGGCAAATATACTGAGTATGCCGCGCGCGGCCTTGATCGAGGCCAGGGCGTCCACGCCATCCACCTCTGGGAGGCCCGCATCCTGGCGGCCGCGCTTCTGCTGGAATGCCTGTTGCTGCTGGCCGGAATTGCCGCTGGAAACCTGCGAATCGGTCAGTTGGATGCCGCTTGAAGACAGCATGGAACTGAGGCGGTGCATATTGTTTTCCAAAGCTTCGCGGGTAGCGGGCACCGCCGCGGTGAACAACACTTGCGCCTGATCCGTGCCGTTCATCTTCAAGGTGATCTCAATCGGCCCCATCTGCGGCGGGTTCAACTGAATTTGCGCCTTGTCCATTTTCAGGCTGACCATGCTCAGCACTTGCTCCCCCAGCGCTTTGCCCCAATTGGGATCGTTCAGCGTTTGCGGCAAGGTCAGCTGCGGCATATTGGCGCTGGCCGCCGCCTGCGCTTGATTGCTCTGCTGCGGCTGCTGCAATTGCTGCAGCGGCAAGAATTGCGCGGCCGTCTGATCCGGGTCCGGCAATTTTTGCTGGCTGCTCTGCCAGTTGAAACCCTGCTTGCCGACGGGCAGCAGCAATGTGGGATCTACCTTGGGAGTCGCTTGCTGAGTCTGCAGATCCTGCATAGGCAAATTAGCGGCGGGCGGTTGCGCCAACAAGTCCTGCACCGGCGCTTTGTCTTGCGTCGTCGCCTGAGTCGGCTGCTGCGCAGGCGTCGCTGGCGCCTGTTGCAACTGCAGCGCCGCCAGCAAAGGCATGGCCAGCGCGGCTTGGGCAGAGGCGTCGCCGGGCGAGGCATTGGGCTTGTCATCGTCAGGCTTGCCCGCTCCGGTGCCGCCGTCCCCCAGCCCCGGCAACAGGCTGCCGATCACGCTCATCTGCAGGCCAAGCAGGCTGGCGAACAGATCTCCGGAAGCCCCTTCGGCGCTCCCTCCTGCGGCGGCGGAAGAGCCGCCGGGGCCGGACGCGCCGCTGGCATTGGCAACTGGCGTAGTGACGATGATGGTCATGATCAAGCCTCGACTGAGTATTGGCCACCGGTTCAAAGCAAGGAGCGTGCCAGATCAGGCATCCTCGCCGTGCGTCTTATCCCAGAATTGCCGAGTAGCAAACTCGTCGGTTCGCCTTTGTTCGCGCTTGGCCTCCAGTTGCGCCTCGCGCTCCCGCTCGCGCTGCAGCAGCTTTTCGTAGGCCTTGAATTTTTTGTATTCAAGCTGCCAAGCTTGCCGCTCCAGCATGAAGCGCTGGGTGCAGTGATCCACATCCTGCCGCTGCTGGATCATGGCTTCATCCAGCCGGGACAGGAAGCGATGGAAATCCTGATACTGGATCACCGACATGCCCTTGCTGCCGCCGGCCACCAATCGCTGGCGATATTCATTTCGGAAATCGTCCAACTGCGTCAGCCGCATGTGAGCCTGATTGAGGCGGTTTTGCGCCAGGCTCATCCGCTCCGCCGCCGACTGCTGTTTTTCGTCGGCCAGCCTCACCAGCAGCAGATACTTGCTTTCCGCCATGGATCAACCTCAGGCCAGCACGCTCGCCAATTGCTCGCGGCAGGAGGCGTAGTCATGCGATTCATGCATAGGCTGAGTCAGGAAACCCACCATGGGCAAATGGCGGCGCATCGCGTCATCCAGCACCGGATCGGAGCCGGCGACATAGGCGCCCACGCTGATCAGGTCGCGATTGCGCCGATAGCGCGAATACAATTGCTTGAAGTGGCGCGCCATGTCCATTTGCTGTTGCGGCACGATGTCGACCATCACCCGGCTGATCGATTGTTCGATGTCGATGGCGGGGTAATGCCCTGCCTCGGCCAAATCGCGCGACAGCACGAAGTGGCCATCGAGGATGGCGCGCGCGGAGTCGGCGATCGGATCCTGCTGATCGTCGCCCTCGGACAGCACGGTATAGAAGCCGGTGATCGAACCGCCGCCTTCCTCGCCATTGCCGGCGCGCTCGATCAATTGCGGCAGGCGGGCGAACACCGACGGCGGATAGCCCTTGGTCACCGGCGGCTCGCCAATGGCCAGAGCGATCTCGCGCTGCGCCATCGCGTAACGGGTGACCGAATCCATCAGCAACAGCACATCCAAACCCTGGGCGCGGAAATATTCCGCCAGCGCCGTGGCATAGGCCGCGCCGTGCAGCCTCATCAAGGGCGGCATGTCGGCCGGCGCCGCCACCACCACCGAGCGCGCCCGTCCTTCGTCGCCCAGGATGTTGTCGATGAAGTCCTTCACCTCGCGGCCCCGTTCGCCGATCAGGCCCACCACCACCACGTCGGCCTTGGTAAAGCGGGCCATCATGCCCAGCAGGACCGATTTGCCGACGCCCGAGCCGGCGAACAAGCCCAGACGCTGGCCCCGCCCGACGGTCAGCAAGCCGTTGATGGCGCGCACGCCGACATCCAGCACATCATGCACCGGGGTGCGGTCCAGCGGGTTGATCGGTTGACTGTAAAGGGGGTGCCAGGCATCGGGATGAATGGGGCCCAAGCCGTCCAGCGGCCGCCCCAGAGAATCCAGCACGCGGCCCAGCAGGCTGAGGCCGACCGGCACCTGGCGGCCGACGGAGAGATCGGCGCGCGCGGCCCCGCGAGCATGCCCGTACATCGGCGGCGCATGCGAAGCCAATGGCAACACCGGCGTGCCCGGCAGCAAGCCGTGGACATTGGTCAAGGGCATCAGAAACACTTTGTCGCCGGCAAAGCCAACCACCTCGGCCTCGACCGCCTGGTCGTCGGCCAGCATCACCCGGCAGGCGCTGCCCACCGGCAGCTTGATGCCCACCGCCTCCATCACCATGCCGGTGACGCGCACCAGCCTGCCGCAAGGCTGCCACAACGAGGCCGAGGCGGCAGCCTCGCCGCAGGCGTCCAGCCAGGCACGTTGCCGCTCAAGCAGACCGCTGCTCATCTCCCGCCTCCAGCCCTAAGGCCCGGCTCAAGGCAGCCAGGCGGGTTTCGACGCTCATGTCCAAGCGCGCCGACGCGGTATCGATGACGCAGCCGCCGCGCGTGATCGCCGGATCTTCAACCCACTGCCAAGCCGTCTCCGGCGTTTCCTGCCGCAAGAATTCGCGCGCCACCTCCACATCGGCCGGATTGACACGCAAGCGGGCCGTGGCAAGCGTGGACGGCAAGTCGGCCAGGGCCGATTGCAATAAGGGCAGCAAAGCCTGCTTGTCCTGCAGCAATTGCTGCTGCAGCAGCTTCTGCGCCAGCTGCCAGGCCAATTTCAACACATCCTGGGCCAGCTCTTGCTCGACGCGCGCCAGCTCCGCGGAAAAACTGCCCGCCATCGACTGCAGGGACTGCCAGGCCTCATCCAGCCTGGGCTGCAGCTCGGCCCGCGCCTCGGCAGCGCCCTGCTCGCGCCCGGCTTGCATGCCCTGCTCGAAGCCCTCGGCGCGGCCGGCCTCCAGACCGGCATCATGTCCGGTCTGCCAGGCTTCCTGATGGATGGCTTCCAACTCGGCCGCGGTGGGATAGCTCAAGGCCGGCTCGTCTTCCGGCGCCGTGTCCTCGGCCATCTCCGCCTGCTCGGCCATCGCCTCGGCCTCCGCCAGCGGCACCGGCGCCGCAGACTCGGCCTCGCTGGCCGCGATCCGCTCCGCCAGGCTGGGCCCGGGCTTGCGCATCTGCGCCATCGCCACCAACTGGGCCGGAGACAGCGCCTGGGTAAACCCATCCAGCGAGGCCGGACTCCAGCTGCTCCAGCTTTCCAGCTCCTCGCCGGGGATGATGGGATTATTCGACGAGGCCTTCATCACCGCCCTTGCTGCCTAGCACGATCTGGCCGTCGTCGGCGAGCTTGCGCACCACCTTGAGGATTTCCTTCTGCTCCGCCTCGACCTCGGACAGCTTGACCGGTCCCTTGGACTCCAGGTCGTCGCGCAACATTTCCGCCGCCCGCTGAGACATATTGCGGAAGATCTTTTCCTTCAGCTCGTTGCTGGTGCCCTTCAAGGCGATCACCAACGAATCGGACTGCACCTCGCGCAAAATGGTCTGAATCGAGCGATCGTCGACATCGAGCAGGTTTTCGAAGACGAACATCTTGTCCTGAATCCGTTGCGCCAGCTCAGGATCGTATTCGCGGATATAGCCAAGGGCGGAGGCCTCGACATTGCCGCCCATGAAGTTGAGGATTTCGGCTGTGAGCCCCACGCCGCCGGACGCGCTCTTCTTGATGCGGTCCGAACCGGACAACAGCTGGGTAAGCACGTCGTTCAGCTCGCGCAGCGCCTGCGGCTGAACCCCCTCGAGGGTGGCGGTGCGGATCAGCACCTCGTTGCGCATGCGTTCCGGGAAGAATGACAGGATGGAACTGGACAAGTCCGGCTCCAGATGCACCAGAATCGTGGCGATGATCTGCGGGTGTTCGTGGCGGATCAAATCGGCGGCGGAGGACGGGTCCATCCACTTCAGGCTTTCGATGCCGCTGTGATCGTTGCCCTGCATGATCTTGTCCAGCAGGTTGGCCGCCTTGTCCGGCCCCAGCGCCTCCACCAGCACGTTGCGCAGGTATTCGTCCGAAGCGCCGATGCTGGCGCGAGCCTGGCACTCCTGCCGGAACTGCTCCACCACTTCGTCGATCTGCTCATAGCTGAGGTTGTTGATCGCCGCCATGGCCAGGGAAATCTTCTGCACCTCTTTCGGCCCCAGGTATTTGAATACCTCGACCGCCTCGGCCTGCCCCAGGCTGAACAGCAAGATGGCGCTTTTGCGAATACCGTTATCACTCATCGGAGCTGATCCATTCTTTGATGATCTGTGCCGCCATGCGCGGATCGGACTTCACGAGCTCGCGCACCGCCTCCAGATTGCTGCTGTACTGACGACGCTGCGCTTCGCGCGGATCTTCAAGCGAACCGCTGCCAGCCATGCCAGCCGCCGTCTCGCCTTCTTCGCCCTCTTCTCCGGCCACGCCCAGCAAGCGGCCGCCTTTGGCGCCGGCAGCGCCCTCAGCCTCGCCCGGCGCCGGCGGCGGCTTGACCAGATCCCGCATGATGGGGCGCACCACGCCAAACAGCAGATACAACAGCGCTATCCCCAGCAAGCCATACTTGATCAGGCTGGTACCGTTGCTGGCGACATAGTCTACCACCCGCTCCTGCACGGTCACCGGCTGGGCATTATCGGCGAAGGCGGCGTTGGCGACATTCAATGTATCGCCGCGGCTGGCGTTGTAACCCATCGCCTCTTTGACCAGATTATTGATCTGCTGAACTTCCTGCGCCGTCAACGGCGTCGGTTTCATTTCGCCGTTCTTGTCCGGCATGCGCCGGTAATTGACCACCACCGCGGCGGACAGCCGCTTGACCACGCCAGTCGGCACCTTGGTGTGCTGGATGGTCTTATCCACTTCGTAATTGGTGGTGATGTCGCGCTGCAAAGTGCCGCTGGCGCTGACGCTCTGGCCGGATAGATTGGCCGTGCCCGGCGCGGCGCCCGGCGGCAGCGTGATGGGCGCCGACGCCGCAGACGGAGGCTGATTGGACAAAGCGCCCGGCACGCCGCTGGGCAGAGCGGAGCCATTGACCAGCTTTTCGCTGATCTGCTGGCTGCGCGTGGCCGATGGATTGGGGCTGGAGTTGGGACGGTAGGTCTCTGACGTCTGCTCGATCTCGGAAAAATCGACATTAGCCGTCACCTGGGCGCGCGCGTTGCCCTTGCCGAATATCGGCTCCAGAATGTCTTCGATGCGTTTGACGTAGCCTTCCTCGATCTGGCGCACGAATCCCAGCTGGCGCTGATCAAGCCCGGAGTTTTCGTCCACTCCCGGCTGCTTGGACAACAGATTGCCGTCTTGATCGACAATGGTGACGTTCTTCAAGGTCAAATTCGGCACCGAGCTGGACACCAGGTGCAGAATGCCGGCGACCTGGCCAGCATCCAACATGCGTCCCGGATACAACTCCAGCATCACGGAGGCGGTGGGCGCCTGCTGCTCCCGCACGAATACGCTCTGTTTAGGCGTGGCGATATGCACGCGGGCGCTATGCACCGAGGAAATCGCCTCGATGGTGCGCGCCAGTTCGCCTTCGATCGAGCGCTGATAGTTGACCTGCTCGGCGAACTGGCTGATGCCGAATTTCTGGTTGTCCATCAACTCGAAGCCGACGCCGCTGGCCTTGGGCAGCCCCTGCGCCGCCAGTCTCAGCCGGGCGTCGTAGACCTTGTCCGCAGGAACAGAAACCGCGCCGCCATCGCCCAACTGATAAGGAATGTTCATTTGCTGCAGCGCAGCCGTAATCTGGCCGCCATCGCGATCAGCCAGATTGGAAAACAAAACCTTGTAAGAGGGGGTGCGATTGAGAACGACAGCGCCGACGACGACGGCGAAAATGGCCGCCAACGCCGTCAGAAACAGGATTTTTTTGTTGCTTGGCAAGGCCTTGAAGCGGTCTCCCGCTTCATTCAAACGAGCGCGCCAAACAGGAGTTGCGTTTTCTTCTGCCAGATCAGCCATACGGTGGTATTAGGTTGAGGTCCACCGCCGCCCAATCTGTGGATCCGACAGCGTTAGACTTGGGTATTCATGATTTCCTGATAGGCGCTGACAAGTTTATTGCGCGCCTGAACCATGGTCTGGAACGACAGGCTGGCTTTCTGCAACGACATCATCACATCTTGCAGATTGACTTCCTTGTTGTCGCCCAGCTGAAACTGCTTTTGCATTTCCTCCGAAGTCTGCTGCGCCGAATTCACTTGGTCTATCGTCGACTTAAGCACGTCGGAAAAGTCGACTTGCGGCGTCTGCTGCGCGACCGGCGGCTGCTTGCCCCCCGCTAACGCCGCGGCGCTTCTCAGTTCGCCCAGCAACTGGTCGATATTGTTTGACATGGCTACTCCGTGCCATTTCCCTCCGGAACATTCTGGCCAGCCGCAGCGGAATCCTCATCACGGTAACGCTGCAATTTATAGCGCAAAGTACGCTCGCTGATGCCCAGTTTTTCCGCCGCCAGCTTTTTCACGCCGCCGACAGCTCCCAATGTTTCCAGAATATGGCGTTTTTCAAGGGTTTTCATGTCGGTTTCATCCGACACCGAACCGTCCAAATCGGACGCCGTCCGGGTAAGCTGCCCCACGCCCGTAATATCGCCCAGCAACAAATCGGCGGCAATAATTTCCGCCCCGGCGGCAAGTATTACCGCCCGCTGCACGACATTATCCAGTTCGCGGATGTTACCCTCCCAACTATAGGCCGTCAAATGACGTTCCGCATCCCTGGAAAACACCAGAGATGTCCGTCCTGCGGCCTCTGCATGTCTTTTAAGCAGGAATCGTGCCAAAGGCAGGATATCGTCCGGACGCTCGGCCAGCGCCGGTATGCGCAAGGGAAAAACATTCAGGCGAAAATACAGGTCCTCGCGAAACCGCCCCGCTTCCACTTCGGCCTGCAAATCCCGGTTGGAGGTGGCCAACACCCGGATGTCCAGCTTGATGGTGCGGGTGCTGCCGATACGCTCCACCTCCCGCTCCTGCAGCACCCGCAACAGCTTGGCTTGCAGCGACAGCGGCATTTCGGTGACTTCGTCCAGCAGTATGGTGCCTCCCTGCGCCTGCTCGAACTTGCCGGGCAAAGCCTGCGCCGCGCCGGTAAAGGCGCCGCGCTCATGGCCAAACAGCGTGGACTCCAGCAGATTATCCGGGATCGCCGCGCAGTTGACCGCGACAAATGGGCCGGATGCGCGCCGAGAATAGCGATGGATATAACGCGCCAATACTTCCTTGCCGGTGCCGCTGGGTCCGCTGATCATCACGCTGGCGTCGCTTTGCGCCACCCGCCCCGCCAAGGCGAAAAGCTGGCGCATCGCGGCGGACTCCGCCACCACGTCGCCCCCTTCGTCGCCAGGCATGGCCAGCAGATGCTTCTCCACTTCCGCGAGCAGGCTCTGCGGCTCGAATGGCTTCAACAGATAGTGGCTGGCGCCAGCTCGCAGTAGTTCGATGGCCCGCTCAATCACCCCATAGGCCGTCATCAGAATGAAGGGCACGCCGGGGTAATGCTTCTTGACCTCTTCAAACAGGGCATAGCCGTCCATCGGCGCCATCTGGGCATCGGAAATGATCAAGCCTACCGGTTCCTGCTTCAGCCGCTGCAAGGCCTGGCCGCCATCGGCCGCCTCCAGGGTCGGGTATCCGGACAGCATCAAGGTGTCGATGATGGCTTCGCGCAGGTCGGCATCGTCTTCGACCACTAAAATCGGCAAATACTTCATGGAATCCAATATGTTTATCTATATCGTCGGCTGGCGCTGATGCACCAGCACCGTGAGTCGCTGGGCAATGCCGGACAGCGCCATCACCTCATGCGCGGCGCCCAGCGCGATGGCCTCCTTCGGCATGCCAAACACGACGCAGCTGGCTTCGTCCTGCGCGATGTTCCAGGCGCCGGCCTGTTTCATCTCCAACATGCCGTTGGCCCCATCGCGCCCCATGCCGGTCAGGATGATGCCGATAGCGTGCTTGCCCACCAGATTGGCGGCGGAGCGAAACAGCACATCCACCGAGGGCCGGTGCCGATTGACGGCCGGGCCATTGTTCAGCGAAGTGCTATAGCCTATCGTCGGCGCGTTCTTGATCAGCAGATGGGAATGTCCCGGGGCGATGTAAACCGTTCCCGCCTGCAGGCGCTCATTGTCTTCCGCCTCTTTCACCCGCAAGCGGCACAATGAATCCAGACGCTGCGCAAATGACAGGGTGAACATTTCCGGCATATGCTGGGCCACCAGAATAGGCGGCATATTGGCAGGCAAGGCAGTCAGCAGGGTGCGCAAGGCTTCAGTTCCCCCGGTGGAGGAACCAATGACGACGATGGTCTGGCTCGCCAACGGCGTCTTGGTGGGCTGACGCGGCAGGATCACGTCCGCGCTATGGCTGGGAACGATCTCCAACGGCGTCTTGTTCGCTCGCTCGCGCGAAGTCAGGGCCATGATTTTACCTTGCGACATGGTCCGCCTGCGGCGAAACGCCGCCACGGGCTTATTAAAGAGAAAAGGTATTTCCGTCAGCTTAGCAGCAGTTCACGGCCGCAGTCAGCCCTTCGTCCCATTCAATCGGCGCGCGCGGCCATTTGACGCAGCCAGCCATCGCAGGCGGCCTCCAGCAGATCCAACACGGCTTCGAATCCCTGGCTGCCGCCATAATACGGATCCGGCACTTCGCGCTCTCCGCCCAGCGGCTCCAATATCAAATGCAAGCGATCCTGCAGATGGGCCGGACACTGGCGACGCAAGTCCGCCAGATTGCGCTTGTCGGCCGCCAGGATCAGATCAAAGCCGGCGAAGTCGGCGTCGCTCACTTGGCGGGCGCGCAGCGCGGACAAGTCGTACCCGCGTCGCGCCGCCGCCCGCGCGCTGCGCTCATCCGGCGACTCACCCACGTGATAGCCATGGGTGCCGGCGGAGTCTATGCGCACCCTGCCCAACAGGCCAGCCTGCGCCAGCTTGACCCGCATGACGCCCTCCGCCGTAGGCGAGCGGCAGATATTGCCATGGCAGACAAAAAGAATCGAATACTCTACACGCTGATTTTGCATTGATTTAACGAGCCTTTGTGCGCTTTACTGGGCTATGGCGCAATACTGCGCGATGAACAGCTTTTAAACAGGATATCACGGCAAATAAGCCATTTTAAACGCAGCGATTTGCTGAAGATTTTTAATTGCGGGCAACGGCCAGTCTAGGGAAGGTCTGAACAAGTCTCCAATCTTCCCGTAAACTGACTCCCCCTCAGTCAGATCCAGGACGCCAGCATGCGACAGCAGATGACCTTCACCGATCTCGAACTCGCCGCTAAGAAGAAGCGCACCCGCCGCGAAATCTTTCTGACAGAGATGGATCAGGTCATGCCTTGGGCGCAGCTCGAAGCCGTCATCGATCCAGTGTATCCCAAGCCTGGCAACGGTCGCCGCCCCTACCCGTTGTCCGCCATGCTGCGCGTCTACTGCCTGCAGCACTGGTACAGCCTGTCCGATCCCGCCATGGAAGAAAGCCTGTACGAGATCGCCTCCATGCGCCAGTTCGCCGGCCTCTCCCTGGACGCCGTCCCGGACGAAACCACCCTGCTGAACTTCCGCCATCTGCTGGAAAAGCACCAGCTGACCCACGCTCTGTTTACCGCCATCCACCAGCATCTCTGCGACAAAGGGCTGATGTTGAAGCAAGGCACCATCGTCGATGCCACCCTGATCCACGCGCCCAGCTCCACCAAAAACGCTCAGGGCGAGCGCGATCCGGACATGCATCAAACCAAGAAGGGCAATCAGTGGTACTTCGGCATGAAGGCCCATATCGGCGTCGACGCCCAGTCCGGCTTGGTGCATCACGTGGCCGGCACCCCCGCCAATGTGGCGGATGTCACGATGGTCGATCAGTTGTTGCACGGCGAGGAAATCGATGTGTTTGGCGACGCCGGCTTTGCTGGCGTGCACAAGCGAGCCGAACACCAATCGCGAGCGGTGCGTTGGTGGATTGCGATGAGGCCCGGCCAGCGCAAAGCGCTGACCGATTCAGCCGACGACCGGCAGATCCAGCTGGGCGAAATGGTCAAAGCCAAGATTCGGGCCAAAGTGGAGCATCCGTTTCGGGTCATCAAGCAGCAGTTTGGCTACCTGAAAACACGCTACCGCGGTTTGAAGAAGAACACCGCGCAACTGATGACGCTGTTTGGGCTGGCCAACATCTGGCTGGCGCGAAAGGCCTTGCTGGCGGCGAGTTAAAAGGCCGGATGACCGGAAGCACCCGGTCATCCTCATGGCGGGCGATCTGGAATTGGTGGGTGAAATGCAACCGAAGCCCCGCGAGAAATTGCATTTCTGTTTGCGTGGCAGGTTGTTCAGACCTTCCCTAATTAATCGTCGGTCCGCCGAGCACAATCCATCGCGCCGGCCACGCTTAATTGGCTCCCTCAAGCGCTCTTGTCGCCAATAGCTGCAATTCACTGCGCATTTCCAGCACCAGCCGCCACAGGCTTTCCGCCGCCGGCGACAGCGTGCGGTTGCGGCGGCGTATCAGCGCGATGCGGCGACTCTCTCGCGGCAACAACGGCCGCGCCAGCAGATCGCAACCGGTCGGAAACGGCATGGCCAGACCTGGCGACACGCTGACGCCGATGCCGGCCGCCACCATGCGGAACACCGAGTTCGAGTGCCCCAACTGCTGCGCCACCGGGCAATGTAGCCCATGCCGCCGCAGCACTTGATCGATCAAAGGCCGGCTGCCGGAACTGCCATCCAGCAGCACCAGCGTTTCTCCATCGAGCTGGCGCCAGGTGGCGGCGGCTTGAGCGGCCAAGGGATGATCGGGACGGCACACCAGCCAGAAATCGTCCTGCAGAATCACTTCCTGCTCCAGCCCGTCCAATGGCTCCGGCTCTACTACCAAGCCAAAATCCACCGCGCCGTTCTTTACCGCCTCCACATTGAGGCGCTGCACCTGGTCTTGCAGATGCAGGCTCAACTGCGGATAGCGCTGGCGGCTGGCGGCGATGATGGCCGGCATCAGGTTGGCGGACAGCGTGGGACTGCTGGCGACATGGACCGTGCCCATGGCCTGCCCGCCCTCCTTGCGCGCCGCATCCAGCACTTCGTCCAGCGCGTCCAGCGCGCGCGCCAGCTTGGGCAGCAAGCGGCGTCCGGCCTCGGTCAGCACCACTTCGCGCGTGGTGCGGTCCAGCAGGCGCACGGCCAGCGCCTCTTCCAGCTCCCTGACGGCGCGGCTGACCGCAGGCTGTGTCAAACCGAGCTCATCGCCGGCGCGGCTGAAACCGCCCTGTTCCGCAACCTTCCGGAACACTCGCAACTGCCGCAGGGTGAAATTCATAAAGTTTAATTATCAATTGATTATATAAATGCATTTGTATTCTAAATTGAGCTGCGTTTCAATAGTGACATTGCTGTTACACCTTGCGGGACCGACATGTCCAAATTGCTGGATTCTTTCACGCTGGCGCTGATCGCCACTGTCACACTGGCCAGTTTGCTGCCCTGCTCCGGCGAGGCCGCGCAGATTTTCAACCTCATCACCAACCTAGCCATCGGCCTGCTGTTCTTTCTGCACGGCGCCAAGCTGTCGCGGGAAGCGGTGCTGGCCGGCGCCGGACACTGGCGGCTGCACTTGACGGTGCTGGCCTGCACCTTCGTCCTGTTTCCCTTGCTGGGCATGCTGCTCAAGCCGGTGCTGACCCCGCTGGTGACGCCGGAGCTGTATCTGGGCGTGTTGTATCTGTGCATGCTGCCGTCCACCGTGCAATCGTCCATCGCCTTCACCTCGATGGCGCAGGGCAATGTGCCGGCGGCCATCTGCAGCGCCACCGCGTCCAATTTGCTGGGCATCTTCCTCACCCCGCTATTGGTGGGATGGTTGATCGTCGATCACGGCGGCGCCGGTCAAAACATGGGATCGGCGCTGGGCATCGTCTACCAGCTGCTGCTGCCCTTCGTGGCCGGCCAGATCGCGCGCCGCTGGATAGGCGGCTGGGTGGACCAGCACAAGGCCGTGCTGAAGTATGTGGATCAGGGATCGATTCTGATGGTGGTGTACACCGCTTTCAGCGCCGCGGTGATCAGCGGCCTGTGGCGGCAGACGCCGCCGGCGGCGCTGGCGGGACTGCTGGCGGTCAATGGACTGCTGCTGGGGCTGCTGCTGGCGATCACCGCCCTGGCCGGACGCAAGCTGGGCTTCAACCGAGAAGACCGGATCACCATCCTGTTCTGCGGTTCCAAGAAAAGTTTGGCCAGCGGCGTGCCGATGGCCAAGGTGCTGTTCGCCGGCCATGCCATCGGCGCCATCGTGCTGCCGCTGATGCTGTTCCACCAGATCCAGCTAATGGTGTGCGCGATGCTGGCCCAGCGTTACCGCAGCCGACAGATGCGTTCAGCGCGGGCCGAAACCCGCGCCTAGCCATCGCGTCATCCCCGCCTGCGCGGGGATTTTTCATTGCGCCGCGTGCAGCAGCGCTAGATAGCGGTCGATCAACTCCGGACCGTGCTCGGCATCCTGGTGTCCGGCGATGACGGTGTCGACGTCCAGATGCAGGGCCTTGAGCTTCTCCAAGGTTTTGGGATATTCCGCCAAGTCGGCATAGCGCATATTGCCCAACTCCGGCTTGAGGATGCAGTTGCCATAAAGCACTTTTTCTTGCGGAAAATAGACGAAGATGCCGTCCTTGGTATGGGCCGGCCCCAGATAGAATGCGCGCACCCGGTCGTTTTGCAAAGAGAAGTCGCCCGCAAACACCTGATCCGGCAACACCAGCGGCAGGGACGGATAATCGGGAAAACCCTGGCGAGTAAAGGCGACCACCTCATCCCAGCCGGCGCGCATCTCATCCGCCGTCAGCCGAGTGGACACGATGCGCGCGCCTATGCTCTTCCAGTAGGCGTTGCCGCCGGCGCGATCGGTATGGTAGTTGGTATTGATCACCTCCGTGATCGGCTTATCGGTCACGCGGCGGATTTGCCCGGCCAGTTCGCGCGCGGTATCCGGCGTCCAGGTCGCCCCCACCACGGTCACGTGCGCGCTGCCGATGTACACCACCGAATTCTCTCGCGCGTAGTGGCTGTCTTCCGCCACATAAACGCCGCCGCGCACTTGCTTCAACGCCATCTTGCCTTCCGCGGCGCCAGCCGTCGCGGCCCAGACCAAAGCCACAGCCCATGCAGCCAGGCGGCCGCCCATCTTGAATATTTTGTGCATTCCATCATCCATCAGTATTGATAATTAAGCCGCAAACCACCCCGATGCCTGTCAGCGCGAGAACTTGCCGCCTGCTTGACGTTCAAATACCGGATGCCGACGCTGCCATGCCGGCAATAAATTGTTTTAAAAAGAAAAACTGGCAAATGTCCGTGACAGAAATTCTAGGGGCGGCGCCCTGCTTGGTAAACGCCGCCAACCGTAACTTCCGTAACCAAAACCGCGATGACCCCCTCCGACGCCCATCTATCTTTCGAGCTTAGCCCGCCCTATCAAGCCGCAGGCGCACCGGCCCGTTTCCAGTCGCTATGGCTGTTGGTCAGGCTGTATTACGCCACCGTCCATGAAGACGGCCCGCTGCCGGCCGCCGTCTTGCGGCAGCGTTTTCCGACCACGCGTGGATTGCGCATGCTGGTATCGCGCGCCTTCGCCGATTTCGCCCGCTGGGGAGTGGAAGTGGGCTGGGGAGCGCCGGAGCGCGTAGCGGTGGCGCTGCTGAATCCTGCCGGACGCAGCCGCGGCCCGTTCTGGCTGCCGGCCGGCACGCGGCAACGGCTGCGTTTCACGCTGCAAGGGCAAGCGGCCGGACGCGAGGCGCTGGAGCAGTTTCTGGGATTGCACGCCGCCTCGACGGCAGGCGCGGACGACCCGCTGGCCGAGCTGATGCAGGATCTTGATTACTGGAGCCGGCTGACGCAGGCGATCCGGGATGAACGCGATGGCCTGGGCCGGCAGTCGGGTCGCCAGACCGCCGCCGCTTTTCATGCCGCCAGTACGTGCGCGCACAACGATTTCCAGCAGGCGCTGGCCCTGATGAAGGAAAGCCTGGCTTGGCGCCGCAGCGCGCAAATGGACGATAGCCGGGTGGCGCTGAAACGGCTGGGCAGCGCGCTGGCGGGAAGCCGTTTCGCCAATGCCCAACCCACCTTCGCCGCGATGGCGCGCATCGCCGAGGCCTGGGACGGCTATGCGCGCGGCGAAACCGCCGCAGCCGAGGCCAGCCTGGCACAGCTGCATGCGTCTCCCGAACTGCAGCTGGTGTTCCGCTACAACCCACGGGTCCGTTTCGAGTGCCTGAACCTGAGCGCGCTGCTGCACAAGCAGGCGGCGCTGAGCGACAATCAGCCCCAGCGGGCGCAGGCCGCGCTGCAAGCCTTGGCCGGCGCGTTGGAGGCCGCCTACGAAGCCGACTCGATAGACTCCGCCCAGCATGTGGCGGCCAATATCGGCTGGTGCCTGTGGCTGTTCTGGCGGCAGCGGCTGATCGACGGCGAGCGCGCGCTGCCAGCGGAGGCGATGCAACGCCAGGCGATACGCTGGCTAGGCTTGTCGGAATGGATTTGCGACCGTTTTGGCGGCGGCAATGGCTCGGCCTGGAACACCATTTTTCTGCTGCGCGTGGCCCGCGGCAATTGCGCTGGCGCCATCCGCCCCTCGCTGGCGGCATTCCAGTCCAACCGCCCTTTTCCGCCTTCCCAGCTAGGCAAGGCGCTGAAGCTCAGTCCTTGTCCATTCTCTCCGGCCAAGGGCTATGCCAGCTGGTCGGCCTTGGCGGAATTGACGCTGGAGGAACACGATCAGGGCCGGCTGCCGCTGGCGCCGCTGCAACTGGCGAATCTTTTGCTGGAAACGCTGTGGTTCCAGGCGCAGGAACAGGGGCTGAGCCGCGCCGCCTGCGGCAACGCGGCTCGGCTGCTGGCCTTGCTGCCAGAGCTGCGCCGCAATGAGCGCAGTTTCTTCCGCGCGGAGCTGGACACCCTGCCGCAGGAGTTGCTGGAGACGAGTTAAAACAATACCCCGCGCCATACTGGACGCGGGGTAGCCGTTTTCAGCGGCCAAACATTTATAGATCGCTGAGCCAGGCTTTTTCCTTCAGTGCCTTCAATTCGTCGCGGATGCGCGCGGCCTTTTCGAACTCCAGATTGCGCGCCGCCTCCAGCATCTCTTTCTCCAGCCGCTTGATCTCCTTGGCCAGCGTCTTCTCGTCCATCATCGCCACCTTGGCCTCGTCCACCAACTTCTTGCGTTCGGCCTCCACGCTGTAGACGCCGTCGATGATGTCCTTGACCTTCTTCTCCACACCCTTGGGCGTGATGCCATGCTCGGCGTTGAACGCCAGCTGCTTGGCGCGGCGGCGCTCAGTCTCGTCCATCGCTTTCTTCATGGAGTCGGTGATGCGGTCGGCGTACAGCAGCGCCTTGCCGTGCAGGTTCCGCGCCGCGCGGCCTATGGTCTGGATCAGGCTGCGCTCGCTGCGCAGGAAGCCTTCCTTGTCGGCGTCCAGAATGGCCACCAGGCTCACTTCCGGGATGTCCAGTCCTTCGCGCAGCAAGTTGATGCCGATCAGCACGTCGAACATGCCGAGCCGCAAATCGCGGATGATTTCCACCCGTTCCACGGTGTCGATGTCGCTGTGCAGATAGCGCACCTTGATGCCATGCTCGGTGTAGTAATCGGCCAATTGCTCGGCCATGCGCTTGGTCAGCGTAGTGACCAGCACTCGCTCGCCGCGCGCCATCCGCTCCCGGATCTCGGACAGCAGATCGTCGACCTGGGTCGCCACCGGACGGATCTCGATCTCCGGATCCACCAGGCCAGTCGGCCGCACCACTTGCTCCACCACCTGGCCGGCATGCTCCTTCTCGTACACCGCCGGCGTGGCGGAGACGAAGATGGTCTGCGGCATCAGTTTCTCGAACTCATGGAACTTCAGCGGCCGGTTGTCCGCGGCCGAGGGCAGGCGGAAGCCGTATTCCACCAGATTGGCCTTGCGCGCGGCGTCGCCCTTGTACATCGCCCCCACCTGCGGCACGGTGACGTGGCTTTCGTCGATGAACATCAGCGCGTTCTTGGGCAGATAGTCGATCAGCGTCGGCGGCGGATCGCCGGGGCCGCGGCCGGAGAAGTGGCGCGAATAGTTTTCGATGCCCTTGCAAAAGCCCATCTCGTACAGCATTTCTAGGTCGAAACGGGTGCGCTGTTCGATGCGCTGCGCCTCCACCAGCTTGCCCTCTCTCTGATACCACTCGATGCGGTGGCGCAGCTCCTCCTTGATCTGCTCACAGGCGCGCAGCACGGTGTCGCGCGGCGTCACGTAGTGGCTGGACGGAAACACCGTGAAGCGGCCGACGCGCTGCTTGGTGACGCCGGTCAAGGGATCGAACAGCGTCAGCGTTTCCACCTCGTCGTCGAACAGGCTGACGCGCAGGGCGGTGTCGCTGCTTTCCGCCGGATAGATGTCGATCACGTCGCCGCGCACGCGGAAGGTGCCGCGGCCGAAATCCAGATCGTTGCGGCTGTACTGCATGGTGGTCAGCCGGCTGATGATGTCGCGCTGCGGCGTGGTCTCGCCTTCCTTCAGGTGCAGGATCATCTGATGGTAGTCGGACGGATCGCCGATACCGTAGATCGCCGACACCGTCGCCACGATGATGCAGTCGGGACGTTCCAGTATCGACTTGGTGGCCGACAAGCGCATCTGCTCGATGTGCTCGTTGATGCTGGAGTCTTTCTCGATGAACAGGTCCCGGCTGGGCACGTAGGCTTCCGGCTGGTAGTAGTCGTAATAGGAGACGAAATACTCCACCGCGTTGTGCGGGAAGAACTCGCGCATCTCGCTGTACAACTGCGCCGCCAGCGTCTTGTTGTGCGCCATGATGATGGCCGGCCGCCCGGTTTGGGCGATGACGTTGGCCATGGTGTACGTCTTGCCGGAACCGGTCACCCCCAGCAGGGTCTGGTAGGACAGGCCGTCGGACAAGCCCTCCACCAGTTGAGCGATGGCGGCGGGCTGGTCGCCGGCCGGCGCAAACGGCTGGTTCAGTTGAAATGGACTGTCGGGAAAGGTTAGCAGCATGGCAAGAGGGGCGGATCGGGTGGCGAAGCCGATGATTTTACGCTTGTCCGGAGCGGTTCACACCTCCTGCCGAAGAAGACCGGCAACGCCCTGGCCGGAACACACTGCGGAATTGCTTTTTTGCCCTACACAGCACGACAACATTGTTTAAAATGCAGACAGGACCCTGCGGGCAGCCCGCTTGCAAGATGCCGTCATCTTGGCGACATTTGGCAACCAATGCCCTCGGGATATCGTCCTGTTTCCTCCAAAATAAGCTCACATAAGCGGAGTGACGCATGATCAAGAAAATCGCAAGTCTGCTGGTATCGGCGGCTCTGGCCATGCCGGTAATGGCGGCTCCGCCGCACGGCGTGATGGTAGCCAGCGAGATGTCCGGCTACAGCGCCCCCCGGCTCAATTCCCGTTCGGTGCTGGTCATCAACGGCAGCACAGGTGAAACCCTTTACGAAAAGAACACTCATCAAAGGATGCCGATCGCGTCGATCAGCAAGCTGATGACGGCGATGGTGCTGCTCGATTCCGGGGCGCCGCTGGACGAGCAGGTGACGGTATCCAATGCGGAGATAGACCGCGTCAAGCACACCACCTCGCGCCTGGCCGTCGGCACCACGCTCAGCCGCAAGGAAATGCTGCTGTTAGCGCTGATGTCGTCGGAAAACCGCGCCGCCGCCACGCTGGCGCGCACCACCTTCCCCGGCGGCACCGCCGCCTTCGTGGAGCGGATGAACCTCAAGGCGCGCAGCCTGGGCATGACCGAAACCATCTTCCACGACCCGACCGGCCTCGACGTGCGCAACACCTCCACCGCCGCCGACCTGGCCAAGATGGTCAAAGCCGCCGACGACTACCCGCTGATCCGCGAATTCACCACCACCGAGCAACACCAGATCGTTTCGGCGCGCAACCGCGTGCTGCAGTACAAGAACAGCAATGCCCTGGTGCGCGAAGGCGACTGGGACATCGCGGTGCAAAAGACCGGCTACATCCAGGAAGCCGGCCGCTGCATGGTGCTGCAGGCCACCGTCGGTTCTCAGCCGCTGATCATCGTGCTGCTCGATGCCGGCGCCAGCTCCGCGCGGGTGCACGACGCCAAGAACATCAAAACCTGGCTGGAGGCCCACCCGGGCAGCTGGCTGGCTGGTTAAGCACAAAGCCATACCAGGGCCGCGCATTCCGCATGGAGTGCGCGGCTTTTTTCATGCCATACTGCTCAACTGACTAGGGAGCCCGCCTTGAACATCCGCATCACCACCGCCCGGCCGCAGGATTCGGCCGACATCCATCGTTTCATCACCGAACTGGCCATCTACGAGCGCGCCGAGCGCGAAATGGTGGCCAGCGTCGCCGACATCGAGGCCTCGCTGTTCGGTCCTAAAGCCAAGGCCCAAGCGCTGATGTGTCATGTTGACGGCGTACTAGCAGGCTTCGCCGTGTACTTCTTCAGCTATTCCACTTGGCTGGGCAAGAACGGACTGTATCTGGAAGACCTGTACATCACGCCGGAAATGCGAGGCGCAGGCGCAGGCAAAGCGCTATTGAAATACCTGGCGCAATTGGCTTGCGAACACGATTGCGGACGCTTCGAATGGAGCGTGCTGGACTGGAACCAGCCGGCGATAGACTTCTACCAGTCCATAGGCGCCAAGCCGCAGGCCGAATGGATACGCTACCGGCTGGCCGGAGACGATTTGCGACGCTTCGCTCACGGCGAAGAAACGATAACTGCCTGATCAAGGGCGTGCCCACGCCTATGATCCGACTTGTCCGCCCCCACCTCAGGAGAATCGATATGCGCCATACCTTGCTGATCGCCAGCCTGCTCGCGCTGCCGCTGGCCGCCCAGGCCGATGGTTTCAAACTGAGCAGCGCCAGCATAGCCGACGGCAAGCCGCTGAGCCTGCGCCAGGTCTATAAAGGATTCGGCTGCGAAGGCGGCAACGTCTCGCCGCAGCTGTCGTGGAGCGGCGCGCCGGCCGGGACCAAGAGCTTCGCCATCACGGCCTATGACCCGGACGCGCCCACCGGCAGCGGATGGTGGCACTGGACCGTGGTGAATCTGCCGGCCAACACCCATGCGCTGGCAGAGGGCGCCGGCAGCGCGGGCGGCGCATTGCCGGAAGGCGCGGTGCAAGGCCGCACCGACTATGGCGAATCGCGCTTCGGCGGCGCCTGCCCGCCGGTTGGCGACAAGCCCCACCGCTACCAATTCACCGTCTGGGCGCTCAAGGTGGACAAGCTGCCGGTGGACGCCAACGCCAGCGGCGCGCTGGTAGGCTTCATGCTGAACGCCAACGCGCTGGGCAAGGCCAGCCTCACCGCCACTTACGGCCGCTGATCCAACCGCGCGGGGGCATTTGCGCCCCCGCCGCCATCAGGCCGCCGCATGCTCCAATCGCAACAGACGCGCCTCGTCTATGCCCACGCCTATCTCGCCTCCGACGAATAGCGAATCCTGCCAGCTCGCGGCCTCGCGCCCGGACAGGCTCAGCAGCAGCTCCCCCGCCTGGGCAGCCACCTTGACGCGCGCGCCGTCCGGCAGCCAGGTCAGCTCGACGACGCGCGCCGGCGGCTGATCGGTCCCTAATAGAATGGCCTGGGGCGGGACCACGGCATCGGCCAGCACATTTTCGTAGCCGATGAAACGAGCCAACCAAGCGTGATTTGGCGCGGTCAGCAAGCGCTGCGGCGTATCGCATTGCAGCAGCCGGCCATCTTTCAACACCGCCACCCGATCCGCCAACGCAAAGGCTTCGTCGCGATCATGCGTGACAATGATCACCGGCACGCCGGCCTCGCGCAGCAGGCTGCGGAATTCGCGCTGCAGCTGCCGCCGCAGATCCGCGTCCAGGCTGGAGAACGGTTCGTCCAGCAACAATAGCCGCGGCTGCGTCGCCAGCGCCCGCGCCAGCGCCACCCGCTGCTGCTCGCCGCCGGACAGGGTCCACACCTTGCGCTTGGCATGATCAGCCAAGCCCACCCGCGCCAGCATGGCCTGCGCCTGACGGGCGGCCTCGCGCTTCGCCACGCCCTGCTCGATCAGGCCGAACATCACATTGCCCAGCGCATCCAGGTGCGGAAACAGGGCGAAGTCCTGGAACATCAGGGCGAAACCGCGCCGCTCCGGCGGCAAGGCGGCCAGATCCACTCCGTCAAAGCGCAGCTCGCCACTATCCGGCCGCTCCAGCCCGGCGATCATCTTCAGCAAGGTGCTTTTGCCGCAGCCGGACGGGCCCAGCAAGGCCAGGGTTTCACCGGCGGCTACCGTCAGCGACACCTCGTCTGCCACTACGCGCGCGCCAAATCGTTTATTCAGGTTTCGCAGCGTCAGCACGGCTGTTCTCCCAATGGCCGGCGCCGCCGGCGGTTTCGATGATCCAGAAAGCGATGACCGCCAGCAGCATCAACAGGCAGGCCAGCTGCATCGCCGCGTCGGCGTTGGCCTGTCCCGGCCGCCCCAGCCGCTGGTAGATCAGGGTGGTCAGCGTCAGCCACTCCGGCCGCGACAAAAACAAGGTGACGGCGAACTCGCCCACCGCGGTGGCGGCGGCAAAAGCCAGGCCGCGCCGCAGCGCCGGCTGCAGCAGCGGCCATTGCACGCGGCGGAACACGCGCCATGGGCTGGCGCCCAGGCTGCGCGCGGCTGCGCGCCAATGCGGCGGCTGTCCGTCCAGCGCGGTCAGCAGCGCCTTGGCCACAAAGGGATAGGCCAGCAAGGCATAAGCCGCCAGCAGCAAAGCCAGCGCGGCGGTCCATTGCGGATACAGCAGCAACAGGCCAAAGGCCACGCACACCGGCGAGATGACAAACGGCAGGAAAATCAGCGCTCGCAGCGGCAGGCTGCGGCCGCAGGCCCAGGCATGTGCCAGCCCCAGCGCGCCCGCGGCCAGCACGGTCAGGCCGGTGAAGCGGGCGCTGTTCCACAGCGCCAGCCGGGCATCGTCGTCCCATAGCGCCAGCCAGCCGGACGCGGCGGCCAGTCCGCGCCACAGCACGGCCAGGAGCGGCAGGCCGGCAAACAATAGCAAAGCCGCCAGCGCGGCAGACAGCGCCAGCTTTTCCCTCAGTTTGGATACCGGCTTCAACGGCAGCGGCTCGACCTTGGCCGCCGTCGCCAGCCTCCGCGCCAGCCAGGCGTACAGCGCGGCGATGCCGCCGCACACCGCCAACACCAGCAAAGCCAGCGCGCCGGCGTCGGCCAGGTTCAGCTCGTAGGCCACCAGGGTGTAGATTTCCACTTCCAGAGTGGCGTAACGCTGGCCGCCCAGGATCAGCGCCAGCCCGAAGCCGGAGAAGCAATACAGGAAGACCAGGCACAGGCTGGACAACAGCCAGGGCAAGGCCGCCGGCCATTCCACCCGCCAGAACGCACGCCACGGCGTGGCGCCCAGCGTGCGCGCGGCGGCCAGCCGGCTGGCCGGCACCTGGGAGAAGCCATCGCAGCCGGCGCGCACCACCAGCGGCAGATTGAAGAACAGATTGCCGTACAACAGCAGCCACGGCGTGTCCTGCAGATTGACGCCGAACAGTCCCTGTGGACCGAACAGCGCCAGCACGCCCATCGCCGCCACCAGCGTCGGCATCACGAAGGGCAGCATCAACAAGCGCAGCAGCAGGCCGCGGCCGGCAAAACGATAGCGCGCCAACAGCCAGGCCAGCGGCGCGCCCAGCAGCAGGCACAACAAGGCGCTGGCGGCCGCCTGGCTCAGCGACCACAACAGGCGCCAGCGCAGATACGGATCGCTCAGCAGGCCGGGGCTGAACTGCAGGCCGCCCTCGGCCAGCAACCGAAGCAGCGGCAAAATCGCCAGCAGGAATAGAAACAACAGGGGCAGGCCGGCGAGCGCCAGCCTGGGTACATCGAAACGCTTCAAACAAGCACTCCAGACAACGGCCAATCCGCCGTCAATACATCCTCGCAACCATCTTCGTCGCGCACCTGGCCCACCTTGGCGAAGCCCAGTTGCACCGCCAAGGCGTGCGACGGGAGATTGCCCGGCTCGATCGACAACACCAGCCGCGCCACGCCGCCCTGCTCCACCGCCCAACCGGCCATCGCCAGCAGCGCCTCGCGGGCATAACCCTGGCGGCGGAAGGCCGGGTACACCGCGTAGCCCAGCTCCACGTCGCCATAGCCGTTCAGGTACGGATGGCCGGGCATGGTGTGGAAATTGATGTGGCCGACCATGGCCAGATCGTCGCGACGCAGCATCGCGCGCACCGACCACGGCGCGTAAGCCGGGTCTTCCGCCATGTCCTGCAGCCGCATCGCCATCAGCGGCCGCTCCGCCAGCCAGTCGGCGGGGAGCGAGCAACCCAGCTGCACGGCCGCGGCGCTTGGGTCGCCGTACAGGCAAGTCTGCAAAAAGTCTGCATCCAGGTGGCGCAAGATCAGGCGGGGACTGATGATGTCAGCGATCATCCTGTTTCTCCAGATTGTCATGATCGAATCATGGCAGAAACCGGCCGCTTCAGGCATCAATTACCAGACTTCAACACCACCCGCGTCCAGCGGCTGACCCAGCCGCGCTGCTTGGCGGCCAGCGTGGCGCTGTCGGGGGTGTCATGCGCGGTGGGCTGCTCGGCATGCTTGAACACTGGGTCCAGCGCGATATTGTCCATCGCCGGGTACATCCACATTTGCGTCGGGATGGCCTTTTGCACCGCGTCCGAGCGCAGGAAGGCGATGAACTGTTGCGCCAGCTTTGGCTCCTTCCCGCCCTTGACCATCGCCGCGCCTTCCACTTGGCGGAACACCGTACCCGGCAACAGCAGGTTGCCCGTCGGGGCATCCGTCAGCTTTTCCTTGCTGTAGAACACTTCGGCCGCCGGGCTGGTGGCGTAGCTGACCACGATGGGCCGGCCGCCGCCGTTCTTGGAGAAGTCGGTGTAATACGCTTCGGTCCAGCCCTTGCTGACCTTCAGGCCGTTGTCGCGCAGCTTGCCCCACAGCGCGAACGCCTTGTCTTCGCCCAGCGAGTGGATGGTGGCGGCCAGAAAAGCCAGGCCCGGACTGGACGTGGCCGGATTTTCCACCACCAGCAGGTTTTTGTAGGCCGGCAGCGTCAGGTCGTTCAGGGACTTAGGCAAGGGCAGCTTGTTCTTGGCGAACCAGGCCTTGTCGTAGTTCAAGGTGACATAGCCGTAGTCGATGGCGGCTGCGCCCGGCAGGCTAACCTTGCCGCCGCGAGCCAGATCGGCCGGCAGCGGCGCCAGCGCGCCGGCTTGCTCGGCCTTGCCGATCAGGCTGTTGTCGATGCCGAACACCACATCGGCAATCGGCGCCGACTTGGTCAGAATCAGCTTGTTGACCATCTCGCCGGCATCGCCGGCCTTGATGATGGACACCTTGGCGCCGGTCTGCTTTTCAAAGGCAGCCAGCAGCGGCTTGTCCACGGTAAACGAGCTATGCGCCAGCACGCGCAACTCGGCGGCTTGGACGGAAAGTCCGGACAGGCTCAGGGCAAGGACAACAAGCTTGGGAAACCACTTCATGAAATTCTCCGTACAGAAACGACGGAGCAAGCGGGCATGCGGGAGACTTCCCGCGCATCACGCTCCCTCCGCTGGCATGACCCAGATCAGGTTCTCAGGGTGTCTCTCAGCCCGCATGGCGGGCACCCCCGGTGATAGAGCCACAGTATAACGGAGAATACGGCAAACAACTTAACACTCTGCCCCATTCTCTTAATACCGCAGCGAAGAGTAGCCACTATGCTGACATCGCTCGCTCAAGAATCCACCCGCAAAGGGGGAAGACAACCATGAAACGCATCCTGCTGGCCGCCGCCCTGTGCGGCCTGCCCTTGTGCGCCCTGGCCGACATCGGCATAGACGGCGCGCGCCACCTGCTGCTGCGCACCGGCTTCGGCGCCAATCCGGCGCAAATCGCCGTTTTCGCGCCGCTGAGCCGCGAGGCGGCGGTGGACAAGATTTTGGCCGGCGTCCGCACCCAGGCCGTCACGCCGCCGCCGGGATGGGCCAATGAGCCGTTCGAACGCCCCGGCCAGCCCGGCCTGACCGAGGATCAGAAAAAAGCGCTGCAGCAGGAGCGCAACCAGCATGCGGTGGAGCTGCGCAGCTGGTGGCTGACCGAAATGCGCAACACGCCGTCGCCATTGACCGAGAAAATGACTCTGTTCTGGCACAATCATTTCGTGTCGGCGCTGGACAAGGTGCGCTCGCCGCAAATGATGTACCAGCAGAACCTGCTGCTGCGCCACTACGCGCTGGGCGACTTCGGCCAGCTCCTGCACGCGGTGGCGCGTGATCCGGCGATGATGCGTTATCTGGACACCGCCAATAACCGCAAGGAGCAGCCGAACGAGAACTTCGCGCGCGAAGTGATGGAGCTGTTCACGCTTGGCGAGGGCCACTATACGGAGCAGGATATCCGCGAAGCGGCGCGCGCCTTCACCGGCTGGGGCCTGGACCGCGACGATCAGTTCATCGTCCGTCCGCGGCTGCGCGACACCGGCGACAAGCTCATCTTCGGCCAGCGCGGCAATTTCGACGGCGACGACGTGGTCGATCTATTGCTGCAGCAGCCGCAAACCTCGGTCTTCATCACCAACAAGCTGTGGCGCAACTTCGTCTCGCCCACGCCGGATGCCGCCACAGTCAACAAGCTGGCCGCCGACTTCCGCCGCAATCATTATCAGTTGAAGCCCTTGCTGCGCGCGCTGCTGCTGACGCCGCAGTTCTGGCGCAGCCAGGGCCAACTGGTGAAATCGCCGGTGGAGCTGACGGTCGGCACGCTGGTGACGTTCGACCTGACGCCGCCGGACTGGCGGGTGATCGCCGGGCTGAACCGCCAACTGGGCCAGGACGTGTTCGCGCCGCCCAATGTCAAAGGCTGGCCCGGCGGCGAAGCCTGGATCAACAGCGCCACCCTGCTGACCCGCAAGCAGTTTCTGGACCGTATCACCCACGACGCCGCCCCGGCCCGCGACGCCTTCGCCCAAGCGGACGGCAGCATGAACGAGATGGCGGGCCGCGAAGCGAGGATCAACCGCTTCGTCGCCAAGGGCGTGGCGTCGATGAAGCTGCAGCCGGACGAATGGGCTGCCATCTATGACGTGAAGAGCGCGTCCGACGCGGCGCGGATGCTGCTGGCGGTGCCGCCGGCCAATCCCTTGCCGCAGGGAGAAAGCGGCGCCAAGGCCATCGCCCAGTTGCTGATGGACCCGTCCTACCAGGTGGAATGAGGAGCCTGCCATGTTCAAACGACGCGAATTCCTGAAGGCCGCCGGCGCCGGACTGATGATGACGGTGCTGCCCAATCTGTCCTGGGCGCTGGCGCCGGCAGGCTACAAACGGCTCTTGGTGCTGGTAGAGCTCAAAGGCGGCAACGACGGCCTCAACACCGTGGTGCCCTACGCCAGCGCCGACTACTACCGGCTGCGCCCCGGCATCGCCATCGCCCGCGAGCAGGTGCTGCAGCTCAATGGCGAAATCGGCCTGCACCCTTCCCTAGCGCCGCTGATGCCGCTGTGGCAAGACAAACAGCTGGCGCTGCTGCAGAGCGTGGGCTATCCCGACCCGAATCTGTCGCACTTCCGCTCGATCGAAATCTGGGACACGGCGTCGGCCAGCCAGCAATTCCTGACCGAAGGCTGGCTGACGCGGCTGTTCCGCGAGCAGCCGACGCCGAAGAACTTCGCCGCCGACGGCGTGGTGCTGTCCAGCCAGGTGCTGGGACCGCTCGATGGCGGTTCGCGCGCCGTGGTGCTGTCTAATCCGCAGGACTTCGCGCGCCAGGCCAAGCTGGTGGCTGACCAAGCGCCGAGCCGCACCGGCTCGGCGCTGGAGCACATCCTGAAAGTGGAAGGCGACATCCGCCAGGCCGCCGCCAGCCTGGCGCCCTTACCGCGCACCGCGCCCAGCGAAGCGCCGACAGCGAGCCCCAAGCCCAATGGCGGCTTCGGCAATGCGGTGCGCACCCTGACCGACACACTGGCCCGCGGAGTCGACATCGCCGTGGCCCGCATCACGCTGACCGGCTTCGACACCCACGGCAACCAGCAGCCCACCCAGGCTCGGCTGCTGGCCGAACTGGCCGACGGCCTGGCGCAGCTAAGAAGCGAGATGACGCGGCTGGGCCGCTGGGACGACACGCTGGCGCTGACCTATGCCGAGTTCGGCCGCCGCCCGCGCGAGAACGGCAACCGCGGCACTGATCACGGCACGGCCAATATGCACTTCGCGCTGGGCGGCCGCGTCAACGGCGGGCTATACGGCGCCACGCCGCAGCTGGCCGGCGTCAGCGAGGGCAATTTGCCGCATGCGATAGATTTTCGCCAGGTCTACGCCACGGCGATGGAAAGCTGGTGGGGCAAGGACAGCCGCAATGTGCTGGGCGGCCGTTTCTCCACCCTGCCGCTGTTGCGCGCTTGAACTTTCAACGCTCCGGGTACGGCACCGCGAACTGGCTGCGATAAAGACGCGCCACCGTGCCGTCCTGCCGCATAGCCTGCAAGGCATCGGCAAAAGCCCGGCACTGCCGGGCCGACACGCTGCGCCGGCTGAAAACATAGTAGGCCTGGCCCGCCAGCCACTTGGGCGGCAAGGCAACCATCTGCGGGCTTTGCGGCAGTCTGGCCACTTCGCGCTGCGCAGTGATGCTGGTGGCCAGCAGCAGATCAATGCGCCCCAGCTGCAGCTTGCGGAAACTGCCATCCAGGGTCTCGCCGACATCCACGCTTACCGATGGGGGCGGCGCCTGCAGCCAATGGTCCAGCGTATCGCCGTAACTGTCGCCGCGGGTCACGCCTAGCCGGAGATGGCCTAGACGGCCCAGATCCTCCAGCTTACGCACCGGCCAGCGCGCCATGCGGTCACGCCGCGCCCACAGTTGCACCAAGGTCGGGCTATAGCCTTGGACAAAGCACGCATAGGCCTCCCGCTCCGGCGTCTTCAAGGCCTGCATCGCCGCATCCAGCTGGCCCAGACGCAGCTGCTGCAAAGTGCGCGGCCACGGCAAACGCTGGTAGTTCATGCTACAACCGAGCCTGGCGGCGGCCTGATTCAGCAAGGCCACCGAATACCCGGCCACCTGCTCGTCGCGCCCCAGGTAATGAAATGGCGGCCATTCATCCCAGCCCACGCTCAACGGCCTATCGCAAACACCGCCCGCCAAGGCAGGCAGGACAAATGCGCTCAACAAAACCACTCGGATCCAGCCCACGCCCTCTCCTCCGCAAGCAGGCGGCAAGCCCGCTGCTGCTCTCCTAGAATGTACGATAGAATCGTCCACATCACCCAGCAAGCAGCATGGAATGCCTAGCCGATGACCAGCAACAACACCAAGAGCAATAGCCAGGCCGAGCCGGAAACGGAAGAGATTCCGCTATTGCCGCCGGAGAACGAAGCCAGCCTGGCCAACCATGCCATCCCGCTGGGAGAAACCATTCTGACCCTCCAGGTCGGTCCCCATCCCATTTACGGCATTCTGCAACGCGGCCGCGCCGTCACCAGCCAATCCGACTACTACCGCCTGCAGTTCCGCGGCTACGCCCGATCCGATGGCAGCCACTGGCACCCGATGGAGGGCGACGACAGCCGTTTCCACGCCTTGTACAACATGGCGTGGGTACGGGTGGATCGTCCCAGCAAGACCGTCACCTTCGGTCCCAAGAACGGCGTGCAATGCAGCCCCGGACTGGAAGGCACGGGCCTAGACACGTATTTGTTCGGCAATGCGGTCGCCTGGGCCAAGAGCACCTGCCCCGACTACGCCATCGCCCCCGGCCTGGTCACCCTCAGCCAACCGGCCACCGAAGAGGAACAAACCCGAAAACACTCGTTCTACGCGGGACAGGGCTTCCAGTTTGAATGGCAAGACCCGGCGCAACGCAGCGCCTTGTACTTCAAGGACAAAGTCAGCAAGCTGCTGGGGGTGTGGAACAAAGACACGGTGCATGAATTCGGCGGCGAGGAAATGCTGAAAATGCTGGCCAGCCAGGATGAAGCCAGGGCGGAGCTGCAACAGAAGCTGGACGTGGCGGAAAGCGCGCAGGACCAGATGAAACGCGCGCTGCAGAAGGAAAAGAATACATCGCAAATTCTGACCGGCGTGCTGATCCTGGCCGCCATCATCGGCATCTGGGCCGTGCTATAGGGCCAGTCACCCGGACGATGCCCAGCTCAAAGGGGAGCGCGCTTTGTCCGCCGCCCCGCTCCGACGGCGGATTCGCCATCCCGCCTTAGAACGAAGCGCCGGCGCGGGCGGCCTGATCGTACACGCCGGCCAACAGGCGCATCAGCTGGGCAATCTCGCCTATCGCCGGATTGGCCAAGCCGCCGTCGCTCAAGGTCGGCATCAGACATTGCTCTCTCACCTGCCGATAGCGCTCGCATAGCTCCTTGCCGCGCTCGGTGGTGGAGAACAGTACCTCCTTGCCGCTCTTCTCGCTGGACACATACCCCATCTTCACCAGCTTCTTCAGCGCATACGCCACCACGTGCGTGTCTTCCATGTTCAGCACAAAGCAGATATCGGCCAGCTTTTTCTGCCGGCCGCGATGATTGACGTGATGCACCAGCAGCACCTCGGTCGGCGTCATATCCTTTTCGCCCGCCGCGGCCATGCAGCGCACCATCCAGCGATGGAAAGCGTTATTGACCACCGTCAGGCTGAATTCGAACTCCGATAGCTCCGGGCTGCGCTCGGAAACCAAGTGCTGCGAGGATACGATCTTCGGCAAAGCCATTGTCATTTCCATCTCTCCCTCATCGCGACGAGCGCACTTTATTCATCATTTACAACAGTAAATTGACGAGAAGATATCAACATAGCTGCATTATATGCAGCTAGGGTGTACCCTACATCTTATTCCAAAATCATACACAATCCAAAGCCATGTCCGACGCCACTCCATCATCGCCCGTCATACACTGGCTAGGCAACCAGGCACTGACCTTGGAACTGCCGCCGCCTGCCACTCTGGACAGCCAGCGCCGCATTTGGCGTCTGGCCGAGCAACTGCGCGACTGGGACGAAATCCGCGAAGCCGTGCCCGGCATGAACAACCTGACCGTGGAGCTGCGTCCCGGCGCCAAGACCGCCAGTTGGCCAGCTCGCCTGCGCAAGTTGTGGCAGCAGGCCGACCCGGCAGTCCAGGCCGGCCGCGTGGTGGAAATCCCGGTGCATTACGGCGGCGCTGCCGGGCCGGACCTGCAAGAGGTGGCCCGCCACTGCGGCCTCAGCTCGCGGCAAGTGGTCGCGCGCCATAGCGCAGTCGAATACACGGTGTTCTTTCTCGGCTTCCAGCCGGGATTCGCCTACCTGGGCGGACTGGATCCGGCCTTGGCAACGCCGCGCCGCGCCACGCCTCGGCAGCAGGTGCCGGCCGGATCGGTGGCGATAGGCGGCAGCCAGACCGGCATTTATCCGGCGGACGCCCCGGGCGGCTGGCAAATCATAGGCCATAGCGACATGGTGCTGTTCGACCCCGCGCGGCAACCGCCCAGCGCGCTGCAACCGGGCGACATCGTCCGCTTCATCCCTGCGGAGGCCGCATGACGCTGGAAGCGATCAAGGCCGGGCCGCAAACCACGGTGCAGGATCTGGGCCGCTTCGGCGCGCGCCACCTAGGTGTGTGCCGCGCCGGGGCGATGGACACCCTGGCTCTGATCGTGGCCAACCGCCTGGTGGGCAACCCGGCCGGCGTCCCCGCGCTGGAAATCACGCTGCCGCCGGCCAGCTTCCGCCTGCTGCGCGACGGCATGCTGGCGCTGACAGGCGCCGACTGCCAGGCGACGCTGGATGGCGAGCCGGTATGGCCCGGCTGGCGCACTCCCTTCCGAGCGGGACAGGTATTGCAATTGCGCGCCCCGCGCCTCGGCATGCGCGCCTACCTGGCGCTGGATGGCGGCATCGCGCTGCCGCCGGCCATGGGATCGGCCAGCACCGATCTGATGGCCGGCTTCGGCGGCCTGGACGGCCGCGCCCTGCGCGACGGCGACCGGCTGCCCTTGGGCGCGCCGCTGCCCATTCGGCCGCGCAAGGGCGTGTGGCTGCCTCGCCCCAGCAATCAGATACGTATCTGCCACGGACCGGAATTCGGCTTGCTGTCCAAATCCGCCCGCGAGCGGCTGTGGCATGCGCCCTGGCAGATCACGCCCAGCAGCAACCGCATGGGTTACCGCCTGTCCGGTCCGGCATTGCAATTGAACGCGCCCTTGGAGATGCCGTCGCACGGCGTGCTGCCCGGCTTGATTCAGCTGCCGCCGGACGGCCAACCGATTGTTTTGATGGCGGACGCGCAGGCCACGGGCGGCTATCCGCGCCTGGGCATGGTGGCGTCGGCCGACCTGTGGCAGCTTGGCCAGGCCCGGCTGGGCAGCCAGCTGCATTTCGTCGAAGCGAGCCTGGAAGAGGCCCGCTTGGCCGACCAGCAATTGCAACGCTACCTGGACAAGATCGAGAGACTGCTCAATGAAAATTGACCTGAACGCCGATCTGGGCGAAGGCTGCGGCAACGACGCCGCGCTTCTCGACTGCGTCAGCTCCGCCAATATCGCCTGCGGCTGGCACGCCGGCGATGCCGATACCATGCAGGCCACCGTCAGGATGGCGCTGGAAAAAGGCGTGGCCATCGGCGCCCATCCCAGCTTTCCGGACCGCGACAACTTCGGCCGCAGCGAGATGCGGCTGCCCATGGCCACCCTGCGCGCCGGCCTGCTGTACCAGTTGGGCGCGCTGGACGCCATCGTCAAAGCCGAAGGCGGCGAACTCGCCCACATCAAACCGCACGGCGCGCTGTACAACCAGGCCGCGCGCGAGCCGGAGCTGGCGCAAACGCTGTCGCGCGCCATCCGCGACTTCAACCCGGAGCTGCGCGTCATGGGCTTGGCTGGCAGCCTGTTCGTCGAAGCCTGCCGCGCCGAAGGCCTGGCCGTATGGCAGGAAGGCTTCGCCGACCGCGGCTACCGCGCAGACGGCAGCCTGGTGCCCCGCGGCCAGCCTGGCGCGCTGCTGGACAGCGACGCGGCGATGCTCAAGCAAGTGGAGGACATGGTGCGGCGGCAACGCATCGTGGCCGTCAGCGGCGAAGCCGTATCCCTGCGCATAGACACCATCTGCCTGCACGGCGACGGCAGCCATGCCGTGCCGTTCGCGCGGCTGCTGCGCCGGCATCTGGAACAGGCCGGCATAAGCATTAGCGCCAGCTAAACGCATTTCACGCCAGCGCGGCGGCAAGACCGCGCGGCACCCCCTTAAAACAAAGGAGAAACCATGGATCAGGCTGTCAATTTGTGGCCGCTGCTAGGCATAGCAGTGGTCGTCATCGGCTTCGTGCTGCGCTTCAACCCGCTGCTGGTGGTATGCGCCGCCGGCATCGTCACCGGGCTGGCCGCCGGCATCCAGCCGCTGCCGCTGCTGGCCGAGTTTGGCCACGGCTTCATGAAAACGCGCAATCTGACCATGATCGTGCTCTTGGTGCTGCCGGTGGTGGGGCTGATGGAACGGCATGGCCTGCGCGAACAGGCGCGCGAGCTGGTGCGCAAAATCCGCAACGCCACGGTCGGCCGCCTGTTGGTGGTGTACCTGCTGGTGCGCGAAATCTCGGCCGCGCTGGGCCTGACCGGCCTGGGCGGCCACCCGCAAATGGTGCGCCCCATCCTGGCGCCGATGACCGAGGGTGCCTGGGAGCAGCGCCACGGCGAGCCGACGCCGGCGCAAAGGGAAAAGCTGCGCGCTATGAGCGCCGCCACCGATAACGTGGGCCTGTTCTTCGGCGAGGACATTTTCGTCGCCTTCGGCGCGGTGATCCTGATGCACACTTTCCTGCAGGAGAACGGCATTCCCACCGAGCCGCTGCACATCGCGCTGTGGGGCATTCCCACCGCGCTGTTCGCCTTCCTGATCCATAGCGCGCGCCTCATGAGGCTGGAACGCAATCTGCTGCGCCACGGCCTGCCCGCCGCCAAGCTGAAGGGAGAAAACGCATGATTCTGCACATCGAATACCTGTACTGGATGGTCGGCGCGATACTGCTGGCCGTCGCAGGCTTCACGCTGACCGATCGACAACATCCGCGCCGCTACAGCAGCGCGGCGTTCTGGGGACTGTTCGGTGCCCTGTTTTTGGCCGGTGATCTGCTGCCGGCCGAGCTGTCCGGCGCCATGGTGCTGGCCATGGTGGCCATCGCCGGCTGCGGCCGCCTGGCGGGCGGCCAACATGCGCCGCTGGCCGCAGACCGGCTGCGGCAAAGCGTAAAGCGACTGGGCGGCAAGGCCTTCCTGCCTTCGCTGCTGGTGCCGCTGCTGACCGTGCTGCTGAGCGTGGCGGCCAAGGACGTCAAAATCGCCGGCATGCCCTTGTTTGATCCCAAAAACACCACCCTGCTGGCGCTGGGCATCGCCTGCCTGGCGGCGCTCGCTGCCGCCTGCTGGCTGGCGCGCGAGACCCCGGCGCAAGGCGTGCGCGAGACGCGCCGCCTGCTGGACTGCATGGGGTGGGCGGTGCTGCTGCCGCAGCTGCTGGCCCTGCTCGGCCTGCTGTTCGCCGATGCCGGCGTGGGCAAGGCGGTGTCCCATGTCGCCACCAGCTATTTGCCGTTGGATCTGCGCTGGGTGGCGGTGCTGGCCTATGTGTTGGGCATGGCGCTGTTCACCATGATCATGGGCAACGCCTTCGCCGCCTTCCCGGTGATGACCGCCGGCATAGGCATTCCGTTTCTGGTCAGCGGCCATCACGGCGACGCGGCAGTCATGGCCGCCATCGGCATGTTCTCGGGCTACTGCGGCACGCTGATGACGCCGATGGCGGCCAATTTCAACATCGTGCCGGCGGCGCTGCTGGAACTGGAAGACAAGCATGCGGTGATCAAAGCCCAGGTACCCACCGCGCTGGCGCTGCTGGCCGTCAACGCCGTGCTGCTGAACTGGCTGATGTTCCGCTAAGGAGACGGATATGAAAACGGTATTGCTGACAGGCTTCGAGCCGTTTGGCGGCGAAAATGTCAACCCGTCGTGGGAGGCGGTGCGCCGCCTCAATGGCCAAGAGATTGCCGGCGCCCGCATCGCGGCCCGCCAGTTGCCCTGCGTATTCGGCGCAGCGCTGGAGGAACTGCGCCGCCATCTGGACGCCCTGTCGCCCGTGCTGGCCATCTCCGTCGGCCAGGCCGGCGGCCGCCCCGACATCACGGTGGAGCGGGTGGCGATCAATGTCGACGACGCGCGCATCGCCGACAACGCCGGCCAGCAGCCGATAGACCAAGCCATCGCGGCCGACGGGCCGGCGGCGTACTTCTCCACGCTGCCGATCAAAGCCATCGTCGCCGGGCTGCGCGAAAACGGCATCCCCGCCTCGGTCTCGCAAACCGCCGGCACCTTCGTCTGCAATCATGTAATGTACGGCCTGCTGCACCGCGCGGGTCCGCGCGCCGGCTTCATCCATATCCCCTTTTTGCCGGAGCAGGCTGCGCGCCATCCCGGCCAGCCCAGCATGAAGCTGGAAGACTGTGTACAGGCGCTGCGGCTGGCAGTGGAGATCGCGCTGACGCAGCAGGAAGACGCGAAAATCGCCGGCGGCGCGACGCACTGAGCCGCCAAATGCCAAGCCCACCTTGCGCAAGCCAGGCGGGCTTGGTATTGCGCGTTCGCGCTCAAACGTCGTCGGTATCCGCCCAGCCCTGGCGATCGCCCTCGTTGATCACCACATCGCTCGGCGCGATGTCGCCGGCGCCCCACGGCTTGGCATCCGCCAGTTGCTGGTACAAGGGCGAAAAATCCGGCGCGGTGGCGTCGAACAGCTGCTTGAAGCTGTCGATGACGAAATAAGTCTTCTGGAATGTGTCGATGCGGTAGCGCGTGTTCATGATGCGCATCAGATCGAAGCCGACACGATTGGGGCTGGCGCTGTCCAGGCAGTAAATCGATTCGGACTTGCTGGACACGATGCCGGCGCCGTAAATGCGCATGCCGGCCGGCGTATTGATCAGGCCGAACTCCACCGTGTACCAGTACAGCCGCGCCAGCATGGGCAGGGCGCCCAGTTCCTTGGCCTTGATGCCGCCCTTGCCGTAAGCCTCCAGATAGTCGGCGAACACCGGATTGATCAGCAGCGGCACATGGCCGAACAGATCGTGGAACACGTCCGGCTCCTGCAGATAGTCCAGCTGGTGCGGCTCGCGCAGCCACCAGGTGACCGGGAAGCGGCGGTTGGCCAAGTGCTCGAAGAACACGTCATCGGGAATCAGGCCCGGCACCGCCACGATCTTCCAGCCGGTGGCGGCCATCAGCTTCTCATTCAGCTTCGCAAAATCCGGCACCCGGTCGTGGTCCACCTCCAGGTCGCGCAAGCCCTGCAGAAACTCCTCGCAGGCGCGGCCCGGCAACAGCTTGCTCTGCCGCTGATACAGCGTGGCCCAGGTGGCGTGGTCTTCCGCGGTGTAACGCTCCAGCGGCTGCGGCAGGGTGTAGTCGTTGGCGTCGTGGCTCAGTCCGACATTCTTGCGGGTGGTGATATCGGGCACCACAAAGTCGGCGCGGTCGTTCATGTCTGGGGCTCCGGATTGGATGGTTTACTCTAGTTTAGCCCCGCTGCCATGCGGCAAGTCCGCAAAATTTGCCTTGAAAACTGATTTTTTGCATACTTACCGCATTAAACGTCATAATTTGCTCAAAATGCGCAAAATTGAAATAGATCGCTTCGATATGCTGATCTTGCAGCAGCTGCAGCTGGATGCCCGCGCCACGCACCAGAAGCTGGCTCAGGCCATCCCCTTGTCGGCGTCGCAGATCGGCCGCCGCATCCAGCGAATGGAGCAGGACGGAATCATTCAGGGTTATCAGGTGGCGCTGAATCCGGAGCATGTCGGTCTATCGGTGATGGCTTTCGCCAATGTCAGCCTGGAGCGCCACAACGAGGCCGCGCTGCTGGATTTCGCCCAGTCCATCCACGCGCTGCCGGAAGTGCTGGAATGCTACGCCGCCGCCGGCGAGGCCGACTACCTGCTGCGCATCGTGGTGCCGGACTTGCCATCGCTGTCTGCTTTCGTGATGAACAAGCTGATGCAGCTTTCGCTGGTGCGCAGCGTCAAGTCCACCATCGTGCTGAATGCCATCAAGCAAACGATGAAGCTGCCGCTCTACCCGCCATCCTGATCCTTTTGCCGAACCGACCATGGTTTGCAGCGTCTATATCTGGCAGCGTGATGGCGCGATTCAGCGCCATGAATATCCTTATATATAAATCGGCATAATGGATCGATTTAATATTGCGGAAAATCGCCAATAAAAAGGCACAGCCCACCGGGCAGCGCCACGCTCAGTCATGCAAGGAGAAGCAGATGCCAAACCGCGCCTTCGCTCCGCGTTCCTCCCTGGACGCCCTGGCAGCCAGTCTCGCCGCATCCATCAGCCAACTTGCCATCGCAGACGCTCCGCTGAACCTGGAACAGATGCGCCGCTTCTATCGTTCTCTCAGCCTATCCACTGCGGACCTCTCCCCCTTCCGCCACTTCGACGACGCCCAGTACCGCCGCAATCGCATCCATATCGACGAGCACTTCGAGCTGCTGCTGCTTTGCTGGCGGCCAGGCCAACGCAGCCAGATCCACAATCACAAGGGCAGCCTGTGCGGCGTCAAGGTGCTGGAGGGCGTGGCGACCGAAACCGTGTTCGTGCAGAATCCATCCGGTCAAGTCTGCCCGCGCGAAACACGTGAGATGGCGGCGGGTAGCCTTGTGATCAACGGAGACCTGGACATTCATCAAGTCGCTAACCTGCATCCGGACGGCACAGACTTGGTCACGCTGCATTTGTACTCGCCGCCGCTGAAGAAAATGGAATTGTTCGGTTTGGAGCCGCAGCAACAACGCGTCTTTCATGGCGCGGATTGCGTGAAATATCACATTTAAATAATCTGGCCAGCGTTTCCTCCGCCCGGCTGGCCAGTCCTTCACAGCCTGCCGCCAACATGTCGGCCAATTAAAATATGGCCTGATAAAAACGGCGCTGCATGCGACGTTTTCTGGATTCGACCCAGCACCCAAAACCACAATCGAAAACACTGCGACGGCATTCCCGGAGCGACTCGCAAGCAAACATAAAGTACCCACGCAAACTGTCGATATTCATCTTGCCGGCGCCCAATAAAAAATACCCGGCGATCTCGACAGCATAGCGGGCGCCGAGCGCTCGGCCTTCCAGGAGAGAAGAATGGAAACCTTGCGTCTATTCGAACACGCCCGCCACCCGAGCGGATTGATTTATTGGCTGTCCCGCATGGCCCGGCTGAATCAGAAGCTGGGATTGGAACAAATTCAGGCATTTTTACAGAATGCACCGCTCAATCAGGAAGAGCTGCTCCCTTACTGGAAATTCAGCGGCAGCCATTACCACCGCAACCCGATATACGGCAATGAGCATTTCGAATTGCTACTGTTCTGCTGGCATCGCCAGCAGTCCAGCTCCATTCATAACCATCACGGCAGTCATTGCGGCATCATGGTGATTCAGGGAACCGCCACCGAAGAACGCTACGCCGCTACCGCGCAAGGCCAATTGATTTCCACGGAAACCAGAGATTTCAAAACCGGCTCCATCTTGCTTAACCAAGCAAGAGACATCCATAAAATATCGAATCAACAGCAAGAAGACTTGGTCACCCTGCACCTTTATTCGCCGCCAATGCGGCGCATGGACTGCTATAACCTGGAGCGGGAAACGCCGCATTACGCTCCGCAACGAATCCAGCCGAGCATGGCGCATTGACGATTGATTCCAAGCTTGCCAACGAAAAAGGGCACAGCTTGCGCCGCGCCCTTTTGTCTGATTACTGGATTCCGAATCAGAAGCGGTACTGCATCTGTACGCCCAGCAGGTGGCCGCTGATCGAAGAGTAATCGCCCTGCAGACGGCTGGAGGTGCCGAACGGGCTATGCGAAGTATTGTCGATCTTGGTGTCGCCCACCGCGCGCAGATAGGCGTAGCTCACGTCCACGCTGGCCTGCTTGCTGATCCGGTAGCCGGCGCCCAGGGTCAGCCACATGCGGTCGGCGTCCGGGATCAGCACGTTGCGGTGCTGCGGGTTCGGTACCGGCGTGGTTTCGTAGCCCAGGCCCGCGCGCAGGGTCAGCGCGTCGCTGTAGAAGTAGTCGCCGCCCACCGAGAACAGCCAGCTGTTCTTCCAGTGGTTGTCGATGGTGGTGGTGGTGTCGATCGGCGCGGGCGTCAGGCCCGGCAGCTTAGGCACCACGGGGCTGCCCTTGACCACCAGTTGATCGAAGCGGCTCCAGCGCGTCCAGCGCGCGGTGGCGCCCACGGCGAACTTGCTGTTCAGCTTGCTGTAGCCGCTCAGCATCAGCCATTCCGGCGTGGTCACCTCGGCCGAGCCGGAATACGTGCCATTGAGCAGGCCGCCCAGCGGCGCGGGGAAACCGGCATTGGTGTAATCGCCCTTGGCGTCGTGATGGATCTTGGAGCGATAGGACAGGCCGACGCGGGTATCGGCGCTGTAGGAATACATCACGCCCAGGTTGTAGCCGAAGCCCCAGCTGTCGGCTTTGAGTTCGCCGCTGGCGCCGGGCAGGTAGGCGCCCTGCTTCAGGTCCGCCTTCGCGTATTGCGCGGACACGCCGCCGCCGAAGCTCCACTTGTCGTTCAGCTTGTAAGCCAGCGACGGATTGATGTCCACCGTCATGATGCTGCTGGAGATGCCGTTGTCGCGGCCGCCCCAGTTGTCGCTATAGCTTGCGCCCAGGCCAAACGGCGTGGTCACGCCCAGGCCCAGGAACAGCTGGTCGTTGACCTGATGGGTCAGGTAACCGTTCGGAATCACTTCGCCCGCGCCTCGGCCGTTGTCGTTGGCAGAAGTCGTCACGGTGGAAGGAGGCGTGCCCGGCAGATGGCTGGCGCTGGTATTGCTGCCGCTGAACGGCGCGTCGATTTCCGCATAGGTCAGGCCGCCTTGCACGCGGGTGCCGGACAACTGGGTCATGCCAGCCGGGTTGTAGAACACGGCGGACAGGTCATCGCCGGCCACGCCGGCGCCGGCGTAGGCGCGGCCCATGCCGGTGACGCTCTGCTCGGTCAGCTGGAAACCGGCTGCATGGGCCGCCGGGCTGGCGGCAAACAAGGAAGCAATGGCAATAGACAAGAGTCGGACGGTGCGCGAGGAAGATTGCATAGAGATCATGTTCCTGAAACGTTCTTCTTATTGGCCGGCTGAGCCGGACAAGGCGGCGCAAGCATGATAAATAGATAGCGCTTGCATCTTTTTTGGGCGTGGAGTCTAAACTCGAATCCCTATCGCGGCAAGGAAAAAACACATCTTCCTTAACGAAGGTTAAGCCGATGCGCCGCCCCCCGCCTCGCGCCTCCAGCCTCAACCCGCCGCGCGCGCTGTGCTAGAATCACAGCCCGACTTTCTTGCCGACACGTCTTCCGACCATGAAGAAACTGATCTGCGGCCTGGCCGCATTCGCCCTGCCCGTCCTGGCCTTCGCCGCCCCGGTCGTCGAAATGGCCACCAACAAGGGCAATATTGAAATCACGCTGGATTCGGCCAAGGCGCCCAAGACCGTGGCCAACTTCGTCGCCTACGCCAAGGCAGGCCACTACAACGGCACGGTGTTCCACCGCGTGATCGACGGCTTCATGATCCAGGGCGGCGGCTTCGACACCAAGCTGAGCCAGAAACCCACCAAGGCGCCCATCGCCAATGAGGCGAGCAACGGCCTGAAGAACGATGCCGGCACCATCGCCATGGCGCGCACGGCAGACCCGAACTCCGCTACCGCGCAGTTCTTCATCAATGTCGCCAACAACGACTTCCTCAATTACAAGTCGCCGACGCCGCAAGGCGCCGGCTACGCCGTGTTCGGCAAAGTCACCAAGGGCATGGATGTGGTCAATCGCATCGCCAAGACCCGCACCGGCAGCATGAACGGCATGGATGACGTTCCGTTCGAACCCATCGTCATCCAGAAAGTCACCATCAAACCGTAAGCCCGCCTTGCGCGGCTGCAATGCAAAGGAAAGCACAATGATCAAACTGACGACCAACCTCGGCGAAATCACCCTGGAACTGAACCACGAAATGGCGCCGAAGACCGCGGCCAACTTCGAGGAATACGTCAAGGCCGGCCACTACGACGGCACCATCTTTCACCGCGTGATCAACGGCTTCATGATTCAGGGCGGCGGCTTCGACGCCGACATGAACCAGAAGCCGACGCGCGACCCTATCCAAAACGAGGCCAACAACGGCCTGTCCAACAAGACCTACACCGTCGCCATGGCCCGCACCATGGACCCGCACTCTGCGTCGGCCCAGTTCTTCATCAATGTGTCCGACAACGACTTCCTGGACTTCAAGTCCGAGAGCACCCAAGGCTGGGGCTACGCCGTGTTCGGCCAAGTGGTGGCCGGCCAGGACGTGGTGGACCGCATCAAGACCGTCCGCACCGGCCGCACCGGCATGCACCAGGACGTGCCGGTGGAGCCGGTGGTGATCCAGAAGGCGGAAATCGTCTAAACCGTCCGCATCGAAAATCCAGCCGGGGCCCAGCCCCGGCTTTGTCTTGTTCCGGATAGCACAGCAGCCATGGCCATACATTTCATTTCCGACCTGCACCTCGCCGACGACACCCCGGCGCTCAACCAGCTGTTTCTGGACACGCTCGCCGTCTGGCGCGGCCGGATCGAGGCGCTGTACATCCTGGGCGATCTGTTCGAATACTGGGTAGGCGACGACGACGATTCGGCCTATCTGGAAGCGCCGCTGGCCGCGATGCGCGCGTTCGCCGCCCAAACGCCGTTGTACGTGATGCGCGGCAACCGCGACTTCCTGCTGGGCGCCGGCTTCGAGCAACGCAGCGGCGCCGCCTTGCTGGACGATCCAACGCTGATGGAAGCCTACGGCCAGCGCATTCTGCTGTGCCACGGCGACGCGCTATGCACCGACGACGTCGCTTACCAGCAATTCCGCGCCGTCAGCCGCAACCCGCAGTGGCAGCAGGCCATGCTGGCCAGGCCGCTGGCGGAACGCCACGCCATCGCCCGGCAAGCGCGGCAGCAAAGCGAGATGAACAAGCAGCAGACCGGGCTGAGCGCCATATCCGACGTCACCGAGACCGCTGTGCGCGAACTGCTGGCCGCCCATGCCTGGCCGACGCTGATCCACGGCCATACCCATCGCCCCGCCCACCACCGCCACGGTGCGTCCAACCGCTGGGTGATCCAGGACTGGCATGGCGAAACCAGCGGCTACCTGGCGCTGGACGACGCCGGAATCCGCGCCCTCCCCCTCTAGGGGCTGTTGACGTTTGGTGAGTGGATCGCGTTTGAGCCGATTTGTGCCGGAAGCAAGGCGCACAGTCCACAGCATAGTCATGCTATGCAAGGGCTGGGCAACGTGGCTTCCGGCCCAAAGCGGCCAAACCCGCAGGGCCGGGCGCCTTTCGCGCCGACTCTTCGTTGTTCCGCGCTGGCAATGACTATGCGGCGCGCGAAACGCCTCGATTCGCCGCAAAACGCATCCCGGCGCGACCGCTCACCAAACGTCAACATCCCCTAAGCCTTCCCCCTCCGACGGCTTGCTCAAGCCGCCCAGCAGCCCCTCCTGGCTCATCAATCAAACCATGATTCCGCAAAATAAATTCCAAAATACTTTTCCACCAACCCACCGATAAAGCCTTACATTTCATTAACATATTCCCGTTTTTTTGTCAGAAACCCTCTATTTCATTGATTATTTTTGCAGATCCACTCCACATAAAGACATATTTCTTTATTCTTTTTGTAATAGTTGTTTCTTGAAAATGAAATGACAATAGACTAGATTTGCCGCTTAAAAATAATTTCAAGGCGAAATAATCCGCGCTGACGCTTTGCCATAACCGAGTTCAATCGCCAATACCGGCAACGATTCTTCTCGCCCATCGCAAGCCGCCACCGGCGGACTCAGCCCTGCGCCAAAACCACGCTCAAGCAACCATTGCAGTGCTTGCTGTATTGACCCATGCCCCACGGCAGGACTTCGGCTGCGCTGAAAATACATTCCAATGAAAAATTGATTTCTCTACATTTCAGGAAATTCAATGAATAAGAAGACCTATATTCGCCCCTTGACCCTGGCCGTGCTCGCCGCGCTGGCCAGCCAGGCGGCGCTCGCCGAGGAGACCCAGCTGCAAACCGTCACCATCACCGGCGCCGGGGACAAGCTGGGAGTGGGCTTGCTGCAACAACAGGAAGGTACCCGCACGCGCAGCGATGTCAACAAGGCCGCGCTGGAGAAGCAAAGCCCCACCTCCAACATCTACCAGGGCATCAATATGCTGCCCGGCGTCAACGCCTCCAGCCAGGACAACTCCGGCATGTTTGGCGGCGCGTTGACCATCCGCGGCTTCAACTCGGACCAGATCGGCGTCACCATCAACGGCGTGCCGGTCAACGACTCCGGCAGCTATTCGGTCTATCCGCAGGAATTCGTCGATCTGGAAAACCTGTGCCAAGGATCCGTCACCCAGGGCTCCAGCGATACCGACGCGCCGCATATGGGCGCCAGCGGCGGCAATATGAGCTTTGTCACCTGCGACCCGGAGAAGGAGCGCCGCGTGCGCTTCGCCCAGAGCCTGGGCAGCAATAGCCTGCAACGCACCTATGTGCGCGGCGACACCGGCCTGTTCGCCGATGGCAAAGCCCGCGCCTTCGCCAGCTATTCGCACAGCGAAGTGGACAAGTGGAAAGGCGCAGGCGGCATGAAGCGCGACCACGTCGACACCGGCATCCGCTACGATTTCAGCGGCGGCTATATCAATGCCTCCGTGCTGTACAACCGCCAGGTAGGCAATGCGTTTGGCGCCATGACGCTGCAGCAAATACAGCAAATGGGCTACAACGCCGACTACTCCACCCGGTTCATTCCCGGCCACCTGCCGCCGCAATACGGCACCGCGCAGAAGGAAACCGGCCCGACCCCCGCTTACTATCAACTGCAGCAGAACCCGTTTGAAAACGTCATCGCCAAGATTGATGCCGTGCTGAAACTCGGCCCGGATACCCGCATCAAACTCCAGCCTTATTTCTGGTATGGCTATGGCGGCGCCACCAGCCAACAGACCCAGGCGGAAAATGGCTTCCTCGACAAGACCACTCATACCAATACGGCATCCAAAGACCTAAACGGCGACGGCGACACGCTGGACACCATCATCACCAATGGCAGCAGCATGACGCGCACCCGCCGCCCCGGCATTACCATCACCATGGAGCAAAGCTGGGGCAACCATTTGCTGCAGGCCGGCGTATGGTACGAACGGGCGCAGCACATTCAGACCGGCGCGGCCAGCATTGCCAATAGCGATGGCAGCCCGGCCGATGTGTGGATGCACTCGGGCCTGATCACTCGCCCGGACGGCAGCCTGTACCAATACCGCGATTGGGAAACCATCAGCACGGCCACCCAGTTGTTCGCCATCGGCACCTTCAACTTCCTGGATGATCGCCTAGCCATCAACGCCGGCTTGCGCACGCCGCAGATCAAGCGCGATTTCACCAATCACGCCAACGAAGGCTGTTCCGGCAAGACCGCCTGCGCAGCGGCTTACGACTACAACATCACCAAAACCTATAACGAAACTCTGCCTAGCTTCGGCGCGCGCTATTTCCTGACGCCCAAGCAGCAGATGTTCTTCAACGTCACCAAGAACTACCGCGCGGTGCCGAACTACGCCTACAGCGGCAGCAACGGCAATGTGCAACTGGTGAATGGACAGGTTGTGCTGGTGAACGATGTGCAGCCGGAAACTTCGATCAACACCGATATCGGCTACCGCCTGCAAGGCGACTTCATCACGCTGAGCGGCTCGCTGTTCAATGTGGACTTCCGCAACCGTCAAGCCAACTCCTACGATTCCGTGACCCAGAAGTCCGTCAATATCAATGCGGGCGATGTGCATACCTGGGGCGGCGAGATCGAGCTGGGCACCGTGCCGGTGAAAGGCTGGAGCGCTTATGCCTCCTTCACTAGCAACCATAGCGAGATCAAGAACAATCTGGATTGGAAAAACAACGGCACCGTGACGCCGCTGCAGCTGCAAGGCAACGACTTCCCGATGACCCCGCGCTGGATGGCCGCGCTGTCGCTGCAATACGCGCCGGGCGCCTGGTATGTCCGCACCGACGTCAAGCACACCGGCAAGCAGTTCGCCACGCTGGCCAACGACGAGGTGGTGCCGGAATACACCACGGTAGACCTGGACGCCGGCTATCGCTTTGGCAATATGGGCGTGCTGAAGAACCCGACGCTCAAGCTGAACGTCAGCAATATGTTCAACACCAGCTACCGCATCCCGACCTCATCCAAGGTCAATGCGGCGGACACGGTGCGCTACAACCTGGGCGCGCCGCGCAGCGCGGCCGTCACCCTGCAGGTTGATCTGTAAGCCTGATTCGCAAGCAAAGCCAAGGCCGGGATCGCTCCCGGCCTTTTTGCTGGCTAGGCCGCCCTGCCGCGCTCGTCGCAGGCTCGCGGCCGGCGCATCGCTCACGCGACCTGCTGCGGCATCACTTCGCCATTGACGCTCACGGTGACGGCATTGCCGCCCAGCCAGGTCTCCACCTTGGCCGGAATAGTCATTCTCGCCGAGTAATAGCGAAACACCGCCATACGCTCGGCATCATTGCGCGCCTGCTGCCAAGCCCTGACATAGGCTGCCGCCTCGTCCATCTCCGGCACCCAGGAGGCGATCGCCCGCAAGTTGCAGATGGCGCTGCCCAGTTCCTTGTCGTCATTGCATAGCTGCTCTATCTGCGCCAGATCCGCCCGCTGGCCTGCCAGCTTGATCTTCCCGCCCTCGGTGCTGACCACCTGAAACGGCGGCGACAAGGGCAAGCCGGCCTGGCTCATCTTTTCATCCAGCAGCTGACGCACATACTCGCCATGCAAGGCCACCGCCTGGCGCGAGGGCATGATCCACTTGATGTCCTCATCGTTCATGGGCCCATCGTGAACCGGCGGCGGACGCAGCGTCGGCGCGCTGCCGGCCAATTGCCGAGCAGCCTGGCTCAGCATGCCGGCAAACGCATTGCCATCGTTGTTGCCGGCAAAACTTGCCGGCTTCGCGCCAGATGCCATTCCATGGCTCTGCGCATAGACTTTATCCAGTTGCATGACGTGCTCCTCAGGACAAAAACAGGGTTTGTGGAGCAAAAATCATTCCATAAGCATTTTCACTATTCACCGCCTTGCCCGTTGACCTGCCCTCCCCGGAACGCTTGCCGCCAGGCCGCCGGCGACATGCCCAGCTTCTGCCGGTACAGCCTGCGCAATGAGATGGCGGAACCCAAACCAGCCTGCTCTGCCACCTCATCCATCGACAGGCTGGTGCGCTCCAACAGCCGCTGGCTCAGCGCCAAGCGCTCGCCCGCCAGCCACTCGCCCAGCGTGGCGCCGGTCAATGCATGGAAACGGCGCGAGAAAGTGCGGCGGCTCATCGCCAGGCGCGCCGCCAAACCATCCAGCGTGTGCGCGTCGCGCAGATTCGCCCGCAGCCAGTCCAGCAGTTCGCCCAAGCGGGCATCGCGACCGGCGCGCGGCAAGGGCTGCTCGATGAACTGCGCCTGCCCGCCCTGGCGGTGCGGCGCCACCACCATGCGCCGCGCCACGCGATTGGCCTCCTCCACGCCTTGCCGCTGCCGCAACATATGCAGACAGCAATCTATCGCCGCGGCGGTGCCGGCCGAAGTCAACACGCTGCCGTCCTCCACATACAAGACGTCGGCATCCAGCCGCACCGCCGGATAGCGGCTGGCAAAGTCATGGACATAGCCCCAATGCGTAGCGGCGCGGCGCCCATCCAGCAAACCGGCCTCGGCCAGCACGCAGGCGCCCAGGCACAGGCCCACCACCTGCGCGCCGGCTTGATGCGCGTCGCGCAAGGCCTGCAGCAATTCCGGCTCGGCCCGCCGCGCCGGATCGGGCCAACTGGGCACGATCACCACATCGGCCGCGCGCAGCGCCTCCAAACCATGCTCGACCAGCAAGGCGAAGCCGGCGCTGCTGCGCAAGACGCCAGGCCGCACCGCGCAGACCTTGACCTCAAAGCCGCCCGCCAGCTCGCCCAACACCATGCAAGGCACCGACAAGTGAAAGGGACTGATGTCATCGAATGCCAGCACCGCCACGCTGCGCGTTTTCATCGCGTGTCCTCAAGATGGCCCGATATGATCGAATTGTGTCATTCGGGCCACTCACCAGCAAGCCATGCGTCAGGGATAATGGCCTCACCCCCACCCGAAACAGGAGACTTCCATGCAAACCGCGCGCCGCGCCGCCCTGCTGATCATCGACCTGCAAAACGACTACTTTGCCGGCGGCAAGTACCCCTTGTGGAATACCGAACAGACGCTGGCCAATACGCTGGACGCCATCGCCCAGGCGCATGCGCAAAACATTCCGGTGATCCTGGTCCAGCACGTCGCCGCCGACCCCGCCTCGCCGTTTTTCGTCAGAGACAGCGTGGGCGTGCGGATTCATCTGCAGGTGCTGGCCGCGGCTCCAGATGCGCCGGTGGTGGTCAAATCCCACGCCGACAGCTTCCTGAACACCAACTTGGGCGAATTGCTGGGCAAACTGGAGGTGAATGAACTGTTGATCGCCGGCATGATGACGCAGAACTGCGTCACTCACACCGCGCTGTCGCGCGCGGCCGATCCTTACCGGGTAAAAGTGCTGCGCGATTGCTGCGCCACGGTAGACGCGATGGTGCATGGGATTGCGCTGAGCGCGCTGGGAGACAAGGTGGAAATGGCAGACAGACAGGCGGCTTTCGAAACCGCTCGCGGCTGAATCAGGCGGGCGACAGCCGCCACAGCGGCCACCAGCCCGGCCCCGTCGCGGCGTTGCCGGCGACGGCGATGCCCGGCAAGGCCAGCAGCTGGCCATCCGCAGCGTACAGCAAGGGCCAGCGCTGGCGCAGCGGCGGCGGCAGACCGGCCTCGCGCAGCAGGTCCTTGACCTCGCGCCGCCCCACGGCCAACGGCAATTTTTCGCCGCCGCAACGCGGCTTCAACGCCAGGCCAGCCGCCAGCGCGGCGTCCGGCAAGCCCTGCGCGCGCCACGCCCACTCCAGCCTGCCGCCCCATTCGGGCAAATCCAGCGCCTTGCCGCCGGACAGGTCGGGCAGCGGGCTGCCTGCGGCCGGCGGCTGCAGATCGGCCATGGCCTGGATCGCGCCGCCAAAGCGGAACGCCACCCCGCCAGCCAGCCGCAATATCGGCAACGCCTCGGCCCCGGCCTGCGTCAGCTGGCGCTGGAATTCATGCAGGGCGGCCGGCTCAGGCGCAGGCCAACCCCGCTCGTCCAGCCAGGCCAGCAAGGCCTGGCGCTGCCGCGGCTCGGACAGCGCCTGCCAGTTCGCCAGATCCAGACCCGACTGATGGCGGCAATGTTCCACATCCTGGCGCGCGACTTCGTCCAGGATGGCCGCCGCATCGGCCTGCAGCGCGGCGGCGCGCGCCAGATGGCTGCGGTAATGCGGCACGGCTTTGGCCAAGGCAGGCAAAATCTGGTTGCGCAGCAGATTGCGGCGGTAGCGATTGTCGAGATTGCTCTCGTCTTCCACCCAGGACAGGCCTTGGTCGCGGACATGGTCTTCCAGTTGCCGGCGAGTGAAATTCAGCAAGGGCCGCCATAAGCGCTTGCCGGGCGGCAACTCGCGCAGCGCCGGCATGGCCGCCAGCGCCTTGACGCCGCCGCCGCGCAGCAGCTGCAGCAATACGGTTTCGGCCTGGTCATCCTGATGGTGCGCCAGCACAATGACATCCGCGGCGGAGCGACGATAGGCCGCGTAGCGCGCCTCGCGCGCCGCGGCCTCCAGGCTCTCGCCGCCGCCGGCGCGGACCTGCACGCGCTCGATGCGCAGCGGCACCCCCAGCGAATGGCACAGCGCCTGGCAGTGCGCGGCCCAGGCATCGGCGTTCGGACTCAGGCCGTGGTGGACGTGCACGGCGGACAGCGCCAAGGCCGGCCGCTGTTCGCGCGCCGCGCATAACAGCGACAGCAGCGCCACCGAGTCCAAGCCGCCGGAAAGCCCAAGCTCAAAAGCGCAAAGGCCGGACAATTCGTCCGGCCAATGTTTGATCAGGCTGTCCGCCAGCTTAGGCTGCGTCTTCCTTGAAGCGGCCATAGCTCATCAGGCGGTCGAAGCGCTGCTTCAGCAGCTCATCCAGCGGTTTGCCCTGGACTTCTTTCAGTTCTTCCTGCAGCACGCGCTTCAGGGTGGTCATCATCTGCGCGTGATCGCGATGCGCGCCGCCCACCGGCTCGGTCACCACGCGGTCGATCAAGCCCAAAGTCTTCAGGCGCGGCGCGGTGATGCCCAGCGCCTCGGCGGCGTCGGACGCCCGCTCGGCCGTCTTCCACAAAATGGACGCGCAGCCTTCCGGAGAGATCACCGAATACGTGGCGTATTGCAGCATATTGACGTGGTCGCCCACGGCGATGGCCAAAGCGCCGCCGGAGCCACCCTCGCCGATCACGGTAACGATGATGGGCACGCGCAGGCGAGTCATTTCATACAGGTTGCGGCCAATGGCTTCGGACTGGCTGCGCTCTTCCGCGCCGATGCCGGGCCAGGCGCCTGCGGTATCGACAAAGGTCATCACCGGAATGCCGAACTTCTCGGCCAGCTTCATCAGGCGCAGCGCCTTGCGATAGCCTTCCGGATGCGGCATGCCGAAATTGCGGCGGATTTTTTCCTTGGTGTCGCGGCCCTTTTGCTGGCCGATCACCATCACGGACTGGCCGTTGAATCGAGCCAGGCCGCCGACGATGGCGGCATCGTCGGCGAAAGCGCGGTCGCCATGCAGCTCTTCAAAGTCGGTGAAGATGGCCTGCACATAGTCCAGGGTATATGGTCGCTGCGGATGGCGGGCCACCATCGCGATCTGCGACGGGGTCAGCTTGGCATAGAGCGTCTTGGTCAGCTCCAGGCTCTTCTTCTGCAGGCGGGCGATTTCCTCGGAGATATCCAGCACCGAGTCGTCCTGCACGAACCGCAGCTCTTCTATTTTGTTCTCGAGCTCGGCAATCGGCTGCTCAAAATCGAGAAAGGTCGGCTTCATTCTTCACATCATCCGTCAAACCTAATCGCCGCATGATACATGAGGCGCAAACTCGCCGTCACCCGTAGAACTAGGAAAACGATGCAAAAATGGAGCAAATATTCAAAATTACGGGCTTTGGCAAAAAAAACCAAGCGGACTACTTGCACAAGCTTAAACCCTGTGCTTTAATTCGCCTCCTCGCTGAAACGCACACAGCGAAACGAATTCAGGGCGTTTAGCTCAGTTGGTAGAGCGTCTGCCTTACAAGCAGAATGTCGGCGGTTCGACTCCGTCAACGCCCACCAGTTTTACGGTTGGAGTGGTAGTTCAGTTGGTTAGAATACCGGCCTGTCACGCCGGGGGTCGCGGGTTCGAGTCCCGTCCACTCCGCCAACATTATAAAGCAGTACCCGTATATCGGGCGTTTAGCTCAGTTGGTAGAGCGTCTGCCTTACAAGCAGAATGTCGGCGGTTCGACTCCGTCAACGCCCACCAGTTTTACGGTTGGAGTGGTAGTTCAGTTGGTTAGAATACCGGCCTGTCACGCCGGGGGTCGCGGGTTCGAGTCCCGTCCACTCCGCCAACAATATAAAGCAGTATCCGTATATCGGGCGTTTAGCTCAGTTGGTAGAGCGTCTGCCTTACAAGCAGAATGTCGGCGGTTCGACTCCGTCAACGCCCACCAAGGTTTACGGTTGGAGTGGTAGTTCAGTTGGTTAGAATACCGGCCTGTCACGCCGGGGGTCGCGGGTTCGAGTCCCGTCCACTCCGCCAACATTATAAAGCAGTACCCGTATATCGGGCGTTTAGCTCAGTTGGTAGAGCGTCTGCCTTACAAGCAGAATGTCGGCGGTTCGACTCCGTCAACGCCCACCAAGCTTTACGGTTGGAGTGGTAGTTCAGTTGGTTAGAATACCGGCCTGTCACGCCGGGGGTCGCGGGTTCGAGTCCCGTCCACTCCGCCAACAGCATTGAGCAGTACCAAGTTTCGGGCGGTTAGTCTCAGTTGGTAGAGCACTGCCTTCACACGGCAGGGGTCGCTGGTTCGAGTCCAGTACCGCCCACCAAACAGCGGAGTGGTAGTTCAGTTGGTTAGAATACCGGCCTGTCACGCCGGGGGTCGCGGGTTCGAGTCCCGTCCACTCCGCCAACAGCATTCAGCAGTACCGAGTTTCGGGCGGTTAGTCTCAGTTGGTAGAGCACTGCCTTCACACGGCAGGGGTCGCTGGTTCGAGTCCAGTACCGCCCACCAAAACACGGAGTGGTAGTTCAGTTGGTTAGAATACCGGCCTGTCACGCCGGGGGTCGCGGGTTCGAGTCCCGTCCACTCCGCCAACGCCAAAAAGCAGCCTCAGGGCTGCTTTTTGCATTTCCAGCCCCACCCTGCACGATCCCGCCTCACTTCATCGGCATATAGAGGTTGCAAAATGCTTAGTAGCTGGGAATACTATTAGACTTTTAAAAATTTACATCAAGAGATTTCACATGAACAAGACAGCCCTGCTGGCGTTGTGCCTGAGCAGCCACGCAGCCTGGGCCAGTGCCGGCGCGGACGAGCCTACATGGCAATACACCGTTCAATCCGGGGATACGCTATGGTCGTTTGCAGCCAAACACCTGACTTCCCCGGCCTATGTGCCCAAACTGCAACAGCAAAACGGCATCGCCAATCCTTACCGGCTGACGCCGGGCAGCCGTTTGCGGGTGCCATACAGCTGGACCCGCCATAACGAATCCGCCGTCACCATTGACGCCCTGTCCGGCCCCGTCAGCATCCAAGGGCCCGATGGGCAAACAATGAAAGCATCAACCGGCTTGCATCTCGTTGCCGGCACCCGCCTGTCGACCGGCCCCGACGCCACCCTCAAGCTGCGCCTTGCAGACGGTTCGACGCTGCAACTCGGCGCCAACAGCCAGCTGACGCTGGGCAAACAGGTGTTCTACCCCACCACTGGCGCCATCCAGTCGCTGAACCAACTGGACCGAGGCTCCGCCAGCAATGCGGTCGTGCCCAAGCAGCTGATGCCGAATCGCTATCAGATTTACACCCCGTCCGCGGTCACCACCGTGCGCGGCACCGAATTCCGCGTGCGCAGCCTGAATGACAAGGACACCGCCGCCGAAGTCCTGCGCGGCAAGGTCAACCTGGCGGCCGGCGATGATGGCATGGACATCCCGGCCGGATTTGGCGGACGCAGCGACGGCAAGCAATCGGCAGCCCTGCCTCAGCCGCCGCAACTGGAAGGCATGATCACCACCAGCCCGTTCAACCCGCCGCTGCTGGAATGGCATAAACAGCATGGCGAAGCGGGTTATCAAGTGACCCTGTCCGATGCGCAAACCCAGCAGCTGCTGTACAGCCGCAGCACGGATGCGGCGCGCTTTTACCCGGAACTCCCGCAGAACGGCAGCTACCTGCTGACCGTGCGCGCGCGCAATGAGCTGGGCATTGAGGGTTTCGACGCCTCCCGCACCTTCACGCTGCAAGCCAACCCACTGCCGCCTCTAGTTTTCAACGACGGCAGCCGCACCAGTCAGCGCGCCCTGACGCTATGGATAGGCAGCAGCGCCAGCCCGGAGCGCCCCGGCTGGCTGCAGGTGGCGCGCGACCCCGCCTTCACCGACATCTGGCATCAAGGCAGGATCGAGCAGGGCGCCTTCGCCCTCAATGTACCGGACAAAGGCAAATGGTATTGGCGGATGGCCTCGCTCAATGAACAGGGGCAGCCCGGCCCCTACGGCAATACCCAGGAAGTGCGGATCGACCCCTGGTACAAACTTGGCCTGCCAGGCGATCGCAAGTTGCAATCGCGGCGCTACCCGCTGGCCAACGTGCGCTATACGCTGCAATTGGCCCGCCCGGACGCGCCCGACCGCATCGTATGGCAGCAGAACGCCTCCGAGCCGGCCTGGTCGCTGCTGCGCCTGCCAAGCGGCCATTTCATCGTCACCATCTTGGTGGACGGCGACGGCGGATATCATGCCAAAGAACGATATTCCACCGTGTTTTTGCCGTAAAATCGCACAATGCGCTCCTTCCAGATATCCCGCTACAGCAGGGCGGCTCCGCTGCTGCTCGCCCTGCTCGGCCTGCTGCTGATCGCCAGCCAATTATTGGGGCGGCTGGATTTCTGGTGGTATGACATTCTGACAAGAAACAATCCGTTTCACGGCCCCGAACAGAACCTCATCGTCATCGCCGTAGACGAAAAGAGCCTGTCCGAGCTGGGCCGCTGGCCCTGGCCGCGCGCCTTTCATGCCCAACTGCTGGACAAGCTGGGCGGCGCGCGCGCAATCGGTTTCGATATCGCCATCGCCGAACCCTCGCGCGACCATCCCGAAGCGGACGGCTATCTGGCCAATGCCATTCGCCGCAACGGCAAAGTGGTCGGCCCGGTTTTTCCGGAATTGCGCAGCGGCCAACTGCTGGAAACCCGTCCGCTGCCTGTCATCGTGGGGGCCATGGCCGGACTCGGCCATACCGATTACGAGCGGGACGAGGATGGCGCGATCCGCCGCGTCTATCTGCGAGCCGGGCTAGGCGCGCCGCGCTACCCTAGCTTCGCGGCAGCCATTCGCGACGTCGCCAGCGGCCAGCGAGGAGCGATCCCCCCGGCCCAGCCCCCTCGCCCCGGCCAGGCCTGGCTGCGGCGCGATCTGGTCATGGTGCCATTCAGCAGCGGCGCCCAGCCTTTCCACCTGATTTCGTACAGCGACGCGCTCAACCGGCTGCCGGCCGCCTTGTTCGACGACAGCATCGTGCTGATAGGCGTGACCGCCAACGGCTTGGGCAATCAGCA
>NZ_MKCR01000004.1 GCF_001855565.1 Chromobacterium amazonense | reverse complement strand
TCGAGGCGGCTCATCAGCAAGGTGTTGGTCGGGCGGTTGCCGCCGAATACCTTGTGCGGCACCAGCGCTTCCAGCGCCTCGCCCTTCAGTCCCTGTTCCGTCAGCTCGGCGCGCACTTCCTCGGCGGTCTTGCCGCGCATGAAGGCTTCGGCCTGGGCGAAGACATTGGCCAGCAGGATCTCGTGGTGGCCCGGCAGGCTGGAGCGGTTTTCCAGCGAGGCGATCAGGTCGATAGGCGAGATGTGGGTGCCTTGGTGCAAGAGCTGGAAGAAGGCGTGCTGGCCGTTGATGCCGGTTTCGCCCCAGATGATGGGCGCGGTTTCATAATTGACCGGCTGGCCGGACAGCGTCACCTGTTTGCCGTTGGACTCCATGTCCAGCTGCTGGATGAAGGCCGGCAGGCGATGCAGGTACTGGTCGTACGGCGCGATCACATGGCTGCCGCCGCCATAGTAGTTGATGTACCAGATGCCTATCATGGCCAGCAGCACCGGCATGTTCTGCTCGAACGGCGCGTTCATGAAGTGCTGGTCCATGATGTGGGCGCCGTTCAAGAGCTCGGTGAAGTTTTCCTCGCCCAGGTACAGCATGATGGGCAGGCCGATGGCCGACCACAGGCTGTAGCGGCCGCCCACCCAGTTCCAGAATTCGAACATATTGGCCGGATCGATGCCGAAGTCCGCCACGGCCTTCTGGTTGGTGGACACGGCGACGAAGTGCTTGGCCACCGATCCTTCGTCGCGCGAGTGCGACAGGAACCATTCGCGGGCGGTTAGGGCGTTGGTCAGCGTTTCCTGGGTGGTGAAGGTTTTGGACTCCACCACGAACAGGGTGGTCTCCGGATGCACCTTCTTCAGCGTTTCCTTCAGCTGGGCGCCGTCCACATTGGAGACGAAGTGCATGTTCAGCCGCGGATGGCCAAACGGCTTCAGCGCGCTACAGACCATCAGCGGGCCGAGGTCGGAGCCGCCGATGCCGATATTCACGATGTCGGTGATCGGCTGATTGGTGAAGCCCAGCCAGTCGCCGGAGCGCACGGCGTGGGCGAAGCGGCCCATCCGCTCCAGCACCGAATTGACCTGCGGCATCACGTCCTCGCCATCGACGATGATGGGCGAGTTGGTGCGGTTGCGCAGCGCGATGTGCAGCGCGGAGCGGTGCTCGGTGCGGTTGAGCTTCTCGCCCTTGAACATGGATTTGATGCGCGCAGGCAGGCCGGCTTCGCGCGCCAGCTCCATCAGGCCCATCAGCGTGGCGTCGGTGATGCGGTTCTTGGAATAGTCGAGGAACAGTCCGCCCACTTCCAGCGAGTAGCGCTCCGCTCGCTCCGGATCGGAGGCGAACAGGTCGCGCATGTGCAGGTGCTTGGCTTCGGCAAAGTGGTCCCACAGGGCTTGCCAGGCTGGGAGTTCGGTCAGTTCACTCATGATATCTCGTCCTATTCCGCTTGTTTATTGTCCAGCCTGCGGTTCTTCAGGCTGTGCTTGGTTTTTTCCAGCTGGCGGATCAGTCCCGGTCCGCGGCGCAGGGCCACGCTGACCGCCAGGATGTCTATCTGCACCAGATGCACGATGCGCGAAATCATCGGGCTGTAGGTTTCATTGTCTTCGAGCGTGTCGGCGATCAGCGACACGGTGGCGCGGCGCGCCAGCGGCGAGCCGCTGGTGGTCAGCGCGATGACTTTGGCGCCGGCGGACAGCGCCACGTCCACCGCTTCCAAGAGCTCCATGGTACGGCCGGAGCTGGAAATCGCCACCAATACGTCGTCCGGGCCCAGCACCGATGCCGCCATCATCTGGATGTGGGTGTCGGAATAAGCCACGGTGGGGATGCCGAAACGGAAGAACTTGTGCTGGGCGTCTGCGGCGATGATGCCGGAGTTGCCCAGGCCGTAGAATTCGATGCGATGGGCGTCGGTCAGCAGCCGCACGGCGGCTTCTATGGCCTGCGGGTTGACGTCGTTGCGGCACTTGAGCAGCGCCGACACGGTGTTGTCGAACACCTTGGCCACGATTTCGGACGTCGGGTCTTCCGGGCGCACGCTGGAGTGGACGTAGGGCACCCCGGTCACCAGGCTGCCGGCCAGCTTCAGCTTGAAATCGGGCAGGCCGGAACAGCCGACGGTGCGGCAGAAACGGATCACGGTGGGCTGGCTGACGCCTGCGCTCTTGGCGATGTCGGCCACGGCGGCCTGGATCACCGTGTAGGGCTGTTCCAGCACCAGCTCGGCCACTTTGCGCTCGGCCGAGGACAGCATCTCCAGTTGGCCACGGATGCGATCAAGCATGCATGTCTCCTGCTGAGCCGCCGCGAGGAGAGGTGGAAACGTCCACCGGGGAAGGGTCGCTGCGCGGCGCCAGATGGTCCGCCAGATAGGCGGCCACGCCCTGCAGGGCGGGATAGGCGCTGGTGATCAGGTAAACCGGGATGTCGGCCAGATAGCCCGACATCCGTCCCTTGTCCTCGAAGCGGCGGCGAAATGGGGATTGTTCAAAAAAACCGCTTAGACGCGGCACAATACCACCACCTATGTATACCCCGCCACGGGCACCGAGCGTCAGGGCCAGATTTCCGGCGGCGGAGCCCAGCGCGCCGCAAAAGATTTCCAGGGTTTCGCGGCAGCGCGCGTCGCGCCCGGCCAGCCCTTGCGCGCTGATCCAGGAAGGCTCGCGCGGGGCGTCGTCCTCGCCGTCGCGTTCGCACAGCGCCTGGTGGATCAGGCTGATGCCGGGGCCGGACAGCAGGCGTTCGGCCGAGACATGGCCGAAACGCGCGGCGGCGTAGCGCCAGACCGCGGACTCGCGCTCATCCTGCGGCGCGAACGAGACATGGCCGCCTTCGCCGGCCAGCGCGCGCCAGCCGCCTGGATGCGGCACCAGCGCCGACATGCCGAGTCCGGTGCCGGGGCCGATCAGCGCCAGCGGCGAGTCCGGCCGCGGCGCGCCGCCGCCGATTTGCGTCAGCTCCTTGGCGGGCAGCTTGGGCAAGGCCAGCGCCAGCGCGGTGAAGTCGTTCAGCAGCAGCAAGGTGGACAAGCCCAGCGCGCGGCGCGCGGCTTCAATCGAAAACGACCAATGGCAATTGGTCATGGTCACCCGGTCGCCGTTCAGCGGATTGGCGATGCCGATGGCGGCATGGGCGACGCGGCGGGCGCCGGTTTGGGCCAGATAGTCGCGCAGCGCGTCTTCCAGCGTCGGGTAGCGCGCGGTGGGCAGCGTCAGGATGTCCTCGATGACGCCGGGGCCGGTTTCCAGCGCGAAACGCGCGTTGCTGCCGCCGACGTCGCCGAGCAGGCGCGGCCAGGTTTCAGGCAGACCAGTAGACATCGAGCGGCACCTTGTCTTGTGCCAGGAAGTGGCTGATCGGCAGCGTGTCGCTGACGGCGCGGCTGGCGGCTTCCAGTATTTCGCGCTTCTTGGCGCTCTGGATGGACAGGATCAGGCTGCCCGATTGCAGCAGCGCGGCGTAGCTCATCGATATGCGGCGGTGCGGCGCCGTCTGCGGCGTCACGGCGAGGATGGGGTGCGCGTTTGCCGGGTCCAGGCCGGCGGTCAGCTCCGGCGCGCCGGGGAATAGTGAGGCGGTGTGGCCGTCTTCGCCCATGCCCAGGATGGCGACGTCCGGCGCGACAAAGTCGCGGCAGGCGGCGGCCACTTCGGCGGCTATGTCCTTGGCTTCGCGCACCAGCGGCAGGAAGCGGGCCGGCGCGGCGCGGTTCTGCAGCAAGTGGGCGCGAACCAAGCCGGCGTTGCTGTCCGGGTGGTCCGGCGCGACGAAGCGCTCATCCACCAGCGTGATGGTGATGCGTTTCCAGTCTATGGCCATTTCCGCCATCAACTGGAAGAACGGGATGGGCGATTTGCCGCCGGACACCGCCAGCACCGCGTTGCCGCGGCTTTCGATGGCGGCCGATAAACGCGAGGCCACGCTGTTGGCCAGGGCGTCGGTCTGTTGCTTGGCTTCCGGAAATTCCAACCAGTTCATGGGCGTACCTCGTTGATTTCTGTATAGGGCGGAAGCCCGGCGTGGCCGGGCGTTCCGCCGCAACGTGCCTGTCGCATGGAAAGCAAAAAGGCGGAACGCCCCCGCAGGGGGCTTCCGCCCTACCTTAACACTCCTCGTGCCAACTGATGCCGTCGCGCGACAGCAGCGCGCTGGATGCGGCCGGCCCCCAGCTGCCGGCGGTGTACTGCTTGGGCGGGTTGTTGGTGCTGGCGGCCCAGGTGTCCATGATCGGTTCCACCCAACGCCAGGCCTCGATCAGCTCGTCGCGGCGCATGAACAGCGCCAGCTTGCCGCGGATCACGTCCAGCAGCAGGCGTTCGTAGGCGTCGGCGCGGCGCACCTTGAAGGCCTTGTAGAAGTCCAGGTCCAGGTAGGCCGGCTGCAGGCGCATGGTGTCGCCCGGTTCCTTGGCCAGGAAGTACAGGCGGATGCTTTCATCGGGCTGCAGGCGGATCACCATGCGGTTGGCGTGGTGGCAGCCGCCCAGCGGGCCGGCAAATACCTGGTGCGGCACGTCGCGGAAGTTGATGACGATTTCCGCCAGACGTTCCTGCATGCGCTTGCCGGTGCGCAGGAAGAAGGGCACGCCGGCCCAGCGCCAGTTGTCGATTTCGGCCTTGATGGCGACGAAGGTTTCGGTTTGGCTGTGTTCCGGAATGCCGGCCTCTTCCAGATAACCCACCACCGGCTGGCCGCCGACGGCGCCGGCCTTGTACTGGCCGCGCACGGTCTTGGTGGCGACTTCCTGCTCGGTGAACGGACGCAGCGCCTTCAGCACCTTCAGCTTCTCGTCGCGGACGGCGTCGGCTTCCAGGTTGGCCGGCGGCTCCATGGCCACGATGCACAACAGCTGCAGCAGATGGTTCTGCACCATGTCGCGCAGCGCGCCGGTGCCGTCGTAGAAGTCGCCGCGGCTGCCCACGCCCAGTTCTTCCGAGATCGTGATTTGCACGTCGTGGATCCACTCGCGGCGCCACAGCGGCTCGAACAGCGCGTTGGCGAAGCGGATGGCCATCAGGTTTTGCACCGACTCCTTGCCCAGGTAGTGGTCGATCCGGTACAGCTGGTCTTCCTGGAAGAAGCGGGCTACGTCGTCGTTGATCTCGTTGGACGAGTCCAGATCGGTGCCCAGCGGTTTTTCCAGCACCACGCGCACGTTGTCGCGGTTCAGGCCCACTGCGGCCAGGTTTTCGCAGATGCCGGCGAACAGGTTCGGCGCGGTGGCCAGGTAGCACACCACCACCTTGCCGGCGTCGTTGCCGATCTTCTCGGCCAGCGCCGGGAAGTCGGCCGCCTGCGAGGCGTCCACTTTCAGGTAGTCGACGCGGGCACAGAAGCTTTGCCAGGCCGCGGCGTCGAAGTGAGCCTTGATATGGATGCGGGACTGTTTCTCGACGGAAGCCAGGTAATCGTCGCGGCTCAAATCCTTGCGGCCCAGCGCCAGGATGCGGCCCTGCTCATTGAGCAGGCCGGCGGCGTGCGCCTGATAGAGGGAAGGCAGCAGCTTGCGCATGACCAGATCGCCGGCGCCGCCGAACAGCACCATGTCGAAGGCAGGGGTAGGGGTAGAACGAGTCTCCATCCTGATCTTCCATCTCGAAGTTTAATTAGATGTAGTTATATTACCATCCAGCCACTTGATGTCTACGGCAAAGCCTCGGACAGAGCCGCTTTTGCAACACCTTTTGCCTTGGCTCAAAATTTGGGGCGATTTGCTGGAAATCGTTCTTGGAAAAGAGGATAGTCGCCACTAGACGCCGCGGGCGCTACGTAGTTCGCCTTGCGTTTTGCGTGTAGTAAAACTACTATTTGCATCAATTCAACACGGAACGTCACCATGGCTTTGCATCCCACCCTGTCCGCCGTTACCGACCGCATCATTGCGCGCAGCCAGCCGCGCCGCAGCGCCTACCTGGCTCGCGTGCGCGCCGCTGCCCAGCAAGGCCGGGTGGAGCGGGCCCATCTGTCGTGCACCAACCTGGCCCACGCCTTCGCGGCGATGCCTGATACGGTGAAAATCCACTTGAAGGAAGAGCACCGTCCCAATCTGGCGATTGTGTCTTCCTACAATGACATGCTGTCGGCCCATCAGCCGCTGGCCGCCTTTCCGGCCTGGCTGAAAGAGGCCGCGCTGGCGGCCGGCGCCACCGCCCAGTTCGCCGGCGGCGTGCCGGCGATGTGCGACGGCGTCACCCAGGGCCAGCCCGGCATGGAGCTGTCGCTGTTCAGCCGCGACGTGATCGCCATGAGCACCGCCGTGGCGCTGTCCCACCAGATGTTCGACGCCGCCCTGTACCTGGGCGTGTGCGACAAGATTGTACCGGGCCTGATGATAGGCGCGCTGAGTTTCGGCCATCTCCCGGCGCTGTTTGTCCCGGCCGGTCCTATGACCACCGGCATCGCCAACGACGAAAAGGCCAAGGTGCGCCAGCTGTACGCCGAAGGCAAGGTGGGCCGCGACGCGCTGCTGGAATCGGAGTGCCAGTCTTACCACGGCCCCGGCACCTGTACCTTCTACGGTACCGCCAACTCCAACCAGATGCTGATGGAAATCATGGGCCTGCATCTGCCGGGCGCCGCCTTCGTCAACCCGAATACCCCGCTGCGCGAGGCGCTGACCCGCGCCGCCGCGGCCCAGGGCGCCAAGATCGCCGCCCAGGGCGAACAGTTCACCCCGGTGGGCGAGATGATCGATGAAAAATCCATCGTCAACGCCATCGTCGGCCTGCTGGCCACCGGCGGCTCCACCAACCACACCATGCACATCGTGGCCATCGCCCGCGCGGCCGGCATCGACGTCAACTGGGACGATTTCGACGAACTGTCGGCCATCATCCCGCTGCTGGTGCGCGCTTACCCCAACGGCAAGGCTGACGTGAACCACTTCCATGCCGCCGGTGGCATGGGTTTCGTGATCCGCGAGCTGCTGTCCGCCGGCCTGCTGCACGAAGACGTGGGCACCGTGATGGGCCGTGGCCTGTCGCGTTACACGCAGGAACCGTGGCTGGACAACGGCGAGCTGAAATGGCGCGACGCGCCCGCCGTCAGCGGCGACGACAGCGTGCTGCGCACGGCTGCCAATCCGTTCTCGGCCGATGGCGGCCTGAAGCTGATGGCCGGCAATATCGGCCGCGGCGTGATCAAGGTGTCGGCGGTGAAGGCCGAGCACCGCGTGGTGGAAGCGCCGGCGGTGGTATTCCACGACCAGAACGACATGCTGGCGGCCTTCAAGCGCGGCGAGCTGGAAAAAGACTTCGTCGCGGTGATCCGCTTCCAGGGCCCGCGCGCCAACGGCATGCCGGAACTGCACAAGCTGACCCCGGCGCTGACCATCCTGCAGGAGCGCGGCTTCAAAGTGGCGCTGGTGACCGACGGCCGCATGTCCGGCGCGTCCGGCAAAGTGCCGGCCGCCATCCACGTGTCGCCGGAAGCGCTGTCCGGCGGCGCCATCGGCAAGATCAAGGATGGCGACCTGATCCGCGTCAATGCCGAAACCGGAGAACTGGCGGCCCTGGTGGACGCCGCCGAATGGGCGGCGCGCGAGCAGGCTCAGGCCGATCTGGCGCACAATGAATACGGCATCGGCCGCGAGCTGTTTGCGGTGTTCCGCCACGTGGCCGACCATGCCGAGGCCGGCGCGATGAGCTTCCGCCATCCGGACTGGAACTGACCCGGTAACCGATTTTGCAGTGCGCCGCGCGACCACGCGGTGCCCGCTAACAGGAGATTGAAATGGATGCTTTGACTGTATTGCGCCAAGGCCCGGTGGTGCCGGTGATCATCGTCAACGACGCCGCCGTGGCGGTGGACCTGGCCCACGCCCTGGTGGCCGGCGGCATCAAGGTGCTGGAAGTGACGCTGCGCACCAAGGCCGCGCTGGCTGCCATGCGCCGCATGCGCGATGAAGTGCCGGAAGCCATCGTCGGCGCCGGCACCCTGCGCAACCGCGCCCAGCTGGAAGCGGCGGTGGACGCCGGCGCGCAATTCGGCATCAGCCCGGGCTTCACCGGCGAGCTGGCTTCGGCCGCGCGCGCGTCCAACCTAACGCTGATCCCTGGCATCGCCACGCCGTCCGAAGCCATGTGGGCGCAGGACGAGGGCTTCAACACGCTGAAGCTGTTCCCGGCTGAGGCGGTGGGCGGCGTCAAGCTGCTGAAGTCACTGGCCAGCCCCTTCCCGGACCTGCGCTTCTGCCCCACCGGCGGCATCGACATCAAGAAGGCGCCGGAATACCTGGCGCTGCCCAATGTGCTGGCAGTCGGCGGCAGCTGGCTGACGCCGGATGACGCCATCGCCGCCCGCGATTGGGACCGCATCACCCAGCTGGCGCGCGAGGCAACCCAGCTCTCCCGCAGCTGATCAGCGCTACCTGCGCAACACACTTCAACCGCCCTGCAGCTACTGCTGCGGGGCGTTTTTCATTGCGCATGAGAATATTGAAATAACCGTTTCAGCTAATTATTTTTTTCCAGAAGATTTTTGGTGAATTGACTCTAATTTTCCACGCCGCGCTTGCGCAAAGAATTGTGAAGCGCCGACTTGGCCGTGCGGGCATATGGCATTGCTGCGGGAAGAGCTTGTCTGGCGTAATTGTCTATGGTGGCGGATTTTTTTGGAAAATTGAACTAACTTTCGATTTTATGCAATCTTATATGTGAATTTTTCAACTTTTTTTGGTATATCTTACTGTTTTTATTTTGTGTTTCGCTGGCAAGAATAGACAAAATTGTTGCGAAAATGCACGAAATAATGCCTTCGTGTTACAAACATTTTCCATTTTTATTTCATGCTGATACATTTTGTTTAATGCCTTGAGCATTAAACAAAAATGGTGGTCTGCAATCGAGAAAAGGGAAATGTGATGACACGGACGCAAGTTCCATGGCGTCTCAGCGCATTGGCGCTGGGCGCTGGCCTGATCGGCGCGCTGGCAGGGTGCGGTGGCGGAGGCGGCGGAGATGGTGGCGCCAGCAATAGCAATACCAGCAATTTGGTCGGTAGCGGCAACCAACTGACGCTGGACGTGTTTGGCGCGCGCGGCGGCACGCTGACCGCGGTAAGCAACAATTGCCAGGGTGATTTGCAGCTGACATGGCAAAGCTATAACCAGAGCGCGGTTCAACAGGGAAGTTATATTGACGATCCCGATCCCAGTTCGCCGCTGCTGGTCCGCGCAAGCTGCGGTTTCAAGACAGTGGTTCAGACGCTGGCTCCGCAAAAAGTATTCACCTCATCTTCAGTATTCGCCGCGTTGAATGGCGATGGCTCTCTGGCGGTCTGGGGGAGCAACCGGCTAGGCGGCGATACGTCTATTTTGAAAGCGCAGCCGAGCAATGTGGTGCAGGTGGCCGGCAGCGAGCGTGCCTGGGCTGCGTTGCAAGCCGATGGCACCGTGGTGACCTGGGGGCGCCCTGCCTCGGGTGGCAACAAGGATGCTAATGGAGGCGTAGGTAGCACCGATTTCGGTCCAGTGGCGCCGCTGGGCAAGGTGAGCCGCATCTGGCCGCTGAAGCGTGGTTTCGTCGCGCTCAACAGCGATGGCAGCGCTACAGCATGGGGCAATATGGAGCAGATCTTCGACGGCAACGGTGGCTCCAGCTCAATGGGAACCTTCTTTACCGCGGCTTCGTTGGCGAACTTCAACAACATCGCAGACGTGGTGTACAGCGAGGGCGCCGCAGCCGCGCTGAAGAAGGATGGCACGGTGGTGGCCTGGGGGGATCCCGCAGCCGGCGGCGATGCGTCGGCCGTGGCCAGCCAGTTGAATAATGTGGTGAAAATCTACGCTACCGATTACAGCTTCACCGCCTTGAAAAAGGACGGCAGCGTGGTGACATGGGGTCTTAACTGGGATACCGAGAATTTCTATACCGGCACCGAGCCGATGCCCCAGTCCAACTTGTCGCTGCTCAGCAATCGCAGCGTGATTGCCGCGTTGAGCCAGAACGGCTTGGTGAGCACCATTGGCAGCCTGTTCCAGGACCGTGGCGCCGACCTGAGCGGCTTCTCCGGCGGCCTGTCCAATGTGGCCAAGCTGTTTGCCAGCAAAACGGCGTTCGCCGCCTTGAAAAAGGATGGCACGGTAGTGAGCTGGGGCGATAGCCAGCGCAATAATGTGGCGTCGGTGCAAGCGCAGCTGCGCGATGTGGCAACGGTTGCCAGCACGGAAACCGCCTTCGCCGCCTTGAAAAAAGACGGCACCGTTGTGGCCTGGGGCGATGAAACGCGCGGCGGGGATGCTTCCGCGGTGCAAGCTCAACTCAACAATGTGGTCGCCCTGTTTGCCAACGATTACGCCTTCGCCGCGCTGAAGAAGGACGGCACGGTCGTGACTTGGGGAGCGGCGGCTCATGGCGGCGATAGTTCGGCGGTGCAGGCCAAGCTGCAAAACATCCGCGCCATTTACAGCACCGATCTGGGGGGATTCCTGGCTGTAGCCAAGGATGGCAAGCTGGTGAACTGGGGCAGCCCATCGGCAGGCGGCGGCGCACTGCCGGCTAATCTGACCACCATCCCGTATCTGAAAAGCTGAATGGCCCGCATAGCAAGTTGAAGGAGCTTTCCGTGAAAATGAAAAAACTGATTTCCAGCCTGCTGCTTGCCGGCCTCAGTGGCATGGTTGCAGCCGCGCCCAGCGGCCCAGAGGCTGCCGGCATCATCGTCAAATACAAGCAGAGTTCTCAAAACCAGCTGGCCAGGCAGGCCGCCAGCCTGCCGCGTGGCCAGGCCTTGCCCGCCCGCCCAACCGACTTTTCCCAGCGCACGCAGCAGGTGCAAAGCATCACAGGCCTGCCGTTGCAGTTCGATCACCAAATGGGCACCGGCGCTTATGTGTTCAACAGCGGCAAGCCGATGAGCGCCAGTCAAGCGCGGGCGTTGTCGCAACGCATCAAGCAGCAAGACCCATCGGTGGAGTACGCCGAACCTAACTTCATCAAAAAAGCCAATTTTGTTCCTCCCAGCCCTAACTACGCCGCGCTGCAATGGGATATGCAGGATAGCGCCAGCCAGCCTGGCTCGCTGAATCTGCCGGCGGCATGGGATATCACCCAGGGACAAGGCGTCACCGTGGCGGTGCTGGATACCGGCTATCGCCCGCACAAGGATCTGCTGCCGAGCTTGCTGCAGCCGGGTTATAACTTTGTTTCCTCTCCCGCCGAAGCGCGTCTCCCGATAGGGCCGGATGGCAAGACGGCGCGTCAAGCCAATGCCCAGGATCAGGGCGATTGGCATGCCGATAACGAGTGCGGCCAGGGCGTGGCGGGGCAGCCCTCCTCCTGGCATGGCACCCATGTGGCCGGCACCATCGCGGCGGCGGGCGGCGCCGGACAAGGGCTGACTGGCGTGGCGCCGCAGGCCAAGCTGCTGCCCTTGCGCGTGTTGGGCCGCTGCGGCGGCACCGATGCCGACATCGCCGACGCCATGTTGTGGGCGGTGGGCGGCGCCGTGCCTGGTTTGCCAGCCAACGCCAACCCCGCTCGCGTGATCAGCATGTCGCTGGGCGGCGCTCAACCCTGCACCCAGACCTATCGCGATGTGATCCAGCAGGTGGCGACGCGCAATGGGATTGTGGTGGTGGCGGCAGGCAACGCCATGCGCAATACCCGCGATTTTGCTCCGGCCAGTTGCCCGGGGGTGATAACGGTAGCGGCCAACGGCATGAATGGCGGCATCGCATCGTATTCCAACTATGGCGCAATGGTAGCCGTGACCGCGCCGGGTGGGGACTGGTTGGGCAAAGACCCGGGGATCATTTCCACTTTCAACGATGGCAAGACGACGCCAGGCAACGACAGCTATGGCCCGGATCGCGGCACCTCCATGGCTGCCCCGCATGTGTCCGGCCTGGTAGCGTTGATGCTGGCCGTCAATCCCAAGCTGGATTGGCGTGCGACCCGTAAATTGCTGATTCAAACCTCGCGTACGCCGGCTGCGGCTTGCGAAGGCTGCTCCGCCGGTTTGGTGGATGCCGCTGCTGCGGTGAAAGCGGCCCAGGCTTATCGCTGATCGTCGCGTCTGAAGAAGCAAACCGGCCCTGGCGGCCTAATGCCGTTCACTTAAGGATTTTCGGGCGACTTTTCTGGCCTTGAGAGCACAGGAATCCACAAAAAAAGCACCGTTTCCCATGCACGGAGACGGTGCTTTTCTCTTAAGTGAACGGCATTAGCCCTGGCGGCCGGTTTTTTTTTATTTTGTTCTGGCTTAAGGCTGGCGCAGCCGCGTGTCCAGCGGCGCGTCTATCACCTGGAGGATACGGCAGCGCGCCGCATCCGGGTGCTGCGGATTCAGCAGCAGGTTTTGGCCATCCATCGCCAGGGCGCTGGGCACCCGCAGCAGCGCGCTGGGCGACTGCGCCAGCCAATCGTCGCCCATCCTGCGGGTTTCCTCCTGCCGGGCGCGCCAGTCCGGCGGCAGTGCAGCCGGGTCCAGGTCCAGCAGGCTGTCGTCTGGCAGCTCTACCTTCAGCAGCTGAAAACTGGCAGGCAGCCGGCGCAATTCGCTGTGCACCAGCATTTCCAGCATGGCGCTGGCGGCATGGTCCGCCAGATAGACAATGGGTCGGCCGGCGTGGTGCCAGCGGCCGTCGGCGCGCAGCCCGCCCAATCCGTTCAGGTCCGCGTAATGGCTGATGCGCCAGCCAATCACGCGACGTAGCCTTCGTCTATCTGGATCAACAGGTTTTCCACCAGCCGCGCGCCCTGCTCGGTTTGCGCCATCTCCAGCGGGCTGGCGTTGTCGAAGCGCCGCAGCGGCTGGCGCAGCCAGCCGGTAGCTTCCTCCCCCAATACTTGTTGCGCCAGCGCCAGCAGGCTGGCGATGCGCACGCCGCGCTCGGATTCGTCGCGGCTGAGTTTTTCGTGTTTCTTGATGCGATGGGACAGCGTGCGCGCCGGAATCACAAACTCAAGCTCCTTGCGCGTCAGGCCTTGGCCGGTCAGCTGTTCTATCAGCCCGGTATCCGCGCCGTTGGCGACGTAACGCGCCACTTCCAGGTCGGATTGCAGCGGCTGGCCGATGATGCGGGACAAGCGGGCAAACCGCAGCGCCGGGCCGCTAGGCTGTTCCGGCAGCGCAGAGGGCGAAGGTTTGAACAAGGGTTGGGACATGGAGGCCTCCATAGGCAATTGCCTATTTAGTATCGGCATTTTGCCAAAACGACGCAAGCGGGAGGACCGGTTGGAGAAAAGGATGGATGATGCCATCTCCTTCACGCCACGATAAAAGAATTAATGGCAAATATTGAAATTCCATTGTGCTTGGCGATGCGGTACAGCCTAAAAAACCGCAAGTTGCGCTTGAGGTAAGCGCTTACAGAAGGCGCATCGTCGTGGTTTGTCATGCCGAATAAGAAAAGCCAGGCCCGCTACCTAGTGGGACTGGCTTTTGCGCATGGCTTATGGGGGCGCGACTCTTAATGCGCTCTGGCGGCGCTTCCGCTTTGGCGCGGTTGCCACAAGCGTGCCCAGCGGTCTGACAGCAGGGACCGGATGGCATGCAATACGCAAGCCGTGTTGACCGGCACCAGCGTCAGCAAACCATGGCCGGCCACGTAGCCGGGGTTGCGGCTTAAATAGAATTGCGCGGCCTGGTGCGGAATTGCCGCCCATTTTCTCTGGTCGGCCTCGTCGTCGCGAGTGCGCCAGCCCACATGCACCACGCCAGGTTGCGCGTTAGCCACCGGCTGTAGCCGGAAGGCTTGGGTGAGGTGGGCCGCGATGCGTTGGTAGCGGCTGTCGTCCGGGTAGCGCGGGCTGGGCCAGACCTGGCGCGCGTACTTGCTCAACAGCATGAAGCTGGATGGGTGGACCAGCGCGCCCAGGTAGTAGATTTTGCGCAGCGGTTGGCGCAAACGGTAGCCCAGCAGCTGGCTTATCACAAATGGCGCATTGCGGTTGCCACGACGGTATTCCCGCTTAAGCCCAGCCTCCATGCGAATGATGGTGACGGCCTGGCCTTCCATCTGTTCTTCAAAGAAATGTATGGCGCAATAGCCGACGATATTTTCTTGCTGGTCACGGTGCAGCAAGATGCGTGTGTGAGGCGCGCTGGACTTGACCACATAATTGGCAAAATCCAGTTTGCTGACGCCATCGAAGATTTCTGCATGAATAGGATATAAATCCTCAATCAAATTGTCTTGATTCTCCTGGTTGAGTGCGGTTGGGTCAATAATAATAGACCTTCCGAGTTTAGACATGTTAGCCCCGCTTTATCCTGGATAAGATATTTGCAATATCTCCATCCTCCTTTTATTGCCAGGATCTGGCTTTGTTTGGCCGCCAATATAATGTGGGGTGGATGTGGCTGAAACAGGGCGATAGAACAGTATGCAATCAGGAAATAAATTGATCCGTTGTCGTACTACTTGCGACGAATATCTTTATCTGGATTTGTGATAGCCTGATTTTGAATGGTCTGAAAGAAGTAAGTCGATACGTGAAATGGAGACCCAATATTTCTTTGGTTTTCTATTTTATGGTGTTGCAACTTGGGTTTGATAGATTCTAGGGAAGGTCTAATGCAACCGAAGCCCCGCGAGAAATTGCATTTCTGTTTGCGTGGCAGGTTGTTCAGACCTTCCTTAGTAATTTTAGCCACTTTTCGATCTCGTGTATGGGTTCTGTCGAGATTAGTTGATTTAGCTTATTACTAGAATTTTGAGTAAATTTTTTGGAAAGCTGCAGACTTTCTTCTGTTGGAAATGCACCAACTCTTCCGTCAATGGTAAGTAGGCTTCTTACTTTGAAAATTACTAATGGCAGTATACTTTCATGACTATAGTCAATCCGGTGCTCGATTAGATAAAATCTATCCTGTGGTTGATGGAAAGCCATTTCTTTAATAAAGCGAAGACTGGGCTGTTTCTTCGGTATGCTATCTTGTGAAGCAATTTTAAACCATTCTGTAAATTGTTTTTCTCTGTTGTATCTTTTTATCCAACCAAATGCAATTGCTGAAGGAAGATTAAGACTACTCGACATGGAAAGATGTTGTTCGAAATAGATCTCGGTTACCAATGAGTGGAGTCTTTTGGTTGGCTGGCATTTGTCAAGATCGTGCTCTACCCTGTGAATCCAGTCGATCAACAATTTCTCTTCGTTCATACTCTTAATACAGTTTATTAGGTGGACTGAGTAGCTTTTACATGCAGGATAAAATCATTTAGATCCTGAATTTGCATTTGCTGTCGAGTTGTGTAGGTAGCATGAATGCTGGTTGGGAGCACCAGCTGAAGCTGATGGGCTGTCATCTCGTCAGTTTGGGACTCACTGATAGCAGCTTCGAGGGTAATAAGATGCTTGGATAGAATACGACTAGCCTCGCTTAGAACTTGCCGCCAGCGGTCTTTGCAAGTAGTTTTTGCCCCCAGCATTATCAGCTTATCAACCGGAAACTTTGAGTCGTGGTAGGCGGCAAATGAAGGAAATATGAAGTCGGGCCGGGCATTGTTCTCGGTCACATTGCCTTTGCCCCGGCCTTGTTGGAACTGTAGCCCGTGGAGTCGGAACAGGGTGTCGAGATGTCCTTCAAAGGCATGGCCAACACGAGATTTACGACGATTTTGTACACTCAGGGAATAGCTAATGAAAGCATCTACATCGTCGCCATGCTCACCGAAGCCGCTTCGCAGCTGTATTTGTACAAGGTGGCGTTCGTAAAGGCGAAACAGCTTTTCTTCGTGGTCCATCCATGCCATCAAGGTGTTGTCCGGATCCGCTAGTGCATCGGTCTGCTCGGCAATGCTATCGCGCGCAAATGCCGAAAAGTCGGAAGTCGCAGGGAAGGTCTTACCACCAAAGGCCGTAAGCAATCGTCTGATCCATTCGTCATCTGAACGAGCAGGCTTGTTCAGTTCGATGCCGAGAGTCTCCAGCATCATCCTTAGTGGCAATAGCAGGGTTCCCGCAGCTAGTTCTCCGGCCTTGAAACGTTCACCTACATTCCCCAATCCAAATAGCTGGCGTAATTGCCGCTCGGCTGCACTGCCAGCGGGGGCAAATACCATCAGCAAGCTACCTGGTTTTAGTACTGCGCCGTCTGCCGGCAGGGTGAGATCCTGCAGAGGGAGGGCTTCCTCACTCAGTTTGGCTACGAGGAAGAAGTCCCCTTCGCTTATACGCGTGGTTACTGGGCTATCATGGTAGTAAAGTCGGTACTCTGGGCCACGGTGTGCTACCTTGCGGCAGCAGTCATACCATGTGACATGGCTATCGCAGATGATGGGCTCGTCATCATCATCTGGGATGTAAATCTGGCGTGCTCTGAAGCGATATTCTTCTTCTTTGCCGGGTGTTCCCAGCCATTCGCGGAAGCCAGCTGCAGGCAGGCCGCCGATTTCGTGCTGATGGGATTTACCGGGCTCTGCGTCCACGGCACTCAGGTATTTGGCGGCAACGCCTTCGGTGTAGTCACTGATTCTGTCTTCAAACATGGCAAGGGCTGGATGCCGATTTCATCGATTTGTGAGTCACAGTTGCCCATTATCAGCCAGTTGGCAATACAGTCAATCAGCATGTCCTTTGTCTGGAGATGTTTTTTCCGTATTGTGCATTCCCAGACTACCAGCACCCTCCATCCGGCTTGCTTTAATTGCATCAATTGTCTGGTGTCGCGCTGCCGGTTGCCATTGATCTTGTCCAGCCAAAAGTCAGTGCGGGTTTGAGGGATCTTGAAATAGCGGCAGGTATGACCGTGCCAAAAACAACCATGGATGAGTATCACTGCTTTGTACTTGGGGAAGCAGAGGTCGGGTTTACCTGGCAGGCCCCGTTGATGCAGGCGATACCGGAAGCCCTGTGCGTGCAGAGCTTTGCGGATCAAGACTTCCGGTCTGGTGTTTTTGCTTCGGATACCTGACATCATCCGACTGCGGGTAGTCTTGTCGACGATGTCGGTCATGTTGACTATGTCAGGCCATTGCAGCTTGCAGTGGTAGCTCTGGCTCGAGGGTTTCCATAATCAGGAACTGATGCATCAATCTGGCCGTATGAGCCATCACGTCCACCACCACCGAATTGCCAAACTGTTTGTAAGCGCGGGTATCGGAGACCGGTATGCGGAAGGTGTCTGGGAAACCCATCAGTCGGGCGCATTCACGCGGGGTCAGACGACGAGGATTCTTGTCTTCCCCTTGATAAACTAGGATTTCCGAACCGTCTTTGTAATAGCGGGCCGATAGGGTGCGGGTGACACTGTCTGCACCCACAAGGCCAAAGCCGAAGCCATTGCCCTTGGCACGGTGCTTTTCGGCATAAGCTTGCAGATAGGCCCATAGTTTGGGGGTGAGAGTGTATTTGTTTTGCACCTTGCGTGCCTCATGGTCGAAGAAACGATCACCATCCCATGGCAACAGGGGCTCGCTGCCGTCAGTACGGTGAAGGATCTCGCCGAGTCGGATATTGCCCTTGGGGGGTAACGGTAGTGCATCCCAGTCAAACGCCACAGGTTCGCGGAAACCGACAATTAGTATCCGTTCTCGGTGCTGTGGTGTGAAATGTGCGCCATCAATCACTTTGCAGTGAATGTGATAGCCCAGTTCCTCACTCAGGGTGCGACGGATTACGTCAAAAGTACGGCCCTTGTCATGGGACAGCAGGTTTTTCACGTTTTCCAGCAGGAATGCGCGCGGACGTTTTTCATCAATGATACGCGCCACATCAAAAAACAAGGTTCCTTGCGTTTCATCCTGAAAGCCATGAGCGCGGCCTAAGGCGTTTTTCTTGGAAACGCCTGCAATGGAAAATGGCTGACAGGGGAAGCCCGCCAGAAGTACGTCATGACAAGGGATGTCGGCGGCATGAACTTTGGTAATGTCGCCGTTCAGTTGGTGCTGATCGCGATTATAGTTTTCGGCGTAGGTTTTTTGAGCATAACTATCCCATTCACTGGTGAAGACACAGCGACCACCAATACTTTCGAAAGCTTGGCGGATACCACCTATGCCGGCGAACAGATCGATGAAGGTGAAGTCCGAGGCGTTGTTATCGAAAGGAAGCGAAGGTGGTAGAAGCTGGCGTAATGCATGCGCTAGGTAGGAGGGAGGTAAGCAGTCACCAGCCTTCCATCGACGGACAGTTCTCGCATCGACTTGGAGCGCGGAGGCAACCTCTGTTTGAGTCCGTAGGTGCAGGATCTCATCCAACATTGCCTTGATTTGGAGGGAGTCGGGAGTGTTCATTCGGGTTCTCTGGGGCAAAATGCGGACATATCGTCCTCTGTTGAACACATTTTAACTGAGGTACTACGCAAATGCTAGGGAACAGTTGGCATCTTCTCAGCCTTTGAGTTGGGTGAGGCTGGTTGGTTATCCACGACCTTTTGACTGGAAATTATTATAAAAATTGGCATAATATGGCATATGCCAATTGTCATTTTGTAAAAAATGCATTTTGCATTTTATAAAATTTTAGGACCATTTTAAATAGTGGTAAGAGTTTTTATTTTTTGGTTCTGATAAAGATTAGGGAGGTGTGCACGATAAATCTGACGCGTCGAGTTAGCGCATGCTAATTAAAAAATCAATGCTATAAAATATCAACCTACTAAATAGTAAAGAATATTTATGAGTAATAAGCCACTTAACCTAAACCCTTCTTGTATCAAAATGCTTTCTGCTGTTGAAGCACGGCCAGAAAGATCCAATCAACATGAATTTAATGGAGTGGTAGAGTTAAAAAATATATTTGGGGTTGAAAAAATTGTAAAATCTGCTTTTTTTTCAATTAGAGGGCAAAGCATTACAGATGTTGCAAATGTTACATGGTATGATGCACGCGAAGAACATCCAACCCGTACAGAGTACAGGCTTTATTTTCAAACAAATCAGGTCATGATGCATGCCCAAGAAGGTGATAACATATTAATTGGCTATGATAATGGTGGCAATCTTCACTTCATTCTGATAAAGCAGGGATCAAGTGAACATAGTCCCAATATTACACAGTGGACAAAGGCAAGCTAAGGAATAATTGATACAAACAAAATCTTCTTTAGTTCAATGTAGGCAGCCAACTTTAGCCAAAAATAAAAATGGCCTCCAAAGCTGGGAGGCCATCTTTCTTGCTACGCAGGCGGTGCGTGAAATCCCAAAAATCTAGAAAAGTGGGAAAAATCTAGATCTTCGTGGGATCCTATATCCTTACACGTCGATGTTCCGCGCAATCAGCGCATTGCCTTCAATGAACTGACGTCTCGGCTCCACTTCGTCGCCCATCAGAGTGGTGAACACGTCGTCCGCGCCCATCACGTCTTCGATGCGTACCTTCAACAGGCGGCGCACGGCCGGGTCCATGGTGGTTTCCCACAGCTGTTCCGGGTTCATCTCGCCCAGGCCTTTGTAGCGCTGGATGTTCATGCCCTTTTTCACTTCCGCCAGCAGCCAGTCCAGCGCTTCGCCAAACTCGCTTACCGGCTTGACGGTTTCGCCGCGTTTGACGTGGGCGCCTTCGCGCAGCAGGCCGCCCAGCAGGCTGCCGGTTTTCTTGAGTTCCGCGTAGTCGCCGCTGTCCAGGAAGTTTTGGTCCAGCACCGTCACCAGCACGTTGCCGTGCAGCTTGCGGATGATCTTGATCAGGTAGCCGTCGTTCTTTTCGTCGCGCAGCAGTTGCAGGTCGATGGTTTCGGCCGGCAGGTGCTTGGAGAGCTCCGCCACGGTGTGGTCGGCCTGTTGCTGGCTTTCCAGCGACAGCGGGCCGGTTTTGAGCATGGCTTCCAGCACCAGCGGGTCGATCACGCGGCTTTCGCGTTCCATCACCGCGCGGGCCAGCAGGAACTGGCGGGCGATTTCGCCCAGGGTTTCGCCGGACAGCGGGGCGGCGCCCTCGGCCGGGATCAGTTCGGCTTTTTCCAGCGCCAGCTGCAGCAGGTATTGGTTGAGTTCGCCGTCGTCTTTCAGATAGCGTTCCTGCTTGCCGTGCTTGGCCTTGTACAGCGGCGGCTGGGCGATGTAGATGTGGCCGCGCTCCACCAGCTCCGTCATCTGGCGGTAGAAGAAGGTGAGCAGCAGGGTGCGGATGTGCGCGCCGTCCACGTCGGCGTCGGTCATGATGATGATGCGGTGGTAGCGCAGCTTGTCCGGGTTGTATTCGTCCTTGCCGATGCCGCAGCCCATGGCGGTGATCAGGGTGGCCACTTCCTGGCTTTGCAGCATTTTGTCGAAGCGGGCGCGTTCCACGTTGAGGATTTTGCCCTTCAACGGCAGGATGGCCTGGAATTTGCGGTCGCGGCCTTGCTTGGCGGAGCCGCCGGCGGAGTCACCCTCCACCAGGTACAGTTCGCACAGCGACGGGTCTTTTTCCTGGCAGTCGGCCAGCTTGCCGGGCAGGCCCAGGCCGTCCATCACGCCCTTGCGGCGGGTGATTTCGCGGGCCTTGCGCGCGGCTTCGCGGGCGCGGGCGGCTTCCACGATCTTGCCGCAGATGATCTTGGCGTCGTTGGGGTTTTCCAGCAGATAGGTTTTCAGCGCTTCGCTGATCACTTCGTTGACTACCGGGCCGATTTCGCTGGAAACCAGTTTGTCCTTGGTTTGGCTGGAGAACTTGGGGTCCGGCAGCTTGACGGACAGCACGCAGGTGAGGCCCTCGCGCATGTCGTCGCCGGTGGTGTCCACCTTGGCCTTCTTAGCCGCTTCGCTCTCTTCGATAAACTGGTTCAGCGTGCGCGTCATCACCTGGCGCAGCGCGGTCATGTGGGTGCCGCCGTCGCGCTGCGGGATGTTGTTGGTGAAGCACTGGACGTTTTCCTGGTAGGAGTCGTTCCACTGCATGGCCACTTCCACGCTCATGCCGTCTTTTTCGCCAAAGCCGTAAAACACCTTGGGATGCAGCACGGTCTTGTTGCGGTTCATGTATTCCACAAAGCCGGCCACGCCGCCGGAGAAGGCGAAGTTTTCTTCCTTGCCGGTGCGTTTGTCGATCAGCTGGATGCCCACGCCCTGGTTGAGGAAGGACAGTTCGCGGATGCGCTTGGCCAGGATGTCGAAGTGGTATTCGATGTGGCCGAAGGTTTCTTCGCTGGCAAAGAAGGTGACTTCCGTGCCGCGATGGCTGGTATGGCCGGTGACGGTGAGCGGGGCCACGGCGTCGCCGCGGCGGAATTCCATCTCGTGCACCTTGCCGTCGCGCCAGATTTTGAGCTTCAGCCAATCGGACAGCGCGTTGACCACGGATACGCCCACGCCGTGCAGGCCGCCGGAGATCTTGTAGCTGTTGCTGTCGAACTTGCCGCCGGCGTGCAGGATGGTCATGATCACTTCCGCCGCGGAGCGTCCTTCTTCCGGGTGGATGTCGGTGGGGATGCCGCGGCCGTTGTCTTCCACGGATACGGAGTTGTCCGGATTGATGGTGACCTTGATGGTGTCGGCATGGCCGGCCAGCGCCTCGTCAATGGCGTTGTCCAGCACTTCAAACACCATGTGGTGCAGGCCGGTGCCATCGGAGGTATCGCCAATATACATGCCGGGGCGCTTGCGCACCGCATCCAGGCCTTTAAGCACCTTGATACTGTCCGCGCCGTATTCTTGTTCGCTCATACTCACACTTTCCATATGGCCGCGCCGCCGGGGTGAAACAGGCTGCGTGGCCGGTCATTCTTAAATCCGGGAGGCGGCGCTAGGCCGCCCGCTGACTCCGTTTGCCGCGTCAGATGCGCATCGGCATCACGATGTACTTGAAGTTGCTGACATCCGGAATGGTGAACAGCGCGCTGCGGATGGAGTCGCCAAACGCCAGCTGCAGGGTGTCGGCCGGAAGGTTGGTCAGCACGTCCAGCAGGTAGTTGATGTTGAAGCCAATCTCCAGGCCATCGCCCTGGAAGGCGATTTCCAGTTCTTCTTCGGCTTCTTCCTGTTCGCTGTTGGTGCACAGGATGGACATCTTGCCCGGCGCCAGCACCAGGCGCACGCCGCGGAACTTCTCGTTGGCCAGAATGGCGGCGCGCTGCAGCGCGTGCAGGAATTCCAGGCGTTCGATCAGGAAGATCTTGTCGTTGTCCAGCGGGATGACGCGGTTGTAGTCCGGGAACTTGCCGTCCACCACTTTGCTGATGATGACGGTGGCGCCAAAGCTGAAGCGCACCTGGTTGGCCAGCACTTCAATCTTGATTTCGTCGTCGCTGTCTTGCAGCAGCTTGTACAGCTCGATGATGGTCTTGCGCGGCAGGATCACCTCGGCCTTGGGCAGAGTGGCGGTGACGTCGGCGCTGGCAAAGGCCAGGCGATGGCCGTCGGTGGCCACCAGGCGCACTTGGTTGCCGTCGGTCTGCATCAGCAGGCCGTTGAGGTAGTAGCGGATGTCCTGCACGGCCATGGCGTACTGCACCTGGGAGATCAGGCGCTTGAGTTCGCGCTGACTCAGGCTGAAGCTGGCGTCGGAGGCGGTGCCCACGGACAGCAGCGGGAAGTCTTCCGCCGGCAGGGTTTGCAGGTTGAAACGGCTCTTGCCGGCCTTCAGGGTGAGGCGGCCGCCGTCCAGCTGTTCCAGCGTCACCATGGTATTGCCCGGAATGGCGCGCAGGATGTCCTGCAGCTTCTTGGCGGAGGTGGTGAGGCGGAAGTCTTCGCCCGGCAGCTCGTCGCTGCTGGCGGTGGTGATCTGGATTTCCAGGTCGGTGGCCAGGAATCCAACCTGTCCGCCCTTCTTCTCGATCAGGACGTTGGACAGAATCGGCAGCGTGTGGCGACGCTCGACAATGCCGGTGACTGCCAGCAGGGGCTTGAGCAGGGCATCGCGTTCGGCTTGCAGGATCAGCATGTGGCGGGCTCCCAGTAGATGGTGAAGAGTCGTTTCATGGTTCGATTAATTGCGCAGCATCGCGAGCAGCGCTTCGTAGTCGTGCGCGATGTCGGCGTCGTTTTCGCGCATCTCATTAATGGTTTTGCAGGCGTGCAGCACCGTGGTGTGGTCGCGGCCGCCAAAGGCGTCGCCGATATTGGGCAAGGACAGCTGGGTGAGCTCCTTGGCCAGGGCCATGGCCACCTGGCGCGGCCGGGCGATGTCGCGGCTGCGCTTTTTGCTGTGCATGTCGGACAGCTTGATCTTGTAGTACTCCGCCACCGTTTTCTGGATGGCGTCTACCGTCACCTGGCGATTGCCGGCGGCCAGAATATCCTTCAGCGCTTCCTTTACCAGTTCCAGCGTGATGTTCTGGTTGGTGAAGCGGGCGTACGCCACCACGCGCTTGAGCGCGCCTTCCAGCTCGCGCACGTTGGAGCGCACATTCTGGGCGATGAAGAAGGCCACGTTGTGCTCCAGCTTGATGCTGTCGGCCTCGGCCTTTTTCATCAAAATGGCCACGCGCATTTCCAGCTCCGGCGGCTGGATTTCCACGGTCAGGCCCCAGGAGAAGCGCGAAATCAGCCGCTCTTCCATCCCTTCAATCTGCTTGGGGTAGCTGTCGCAGGTCATGATGACTTGCTTGCCGCCCTCGATCAGCGCATTGAAGGCATAGAAGAATTCTTCCTGGGTGCGGTTTTTGCCGGCGAAGAACTGGATGTCGTCAATCAGCAACAGGTCCAGCGAGTGGTAGTAACGCTTGAATTCGTCAAACGCTTTGTGCTGGTAGGCGCGCATGATGTCGGCCACGTAGCGTTCGGCGTGGATGTAGCGGATCTTGGCCTGCGGGTTTTTTTGGAACACATGGTTGCCGATGGCCTGGATCAAGTGAGTCTTGCCCAGGCCCACGCCGCCGTAGACAAACAGCGGGTTGTAAGCCTGGTCGCCCGGATTCTCGGCAATCTGCATGGCGGCGGCGCGCGCCAGCTGGTTGCCCTTGCCGGTCACCAGCGTATCGAAGGTGAAGGAAGGGTTCAGGCGCGTGCTTTCATGGCTGCCGCCAATCGCCTTGACCGCGGCCTGCTTGGCCGGAGACGGCGCGGGCGAAGCGCTGGGCGCGGCTTTGCTCGGCTCCTTGGCCTTGGGCTGGATGCTGGCAGCCGGCTGCAGCGGCCGGGCGGAAGGCGCGCCCAGACGCAGCTCCACCGGGCATTCGCCAATCAGTTCCACGGCCAGTTCCTCAATGCGGGCGAGGAAACGGTCCTTGATGAACTGCATGATGAAGCGGTTGGGCGCGAACAGCGCAATGCCTTCATCGCCGGCTTCGGCGTTGAGCGGCTTGATCCAGGTATTGAACTGTTGCGAAGACAGTTCGGCCTCCAGTCGGGCGAGGCAGGCAGGCCAGAATTGATCCAGTTCGGTCATTACATACACGCATGTGAAAGCGAAAAACCCGCTGAGCGCGCTCGGCTTGCAACAGCGGGATGGGCCGCTCGCGACGCGGAAAGGGCGGCGCGCAAGCGGCGGATGTTCGGCATGAAGCGGCCGGCAGGCTGCGGTGTGGCAAACGCGGCGGGCCTGTGGGCCCTGGGTGCGTTCATTTGTTGTGCAGCCGGTCGACAGCGATAAACCCCCACATTCTAACGTTTTTTTGCAAAGTTATCCACAGGCCTGCAGAAAATTCCTCGTTGACAAAGCCGCGGATTTCGAGTCAAATCACGCGTTTATTTCCGTTTCGAAACAGGAAACCCATATCATGAAACGTACTTACCAGCCTTCCAATACCCGTCGCAAACGCACTCACGGCTTCCTGGTCCGCATGAAGACCCGTGGCGGCCGCGCTGTCATCGCCGCTCGCCGCGCCAAGGGCCGCAAGAAGCTGGCCGTCTAAGTCCTTGTGGCTTACCGCTTTCGCCGTGCGCACCGGCTGTTAAAAACGGATGAGTTCTCATCCGTTTTTAGTTTGCGGCAACAACGCAGCAATGCGTTCTTTCAGGTGTATGCCCGCCCCAACGGCCTGGACCATGCCCGCGTGGGTTTGGTCGTGGGCAAGAAGGTGGCCAAGCGGGCGGTGCGCCGAAATTACATCAAGCGCTGCGTGCGCGAGTGGTTCCGCCTGAACCAGCAGGAGCTGGGCGGCGTGGACTACGTAGTGCGAGCAAAAACGGCGTTTGCCCGCGAACAGCGCGCCGAGGCCGTCACGGCTTTGTCGGCTCTGTTTGCTAAACTGGCACGATGTCGCGCATCCTCATCCTCCTGATCCGTTTTTACCAGCTGGCTATCAGCCCGTGGCTGGCACCGCGTTGCCGCTTCCAGCCCACCTGTTCCAGCTACGCGATCGAGGCGGTGAGAAAACACGGCGCGCTGAAGGGCGGCGCATTGGCCGCCAGACGCATTTGCCGTTGCCATCCCTGGGGCGGCAGCGGCTATGACCCGGTTCCCTGAACTTTCCGGTATCGAGAGATGGATTCCAAGCGACTGATTATCTTTGTTGTACTGTCCGTGGGCATCCTGTTTGGGTGGAATGAGTACTTCATGCCCAAGCACACCCCGCAACAGCAAGTGGCCAAGACCGAGGCCGCGGCCGGCGCTGCCAGCGCCGCGCAGCCTGCCGACGCCAACAAGTTGACCCATGGTCAGCGCATTCGCGTCAAGACCGACCTGGTTGAAGCCGAGATCGATACCGTGGGCGGCGACCTGCGCTCGCTGTCTCTGCTGAAGCACGGCGAGGCCGAAGACCGCAACCAGCCGTTCAAGCTGTTCCAGGACAACGCCAAGCACACTTATGTGGCGCAAACCGGCCTGATCGCAGCCAGCAACCCGGCCCTGCCGACGCATAAAACCGTCTTCACCGCCGACAAGCCCAGCTACGAAATGACCGGCGACAAGCTGGAAGTGAAGCTGACCGCGCCGGACGCCAATGGCGTCAAGGTGAGCAAGGTGTACACCTTCACCAAGGGCAGCTACGAGATCGGCGTGCGTTACGACATCGTGAACGGCGGCGCCGCTCCGGTTGCGCCAACCGCTTACTATCGTTTGCTGCGCGACAGCCAGGCGCCGGAAGGCGAGGGCCGCTTTGCCCACACCTACACCGGCCCGGCCGTGTTCACTTCGGAGCACAAGTTCCAGAAGGTGAGCTTCGACGATCTGGCCAAGGGCAAGGGTGACTACGCCAAGACCACCACCGATGGCTGGGTGGCCATGGTGCAGCACTACTTCATGTCGGCCTGGATTCTGCAGCCGCTGGACGGCAAGAGCGTGTGCAAGGACGACAAGTCCTGCCGCTTCGAGCTGACCCAGACCAACGGCCTGAACTCCGCCGCCGCGCTGGTTGACTATTCCGTCATCGCTCCGGGCAAGAGCCTGAGCGTGAGCTTGCCGCTGTTTGCCGGCCCGGAAGAGTACGACATCATCTCCAAGGTGGCGGACGGCATGGAGTATGCCAAGGACTTCGGCATCTTCTACATCTTCGCCTCGCCGCTGTTCTGGCTGTTGGTGAAGCTGCACGCGCTGGTGAGCAACTGGGGCTGGGCGATCATCCTGCTGACGCTGACCGTGAAGGCCGTGTTCTACCCGCTGACCGCCGCGTCCTACCGCTCCATGGCCAAGATGAAGGCCCTGGCGCCGCGCTTGGAACGGATGAAGGAACAATACGGCGACGACCGCATGAAGTTCCAGCAGGCCGTGATGGAGATGTACAAGTCCGAGAAGGTGAATCCGCTGGGCGGCTGCTTGCCCATGCTGATCCAGATCCCGGTGTTCATCGGCCTCTATTGGTCGCTGCTGGCTTCCGTGGAGCTGCGCGAAGCGCCGTGGGTGCTGTGGTACACCGACCTGGCCCGCCCGGACCCGTACTTCATCCTGCCGGCCATCATGGCGGCCACGATGTTCCTGCAGACCTTCCTGAACCCGCCGCCGGCTGACCCGATGCAGGCGAAGATGATGAAGATCATGCCGCTGGCTTTCTCCGCGCTGTTCTTCTTCTTCCCCGCCGGCCTGGTGCTGTACTACGTGGTGAACAACGTGCTGTCGATTGCGCAGCAGTGGTTCATCAACAAGCAGATCGAAAAGAGCAACAAGGCCGCGCTGCAATCCTGAGCGCCCCGTCCGAATTGCTGATGGAACCCGGCCACTGGCCGGGTTTTTTGCTGGATAATCTGGGAAAAGATCTCTAAACAATTCGCCACGAACCCCACGAAAGAACACGAACGCGAATCGCCTCCGAGGCGGCGCCGGGACGGCTTCCGGCCCGCGATCATTCTTTCGTGTCCTTTCGTGGATTTCGTGGCTCAAAATCCAAGGAATGGCAATGAACCTCAGCTACACCCCCGCCACCATCTGCGCCATCGCCACCGCTCCCGGCCGCGGCGGCGTCGGCGTGATCCGCGTCTCCGGCAAGGACTTGCTGCCGTTTGCGCAGGCCATTTCCAATGGCAAGACGCCCAAGCCGCGCTACGCCACGTACACGGACTTTTATGATGGCCAGGGACAGGCCATCGACAACGGCCTGCTGCTGTTCTTCCCCGGCCCCAACAGCTTCACCGGCGAGGACGTGATCGAGCTGCAGGGCCACGGCGGGCCGGTGGTGATGAAGATGCTGCTGGCGCGCTGCGTGGAGCTGGGCGCGCGGCTGGCCGAGCCGGGCGAGTTCACCAAGCGGGCCTTCCTGAATGACAAGCTGGACCTGGCGCAGGCCGAAAGCGTGGCCGACCTGATCGACGCCAGCAGCGAAACCGCAGCGCGCAGCGCCTTGAAGTCATTGAAGGGCGCGTTCTCGCGCGAGGTGCACGGCCTGGTGGACGAGCTGATCAACCTGCGCATGCTGGTGGAAGCCACGCTGGACTTCCCGGAAGAAGAGATCGATTTCCTCAAGCAGGCCGACGCCATCGGCCGCCTGCGCCGCTTGCGCGCGCAGCTGGTGGGGGTGCAGGCCACGGCCAAGCAGGGCGCCATCCTGCGCGAGGGCATGCACGTGGTGCTGGTGGGCCAGCCCAATGTCGGCAAGTCCAGCCTGATGAACGCGCTGGCCGGCGACGACATCGCCATCGTCACCGATATCGCCGGAACCACCCGCGACACGGTGCGCGAGGAAATCGTCATCGACGGCGTGCCGGTGCACATCATCGACACCGCCGGCCTGCGCGAAACCGACGACGTGGTGGAGAAGATAGGCATAGCGCGCACCTGGCAGGCGGTGGAGCGCGCCGATCTGGCGCTAGTGCTGACCGACAGCCGCCACGGCTTGACCGAAGAAGTGCAGGCCATCCTGGCGCGCATCCCGGCCGGCCTGCCGCGCGTGCATGTCTTCAACAAAGTGGACTTGACCGAGGAGCCGGCCGGCATCGCCGACGAAGACGGCCACCCGCTGGTGCGCCTGTCCGCCAAGACTCACCAGGGCGTGGACCTGTTGAAAGCCAAGCTGCTGGAAATGATAGGCTTCAGCGGCGCCGACGAAGGCGTGTTCCTGGCTCGCCAGCGCCACCTGGACGCCATCGCCCGCGCCGCCGACCACCTGGAACTGGCCGAAGCGGACTGGGAGCAGGTGGAAATCTTCGCCGAAGAACTGCGCATGGCGCAAAACGCGCTGTCTGAGATCACCGGGGCATTCTCCGCCGATGACCTCTTGGGTGTGATCTTCTCCCGCTTTTGTATTGGCAAGTAAGGCCGTAGGGCGGAAGCCCGGCCAGGCCGAGCGTTCCGCCGCAGTTGACCATGACGGGGCGCGGCGGATCGCCCCGTCGGGGCATCCGCCCTACCGAACTCGGCGTGATCTTCTCCCGCTTTTGCATCGACCCGTAGGGCGGAAACCCGGCCATGCCGGGCGTTCCGCCGCTGTTGACCATGACGGGGCGCGGCGGATCGCCCCACCGGGGCATCCGCCCTACCGAACTCGGCGTGATCTTCTCGCGCTTTTGCATAGACCCGTAGGGCGGAAGCCCGGCCAACCGGGCGTTCCGCCGCAGTTGACCATGGCGGAGCGGGGCGGATCGGCCCGTTGGGGCATCCGCCCTACCGAACTCGGCGTGGTCTTCTCCCGCCTTTGCATCGAAGCCGTAGGGCGGAAGTCCGGCTTAGCCGGGCGTTCCGCCATCCTATGGCGGTCTTCGCCGTGGCGCGTCCTGCTCAAGCCAGGGCGACGAGGGGCGCTTGCGGTTTGGGGCCGTCAACCGGGGTAAAGACCACCAGTCCGGCCTGGCGCAGCGCGTCCAGCCGCCAGAACAGGAAATTGTCCGGCACCATGCCGGGATGCGTGCCCATGACCTCCCCCACTACGCGGCTGGCCGATTGCGGCGTGCGGGAGAGCCTGGCCAGCAACAGCGGGTCCAGATGATCCAGCGGGTATTGGACGATGCCGCCGTCCGAGGCGGTTTCGCGCCAGCCGGCCTCGCGCGTTTTCCAGTGCGCCCATTGCGCGGCCAGCGCGGCGCGAGCGGCGGCGTCCAGCGCCACCGGCTTGATATCCAGCAAGGCTTCCGGCGGGCACATCCCCACCGCGTAAAGCCCCTCGTGCTGGAAAGCCACCTGGCCGGTGATGTCCGCTACCAGCAGCGGCGTGGCGGGCGCTGCCACGCTGGCGGCCATGGCCAGCATTAGCCGGTCGTGCGCGTTGTTGCCCATCCAGATCACCAGCGGCGCCGGCGCTTGCAGCGCCTCCAGCAATTGGCCGTGGCACTCCGCCTGATGCAGCAGCAACGGCGTTTCGTACTCTTCCGCTTCATACCACCACTGCGCGGCCCACAGGCGCTTGAGCCAGGCGATGCGTTGGCGCGGCTTGGCCGCATCGGCGTCGGCCAGCTCCCCAATGCGGAAGTCTTCCATCATGGCGGTGACCGGCTGGGACAGGCCAAGCAGCCGGTTGCGTTGCTTCAGGTTGCCGGCGGCGCTGTCGCCCCAGCACAAGTGGCGAAGAGGTGTCATCATCAATGTCGATTGGATACAAACCGACCCAAGCATACCGTTGCTGATGGCTGGCGTGAGGGGTTTTACGCGGGGTTTACTTCACCCCCAAGCGCTCCATCCGATAGCGCAGCGAGCGGAACGTCACCCCCAGCCGCTTGGCGGCCTGGGTGCGGTTGTAGCGGGTGGCTTCCAGCGCCTTGACGATGGCTTCGCGCTCCACGCGGTCCAGATAGTCTTGCAGCGGCTCGTCGCTGCCTGGTTCCGGGCTGTATTCGGCGCAGGGGGTCAGCTGCAGGTCCTCGCGCGACAGGACGGGGGCGGCGGCCAGGGCCACGGCGCGTTCCAGGATGTTTTCCAGCTCGCGGAAGTTGCCGGGGTAGGCGTAGTCCTGCAGCGCCTGGCGCGCGTCTGCGCTCAGTTGCGGCGTGGGGCCGTGGCTGGCGAAGCGCTGCAGCAGCCGTTCGGCAAACAGCGGAATGTCCTCGCGCAGCTCGCGCAGCGGCGGCATGCGCAGCGGCAGCACATTGAGGCGGTAGTACAAGTCCTGGCGGAAGCCGCCGTCTTCGACTTTGGCCGCCAGGTCCTGGTGGGTGGCGCAGATGATGCGCACGTCCACCATCTCCTCCTGCGCGCTGCCCAGCTTGCGCACGGTCCGCTCCTGGATGGCGCGCAATAACTTTACCTGCATGGCCAGCGGCAGGTCTGCCACTTCGTCCAGAAACAGCGTGCCGCCCTGCGCCTGCTGGAAGAAGCCGTCGCGGTCGGCGTCGGCGCCGGTGAAGGCGCCCTTGCGGTAGCCGAAAAACTCGCTTTCCATCAGGTTTTCCGGAATGGCGCCGCAATTGACGGCGACGAAGGGCCTGCCGGCGCGCGGGCCTTGCTCATGGATCAGCCGCGCCGCCTGCTCCTTGCCGGTGCCGGATTCGCCGCTGATATACACCGCGGCTTGGCTGCGCGACAGCTTGTCCACCAGCCGCAATACATCCTGAATGGCCGGCGATTCGCCCAGCAGCCGCTGTTGCTGAGCCGGCTTGTTCGATGGCGCGTCCACTTTCAGCGCCGATTTGACCAGGCTGCGCAGTTGGGCCAGGCTGACCGGTTTTTGCAGATAGTCGAAGGCGCCGGCCTTCATCGCCTGCACCGCGTTGTCGGCGCTGCCATAGGCGGTGATCACCGCCACCGGCAGGTCCAGCCCGGCTTCGCCGATGTGGCGCACCACTTCCAGGCCTTCGCCGTCCGGCAGCCGCATATCGGTCAGCGCCAAGTCGAAGCGGCCCGTCGCCAGCGCCGTTTTGGCCTGGGCCACGCTGCCGGCGCAGACCGGCGTCAGGCCCATTTTCAGCAGGGTCAGCTCCAGCAGTTCGCGGATGTCCGGTTCGTCGTCGACGATCAATACGCGCGGGGGTGTCTTAGTCATGGGCTAGTCGGCAGATCAGCCGGAACACGCCGCCGGGCGGGGTGTACTCCAAACGCGCGTCGTTGGCTTCGGCCAGCTCGCGCGCGATGTACAGCCCCAGGCCGCTGCCGGCGCTTTCCGTGGTGAAAAAGGGTTCGAACAGGCGGGATTGCTCGGTCTCCGGCACCCCGGGGCCATCGTCGATCACGCGCAGGATCAGGTGGTGTTCCGCCGTGCCGGCCTCCAGCCGCACCGAGCCGCGGCCCTGGCTACCGTGGCGCCAGGCATTGGCCAGCAGGTTGCTCAGCACCTGGGCCAGGTGGCCGCGGTCGAAGGCCAGCTTGCAAGGGGTTGGCAGCTGGCAGACGATGGCGCCGGCCGATTGCGGCTGCACCAGCGCAAATTGCTCCAGCAGCTGGGCGATGAATGATGGCAGATCGATGGTTTCGGTCTTGACGCGGTCGCGCCGGCCCAGGGTCAGCACGTCTTCCACCATGCCGTTGATGCGGCGGGCGTTGTCCTGGACGATGCGCAACAGCCGCTGCCGCGCCGGGTCGGTTTCGTCCTCCGCCAGCAAGTCGCCGGCGTGGCTGATGGCGGACAGCGGGTTGCGGATTTCGTGGGCGATGTTGGCGGTGAGGCGGCCCAGCGCGGCCAATTTGACGCGCTTGGCTTCTTCTGCCATGTCCGCCATGTCGCGCATGAACAGCACCACGCCGCGCAGCTGGCCTTCCGGCACCGGCACCGGCACTAGCCGGCCCACCAGCTGGCGGCCGCGCACATTGTGCTGGACGAAGGTGGACAGGGCCGGGTAGCCGTTGTCACGCCAGCGCTGCACCAGCGGCAACAGCTCCGGCATCAGCTGGCCGCGCTGCAGCTGGCTGAAATAACGCTCCGCCTGCCGGTTGAACTGGTGCAGATGGCCCGCCTCGTCCAGCACCGCCACCGCGTCGCGCTGGCTTTGCAGGATCAGTTCGTTCAGGTGGTTGAGATTGGCGATTTCGCCGCCGCGCTGCGCCGCCAGCGCTTCCGAGGCGCGCGCCAGCCGGCCCAGCTGCCAGGTGGCGATGGCGGTGATGAAGCCGGCGGCGGACAGCAGCGCGCTGAACGACAGGTCCGCCTGGCTGGCATTGCCCAGCAGCCTTTCGAAACCGGCGTAGCTCAGCAGCATCAGCGTGGCGATGGAGGCGTAGAACAGCGCGTAGCGGCCGGTGGACAGCAGGCCGGCCGCAGCCAGATACGGCAGCAGCAAGAGGCCGAAGCCGCCGCGCACGCCGTCGTTCATCGCCATCAGCCACACCATCATGGCGATGTCGGCGGCGATGGCCAGCGTCAGTTGCAGGGTGTCGCCCAGGCTGCCTTCGCGCAGCAGATACCAGATGCCGATCAGCAGCAGGTAGACGCTGCTCCATAGGTAGAAATGCGGCCCGCCCTCGATCAGCGCGTGACCGCTGTCGCCGTTGATCAGCGACAGCGAGAACAGCACCAGCAGCAAGAGCGCGCGGAAGCCGTTGACGAACAACAGGGCGGCGCGCGGCGACAGGGCTTGCGGCTGGGCTGTCAGTTTCATCACATCGGCAGCTCGCGGATGGCGCTGATCAACCATTTCTTCGGCATCAGCTTGCCCTTCTTGGCGCGCTTGCCGACAAACTCTTCCAGCGCCAGCTTTTCATCGGCCACCTTGCCGCGCACCGACGTGGTGGACAGCAGCGCCTTGCCGCCGGCCACCAGGCCGATGGCGGTCATGCGCGCGCCGTCGTCCAGCGCCAGCAGCATCAGGCCGCGGCCCTTGGCCAGCTCTTTCAGCTCGGTCGCCGGGAAGGCCAGCAGGCGGCCGCTGTCGCTGGCGGCCACCAGTTGCAGCGTTTCCAGCGGCGCGGCCGGCAGCGGCACCGGCGCCAGCACGGTTTCGCCGGCGTCCAGCGTGATGAAGGCCTTGCCGGCTTTTACGCGGCCGGCCATGTCGCTGATCTTGGCGATGAAGCCGTAGCCGCCGCTGCCGGCCACCACGAAGCGGTCGGCATCGCGGCCGGAAATCAGCTGCGCCGGCTTGGCGCCATCCTGCAGGTCCACCAGCGAGGCCACCGGCACGCCGTCGCCGCGGCCGGTCGGCACCGTGGCCGGATCGATGGTGTAGACGCGGCCGTTGTGGTCCAGCACGATGGCGGACCACACGGTGCGAGTTTCCACCACGGCCGCCAGCGCGTCGCCGTCCTTGAAGCTCAGCGTTTCCAGCTCCACGTTGTGGCCGACGCGGGCGCGGATCCAGCCCTTTTGCGACAGGATCAGCGTCACCGGCTCGTCGGCGGTGGTTTGCGTCAGCACCGCGCGCTCGGCGGCCTTGATCTCGCTGCGGCGCTTGTCGCCGTATTTGGCGGCGTCGGCCTGGATTTCATCGCGGATGAGCTTGGTCAGCGCGTCCGGCGTGTCCAGGATGTGGCGTAGGCCTTCGCGCTCCTCGCGCAGATCGGACAGCTCCTTCTCCAGCTTGAAGCCTTCCAGCCGCGCCAGTTGGCGCAGACGGATTTCCAGGATGTCCTCGGCCTGGATCTCGGTCAGGCCGAAGGCCTTGATCAGGTCCGGCTTGGGCTCGTCCGATTCGCGGATGACGCGGATCACTTCATCGATATGGATGAAGGCGATCATCCGGCCTTCCAGGATGTGGATGCGCTTGTCCACCTGGGCCAGGCGGTGGGCCAGGCGGCGGGTGACGGTGGCGCGGCGGAAGTCTATCCACTCGGTCAGGATGGATTTCAAGCCTTTCTGCGCCGGGCGGCCGTCCAGGCCTATCATCACCAGGTTCAGCGAGGCGTTGCCTTCCAGGCTGGTTTGCGCCAGCAGGATGTTCATGAACTCGTCCGGATCCTGGCGGCTGGACTTGGGTTCGAACACCAAGCGCACCGGGTTTTCGCTATCGGACTCGTCGCGCACGCGGTCCAGCAGGTCCAGCATCAGCTTCTTCAGGTTTTGCTGATCCTGCGACAGCTGCTTCTTGCCGGCCTTGAGCTTGGGATTGGTGGCCTCCTCGATCTCCGCCAGCACCTTCTGCGCAGAAGAGCCGGGCGGCAGTTCGGTGACGATGGCGCGCCATTGGCCGCGCGCCAGCTTGTCGATTTCCCATTTGGCGCGCACGCGCACGCTGCCGCGGCCGGTTTCGTAGGCGGACTGGATGTCCGCCGCCGGGGTGATGATCTGGCCGCCGCCGGGGAAGTCCGGGCCGGGGATGTATTGCATCAGATCGGCGGTTTCCAGCGCCGGATTGTCCAGCAGCGCCACGCAGGCGCCGGCCACTTCGGTCAGATTGTGCGGCGGGATTTCCGTGGCTAGGCCCACGGCGATGCCGGATGCGCCGTTCAGCAGCACCATGGGCAGGCGGGCCGGCAGCAGGGCCGGCTCTTCGAAGGCGCCGTCGTAATTGGGAACGAAATCCACCGTGCCCATGTCGATCTCGGACAGCAGCAGTTCCGCGATGGGCGTCAGCCGCGCCTCGGTGTAACGCATGGCGGCCGCGCCGTCGCCGTCGCGGCTGCCGAAGTTGCCCTGGCCGTCGATCAGCGGGTAGCGCAGCGTGAAGTCCTGCGCCATGCGCACCAGCGCCTCGTAGGCCGAGCTGTCGCCGTGCGGGTGGTATTTACCCAGGATTTCGCCGACCACGCGGGCGGATTTCACCGGCTTGGCGCCGTGGGCCAGGCCCATGTCGCGCATCGCGTACAGGATGCGGCGCTGCACCGGCTTCTGGCCGTCCGCCACTTCCGGCAGCGCCCGGCCCTTGACCACGCTCATCGCGTATTCCAGATAAGCGCGCTCCGCGTACAGGTCCAGCGGGATCCAGTCGCCGCTGATGGCTTGCGGCGGGGCCGGGGGCGGCGGCGTGAGGTCGCCGGCCGGCGCCGGCGGGTCGAAGAGGTCGTGGTCGCTCATATATTAAATGCTATCGTCTTGATCTGGATTGAGGCATGGCGCCTGCATGCATGCTATAGCATCGCAGACGGCTGTGTCAGGAATGGGAGGGATTCTACTATGGCAAACAGGATAGCGTGGCATTGCCACGGTTTTGACGGTTTCACCCCCTTGGCGCTGTATCAGGTGTTGCAGCTGCGCGACCAGGTGTTCGTGGTGGAGCAGCAGTCCATCTATGGCGATGTGGACGGCGTGGACACCCACTGTCTGCACCTGTCCGGCCGCGATGAGGCCGGCAATCTGGTGGCGTACGCGCGCTTAATCGCGCCGGGAGAGAAATACCCGGACGCCGCAGCCATTGGCCGGGTGGTGGTGGCGCCGGAGGCGCGCGGCCAGAGTTTGGGCAAGGCGTTGATGGCGCAGGCGGTGGCGCAGTGCCAAATCCACTTTGCCGGCCAGCCCATCATGCTGTCGGCGCAGTGCGAGGCAAGCGGCTTGTATGAATCGTTTGGGTTCAAGCCGGTGTCGGAGCCGTATGACGATGGCGGAATCATGCATGTGGATATGAGGCGGGAGTGAGCGGAAAAACAAAAAGCCGCCCAGAAGGGCTAATGCCGTTCACTTAAGAGAAAAGCACCGTCTCCATGCATGGGAAACGGTGCTTTTTTTGTGGATTCCTGTGCTCTCAAGGCCAGAAAAGTCGCCCGAAAATCCTTAAGTGAACGGCATTAGCCCAGAAGGGCGGCTTTCTATCAAGACCGGAGCGACTTACTTGAAGGTATAGCGTGCGCTGACAAAATACGAACGACCATACAGATCCTGAGTGCTACCGACAAAGTCGTTCGCAGCTACGGAGAATGGCACCGACCTACCAAACACATTGTTGACGCCGGCATTCACTACCAGGTTCTTGAGCGGGCGAGCGGTAAAGGCCAGATCCCACATCGTGTAAGATGGTATGCGCGACGACGCGTCCTGAGACGAGCTGTCCAGCACATCCCGGGTCCCGGCATAGCTGCGGGATGTCAACATCACGTCATAACGATCATAGCTGTAAGTGGTGGAGAATACATTGCGCCACTTAGGCTGATAGATATTGTCCAGTTGATTGACTGCCGCGCCATCTTGCGTGTCCGACTTGCGGAAACTCATGATGTTGTTCAAATCATCACGGAAACGCAGCTTGCCGTATCCACCCAAAGACAGTTCGTATTGCAGCCCGACATCATAGCCGGTGGTGATCGTGCTTCCGAGGTTGGCATAAGGCACATCGATCAGATTGACCGCGCCATCCCCAGGCTGCAAACCCGGATATTTGGCCAAATCTCCCGGCAGCGCCGGATCACGGTAAACCTTGCCCGGACCACCGCGGCCTTCATTGGCCATGATATAGCTGGTCGTAATCGTATCGATGGTGTCTCTTGAGCGAACCGAGTAGAAGTCCACGCTAGCGGAGAGGTTCTTGGTCGGTTGCAGCACAAAGCCAAACGACAGGTTCGTCGCTTTCTCGGGCTTCAAGTTTGAACCGCCAGTAATATTCACCCGTGTAGATGACACCTTGCAATAGCTGCCTCCCATAATCCGGCAGCGTTTCACATCGATCAGACTATTGTCGTAAGCCTGGGTGGATGCATACTCTTCCGGCAGGGTCGGCGCTTTGAACGAGGTCGTGGCGCTGCCGCGAAACAACAGCTGATCCCATGGCTTGTAGGAGAACGCCACCTTGGGATTCACGGTATTGCCGAAATCGCTGTAATGGTCGCCACGCAGCGCCAGCTGCACTTCTAGGTTCTTGCGCAGCGGCAAACTGAATTCGCCGTACAGCGAATAGACATTGCGGCTGCCCTTAGCCATGGTCGCGCCGGTATTGATGATGTTGTTCGCAACGGTCTGGGGATCGGGCTGATCATTGATCGATTCATGCGAATACTGCGCGCCCCAGGCGAAGCCGGCCTTGCCGCCAGGTAAATCGAACATTTCCCCGTTGCCCATCTTGAAATCCAGGCCCTGCAACTTGGAAGTGGCCTTGCGATGGGTTGTCGTCAGCAAAGGCAATACATTCGACAACGGGTTGTTCATGACAAACGGATCATAGCCCGTGCCCAGTGCCCGGTTGCCATTTTGCAAGGCATTGACGGTAGCGTCCTTCAGCAGCTGATTGGTACGATCCGTCTTCACACTGCTTTCGCTGGCGCTGAGCGCGCTCTCCACATCCCAGCCGCGCCACATGCCACGCCAGCCGAATACGCCCCGGTAGCTGTCGCCGGTAGTCGTATCCTGGACCCGGCCATTTTCGTACACCGCGCGGTACACCTGAACAGGATTGACGCCGCCGCCAATGACGTTGACTGCGGGGTCAGGCGACTTGCCAGGATACATGCCGGCGCTGGGGTTCAAACGCCCCGTCGCGCTATCAAAAAATGGATAATCTTGATGATAGATAGTCTCATTGTGGTTGAACCCTAATTCCGCAAAAAGCTCGGAATCAGCAGAAAGCTTTTTGGTCAGCACGGTGGAAATGCCGAAACGCGATGTGCGCGGCTCAATCTCCTGATATTGGGCCGGATCGTACAAACAACGAGTCAACCCCGAAACGTTCAAACCGATGCGATTAGGCGGACAACCTGGAATAGCTTGAGAGTCAGAGACCTTGATATCGCGCACAGAGCCGGGATACAAGGTCGACAGGTAGCCGAGGGTGCCACCAAAACGGCGATAATCAGCCGTCTGGGTCAAATCATGATCTCGCTTGAAGCTGGCCTCGCGATGGAACAAATCGGCAGTGACCAGCAGGTTATAGCCATCCTTGTCCAGATCGCCGATGCCCGTTGTGATATTGCCAGATATAGCCTGCCCATCGCCCCCCTGATTACCTGCATTGCGCACACTAACGTCCGTGCCTTGGTAATTCTTCCGGGTAATGAAGTTGACTACACCAGCGACCGCATCTGAGCCATAGATCGCAGAAGCGCCATCACGCAAGATTTCAACCCGTTCGATAGCTTGTAGTGGCAAACTGTTTAAATCGACAAAGGTACTTGAAGCGCCATTGGCAAAACCGTAATTTGCAATGCGACGCCCATTCAACAGGACCAGCGTATATTTCTCGCCCATGCCTCGCAAAGAAGCGGAAGCCGCACCCTTTGCAAAAGAAGTTTGGCTGGATCCGGTCATCACGCTAGTAATCGACGGAACTTTCTCGAGCAACTCGACAACCGTACTAGCGCCGCTTTTTTCGATATCGGCTCGCTTGATAGTCTCAACAGCCGTCGGGCCTTCCTTATTGATCCGCTTGATGTTGGAACCGGTAATCGTCACCCGTTCCAGTTGATTGCCTGCATCATCCGCGGCGTGGGCAACGCCGCTTCCCAAGAGGCCGATGGCGGCGATCGCCTGGGCCAGAATCTTGACCTTCATTTCTTCTCTTCCTTTGTCATCACGGCGTCCGCGCCTGTCTGCGCGGTGCGTATCGTCGCAGTCTCATGGCTGCAACATAATTGGCGATCCATGAAAATGGCATTGAATGGAAGAGATGACAAGGCATTCGCCCGGCATGATTTGCGCGGTTGAACCATGTGTAATTGTGTGAAAATTGTTAAGCTTATGAAATTATTTGCGTTTATTTGTTAGCAAGAATGTGCGTAATTTTTTTGGTTCGTGTCTCGACCATGCAACATTCTTGTCATCTTTCGCCGATGACAAGCGTTGGCAGAGGGTAGGCCAAGGGCAAGCGCGGGACGGCGCGACCCAGTTAGGCTAAAATGTCCTGTTTTCGTCTGCGGCATTGTTCGCCCATGCATCTGCTTGCCCTCGGACTCAACCACCACACCGCGCCGTTGTCGATACGGGAGAAGCTGGCATTCCCGGCGGAAACCCTGCCGCACGCCCTGGATAGTCTGGTGGCCTCGCAGGCCGCGCGGGAAGCGGCTATCGTCTCCACCTGCAACCGCACCGAGATCTATTGCCTAAGCACGGATCCGCATGCCGCGCTGGATTGGCTGTGCCAGTTTCACGGGCTGAGCCGCGCCGAGGTGGAGCCGTATCTGTACCGGCTGGAAGCTGGGCAAGCGGCGCGGCACGCTTTCCGCGTGGCATCGGGGCTGGATTCCATGGTGCTGGGCGAGACGCAGATTCTGGGCCAGTTGAAGGACGCGGTGCGCAGCGCGGAAAGCGCCGGCACGCTGGGCACGTTGCTCAACGGCCTGTTCCAGCGCACGTTCGCAGTGGCCAAGGAAGTGCGTTCCAGCACCGCGGTCGGCGCCAGCTCGGTGTCGATGTCGGCGGCGGCGGTCAAGCTGGCCGAGCAGATTTTCCCGTCGGTGAGCGAGCTGAACGTGCTGTTCGTCGGCGCCGGAGAAATGATAGAGCTGGTGGCCACGCACTTCGCGGCGCGCAATCCGTCCTGTATCACCGTAGCCAACCGCACGCTGGAGCGCGGACAGCAGCTGGCCGAACAGTTTGGCGGCAACGCCATCACCTTGGCGGAGCTGCCGGAGGCGCTGGCGCGCTATGACGTGGTGGTGACGTCCACCGCCAGCCAGCTGCCCATCATCGGCAAGGGCATGGTGGAACGGGCGATCAAGGCGCGCCGCCACCGTCCCATGTTCATGCTGGACCTGGCCGTGCCGCGCGACATCGAGCTGGAGGTGGACAAGCTGGACGATGTATTCCTGTTCAGCGTGGACGATATCGCCGGCATCGTGGAGGTGGGCAAGGAGGCGCGGCAGCAGGCCGCGGCCGAGGCCGAGGCCATCATCCAGAGCCGGGTGGCCGAGTTCAACCACTGGCTGAAGAAGCGGGAAACCGTGCCGCTGATCCGCGCCCTGCGCGACGAGGCGGAGCGCACCCGCCGCCACGCGCTGGAAGGCGCGATGAAACAACTGGCGCGCGGCGACGCGCCGGAAAAAGTGCTGGAGGCCTTGTCCGTCCAGCTGACCAACAAACTGATGCACCCGCCGACCCAGGCTTTGTCCTCGGGCAGCGGCGCGGAGCATGACGCGCAGGTGCAAACCATCGCGCGGCTTTACCGTTTACACCCGGAGTCGTAATGAAAGCGTCTATTGCGGCCAGGCTCGCGCAGCTGGCCGACCGTCTGGAAGAGGTGACCCACCTGTTGGCCAGCGAAACGGCCACCCAGGACATGGAAGCCTTCCGGAAACTCACCCGCGAACACGCCGAGCTGACGCCGGTGGTGGAAACCTTCGCCGCCTATCGGCAGTGCGAGGGCGATATCGCCGCCGCCGAAGAGATGTTGGCCGATCCGGAAATGAAGGAATTCGCGCAAGCGGAAATCGCCGAAGGCAAGGACAAGCTGGAAGCGCTGGACCTGGAGCTGCAGAAGCTGCTGCTGCCCAAGGACCCCAACGACGACAAGAACATCTTCCTGGAAATCCGCGCCGGCACCGGCGGCGACGAGGCGGCCTTGTTCGCGGCCGACCTGCTGCGCATGTATACCCGTTACGCCGAACGCAACCGCTGGCAGGTCGAGATCGTCTCCGCCAGCGAGTCGGACCTCGGCGGCTACAAGGAAGTGATCGTGCGGCTGATCGGCCAGGGCGCGTATTCGCGGCTGAAGTTCGAATCCGGCGGCCACCGCGTGCAGCGCGTGCCGGCCACCGAGACCCAGGGCCGCATCCACACTTCCGCCTGCACGGTGGCGGTGATGGCGGAGGCGGACGAGATTGCCGAAGTGGTGCTGAACCCGGCCGACCTGCGCATCGACACCTTCAGGGCCAGCGGCGCCGGCGGCCAGCACATCAACAAGACCGACTCGGCGGTGCGCATCACCCATATTCCGACAGGGATTGTGGCGGAGTGCCAGGACGGCCGTTCGCAGCACGCAAACAAGGCCAGCGCGATGCAGGTGCTGGCGGCGCGCATCTACGACATCCAGCTGCGCGAGAAGAACCAGAAGGAAGCCGCCGAGCGCAAGAGCCTGATCGGCTCCGGCGACCGCTCCGAGCGCATCCGCACCTATAACTACCCGCAAGGCCGCATCACCGACCACCGCATCAATCTGACGCTGTACAAGCTCGATTATGTGATGGACGGCGATCTGCAGGAGCTGACGGACGCGCTGATCGCCGAACAGCAGGCCGAGCTATTGGCGGCGCTGGGCGATTGAGGATTGCCGCTGGGGTTTGTCGGCGTTAGAATCACCCCCGGAAAACGGCGGGCCGCATGGCCCGCATGTTCTTGGCCAGTGTAGGCCGGAGCCCGTTTTTCTCCGAAACTTGGGGCCGCCGCTGGGTGGCCTTTTCTTTTTCCCGTCTACAGCGTGGCCATATAGGCCAGCAGCGCCTTGACGTCGTCCTGGCTCAGCGTTTTCAGGATTTCCTGCATCTCCATCCGCGCCGGCGGCTGCGGCGTGTCGGATACCTTCATTCTTTGCGCCAGATAGGCGGCGTGCTGGCCCGCCAGCCGCGGCGCGGCGCTGCCGCCTTCACCCTGCTCGCCATGGCAGGTGAAGCAAGGCGGCGCGCCCACGGCCAGGTTGCCCTCTGTGTACAACTTGCGACCGCTGGCCAGCAGCGCCGGATCGGCCGACTTGGCCGGCTGCGGAGCGGGTTTTTGCGCGGCGTAGTAGCGGGAGATGGCCTGGATGTCGGCATCGTTCTTCAATCGATCCCACACCGCTTTGTGCGCGCCGCCGTCATCGCGCTGGCCCAGCCGCATCCAATCCAGCTGTTGCGCGATGTAATCGGCCTGCTGGCCAGCCAGCCTGGGTGTCGGCGGCGGGCCGTTGCCGTCAATGCCATGGCAGGCGGCGCATAGTTGCTGCGCGAGTTTTGGCGGCGCGGCCAGCGCCGTCGACGCGGCGCTCAGGGCCAAAACGAGGGTGAGGGCTTTCATGCGCGGCTCCGAACAGGGCGATGATGAAGGTATAGCCGCCCGCCGCCGCCGCGTCAGCCGCGCGCGTCCCAAGCGCGGTAAAGCGCCATGCCGGCCAGCATGGCCAGCAGAAACAATAGGCCATCGGCGAGGCCGCTGCCGGCTAGCACCAGCGCCGGGCCGGGGCAGATGCCGGCCAGCCCCCAGCCTATGCCGAAGATCAGGCTGCCGGCGAGCAGGCGGCGGTCGGCGCGGCGCGATGTCGGCAACTGCATGGCCTCGCCCAGCAGCGATCGCTCGCGCCGTTTAGCACAGGCGAAGGCCGGCAGCGCCACGGCGATGGCGCCGGCCATCACCAGCGCGAGCGAAGGATCCCAGCGGCCGGTGATGTCCAGGAAAGCCAGCACCTTGGCCGGGTTGGCCATGCCGGCCGCGATCAGGCCGATGCCGAAGATCAGTCCCGCCAACGAGGCGCTTATCATGTGCTTCATGTTTTATCCCCCGAAATGACGGACTAGCCAGACGGCGGCAAAGCCGGCCGCCATGAAGGCCAGCGTGGCGGCCAGCGAGCGAGGCGACAGGCGAGCCAAGCCGCACACGCCGTGGCCGCTGGTGCAGCCGGAACCCAGCCGGGTTCCGAAGCCGACCAGCAAGCCCGCCGTGATCAGCAGCCACGGCCGGCTATCGACGATGATGTCCGGCGGCGCGGCGAACACGCGGTACAGCCACGGCGACATCACCAGGCCGGCGACGAAGGCAAGCCGCCAGCCTTTGTCTGCGCCGGGCGCCAGCAGATTGCCGACGATGCCGCTGATGCCGGCGATGCGGCCGTTCAGCACAATCAGCCAGGCGGCGGCCAGGCCGATCAGCGCGCCGCCGGCCAGCGCGCTCCACGGTGTGAAATGGGTCCAGTCCAGCGCCATGCTCACTCCTTGGGGCAGTACAGCTGGTACAAAGTAGCCAGCACGGCCAGGGCGTTGGCGTCCGCCACGGAATAAAAGATGCGCTTGCCGTCGCGGCGGGTGGTCACCAGGCCCTCGTTGCGCAGCACGCCCAGTTGTTGCGACAGGCTGGGCTGGCGGATGCCTACCGTCTCCTCCAGCTCGCCCACGGATTTTTCTCCCTGGCTCAGTTGGCACAGCAGCAGCAGGCGGTCTTCATTGGCCAGCGCGCGCAGCAGGCCGCAGGCCTGGCCGGCGGCGGCGCGCATGTCGGAAAGGGCAAGAATGGGTGTATCCATGGCGAAGCTTTGCAGGGTTGTGGCTTGATTTCAATATATCAATTGATATTATATAAATCAAGATATCAACTTTCTCGATGGCGCATCGGAACAGGAGGCAGATATGAAAAGCAATGTGGGCGGTTTGGATAGAGCGTTGCGCGTTGCCGTTGGCGCGGCGTTGATTGTCGGCGCGGCGATCGGCGCGATCGGCCCTTGGGGGTGGCTGGGCCTGGCGCCGCTGGCAACCGGCTTGTTCCGCTTCTGCCCGGCCTATTTGCCATTTGGCTGGTCCAGTTGCCGCGCCTCGTCATCCCCATCCCAACCGGAGCAAAAACCATGAGCGGTGATGTCAACTATCCCGAGCTGACCCAAACCATCTCCAAGCACCTGGCCACCTTGCGCGCCGACGCGCCCGAAGTGATGCAGGGGTTCAACGATCTGGCCCGCGCCGCCACGCGCGACGGCGTGCTGGACAAGAAAACCAAGGAGCTGATCGCGTTGGCGCTGGGCGTGGCCGCGCGCTGCGATGGCTGCCTGGGCTTCCACGCCCAGGCGCTGGTCAAGCTGGGCGCCACCAAGCAAGAAGTGGAAGAGACGCTGGCGATGGCGGTCTACATGGGCGGCGGGCCGTCCTTGATGTATTCCGCCAACGCTTTGGCCGCCTTCGAGCAGTTCAGCGCCAAGCACGCCTAGTCTCGCATCGTCCGCTGTGGGACAATTCTTCATGGCCGGGCGCAAGCCCGGCTATGCTTTTTGAACCACCGCCCGGATTTCACGCCCCATGCCTGTTTCTTCCCCGCGCGTGCTGTCGCTCATCCCGCCGATGACGCAGCTGAACACGCCTTACCCGTCCACCGCCTACCTCACCGGCTTCCTGCGCTCGCGCGGCGTGGCCGCGTTCCAGGAGGATCTGGCGCTGGCGCTGGTCTTGAAGCTGTTCTCCAGGAAAGGCATGGCCACCTTGCGCGAGCATGTGCGGCGCATCCCTATGCGCCAGCGCACGGACTGCATGATGCAGTTCGACATCTCCTACGAGCGCTACGCCGCGACGGTGGACGCGGTGATCGGCTTTCTGCAGGGCCGCGACGCCACGCTGTCCTACCGCATCGCCGGCCGCAACTACCTGCCGGAAGGCCCGCGCTTCGCGTCGCTGGACGTGTACGTCGACCCGGACGATCCGGACGGCGGCGACCCGCTGGCCTGGGCCTTCGGCGCGCTGGGCACCCAGGACCGCGCCCGCCACCTGGCCACGCTGTACCTGAACGATATCGCCGACGTGCTGCGCGAGGCGGTGGACCCGCGCTTCGAGTTCGTCCGCTACGCCGAATCGCTGGCGCTGTCGCAACCCACCTTCGAACCCTTGACCAAGGCGCTGGCGGCCGAGCCCAACTGGGTGGACGACACGCTGGCCGCGCTCGCGCGCGAGGCGGTGGAGAAGCACCAGCCGCAGCTGGTGCTGATCTCGGTGCCGTTTCCGGGCGCGGTGTACGCGGCCTTCCGCATCGCCCAGACCATCAAGCGCCACCGGCCGGACATCAAGATTTGCCTGGGCGGCGGCTACGTCAACACCGAGCTGCGCGAGCTGGCCGAGCCGCGCGTGTTCGACTACTTCGACTACGTGACGCTGGACGACGGCGAGAAGCCGCTGCTGGCGCTGATGGAGCATCTCGAAGGCAAGCGCGGCGTCAGCCGGCTGGCGCGCACCTTCCTGCGCCAGGACGGCGCGGTGCGCTATGTGAACCTGCAGGAAGCCGACGTGCCGTTCTCCGAAGTGGGCACCCCCACCTGGGACGGCCTGCCGATAGACCGCTACCTGTCGCTCTTGGACATGCTGAACCCTATGCACCGGCTGTGGAGCGACGGCCGCTGGAACAAGCTGACCATCGCCCACGGCTGCTACTGGAAGAAATGCAGCTTCTGCGACGTGACGCTGGACTACATCTCGCGCTACGAGACGGCGTCGGCCGAGCTGTTGGTGGACCGCATCGAGGCCATCATCGCCGAGACCGGCCAGACCGGCTTCCACTTCGTGGACGAAGCCGCGCCCCCCAAGATGCTGAAGGCGCTGGCCGAAGAGCTGCTGCGGCGCAAGGTGTCCATCTCCTGGTGGGGCAATATCCGCTTCGAGAAGTCGTTCACGCCGGAATTGGCGCAGCTGTTGGCCGAGTCCGGCTGCATCGCCATCTCCGGCGGCCTGGAGGTCGCGTCGGACCGCCTGCTCAAGCTGATGAAAAAGGGCGTATCGGTGGAGCAGGTGGCGCGCGTCACCCACGGTTTCGCCGAGGCCGGCGTGCTGGTGCACGCCTACCTGATGTACGGCTTCCCGACGCAGACGGTGCAGGACACGGTGGACGCGCTGGAATACGTGCGCCAGTTGTTCGACACCGGCTGCATCCAGTCCGGCTTCTTCCACCGCTTCGCCTGCACCGTGCATTCGCCGGTGGGGCAGAATCCGGAAGAATACGGCGTCAAGCTGGTGCCGCTGCCGCCGGGTAACTTCGCCAAGAACGATGTCGGCTTCATCGATCCCACCGGCACCGATCATGAGCTGATGGGCCGCGCGCTGAACAAGGCCTTGTACAACTTCATGCACGGCATCGGCCTGGACGGCGATGTGCGCGGCTGGTTCGATATCCGCGTGCCCAAGCCCAAGGTGCCGCGCAACTTCATCGAGCGAGCGCTCTACCAGTAGGGCGGATGCCCGGCAGGGCGGGCGATCCGCCTTCCCGTCGCGCCCTTTTCCCCGAAGGGCGGAATCCCGGCTAAGGCCGGGAGGTACGCCTTTGCCGCCGTTCCCTTGTCGATATGGTTCGGCGGGTCGCCCCGCTAGCGGGGCATCCGCCCTACGGGGTTCCTCCCTAACCATCCTGGCCGGGCTCGTCTTGTAGGGCGGGCAGGCCATAAGCCCTTGCGCGCGTTATCCCGTCGCACCGTCTCCGCGCCCCTCCCCAAACCCGGGCGGCCATGCCAGAATGTACGATTCCGACTTTTGTCCGCGAGCATTGCCATGGCCCTGAAATATCACGTGATCCCGGTCACCCCGTTTGCCCAGAACTGCAGCGTGCTGTGGTGCAGCGTCAGCCGCCAGGCCGCCATTGTCGATGCCGGCGGCGACATCGAGCGGATTCGCGCCTGGGTGGATAGCCAGGGCCTGACGGTGGAGAAGCTGCTGCTGACCCACGGCCATATCGACCACGCCGGCGGCGCCGCCAAGCTGGCGGAGGAACTGGGCGTGCAGATTGAAGGACCGCAACGCGCCGAGAGCTTCTGGCTGGACCAGCTGCCCACTCAGGGGCAGATGTTCGGCTTCCCGCGCAGCGAGCCGCTGACGCCGCAGCGCTGGCTGGAAGAGGGCGACACCGTCGCCATCGGCCAGGAAACGCTGCAGGTGATCCACTGTCCCGGCCACACGCCTGGCCACGTGGTGTTCTACAGCCCGACGGCCGGCCTGCTGGTGGCCGGCGACGTGCTGTTCCAGGGCTCGATCGGCCGCACCGATTTCCCGATGGGCAATCACCAACAGCTGATAGACGCCATTCAGCAAAAGCTGTTCATCCTGCCGGACGACACCGTGGTCATCCCCGGCCACGGTCCGCTGACCACGATAGGCGCGGAGAAACGCGACAACCCCTACGTCGCCAATCCGCGCTACCGCTGATGCCGCCGGAATTCGCCCGCCGCGTGTTGGCGCTGCTTGCGCAAGTGCCGGTTGGGCGTGTCGTCACCTACGGCCGGCTGGCGGAGCTGGCCGGCTATCCGCGTCACTCGCGCCATGTGGGCCGCCTGCTGGGCCATCTACCGGAAGGCATTTCCGCGCCCTGGCACCGCGTGGTCGGCGCCGGCGGGCGGCTATCCCGTCCCGGCAGCGAGCAGGCCGACTGGCAGCGCGTGTTGCTGGAGGAAGAGGGTGTGGCATTCCATGTCAATGGCAAAGTCGATATACGGATTTGCGAGTGGCCGGTCGAGGTAGTTTGACTTGAAACAAACCAGAAAGCGGCGCTGGCTCAGATACTTATCTCCACGTGGAGATAATCTCGTGTGGCATTAAGCCAACAATTTGTAATTCTGACGTCATTTCGCTACAGAAAAAACAAATTTCTTTGCAAAAAAGCGACAGAAGTGTGACAAATCGTTTGCACAAGGCCATTTCAGAGACTATTCTGCGCGGCGCTCGCCGACGCTTGTCGGCTGCTTACTACACGAAAATAGTCTGGTGAAACAAATGAATACTCGCAAGTCGCTGCTGGCCTTGTCTTTGTTGGCCGCCTCTACTCTGGCTCACGCCGATTACTCTTTCAAAAACGTCAGCGTCAACTGGCTGGATTGGTCTGATCGCACCACTCAGCAAAGTGGCAAGAAAGATTTTGCTTACCTGGAAGCCGAAGGCGGCATGGGCGGCAAGTGGGGCGAGCTGTATGGTTTCTTCGATATTGAAAACCCGGGCAAAGGCAATGGCAATACCGAAGGCCGTGACCGCCGTTTCACCACCAAAGTGGTTGGCCGCTACAACATGACTGAAATTGGCGGCGTGCCGGTGCAACTGTATGGCCACGTATACGATACCCGTGGCAATGGCCCGGCGGATCGCCACTTTTTCACACAGAATCGCGTGTTGGGTCTGGGCACCGATCTGACCTTTGGCAAGCTGAACATTAAGCCGTTCATTGGTGTGCACAACCAGATGGATGCGCTGATGCCACCGGGTTCTGCTTCTGGCTACAACGGTTTCATGACCGGCTATGTCCTGCTGTACCCGTTCCAGGCTTTCGGCCAGAACATGATGATCACTCAGTGGCATGAAACCGAGTTCAATCGTCAGGACAAGTTTATCGGCGCTTATAAGAGCGGCGACCGTCCTCGCGTAGGCCAAAACGGCGCCATCGCGCTGTGGTGGACGCCGGTGAAGGAAGTGACCACTGGTATTCAGTACCGCTACGCCGATCAAAAACTGGGTAGCACGGCTTACCAAAACGCCGTGATCTACTCGGTCAAGTACAACTTCTAATAAGAAGGATCCTCGCCCGCTACGCGCGGGCCGGGATGGCGGCTTGCCGCCCCTGTCTGCCCCCGCCTTGCGCGGGGGTTTTGTTTTTTGCATCCGGCGCGCGCCTGGGCAAGATGCCGCGCCAGCAGGTGGGGCGAGCTGCTATAATCCGCCCTTAAATTCAACGGCCTGGCATGTTTTGATGAACGTTTTTTACGAAGAAAGCGGCAGTTTCAAGGTTGGCAGCATTGTGTCGCGCAGCGACGCCAGCCTGCAGGTGGATACCCAGCACGGCAAGCGCGCCAAGATCAAAAGCGCCAACGTGTTCCTGGAATTCAATTCGCCGCTGGCGGACTTTTTGCCGGCTGCCGACAAGCTGGCGGCCGACATCGACCTGGATTTCCTGTGGGAATGCAGCCCGGACGACGAGTTCGGCTATCAGGATCTGGCCGCCGACTACTTCGGCCATGAGCCGTCCGCCGTCGAGGCCGCCGCGCTGATCGGCCGCCTGCACGGCGCGCCGATGTACTTCTACAAGAAGGGCAAGGGCCGCTACAAGAAGGCGCCGCAGGACGCGCTGCAGGCCGCGCTGGCCGGCATCGAGCGCAAGAAGCGCGAGCAGGAGCAGATCGACGGCTGGGTTGGCGAGCTGAAGTCCGGCGTTTTGCCAGAGGCCATCCGTTCGCAACTGATGCAGCTCTTGTGGAAGCCGGACAAGAACACGCTGGAATTCAAAGCCTTCGACCAGGCTTCGCGCGAAACCGGCCTGCCGCCGCTGCGGCTGGCCGACAAGGTGGGCGGCATCCCGTCGGTGCCGGACTACCTGATGGCCGGCTTCCTGATGGAGTACTTCCCCAAGGGCGCCGGCTTCGGCAAGTACGCGCCGCCGGCCGAGCTGCCGGAGCTGCCGGTTTCCAGCGCGCGCGCCTTCTCCATCGACGACGCCAATACCACCGAGATCGACGACGCGTTGTCGGTGGAAGACCTGCCCAACGGCAACAAGCGCGTGGGCATCCACATCGCCGCGCCCACGCTGGGCGTGCCGGTGGATTCGGACATCGAGAAAATGGTGCTGTCGCGGCTGTCCACCGCCTACTTCCCCGGCGACAAGATCACCATGCTGCCGGACGATGTGGTGCAGGCGTTCACGCTGCAGGAAGGCCGCGACTGCCCGGCGTTTTCCTTGTATGCCGAGGTGACGCCGGAATTCGAGCCGGTGGCCTTTGAAAACCGCATCGAAAAAGTCCATATCGCCGCCAACCTGCGCCACGCCGAGCTGGAGCAGGTGTTCAACGAAGAGACGCTGGCCAACGATCCGGGCGTGGACTACCCGTTCAAGCGCGAGCTGGTGTGGCTGTGGCAGTTCGCCGAGGCGCTGGAGAAGCGCCGCGGCAAATACGACCCGACGCGCCCGGTGCAGCACGACTACAACATCGACGTGAGCGATGGCCATGTAACCATCACCATCCGCAAACGCGGCGCGCCGATGGACAAGCTGGTGTCTGAACTGATGATCCTGGCCAACAGCGAGTGGGGCCGCATGCTGGCCGAGGCCGACATTCCGGCCATGTACCGCGCCCAGAGCATGGGCAAGGTGCGCATGACTACCCGCCCGGAGCCGCACATGGGCCTGGGCGTGGCGCAGTATGCCTGGAGTACCTCGCCGCTCAGGCGCGCCAGCGACTTCATCAACCAGCGCCAGCTGGCGGCGATGATACGCGGCGAGAAGCCGCTGTTCCCTCAGGGCGACGCCATGCTGTTCGCCATCCTGCGCGACTTCGACGCCACCTACGGCGCCTATCTGTCCTTCCAGGACAAGATGGAGCATTACTGGTGCCTGAAGTATCTGCTGCAGGAAAACATTACCGCGCCGACCGCCACCGTGATCAAGGAAGACTTGGTGCGCATCGATGGCCTGCCGCTGCGCCTGCGCATCCCGGGCCTGCCGGAACTGGCGCGCGGCGACCGCGTGCAGCTGTCGGTGGTGAAGGTGGACTTGCTGACGCAGGAGGTGGAGCTGCGCTACACCGGCCGCCTGGATCATGTCGAGGCGGAAACGGACGACGAGGAGAACTGATTCCCCGTTCTGGTAAAGCGCCGCCGGGTCGTGAGGCCCGGCGGCGTTTTTGCGTCGGCGCTCCAGGCGAGGCGGCGGGCCGCCATGCTCTTGTTGCCGCGGCTCGCGGAGCCGAAATGCCGCTCTTAGAATAATTCGTCCACCAGCGTGCTGGCTTGCTGCAGCTGCTCGATCGAGGCTTCCATGCGTTCGCTGTCCAGGTTGAGCCGCTCCAGCACCCGTTCCGGCAGGCTGGCCAGCATGTCTTCGGTCGGCATGCCGTGGCGGAAGCCGGAGACGATGCAGCTGGTCAGCCCTAACAGCAGCGCGAACGGCGAGGCGTCCTCGTTCAGCAGATCATGCTGGTTCAGGATGGCTTCCTGGATTTCGTCCGGGAAATTCCAGCGTCGGGCCAGTTCGGCGCCCAGCACCGTCAGATCCATGCCCAGCAGCATGCGCTCGGCGGCGATGCGGTCGGTGCCGCCGGCGACGATGCGGTCGATCTGCTGCGCCTGTTCCGGCACGGCGACGAACAGCACCAGTTCGCCGATATTCGACAGCAGGCCGCAGGTATACCCCAGCTGCGGGTCCAGCCCGCACAGTTTGGCCAGCAGTTTGCAGGTATTGGCCATGGCGAAGCAGCGCAGCCAGAAAGCCTTCATGTCGAAGCCGGTGATGCCCAGCGTGGCGCCGGTGATGCCGGAAGCGATGACCAGCACCCTGAGGTTGTCGAAGCCCAGCAACACCACGGCGTCGTCCAGCGAGCCGATGCGCCGGCTGCTGCCGAAGCGGGCGCTATTGGCCAGCCGCAGCACGCGCGCGCTCAGCACCTGGTCATGCATCACCATATTGGTGATTTCGCCGATATTGATGTCGTTGCGATGGAAGCTGGCCATCAGCTCCTGCACCACCTTGGGCACCATCGGCAGCTTGCCTGACGCCTTGTCGAAGATTTCCGCCACTTGCATCCGCACTCTCCCGTTTGCTCGGTCACTGGTTTGAGCTTAGGCAATGGCTCTGTGAAAGTAAGGGGGAATACGCCATTTCAGGTCGTTGCGAGCAAGCGGACAAGGGGTTTTATTTTGCGCCGCCACCGCCTAGCGACTATGTTGCAAGCTGACAGGCGTGGTAGTACGCGGTGCTAAGCACGCCCTGAGAAATGGCCGCCGTCGTGTCGGAGAGAAAACCATGCTATCCCAGCTTACCGTCAAGCAGAAGCTATTGGCCGGCTATGGCTTGCTGATTCTGATTCTGATCGCCATCGTGGTTTCCGCCATTCTCAAGTTGAATGCGATAAGGGACAAGCAGGAAGAAATCACCGGCAATCGCTACCCCAAGGTGGAGATGTGCAACAAGCTGATCGTCTCCACCTTGAACATCTCCAGACTGATGCGCGACGCGATCATTGCGACGGAAGCGCCGGACATCGAGGCCAGCATTGCCAAGATAGAGGGTTTGAAGACGGAAAATACGGCTATTCTGAGCGAATTGGACAAGGTGGTGGTGGCCCCGAAAGGCCGGGGTATCCTGTCCAAGGTCATGCAGGCGCGCGAGGCCTTGACGCCGTTGTACGATCCTTTATACGCGCTGGCTAGAGCCAATAAAAATGCTGAAGCCCAGGCCTTCCTGAAAAAACGTTTTGCCCCAGCCATCACCGCTTTTCAACAGCAGTTGGATGAATTGACCGCCTATCAGCATGACAAAGTGCAACAGGCGCTGGACGAAAGCAAATCCGCTTATAACCAGGCCTTGTCCATCATGCTGGTTTCCGCCGGCTTGGCGGTGTTGGTGGCCGTGGCCATCGCCTTAACGATTTCCAACCTGGTGACCACCCCGCTGCGCAAATCCGTGCAGCTGGTGCGGCATATCGAGCAGGGCGATCTGAGCGGCGCGGATGAGGACCTGCCCGAGTCGCGCGACGAGGCGGTGGAAATCGCCCGCAATATCCAGAACATGCGCAAGGGTTTGCGGCAAGTGGTTTCCAGCATCCAGAGCAATGCCAGCCAGGTGTCGGACTCCGCCCATGAGCTGGCCAGCATGGCGCAGCAGGTGGCCACCGGCGCTCAGCGCCAGTCCGAGGCCACGTCCGAAGCGGCGGCCACCATCGAGCAGCTGACAGTCAGCATCAATCATGTGGCGGATAATTCCGAAGAGGCGGCGCGCCAGGCCAAGGAAGCCGGCCAGCTCGCCTCCCGCGGCGGACGGGCGGTGCAGGCCTCGGTCGGCAAGATTCATTCCGTCAGCGAGGCCGTGGCTGCGACATCGGAAGAAATGCGCACGCTGACCGGCGAGGTGCAGCGCATCGGCAATATCGTCACGGTGATCCGCGATGTGGCGGACCAGACCAATCTGCTGGCGCTGAACGCGGCCATCGAGGCCGCGCGCGCCGGCGAGATGGGCCGCGGTTTCGCCGTGGTGGCGGACGAGGTGCGCAAGCTGGCGGAGCGCACCGCCAGCTCGGCCCAGGAAATCACCCAGATGATTTCCGCCATCCAGCAAGGGGTGGAGAAGGTGGTGGGCAGCATGGATCAGAGCCTGTCCAGCGTGGAAACCGTCAGCGGCAGCGCGCGCGAGGCCAGCGACTCCATGGGCGAGATCGAGGGCAGCACGCTGTCCATCGTCGATACCATTTCCACCATCACCGGCGCGCTGGGCGAGCAGCGCACCGCCAGCCTGAGTCTGGCTCAGAACATGGAGCAAGTATCGCAGATGGCGGAGTCCAACAGCGCCACGGTGGAAGAGCTGGCCACCACCTCCAGCCAGCTCAACGAGTTGTCGCACGCGCTGCAAAGCGTCACGGCGCGCTTCCGGCTTTAGCCGGCATGTAGGGCCAGCGGGGCGCGATCAGTAGGCGAAGCGCTCGCGCAGATCCATCAGGTTCAGTTCGTCCAGGATGGCCAGCTGGCGCTCGCGGGCGCTGGCTTTGCCCTTGCCGGTCTTCTTGGCGATGATCAGCTCGTTCTTCATCGAGTGTTCCCAGCCCACCAGCTCGGTGACAGTCAACTGGTAGCCGCGGGCCTCCAGCTGCAGGCAGCGCAGCACATTGGTCAGCTGGCTGCCGAACTCGCGGGTGTGGATGGGGTGGCGCCACAGCTCGGACAGCGGCGTCTTGCCGAAAGTCTCGTTCTTCTTCTGCCGCAGCACGGCGGCCACCTCGGCCTGGCAGCACGGCACCAGCACGATGTACTGGGCGTCCTTGGCCAGCGCGAAGCGGATGGCGTCGTCGGTGGCGGTGTTGCAGGCGTGCAGCGCGGTGATGATGTCCACCTGCTCCGGCAGTTCGGTAGAGGTGATCGATTGCTCCACCGTCAGGTTCAGGAAGCCCATGCGTTCGAAGCCCAGGCGCTCGGCCAGCTCTCGCGACTTGTCCACCAGCTCTTGCCGGGTTTCCACGCCGTAGATATGGCCGGCGGCCTTGTCCTTCAGGAACAGGTCGTACAGGATGAAGCCGAGGTAGGACTTGCCGGCGCCGTGGTCGGCCAGCGTCATCGCGCCTTTTTTCTCCAGCACGTCGGTCATCAAGGGTTCGATGAACTGGTACAGGTGGTAGACCTGCTTCAGCTTGCGGCGGGTGTCCTGGTTGATCTTGCCGTCGCGGGTGAGGATGTGCAGCTCTTTGAGCAGCTCCAGCGATTGCTGGGGTTTGATTTCGGGAATCAGGCTCATGGCGGCCTCCTGCAATTTCAATGCCGCGATTGTAGCAGAGCGGCCATTCCGCGCCCGAGCCGGAATCTGCCCGCAATCATCATGGTTTTGCATCCGCTGCGCGGATAATGATTTTCATAGCCGGGGCTGCCCGGCGGACAGGGAGGGGATATTTGCTTGGCCAAATATCCCCTCCACCCCTAAAGGCCACCCTGCAAGCCTGGCCTGCGGCTCCCCGCCGGGTCCCGTCAGGCCCGAGGCGCGGCTGAACTCGCCCCGCGCTAACGTCGCGGGGCTCAAACAGGCAGCCGCTTAAAACCTCGGGCCAGCCACCCGGCGGCAGGCTTGAAGGGACCGGTGCTCATCGCATACGTGGCGTTCTTCCCCCTCACAAGCCCAATCCCAAACCTATTCGTAAGATCGTAAGCAGGCTATCAAGGCTTCTTCACCACTTCTTGTTCCACCACCATGTCCAGAATCCAGCGGATGGACGAGGCATCGGCCGGCGGATTGTCAACCTTCACCTCTTTGACGCGCAGGCGATAGGCGGTGCCCGGTTCCGGCTGGAAACCCTCAATCTCGCCGTAATGCAGCTGCCACGGCTGGTTCTTGTCGGCGCGCACCTGCAGGCATTGCATCGGCGCGACGCCGCTGCACGGCTTGCGTTCGGCGGCGACGGAGATGAACTTGATCTCGCCCTGCGGCAGTTTTTCAAAGCGCATCGCGTCCTTGCCTTCGCCCAGCAGCAACTGGCCCTGCTCCAGCTTGACCGGCATGCCCGCTTCCAGCTGGCGGCTCAGCGCGGCGTCGCGCTGCATCGCCTCCGGCGGACACATCATCATGGTGGCCGCCAGCGGCTTGGCGCGCAGCTTGCCGTCTTCCAGCGTGGCCGGGCCGAACATGCCGTTGCAACCGGCCTTGATCGACAGCCGCTGCTCGGCGATCTGCAAGCTGGCGGCGGCCGGGCCGGCATCCAGCTGCTTCCACTCGCCTTGCAGCTGGGACAGCGTGGGCGCGGCGGCAGAGCCGGCGGGGCCTTGGGTGCCGGCGCAGCCGGCCAGCAGGGCCGCCGCCAGGGAGGACAGGATCAGGCGATGGTTCATCGTATTTTCCTAATGTAAATGGAAGTCAGACGCCGCCGCGCGCCGTGGGTTCCGTCAATCGGCTATCGGCGTGACGGTTTCCTGATAGATCACCTTGACCAGCTGCAGCGTCGGCTGGCCGCCATCGGCCGCCGGCTCGCCCTGCAGTTTCAGGTAGTAGCGGCGGCCCGGCTCGGCTTGAAAGCCGCTGATGGCGCCGGCATAGCTCTGCCATGGCTGGTCTTCGCGGCTGCGCAGCTGCAGGCAGATGCCGCTGGCGCAGGCGCCGCTGGTGACGTACCAGTATTGCTCGCCGGATTCGGGTTGCCATGCCGCTGCGGCCGGTTTGGCGGCGATAGCGGCTTGCGCCGCCGCGGCGTCGACCCTTTCGAAGCGGTATTCGGTCTTGCCGGCCTGCAAGGTCAGGTGCTGGCGGTCGTCGGAGGGCAGCAGCCGGAACGGCGCGCCCAGCAGGCTCAACAGCGCCTGTTCGCGCTGCATGGTTTCCGGCGCGCACGCCATGCGGGTGGTGGCTACCTGGTGCTTGCCGTCATGGTCTATCCCCAGGGTGAAGCGATTGCAGCCGGCAAAGCCGCTGATGCGGTTGTCGGCGATGCTCAGCGTCGGCAGCGGCGCGGATTGGGCCGGCGATTGCAGCCGCCATTCGGTGTGTTGCAGATCGGGCAGGGCTTGCGTCGGCAGCATCATGCTGCCGCTGATGAGAAGGGCGCTGAGGGAGGGCATGCTGTCTCCTGTTCTTGTCGAGCGAAGAATGCAAAAACGCCCGCCAGCGGCGGGCGTTGCTCAGCGCGGGCGGCGTCGTCAATGTACGGCGTTTTTCAGCAGGTCTTCCACCACTTTTTTCGCATCGCCGAACACCATCATGGTTTTATCCATGTAAAACAGTTCGTTATCCAGGCCGGCATAGCCGGCGCTCATCGAACGTTTCACCACAATGACGTTGCGCGCCTTGTGCGCTTCAAGGATGGGCATGCCGTAAATCGGGCTGGCCTTGTCCTTCTGCGCCGCGGGGTTGACCACGTCGTTGGCGCCGATCACCAGCACCACGTCGGTGGTGGAGAAGTCGGCGTTGATTTCTTCCATCTCCAGCACCTGCTCGTACGGCACTTCGGCCTCGGCCAGCAGCACGTTCATGTGGCCCGGCATGCGGCCGGCCACCGGATGGATGGCGTAGCGGACGCTGACGCCTTTTTCGTGCAGCAGCTCGGCGAACTCCTGCAAGGCGTGCTGGGCGCGGGACACCGCCAGGCCGTAGCCCGGCACGATCACCACCTGGTCGGCGTTGGCCATCAGGAAGGCGGCGTCCTCGGCGCTGCCGGCCTTGTACGGCTTGGCCTCGCCCGGCCCGGCCGCCGGTCCGGCAGCTACTTCCGCGCCGAAGCCGCCCAGCAGCACGCTGACGATGGAGCGGTTCATCGCCTTGCACATGATGTAGGACAGGATGGCGCCGGACGAGCCGACGCAAGCGCCGGCGATGATCAGCACCGGGTTGTTCAGGGTGAAGCCGATGCCGGCCGCGGCCCAGCCGGAGTAGCTGTTCAGCATGGACACCACCACCGGCATGTCGGCGCCGCCGATCGGGATGATCAGCGTCACGCCCAGCACCAGCGCCACGGCCAGCATGGCGAGGAAGGCGGCCTGGCTGTCGGTGGCGAAATAGGCGATGCCGAAGCCGAGCATGGCCAGCGCCAGGATCAGGTTCAGCAGGTGTTGGCCGGAGAAGCTCACCGCCTTGGCGCCAAAACGACCAGACAGCTTGCCGTAGGCGACGACCGAGGCGGTGAAGGTGATGGCGCCGATGAAGGCGCCGATGAACAGCTCCACTTTTTGCACCGGCGTGTGCTCCACGCCGGCGTGGAAGATGGCGGCGACGGCGATCAGCACGGCCGACAGGCCCACCAGCGAGTGCATGGCGGCCACCAGCTCCGGCATGCCGGTCATTTCCACCGTGCGCGCCTTCCAGCCGCCTATCACGGCGCCGGCGGCGATGGCGCCGGCGATCAGCGCCAGCACCGGCTTGTCCAGGATCAGCAGGGTAGTCAGCACGGCGATGGCCATGCCGACGATGCCGTACAGATTGCCGCGCCGGGCCGAAGCCGGGCTGGACAGCCCCTTCAGCGCCAGGATGAACAGGACCGCGGCGACGAGGTAAAGAATCGCTGAAATATTCTGCATCGCTTAGCCCCTGTTCTTTTTCTTGAACATGTCCAGCATGCGCTGGGTCACCAGGAAGCCGCCGAAGATATTGATGCTGGCGAGGAAAATAGCGATGGTGCCCAGCACCGAGGTCAGGGTGATTTCCTGGCCGCCCACGTCCACCACCTGCAGCATGGCGCCGACGATGATGATGCCGGAGATGGCGTTGGTCACCGCCATCAGCGGGGTGTGCAGCGCCGGGGTGACGTTCCATACCACGTGGTAGCCGACGAAGACGGCCAGCACGAAGACGGTGAGGCTGGTGATGAAGGGATCAACCATGTTGCGGCTCCTTATTGGTTTGCGCGGCGGGCTTGGCGGCGGCGCCGAAGCGCAGTTCGCCCTGATGGGTGATCAGTGTGGCCGCCAGCAGGTCGTCTTCCAGGTCGATGTTCAATCCCTCGGCGCTCAGCAGCAGGCCGAGGAAGGTCAGGAGGTTGCGCGCGTACAGGCTGGAGGCGTCGGCGGCCACCATCGAGGGCAGATTGGTCAGGCCCACCAGATGCACGCCGTTGTCGGATTGCCAGGCCTCGCCGGGGCGGGTCAGTTCGCAGTTGCCGCCGGATTCGGCCGCCAGGTCCACGATGACCGAGCCCGGCCGCATCGCCGCCACGCTGGCGGCGGGCAGCAGCACCGGCGCCGGCTTGCCGGGAATCAGCGCCGTGGTGATGACGATGTCGGCGGCGGCGGCGCGCTTGGCCAGCAGTTCGTTCTGCCGCGCTAGGAACTCGGGCGTCATCTCGCGGGCGTAGACGCCGGAACTGGCGGCTTTCTCCTCGTCGCTCATCGGCACTTCGATGAACTTGGCGCCCAGCGATTCCACTTGCTCGCGGGTGGCGGGGCGCACATCGTAAGCCTCCACCACCGCCCCCAGGCGCTTGGCGGTGGCGATGGCCTGCAGGCCGGCCACGCCTACGCCCAGCACCAGCACGCGGGCCGCCTTCACGGTGCCGGCGGCGGTCATCAGCATCGGCATGAAGCGCGGATAGAACTGGCAGGCCAGCAGCACGGCCTTGTAGCCGGCGATATTGTTCTGGCTGGACAGCACGTCCATGCTCTGCGCGCGGGTGGTGCGCGGCAGCAGCTCCAGCGCGAAGGCCGACACGCCCTTGGCCGCCAGTTGCGGCAGCAGCGGGTTGTGGTAGGGCGACAACATGCCCACCAACACGGCGCCCGATTTCAGCGCGTCGAGGTCGGCGGCGTCGGGCGAGCCCACGCACAGCACGATGTCGGCGCCGGACAGCAGCGCGGGGCGCTGTTCGACGATGCTGGCGCCGGCCTCGCGATAGGCGGCATCGGGGATGGCCGCGGCCTTGCCGGCGCCGGCCTCCACCGCGACGGTATGGCCGGCGGCGGCCAGTTTCTTTACCGTCTCCGGCGTGGCCGCGACACGGTGTTCTCCGGCCAGCCGTTCGGCTGGTATGGCGATGTGCATCTCTGGATCTCCTGCAAATGGATGGGAATTCAGGATCTTGAACGGCCGTGCGCGGCGTTTTCGAACGGCTGTTTGAAAATGATTAAAAGCATGTTGCAGTGCATTATGCAAGCCATATATTGGCTACCGTATATCGTCTGACATAGTGGCCAGGGCGGGAAACGGTGCAGGGCGGAGGCGGTTTGCCATGATTAAAACGGATTGGTATTCAAATGTCATAAAAATTGGTTTGTGCGGCGCGCGGAGGCCTGGCGGCGCCGGGGAACCACCGTAATCGTCACGCCGCCGCGGTGTAAAGCCGGGAAAACCGCGTAAACCGCAAAAGTTTGCGCCGGATCAGAGGCGGTCTATTGGCCGCTGCCGCGATACAGGTCCAGTTTGAAGCGCTCCAGCGTGCCGTCGGCGCGCAGCTTGGCCAGGCCTGCGTTGAAGCGGGCCATCAGTTGCTCGTTGCGCGGCGAGCGCTGCATCAGCAAGTGGCCGTACTGGATGCTGAACGGGCGGGCTTCGGTGGTGACCAGATCGTGCGCGCCGCGCGGGAAAGCGTCGGAGGACAGCAGTTGCCAGCCGGTAAATTCGTCCAAGGGGAAGAGTTCTATGCGGCCGGCCAGCAGCTTCAGCAGATTGGTCTTGTCGTCATTGGCTTCCTCCACCGACAACACGCCTTGCTTGGCCAGTTGCCGGAATTCGGCGGTATAGGTGTAGCCCCGTGTGGCGCCGAAGCGCAGGGTGCTCAGCTCGCGCAGCTTCTGCCAGCGCGGCATCGCCAGATCCTTGCGGTGGAACAGCAATTCGCGGTGCTCGGAGATCGGCTCGCTGTACAGGAATTCCTGCGCCTTGGCCGGATCGTCGTACCAAAAGGAACTGGCCCCCACGTCGCCGTTGCGCAGCGATTCCAGCGCCCGCGCCCACGGCATGAAATGGAAGCGCACCTGTATGCCTTCGCGGGCGAAGGCCTCGCGCACCACCCGGCTGACGAAGCCTTGCTGCGCCAATTGCTCGCCGCTCCATGGCGCGTATTCGCCAGTGGAGATCAGCAGCTCGGCAGCCAGCGCGGAAGCGGCCCATGCGCATAGCCACAGCAGGCGCAGGACGGCCAGCAAGAATTTCATGGCGGACTCGGTTCGGATCGACTCATCCTAAAGTTATACACCGTGCGGAATATTTTCTGATCGAATGTATTGATTCGTATGAATCTGTCGCGCCGGCTCGCCGGCTGGCTTGCTATGATCGCGACATGAGCCACGGTTGAGGAGGCCGCTTGCTATCCCTGATGACGCCATTGCCCGATTTCCGCAATCTGGGCGTGATGCTGCGCGTTCTGCTATTGCCTTTGCTGCTGTTGTTCGCCGATGGGCTGCTGGCGCTGGGCGCTCCGGAGCCTTTGTGGCATTGGCTGCAGACGGCGCTGGCCATCGTGCCCGGCAGCCTGTTGACGCTGGCGCTGCTGGCGTTGGCCCATCCATGGCTGGCCAGGCAAAGGCTGGGGCCGCTGTGGGCGCTGACGCTGACCGGCGGCTGTTTCGCGCTGTGCCAGTACGCGCTGCACGGCGAACTGGGCCAAGGCTGGGCCGCGCCGTGGGTGGCCGTGCTGGCGGCGGTGCTGTTATTGCATTATCTGTCGCTGCGGCAGCGCGCCTTGTCGCCGGCGCTGGCCGAGGCAAGGCTGGCGGCCTTGCAGGCGCGCATCCGGCCGCACTTCCTGTTCAATACGCTGAACGCGGCGATTGCGCTGATCCGGCTGCAGCCCGCCAAGGCGGAAAGCGTGCTGGAGAATCTGTCAGACCTGTTCCGGGCGCAGATGGCGGACCCGGCGCGCGCGTCGACGCTGGCGCGCGAGGTGGAGTTGGCGCGGATGTATCTGGCGATAGAGTCCGAACGCCTGGGGCCGCGCTTGCGCGTGGCCTGGCAGCTGGATGCGCCGCAGGATGCCGCGCTGCCGCCGCTGATTCTGCAGCCCTTGGTGGAAAACGCCGTCTATCACGGCGCGGAACGGCTGGCCGGCGAGGTGGAGATCCGGGTGGCGGCACGCTTGGCCGGCGGCTTGCTGGAGCTGGCGCTGGATAACCCGGTGCCGGACGAGTCCGACCCCGCCAGCCCAGGCAGCGGCATGGCCCTGTCCAATCTGCGCGAGCGCCTGGCCTTGTTTTTCGACGCCGAAGCCAGCTTGGCGACCGAGCGCCGCGGCGACCGCTACCACACGCGCCTGCGCCTGCCGTACCGGCGGGCGGCTGAATGAGACAACTCGGGAGTCATGCATGGAAAAGAATCGTTTGGAGGCGTTCAGCGACGGCGTGATCGCCATCATCATCACCATCATGGTGCTGGAGCTGAAAGTGCCGCATGGCACCGACTGGCAGGCGCTGGCGCCGTTGCTGCCGGTGTTTCTGAGCTATCTGCTCAGCTTCGTCTACGTCGGCATTTATTGGAACAACCACCATCATTTCTACCATGCCACCCGCCGCATCGACGGCCGCGTGCTGTGGGCCAATCTGCACTTGCTGTTCTGGCTGTCGCTGATTCCCTTCGTCACCGGCTGGATGGGGCAGAACCACTACGAGCCGCTGCCGGTGGCGCTGTACGGCGCGGTGCTGCTGATGTGCTCCATCGCCTGGTGGATCATGCAGCAGGCGCTGTTGTGCCTGCCCGGCAACCGCACGCGGCTGTCGGAGGCGCTGGGCGGCGACATCAAAGGCAAGCTCTCGCCCGTGTGCTATGTGCTGGCCATCGCCTTGGCCTGGTGGCATCCCTGGCTGGCCGGCGCGCTGTACCTGGCGGTGGCCTTGATGTGGCTGGTGCCGGACCGGCGCATCGAGTGCATGTTGTACGAGGAGGGCGGAGGCTGAAGCGCGTGGCGGCGGCAGCCGTATTCGTTTAAAATGTCGCTATCCATCCATCAGGGGGTAGGTACCATGTACCAGTCCGATTTCACCAAGTTCATCAACGGCTTCCTGGAAAAGAACCCGGAAGTGGACAACGAGCGCCGCGAGCTGCGCCTGACGCTGTGGGACCGCCAGGTCGACCTGGACGACCAGCGTCGCTGGAAGGAGTCGCGCGTGCCGCAGAAGCCTTACGTCTACCAGCCGGAATAAGCCCCGGCCGGATCCGATCGACGCCCCATGCGGGCGTTTTGTCATTTCTGGAAAGCCCATCATGACCCGCCGCACCGTGGCGCTGGACAGCGCCCTCTCCGATTATCTGTTCGACATCGCCGTCACCGAACATCCGGTGCAGCGCGAGCTGCGCGAATTCACCGCCGGCCATCGCCTGGCCAAGATGCAGATCTCGCCGGACCAAGGCCAGTTCATGGGCTGGCTGGCGCGGCTGATCGGCGCGCGCCGCTATCTGGAGATCGGCGTGTTCACCGGCTACAGCGCGCTGACCGTGGCGCTGGCGATGCCGGAGGACGGTGCGGTGGTGGCTTGCGACGTCAGCGAAACCTTCACCAGCATCGCCCGCGAATATTGGCAAAAAGCCGGAGTGGCGGAGCGCATAGACTTGCGGCTGCAACCCGCGCTCGCCACGCTGCGCGAGCTGCTGGACGCCGGCCGCGCCGGCAGTTTCGATCTGGCCTTCATCGACGCCGACAAGCCCAGCTACCGCGATTACTACGAAGCCTGCCTCGAACTGGTGCGGCCGGGCGGCGTCATCGCCATCGACAATATCTTCCTGTCCGGCCGCGTGGTGGCGCCCAAGCCGGAGGATCCGCCGGGCGTGCATCTGGTGCATGCCTTCAACGCCAGCCTGAAGGCCGATCCGCGCATCAATATGTGCGTGCTGCCGATAGGCGATGGCTTGACGCTGTGCACGCGGCGTTAAACGCGTGGCATGAACTTTCGATGAATCCACGCAGTCTGAAACGTTTTGGCCGCAGCATCGACACCGTTGCCGATGCTATGATGGCCATTTGACCGAGCCGAATCTGAATCCGTCATGCTGAATCGCCGTCCCCGCCGCCAGATGAACCAGATGAACGTCGTGCCCTATATCGACGTGATGCTGGTGCTACTGGTGATTTTCATGGTCACCGCCCCGATGTTCACCCCCGGCGTGATCGATGTGCCCAGCGTGTCCCAGGCCGCGTCCATCGATGTGCGGCCGTTGGAAGTCACCGTGGACGCCGCCGGCAAGATCGAGCTGATAGACGGCGAGCAGAAAAGCCGCGTCGACTCGCTGGACGATCTGGCCACCCAGTTGCAGGCCCTGGTCGGCAACGAACAGCGTCCGGTGGCGATCTCCGCCGATGCCAACCTCAAATACGCCGAAGTGGTGAAGATCGCCGATCGCCTGCACCAGGCCGGCATCAAGCGCGTGGCGCTGACCGTCAAACAAACGCCGAAGCAATGAGTTCGCAATCGTCTTCCTCGCTGCGTCCCTGGACCCTGATCGCCTCGGCGCTGTTTCACGCTGTGGTGATCGGCCTGCTGCTGTGGGGCGGTTTTCAGTCCTCGCAGCCGCAGAATCCCGCGCCGCTGGCCTTGGAGCTGTGGACGACCGCGCCGCCGCCGCCGGCGACGATTGCCGCGCCGGTGACGCCGCCTCCCGCGCTGGAACCGGCGCCCGAGCCGCAACCGGCGGTGGCGATGCCGCCGGCCGAGGTGAATCTGGGCAAGAAAACCCCGCCCAAGCCCGAAGTGGTCAAGCCGGAACCCAAGCCGCCGGCCGAACCCAAGCCGGAGCCGAAAAAGCCTAAGCCGGAACCTAAGCCCGTCGAGCCGGAACCGAAACCGCACGACAAAGCCAAGCCGGCGCAGAAGGCGCCGGAGAAGAAAGAACCCAAGGCCGCGCAGACGCCGCCGGCGGCGAAACCTGGACACCGGACCGCCAAAGCCTATAACAGCGAGGCGGATGATTTATTGTCCAGCCTGGACAGCGCGCGCACCAGCGGCAAGCCTAACGCGCGCAGCGATCAGGCCGGCAGCAAGAACGGCGTGGCCGGCGGCGCGGTCAACGGCTCCGGCGTCAGCGCCGGCTGGATAGACCTGGTCAAGGCCAAGGTGACGCCGCTGGTGCAGATTCCGCCGGCCATGGCCGGCAATCCGGAAGCGCAGCTGCGGGTGACGCTGCTGCCCACGCTGGAAGTGAAGTCGGTGCAGCTGGTGAAGAGCAGCGGCGTGCCGGCTTACGACGATGCCGTGCAAAGAGCGGTGTGGGAAGCCAAGACTTTCCCGAAACTGCCGGCCGGCGCCAATTTCAATGATGGTTACCGGACATTTGTCCTGAAATTCCGTCCGCGTTGAACGGACAAAGCGAAGACTTGAGGAAAACATGCCCAGTTTGAAAGCCCTGTTGCGGGGCGTGCTGGTGGCGGCCATGCTGGTCGCCGGCAGCGCGCGCGCCGAACTGAACATCGAGATCGTCGGCGGCGGCGCCAGCCGCCACGCCATTGCCGTGGTGCCGTTCAAGGACGAGGGGCCGACCCAGGGCAATCTGACGCCGGTGATCCGCAATGACCTGGCCTTGTCCGGCGCACTCCGCCTGGTGGACCCGTCCGCCGTCGCCAATGTGCCGTTCGCCCCGGCGGACGTGCGCTATCCGCTGTGGCAGGCGGCCGGGGCGCAGTCCATCGCCATCGGCAAGGTGGAGAACGCGGCTGGGGGCCAGATCAAGATCAGCTTCCGGCTGATGGACGTGTCGCAGCAGAAGCAGCTGACCGGCGGGGAGTTCACGGTGACGCCGGACCGCAGCCGCCAAGTGGCGCACGCCATCGCCGACCTGATCTACGAGGCCATTACCGGGCAGAAGGGCTTCTTCAACACGCGGCTCGCCTATGTGCTGAAGAGCGGCCGCAGCTACGCGCTGCAGATTTCCGACGTGGACGGCCAGCGCAGCCAGACCATCCTACGCTCGACCGAGCCCATCATCTCGCCTAGCTGGAGTCCGAACGGCCGCTATATCGCTTATGTGTCGTTCGCCAGCCAGAAACCGGTGGTATGGGTGCAGGATCTGGCCACCGGCCAGCGTCGCGCCGTGGCCAACTTCAAGGGCAGCAATTCCGCGCCGGCCTGGAGCCCGGACGGCAGCAAGCTGGCCGTGGTGCTGACCACAAGCGGCAATTCGCAAATCTACATTATCAGCGCCGACGGCGGCGCGGCGCGGCGGCTGATGTACAACGGCGGCATCGATACCGAGCCGGCCTTCAGTCCGGACGGTTCCATGGTGTATTTCGTGTCCGACCGCAGCGGCAATCCGCAGATCTACCGCGTGCCGGTGAACGGCGGCGACGCCCAGCGCGTCACCTGGGAAGGCAATTACAATGTTTCGCCCAAATTGTCGCCCGATGGCAAGACATTGGTCTATATTCGTCGTTCCGCCGGCAATTTCCGTGTGATGTCGCAGGATTTGGCAACTAATGACACGCGTCTATTGTCAGATGGTAGTTACAGTGAGCGCCCCAGCTTCGCGCCGAACGGCCGAATGGTGTTGTATTCCAGCGCTGTCGGCGGGCAGAGCGTGCTGTACGCGGCCACCGCCGACGGCAGCAGCAAGGTGAAACTGGCAGTGCTTAACGGTGATGTACAGGACCCGGCATGGGGTCCATTCAACAATCCTTGATCGGGAGCCAAATGATGAATCTGAAACAACTCGCCCTTGCTTCTGCAGTCGCTACCCTGCTGGCCGCTTGCGCCAGCACCAAACCGGCCGAAACCCCGGCCGCTCCGGTTACCCAAGCCCCGCAGACCCAGGCTCCGGTAACGGCTCCGGCCACCCAGAGCAATGCGGCGATGGACCCGCTGAACGACCCGAACAGCCCGCTGGCCAAGCGCAGCGTCTACTTCGCCTTCGATTCCTCCGCCGTTGACGGCGAAGGCAAGACCACCGTGGCCAACCACGCTGAGTACCTGAAGGGCCAGGCGGACAAGAAAGTGATCATCCAGGGCAATACCGACGCCCGCGGCAGCCGCGAATACAACCTGGCCCTGGGCCAGCGCCGCGCCGAGAGCGTGAAGCACGCGATGGAAGTGCTGGGCGTGAAGGAAAGCCAGCTGGAAGCGGTCAGCTTCGGCAAGGAAAAGCCTAAGGCTACCGGCCATACCGACGCCGACTATGCCGAGAACCGTCGCGCCGACATCGTTTATCAGGGCCATTAAGCGCCTGCCGCGGGGGGCCGCATAGGCCGCCCGCCGTTGTCACTCCTGCCGGATATCCATATCTAAGTGGCCGCTGCCAAGCGGCGGCCAAACCGTTATGATATCCGGCAGTCTTCATCCATCGGAAAGCCCATGAATCGCATCGCCATCAGTAGCGCCTTGCTGTTGACGCTGGCTGGCTGCGCCAGCACCAGCGACCTGGAAGCCACCCGCCGCCAACTGGACCAAGTGAGCCAGCAGGCGACGACGCGCATCGCCGCGGTGGAGAGCAAGCTGTCCAATGAAAAGCTGCTGGAAATGGTCAGCCAAGTGGATAACCTGAAGGCCGAAGTCGCCAAGCTGCGCGGCGACATCGAAGTGCTGAACTACAATCTGCAAACCACGCAGAAGCGGCAGAACGACCTGTACAACGATCTGGACGGCCGCCTGGGCCGCCTGGAAGGCACCGGCAAGCACGACGCCTCGCAACCGGCCGCAGCCGCGCAGCAGCAGGCCGCCGGCGACAGCCAGGCCTCGCCGGACTACGACAAGGCGCTGAATCTGCTGCGCGCGCGCGACTTTCCTAATGCCGTCAACGCGCTGTCGCTGTTCATCCAGCAAAATCCGCAAGCGCCGCAAGCGGCCGAAGCGACTTACTGGCTGGGCGTCGCCCACACCGCCTTGCGCCAGTACGACGCCGCCATCGACATCCACCGCCGCTTCGTCGAGCAATATCCCAACAACCATTTCGCGCCGGACGCGCTGCGCAATATCGGCAACTGCCAACGCGATTTGGGCCAGGTGGATCAGGCCAAGAACACCTATCGCCGCCTGATCAAGCTGTATCCGAAGAGCGACGCCGCGCTGAAGGCCAAGCAAGCGCTGGCCAGAATGTAATGTCTCCGCGCGTTCCCGCCGCCGCGCGGGAGCGCGCCGCTTCGCCTCCCCTCGTTGCCTCCTGCCTGTTCCAGCAAGACAGCCGTTCTGCGCGCAGGCGTAGTCTGGCCGCAGCGGGATTCAGTCTATGGCTGGCCGGCGCCGCGCTGGTGTTGCGCTCGGGTCAAGAACGCGCGCGCAAGGCGTATTCCTGGGGCCCCTGAGCGGGGGCGGCGGTTTCGCATGCGTCATCCTTGTTCCCTGCCATAAGCAAGTGGCGCGCGGCATAGGCGCGCCACGGGCGCCAGCTTTCCATCCTGGCGGACGACAAATCAGCGCCTTTGCCTTCCAGTACGCGCAGGGCGGTCTGCCAGTCAGACTCCGGCGGCAGTTCGTCTGGCCCGTCCGGCGGCGGCTCGATTGATTCCGGCAGCGCGAAGCGCAGGGTGGGGAAGGTTGGATGGGACAGCGGCAGGCCGCGCTTTTCCAGCCACGCCAGCCTGTCCGGAATTGAGAGCATGCGGAAGCGGATTTCCTCGCCCTCCCAGACGCCGGGCAGCCGCAAGCCGGTTTGCCGCGGGACCAGCTTCGCCAATAAGGGGTCTCGCGCCAGTTGACGTTCTATCGCTTCCATATCCGCCGCAAGGTCGAACATGGCCCTGACGCGCGCCAGCAGCTGCGGCAAGGCGCGCAGACGGGGAAGATGCAGTCCGACACGCAGGGCGTGCTTGCGCGGTTCGTGGCTGACCGTCAGCACCCCGCATTCGCCATCCTGGGCGATGGCTCGGACATAGCATTCATCCCGCACGGCTTCCAAGCCGGGAACAGCCTGTCGCCGCAAGTCATCCAGCATGGCTGGCCAGTGGTAGGGCGGACGGTAGCGCAGCAGCAGGCTGATATGGTCTGACGCCGCTGCGGCGGCGTCGGCGTCGCGGCGCAACGCGCCAGGAGGACGGCGATACAGCTGCTGGAATACCTCGTTGAAACGACGCACGCTGCCGAAACCGGCCGCAAAGGCGATGTCGGTCAGCGGCATGCGGGTTTCATGGATCAACTGCTTGGCCAGCAGTATCCGGCGCGTTTGCGCCACGGCTTGCGGCGAAGCGCCCACATATTGCGCGAAAAGCCGGCGCAATTGCCGCTCGCCCACGCCCAGCTTGTCGGTCAAGTTTGTCAGGCTGGCTTCATCCAGCGCGCCCTGCTCGATCAGCGCCAGCGCGCGCGCCACGGTATGCGAGTGTCCGCTGTTGGATACGCCGCGCCAAGCGCCGGAATCCGGCGCGGCTTCCGGCCGGCAGCGCAGGCAGGGACGGAATCCCGCCTCCTGCGCCGCCGCCGCGGTGGGGTAGACCAGGATGTTTTCGCGCTTGGCGGTGCGGGCCGGGCAGATCGGCCGGCAGTAGATGCCGGTGGTGCGCACGCCGATGAAGAAGCGGCCGTCGAAGCGGGCATCGCGGCTGGCCAGGGCGCGATGGCAAGTATCGGGATCGAATTCCATCGCCTGATGATCGCGCCAATTCCCCGTCGCAGCCAGCGGTTTTCGGACCCGAATGGCGGGCGCTGTCCACGTCCGGAATCCGCCAGCAGGCGGGCGATGCTTGCGAGACGATGACGGCGTTTCCCACAACAGGAGTCGTCATGATCGCGCCGCTGACCCAGTTCCAGCATTTCCGCCAACTCAACATTCAAGGCAAGCTGCTGCTGCCCAATGCCTGGGACGCCGCCAGCGCCCGGTTGTTCGAAGCCGCCGGCCATCCCGCCCTTGCTACCACCAGCGGCGGCATCGCCTACGCCCGAGGTTGGCGCGATGCTCAGCGCATAGGACGCGAGGCGATGCTGAGCGAGATCGCCGCCATCGTTGGTAGCGTGGACGTCCCTGTCAGCGCCGACATCGAGGCAGGCTATGGTTTGTCGCCGCAGGATGTCGCCGCGACCGCGCGGGGGGCGATGGAGGCCGGCGCGGTTGGCGTCAATCTGGAGGACAACGGCCATGGCGCTTTGGCTCAGCCCTTGTTCTCTATCGAGTCGCAATGCGCGCGCCTGGCAGCCGCCAGACAGATGGCCGACGCGTTGAACGCGCCGTTGTGGATCAATGCCCGCGTCGATACCTATTTGTTGGACTTGAGCCTGAGCGCCGAGCGGCGCTTCGCCGAAACGCTGGCGCGCGGCAACGCTTACCTGGCGGCCGGCGCGGACATGGTGTTTGTGCCTGGCCTGGCCGATCCTGGCGAGGCCAGGCGCCTGGCCGCCAGTTTGAACGGCCCGCTGAATCTGATGGCCTTGCCTGGCGTGGCCGGCGCGTCTGACTGGTTCGATGCCGGCGTCGCCCGGGTCAGCTTGGGCGTAGGTCCCATGCTGGCGGTGATGGGTTTGGCGCGGCGGATGGCGGACGAGGCGCGAGCGGGTGTTTGGACGGCTATGGCGGAACACCATTACGGCTTTGCCGAGGCGGAGGCGCTGTTTGAGAGGGCTTGAGCGCGCAGCTTGCGGATGACTTATGCACAGGGCGGCCGAAATTTGCTTTTTATCCACAGATAGATGGGCCGCGGCCCGCCCGGCCATGCTCTCTGGATCAGCAAACGTCAACAGCCTTGGCGCGGCGGCCAGGCGCGCGCCGGCGCGTTTTGCCGGTGGCGACAATGTTGTCGGTGTTTAGGATCCGTTGCGGATCTGCTGGCTGACCTGGTTTTCTTCCTGGTTCAGCACTTTTTGTTCCGGCTTGGTGATGTGGCCGTGATCTAGCTTGGCCATGTCGCGTTCCTGCTGGCGGATGTTCTGGTCTTCCCGGTGCAGCTTGCGCGCTTCGGCCTGGCTGATTTTTTTGCTTCTTTCTTCCTGGTCGATGCGCTTGTTCTGGTGGGCCAGCCGCTTGTTCACCTCCTCGCGGCGCGGGTGGTGCTTTTGCCATTGGGTTTCGTCGGCTTGGGCGGCGCTGGCGAAGGCGAGGCCGCAGAGCAGAGTGGCGGACAGGATGTGGCGAGCGAGCTTTTTCATGATGTTCTCCCGAATGGGTTCAGGTAAGGATTACCTGAACCCAGCCTATGCCAGGGCGGGGAGTCGGGCTGGGTCAAGACATATGTACATATATGTAAACGGCCGCTGTTTTACGACTGTTCATCATTGCTGCGCGGACGGGATCAGCTTGCGTGTTCGTCATGGCCGTGCCGGGCTAGAAAATCCCGTTTGGCAGCGCTGGAGAGGCATTTGAAGGCATGTTCGGCCTGCAGGGCGGCCGAACGGTCCGGGTATTCCACCACCATTTCGATGGAGACCGGCGGATTGAGGCGGGTGTAGCGCGCGCCCTTGCCGGCGGCGTGTTGCGCGTAGCGGCGCGCCACGTCGGTGCTGACCCCGGTGTACAGGGCGCCGCTCTCGCAGCGCAGCACATAGAGGAACCAGGGCCTGGGCTGGCCCTGGCAGGGTTTAGATGCCGGCATCGAAGTCGCTGGCGGCGGGACTGATGCGCACCCGCTCGGTGCGGTTGCCCTTCTGCGCCGTGACGCGCAGTTTCCAGTCGCCAACCGTCACTTCATCGCCCTCGCGCGGGATGCGTTCCAGGCAGTCCATCAGCAGGCCGGCTACGGTGTGGAAGTCCTCGTCCTCGAAATCGCCCAGCGTCAGGTACTGCTCCAGCGTGACCAGCTCCAGGCTGCCTTCCACATCGTAACTGCCGTCGTCTTGCACGACGATGGCCGGCAGCTCGTGGCGCTCGTGCTCTTCCGGGAATTCGCCGGCGATGGCTTCCATCAGGTCTTTCTGGGTGACGATGCCCTCGAGGCTGCCGAATTCGTCCACCACGAAGGCCATGTCGGCGGCGTGCTGGCGGAAGCTTTCCAGCGCCTTCAGCACGGTGACGGTTTCCGGCAGCACCAGCGGCTGGCGCAGCGCGGCGTCGATGTCGAGCGGGCGGCCGTCCAGCAACTGCGCCAGCAGGTCCTTGCGCGCGACGATGCCCAGCGGCTCGTCGATGCTGCCGCTGCGGATCACCACCAGGCGCGAGTACGGACTGTCGCGCAAGGCTTTGCGCTGGGCTGCTTCCGGTTGGCTCAAATCCAGACGGTGGATGTCGGCGCGCGGGGTGGCGATGACGCGGATCGGCCGCTCGGCCAGGGTCAGTACGCTGTGTATCATCGCGCGCTCGTTGTGGCCGAAGGCGGTGTCTTCCACCGGCTGCGGGCCGGCTTCTGGCTTGGCCTCCGGCGCCGCGCTATCGGCCAAGCGGCTGCCCATCAGGCTCAGCACGGCGTTGGCCGTGCGTTCGCGGAAGCTTTGCGTGCGGTTCAGGTAGCGGATGCGGTTGGCCTGCGATACCTGGTTGAAGGCTTCGATCAACACCGAGAAGCCGATGGCCGCGTACAGATAGCCCTTGGGAATGTGGAAGCCGAAGCCTTCCGCGATCAGGCTGAAGCCTATCATCAGCAGGAAGCCCAGGCACAGCATCACCACGGTGGGGTGGGCGTTGACGAAGGCGGTCAGCGGCTTGCTGGCGGCGATCATCAGAATCATCGCCACGATGACGGCCAGCATCATCACCGGCAGATGTTCGGACATGCCGATGGCGGTGATGACGGAATCGATGGAGAACACGGCGTCCAGCACCAGGATTTGCGCCACCACGGTGCCGAAGGCGGCATAGGCGCGTTGCGTGGCGCCCTTGGCATGCTCCACGCCTTCCAGCCGTTCATGCAACTCGGTGGTGGCCTTGAACAGCAGGAAGATGCCGCCGCCCAGCATGATCAGGTCGCGGCCGGCGAACGATTGGCCCCAGACCGAGAACAGCGGCGTGGTCAGAGTCACCAGCCAGGAGATGCTGGCCAGGAGGCCCAGCCGCATGATCAGCGCCAGGGACAAGCCGGTGATGCGGGCGCGATCGCGTTGTTCCGGCGGCAGTTTCTCGGCCAGGATGGCCACGAAAATCAGGTTGTCGATGCCGAGTACGATCTCGAGGATGATCAGCGTCAAAAGGCCCAGCCAGGCGGCGGGGTCGGACAGCCACGATAAGTCCATGATGGTGTAGAACGTTCCTTAAAAGGGATAAAAAATCGATAAAAGCGTTACAAGGATACCAAATGCCATCGTTCCGGGCCGGAGAAATGCAAAACGCCCCGTTTTAGGCGGGGCGCGCATGATAACCGGGAAGGATTACAAGCCGCCGTAGGAGTGCAGGCCGGACAGGAACATATTGACGCCGAGGAAGGCGAAGGAGGTGACGGCCAGGCCGATCACCGCCCACCAGGCCAACGGCGCGCCGCGCCAGCCCTTGACCAAGCGGATGTGCAGCCAGGCGGCGTAGTTCAGCCAGACGATCAGCGCCCAGGTTTCCTTCGGATCCCAGCTCCAGTAGCCGCCCCAGGCGTCCGCCGCCCACATCGCGCCCAGGATGGTGGCGATGGTGAAGAACAGGAAGCCCACCGAGATGGCCTTGTACATCATTTCGTCCAGCACCTCGGCGCTGGGCAGGCGGTCTTTCAGCCAGCCCTTCTGCGCCATCAGCTCGCCGACGCCCAACATCGCCGCCAGCGAGAAGGCGCCGTAGCCGACGAAGTTGGCCGGCACGTGTATCTTCATCCACCACGATTGCAGGGCCGGGATCAGCGGCTGGATCTCATGCGCCTTGCGGTCGAAGGTGTACCACAGGATGAAGATGACCGCGGCGCTGATCACCAGCAGCACCAGCGCGCCGGCCTGGCGCGCGGCGAACTTGGCCTCGTAGTACAGATACATCAGCGCGGTGATCAGCGTGAACAGCACGAAGACTTCGTACAGATTGGACACCGGGATGTGGCCGACGTCCGGCGCGATCAAATAGCTCTCATACCAGCGCACGAACAGGCCGGCCAGCCCCATCACCGCGGCGGACCAGGTCAGGCCGCCGCCCATGCGCGCCAGCGAGTCCGAACGGCGCAGCAGCGCCACCCAGTAGACCCCGGTGGCGAGGAAGAACAGCGTGCACATCCACATGATGGCGGATTGGCTGGACAGCGCGTATTTGAGCCAGAACGCCTGCTGGCCGCGCGCCAGATCATGCTGGTACAGCGGGATGGCGGCCAGCGCCAAGGCGCCGGCCAGCGGGAAATACCAGCGCCAGGCTTTCCAGAACCAGCCCAGCGCGATCAGGCCCAGCGCCGAACCGGCCAGAATGGCCTGCTCGTACCCGTCCATATCGAGGTGGTACAGCTTGAAGGCATAGCCGGCGGCCGCCACGATCAGCAGCGCATAGGCCCAGTCCCACAGGTTCAGCCGCCGCCATAGCGGCATGCGTGCGTAAGCGGAATTGACAAGCTCCATCAGGCTCCCCTTGTCAGGTGTTGGATGGCGTCGACGTGACGCTGAAAGTCGGTATCCAGATCGCGATTGTGTCGATTCGACGTCATGGCCACCCGCAGATGGCGGCCATCCAGGCGTATCCACAGTCTTAGCTCCCGCACATAGAACATTAGCACGATGCCGAGCACAAGCAGGACGGATCCCAAGTACACCAGGATCTTGCCCGGGGAACGGGTCAGCTGCAGGCCGGACGACTGCACCTGGTCGAAACCGTCCAGCTGCAGGAAGACCGGCGCGCCGTAGTCATGCAGGCCGCTGGCGGCCACCAGGCCGTCCAGCAGGAAGCGGTAGTGGGCGGCGTCGGCGGCCAGCGGCTTGGCGCCGGCTTTCTCATCGGCCACCGCCATGACATCGATCACCGCGCCTTGCAGGATCTTGATATAGGTTTGCGCCACCGCCTGGCGCTTGTCGGCCGGCACCCGTTCGTCCAGGAATTTTTCCAGTCCGGCGAAGCCGTTGTCGGCGAAGCGTTGCAGCACGCCCTTGACGCTGTCGCCGAACTGGCGGGCCAGCTTGGCGTCGATCACGCCGCCCTGTTGGGCCTTGCTGGCGGCGCGGGCCGCCGCTTCGTCGTACAGCGCCGGATCGCGCAGCGCGGCGTACAGGCGCATGAAGCGGTCCAGCTTCATATCGTCGTCCAGCGGCAGGCGCAGGTACTGGAACGGCTCCGCCGGGGTGCGCCGCATGCCGGCCATCAGATATTGCGCGCCGTCCTGTTCGATCGGCGCCATGTAATGCAGGTACTCCACCGCCTGGCCTTGGGCGTCGCGCAGCTTGAAGCTGACGGAGGGGCCGAAGTTTTTCAGCGACTTTTCGTGCTTCACTTCGCGCGCGTCCTGCATGCGTTGCCGCAGGGTGGGGTCGGCCGCGTCCGGCTTGCCGATGTTTTCGATATTGAATACGCGCAGCTCGCCGAATTCCAGCGTGTAGTCTTTGCCGTTGGCGCGCAGCGGCTGGCTGCTCATCGATACCCCGGCGAGCGGCACCGGCGCCGCCTGCGGCGCGGCCAGGTTCCAGGCGGAGAAGCGCAGCGGCGAGCCGCCGTCGCCGAAGCTGGATTGGTAAATCGCCACGCCGTCCACGATCAGCGGATGGTTGACCTTGACCGTCGCCTCGGTGCGCTTGCCGGTGGCCTTGTCGGTCACCACGATGTCGCTGGCGAACAGCTTGGGCATGCCGTTGCTGTAGTAGTCGACATGGAATTTCTTCAGCGAGACGATGAACGGCAGCTCCTGCACCAGATAGCCGTTGCCGGAGTTCAGGAAGGTGACGTCGGCGCTCTTGCCCTCGGCGATGTTGACGTTGCCGCGGAACGACAGGTTGGCGGTGCTCAGGCGGCTGGCGGCGGGAATCTGGCTTTGCGGAATGTCGCGGGTTTCCGGCACGATGCGGCCGGCCATTTCCGCCAGTTTCAGCGGCAGGTTGCCGTCTATCAGCCCGCCGACGCAGATGACGATCAAGGCGATGTGGGCGAAGAAGTAACCGAGCTTGCCGGCCGCGCCCTTCTTGGCCGCGATCAGCCGCACGCCGCTGCCGCGCTCGGTCTCCCGCCAGCGGAAGCCCTGGGCCTGCAGATAGCCGTACAGCCGCTGCGGATCGGCCTGCTCGGCGGTAAAAGCGGTGCTGTGCGCCATGGCGGCCAGCGAGCCGTCGCTGGCCTTTTCTCGGAACGAGCGCATTTGCTTGATGAAGCCCGGGCCGTTGCGCAGCACGCACAGCGTGGTGGACAGCACCAGGAAGGCCAGGATGGTCAGGAACCAGCCGGAATGGTAGACGTCGAACAAGCCCAGCCGTTCGAAGGCCTGGAACCAGAACTGGCCGAACTCGAAGGCATAGTTAGGATACGGTTCGTTCTGTTTCAGCACGGTGCCGATGACCGAGGCGATGGCCAGGATGGTCAACAGGCCGATGGCGAAACGCATCGAACTGAGCAGCTCATACAGCGCGTGGACGGTGGAATGGCGGCGTTGATTTTTATTCATGGTCGGGAACACAAAAAGGGAAGCCCGCCTGGGGCTTCCCTTTTGAACGAGCCGGGTCGGCAAAGTTGCGGCTGCGCGCGCTTGGCGGAGGCGTGCCGGGCGGGCATGGCGCTCAGCGCAGGCCGGAGATGTATTCGGCGACGGCCTTCATCTCCTCGTCCGTCATGCGGCTGGCGATGTCGTACATGATGGGATTCTTGCGATCGGCGCCGGCCTTGAAGTCGGCCAGTTGCTTGGCGACATACGCGGCATGCTGGCTGCCCAGGCGCGGGAATTCGTCGGGCAGACCCTTGCCGGCCGGGCCGTGGCAAGCCATACAGGCCGGCACATGTGTGGCGGCGTTGCCGACGCGGTAAATCTTGGCGCCCAGCGGCATCCGCGCCTTGTCGGCGGCCTCGCGCTCCTTGGGCTTCTGTTCGCTGAAGTAGGCCGAGACGTTGCGCATATCGTCGTCGGACAGCGTGGACGCCATGCCGAGCATGGTCGGATTCTTGCGCTGGCCGCTCTTGAATGCTTTTAACTGGTTATACAGATATTGGGAACTCTGTCCTGCCAGCGAGGGGTTGGCCGCCGCGGCGCTGTTGCCGTCCACTCCGTGGCAGGCCGCGCAGACGGTATCGACGATCTGCTTGCCTTTCGCCGGGTCGCCCTGCGGGCCCGGAGCGGCCGCCAGCGCTGAGCCGGCCAGGGAAAAGGTTGCCATCGCCAACAGCATAATTCGTTTCATGGTCGCTCCTTTAGGGGTGAGCCCTAAAATATCTGTAAAAGTAGCAATTCCAAACCTGTTATTCTATACCAACTGATTTCAACCTTACTACCATGTCGATTTTTCAGAACGCCAGATTTTATACCACCGTCAACCACATGAAGGATCTGCCGGCCACGCGCGCCGAGGTCGCTTTCGTGGGACGCTCCAATGCCGGCAAGTCCAGCGCGATCAACACGCTGGCCAACCGCACGCGCCTGGCCTACGTGTCCAAGACGCCGGGCCGGACCCAGCACATCAACTTCTTCGAGCTGGGCGAGGAGTGCTTCCTGGTGGACCTTCCAGGCTACGGCTACGCCGAGGTGCCGGAGGCGGTGCGCGCGCACTGGGTGGAGCTGCTGGGTCGCTACCTGCAGACGCGGCAGAGCCTGATCGGCCTCCTGTTGATTATGGACGCTCGCCACCCGCTTAAGGAACTTGATCGCAGAATGTTGGATTTTTTCCGCGAAACCGGCCGCCCGGTGCATATCCTGCTCTCCAAGGCCGACAAGCTGTCGCGCCAGGAGCAGGCCAAGGTGTTGGCGCTGGTGAAGCGCGAGCTGGCCGATTATCCGGCCGTCAGCGTGCAGATGTTCTCCAGCCTGAAGAAGGCCGGGGTGGACGAGGTGGAGCAGGTCGTGAAGGGCTGGTTCGACGCCTTGCCGCCGGTGGACGAGCCGCAGCAGGAACTTTGATCGCGGTCCGCCCCCTAAGCATAAGGTGTTCACACCTCCCGCTTGGCTCCCTGAGCGGGGCCTGAATCGTTGATATTTAGGCATTGCCCCGGTCCGAAAGGCCGGGGTTTTTTCTTGGGCGGTGGGCATGAAAAAAGGCGAAGGATGCATCCTTCGCCTTTCGCCCTGTGCCATACGATTCAGCAGTCAGCCTTACAAGCTGGAGATCACGGTTTCGACGTGAAGATTCTCCGCTACGGTGCGTACGGCCTCGTCCGAGGGGAACGGGCCCAGGCGCACCTTGTAGAGGCCTTCCTGGTTGACGATGCCGAGCTTGGAATCATATTTGTCATCCAGCTGGTCCAGCATCTTCTGCAGCAGCGCTTCCGCGTTGGCCAGCTTGGTAAATGAACCCAGCTGCAGATATTTCGGATTGTCGCCTGCCTTCAGTTCGCGGACCGGTTCGGTCACCGGTTGCGCCGAAGCGACATAAGTATCGTCGGCGGCCGGCCAGACGCGGTCCACCGCGATCTTGGCGCTGCCTTGCTTGACGAAGCCAAGCTTGTAGGCGGCTGCGAACGACAGGTCCATCAAACGGCTCTTGTGGAACGGACCGCGATCATTGATGCGGACCACCACGGACTTGCCGTTGGTCAGGTTGGTCACCCGGGCATAGCTCGGGATCGGCAGCGTCGGGTGCGCTGCGGTCATGGCGAACATGTCATAGCGTTCGCCCGAGGTCGTCTTGCGACCGTGGAACTGTTTGCCGTACCAAGAGGCACGGCCTGTGGCGTGGTAAGGCTTTTCGCGCACGTCAGGACGGAAGCTCATGCCCAGCGCAGAGTACGGCAGGTTGGCCGACTTGATCAGCGGCTCTTCCTGCGGCACGGCGTCGGGCACCAGATTCAGGTTGACCGGGATATGATCGGCCGGGCCATCGTTCTGGAAATAAGCCCCGTTCTTGGCGACGGTCTTCTTGTTTGTCGGCGTAGCCGACTGGTTTGTGGCACTGGCCGTCTTCACGGTGGAACAGGCCACAAGCACGAGACTGACAAATACAAGCCACAGCCATCGGAGTACAGGTTGCATAAACCTCCCTATGCTGTTGGGCCAACCTTGCGAACTGCTATGCCCCCCCTGCGAAGTCGATTTGGCGCCAAGCCTCATACACCGTCACAGCGACGGCATTGGAGAGGTTGAGGCTTCTCGACTCGGGACGCATCGGCAGGCGAATCCTTTGTTGCGCCGGCAGGGCAGCCAGCACCTCTTGCGGCAAGCCGCGGGATTCGGGACCGAACAGAAAAACGTCCCCGGGTTGGTAGGAAATCCGGTCATGGCGCGTGGCGCCTTTCGTCGTCGCGGCGAAAATCCGTCGTCCGTGAAGGGCCTGCAGACAAGCAGGCCAATCTTCGTGGACCACGACGCGGGCATACTCGTGATAATCGAGCCCCGCTCGCCGCAACTTGGCATCCTCAAGCGGGAAGCCCAACGGTTTGACCAGATGCAGTTCACAGCCGGTGTTGGCACATAAACGGATCACATTGCCCGTGTTGGGCGGAATTTCCGGCTGAAATAGAACAACAGTGAACATCGTTGGCAGGCTGGATTGTTCCAAGGAATCAAAATCTTGGTCAAGTTTTTGGGGAAAACGCCCGGGCCAGCGCCCATCCGTCGACCCGTTTCGCACCCTGTTTTTTGAGCTCTCGAGCCAGGGAGGAGAGGGTGGCGCCGCTGGTGGCGACGTCGTCGATGATGGCGATGGAAAGCCCGTCGCAGCGGCGTTTTACGCCGAACGCATGGCGCACGTTTGTGAGTCTTTCGGCGCGGCCGAGCGAGGCCTGCGACGCTGTGTTGTATTTTCGCCAACACAGATTATCCGAAAAACGGGTATTTATTGTACCAGCGAACGCTTTGGCAAGCTCGCCGCTCTGATTGAAGCCCCTTTTCGCAAGTCGTTCATTTGCCAATGGAACCGGAATGACAAAGTCGTATTCATGGCCGAAGCCCCGTGCGAAATCGCTCAGCAAGCCGCCCAAAACCCCCGCCAAAGGCAGCCGTTTGCCATACTTGAAGGCATGAATCAGCCCGCTCAGGGGGTAGTCAAAAAGATAAGGAACGTGTAGCGCGTCGAAGTGCGGCGGACGCCGTTGGCAGTGGGCGCACAGCATGCCGCCAAGCGTCGGCTCGGCGCAACGCGGACACTGTTCAGCGGGCAGGGCGGGCAGCATGTCGCGGCAAGGTGGACATAGGCCGCGGCGCGTGCCGGATTGTCCGCAAAGCAGGCAGTTCTGCTTAATTAGTGAGCAGTTGTCAATTGTTGATGTAATTAAGTTTGACAGCATCGGGCCTGGCCCTCCAAGATTTTGCCGCCCGCCCTATCGGCGGGATGGGCAATGCGTCCCCCTGTAATGACATTAGATGAATGGAGCGTACGATGCATACTGTACCGATGGAGTTCAAGCGCCCGGCCGCGCCGCACCCGGAACAAGCCAACTGGAGCGTGGACGAGGTGGAGGCCCTGCTCGGGCTGCCTTTCATGGAGCTGGTGTTCCGCGCGGCAGAGATCCATCGGCAGTTTTTCGATCCAACCAAAATCCAGCTGTCGACGCTGGTGTCGATCAAAACCGGCGGCTGTCCGGAGGATTGCGGCTATTGTCCGCAGTCGCTGCACCATGACACGCCGGTAGCCGATCAGCCGATGATGACGGTCGACGAGGTGGTGGCGGCCGCGCGGCAGGCCAAGGCCAATGGCGCGGGCCGCTTCTGCATGGGCGCCGCCTGGCGCGGGCCGAAGGATGCCGATCTGGCCAAGACTTTGGACATGGTGCGCGAGGTGAAGGCGTTGGGGCTGGAGACCTGCGCCACTTTCGGCCTGTTGCGCGATGGCCAGGCCGAACAACTGAAAGACGCGGGTCTGGATTACTACAACCACAATCTGGATACCGCGCCCGACAAGTATGCTGATATCATTCATACTCGAGAGTACGAGGACAGGCTGGAGACGCTGGGCAAAGTGCGCAAGGCCGGCTTGTCGGTATGCTGCGGCGGCATCGTCGGCATGAATGAAACCCGGCGCGACCGCGCCGGGCTGATCGCCCAACTGGCCAATCTGGACCCGCAGCCGGAGTCGGTGCCGGTGAATAATCTGGTGCAGGTGGTGGGCACGCCGCTGGCGGATGCCAGCCGGCTGGACTGGACCGAGTTTGTGCGCACCATCGCCGCGGCGCGCATCGCCATGCCCAAGAGCTATGTCCGCTTGTCCGCCGGCCGGCGCGAGATGGACGAAGCGACCCAGGCCTTGTGCTTCCTGGCCGGCGCCAACTCGATATTCTATGGTGATAAGCTGTTGACCACGGGCAACCCCGATGTACTGGCCGACCAGACACTGATGGCCAAACTGGACTTGCGGGCCCTGTAATATTCTTTAGCAATTCTGCGCTGTCTGCTTAAATGCGAACCTATATATAGTGTGTCGTACCGAGGTGGTTCGCCGCCGCGGTTTGGTCAACCCACGCAAAAGAGTGCAACCATCATGCGCCTGCAAGATTTGTCCGCCGCCCTGAATGAACTGGATGCGAATCACCGCCTGCGCCGACGCGCCACCCTGGAGTCGCCGCAGGGCGTTGACATCGTCATTGAAGGTCAATCTTACCTATCGTTTGCCAGCAATGATTACCTGGGGCTGGCCGATCATCCGGCCCTGGTGCGTGCGCTGCAGCAGGGCGTAGAGCGCTGGGGCGCCGGCAGCGGCGCGTCGCATCTGCTGACCGGCCACAGCGAAGCCCACCAGCGCGCGGAGGAAGCGCTGGCGCGCTTCGTCGGCCGCGAGGCGGCGCTGTTGTTCGGTTCCGGCTATGCCGCCAACCTGGCGGTGATCACCAGCCTGGTCGGCCGCGACGACGCGGTGTTCGCCGACAAATTGAACCATGCCTCGCTGAACGATGGCTGCCTGCTGTCGCGCGCCGATTTCCAGCGTTTCCGCCACAATGATCTGGAACATCTGGAACAGCTGCTGGCGGCGAGCCGCGCCTGTACCAAGCTGATCGCGGTGGACGCGGTGTACAGCATGGATGGCGACGAGGCCCCGCTGCCGGCCTTGCTGGCGCTGGCCGAACGCTACGACGCCTGGCTGTATGTCGATGACGCGCACGGTTTCGGCGTGCTGGGCGGCGGCCGCGGCTCGGCGGCGGAGCATGGGCTGGCCTCGGAGCGGCTGATCTACATGGCCACGCTGGGCAAGGCGGCCGGTCTCGCCGGCGCCTTCGTCGCCGGCAGCCGGCTATTGGTGGAATGGCTGGTCAATCGCGGGCGCACCTATATTTTCAGCACCGCGCAGCCGCCGGCGCTGGCCGCCGCGGTGGAAACCAGCCTGCGGCTGATTGTCGAGGGCGACGACCGCCGCGAGCGGCTGCGGCAACTGGCGGCGCGCTGCCGCGAGCGGCTGGCCGGCACGCATCTTGCAGACAGGGCTTCCCGCACACCGATCCAAGCCATTATCATGGGTGAAGATGCTCATGCCATAAGGCAGGCTGAGCGCTTGAAACAGCAAGGCTTTTGGGTGCCCGCCATCCGTCCGCCTACCGTGCCGGAAAATAGCGCGCGTTTGCGGATTTCCTTGTCGGCGCAGCATGAGCCAGCGCAGCTGGACGCGCTGCTCGATCTGCTGTTGCAAGCGCAGGATTGAATACCGGCGGCGCGTGTGCGCTGCGGCAGCGAATCCATCGGCCCGGAGCTTATGCTCCGGGCTTTTGCATGTCCGTCAGCAGGCGCGGCCGTGGGGAAGCGGCCCGGGCGTGGCATGCGGATTTTCCGGCTAACTCGTACTACGATAATGACATGATGAGCACGGCTGAATATTTGGAAAGTCCGGCGCAAGCCGCCGAGCGCGCCTTGGCGCTGTTGGGGCGAGGCGGCGGCTTGTCCGCCGCCGCGGTATGGGGGCTGTCCGGCGTGACCTGGCAGCGCCTGGCCAGCTTGGGGGCGGCCGACGGTTTGCCGAGCGCCGAGGCTTTGGCCGGCGGCCGCCTGCCGGGGCCGGATGGCGGCGCGCTGGCGTTGCGGATGGCGGATAACACGGTGGGCTGGCTGGTGTGGCGCGGACAGGCGCCGGCGGAGGCGGCCGACGTCGCCGCGCTCTTGGGCGGCCACTTGTATTGCGCCGCGCTGCGCGGCGAGCAATCGGCGGCCCGGCTGGCCAACGATACCATGCTTGAAATCAGTCTCCTGGCCGGCGAGTGCGCCAGTCTGGATCGGCTGCTGCCGCGCTTGCACAAACTGATGCAGCAGCTGATGGATGCCAGCAATTTCGCCATCGCGCTGTATGGCGACGACGGCGCCACCCTGCATTTTCCGTTCTACGTCGACCGGCGCGATCCCGCGCCGCCTTCGCCGCAAGCGATGCTGCCGCTGGATGACGGGCATGCCGCATTGGCGGCCTGGCTGTTGCGCGGCGGCAAGCCCATGGTGCTGACCGGCGAACGCATTGCCGAGCTGTGCCGCGATGAGGAACTGGCGCAACCGGCCGTGTTGCCGGCGTTCTGGATGGGCGCGCCCTTGGTGAACGCCGACGGCAATCCCATCGGCGCGGTCATGCTGCATGCCTATGAAGACCAGGCGGCGCTGACCTCGTCCGAGCAGTTGCTGTTCATGTTCGCCGCGCGCCATGTCGGCTTCGCCTTGGACCGGGTGCTGTATCGCAGCCAACTGGAGCGTCAGGTCTGGCTGCGCACCTGCGAGTTGGAAGGGGCCAATGCCAGATTGCGGGCCGAGGTGGCCAGCCGCAAGCAGGTGGAGAAGTTCCAGAATGTCTTGTTCCGCATCGCGGAATTATCCAACTCCAGCCTGTCGCTGGAGGCGTTTCTCAGCGGGCTGCACCGGCTGCTGTCGGAGATGGTGTCGGCGCGCAATTGCGTGGTGGCCTTATACGACAAGCTCAGCGACCGCATCACGTTTCCGTATTGCGCCGACGAATATGTCGAGGTCTTGCACCCGCGCAAGCCGGCCCAGGGCTATATCGAACAGGTGCTGCACAGCGGACGGCCGCTGCTGGTCGACCCGTACAGCCAGGTGCCGGCCGCGGTGGAAGACGGAGGCGCAAAGCCGCAAAGCTGGCTGGGCGTCCCGCTGTACTGCGACAATGAACTGCTGGGCGTGTTGGCGGTGCAGAGCTACGACGGCGAGGTCAGCTACAATTTCCGCGATCAGGAAGTGCTGGAGTTCGTCGCCAACAACATCGGCGCGGCGCTGGCGAGGGTGCGCGCGCTGGAGAGCCTGCAGCAGGCCTATGCCGAGCTGGAGCAGCGGGTGCGAGAGCGCACCAGCGAGCTGGACGCAGTCAATGCCCAGCTGGAGTTCGACAGCCTGCACGATCCCCTGACCAAACTGCCCAACCGCAACTACTTCGCCAAGGCGCTGAATCGGGCCTGGGATGGCTTCGTCGCCGGCTCCGGCGACCGTTTCGCCTTGTTGTTCATCGACCTGGACCGCTTCAAGCTGGTCAACGACACCCTGGGCCACCTGGCCGGCGATCACCTGTTGTTCGAGGCGGGCGCGCGCATCCGTTCCTGCCTGCGCCACTATGATTTTCTGGCGCGTTTGGGCGGAGACGAGTTTGCCGTGGTGATGTTCGGCATGGAAGGGCCGGAAGACTGCGAGATCATCGCCCGCCGCATCGTCAGAGAGTTCGAGCGGCCGGTGATCCTGGCCGGGCGCGAAGTCTTTTCCACCGCCAGCGTCGGCGTGGTGCTGGCCGACCGCGACCACTACCGCAATGCCGACGAGCTGTTACGCGACGCCGACCATGCGATGTACTGCACCAAGCAGCAAGGCCGCCAGGGCTATACCTTGTTCAGCCATCAGTTGCGCATCGACCAGGCCGACCAACTGGCGCTGGAAACCGAGCTGCGCCGCGCGCTGGAAGAGGACAAGCAGCTGATTCCCTATTATCAGCCGTTCATCGATGCCAAGACCGGCAAGCTGTCCGGCTTCGAAACGCTGGTGCGCTGGCAGCATCCGCAGCGCGGGCTGATCCCGCCGGCGCTGTTCCTGCCGATGGCCGAGGAGAGCGGCCTGATCAATCGCCTGGACCGTTACATGGTCAACGCGGCTTGCGCGCAACTGCAAGCCTGGCGCGCGGAAGGGCGGGTGGACGAGCACATTTCGCTGCACATCAATCTGTCGTCGGCCAATTTCCACGATCCGGACCTGGTCGCCTGGATAGGCGGCCGCATCGCCCATTACCAGCTGCCGCCGGCCATGCTGCATCTGGAAATCACCGAAAGCGCGCTGATCGACCAGCCGGAGACCGCGGCGACGGTGATGCAGGGGCTGCACGGCCTGGGCGTGAAGCTGGCGCTGGATGATTTCGGCACTGGCTATTCCGCGCTGTCTTATCTGCACCGCTACCGTTTCGACGTGCTGAAGATAGACCAGTCCTTCGTGTTCGACCTGGACCGCAAGGAGGAATCGGCGGCCATCGTCCGCGCCATCTTGGCGCTGGCCAAGGCGCTGGATCTGGACGTGGTGGCGGAGGGTGTGGAAACCGCCGCGCAGCTGGCGATGCTGCAGGAGATGGGGTGCAGCAAGCTGCAGGGCTTCTATTTTGCCGCCCCGGCGCCGGCGCAGGGCCTGGACTGGGAGCGCTTGGCCCGTTTTGAACAGGACATCCGCAGTGCGGCGTGAATGGGCGACCCGTTTCAATCGTTGGCGCTATGATGTGTACGCGCCCTGGTACGACAAGCTGGCGCAGGGCTTTGCCGCGCAGCGCCGCCGCTCGCTGGGCCTGCTCAATCCGCAGCCGGGGGAGCAGGTGCTGCTGGTGGGGGCCGGCACGGGGCTGGACCTGGATTTTCTGGTGCGCTGCCGCCATGTCACCGCCATCGACATCGCGCCGGCCATGCTGCAGCAGCTGAAGGAACGCGCCGAGCGGCTGGGCATGGCGGTGCGCGCGCTGGAGATGGACGGCCAGCGGCTGGACTTTCCCGACGCCAGTTTCGATGCGGTGGCGCTGCATCTGGTGCTGGCGGTGATTCCAGACCCGCAGGCCTGCATCCGCGAGGTGGAGCGCGTGCTGAAGCCGGGCGGCCGGGTGGCCGTCTTCGACAAGTTCCTGGCGGACCGTTCGCGCGCCCCGCTGTGGCGCCGCGCCGGCAATCTCGTGGCGCGCTTCGTCGCCACCGACATCAACCGCCGCCTCGGCGACATCGTTTCCGTTACCAAATTGCAACGCATTCACGACGAAGACGCCGGCTTAGGTGGTTTCCTTCACATCGCACTCTTGCGAAAATAGCGTTTTCCCCCCATCTGACCGTTCATGAATCTGTTTGTCGAAACGCTGGGCCAGGGCCCGGACGTGGTCATGCTGCATGGCTGGGGCCTTCACGGCGGAGTGTTCAGCCGCGTGGCCGAGCAATTGGCCGCCCGCTTCTGCGTCCATCTGGTGGATTTGCCCGGCCATGGCGCCTCGCCGGCGCTGGCGCGCTTCGACGCCGATGCGGTGGCCGACATCGTGGCCGCCCATTTTCCGCTGCCGGCGCATGTGGTGGGCTGGTCGCTCGGCGGGCTGATCGCCCAGCACTGGGCGGCCCGCCATCCGGATCGCGTCAAGAGCCTGGCGCTGATCGCCACCAGTCCGCGCTTCGTCCGCGACGACAGTTGGCCGCACGCGCAGGCGCGCCAGTCGATCGAGGCGGTGGCGCAAAGCCTGGACGGCGCCTTCGAGCAGACGCTCGAGCGCTTCCTGGCCTTGCAGATGATGGGCGCGCCGGCGGCGCGCGACACGCTGAAAGCCTTGCGCGGCGAGCTGTTTGCCCACGGCCGGCCGCAGGGCCTGCTGCCGGCGCTGGAGCTGTTGCTGGAAGCCGACGCCCGCGAGCTGGCGGATCGCATCCGCTGCCCCGCCGCCTTGTTCTATGGCGTGCGCGACGCCATCACCCCGATAGGCGCCGGCCGTTGGCTGGCCGACACCCTTGGCGACGCCGTCCTTTATGAATTCCCGCAAGCGTCGCATGCGCCTTTCCTGTCCCATGAGCCGGACTTTGTGCGCGCGCTTGCCGAGCATCTGGAAACCCAGGCATGAGTGAAGCGTTTTACACCGACAAGGCGCGCGTGCGCGCCTCGTTTGAGAAGGCCGCGGCCAGTTACGATTCGGCCGCCGTGCTGCAGCGCGAGGTGTCCGACCGCATGGCGGAACGGCTCGATTACATCAAGCACCAGCCAGCGGTGATTCTGGATGCCGGCGCCGGCACCGGCTACGGCGCGGCGCATTTGCGCCAACGCTATCCGCAGGCGCGGGTGATCGAGCTGGACCTGGCGCACGCCATGCTGCTGGCCTCGCGCGAACGCGCCCGCGAGGGCGACGGCCTGTTGAAGAAGCTGTTCAAGCCCAGCCAGCCGTGGCAGATCAACGCCGACATCGAAAAACTGCCCTTGGCCGACGACAGCGTGGACATGATCTGGTCCAACCTGACCATCCAGTGGATCAACGTGCCGGACAAGATGTTCGCCGAACTGCGCCGGGTGCTGAAGCCGGATGGCCTGCTGATGTTCTCCACCTTGGGGCCGGACACGCTGTTCGAGCTGCGCGGCGCGTTTGCCGGCATCGACGGCGCCACCCACGTCAACCAGTTCATCGACATGCACGACATCGGCGACGCGCTGATGCGCGCCGGTTTCGCCGAGCCGGTGATGGACATGGAAAAAATCGTGCTGACTTACGACGACGCCAAGGCGGTGATGCGCGACCTCAAAGCCATCGGCGCGCACAACGCCACGGCAGGCCGCGGCCGCGGCCTGATGGGCAAGCAGGCCTGGCGCAAGGTGGAGGAAGCGTACGAGCGCCACCGCCGCGACGGCAAGCTGCCCGCCAGCTACGAGGTGGTCTACGGCCATGCCTGGAAGGGCACCGGCAAGAAGCTGGCCAAGATGACGGACGATGGCCGGCAAGTGATCGAATTCGTCAAGAAAGCGCCGCGGGCCGATTGAGCGAACCGGCGGCGCGAACCGGAGTCTGTGTCATGGACGTGGAAATCCGCAGCGCCTGTCCCGATGACGCGGCGTGTCTGGCCGCCCTGTCGATTCAGGTGTGGCTGAATACTTATTTGATCGGCGGCGGCATCCGCCGCGGCATCGCCGATTATGTGCTGTCCGAATTCTCGCCGGCCCATTTCGAGGCGTTGATCGCCAATCCCGCGCGCCGGCTGCTGCTGCTGGAGGATGAAGGCCATCTGCTCGGCTACGCGCTGTTGAAATTGGACAGCGCCTGCCAGGGCTGCGATTTCCCGACGGTGGAAGTCGACCGGCTTTATCTGCTGGAAAGCCATGCCGGACAGGGTCTGGGCCGGCGTTTGCTGGACGCGGCGCGGCGATGGACGCGCCTCCAGCCCGGCCAGCCGCGCTTGTGGCTGATGGTTTGGCACGGCAACGCGCGCGCCATCGGCTTCTACCGCCGGGTCGGCATGGCCGTGCATGGCGAAACGTATTTCGAATTGGAGGGCGCGCGGCATCTCAATTACGTGATGCTCGATCCCGCGCCCGTTGGGGCGGCCTTGCCGGCCGCCAATGTCTGAAAGACTGATGGAATCATGATAAGCAAGAAAGCAATGCGTCCCTGGCTGGCCTTGGGCCTGGCCGCGCTATTGGCCGGCTGTTCGACGTCCAAAGCGCCGGAAGCGCCGGCCCCTGCCCCGGTGAAAGTGAAGATAGGCCTGGCCTTGGGCGGCGGCGCGGCCAAGGGTTTCGCCCATATCGGCGTGATCAAGGTGCTGGAAGGCGCGGGCATCGCGCCCGACGTGATCACCGGCACCAGCGCCGGCAGCGTGGTGGGAAGCCTGTACGCGTCCGGCCTCAACGGCGTGCAATTGCAGCAGCGCGCCATGGCGCTGGACCAGGCCGACCTGACCGATTGGACGCTGTCCACCAAGGGCGTGCTGAAGGGCGAGAAGCTGCAGAACTGGATCAATGCCCAGGTGGGCAACAAGCCGCTGGAAAAACTGCCCAGGCCGTTCGGCGCCGTGGCGACCGAGCTGGACTCCGGCCGCAAGGTGGTGTTCCGCGTAGGCAACACCGGTCAGGCAGTGCGCGCCTCGGCCAGCATTCCCAATGTGTTCCTGCCGGTGAAAATTGGCGGCAAGCGCTATGTCGACGGCGGCCTGGTCAGCCCGGTGCCGGTCAGCGCGGCCAAGGAAATGGGCGCGCAGTTCGTCATCGCCGTGGACATCACCGCCCGTCCCAAGCCGGGCAAGGCGGTCGGCTTCCTGTCCATGCTGGACCAGAGCCTGAACATCATGAACGGTCCGGCGCTGGCCTTGGAGCTGAAGCAGGCCGACGTGGTGATTCGCCCCGATGTGCTGGACATCGGCTCCGCCGACTTTGATTCGCGCAATCAGGCTATTTTGGAAGGCGAGAAGGCAGCGCAGCAAATGCTGCCGCAAATCCGCAAATTGTTGCAGCAAAAAAGCCTGGAGCTGGCTAAATAAGGTTGTAGGCTGCGATGATGTCGCAAGTCGCGGCGGGGCGGGCCGCATTCCGCCCCGCCGCTTTCCCAATGTTTTTTGGAGATGGCATGATCAAACTGCACGGATTGTCTTTGTCGCCGTACTACAACAAGGTGAAGATCGCCTTGCTGGAGAAGGGCGTGAATTTCCAGGAGGTGCTGACCCCGCCCTCGCAGGAGGACTGGCTGCTGGAAAAGAGCCCGATGGGCAAGATTCCGTTTGTGGAGATCAATGGCCACCCGCTGGCCGAATCGACGGTGATCCTGGAGTGGCTGGAGGATGCGTATCCCACCGCTTCGCTGCTGCCGCCGACCCCGAACGGCCGTGCCCTGGCGCGCGAGCTGATGACCATGTTGGAGCTGTATGTGATGCGGCCGGCGGCCCCGTTGATCGGCCACATGATGAAAGGCAGCCAGCCTAGCGCGGAGCAGGCCGAGGAAATACGCCAGGCTCTGGCCCGCGGCATCAGCGCGGTGGCGCAGCTGGCGCGGCAGGCGCCGTGGCTGGCCGGCGAAGACTTCAGCTTCGCCGATCTCAGCGCCGCCGGCATCCTGCCGACGGTGGGGCGCTTGAGCCAGACTTTCCTCGGCGAGGACATGACGCTGCGGCTGTCGGGTTGCGCCGACTATCTGCAGCGCCTGGGACAGCGGCCCAGCGTGGCCCGCGTATGGGCGGACCGCGACGCCGCGCTGGCGGCTTATATGGCCAGGCGCGAATAGCCTGGCTATGGTTTTCGCGCCACAGTCAGCCGGTCCTGCCTGGATGCCATGACATGGCGGTTGACAGCCCTTGCTGGATAGAGCCTAAACTCCAATCGAGTGTTTGCTTTGTCTGGCGAGGGGATGATCGATGAAATTTCCGGTGGAACTGATACTGCTGGCGCTGGTGCCGGTCTTTTTGCTGTTTGTCGCCTGGGAGCTGTTTAGGCTGCGGCGTCAGGGGCGGTTGTCCGTGTACGACTGGCGCGATTCGGCCTGCTGCGCGGCGCTGGGCTTGCTGCACCAAGGCGCCGACAAGCTGGCCTGGGTGTTCGTGCTGCCTTTATATGGCTGGATTTACCAGCAGCACCGGCTATTCGATTTTGCCGACAGCTATCTGAGCTTCTTCCTGCTGTTTCTCGGCCAGGACTTCCTGTACTACTGGTTCCACCGCGTCAGCCACCGCGTGCGTTGGCTGTGGGCGGCGCATAGCGTGCACCACAGCTCCACGCGCATGAATTTCACCACCGCCTTCCGCCAGAGCCTGATGTATCCGCTTGCCGGGATGTGGGCATTCTGGCTGCCGCTGGCCTGGCTCGGCTTTCCGCCGCAGCAGGTCGTGGCGGTGGTGTTGCTGAATCTCGCCTTCCAGTTCTTTGTGCATACCCAGATCGTGCCCAAGCTGGGCTGGCTGGAATACGTTTTCAACACGCCGTCCATCCACCGCGCGCATCATGCGAAGAACCCGCGCTACATCGACCACAACTACGCCGGCGTGCTGGTGGTCTGGGACAGGCTGTTCGGCACCTTCGTGGAGGAGCGGGACAGCGATCCCTGCGAATACGGCACGGTGAAGCCGGTGAGCAGCTTCAATCCGCTGTGGGTCAGCGTGGTGGAGTGGCGCGACATGCTGGCGGAGGCCTGGCGGGCGGATAACTGGCGCGACCGGTTGGTGTCGCTGTTCGGCCCGCCGGAGGCGGCGGAAGAGGTGGCGGCGCGCCAGCGCTTGCGAGTCGAGGCGCCGCGTCAGGTGGCGTGAACATAAAGCACAAGGCCCGGTTTCCGGGCCTTGTGCTTTTCGGGCTGGGGTCAGAGGGATCAGATCAGCAGCTTGCCGTCCTTGGCCGGCAAGGTCTTGCCTTCCGGCTTCTGGTCCATGCGCACGGTGCCGGTCTTGCCGTCCAGCGAGTAGCGCACGTTGTAGCCGACGACTTTTTCCTTGTCCACGTTCTCGGTATTGCAGATGGTCCGGGTGCTGGCCACCTGGTCGCGCTCCTGCATGCCTTCCTGCACCTTGTTGCCGGCCAGGCCGCCGGCCAGCGCGCCCAGCACGGTGGCGGCCTTCTTGCCGTTGCCGCCGCCGACCTGGTTGCCGAGCAGGCCGCCGACCACGCCGCCGATCACCGAACCGGCGATGCGGTTATTGTCCTGTACCGGCGCCTGGTGGACGACTTGCTCCTGATGGCAAACCTGCTTCGGCTCGCTCACCGTTTCCTTGATCGGGGTCACGGCCAGTATCTTGGCGTGGTTGGCGTGGACCGGCTTGGGCGCGGGTTTCGGCGCAGCGGGCGCTACTGCCGCGGCCGGGGCCGCTACGGCGGCCGCCTGAGCCTCCGTGGAGGAGGCCGCGCTTGGCGGCAGCGCCTGGACGGCCGGGGCCGATGCCTGGGCCAGCGGCGCGCTGGCCGCGGCGACGGTTTCCGGCTTGGATGGTTTGAGTGCCTGGATGCCGGCTACGCCGATGGCGCCCAGCGCGATGCCGCCGCCCAGCACGCTGGCGATGAGTACGGACTGTTTCATTATTCTCTCCCTGAAGTGACGCTGCGGTCACATATGGCTTGGACGCGATTATCAGTTGGCAGTTGCAAGAACTGTGTACAGCATTTGTCACCACGGGTAACGAAACGTTAGCGGCGGGGCAGCCAGGGTGCTGGCTAGGGAATTTGCAGCGTGATGCGCCATTATTGGCAATTTATGTCAAAAAAAGCCATATTCAATGGTTTTTAATTTCTAAAATGCAACCAATCATCATAATGTGAGCATATATATTGTATCCAGCGGTTTGACGGTGCGCCCGGCAGGTGGTTAGATGCACATTGCACCTTACAGGCGGCCCGCCGCCTGCACCACAGGAGAATAAATCGTGAGTGAAGTTGATACCGGTTTGCAGCGCCAGCTGAAAAACCGCCATATACAGTTGATCGCGCTGGGCGGCGCGGTCGGCACCGGCCTGTTTCTCGGCTCGGCAAGCGTGCTGAAGGCCGCGGGGCCATCGATGATTCTCGGCTATGCCATCGCCGGCTTCATCGCCTTTTTGATCATGCGCCAATTGGGCGAGATGGTGGCGGAAGAACCGGTGGCTGGCTCGTTCAGCCATTTCGCCTACCGCTACTGGGGCAATTTCGCCGGCTTCCTGTCCGGCTGGAACTACTGGGTGCTGTACGTGCTGGTGAGCATGGCCGAGCTGACGGCGGTGGGCGCCTATGTCCAGTACTGGTGGCCGCATGTGCCGACCTGGCTGACCGCGCTGGTGTGTTTCGTCTGCATCAACGCCATCAACCTGGCCAACGTCAAATCCTACGGCGAGACCGAGTTCTGGTTCGCGCTGATCAAGGTGGCGGCGGTGATCGGCATGATCCTGTTCGGCGGCTACCTGCTGCTGTCCGGCACCGGCGGCCCGCAGGCCTCGGTCAGCAATCTGTGGAATGACGGCGGCTTCTTCCCGCATGGTTTCGGCGGCCTGTTCATGGTGATGGCGGTGATCATGTTCTCGTTTGGCGGCCTGGAGCTGATCGGCATGACCGCGGCCGAAGCGGCCGACCCGCAGAAAACCATCCCCAAGGCGGTGAATCAGGTGATCTACCGCATCCTGATTTTCTACATCGGCTCGCTGGTGGTGCTGCTGTCGCTGTATCCGTGGAACAAAGTCGCCGCCGGCGGCAGCCCTTTCGTGATGATTTTCCAGCAGATCGGCGCCGGCTTTACCGCGCACGCGCTGAACTTCGTGGTGCTGACCGCCGCGCTGTCGGTCTACAACAGCTGCGTCTACGCCACCAGCCGCATGCTGTTCGGCCTGGCCGAGCAGGGCAACGCGCCGCGCGCGCTGAAGAAGCTGGACAAGCGCGGCGTGCCGGTCAACGCCACCTTGTTCTCCGCGCTGGCCACCGTGGCCTGCGTGCTGCTGAACTATCTGCTGCCGGGCGAGGCGCTGGGCTTGCTGATGTCGCTGGTGGTGGCCGCGCTGGTGACCAACTGGGCGATGATCAGCCTGACCCATCTGAAGTTCCGCCGCGCTAAGGGCGGCCTGAAAATGGTGTTCCCGTCGCTGTGGCATCCGGTTTCCAACTGGGCGTGCCTGGTGTTCATGGTGATGATCCTCGGCATTCTGCTGTTCACGCCGGGCATGGCGGTATCGGTTTACGTGCTGCCCTTGTGGTTGGGCCTGCTGTGGGTGGGCTTCCGCTTGAAGGGCAAATCCGGCGCCGATGCCCGTCTTGCCAGCGAGAACGTCTGATCGTTGAAGGGCATGCCGGGCTTGACGAGGCGTCGTCAAAACCGGCATGCTGTGAAAATGATGCAAACGAAACCCACTCCCTCTTTCAACCGCAACTGGTGGTGGCGCAGCTGATCGGCGCGCCAGGGGAGTTGTCGTTTGTTGTTCCGGGCCGCCGCACAGGGCGGCCTTGTTTTATCCAGTCTCACCCCGCGCGGCGGCAGCTTCAGCTAGTTCAGGAGTATTCATGCAGCGCACGCAGTGGGGTTCCCGCCTCGGTTTCATTCTGGCCTCGGCCGGCGCCACCGTCGGTTTAGGCTCGATCTGGAAGTTTCCTTACGTCACCGCGATGAATGGCGGCGGCGTTTTCTTGCTGGTGTATCTGGCATTTACCTTTACCTTGGGCCTGGCGCTGCTGCAGGCCGAGCTGGCCATCGGCCGCGCCGCCGGTTGCGGCGCCGTGGGCGCGTTTGCCAGGCTGGGTTCGCGCCGCTGGAAGCTGCTGGGCTACAGCGGCGTGTTGTGCTGCTTCTTGGTGTTCGCCTTCTACAGCGTGGTGGGCGGCTGGACCCTGGGCTATCTGTTGCGCGCCGTTGATGGCCGGGTGATGAGCGATGATATGTCGGCGCTGGGCCAGCTGTTCGGCCAGTACGTCGGCAATCCGGTGGAGGCGCTGCTCACCCATGCCTTGTTCGCCGGACTGACCTTGCTGGTGGTGGTGGGCGGGGTGCAGCAGGGCATAGAGCGCGCCGGCAAGGTGTTGATGCCGCTGCTGTTCCTGCTGATGCTGGGCTTGATCGCGCGCGCGCTGACGCTGCCCGGCGCCTTGGCTGGGGCGGAGGCGCTGTTTCGCCCCGATTTTTCCAGGCTGACGCCGGCCATGCTGGTGGAGGCGCTGGGGCTGGCCTGCTTCTCGCTGTCGGTGGGCGCCGGCTGCATGCTGGCTTACGGTTCGTATCTGGGTCAGGACACGCGGCTGGGCAATTCGGCGCTGTGGGTCACGGGGTTGACCGCGCTGACTTCGGTGCTGGCGGGGCTGATGATTTTTCCGGCCATCTACGCCTTCGGTCTGGACCCGCAGGCCGGGCCGGGCTTGACCTATATGGTGATGCCGGTGGTGTTCAACCATTTGCCCTACGGCCAGCTGTTCGCCATCGTTTTCTTCATTCTGCTGCTGATGGCGGCGCTGACCTCGGCGGTATCGTTGCTGGAAGTGGTGGTGATTCTGCCTATCGACGAATTCGGCGTCAGCCGCCGCAAGGCTACCCTCGCCGTCACTGCGCTGGTGTTTCTGGCCGGCGTGCCGGCGGCTTTGTCCTTTGGCCCGCTGGCCGATTGCAAGCTGTTTGGCCGTAATATCTTCGAGCTGATGGACTATGCCGCCTGCAACATCTTGCTGCCGCTGGGGTGCATCGGCACTGCCTTGTTTGCCGGTCGGGTGGCCTGGCCGGCAGTCAGCGATCAGCTGCGGCTGTCGGCGTGGGCTGAGGCGTGGATGCGCTTGAGTTGCCGCTGGTTGGCGCCGCTGCTGATCGGGGTGGTGCTGGTATACAACTTGTAGCCGTGCAAATCAGGCTATGGCGTTTCACGAACCCGCCATGAAGGTGCGGATGCCGGAGCCGACGAACTGCACGCCGATGCAGATCAGCAAGAAGCCCATCAGCCGGGTCATCACTTCGCGGCCGCCGCGGCCCAGCCGCTCCGAGATCAGCAAGGACGACTTCAGCGTCAGCCACATGCCGACGCAGGTCAGGCCGATGGCGGCGAAGGTCATGAAAAAGGCGATGGCCTTGGCCGGCAAGGTGGATAGTTCGGCGATTTCGGTGGAGATGCCGATTACCACCGCGATGGTGCCGGGGCCGCTGATGCCGGGCATGGCCAGCGGGAAGAAGGCGTAGTCCTCGCGCTCGCCGGATTGCTTGGGCGCCTGGCCCGGGTCTTGCGAAAGGAACAGCATGCGGTAGCCCAGCACCGCCACCACGAAACCGCCGGCAATGCGCAGCGCGCCGTATGAGATGCCGAAGGCGGCCATGATCAGGTTGCCGGCCAACAGGCTCACCGCCATGATGGCTGCTGCGAACACGCAGGCGCGCTTGGCTTGCGAGTCGCGGTGCGAGTCGCTCATTTCGCGCGTCAGCGTGATGAACAGCGGAATCTTGGACAAGGGATTGGTGATGGTGATCAGGCTGAGCAGACCGCCAAACAGGAATTGCAGCGACAACGTTTTGAACATGATGCAGGGCCGATGGAGAAGCCATGCGATTGTAGAGGGTTCCGCGGCCAGCGGGTAGCGACTAGACGCGCTTTAAAACGATGGCATGAAGAGGTGTTGCATCGGCGACGGGCTGCGACATTTTGTCGCGCCCCGCGATGGGCGCGCGATGGTACAGTCAAAGGTATTTTCGATCATTTCATGGAGTCCGCGATGAAACGTTTTGCCGCCGCCCTGTTGGGCATGTGCCTGTCCGGTCTGGTTGCCGCCCATTCTTTCCAGCTCGGTTCCATCCACATCGGCCATCCGTGGAGCCGCGCGATGCCGGAAACCAGCGCCACCGGCAGCGTGTACCTGTCTCTGGAAAACCAGGGCAAGGAGACTGACAAGCTGGTATCGGCCAGCACGCCGCGCGCCGACACCGCCGAACTGCACACCCACGTCAACGACAACGGCGTGATGCGGATGCGCAAAGTGGACAGCGTGGAGCTGGCGCCGGGCAAAACCGTCAAGTTCGCCCCCGGCAGCTACCATGTGATGCTGATGGGCCTGAAACAGCCGCTGAAGGCCGGCGATCATTTCCCGCTGACGCTGAAGTTCGAGAAGGCCGGCAGCGTGAAAGTGGACGTCGTCGTGCAGGATGGCGGCGCGGCCGCGGAACATAGCCACTGAGCGTTGCGGCTGGACTATTCCGGCCGGATCTCGGTAAACGGCAGCTTGCATCGGATAATCGGGCAAGCTGCTGTTTTTTATGCGTATCGGGTTTCGTTGCGCCGAAGTTACATATTGCTTTGCAGCAATGAATTATATGCTTAGCGCTCGCTTTACAGCCAGATTGCGACTGGGCACACTCGGTTCTGCGACGAGTTTTGAACAAGACTTTACCCTGGCCGCCGGCTCCCGAAACTGGTTTTGCGCCAAGTCTGCCAATACAAAAGAGAATGATGGAGGAGCGGGTGCCATGCACCCGAAAACAAATTAAGACAGGGGGCCGGCGTCATTTTTCTGCGTTATGCTTTCGTTTTGTCTCGTCGCCTTCCCGCCATGTCTGATTCCGCCACTCCCGCTTTCCTTCCCCGAGTCGTCATTCATTACTGCACCGGTTGCCGCTGGCTGCTGCGCGCAGGCTGGCTGGCCCAGGAACTGCTGACCACGTTTGAAAAAGAAGTGTCCGAAGTCGCCCTGCGCCCCGGCAGCGGCGGGGTGTTCCGCGTCGAGGTAGACGGCGAGTGCCTGTGGGACCGCAAACAGGATGACGGCTTTCCGGAACTGAAGCTGCTCAAGCAGCGGCTGCGCGACCGCATCGCCCCGGACAAGCCGCTGGGCCATAGCGACCGCCCCGCTTGAGAACCCTATCGCCATGAACGCCATCCAGCGCAAGATCATCCATGTCGATTGCGACTGCTTCTACGCCGCGATCGAAATGCGCGACGATCCCAGCTTGCGCGAGGTGCCGCTGGCCATCGGCGGGCGGCCTGAAACGCGCGGCGTGGTGGCCACCTGCAATTATGTGGCGCGCCGTTTCGGCGTGCATTCGGCGATGGCTTCGGCGCGCGCGCTGCGGCTGTGCCCGGAGCTGGTGATCCTGCCGCCGGACATGGCGCGCTACCGCCTGGCCAGTCAGCAGATCATGGCCATCTACCAGCGTTATACCGAACTGATCGAGCCCTTGTCGCTGGATGAGGCGTATCTGGACGTCAGCGGCCGGCCGCACGAGCAGGGCAGCGCCACGCGGATGGCCGAGGCCATCCGCCGTCAGATTCGCGACGAGGTCGGCATCACCGCCTCGGCCGGCATCGCGCCGAACAAATTCCTGGCCAAAGTGGCCAGCGACTGGAACAAGCCTGATGGGCAATTCCTGGTGCGGCCGCAGGACGTGGACGCCTTTGTCGCCGCCTTGCCAGTGGAAAAAGTGCATGGCGTGGGCAAGGTGACGGCGGAGCGCTTGCACAGGCTAGGCATCCACAGCTGCGGCGATTTGCGGCGCTGGACGCCGGCCGACCTGTTTCGCCATTTCGGACGCTTCGGCGAACAATTGCTGGCGATGGCGCACGGGGTGGACGAGCGGCCGGTGTCGCCGGACCGCAGCCGCAAGTCGATCAGCGTGGAGGAGACTTATGCCCAGGACCTGCCGGACCTGACCAGTTGCCTGTCCAAGCTGCCGGAGCTGGTGGAGCGGCTGCAGGCCAGGCTGGCGCGCAACGGCAACCCGGAATTCAAGGGTTTGTCGGTCAAGTTGAAGTTCGACGATTTCAGCCAGACCACGGTGGAGCAACTGGGCCAGGCCTTGTCGATGCCTGTGTTCGCCCAGTTGCTGCGCACCGGCTTCGCGCGCGGCGCGCGGCCGGTGCGGTTGCTCGGCATCGGCGTGAAGCTGGCCGACGAGCACGATCTGCCGCGCCAGCTCAGGCTGTTCGACCGCCACGGCCGGCCGCTGCCGGACAGCGCGCTGCCGACTGACGCCGGACGGCGCAAGCGGGGACCCGCGCTTGTTCAACGCCAAGCCGCTGGAGAAAGTCCCGAGCCAAGGCGCGCCGATGCAGGCAGTACATTGAGTGCGGCAAGGAGGCGCAACGCAGGATCAGGGCTTTTGCCAGCGGCTTACAGCCTGCGCAGATTGCTGATGCCCATCAGCATGCCCATGCCGATGAACAGCGTCACGGTAGCGGTGCCGCCGTAGGACATGAAAGGCAAGGGCACGCCCACCACCGGCAAGATGCCGGACACCATGCCCATATTGATGAAGGCGTAGACGAAGAAGGACATGGTGATGGAGCCTGCCATCAGCCGGCCGTACAGCGTTTGCGCGCTGGCGGTGATCATCATGGCGCGGCTCAGAATCAGCAGATAGAGCGTGAGCAGCACCAGGTTGCCGGCCAGGCCGAACTCTTCGGAGTACACCGCGAAGATGAAGTCGGTGGTGCGTTCCGGGATGTAATCCAGGTGAGTCTGCGTGCCATTGAGCCAGCCCTTGCCCCAAGGCCCGCCGGAGCCGATGGCGATCATGGACTGGATGATGTGGTAGCCGGTGCCCAGCGGGTCGGTGGTGGGGTCGATCAGCGTCAGCACGCGCTTGCGCTGGTAATCGTGCAGGTGGTTCCACACCAGGGGCATGCTGGCGGCGGCCAGCACGATGCCGCCCAGGATCACCTTCCACGGCAGGCCGGCGAAGAACAGCACGAAGAAGCCGGCGGCGGCGATCAATAAGGCGGTGCCGAGGTCGGGCTGTTTCAGCACCAGGCCTACCGGCACCAGCATCAGCGCCGCGGCCACCAGATAATGCCACCAGCGCAGCGACAGTTCGTTCTTCTGGAAGAACCAGGCCAGCATCATCGGCAGCGCGATCTTCAGGATTTCCGACGGCTGGATGCGGGTGACGCCCAGGCTGAGCCAGCGGGTGGAGCCATTGACGGTGATGCCCTTGAAATGCACCGCCAGCAGCAGCAGCACACCCAGCGCGTAGATCGGCGGCGCGAAGTTCATCACGCTCTGCGGACGCATTCGCGCGATCAGCCACATCACCGTCAGCGCCATCGCGGTGTAGATCAGCTTGTTGTCTATCTTGTCGAAGGACTGATTGTTGGCGGAATACAGCAGCACCATGCTGACCAGGAACAGCAAGCCCAGAAACAGCATCAACCAGCCATCCAGCGGTTCCTTGATCTGTTGCCAGATTTGCTTAATCAGCGGCGTCTTCACTCACGTCTCCGTTTTCCTGCGGGATGGTCTTCAGCAGGCCATTCATGTCTTTGGGCACCTTGCCCAATAGATAGAAGTCGAACAGGCCGCGCGCCACCGGCGCGGCGGCGGCGGCGCCGAAGCCGGCGTTCTCCACGATGATGGCCACCGCGATCTTCGGTTTCTCCACCGGAGCGAAGGCGATGAACCAGCTGTGGTCGCGGTATTGCTCTGCCAGCGCTGCGGCGTTGTACTTGGCGCCCTGCTTGATCGCCACCACTTGGGCGGTGCCGGTCTTGCCGGCCATGGTGTATTGCAGCCCCTGGCCGACGCGCGCGCCGGTGCCGGAGATCATCACGTTGTGCATGCCTTCCTTGATGTAGTCGAAGTACTCCTGCGGGTAGGGCAGCTGCTTGACCGGCTTGGGTTCAATCAGGCGCACCTGGCCGGTTTTGGAGTCGACCACTTGTTGCACAAGGTGCGGTTTGAAGGCGATGCCGTTATTGGCCATGATGGCGGTGGCGTTGGCCATCTGCAGCGGGGTGTAGGAATTGAAGCCCTGGCCGATGCCGACGCTGACCACATCGGCCGGATACCAGCGCCGCACTTCCGGCTTGTAGCGGGCGAAACGCTTGGCCTTCCACTCCTTGGACGGCAGCACGCCGCTGGCCTCGCCGTCCAGGTCGATGCCGGTTTTGCTGCCCAGGCCGAACGATCCGACCACCGGGTGGATCTTGTCTATGCCCATGTCCCAGGCCAGCTTGTAGAAGAAGGTGTCGCTGGATACGGTGATGGCGCGTTGCAGATTGACCATGCCGTTGCCGCCCTTCTTGCTGTCGCGGAACTGGTGGCTGGAGCCGGGCAGGGTGAAATAGCCGGGCGCCGGACGGATGTCGTGCATGCCTATGCTATGGGTGACCAGCGCCGCCATCGACATGAAGGGCTTGAAAGTGGAGCCAGGCGGATAGGTGCCGCGCAGCGCCCGGTTGACCAGCGGCTTTTGCCAATCGGCGTTCAGCGAGGACCAGGTCTGGCTGTCGATGCCGTCGATGAACAGGCTGGGGTCGAAGCCCGGTTTGGACAGGAAGGCCAGCACGCCGCCGGTGTTCGGGTCTATCGCCACCAGCGCGCCGCGGCGGTCGCCGAACAGTTTGTCGGCCATTTCCTGCAGCCGGATGTCCAGCGCCAGCTTCAGCGTGTTGCCGTTGATCGGCGGCGTGCGGCGCAGCGTGCGCACCGCGCGGCCGCCGGAGTCGGTTTCCACTTCCTCGAAGCCCACCTGTCCATGCAGATCATCCTCGTACACCGCTTCCAGACCGGTCTTGCCAATGTAGTTGGTGCCCTTGTAGTTGGTGGTCTTGTCCTCGTCGTCCAGCCGCTCCTTGTCCTTCTGGTTGATGCGGCCGATATAACCCAGCACATGGCTGGTCATCTCTTTGTACGGATAGTCGCGGAACAGCCGCGCTTTGACCTCCACGCCGGGCAGTTCCCAGGCGTGGGAGGCCACGCGGGCCGCTTCGGCGTCGGTCAGCTTGACTTTCAGCGGGATGGATTCGAAGTTCTTGCTCTCGGCCAGCAGCTTTTTGAACAGCTTCTCGTCGCGCGGGGTCACGTCGGCCAGCGTCTTGAGTTTTTTGATGGTGGCGTCCAGGTCCGGCATCTTGCTGGGCGTCAGCTCCAGCGTATAGGCCGAATAGTTTTGCGCCAGCACCACGCCGTTGCGGTCCAGGATCAGGCCGCGATTGGGCAGGATGGGCACCAGCGAAATGCGGTTGTTTTGCGCCAGCGTGGAGAAGTGGTCGTGCTGCAACACCTGCAGCCAGATGAAGCGCGACAGCAGCACCAGGAACATCAATATGATCAGCGCGTAAGCGATGACCAGCCGCAGCTCGAACTGCTCCTCGTCGTTCTGCGGGTTCTTGAAGCGGGTTGGGCGGCGCATGGATCAGTCAGGTTTCATGCCGAGTGTTGGCGGTAAGGTACGAGCATCAGCTTGGTCAGCAGCGGCCACAGCAGCGCGCCGATCAAGGGCGGCAGGAAATAGCTCCAGCCGACGAAGGCCGAGCCGGTCAGCATTCTCACCACCACCATGATGAGCTGGTTGGTGAACATCAGGCCCAGCACCACCAGCGCCTGTTGGCCCAGATTGAACATCACCAGCTGGCGCTGGCGGCTCATGGCGAGGAAAGCGGTAATGGAGTAGGCCAGCGCGTGCTGGCCGAACAGCCCCGCGGTGGACACGTCGGCGACGATGCCCATCAGGAAGGCGATGCCGATGCTGACGCGGCGAGGCTGGTTGATCACCCAGTACAGAATCAGCAGGCCGATGAAATCGGGCAGCCAGCGGGTGCTGCCGTGCGGCAGCGGCACCAGCTCTATCAGCACGGCGAGCACGAAAGTCAGGAAAATGAAGCGGCGCTTGACCGGCTTGAGCAGTTCCTTGGGTCGGTCCAACGACATCGGCGCTTACTCCTCGTCGGCGGACTTTCTGCCGCCCTTGGTCTTTTTCTCCGGCAGCGGCGGCGGTTCCGCCGGCCGCGCCGCTGTTTGCTTGGCTTGCAAGGCCAGCACGTAGCGGGTCTGCTGCACGCCGGCCAGCGGCTGGGTGCTGACGCGGGTGAAGGCGGCGCCGGCATTGCGGTCCACCTTGGTCACCATCGCCACCGGGATGCCTTCCGGGAACAGTCCGTCGAGGCCGGAGGTGACGATGCGATCGTTTTCCTTGATGTCCGAACTCTGCGGCAGATAGCGCAGCTCCACGCCGCCGCCATAGCCGTACAGGATGGCGCGCTCGCCGGTGCGTTCCACCATGACCGGCACCATCTGGTTCTTGTCGATGATCAGCGTCACCTCGGCCGTCAAAGGCTGCACGCGGGTGATCTGGCCTAGCAGGCCGCGCGAGTCCACCACCGGCTGGCCGGGCAGCAGTTTGGCGTCCGCGCCCTTGTCGATGATGATCTTGTACGAGAAGGGGTCGCGGCCGGTGTACAGCGTCTCGGCGATCTGGGCCGCGTCGTCGCGCTGGCTGCGGATTTCATTCATCCGGCGCAGTTCGTTCAGCTCGCGTTCCAATGTCTGCAGGCGGCTCAGCTGCGCCGTCATCTGCATCTGGCGCGCGCGCAGTTCGGTGTTTTCCAGCTTCAGCTCGGTTTGCGAGGTCAGGTAGTCGCCGACGTGGCGCATGGCCTGCGCCGGCAAATTCACGGCGCGCTGAACCGGGTACAGCGCCAGCGACAGCGCTTCGCGCGCCTGCTCCATCAAACCGTAACGGCTGTCGCCGATCAACAGCACGATGGACGCGGCAACGCTCATCGCCAGGCGCGCGCCAGCAGGCGGCCCGGAGCGGAAAAAGCTGGGGGTGTTGGCGAAATCCATGGGCACAGCCGCCGCGCCTTGACGGCGCGGGGTTCGCTCGCTTTATCGGTGGTATTGGTGGAAGTTTAGGGCACGTTGGTGAAAATGGTGCCGATCTTATCCATTTTCTCCAGCGCCTTGCCGGAGCCGCGCACCACGCAGGTCAGCGGCTCTTCCGCCACGAACACCGGCAGGCCGGTTTCTTCGGCCAGCAGACGGTCGATGTCCTTCAGCAACGCGCCGCCGCCGGTCAGCACCATGCCTTTTTCGGCGATGTCGGCGCCCAGTTCCGGCGGGGTCTGTTCCAGCGCGATCTTGACCGCGGAAACGATCTGGTTCAAGGGCTCGGTCAGCGCTTCCAGGATTTCGTTGGAAGACACGGTGAAGGCGCGCGGAATGCCTTCGGCCAGGTTGCGGCCCTTGACTTCCATCTCGCGCACTTCGGCGCCGGGGAAGGCGGAGCCGATGGTCTTCTTGATTTCCTCGGCGGTGGTTTCGCCGATCAGCATGCCGTAGTTGCGGCGGATGTAGTTGATGATGGCTTCATCGAACTTGTCGCCGCCCACGCGCACGGAGTTGGAGTACACCACGCCGCCCAGCGAAATCACGCCGACTTCGGTGGTGCCGCCGCCGATGTCCACCACCATGGAGCCGGTCGGCTCTTCCACCGGAAGGCCGGCGCCGATGGCAGCGGCCATCGGCTCCTCGATCAGCTCGACGCGGCGCGCGCCGGCGGCGAGCGCGGAGTCGCGGATCGCCTTGCGCTCCACCTGGGTGGAGCCGCAGGGCACGCAAATAACGATGCGCGGGCTGGCGGCGAAGAAGCGGTTCGGGTTCACCTTCTTGATGAACTGCTTCAGCATCTGTTCGGTCACGGTGAAGTCGGCGATCACGCCGTCCTTCATCGGGCGGATGGCCTGGATGCTGCCCGGGGTGCGGCCCAGCATGCGCTTGGCTTCCAGGCCGACGGCCAGGATGGATTTCTTGTTGGTCGGGGCGTCGCTGTGAATGGCGACGACCGAGGGCTCGTCCAGCACGATGCCCTTGCTGCGCATGTAGATCAGGGTATTGGCGGTGCCAAGGTCGATGGCGAGGTCGTTGGAAAAGTATCCGGTCAGCGAACGAAACATTGGGCGGTCCTGGTCAGTTTTCGTCAGTGGCGAACGCCGGCGGCGTTCGGGTAAATCCAGTTCATCTGTTTTCGGCCCATGCTGCGGCCCCCTTGGCGTGGCATGAAACCACCGCAATCGGCTTCGTCATGCGGGCGGATGGTACGCCCGGTCGGCTGGCCTTTGCGGTGCTTGTCCGAAACGTCCCGGGCGGCGGTAGCAGGCCTGCTTTTTCTGCGCCCCGGCGCATGCTTCCTTGTGGCAGAAAATGCCTGCGGAATGCGTCGTGGCGCAATGTCGATCTTGGGAGAATCAAACGGGGTATGATACCCTATAAAGCTTGAAATATTAAAGGTTTTAACGAGGAAGCCATGTCGCTGACGCACCAGGATGTCGCACGGATCGCCAAGCTTGCCCGCATCGATGTGAGCGAGGCGGAAATCGCCGCCACGGCGGATCAGCTTAACAACATTTTCGGCCTGATCGAAAAGATGCAGGGGGTGAATACCGACGGCATCGAGCCTATGGCCCACCCGCAGGACGTGTCGTTGCGTCTGCGCGACGACGTGGTCACCGAAACCAATCAGCGCGAACGTTTCCAGGCGGTCGCCCCGCAAGTGGAAAAAGGCCTGTTCCTCGTTCCCAAAGTGATCGAGTAAGCCTGTGAGCCGTCCCGGCGCCAATGGTTCCCTCCATTCTGCCGACCGGGCCCGACTATCCGGATAGCAAGATTTTGATCGAAATGACACAAGCCACTCTCAAGCAATTGTCGCAGCAATTGGCGGCAAAGCAAGTTTCCAGCGTAGAACTGGCCAGCCAGTACCTCGATCGCATCGAGGCGCTGAATCCGCAACTCAACGCCGTCATCTCCGTTGATCGCGAAAAAACCTTGTCCGAGGCGCGGGCGGCCGACGCGCGCCTCGCCGCGGGCAGCGCCCATGCGCTGACCGGCGTGCCGCTGCTGCACAAGGACCTGTTCTGCCAGGAGGGCTGGAAGACCAGCTGCGGCTCCAAGATGCTGGACAACTTCGTCTCGCCTTACAGCGCCCACGTGGTGGAGCAGTGCGCCGCCGCCGGCATGGTGACATTGGGCCGCGCCAATATGGATGAGTTCGCCATGGGTTCGTCCAATGAGAACTCGTTCTACGGCGCAGTGAAGAACCCGTGGGATCTGAACGCCATTCCGGGCGGCAGCTCCGGCGGCTCCGCCGCGGCCGTCGCCGCGCGCCTGGCGCCGGCGGCCACCGCCACCGACACCGGCGGCTCCATCCGTCAGCCGGCCAGCCATTGCGGCGTCACCGGCATCAAGCCGACCTATGGCGTGGTGTCGCGTTACGGCATGGTGGCCTTCGCCTCCTCGCTGGATCAGGGCGGCCCGATCGCCCAGACTGCCGAAGACTGCGCGCTGATGCTGAACGTGATGGCCGGCTTCGACGAGCGCGATTCCACTAGCCTGGAACGCGCCCGCGAAGACTACACCCGCGATCTGAACCAGTCGTTGGCCGGCCTGAAGGTGGGCCTGCCGCGCGAATACTTCGCAGCCGGCCTCGATGCCGACGTCGCCCGCGCGGTCGATAACGCCGTGAGCGAACTGAAGAAGCTGGGCGCCGAGGCGGTGGAAATCAGCCTGCCGAACACCGAGCTGTCCATCCCGGCCTACTACGTGATCGCGCCGGCCGAGGCCTCCACCAACCTGTCCCGCTACGACGGCGTGCGCTACGGCCATCGCGCCAAGGAGTACAAGGACCTGGTGGAGATGTACGAAAAGACCCGCGCCGAAGGCTTCGGCGACGAGGTCAAGCGCCGCATCCTGGTGGGCAGCTACGTGCTGAGCCACGGTTACTACGATGCCTACTATATCAAGGCGCAGAAGATCCGCCGCCTGATCGCCAACGATTTCAAGGCCGCCTTCGCGCAGTGCGACGTGATCCTGGGGCCGGTGGCGCCGACCGCCGCCTTCGACCTGGGCCAGCTGTCGTCCGATCCGGTAGAGATGTATCTGTCCGACATCTACACGCTGTCGGTGAACTTGGCCGGTTTACCGGGCATGAGCGTGCCGGCCGGCTTCGCCGCCAACGGCCGCCCGATCGGCCTGCAGATCATCGGCAACTACTTTGCCGAAGCCAGGATGCTGAACGTGGCGCACCAGTTCCAGCAGGCGACTGACTGGCACACCCGCGCGCCAGCATTGTGATTGAATGAGTTAGCCACGAAAAAGCGATGAATTGGCCACGGAAGCACACGGAAGAACACGGAGCGGAGCAAAGCCGCAAGCTTGATCTATTCGACCTCAGCAGTTTTCCGTGTTTTTCCGTGTGCTTCCGTGGCTAAAAATAGTGATTAGGACTCGACTATGAAATGGGAAGTCGTAATCGGTATCGAGGTGCATGTGCAGCTCAATACCGCCTCCAAGATTTTCTCCGGCGCCAGCACCGCTTTCGGCGCCGAACCGAACACCCAGGCTTCCGCGGTGGAGCTGGCGCTGCCCGGCGTGCTGCCGGTGCTGAACCGCGCCGTGGTGGACAAGGCCATCCGCCTGGGCTTGGCGCTGGACGCCAAGATCAACCAGAAGAACGTGTTCGCCCGCAAGAACTACTTCTACCCGGACCTCCCCAAGGGCTACCAGATCAGCCAGATGGAGCTGCCCATCGTCGAGCACGGCAAGCTGAAAATCCTGGTCGGCGATCAGGAAAAAGTCATCGGCGTGACGCGCGCCCACATGGAAGAAGACGCCGGCAAGAGCTTGCATGAAGACTTCCATGGCCTGTCCGGCATCGACCTCAACCGCGCCGGCACCCCGCTCTTGGAAGTGGTGTCCGAGCCGGACATGCGCTCGGTCGACGAGGCGCTGGCCTACGTCAAGGCGCTGTACACCTTGGTGACGTGGCTGGGCATCTGCGACGGCAATATGCAGGAAGGCAGCTTCCGCATGGACGTCAACGTGTCGGTGCGTCCGGAAGGCCAGAAGGAATTCGGCACCCGTCGCGAGATCAAGAACCTCAACTCCTTCCGCTTCCTGGAGCAGGCCGCCAAGTACGAGATCCAGTGGCAGATCGACACCCTGGAAGACGGCGGCAAAGTTCAGCAGGCCACCGTGCTGTTCGACCCGGATACCGGCGAAACCCGCATGATGCGCAGCAAGGAAGACGCGCATGACTACCGCTACTTCCCGGATCCGGACCTGCTGCCGGTGCGCATCTCCGACGAGCAGATCGCCCGCATCAAGGGCGAGATGCCCGAGCTGCCGGGCGCGATGCAGGCCCGTTTCGTGGAAAGCTACGGCGTGTCGGCCTACGACGCGGCGTTGCTGACTGGGAGCCTAGCGCTGGCGCAGTATTTCGAAGCCGTTGCCAAGGCCTCCGGCCAGGGCAAGTTGGCCGCCAACTGGATCAATGGCGAAATCGCCGCCCGCCTGAACCGCGACGGCAAGGACATCGCCGATTGCCCGATCTCGGTCGAGCGTTTGTCCGGCCTGATCGCGCGCATCGCCGACAACACCTTGTCCAGCAAGCTGGCCAAGCAGGTGTTCGACGCGCTGTGGGACAGCGATCTGAGCGCTGACGCGATCATCGAGCGCGACGGTTTGAAGCAAGTGTCCGACGTCGGCGCCATCGAGAAGATGGTGGAAGAAGCCATCGCCGCCAATCCCAAGGCGGTGGAAGAGTTCCGCGCCGGCAAGGAAAAGGCGCTGAACGCCCTGGCCGGCCAGGTGATGAAGGCGTCCAAGGGCAAGGCCAATCCGGCGCAGGTGCAGGATATTCTGCGTCAAAAGTTGGCTTGAGCTTTGGTTTGAACAGCATGGCGGCTATTTAAGCCGCCATGCTGTTTTTTTAAATGCAAGATGAAAATCCCCGCGCGGATTTTTTTGTTTTTCTTGAAGATGTCGCCGAGCCAAATACTTCCGTCATTGATTGTTTCCATCGTGTTGCATCTCTTGTGATCCGCAATCTTCATGTCCCACTTTTATAGGTGAATTTAAGTCCCTGATTTGTCAAGCATTCCATTTTTATGCTCTCCCGTAAGTCATTGTCTCAAAAGGCGAATTAGGGAATTCCGATGTTGACCGTGGGGCGGTTCTTTCTTATAGTGGCGAAAAGTGGGGTAAAGTGGGTGAAAGTGGGGCAATTGCCCTCCGGAGCGACGGCTCCGTTTTCTCGGTCAGCGGATTCTTCAAATCATGATTGGTGGCGTCAGCATCTTGTCTCTCGATAGCAAGGGGCGTTTGGCTATTCCGGCCAAACACCGTGAGACGCTGCTGTCCGCTTTCGGCCACAAGCTCATCGTTACCCTCGAATCCCAGGACCACCTCCTGCTGTACCCCGAACCCAATTGGCGCCCGGTCGAGGCCCGTCTGTTGGCCCTGCCCACCGGCAATCCCACCCTGAAACGCTATCAAAGACTGGTGCTCGGCCATGCCGAGACGCTGGAAATGGACGCCGCCGGCCGCATTCTGCTGCCGGCCCGCCTGCGCGAACTGACCGCGCTGGACAAAGACGTTGCCCTGGTAGGCATGGGCAACCGCTTCGAACTGTGGAACGCCGAGGAGTGGGACAGCCAAACTGCTGACGCGCTGGCCCTCGATCAGGCCGATTTGGCCCAACACCTTGGAGATTTCACGCTGTGACCACCCCTACCTTCGTGCACCGCACGGTACTGCTGACCGAGGCGGTCGACGCGCTCGCCATCCGCGACGATGGGGTATATGTCGACTGCACCTTCGGCCGCGGAGGCCACAGCCGTCTGATCCTGTCGAAGCTCGGCCCGAACGGCCGCTTGATCGCTTTCGACAAGGACCCGCAAGCCATCGCCGTCGCCGAACAACTGGCGACGGAAGATGCCCGTTTCAACATTGTCCACAACGGTTTCGAGACGTTGTCGGCCGAGCTGGCCCGCCTGGGCGTGAGCCGCGTCGACGGCGTGCTGATGGATCTGGGCGTGTCCTCGCCGCAAATCGACGACGGCAGCCGCGGTTTCAGTTTCCGTTTCGACGCGCCGCTGGACATGCGCATGGACACCACGCGCGGCATGACCGCCGCCGAGTGGTTGGCAACGGCCGATGAGGCCGATATCAGAGAGGTCATCAAGACTTATGGTGAAGAGCGGTTTGCTCGCAAGATCGCAGCAGCCATTGTTGCGCAACGGGACGAAAGCCCCATCACGACGACCCGTGAGCTCGCTGTGCTCGTTGGGCAAAACGTCCGTACTCGCGAACCGGGTCAAGACCCGGCTACGCGCACCTTCCAGGCGATCCGGATCTTTGTGAACCGCGAGCTGGACGAGCTGAAGGCCGTGCTGCCGCAGGCGGCGCGCCTGCTCGGCGAAGGCGGACGGCTGGCGGTCATCAGCTTCCATTCGCTGGAAGACCGCATCGTCAAGCAATACCTGCGCGACGTCAGCAGCGAGGAAAAGCTGCCGCAGTGGGCGATGGTGCGCGCGGCCGATATGGCCAAGCCGCCGATCGCGCTGGTCGGCAAGGCCATCCGCGCCGGCGACGAGGAGGTGCGGGAAAACCCGCGCGCCCGCAGCGCCATCATGCGCGTGGCCGAGCGCACCGCCGCGCCGTGGCGGGAGGGCGACGCATGAACAAGCTCAACGGCGTGCTGCTGGCGATGGCCGTGTTTTCCGCCTGGTCGGTGGTCACGTCCACCCACGTCTCGCGCAAGCTGTACAGCGACTTGCAGAAGGAAACCAAGTCGGCGCAGCAGCTTGAGGTGGAGTTCGGCCAGTTGCAGCTGGAGCAGAGCACCTGGGGCGCGCACGCCGTGATCGAAAAGGCCGCATCCACCCGCCTGGGCATGCACACGCCGGATCCGCGCCAGATCCAGGTGATTTCGTCCGGAGGAGGCGTCTGATGCGCGCCGGGTCCAGCTACAGCATACGCCAGCGTCCGATGTCGGCGAGTCCGGCCTTGCGCATGACGAGCACGCGCGTGCGTTGCGTGCTGCTGGTGCTGGCCCTGCTGTTCCTGGCGCTGATCGGCCGCGCCATGTATCTGCAGGTGGCGCAACAGGACTTTCTGCAGGGCCAGGGCGAGGCGCGCTTTCGCCGCGCGATGACCCTGGAGGCCAATCGCGGCGTGATCACGGACCGCAATGGCGAACCGTTGGCGATCAGCTCGCCGGTGCAGACCATCTGGGCCAGCCCGGCCGACATGGAGCCGGTGCCGCCTGCCAAGCTGCGCGAGCTGGCGGCTTTGCTGGAGTTGTCGCCGGAAGAGCTGGCGGCCAAGCTGTCCGACCGCAAGAAAGAATTCGTCTACATCAAGCGCCAGATCAGTCCGGAGCTGGCCGACAAGGTGATTGCCCTGGGCATCCCCGGCGTTGCCAAGCAGCAGGAATACCGCCGTTTCTATCCTGCCGGCGAAGTGGTGTCGCACATCATCGGCTTCACCGGGGTGGACGGCAAAGGGCAGGAAGGCGTGGAGCTGGCCCGTGAGAAGATGCTGGCCGGCAAGGACGGCCGCCGCGTGGTGCTGAAGGATAGGCGCGGCCACATCATTGAAGACATCGCCGCCATCGAGCCACCGCGCGACGGCCAGAAGCTGGCCTTGGCGGTGGATCACCGCATCCAGTATCTGGCTTACCGCGAGATCAAGGCCGCGGTGGAGGAGAACAAGGCCAAGGCGGGCAGCGTGGTGGTGCTGGATGCCAAGACCGGCGAGCTGCTGGCGTTGGCCAATTACCCGTCGTTCAACCCGAATAACCGCACTGGGGTGACGCCGGAAATGATGCGCAACCGCGGCGTGATCGATCTGTTCGAGCCGGGTTCCACCATGAAGCCATTGTCGATCGCGCTGGCGCTGGAGCATGGCAAAGCCAGGATCAACACGGTGCTGGATACCCATAGCTATATGATTGGCCCGGCTGTCATCCGCGACGTGTCGCCGCAGTCCAGCCTGGACATCCTGGGCATCATTCAGAAATCGTCCAACGTCGGCACCAGCAAGCTGGCGCTGATGAACAGCCCGGAAGAGTTTTGGAAGCACTACGACGCGCTGGGTTTTGGCCGCGCGCCGAATACCGGCTTTCCCGGCGAGGCCGCCGGCCGCCTGCGCGACTGGCACAAGTGGCGGCCGATCGAACAGGCCACCATGTCCTTCGGCTATGGCGTGTCGGTCAGCCTGATTCAGATGGCGCGCGCCTACACCATTTTCGCCAACGACGGCGTGATGTTGCCGATCTCCTTGTACCGGACGGCGGCGCCGATGCCGGGCAAGCGAGTGATCAGCGAGAAAATCGCGCACGAAATGCGCGACTTGTTGATCGCCAACAGCCAGCCCGGCGGCGGCGCCGTCGGCGGCCGCATCATCGGCTACAGCATAGGCGGCAAGAGCGGCACCGCGCGCAAGCTGGAGGGCCGCAGCTATGTGGCCAACAAGCACCGCGCGCTGTTCATGGGATTCGCGCCAGGGCATGCGCCCAAGGTGATCGTGGCGGTGATGATAGACGAGCCGTCAGCAGGCAAATACTACGGCGGCGCTGTCTCGGCGCCGGTGTTCTCCAAGGTGGCGGGCGGCGCGTTGCGGGTATTGAATATCGCGCCGGACGAGCCATCCAACAATACTTTATTGCCGGAATCGACGCCGGTTCCGGTGGACTTCTAAGATCATGAAGAGCCGTTTGACTCCGCTGCCGGATTGGAATCCGGCCTTGTTGCAACAGCTGAGCCTCCCGATCAAACGGGTGGAGGCCGACAGCCGCCGCGTGTTGCCGGGCGATGTCTTTCTCGCCTGCCGCGGCGAGTATACCGACGGCCGCGATTTCATCGCCGCCGCCTTGGAAAAGGGCGCGGCCGCGGTGCTGTGGGACGACGCCGACGGCTTCGCCTGGAAGGCCGAGTGGCAGGTGCCCAACCTGGCCGTGCCGAATCTGCGCGAGCGCGCCGGCATCGTCGCCGCCCACGTGCTGGGCCAGCCCTCGCGCGACCTGACCGTGGTCGGCATCACCGGCACCAACGGCAAGACCTCCATTTCGCACTGGCTGGCGCAGGCGTTTTCGCTGCTGGGCCAGAAGGCCGCGCTGATCGGCACCGTAGGCAACGGCTTCTACGGCCAATTGACCGAAACCACCCACACCACGCCGGACCCGGTGACGGTGCAGCAGAAGCTGGCCGAATACCGCCGCCAGGGCGCGCATGTGGTGACCATGGAAGTGTCCAGCCATGGCCTGGACCAGTGCCGCGTCAACGGCGTCGAGTTCGCCACCGCGGTGTTCACCAATCTGACGCGCGATCATCTGGACTACCACGGTTCGATGGAGGCTTACGGCGCCTCCAAGAAAAAGCTGTTCTTCTGGGAGGGTCTGAAGCACGCGGTAATCAACGCCGACGACGCTTTCGGCCGCGAGCTTGCCGCCGCGATCGATCCGGAAACAACCCAAGTGGTGACTTACGGCCTGGAGCAGGGCGATGTGCGTCCGCTGGCGCTGGCCGCCACGCTGGAAGGCCTGCAGCTGACCGTCGCCACGCCGTGGGGCGTGGTGGACGTGCGCACCGGCCTGGTGGGCCGTTTCAACGCCGCCAATCTGCTGGCCTGTCTGGCCACGCTGTGCGTCAACGGCGTCAGCCTGCAGGATGCCGCCGCCGTGATGGCGCGCATCCAGCCGGCGCGCGGCCGCATGCAGAGCATAGGCGGCACGCATGAGCCGCTGGTGGTGATCGATTACGCGCACACGCCGGACGCGCTTGAGAAGGCGCTGACCACGCTGTCGGAGATCCGCCCGGCCGGCGGCCGCTTGTTCTGCGTGTTCGGCTGCGGCGGCGACCGCGACCCGGGCAAGCGCCCGATGATGGGCGCCATCGCCGAGCAATACGCCGATGTCGCCGTGGTCACCAGCGACAACCCGCGCAGCGAGGATCCGCAGGCCATCATCCGCGATGTGCTGGCAGGCATGGCGGCAGGCAAGGCCCATATCGAAGCCGACCGCGAGGCAGCCATCCATTGGGCCGTGGCGCAGGCCCAGGTCGGCGACGTGGTGCTGGTGGCCGGCAAGGGCCATGAGGAATACCAGGACATCGCCGGCGTCAAGCGGCCGTTCTCCGACTTCCGCGTCGCGGAAGAGGCGTTGACCGCCTGGGGAGCCCAAGCATGATGACGCTGAGCCAAGCCGCCCGTTTCGCCCAAGGCCGCCTTGTCGGCGCCGATGGCGAAGTGCGCCGCGTGATCACCGACAGCCGCCAGGCGCAGCCGGGCGATCTGTTCGTCGCGCTGAAGGGCGAGCGCTTCGACGCGCATGATTTCGTCGCCGAGGTGACGGCCAAGGGCGCCGCCGCGCTGGTGCGCGACGGCTTCGAGCTGCCGGGCGCCAGCCTGATCCTGGCCGGAGACGACACCCGCCTGGCGCTGGGCCGCCTGGCAGCCGGCTGGCGCGAGACGCAGCCGGCCGTGCGCATCGGTGTCACCGGCTCCAACGGCAAGACCACGGTCAAGGAAATGCTGGCCGGCATTCTGCGCGCCCATGCCGGCGACGACGCCGTGCTGGCCACCGCCGGCAATTTCAATAACGACATCGGCCTGCCGCTGACCTTGCTGCAGCTGAAGCCGCAGCATCGCTACGCGGTGATCGAGATGGGCATGAACCATCACGGCGAGCTGCGCTACCTGACCGGGTTGACCCGGCCGCGGGTGGCGCTGGTCAACAACGCCATGCGCGCGCACTTCGGCCATTTCGGCTCCACCGAAGAAGTGGCCCGCGCCAAGGCGGAAATTTTTGAAGGGCTGGCCGACGACGGCGTGGCCGTGGTCAACGCCGACGACGCCAATCTGGCGCTGTTCCGCCGCGCAGCCGATGGCCATCGTCAGCTGAGTTTCGGCCTGACGGCCGGGGCCGACGTGACGGCGCGCGATGCGCAGTGCTCCGCGCTGGAGAGCCGATTCACATTGGTTTCGCCCGCGGGCGAGACCCAGATCGCGCTGCCGGCGCCGGGCGAGCACAACGTGCGCAACGCCCTGGCCGCGGCGGCCGTGGCCTTGGCGCTGGAGGTGCCGCTGGCAGCCATCGCCCGCGGCCTGGCCGCGTTCGGCGGCGCCAAGGGCCGGCTGCAGATCAAGCGCAGCCCGCGCGGCCTGACCGTGATCGACGACAGCTACAACGCCAATCCGGACTCGATGAAGGCCGGCATCGACGTGCTGGCCGGCTTGCCTGGTCCGCGCTGCTTCGTGATGGGCGATATCGGCGAACTGGGCGAGGCCGCTCCCGAGCTGCACGCCGAGGTCGGCGCCCACGCCCGCGCGCGCGGCATCGAGCAACTGTTCGCGCTGGGCGAGATGTCTCGCCGCGCCGTGGCCGCGTTTGGCGGCGCGGGGCGAGGATTTGATTCGATTGACGAGTTGTTGGAGTGCCTGGATAGCCAGCTGGCGTCGGGTACCGCCGTTCTGGTCAAAGGTTCGCGCTTCATGCGCATGGAACGGGTGGTGGAACACCTGATGCAAGCAAAGAAAGAAGGAGTATAAGGTGCTGCTTTGGCTGGCTGATCTGTTGGGCTCGCATATCCGGGCCTTCAATGTCTTCAACTACATCACGCTGCGCGCGGTGATGGCGGCGCTGACTTCGTTGACGATTTCCCTGCTGATGGGGCCGTGGGTGATCCGCAAACTGACCGAGCTGAAAGTCGGCCAGGCGGTGCGCAACGACGGCCCGCAGTCGCACCTGGTCAAGGCCGGCACGCCGACCATGGGCGGGTCGCTGATCCTGCTGTCCATCACCCTGACCACGCTGCTGTGGTCGGACCTGTCCAACAAATACGTGTGGCTGCTGCTGGCGGTGATGCTGGGCACCGGCGCGCTGGGCTTTTACGACGATTGGCGCAAGGTGGTGTACAAGGACCCGAAAGGCGTGTCCGCCAAGTTCAAGATGGCGTGGCAGTCCGCCATCGCCATCGGCGCCGGCGTGTTCCTGATCGCCACCGCCAAGCTGCCGGCGTCCACCGAGTTCATCGTGCCCTTCGTCAAGACCATCTCCTATCCGCTGGGCGCGGTGGGTTTCTGCGTGCTGACCTATCTGGTGATTGTCGGCACCTCCAACGCGGTGAACCTGACCGACGGCCTGGACGGCCTGGCGGCGCTGCCTACCGTGCTGGTGGCGGCCGGCTTGTCGATTTTCGCCTATGTCGCCGGCCACGCGGTGTTCTCCAAGTATCTGGGCGTGCCCTTCATTCCCGGCGCGCATGAGGTCGTGGTGTTCTGCGCGGCGATGTGCGGCGCCTGTCTCGGCTTCTTGTGGTTCAACGCCTACCCGGCCCAGGTGTTCATGGGTGATGTCGGCGCGCTGGCGCTGGGCGCCGCCTTGGGCACCGTGGCCGTGATCGTGCGGCAGGAAGTGGTGCTGTTCATCATGGGCGGCCTGTTCGTGATGGAGGCGCTGTCGGTGATGATACAGGTCGGCTCGTTCAAGCTGACCGGCAAGCGCGTGTTCCGCATGGCGCCGCTGCACCACCACTACGAATTGAAGGGCTGGAAGGAAACGCAGGTGGTGGTGCGCTTCTGGATCATCACCATGATGCTGGTGCTGATCGGCCTGTCGACGCTGAAGCTGCGCTGAGGATATGGGAATGGATTACGCCAATCGACAAGCGACGGTAGTGGGACTGGGAGGCTCGGGCCTGGCGGCCGCGCGCTACCTGGCTGCCCACGGCGCGCGCGTGCGCGTGGCGGACGCTAAGCCGTCCGCCGAGCGGCTGGCCGAGCTGGAGCGCCATCTGCCCGGCACCGAGGTGATCAGCGGCGTATTCGACGAGCGCACTTTCGCTGGCGCCGACCTGCTGGTGGTCAGCCCCGGCGTGCCGCTGGCCAATCCGGCCATCGCCGCCTTCCGCCTCGACGGCGGCGAGGTGGTGGGCGATATCGAGATCCTGGCGCGCGCGATCCAGGGCGACGGCAGCAGGGTGATCGCCATCACCGGCTCCAACGGCAAGACCACGGTCACCAGCCTGGTGGGCCATCTGTGCCAGACGGCAGGTCTCGACACCGTCGTCGCCGGCAATATCGGCCTGGCGGTGCTGGAGGCGCAACTGGAGCGGGAGCGGAGCGGCAAACGTCCGGATGTGTGGGTGCTGGAACTGTCCAGCTTCCAGCTTGAATCGACCCGGAGCCTGCAAGCCGACGCCGCCACCGTGCTGAACATTTCCGAGGACCACCTCGACCGCTACCACGATTTGCTGGACTACGCCCATGCCAAGACCCAGGTGTTCCACGGCCAGGGTTTGCAGGTGCTGAACCGCGACGACGCGCTGGTGCGCGCCATGGCGCGCCCGGGCCGCCCGGTGAAGTGGTTTTCGCGCGCGGGCGACGCCGATTACGCCCTGCTGCATGAAGGCGGCCGCCATTGGCTCAGCGTTGCCGGCGAAAAAGTATTCGACTGCGCCGACATGCAGCTGCAAGGCCTGCACAATGCCGCCAACGCGCTGGCCGCGCTGGCGCTGTGCCAGGGCATAGGCCTGCCGCTAGACAAACTGCTGGACGGGCTGAAAACCTTCCGCGGGCTGGCCCATCGCGTCGAGCTGGTAGACGAATTCGGCGGCGTCGCGTTTATCGATGATTCCAAGGGGACGAATGTCGGCGCCACCGAGGCGGCGCTGTCCGGCATGACGCGGCCGGTGGTGCTGATCGCCGGCGGCGACGGCAAGGGCCAGGACTTCGCGCCGCTGAAGCCGGCCTGCCAGCGCATCGCGCGCGCCGTGCTGCTGATCGGCCGCGACGCCGGCAAGATCGAGGCCGCGCTGGCCGGCAGCGGCATCGCGCTGGAGCGCTTCGATACGCTGGAGGCGGCGACGCGCCGCGCGGCGGACCTGGCGCAGCCGGGCGATGCGGTGCTGCTGTCGCCGGCTTGCGCCAGCCTGGACATGTTCAAGAACTACGCGCACCGCGCCCAGGTGTTCATCGACACCGTGGCGGCGCTGAAGGCGGAACGGCCATGATCCGCAACCCGGCGCGCCGCTACACGGCGATCACCCCGCTGGACGAGGCTTTGGCCTGGGCGCTGGCGCTGTTGTTGTCGATCAGCCTGGTGATGGTGTATTCGGCGTCCATCGCCTACGCGGAGGCCGATGCGGCGACGCAGAACCGGCACTTCTACCTGATCCGCCACATCGTGTTCATGGTGATCGGGCTGTCTGTTGCCTACGCCGCGTTCCAGGTGCCGACCGCGTTTTGGCAGAAGTATTCGGGAAAGATTTTCCTGATCGGCCTGGTGATGCTGGTGCTGGTGCTGATCCCCGGCATCGGCAAGGTGGTCAATGGGTCGCGGCGCTGGATCAATCTGTTTGTGCTGAACCTGCAGCCGTCGGAGGTGATGAAGTTCGCCACCGTGTTGTACGCGGCCGATTACACGGTGCGCAAGACGCACCTGATGCACAGCCTGAAGGAGGGTTTCGCGCCGATGTTCGCCGCCATGGTGGTGGTGGCCTTCCTGCTGCTGCGCGAGCCGGACTTCGGCGCCTTGATGGTGGTGATGTCCATCGCCATGGGCCTGTTATTCCTTGGCGGCATCAATATGCGCATCTTCAGCGGGCTGGCGGCCATGGCCATCGTGGCCATCGTGCTGCTGATCGTGTCGTCGCCGTACCGCTTGAAGCGGGTGCTGGGCTTCATGGACCCGTGGGATGACCCGTATGGCAAGGGTTATCAGCTGTCTCACTCGCTGATCGCCATCGGCCGCGGCGAATGGTTCGGCGTTGGCCTGGGCGGCAGCATCGAGAAGCTGTTCTACCTGCCGGAGGCGCATACCGACTTCATCCTGGCGGTGATCGCCGAGGAGTTCGGCTTCGCCGGCATCTGCGTCCTGATCGGCCTGTATGCCTGGATCGTGCGCCGCGCTTTTCACATCGGCGTGGAGTCGAAAAAGCTGGAGCGCTACTACCAGGCGCTGGTGGCGCAGGGCATGGGCATCTGGCTGGGCATCCAGGTGTTTTTCAATATCGGCGTGAACATGGGTTTGCTGCCGACCAAGGGTTTGACGCTGCCGCTGATGTCATTCGGCGGTTCGGCGATGTTGATGAATTTGATCGCGATGGCGGTGCTGTTGCGGGTTGACTATGAGAACCGGCGCATCATGCGCGGGTACAAGGTTTGACGAAGATGGCGAATCGAACGGTCATGGTGATGGCGGCAGGCACGGGTGGACACATCGTCCCCGGCATCGCCGTGGCCAAGGAACTGCAACAGCGCGGCTGGAAAGTGGTATGGCTGGGCACGCGCCGCGGCATGGAAAACAAGCTGGTGCCGCCCACCGGCATCCCGCTGGAGCGGCTGAATTTCCATGGCGTTCGCGGCAAAGGTTTATTGGGCTCGCTGAAAGGCGCCTTGCAGCTGGTGGGCGCGTTTTTCAAAAGCGGCGCGCTGATCTTCCGGCACCGCCCGGACGTGGTGCTGGGCATGGGCGGTTATGTCTGCCTGCCCGGCGGCGTGATGACCGGTCTGCTGTGGAAGCCGCTGGTGCTGGTCAATGCCGACGCCAGCCTGCTGCTCAGCAATCGGGCCCTGCTGCCGTTTGCCAAGAAGCTGGTGTGCGGCTTCGACGGCAGCGCGGCGCGCGACGCCAAGGCGCTGGTCACCGGCAATCCGGTGCGGCGCGAGATCGAGGCCATCGCTTCGCCGGCCGAGCGCTTCGCCGGCCGCGGCGGCCCTTTGAAGGTGCTGGTGGTGGGCGGCAGCCTGGGCGCCCGGATTTTGAATGAAACCTTGCCGCAGGCGATGGCCATGCTGCCGGCGGAGCGGCGGCCGCAGCTGACGCATCAAACCGGCGAGGCCAATTTCGCCGCCGTCGAAGCCGCCTATCAGGACGCAGGCCTACGGGATCAGGTAGAGCTGCTGCCTTTCGTCGACGACATGCCGGGGCGCCTGGCCGAGTGCGATCTGGTGATCTGCCGCGCCGGCGCCATCACGGTCAGCGAGCTGTGCGCCGCCGGCGTGCCCAGCGTGCTGGTGCCGCTGGTGGTGTCCACCACCAGCCATCAGCGCGACAACGCCGAGTGGATGGCCCAAGCGGGCGCGGCCTGGCATTTGCCGCAAACAGAATTGAATGCCGACAAGCTTGCCAGCCTGTTGGCGCAGCTGGACAGAGACCAATTGCTGGACAAGGCCGAGCGCGCGCGCGCGCTGGCCCGTTCCGGCGCGGCCGGCCGGGTGGCCGCGCTGTGCCAGCAGTTGGCCGGGGATAGACCGGACGCCGCAGAAGCGTCCCAGTAGAGACATACAGACATGAAACACAGGGTCAAACATATACATTTCGTGGGCATAGGCGGCGTCGGCATGTGCGGCATCGCCGAGGTGCTGCACGGCCTCGGCTATACCGTGTCCGGCTCGGACATGGCCGACGGCGCCGCCACTAAGCGGCTGGCGGCGGAGGGCGTGCGCGTATTCTTCGGCCACGACGCCACTTATATCCAAGGCGCCGACGTGGTGGTGACCTCCACCGCGGTGAAGGCGGACAACCCGGAGGTGCTGGCGGCGCGCGACAAGCGCATCCCGGTGATCCCGCGCGCGATGATGCTGGCCGAGCTGATGCGCTTCAAGCAGGGCATCGCCATCGCCGGCACCCACGGCAAGACCACCACCACCAGCCTGACGGCGTCGGTGCTGGGCGCCGCGGGCCTGGACCCGACCTTCGTCATCGGCGGCAAGCTGACCGCAGCCGGCACCAATGCCAAGCTCGGTTCCGGCGAGTTCCTGGTGGCGGAAGCCGACGAATCGGACGCGTCCTTCCTGCACCTGACCCCGGTGATGGCGGTGGTGACCAATATCGACGCCGACCACATGGACACTTACGACCACAGCTTCGACAAGCTGAAGCAGGCCTTCGTCGATTTCCTGCAGCGCATGCCGTTCTACGGCCGCGCCGTGTTGTGCGTCGATGATCCCAATGTGCGCGAAATCAAGGACCGCATCACCAAGCCGGTGACCACCTACGGGCTGGACGATTCGGCCGACATCTATGCCGAGAACGTGCGCGCGGCCGCCGGCCAGATGCATTTCGACGTGGTGGTGAAGAACGGCGCCATCACCCGCTTCCCTGTGGTATTGAATTTCCCGGGCCGCCACAACGTGTTGAACGCGTTGTCGGCGATCGCCATCGGCCTGGAGTGCGGCGCCAGCATCGAGGCCATTCAACAGGGGCTGGCCGAGTTCGCCGGCGTGGGCCGCCGTTTCCAGCGCTATGGCGAGGTGAAAGCCAAGGATGGCGGCAGCTTCACGCTGATCGACGACTACGGCCACCACCCGGTGGAGATGGCCGCCACGCTGGCGGCGGTGCGCGGCGCCTTCCCGGACCGCCGGCTGCTGCTGGCCTTTCAGCCGCATCGTTACACCCGCACCCGCGATTTGTTCGAAGACTTCGTGAAAGTGCTGTCCGGCGTCGACGCGCTGCTGCTGTCCGAGGTGTACGCCGCCGGCGAAACGCCCATCGTGGCGGCCGACGGCCGCGCCCTGTCCCGCGCGGTGCGCGTGGGCGGCAAAGTGGAGCCGCTGTTCGTCGAAGCCATCGCCGACATGCCGCAGGCCATTCTGGATGCGGCGCAGGACGGCGACGTGGTGGTGACGATGGGCGCCGGCTCGATCGGCGCGGTGCCGGCCAAAGTGGTGGCGCAGGCCGTTTGAATGGATTTTTGCCCGCGCGCGGCGCGGGCGTGTTGAGGATAGACAGATGAAGCAGTACGGCAAGGTAGCGGTGTTGATGGGCGGAAGCTCGGCGGAGCGCGAGGTGTCGCTGATGAGCGGCAACGGCGTATTGACTGCCTTGCTGAGCAAAGGCGTGGACGCGCACAAGTTCGACCCGTCGGAAAAACCGCTTGCGGCGCTGAAGGAAGAAGGATTCGACCGCGTGTTCAACGTGCTGCACGGCCCGTTCGGCGAAGACGGCACCCTGCAGGGCGCCTTGGAAGCCTTGGGCGTGCCGTATACCGGCTGCGGCGTGATGGCTTCGGCCATCAGCATGGACAAGTGGCGCACCAAGCTGTTGTGGAAGGGCGCCGGTTTGCCGATTCCGGCCTTCGAGCTGCTGTCCGACGACAGCGATTTCGACGCGATCGAGCGGAAGCTGGGCTTGCCCATCTTCGTCAAGCCGTCGACCGAGGGTTCCAGCATCGGCGTGACCAAGGTCAAGCAAGCGGGCGGCCTGAAGGCGGCGTATGAGGAAGCGCGCAAGTACGACCGCGTGGTGATCGCAGAGCAGTTCATCGGCGGCGGCGAATACACCTGCGCGGTGATAGGCGAGGCCGCCTACCCGACGGTGAAGATCGAACCGGCGACCGAGTACTACGACTATGACGCCAAGTATTTCCGCGACGACACGGTGTACCGCTGTCCTGGCCTGGCCGGCGAGGCGGAACGCCGTGCGCGCGAACTGTGTCTGACGGCGTTCAAGGTGCTGGGTTGCCAGGGCTGGGGCCGGGTGGATTTCCTGATGGACGAGGCCGGCGGCATCTATTTGCTGGAAGCCAACACCAACCCGGGGATGACCAGCCATAGCCTGGTGCCGATGGCGGCCAAGGCCGAAGGGATCGCATACGAGGACCTGTGTCTGAAGGTATTGGATACGGTGCATGTGGGATAACCATCGGCTGCTCCGGGGCCTGGCTAATTGGATGCTGGGCGCGGCAGCGCTGATGTTGCTGTACGCGGGGGGATTCTGGCTGACGCACGAGCCGGTGTTCCCGGTGAAGAAGATACGGATTCAGGGCGACATGAATCGGGTGACGGCAGAGCAGTTGAGGTTCATCGCGGAGCATGAGCTGGCCGGCACCTTCTTCACCTTGGATATCGACAAGACGCGCGCCGCCTTCGGCAAGCTGCCGTGGGTGCGCGACGCGCAGGTGAGACGGCGCTGGCCGGACGCGCTGGATATCACCGTGGAGGAGCATGTGGCGCTGGCGCGCTGGGGAGAAAACGGTCTGGTCAATACGCGCGGCGAGCGTTTCGACGCCGCCAGCGACGCCAAACTGCCAGTGTTTTACGGCCCGGCCGGGACGGAGAAGGACATGACGGCGATGCTGACGCAACTGCGCCAGGCATTGCAGCCGTCAGGCCTGGTCCCGCGCGAGCTGTGGCTGTCGTCGCGGCGGGCATGGAAAGTGGGGCTGGACAACCAGCTGCAGCTGGAGCTGGGACGGAATGACGCGGTGGCGAGGGCGGAGCGCTTCGCCACCTACTGGAAGAGCGAGTTGGCGCGGTTGCCGTATCACATCGAATACGTCGACCTGCGCTATCCAAATGGATTCGCCGTGCGGATGCCCGACTACAAGGCGCCGCCGGCCAAGGGAAACAAGTGATTAGGCGTTGGAGCGACAGGTGAGCAAACCAAAGGAAAGCAAGAACATGCTGGTCGGCCTGGACATCGGCACCTCCAAGATCGTGGCGATCGTGGCCGAGGTGCTGGAAGACGGCCAGCTGAACATCGTCGGCATGGGCCATACGCCTTCGCGCGGCTTGAAGCGCGGCATGGTGGTGAACATCGAATCCACCGTGCAGGCGATCCAGCGCGCGCTGGAGGAGGCCGAGCTGATGGCCGACTGCAAGATTCACGAGGTGTTCGTCGGCATCGCCGGCAGCCACATCAAGAGCGTGAACTCGCACGGCATGGTGGCGATCAAGGACCGCGAAGTCACCAAGATGGACATCGATCGCGTGATCGAGACCGCGCGCGCCGTGACCATTCCGCCGGACCACCAGGTATTGCACATCCTGACCCAGGAATACAGCATCGACGGCCAGGAAGGCGTGCGCGAGCCGCTGGGCATGAGCGGCGTGCGGCTGGAAGCCAAGGTGCACATCGTCACCGGCGCGGTGTCCGCCGCCCAGAACGTGACCAAGTGCGTGCGCCGCTGCGGCCTGGAAGTGTCCGACCTGGTGCTGCAGCCGATGGCCTCGGCCATCGCCGTGCTGTCCGAGGATGAGAAGGACCTGGGCGTGTGCCTGATCGACATCGGCGGCGGCACCACTGACATCGCCGTGTACGTGGGTGGCGCGATCCGCCACACCGCGGTGATTCCGATCGCCGGCGACCAGATCACCAACGACATCGCCATGGCCTTGCGCACCCCGACCAAGGAAGCCGAGGACATCAAGATCCAGCATGGCGTGGCCCTGGTGGGCATGGCCGATCCGGCCCAGATGATAGAAGTGCCGGGCGTGGGCGAGCGCGGTCCGCGCCAGATGTCGCGCGCCACCCTGGCCGAGGTGATCGAGCCGCGGGTGGAAGAGCTGTTCCAGCTGGTGCAGCAGGAGCTGCGCCGCAGCGGTTTTGAAGAGATGTTGTCATCCGGCATGGTGCTGACCGGCGGCGCAAGCCTGATGCCGGGCATGGTGGAGCTGGCCGAGGAAGTGTTCCACCTTCCGGTGCGCGTGGGCGTGCCCAAGTATGTCGGCGGCCTGGCGGAAGTGGTGAAGACGCCGCGCTTCTCCACCGGCGTAGGCTTGCTGCTGTACGGCAAGGAGCAGATCCAGGGCTATGCCGGCCCGGTGAAGGCCGAGTCGGCCGGCGTCGGCCAGATGTTCTCGCGGATGAAGGCTTGGTTTGGCAGCAATTTCTGATGGGATTCGGGCCGCCGGCGAGGGCTGGCGGCGCATCCAATGTTGTTCGGGCGCAGTACAAAGCAGTTTGATTGGCTCATCTTTTATGTGAGGAGAGGGAAATGAGCGGAATGGTATTCGAAGTGATGCAAGAGACGGCCAACTCGGCCGTGATCAAGGTAATCGGCGTGGGCGGCGGCGGTTGCAATGCCATCGACAACATGATCTCCGGCAACGTGCACGGCGTGGAATTCATTTGCGCCAACACCGACGCGCAGTCGCTGCAGCGCAATCGCGCGCCGCAGAAGCTGCAGCTGGGCACCAACCTGACGCGCGGCCTGGGCGCCGGCGCCAATCCGGAAGTGGGCCGCAGCGCGGCGCTGGAAGACCGCGAACGCATCGCGGAAACCCTGCGCGGCGCCAATATGGTGTTCGTCACCGCCGGCATGGGCGGCGGCACCGGCACCGGCGCCGCCCCGGTAGTGGCGGAAGTGGCCAAGGAAATGGGCATCCTGACCGTGGGCGTGGTCACGCGTCCGTTCGACCATGAAGGCAAGCGCATGAAAGTGGCGCAGAACGGCATCGAGGACCTGAAGAAGCATGTGGACTCGCTGATCGTGATCCCCAACGAGAAGCTGATGGAAGTGCTGGGCGACGACGTCACCATGCGCGAAGCCTTCCGCGCCGCCGACGATGTATTGAAAGGCGCCGTGGCCGGCATCGCCGAAGTGATTACCTGCCCGGGCCTGATCAACGTCGACTTCGCCGACGTGCGCACCGTGATGAGCGAAATGGGCCTGGCGATGATGGGTTCCGCCTACGCCTCCGGCATCGACCGCGCCCGCGTGGCCGCCGAGCAGGCCGTGGCCAGCCCGCTCTTGGACAACATCACCTTGGAAGGCGCGCGCGGCGTGCTGGTGAACATCTCCACCGCCCCGGGCTGCCTGAAGATGAGCGAGTACCGCGAGATCATGGGCATCATCCGCCAGTACGCGGACGAAGACGCGCAGATCAAGTTCGGCACTGCCGAAGTGGAAGACATGCCGGAAGACACCATCCGCGTGACGCTGATCGCCACCGGCCTGGGCCAGAAGAAGGCTGCCCGCAACGAGGATCGTCCGGAGTACATCAAGATCGTCAAGACCGGCACCGACGACCGCGCAGTGGAAATGGTGAACTACGAGGACCTGGACGCGCCGGCCATCATGCGCACAGGCCGTCGCCGCGCCGCGCAGTCCTTGGACTTTTCCAATCCGGAAGTCAGCGAGAGCTACGATATTCCGGCCTTCCTGCGCAAGCAGGCCGACTGAGCGAGGGATGCGGATAGATAAACGCTATTCATGCTAGCGAATCAATCAATAAAGCATAGGCAGTCGCTATGCTAGAATCGGGTTTTCCCGTCTGGATTGAGTAGCCTGAAATGATCTTGCAGCGCACGCTGAAGCAAGCGATCAGCGCCACGGGCGTCGGTCTGCATTCCGGCGAGCGGGTGAAGCTCACCCTGCTGCCGGCGCCGCCCGATACCGGCATCCTCTTCCGTCGCACCGACTTGCCCGAGCCGGTAGATGTGAAGGTGGACCCATTGCTCGTCAACGACACGCGCCTCTCCTCCACGCTGGTGACGGACACCGGCGTGCGTGTCGGCACGATCGAGCATCTGATGTCGGCCTTCGCGGGTTTCGGCATCGACAACCTGGTCGTCGAAGTGACGGCGGCGGAAATTCCCATCATGGATGGTTCCGCCGCGCCGTTCCTGTATCTGTTGCAGACGGCCGGGATTGTCGAGCAGCCCAAGAAAAAGCGTTTCATCCGCGTCAAACAGACCGTGATGGTGGAAGACCGCGGCGTATGGGTCCGTCTGGACCCATACGACGGCTTCAAGATCACCCTGTCCATCGAGTTCAACCATCCGGCGTTCAATCGCGCGCCGCAGACCGTGGTGGTGGATTTCGCCCGTCACTCGTATAGCGACGAAATCAGCCGCGCCCGCACTTTCGGCTTCATGCACGAGGTGGAATACATGCGCAACCACGGCCTGGGCCGCGGCGGCAGCCTGGACAACGCCATCGTGATCGACGACGAATACGTGCTGAATCCGGAGGGCCTGCGTTTTCCGGACGAGTTCGTCCGCCACAAGATCCTGGATGCGATCGGCGACCTCTACATCGTCGGCCATCCGCTGATCGCGGCCTTCTCCGGCCACAAGTCCGGCCATGCGATGAACAACAAACTGCTGCGCAAGCTGCTGGAAACGCCGGAGGCCTGGGAGTTCGTCAGCTTCGACGATCCGCTGGACGCGCCGTCCAGCTTCCACCAGCTGCCACAGCAGGATTAAGCCGTGTTCGGCTTCTGGCGGCTGTGGCTGCTGGCGACGATACTGGCGATAGGCTGGGCGCTGCTGTGCTTCGCGCTGACCCATGACCGCCGCTATCTGCGCCGCGTGCTGGCCATCGTCCGCTGGAGCGCCGGCCTGCTGCTTATCGTCGCCTGTTTCTGGCTGATATTCCGCCTGCTGCGTTGAATGCAGTCCTGAACAAATTAGCCATTGCCACGGAAGAACACGGAACTTAGACGCTTGGACGACCGGGCTCGTGCCTTGTTAAAAAAGCCTTGGCAGATTTTGTCCGTGTCTTTCCGTGCGCTTCCGTGGCTAATCACGTATTACCCGAAAGGTTCGCCATGACCCGACTGACCCATTTCGACGCCGCCGGCCAGGCCCATATGGTCGATGTCGGCGGCAAGGCTGCCACAGCGCGCCGCGCCGTGGCCGAGGGCATGATCCGCATGTTGCCGTCCACGTTCTCGCTGGTGAAAAGCGGCGGCCACAAGAAGGGAGACGTGCTCGGCATCGCCCGCGTCGCCGCCATCATGGCGGCCAAGAAGACCTGGGACCTGATCCCGCTGTGCCACCCCATCGCCTTGACGCGGCTGGCGGTGGAGTTCGAGCTGCTGGACGGCGAGTCGGCCGTGCGCATCGAAGTCACGGCGGAATGCCATGGCCAGACCGGGGTGGAGATGGAGGCGCTTACGGCCGTCAATATAGGCCTCTTGACCATCTACGACATGTGCAAGGCGGTGGACCGCGGCATGGAAATCAGCGGCATCCGCTTGCTGGAAAAAGACGGCGGCAAGAGCGGCAGCTGGCGGGCGGAGGGCTAGGGGCTGTTTCTTTAATCGGAGGCCGCGCCTGCGCACCGGCTGGGCGGGTAGGCTATTTGCCAGCCTCCTGGCCCAATAGCTGCGTGCTGAGGTAAGCGTCCTGATGCGCCGTGGGCGGGTGGATCTCATGCCAGCGGTCGTGGCGGTTCCATTCGTACAGGCCGCAGCCGCGCTGCAGATGCAAATAGACGTGCTGGTAGCGCGAATGGGCCAGCATGCTGTGGGTCAGCTGGTTCAACTCCGGAATCGAGATGTATAGCAGCAGGGTGGACGCCATCGCGCCGTGTTCGAAGGTGCCGGCCGCCAGCAGCAGATGCAGCTGATGGCCGTTCGGCACATGGTAGTCCTTGCCCACCTTGGCCTCTATGCGGCAGGCGACGTCCAGCGCGCTGGCCGGCCGGGTGAACATCGAGCCTATGCCGCCGGCGGCCTGCTGGGCCTGCTGAACTTCCTTCTTGCGGGCATTGCGGCGGGCGTGCTCGCCGGCCAGCACCTCGGTCACCTCGATGGCCAGAAAGCGGCCGTCTGACAGCGCCACGCCGACATCGGGCGCCGGGCACTTCAGCGATCTGACATCAATGGGCGCGATGCCTTTCTGCTCAAACAGCCGCCTGACCCATTCCCTTTCGCGATTTTCCTGCAGAGTTTGCTGATCCATCGGCGCCTACGCGAATGCAAGACAGATGCTTTATCTTAGAACATCCATCCGGCTATCCGCAGCCGCCTTCAGCCGCCTTTGCGCAGCGACTCCACCGCCTGCGCGGCGTCGCGCGGCGCGCTGCCAAACGGGCACAGCAGCGTGCGCAGCTCGCGGCGCAGCTTGTCGCTGTAGACGATGTCCTGCCACAGCGGGCGCATCGGCTCGATCCAGCGCTGGTTGACGCTGTCGCCGAAGCCATAGGCACGGTATTGATTGCTCTTGCACTGGATGCCCTCGACGCTGAGGTTCTCCACCTTGCCGCTGAGGACGCGGCTGATGAAGCGCACCACGCCGTCCTGGCCCACGCTCAAGGTATTGCCGTCGACAAAGAAGCGGTTGCTCTGCAGCCAGTCTGGCTTCACCTCTATCCAGTCGGCCGCCTGCGGGTAGGCCGGCAGCGAGTAGGCTTGCTCCTCCCACGGCTTGTCCACATCGAGGGCGTAGTTGTTGTTCTTGATCAGCTTGCCTTCGGCTTGCGCCGTCAGGCTCAGGCACAGCGCCAGCAGCGCCGGCAGGGTATGACGGAATTTCAATGCAATGCTCCGGATCAGCGCGCCGTGCCGGCGCGCAGGTTGTAGTGGCGGCGGCCGGTTTCGCGCCCGGCCAGGCCCCAGCTGCGTTCGGAAAATCCGATATCGCCGCGGTTGCTCACGGTCAGCAGCATGGAGCTGCGGGTGCCGTAGTCGCGGCCCTGGATGAAGATGGGCGACAGCGTTTTTTCCAGCGCCATGCCGATGCGGGTGTTGGGCAACTCACCCGGCCCGCCCGGCGTCGGATCGGCCAGCGCGGCATAGGCCTGGTCTTCGGTCGGCGGCCGGCCGAATTCGGTCAGGTACTCCGCCAGCCGTCGGCATTTGAACCATGGCGTGTCCAGCGTGGCGTTGGACAGCGTGTGGATGCCGGGCGTGACGCGGGCGATCTGCTTGTTGGGGCTGTGGAAGAAGAACAGGTCGGCGCTGCTGCCGAACAGCAGATTGAACGGCGCGTAATGATGGCTCTCGGCCCGCAGCCAGTCGGCGAAGGCGAAAGGATCGTCGTCGCCGCTGACGAAGCGCTCCACCAGCTCGCCGCGCGAACGCTCCGCCTTGGGCGGGAAGCCGTCGCGGAAGTTGGTGATGGCGGCGATGCGGTTGCGGCCGTCCACCATCAGCCAGCTGCCGCCGGACTGCAAGTCGCGGCCGCCCAGCGTGTTGGGGTATTCCGGCCACCAATCCAGCGGCGCGGCGGGGCGGGCGTAGTATTCGTCGCGGTTGGCCAGCAAGACCAGCTGGCCCAAGCCCGGCGTTTTATAGGCGAAGGCGATGATGCACATGATACGGACCGATTTGGGTAAGGCTTGACGACTGGCGTAAACTATACGGCCACGGCTTGCCGCGCATCGCGGCCGCGCCATGTTCCCCTCATTGTAACCCGATATGGCTGAGGACACCGGCCCATGACACCCGACAAACACATCGACCTCTCCGGCTTGAACTGCCCCTTGCCGATTTTGCGCGCCAAAAAGGCGTTGGCGGACATGGCCAGCGGCGCGGTGCTGGAGGTGATCGCCACCGATCCGGGCGCGCCCAAGGATTTCGAGGCCTTCTGCCGCCAGACCGGCAATGGCCTGATGGAGTCGACCACGACAGCAGAAGGCAAGTTCCGAATGGTGCTGCGCCGCAAATAAGCCCATGGCGACGGTTTTCCGTCGCCATCGTTTCATCCACCGTTACGCAAGCGATCCACCATGCAGACACTGACCCTGATCCGCCCCGACGACTGGCACCTGCACCTGCGCGACGACGCCGCGCTGGCCGCCGTGTTGCCCGATACCTGTCGCCAGATGGGCCGCGCCATCGTGATGCCTAATCTGAAGCCGCCGGTCACCACTGTCGAAGCCGCCGCGGCCTACCGCGAGCGGATTTTGGCCGCGCGTCCGGCCGGCAGCGCCTTCGAGCCGCTGATGACGCTGTACCTGACCGACAAGACCCGCGCCGAGGAGATCCGCAAGGCCAAGGCCAGCGGTTTCGTCCACGGCGTCAAGCTGTACCCGGCCGGCGCCACCACCAACTCCGATCATGGCGTTACCGACATCGCCCATGCCATGCCGGCGCTGCAGGCGATGGCGGAAATGGGCATGCCGCTCTTGGTGCACGGCGAAGTCACCGACGCCGACATTGACGTGTTCGACCGCGAGGCGGTGTTCATCGAAAGGGTGATGAAACCGCTGCTGGCCAAGCTGCCGAATTTGAAGGTGGTGTTCGAGCACATCACCACGCGCGAGGCCGCCGAGTTCGTCGCCGCCGCGCCGGACAACATCGCCGCCACCATCACCGCCCACCATCTGCTGATGAACCGCAACGCGCTGTTCGTCGGCGGCATCCGGCCGCATCATTACTGCCTGCCGGTGCTCAAGCGCGAATTGCACCGCCAGGCGCTGGTTAAGGCGGCCACGTCCGGCTCGGCCAAGTTCTTCCTCGGCACCGACAGCGCGCCGCACGCCAAGGGCGCCAAGGAGTCCGCTTGCGGCTGCGCCGGCATGTATACCGCCCATGCCGCGATCGAGCTGTACGCCGAGGCCTTCGAGGCCGCCGGCGCGCTGGACAAGCTGGAGGCCTTCGCCAGTCTGAATGGCCCGGCATTCTACGGCCTGTCCGCCAACGCGGACCGCATCATGCTGGTCAAGGAAAGCTGGACGGTGCCGGCCGAACTGCCGTATCCCGGCGATGTCCTCGTGCCGCTGCGGGCCGGCGACAGCGTGGGCTGGCGCATGAAACTGTAAAACACCGTCAGTGTTGAGAAAAATTGATGGTAAAGCCGCTTTTCAGCGGCTTTTTTCATTTCAGGCGAAGCGGCTGCGGAAAATGCTTCTTTCGATGATTCAAGCGCATTAGCATACGTCGATCCAAGCCTGCGCCATCCTGGCGCGAGGCATGACAGGCATGAGTTTGGCTGATTTGAGGCCACAGAATTTGGCATGCAAAAATGCGATGGGTATAAAAAATAGTAAATGAGCAAGCCATTGATTTGCGCTAATAGTCCATTGTCGGACAAATCTTGCATGTTGAGGAAAATGAATGGAATTGCGCGCGCTTTAGGGCTTGAAGTATTCAAAACCCTCGGCGCATAATCAGCCATCCACTCTGGATACAATCGAGTGAAAAAGAATCGCGACCCGTTGCTCACGTGTCGAGACAGAACAAGGAGAGTAGAAAATGACTAACAAGCAATCGCTGCAGGGGATCGCCGCCGCTGTCGCGCTGGCCCTGGTTTCCAGTTCCGTGCTGGCCGCCAATGTGCCGGCCGGCGTCAAACTGGCCGCTAAACAGGAGCTGGTGCGCTCCAACGGTTCCGAGCCGGAATCGCTGGACCCTATGGTGGTGGAAGGCGTGCCCGCCAACATCATTACCCATGACCTGTTCGAAGGCCTGACCGCCACCGACAACGAAGGCAAGCTGCTGCCGGGCGTGGCCGAATCCTGGAAACAGACCAACCCGACCACCTGGGTATTCCACCTGCGCAAAACCGCCAAGTGGTCCGACGGCAGCCCCGTGACCGCAGACGACTTCGTCTACGGCATCCGCCGCCTGGTCGACCCCAAGCTGGCCGCCCCGTATGCCGGCACCTTCGGCATTTTCTTTGAAAACGGCCCGGATATCGTGGCCGGCAAGAAGCCGAATACCGCCATCGGCGTCAAGGCCTTGGACAAGTACACGCTGGAAGTGAAGACCGCCTTCCCGGTGTCCTACCTGCCGGAACTGATGTCCAACGCCCAGCTCGGCCCGGCACCCAAGGCCGTGATCGACAAGTATGGCAAGGACTGGACCAAGCCGGGCAAGATGGTGTCCAACGGCCCGTTCGTGCTGAAAGACTGGCAGGTCAACAGCAAAGTCGTGATCGAGAAGAACACGCAGTACTGGGACGCCAAGAACGTCCAGCTGACCAAGGTCAGCTTCCTGCCGATCGAAGACCAGAACGCCGACAACAAGCTGTATCTGTCCGGCCAGACCGACATGACTTATGAGATTCCGCCCGGCTCCTTCGCCAAGCTGAAGAGCGAAATGCCCAAGGATCTGAAGAACAACACCATTCTGGGCCTGCGCTACTACAGCCTGAACCATAAAGACCCGCTGATGAAGGACGTGCGCGTGCGCAAGGCGCTGTCCATGGTGCTGGACCGCGACCTCTTGGCCGCCAAGATCACTGCCGACGGCCAGGTGCCGGCCTATAGCGTGATGGTCAACGGCGTGCACGGCGCCAAGCCGTCCACCTACGATTGGGTGAAATGGCCGATGGCCAAGCGCGTGGAAGAGGCCAAGAAGCTGCTGGCCCAGGCCGGCGTGAAGCCGGGCACCACCATCAAGCTCTCTTACAATACCAGCGACTACCACAAGAAGATGGCCATCTTTGTGGCTTCGGAGTGGAAGACCAAGCTGGGCCTGAATACCGCTATGGACAACACCGAGTTCAAGGTATTCCTGAAGAAGCGCCATGACGGCGATTACCAGATCGCCCGCAACGGCTGGCTGGCCGACTACAACGACGCCACCACTTTCCTGGCGCTGATCCAGTGCGGCAACACCCAGAACGACAACTTCAACTGCAACAAGAAGGCTGACGCGCTGATCCAGCAGGGCAACGAGACCACCGATGCCGCCAAGCGCACCGAGTTGTTGACCCAAGCCACCAAGCTGGTGATGGAAGACTACCCGATGATCCCGGTGCTGCAGTACACCTTGCCGCGTCTGGTCAAGCCTTATGTCGGTGGCTACTCGCTGAAGAACACGGCTGACCGCTATCGCAGCAAGTACCTGTACATCATTCAGCACTAAGCGATTCCGCGCGGGAAGTTCCGCGTGACGAGGCCGGTTGTCCCGCAAGGGCAACCGGCCGATGATTGTGGTGTTCTCGCCCCGGGCGAGCGGCCGGCGCCCGCCTGCCGCCGAAGCGGGGCGAACGGGAGTTTCATGCGATGTGGTCTTACACTCTTCGCCGCGTGTTGGTGACGATACCAACCGTCTGGGCCGTTACGACGGTCTGTTACCTGTTGCTGCACTTGACCCCTGGCGGTCCTTTCGACGGCGAACGCAAGGTGTCGCCGGAAGTGCTGGCCAATCTGCAGGCCAAGTACCATCTGGACTTGCCCTTGTGGAAGCAATATCTGTATTACCTGAACAGCCTGCTGCATGGCGATCTGGGCGCGTCCTTCCGCTATGCGGACTGGAGCGTCAACGATCTGGTGGCGCACGCGCTGCCGGTTTCCGCCGCCATCGGCGGCAGCGCCATCCTGATTTCGCTGGTGATAGGCGTGCTGCTCGGCACCATCGCCGCCTTGCGCCAGAACAGCGTCATTGACTATCTGGTGATGCTGGTCGGCAATATGGGCAGCGCCTTCCCGTCTTTCATCATCGGCCCGGTGCTGGTGCTGATCTTCTCGATGCTGCTGCACTGGCTGCCGTCCGGCGGCTGGGATGATTTCGCCATTTCCTACATGGTGTTGCCGGTGGCCTTGCTGGTGTTCATCAACGTGGCCACCATCGGCCGCGTGATGCGCGGCAGCCTGATCGAGGTGATGAACAGCAACTTCATCCGCACCGCCCGCGCCAAGGGCCTGCCGCTGCGCACCATCGTGCTGCGCCACGCGCTGAAGCCGGCGCTGATGCCGGTGGTGACGCTGCTGGGGCCGCTGGCCATCTCCTCCGTCACCTCCGCCGTGGTGACCGAGTCCATCTTCTCGCTGCCTGGCCTGGGCAAGCTGATCGTCAACGGCGCGTCCAACCGCGATTACACGCTGGTGCTGGGCCTGGTGGTGCTGGTGACGGTGATCACCGTGGTGTTCAACCTCCTCGTCGACCTGGCATACGCCCTGCTCGATCCGAAGATCCGCTACTGAGGGGGATTTCGCAATGATGAAAAGCAAACAAGCCGCGGTTGCCGCGGCGCTGGAAACCGGTCTGGTCGAGGCCGCGACCGAGGGCCGCAGCCCCTGGCGCGACGCCCGCATCCGTTTTTTCCGCAACAAGGCCGCCGTGGTGAGCCTGGTGATCCTGACCCTGATCACCCTGTCCTGTATCGTCGGCCCCTGGCTGCTGCCGCATGGCTACGCCGACACTGACTGGGATGCGATCAGCCTGGCGCCGACCTTCCACAACCTGCACCTGTTCGGCACCGATGAACTGGGCCGCGACTTGCTGGTGCGCACCCTGATCGGCGGCCGCATCTCGCTGATGGTCGGCCTGCTGGCCACCATCGCCGCGGTGATCATCGGCGTGCTGTGGGGCGCCACCGCGGGCTTCCTCGGCGGCAAGGTAGACAATGTGATGATGCGCATCGTCGACATGATGTATGCCGTGCCCTACCTGTTGATCGCCATCCTGATGGTGACGCTGCTGGGCCGCGAGTTCTACTTGGTGGTGTTGACCATCACCATCCTGGGCTGGATGGACATGGCGCGCGTGGTGCGCGGCCAGACGCTGGCCATCCGCTCCAAGGAATACATCGAAGCCGCGCATGCCATCGGCGTGTCCACCCCCACCATCATTTTCCGCCATATCGTGCCCAACCTCTTGGGCATCGTGGTGATCTACACCACGGTGACGGTGCCGGGGGTGATCCTGACCGAATCGGTGCTGTCCTTCCTCGGCCTGGGCGTGCAGGAGCCGATGACCAGCTGGGGCGTGCTGATCGGCGACGGCACCAAGGCCATGGAGAGCCAGCCGTGGATGTTGCTGTTTCCGGCCGGCATGCTGTCCTTGACGCTTTACTGCGCCAACTATATCGGCGACGGCCTGCGCGACGCGCTGGACCCGAAAGACCGCTGACCCCAGGATAGACGAGGCAAGACATGAGCATTTTGAAAGTCAACAATCTCGGGGTGCAGTTCCAGACCAATGACGGCGTGGTCAACGCGGTCAATGGCGTGAGCTTCGAGTTGAACAAGGGCCAGACCCTGGGCATCGTCGGCGAATCCGGTTCCGGCAAGAGCCAGACCGTGCTGGCGATGATGGGCTTGTTGGCCAAGAACGGCCAAGCCAGCGGCGAGGCGCTGTTCCATGGCCAGAACATCCTGACCATGAGCGCGGCGCAGCTGAACAAGATTCGCGGCGATCGGATCTCGATGATCTTCCAGGACCCGATGACCTCGCTGAACCCGTATCTGACGGTGGAGCGGCAGATGACCGAGGTGCTGGAACTGCACAAGGGCATGAGCCGGCGCGACGCCAAAAAGCGCGCGATCGAGCTGTTGGACGCGGTGCGCATTCCCGAAGCGGCGCGCCGGGTGGACATGTATCCGCACGAATTCTCCGGCGGCATGCGCCAGCGCGTGATGATCGCCATGGCGCTGCTGTGCGAGCCGGAAGTGCTGATCGCCGACGAGCCGACCACCGCGCTGGACGTGACGGTGCAGGCGCAGATCCTGACCTTGCTGAAAGACCTGCAGCGCGATTTCGGCACTTCCATCATCATGATCACCCATGATCTGGGCGTGGTGGCCGGCCTGTGCGAAAACGTGCTGGTGATGTACGGCGGCCGCGCGATGGAATACGGCCGCGCCGACGACATCTTCTACCATCCGACCCATCCCTACACCATCGGCCTCTTGGGCGCCCTGCCGCGCCTGGACCACGACGGCAGCGACCTGGTCAGCATCCCGGGCAACCCGCCGAATATGGCGCATATGCCCAAAGGCTGCCCGTTCAGCGAGCGCTGCGTCCATGCCAGCCCCCGTTGCGCCACCGAGCTGCCGCAACTGGCGGCCAGCACGCTCAACCCGCAGATTCTGCGCGCCTGTCACAAGCCGGCGGAAGAACTGGTGCAAGCCGCCGCGGAGGTGACCCATGTCTGAGAACAAGCCAATCATTCTGTCGGTGCGCAACGTCAAAGTGCACTTCCAGGTCAAGGGCGGCGACGCCTGGCCGTGGAGCCCGAAGAAGACGCTGAAGGCCGTCGACGGCGTCAGCTTCGATCTGCGCGCCGGCGAGACGCTGGGCGTGGTCGGCGAATCCGGCTGCGGCAAGTCCACGCTGTCCCGCGCCATTCTGAACCTGATCCCGGCCACCGACGGCGAGATCGTGTGGATGGGCAAGGACTTGCGCAAGGGGAGCCAGAAGGATTGGCTGAATGTGCGCAAGGATATCCAGATGATCTTCCAGGATCCGCTGGCGTCGCTGAACCCGCGCATGACCATCGCCCAGATCATCGGCGAGCCCTTGCGCGTGCACAAGCCTGAGCTGTCGGCGGAAGAAGTCATGAAGCGCGTCAAGGCGATGATGAAGCGCGTCGGCCTGCGCGAGCAGATGATCAACCGCTATCCGCACGAGTTCTCCGGCGGCCAGTGCCAGCGCATCGGCATCGCCCGCGCGCTGATCCTGGAGCCCAAGCTGATCATCTGCGACGAGCCGGTGTCGGCGCTGGACGTGTCGATCCAGGCGCAGATCATCAATCTGCTGAAGGAACTGCAGCGCGAGATGGGCCTGGCGCTGATCTTCATCGCCCACGATCTGGCCGTGGTCAAGCATATCTCCGACCGCATCCTGGTGATGTACCTGGGCCGCGAGATGGAGCTGGCCAACAAGCACGCTCTGTACGACGTGCCCTCGCACCCGTACACCCGCGCGCTGCTGTCGGCGATTCCCATTCCGGACCCCAAGCTGGAGAAGAACAAGACCATCCAGATCCTGCAGGGCGACCTGCCCAGCCCGATTAACCCGCCGTCCGGCTGCGTGTTCCGCACCCGCTGCCCGCAGGCGGAGGCGCGTTGCGCGCAAGAGGCGCCCAAGCTGCGCAAATTGAGCGAAAACACGCAGTCCTCCTGCCTGCTGGCTTGACGCGCTTGTCGCCGGTTTGATCCACGCCGCCGGTTCTTGGCACCGGCGGCGTTTTTCTTTTCCGAAGTCCAGGATTGCGCTGATGGTTGATCCATGAGCGGGCTGCGATTGTCGCGCGTCCAGGCGAGCATGGCGGAGAATATCTGCTGACGCTTAATAGAATCGCTAGGCGCGATGGCGCATTGTTGGAAATCGCGCAGCGAAAACGCCTCCGGAGTCGCATCCGGGGGCGTTTTCATATGATTTCTTTGAGTTTTTGATGGCCAATGGTTAAGCTTTCGACCTTTCCAATAATAATTATTTCGATCCGATAACAGGCCGCAGGCCTGGGCGGATCGCGCGGCGCGCATCGCCAAGGGGCTGGAAGGGCAGGGCGCGCCGTGTCGGACATTGAACCGCCGCCGGCAAACCGGCGGCTTGCCATTTTTCAGGGACGAAGAATGCCACATACGCAACAGGAATTTTCAGTTCGGCTGCAGTGGGGAGTGGAAGCGGCGAGGCAGTTGAGCCGGCAGGCGGACAGTTGCGTTGTCGTCGATGTGTTGTCCTTCAGTACCTGTGTCGATGTCGCCTGCGGCAACGGCGTGGTGGTGTTGCCGTATCGGGTCAAGGACGACAGCGCGCAGGACTTCGCCGCCAGCCGGCAGGCGCTGCTGGCTGGCAAGCGCAGCCGCACGCAGCCGTCGCTGTCGCCGTCTTCGATGCAGCGGCTGGCCTTCGGCACCCGGCTGGTGTTGCCGTCGCCAAATGGCGCGGCCGTCAGCCTGGCCAGCGAGTCGTCGCGCACCATCGCCGGCTGCCTGCGCAACGCCTCGGTGGTGGCCAACTATCTGAATGATCAGGACGGTTCGGTGCTGCTGATCGCGGCGGGCGAGCTGAATCCGGATGGCAGCCTGCGTTTCGCCTACGAAGATTTCATCGGCGCCGGCGCCATCATTCACAATCTCGCCGGCACCAAGTCGCCGGAGGCGCTGGCGGCGGAAGCGGCCTTTGTGCTGGCGCGCAACGATCTGGAGCGCCAGCTGAGCCAGGGCCTGTCGGCCTGCGAACTGGTCGAGCGCGGCTTTCCGGAGGACGTGACGCTGGCGGCGCAGCACGATGTCAGCCGCTGCGTGCCGCTGTTGCGCGACGGCGAATATCGTCCGGTCTGAGCTTCCCAGATATCATGATGGGGCCCATCCTGTTCGGGACGGGTTTCATCACCAGGAGATTTCCATGTTGCCAGCCAGAATGGTCACCACCGCTTTCGAACTGCCGGGCTACCGGATCACCGCCAACCTCGGCGTCGTGCGCGGCATCACCGTGCGTTCGCGCTCGGTCATCGGCAATTTTTTCGGCGGCTTGCAGTCGCTGTTTGGCGGCAACATCACCATCTATACCAGCCTGTGCGAGCAGGCGCGCTCGGAAACCTACGCGCTGATGTGCGACCACGCGACGATGCTCGGCGCCAATGCCGTGATCGGCATGCGCTACGACGCCACCGACGTGATGGCCGGCCTGACCGAGGTGCTGTGCTACGGCACGGCCGTGCGGGTAGAGCCGCTGTAACGGCACAGCCGGTACAGACGCGCGGCCTGTTCGTCGCTGAAGTGGATATCTTGTTCGGAGACGCCACGCAGCCATAGCAGTTGCCAGCCTCCGGCCGCCGCCGGCAGCAGGCCGCCGAAGCGAAATCCGGCGTCTCGCAGCTGCGTCCGCAAGGCCAGCGTTTCCGCGCTGGCCGGCAATTTCAGATAGATCAGCTGGCTGCCGGGCAGCTTGGCGATTTCCGCCAGCCGCGCCGGCGTCGGCCGTGACGCGGTCAGCTCCAGCCGCCGGCCGTGGCGCGCCAGCGCCAAGCCCGGCAGTGCCGCGCCGGCGGGCGCGTTCTCTCCCTCTCCGAAAGCCTGGCGCAGCGGCGCCAGCCAGCTTTCCCACTCTGTCGGCCACGCCAGCTTCGGCAGCGGCCGAGCTTGCAGCGGCAGGCAGCCCAAGAGGATGCTTTCCGGCACCGGACCGGCAAATGGCGTGTCGATGTAGTCCGGCAGCAGCGCCGTGTTGTGAAAGCCCAGTGCCTGCGCCACGTACTGGCTGCGCGGATGCGAGCATACTTGCTTGATGGTCAGCAGCGCGACGCCCAGATCGGCGGCCGCGGCGCGCAGGTGCCGGCCCAGCAGGCTGGCGATGCCTTGGCCGCGCGCATCGGGGTCCACCACGTTCATCGCCAGTTCGGCCTGGCCCGGATAGGCCGGATTCAGCCACAGCGCCGCGTGGCCGACCAGCCTGTCGCCTTGCATTGCCACCGCCGAGCGCCACTGGCCGCTGGCGTTGCGTTGCTGGATCTGGCTGGGCAGATAGACATCGGCGTAGAAATAGCGGTCGTCGTAGATGGCGCGGAACAGCGCGCTGATGCCGGCGGCGTCGGCTGGCTGGTAGTCGCGGACCCAGGCGGTTTCAGGATGGCGGACGCTCATGGCTGCGCCTCCGCCAGTTGATAATCGCGGCGGTCCACCACGCGCAGCAGCTTGCCGGAGCGCGGATGGGTCCGCATCGCTTCCGGGGAGGCCTGCCGCAGCGCCAGGCTCAGCTGTTGTTTTCCGCATTGCTCGGCGATGGCCGGCTGGCTGGCCAGCAGGGCCTGGCGCAGCCGCGGCAAATCCAATGGCGCGCGCGCCGCCAGCAACAATTCCAGACAGTTGCGCCCGTCCCGGCGCGAGATTTCCAGCTGCCATGCCAGCAAGTCTTGCTGTTCGCCCAGCGCGCGGCCCAGCTCGTCCGGGAACAGCGACAGGGTGCCGACGCGCACGCGGTGGCCGTTGCCGGCGCGGCCCAGCAGCGCGAACTTGCGCTGCGGACCGGGCGGCTCGCGCCAGCAGGCCAGGTCGCCGCTGGGGTAGCGGATCACCGGCATCAGCCGGCGCTGCAGATTGGTCACCAGCAGCAGGCCGCGGCGGCCGGGCTCGTCTATCGCTTCTCCGCTGTCTTCGTCGATGATTTCGATGATGCTGTCGGCGTCGAACACCCGGTGTTCGCCATGGTCGCAGTCCGGGTCGGCAAAGCCGATCAGGCCGGCGTCGACGCTGGCGCAGCCTATCGAACCGATGCGGGCCTGCGGGAACACCTGCTTCAACAGAGCGATCTGCTCGCCGAACAGGCTTTCGCCGGCATACAGCACCGTTTCGACGCCAGGCAGCGTCAGCGAGAGCTGTTCCAGATGATGGACAAGGCGCAGCAACTGGGCCGGCACGCCGGCCAGCACATTGATGCGGTGGCGGCGGATGGCGTCGATGAGCGCGTCGTGATCGACAGTGCAGCTGAACGGGTATTCCAGCACCGGCACCGGCGTGTGAGACAGCGCGCCATGGGTGAACAGCAGGCTGGTGTAGAGGTCGCCGGCGAAGAACAGATTGGCGACGCGGTCGCCTGGCCGCAGCTGGCGAGCGAGGCCGGCGCCGAAGGCGCGGACGAAAGCCTGCCATTCGTCGCGGCTGAATACGGACAATTTGCCGTCGCCGGTGGAGCCGCCGGTCTTGAAAACATGGCCGTCGAGCGCGGAGGCGGTCAGCGCCGGCCAGCGCGACAGGTCTTGAGAGTCGCGCCAGTAGGCGGAGGGGTCGACCGGGGGCAGGTCGGACAAGCGCCAGCCTGCGGCGGGCAGGCCATGGTAGAGCGAGCGGTAGTATGGCGAATGGTTGCGGGCGTGTTTGACCAGCGAGATCAGTTTCGGATTCATGATTATGTGTGTAGATGCCGGCGGCGAAGCGCCGGCCGGGTTTCAGCGTCTAAGGTCCAGTACCAGGGGGGTCTTGCCGCTATGCGGATGGCGGCGGAATTCGGCGGCTGGCGTGGCGATGATGTCCAGCTGGAGCAGCCCGCCGCTGACCACCTCGTGCAGCATGGGGTCTTGCAGCAGGCGTTGGCGCAGGGGCCGCGTATCGCCGTCGGCCAGCAGCCGGATGCGGTCGCCGCCGTTGTCGCCGCGGTCGACCAGCCATTGCAGCGGCAGGCCCAGCTGCTCGCTCAGCGCGGCCGGGTTGAGGAAGATGGTGCCCGCCCGCAGCAGCGCGCCGTGGCGGCCGGCCAGGCGGAAACGCGGCGTGGCCAGGCCGCAGGGGCAGGGGCCTGGCAGCCATTGTCCCAAATCGCCCAGGTCGTAGCGCTCCACGCGCTGCGCCTCGCGTTCGCGCGAGGTGAACACCAGGCGGCCGATTGCGCCGGGCGCGGCGGCCTGGTCGCTGTCGGTTTCCAGTATCTCCAGCCACTGCGCTGCGGCCAGCAGGTGAAATTCGCCGTCGCCGCCGTGCGCGCAGGCGTGGCCCAGCGGGCCGGCGTCGACCGAGCCATACATCGCCGAGCGTATCCGCTCCACGCCGAAGCTGCCGATGTAGGCGCGTTGGCCGTCGCTGATGTGCTCGCCGCCGCAGAACACCTTGCGCACGCCGCCGTAGCGGCGCAGCACTGCGCTTTCGCATTCGAACAGCCTATGCACGGTGCCGGGCATACCGATCAGGGTGTTGATCTTCTGCTCGACGATGAAGTGGGCGATTTCGCTGAAGTCGTCGTCGGACGGGCCGCCCATCGGGTATTGGGCCACGCCCAGGTAGTCCAATATCGTGAAGAAGCTCAGCATGCCGCCGTACATCTTGCCGCCGTAGAGCAGGTTCATCGCGCGGTCGGTGGCCGGGTTCAGGCCGGCGGCCAGCATGCCGTCGGCCGCGGCGCGCATATGGTGGTGATAGTCGCGGTAGCTGACGCCGGCCAGTTTGGGCGCGCCGCTGCTGCCGCCGCTGCGGAAGAATAGCTGGGCCTTGTCGTTGGGCGGCTGGTTCTGGAAGTCGGTCTTGTCCATGATCGGCAGCTGGGCCAGGCCTTCCGGCTCGGCCGGCGGCTCGTCCAGCGTGGCGTGGCCGGGTAGCGCGGCGTCGTCCAGGCTGACCGACACCCGGCGCGACAGCCGCTGCAGCGCGTAGACGCCGTCGTGCGGCTCGCCGTGGTAGCCGTCGTGCATGCGGCCGGCCGGGGCAACGCGGCTGACGCCGGCCGCCAGCAGCATGCGGCTCAGCTCCGGCAAGCGCGCGGGCGGCGCGATCAGGCCGCTGCTTTGCAGATGGGTGCGCCAGGGGCGCAGGATGCGGGCCAGCGCAGCGCGCGGAGCCGGCCTCAGTTCCACGCTGCGGAATAAAGGCGACGGCGCCAGTTCCTGATCCATATTCCAGGCCAGCCGCCAGCCGTCGCCGGTCAGCAATTGCCCCTGGCTATCGGCAAAAGCCTGGTCCAGGCGGTGAAAAGCCATGCGGGTGCTGATCTCGGCGGCTTCCTGCAAGTCCGGCGTCAAGGCCGGCCATAGCGGCGCGCGCCGCTGCAGCGCGGCGGAGAGCCGGCTCGCCATGTCGCGGATCACGGCCGGATCGTCGCTGTCCACCAGCAGCGCTTGCGGGCTGGAGCAGGCTTGCTGGTCATGGCGGCAGACATCGTCGGCCAGCGCGTCCAGCTGCTCGTCGCTGGCGGCGGCGGGATCGAGATAGGCGAAGCTGATGCGGTGTCCCCAGTCTATCCAGCGGCAGCCGGGCGGCAGCTGGGCGCGGATGGCCGCGAGCGCGGCGTCGCCGCCCCAGGCGGATACTCCGTCCGCGTCGGCCAGCAGCTGCGAGAGCTCGGTGTTCGCTGCCGGCAGCACGGCGATATGCTCGGCCAAGCGGCCGCTGGCGTCGTGATGCAGCAGCTCGGCCAGCAAGCGCGCGCTGCGCCCCTGATCGCTGCTGCTGGGGCGCAGCCAGTTGACATTGCCCGCCAGCAAGCCTTCCAGCGCGGCCAGGAAGGGCAACAGCGCGGCGTTGGCGGGCGTGACGTGCAGCACCAGGCCCAGCGGCTGCCAGGCTTCGAAGCGCGGTTCGCGGTAGTCGCGGCGGCGCAGGGAAAATGGCCGCTCGCCCAGTTCCCGCTCCCGTTTGGCTTGCAGCGCCTCGCGGCGGCAAAGGGCGGCCAGTTGCGCGCGCGAGGCCGCGTCCAGCAAGGGGTGGTGCTCGGCCGCGATAAGGGCCAGCGCGAAGCGTTCGGCGCAGGCCAGCACCGTCTCCGCGTCCAGCGGCGCGGCCAGGGTATCGGCCAGGCGCGGGCGCAGCGCGTCCAGCGCGGCAGCGAGCGTGAGGTCGCTGCGCAATTCTCCATGGATCAGATACATATCAGGACTCCTTGATCAGTTCAGACGCCGCCATGGCGCAGCTGCGGCTCTTGCTGGTGCCGGCGCGGCCCAGCAGTTCGAACCAGTCGGTGGCCAGGCCGCAGCCGCAGCGCTCGGCCGGCTGCAGCACGGCCAGATCGCTCAGCAGCATGCTGTGCGCCGGGCTGGACGTGATGTAGGGCGAAGCCAAGTGCAGGAAGCCGGGCTGGCCGTAAGGCAGGCGTGCCAGGGTGGCGGTGTCGCGGATCCAGGCGCGCGCCCAGCTGGGCACGTGCAGGCGGTGGCGCGGGCATTCGTTATAAGGCACCGGGTGCTCGACCGAACCGTAGCCGTCGCGGCAGCGTTCGTCGGGCAGGCCCAGTTGCTCGCCCAGCCGGCGGTACAGTTCGATCTTCGGTATCGCTTGGTCGGCATGGGTTTTCCAGCCGCCGCCGAGCAGAACCAGCGATTCCGGATGCAGGGCCAGCGGGGGCAGACCCATGTCGCGCATCCGTTGCAGCGTGAACCACAGGAAGGCGGGGAAGCCGAAGATGCGCACCGGCAGGCCTTCCTCGGCGAATTCCTGCAGCGCGCGTATCGTCCCGAAAGGGTCGAACTCATTGCCCTTGCCGTTGTGGCGCAGCGCGTAGAGGGCGCGGTTGATCGGCGCGTATTTGCACAGGAACTGGTCGGTGTAGGCGGTGCCCAGGGTGATGGCGCCGGCCGGCTCGTAGCTGAGCAGCAGGTAGTTGCACGGTTGCTCCGGCGTATTCCAGCCGTAGTGGTCGAAGATGCGGTCCACCATGCGCTGGGCGGCGTGGATGCTGCGTTCGTCATAGCGCATGCGGCTCTTCTGGCCGGTGGTGCCGGACGAGGTCAGCTCCAGCGCGTCTTCGCCGGTTTTGCTCAGCAGCAGCCGGCGTTTGAAGTAATTGGCGAAGATGGGCGGCAATTCGGACCAGTCGGTCAGGCTGGCCAGCCGCTGCGGCGTGAAGCCGTTCTGTTCCAGCCAGCTGCGGTAGCCGGGGCTGTGTTCGCAGTGGTAGTCGACCAGTTGGCGCATCGCGGCGTCGAACAGACGGTCGCATTCGGCGTCGGCGCGGTAGGGGTGTTCCAACGCGCACAAGGCCTCGACATGGGGGAGTGTGATCATGACGGTTCCCGTGATGAAGAAATCGGAAGTCAGGCGGAGACGGGCTCGAGCTGCGGGCGGCGCAGCAGCAGCCACAAGGGCGGCAAGGCCAGCAGCGAGGCCAAGCTGACGCCGGCGGCGAAGCGGGACGGGCTGTCGCCGGCGTCCAGAAGGGCGAGCATGGCGCTGCCGCCGCCCAGCATGGCGGTGGACAACATGCCCAGCATCGCGGCGACGCTGCCTTTGGCGTTGTCGCTGCAATACAGCGTCAGCCGATACAGGGTGGCGTTGCCCAGCCCCAGGCCGAAGGCGTAGACGCAGAAGCAGGCGACCAAGGCCGGCAGCGACGGCGACAGCGGGGCGGCGAGTCCGGTCAGCAGCAGGCCGCCGGCCATCGGCCACAGCGCCAGCCGCAGCAGGCTGGACAATTCCATCCGCCCGGCCATCCGGTTCAAGAGCAGATTGCCGCCTATCATCGCGGCGAACACCGGCAGCTGCCACAGGCCGTATTGCAGGCTGCTGTAACCCAGCTGGCGGATCAGCAGCAGCGGCGACAGGCCGATCCAGGCGATCAGCGGCAGAGTCAGCAGGCCCAGCGCCAGGCTGCCGCAGACGAAGTCGCGGTGTTTGAGCAGCGCCAGGTAATTGGCCAGCGCCACGCCCAGGCGCAGCGGCACCGGCTGCTGCGCCGGGCCGTCGCGCCGCGGCGCGCCCAGCGTTTCCGGCATCCAGCGCCACAGGCCCAGCGTCACCAGCACGGTGGCTGCGCCGAGCGCGGCGAACAGCTGGCGCCAAGACAGGACTTCCAGCAGCAGGCTGCCCAGCAAAGGGCCGGCCAGCGGCGACAGCAAGGCGATATTGGCCAGCAAGGCCATCAGCCGCACCGCGTCGCGCTCGTTGAAGATCTCCTGCAGCGCGGGATAGCTGACCACCACGATGAAGCCCAGCGCGATGCCCTGGACGAAGCGCAGCAGGTTGAACCAGCCTATGTGCTGGCTGCCGGCGGCGGCGAGGCAGGCGAGGGCGAAGATCAGCGTGCCGGCCAGCAGCGTCGGACGGCGGCCGAAGCGGTCGGACAATGGGCCGATCAGCCACTGGAAGGCGATGCCGCCCAGCAGGAAGGCGTTCAGCGCAGTGGGGACGTGGTGGCTGGCGGCGGAGAGATCCCGTGTGACCTGCAGCATGGCGGGCATCACCATATCGCTGGCCAGATAGGTCAATAGCTCAAAGGCAGTAAGCAGCAGGCAGAACAGCAAGGCCTGGCGGCGGGAAAGGTACAGCAGCGGACGGAATGATTCTTCGGACATGGTTGTTGCGGTTTCTGCATCGATAACATTAGGATTGCTTGGCCGCGGCGGGATCTGCGCGGCGGGGCAAAGATATGCCATATGAGCAGATAAAAACCTGTCCTTAAGTATTGAACTTATTCTTTTGTTCTATTGTTTGTCACATTTACGAAAGATAAGGTCGAAACACGAAAATTTATCGAAACATTTTTGTGGTTTTAACCACATGTTTGATGTAATTGAGCTACCGATCAGGGCCGCCATGCGCGGAAATTTTTCAGTCGCCTTCCCATTTTCTTCCCGGATTCCCATGAAAAAAAGAATCTTTGTCGGCCTCAGCCTATGCGCCTTGCTGGCGGCCGGCGTGTCCTATCGTGCCTTGGCGGACAGCGACGCGCTGTGGCGCATCGTCGGCGAGCAGTGCGTGCCGGACATGCAGGCCAAGGGTGCCCCCGAGCCGTGCGCGGAGGTCAAGCTGCAACAAGGCGTGGCGGTGCTGAAGGACCGCAACGGCGCGCTGCAGTACCTGTTGATTCCCACGGAGCGGGTCAGCGGCATCGAAAGCCCGCGGCTGCTGCAGAACGACGCGCCGGCCTATTGGCGCGAGGCCTGGCAGGCGCGCCGTTTCATGGATACCAAGCGCGGCCAGCCGCTGCCGCGGCAGGCGGTGTCGCTGGCGATCAATTCGCAGTACGGGCGCAGCCAGAACCAGCTGCACATCCACATATCCTGCGTCGACCGCAAGGTGAGGCAGCAGGTGGATGATCTGAATGACAGCCTGAATGCCGGCTGGCGGCAGTTGCCGGTGGAGCTGGAGGGGCACTCATATTGGGCGCGCCGCGTCGATGCCGACGCCAATGGCGATCCAGCAGCCGATCCGTTCCGCATGCTGGCCGACGGCCTCCCCGGCGCGCGAGAGGAAATGGGCCGCTATGGTTTGGCCTTGCTGCCGGCGGGCTTTGCCGATGGCCCCGGGTTTGTGCTGCTGGCTACGCGCGCCGACCTGCTTAGCGTTAACCGAGCGTCAGCCGAGGAGCTGCAGGACCACGACTGCAAGATTCTGCAGCCGTGAGCGCGAACAAGGGCTGTCCCTTGCTGCAGCAAAACGGCAAGTTGTCATACCATCCACCGCGCCTGAGGGCAGCGGCCCGCTGTATCATCGAGCTTTTGCCGAGGCGCGGCGCAGGCTGGCGGATGTCCCGCCGGCGGCGCCTGGCTGTGGAGCAAGAACATGAAGCAGAGTTTGGCGCTGGTGTCGCTGGTGGTGGCCGACTACGACGAGGCCATCGATTTCTTTGTCGGCAAGCTGGGTTTCGAGCTGACCGAGGATAGCTACCAGCCGGAGCAGGACAAACGCTGGGTGGTGGTGACGCCGCCCGGTTCGGCGGCCAGCCTGCTATTGGCCAAGGCCAGCAACGACGTTCAGCGCGCCGCCATCGGCAATCAGGCCGGCGGCCGGGTGTGGCTGTTCCTGAACACCGACGATTTCTGGCGCGATTACGAGCGCTACCGCGCGGCGGGCGTGGAGTTCACCCGCGAGCCTATGGTGCAGGACTACGGCACGGTGGCGGTGTTCCGCGACTTGTGCGGCAATCAGTGGGATCTGATTCAGCGCAAGGGCTGAGCATCGATTGGCTATTCTTGGCGCAGCATTTGCGCTTGTTGTTGCGGATACATGACGTTTTCGATGTGCCCCGGTCCCTTTAAGCCTGCCGCTGGGTGGCAGGCCCGAGGTTTTAAGCGGCTGTTTGTTTGAGCCCAGCGACGTTAGCGCGCATCGCTGAGCGAATCTCTACGTGCGAGGCTTTGCCTCGCCTCGTGAGAGATTCGCACGCAGAGAGTTCAGCCGCGCCTCGGGCCTGGCGGGACCCAGCGGGGAGGCGAAGGCCAGGCTTGCAGGGTGGCCTTTAGGGGTGGAGGGCAGCCCCGGCAATGGAAATCATCATCCGCGTAGCGGATGCAAAACCGTGTGTTTTTGTAAGCAACTGGGGCCTGCTTACTTCTTAGTCTTGGCCAGATCGGTCAGCACCCGCGATGCGGCGAACAGGCCGAAGCTGGCCGTCACCACCATGCCGGCGCCGAAGCCGGCGCAGGATAAGCCTTGAGGCCCGCGCGCCTCTCCAGCGTCGCAGGCCTGGGCTTGCGGGTAGACCAGCTGCTCGGTGGAGTAGACGCAGGGCACGCCCATCTTCTTGCCGTCGCGGGCGAAGCCGTGATGGCGGCGCAGGTTGTAGCGCAGCTTGGACAGCAGCGGGTCCTGCGTCACCTCGGACAGGTCGGCCAGCTTGATCCGGCTCGGGTCCATCTGGCCGCCGGCGCCGCCGGACACGATGAAGCGCTGGCGCTTCCTGGCGCACCAGGCGGCCATCGCCGTCTTCACTTTCAGGCTGTCGATGCAGTCGACGATGTAGTCGTAACCGCGGCCCAGCAGCTCGTCCATATTCTCTTCGGTGACGAAGTCCTCTATCTCCGTCACCTCGCAGGCCGGGTTGATGGCCTTCACCCGCTCGGCCAGCGCCGTCACCTTGGCCATGCCGTACAGCGGGTCCAGCGCCGGCAGCTGGCGGTTGGTGTTCGATTCCGCCACATTGTCCAGGTCGATCAGCGTCAGTTTGCCGATGGCGCTGCGCGCCAGCGCCTCGACGGCCCAGGAGCCGACGCCGCCGACGCCCACCACGCAGACATGGGCGCGGCGAAAGCGCGCCAGCGCGTCGTCGCCATAGAGGCGGGCAATGCCGCCGAAGCGGCGGTCGAGATCGGCTGTGTGGTCCATCTGGCATTACCTGGCTTGCGAAAAACGGCCAAGGATAACCAAGCCGCCGTCGCAGTGCCAGTTCGCGCGCGGTTTTGCCGCCGCGTTGTGGCGTTTCTGGCCGGCGTGAAGATTTTTTTACAATCCAACTGCTTGATTGATTGGAACCTTTTTGGATCAGCCGTATCTTGTCTATTACGTGCCCGGCTTTTCCGGGCATGTGTTGCGGGACCGGCACGAATGGCTTGCGGCGATTCCTCTGCCGGCCAACTCTCAGTACTAGGGAGATTCCGATGAAGCAGCAAAGATTCGATATCGATTTGGACAAGCATTACAACGCCACGGTGGTGATCGCCTGCGAGGAGTGCGGGCGCGAAACCCGGATGCACCTGAAGTCCCTGCTACCCGACCATGCCTTGCGCTGCCGCTGCGGCGCCGACATCAGCATGGGCGCTCCCGAAATCCAGAAAGCTGAACGCCAGGCTGACGCCATTCGACAATCGTATCGCATTCACTAGGCAAGATTTGCTGACAATCCGTTGACTCCCGCGCCGGCCTCGGGCCGGCTCCAACAGGTTCCTTGCCTGTGGCGCGCAAGCGCAACCGATTACGGCGGCCCCAGCGGCCGCCGTCGGCTTTTATCGCGCCAGCTGCGCGTCGTAGTCGCGGAAGCCGTCCTCCACGGCCGGGATGATGTCCACGAATTCGAAGTACGGTTCGGTCATCAGCGGGCTGTCGCGCAGCGCGTCGATCAGAAAATAGAACGCCTTGGCCGATTCGGCTTCGAACATGGCGACGTCGCTGCAGCGCGTGGTGAACGCTTCCGCGTCGAACCAGCGCATTTTTACGCCGGGGAAGCGCGCATAAATCGGCTGCAGCGTTTCCTGCTCGAAGCGGCGGCGTTCCGGCCGGCTCAGGCGCAGCCAGTTGGGATGGACGCGCATCAACGCGAAGAAAGTCATGGGTTGCGACATGGTGATTCTCCAGAGCGGGATAGGGAAGGGCGGGCCGGCGCCGCGCTGCATAAAATGTAAGCTGGCTTGCGATAGGCGAAAACTCGTGTTTAGCTAGTTCGATGCACGACATCCCGCAACCGCGCAAAACGCCGCGCCAGAACCGTTCCCGCCATGCCGTCGCCGCCATTCTTGAGGCGGCGGCTCGCATTCTGGCGAGCGAGGGCTATGCCGCGTTCAACACCAACCGCGTGGCTGAGCTGGCCGGCGTCGGCATCGGTTCGCTATACCAGTACTTTCCCAACAAGCAGGCGCTGGTGGCGGCGTTGCATCGCCGCCATGGCGAAGAGACGCTGGCCGCGCTGGATGCCGCCTTGGTGGCGAGCGACGGGCGTCCGCCGCGGGAGCAACTGGCGGCGATGGTGGCCGCGGCGCTGGACCTGCATCGGCGCGAGCTGGGCCTGCACCGAGTGCTGGAGCGCGAATGGCCGGCGTTCGACGAGCCGCCCGCCAGCAATCCGCAGGACGCGGCGTTATTGCAGCGCGTGGCTGTCTGGCTGCAGGCATGCGGCCTGGAGGCCGGGCGCGCCGAGGTGCTGCTGCGCATGGCGGATAGCCTGGTCCATGGCCTGCTGCTGGATGCCGGCGCGCCGCCTGCCGGGCTGGAACAACTGATTACCGACGCGTTGGCTGGCTTTTTGGGCTTGCCGGCGCAGCCACACCCTTGAGGAGAAGCGACACATGCAGTGGATAGACCTTCGCAGCGATACCGTGACCCAACCGACGCCGGCCATGCGCCAGGCCATGTTCGACGCCCCGGTGGGGGACGACGTCTATGGCGACGACCCCACCGTGCAGAAGCTGGAGGCGCTGGCCGCCGACACGTTGGGCAAAGAGGCCGCGCTGTTCGTGCCCAGCGGCACCTTCGGCAACCAGCTGGCGCTGTACACCCATTGCCGCCGCGGCGACGAGGTGATCGCCGAGGACAATAGCCACCTGGTCTGGCATGAGGCCGGCGCGGCGGCGGTGATCGCCGGCGCCCATATGCGCACCATAGAGGGCGAGGGCGGCGTGATGGCGGTGGAGGCGATAGAGCGCCGCATCCGCGTCGGCGACGACATCCACGAGCCGCGCACCGGCCTGATCTGTCTGGAAAACGCCCACAGCAACGGCCGCGTGCTGCCGCTGTCGGCGATGGCGGACACCGCCGCGCTGGCGCGCGCATACGACGTGCCGGTGCACCTGGACGGCGCGCGCTTGTTCAATGCCGCGGCGCATCTGGGCTGCGAGGCGAGCGAAATCGCCCGCCATGCGGACAGCGTGATGTTCTGCCTGTCCAAGGGCCTGGCCGCGCCGGTCGGCTCGATACTGGCCGGCCGCGCCGACTTCATCGCCCGGGCGCGCCGCAAGCGCAAGCTGCTGGGCGGCGGCATGCGCCAGGCCGGCGTGATCGCCGCGCCCGGCATCGTGGCCTTGACCGAGATGGCGGCCCGGCTGGATGAGGACCACCAGAACGCCCGTTATCTGGCAGAAGGCTTGGCCAAGCTGCCGTGCATCGATCTGGACCCGGCCGACGTCCACATCAATCTGGTGTGGTTCCGCTTCAATGCCGAAATCGACGCCAGCGAGCTGATGTCGGCGCTGAAGCAGGCCGGCTTCCTGGCCAATCCGCCGCACCAGGGCGCGATGCGGCTGGTCACCCACTGGCAGGTCAGCCGGGCCGACATCGACCGCTTGCTGGAGGTGATGCAGCGCGTACTCAGCGACTGAGCGGCGCCGCAGCGGCTATAACCATGAGGTGGAAACCGATGGGAGCATGGCCGCATGCGCTTGATTGCAGTCGCGCTGCTGGCGGCGCTGTGTCGCGTGTGTCCGGCCGCCGCCGCCGGCCTGGACCTGGTGCGCATTTACACCGACGACGATCCGCCGTATGTGATGGTCAGCCCGGACGGGCAAGTGATGGGCGGCACCACGGTGGAGAAAGTGACGCGGGTGATGCGCAAGGTAGGGGTGCCGCCCAGCGTCCTGCAGGCCGCGCCGTGGGCGCGCGCCTACCAGGAAGCCAAGAGCCATCCGTATGCGATGGTGTTCCCCATCGCCAAGACGCGCGAGCGCATGCAGTTTCTCGATTTCACCTTCAAGATTCTGGATACCGACGTCTATTTCTATCGACTGGCCGCGCGCGGCGACATCCAGGTACATGCCTTCGACGATGCCCGCAAGTACAGCGTGTGCGTGGTGCTGAACGACTATCGGCATGAGTATCTGGAGACCGAGGGCTTTCTGCGGCTGGAGGTGTCGTCGGACTCCACGCTCAACGCCAAGAAGTTCGTCAACGGCCGCTGCGACCTGCTGCCGTCCACCGAGACCGGCCTGGCCAGCAAGCTGAAGGCCTTGGGCTTGCCGCGCGAGCGGGTGGTGCGCGGCATCAAGCTGGACAAGCTGGACAGCGCGCTGTACGCCGCCTTCAATAAGGACACCCCGCCCGAAGTGATCGCCCGGTTCAAGGCGGCCGCGGCCGAGGTGCCGTAAGTCGCGGAAAGGATGCGCCATGCGAGGTCCCGCCATATTGCTGTGTTGCCTGCTGTCTTTGCCTGCTTGGGCCGAGAGGATGATTGAATTGCCTACCCGGCCCGGCGTTAGCTTGCGTTTCCTGCTGCTGGAGCCGCCGGGGCCGCCGCGCGCCAATCTGATTCTGTTCACAGGAGGCGAGGGGCTGCTCAAGTTGTCGGCGGCGGGCGAGCTGGGCGCGGGCCGCGGCAACTTCCTGGTCCGCACCCGCCAAGGCTGGTCCGATATGGGCTTCCGCGTGGCGGTCGTTGACGGGCCGTCCGACATGCCGCGCGGCCTGCTCGGCGATTTCCGCGAAAGCCCGGAGCATGCGACCGACATCGCCGCCGTGGTCGATTATCTGCGCCGGGGCGCGGCGCTGCCGGTCTGGCTGGCCGGCACCAGCCGCGGCACCACCTCGGCGGCGGCGGTCGCGCTGCTGCGGCCGGACAAGGCGGACGGCCTGCTGCTGACCTCCAGCATAGACGCCGGCCGCGGCAGTCTGGCCCAACTGCCGCTGGAGCGGCTGACCATCCCGGTGCTGATGATCCAGCACCGCCGCGACGACTGCCGCGCCAGCCATGCCTACAACCTGGGGCCGGTGATAGACCGGCTGCGCGCCGACGCGCCGCGGGAGCTGATGCTGCTGGATGGCGGCGCCAACGAGGGCGACCCATGCCAGCCCTGGGCCTGGCATGGCTACAACGGCATCGAGAGCCGGGTGCTGAGCCTGGCCGGCGCCTGGATGCTGGCGCATGGCAGGCCCTGATTTGGCAGCCCGGTCCGCAGATGCTACCCTCGCCGCCATTCACAGATTCTAGATGTCCATCGCCATGAACCCGTCCCAAGACCCCCACGCCTGGCTGGAAAGCCTGGATTCCGACCAAGCCGCCGATTGGGTGGCGGAGCAGAACGCCCGCACCGAGAGCGTGCTGGACGCCGATCCGCGCTTCGCCGGACTGAAGGCAGACATCCTGGCCGATCTGCGCGACACGCGGCAGATTCCGTATTTTTCCGAACATGCTGGCAGGCTGTACAACTTTCATCAGGACGAGGCGCATCCGCGCGGCATTTACCGCCGCACCACGCTGGACGCCTACCGCGCCGGCAGCCAGGACTGGCAGACGGTGCTGGACATCGACGCGCTGGCCGACGCCGACGAGCGCGACTGGTATCTGGATGGGGTGTCGCATTGCACGGTGATGCCGGAGCGGGCGCTGGTCCACCTGACCGACGGCGGCGGCGACGCCACCGTGGCGCGCGAGTACGACGTCGAGGCGCGGCGCTGGGTCGAGCAGGGCTTCAGCTTCCCGGAGGGCAAGAACCACATCGCCTGGCGCGATCCGGACAGCGTCTTCGTCTGCCCCGGCTGGAAGGGCGCGCCCTTGACCCGCGCCGGCTACCCGCGCGAAGTGTGGCTGGTGGAGCGCGCAGAGGATGGCCAGCATGGCTGGACCCAACTATTCGCCGCGCCGGAAGACGCCATGATGACGGCGGCCTGGCGCTTTCTCGACAGCGACGGCAGCGCCATCGACCTGATCGAGGCTTCCGACGGCTTCTACCGCAAAACCTATTACCTGCTGGACGGCGGCTTGGACGCGCATGCCCTGCCGCTGCCGCCCAAGGCCGAGATCGAGGCCTACATCGGCGGCGATTTCATCGTCAAGCTGGCCGAGGACTGGGCTTGGCGCGGCGAGACTTACCCCAGTGGCAGCCTGCTGGCGGTCGGCCTGGCGGGCCTGCTGGGTGACGGCCCGGCGCCGCAATTGCTGCAGGCACCCGAGCCGCGGCTGGCGGTGGCGATGGTGGAAACCACGCGCAGCCGCTTGCTGGTCAACCTGCTGGACAATGTGAAGAGCCGCATGCTGTGCTTTGCCAAGCAGGATGGCGTTTGGGTCCAGCAGCCGCTGACTCTTCCGGTGGATGGCGTGATCGAAATCGCCGACCAGCCCTGGCAGAGCGAGGTGCTGTATTACACCTACAGCGATTTCCTGACGCCTAGCGGCCTGTACCGGCTGGACGTGGCCAGCGGGGAGCAGGAATGCCTGCGCCGCCAGCCGGCCGCCTTCGATTCCGCGCCCTATGTGGCCGAGCAGTGGCAGGCCACCGCGCCGGACGGGGAGCGAATTCCGTACTTCGTGGTGCGGCGGCGCGACGCGCCTTTCGATGGCGCGACGCCGACGCTGCTGTACGGCTACGGCGGCTTCGAGGTACCGATGCTGCCGTACTACATTGAAAACTTTGGCCCGCACTGGCTGGCCAAGGGCGGCGCCTTCGTGCTGGCCTGCATCCGCGGCGGCGGCGAGTTCGGCCCGCACTGGCACCAGGCGGCGCAAGGCAGCAAGCGCCAGATCAGTTTCGACGACTTCATCGCGGTGGCGGAGGATTTGATAGACCGCCGCTTGACCTCGCCGGCCAAGCTGGCGATAGAAGGCGGCAGCAACGGCGGCCTGCTGGTGGGCGCGGCCATGGCGCAGCGGCCGGAATTGTTCCGGGCCGTGGTGTGCGAGGTGCCCTTGCTGGACATGCTGCGCTACACCCAGCTCTTGGCCGGCGCCAGCTGGATAGACGAATACGGCGATCCGGACGACGAGGCCGAGCGCGCCGCGCTGGCCGCCTATTCGCCGTACCACAACCTGCGCGCCGACGCGCGCTACCCGCTGGCCTTGTTCACCACCAGCGGCAGCGACGACCGGGTGCACCCAGGCCACGCCCGCAAAATGGTGGCGCGGCTCTTGGAGCTGGGCCACGACGCCCTCTTTTATGAAACCGACGGTGGCGGCCATGCCGGCAACGCCGGACAGGAAGACACCGCCACCGAACTGGCGCGGGTGCTGGTGTATCTGTATCAGCGGCTTATGTAGAGCGGACAAACGCAAGGTTTCACGTTATTGTCATGCATTGCGCCGGCTAATGGCTGGCGCAGGCCATGAGAAAAAGAGGAAAACCATGCGTTTGAAGACATTGCTGCCGCTCGTTCTAGCTTTGAGCCTGCAGGCGGCCTGGGCCGGATCGGCTCAAGAACTCGATTATGGCGCCTATGGCATAGACCTGAAGGGCATCGACCACTCGCTGCGCATCCAGGACAACATCTCGCTGTATGCCAACGGCGCCTGGATGAAACAGGCAGAAATTCCGGCCGAGCGCTCTTCTACCGGCGTAGCCGAATATCTGTACGACCTGAACCAGCAGCGCGTGCGCGACATCATCGAACACGCCGATGCCGCCACGGCCGAAGGCCGCAAGGTCGCGGACCTGTATCGCAGCTTCATGGACGAGGCCGCCATCGCCAAGCGGGGGCTGAGCGCCTTGCGCCCCCAGCTGGACGCCATCGCCGGCCTGGGGTCGACGCAGCAGATCGTGGCCTATATGGCCGGCTTGCAGGCGCAACCGGTGGATACGCCGTTCCGCTTCTATGTGGGGCAAGACCCGAAGAACTCTTCGGTCTATCTGGCGGGGGTGAACCAGTCCGGCCTGGGGATGGAGCGGGATTACTACCTCAGCAAATCGGCAGACTTCGCCAAGGCGCGCCAGGCGTATCAGCGTTATCTGGGCAAGCTGCTGACTTTGGCTGGCGAAAAGCATGCCGAACGGCGCGCCAAGGCGGTCTACGCGCTGGAAGACAAGCTGGCGCGCATCCAGTGGAGCAATGTCGAGAACCGCGACATCCAAAAGACCTATAACAAGGTGGCCGTCGCCGATCTGCCCAAGACTCTGCCCGGTTATGACTGGCCGCGGCTAATGGCCGGCGCGCAGTTGTCCGCCGCCACGCATGTCAATTTGGACCAGCCGAGCTATCTGGCCAAGCTGTCCGGCTTGCTGGCGCATACGCCGCCGGCGGTGCTGCGCGACTACCTGACGCTGCGCACGCTGGATGTGTATTCGCCCTATCTGGACCAGCCGTGGGTGGCCGCGCATTTCGACTTCTACGGCAAGACGCTGGCTGGCCGCGGCGTGGACCGGCCGCGCTGGAAGAAAGCGGTGACCCTGGTCAACGATGGCTTGGGCGAGGCGGTGGGCAAGCTGTATGTCGCCAAATACTTCACGCCCGAGGCCAAGCGCCAGGCCGATGAGCTGGTGCACAACCTGCTGAAGGCCTACGACCAGAGCATAGACACGCTGGACTGGATGGAGCCGGCCACCAAGAAGGAAGCCCACGCCAAGCTGTCAAAGTACATGCTGAAGATAGGCTATCCGGACAAGTGGCGCGACTACTCCGCGCTGGAGATCAAGGCCGACGACCTGACCGGCAATGTGGCGAGGATCAGCGCGTTCAATTACCTGCGCGACGCCAAGCGGCTGGGGCAGCCGGTGGACCGCAGCGAATGGGGCATGACGCCGCAGACGGTCAACGCCTACTACAACGCCGCCAATAACGAGATCGTATTCCCGGCGGCCATTTTGCAATCGCCTTACTTCGATCCCCGCTTCGATCTGGCGGTCAACTACGGCAGCATCGGCGCCACCATCGGCCACGAGATCAGCCACGGTTTCGACGACCAGGGCCACCAGTTCGACGGCGACGGCAATATGCGCAATTGGTGGACGCCAGCCGACGAGAAGCATTTCAAGGAAGTGACGGCTCGACTGGTCAAACAGTACAGCGCTTTCGAGCCGGTGAAGGGCCACCGCGTCAACGGCGAGCTGACCCTGGGCGAGAACATCGCCGACAACGCCGGCCTGGAAATCGCCTACAAGGCCTACAAGATCGCCTTGGGCGGCAAGGACGCGCCGGTGATCGACGGCATGACCGGCGACCAGCGCTTCTTCATCGCCTTCGCCCAGTCCTGGCGCAGCAAGAGCCGCGACGCGGCCACGGTGCAGCAGCTGGTGTCCGATCCGCATACGCCGGATATCTGGCGGCCGATCGGCACCGTCAGCAATCTCGACCCGTTCTACCAGGCTTTCGGCGTGAAGCCGGGCGACAAGATGTATCTGCCGCCGGAGAAGCGTTTCCATCTATGGTGGTGAGTCGATGAGGCAATGAAAAACGGCAGCGCGAGCTGCCGTTTTTCATGACTGGCCGCTAGGGGCTGTTGACGTTTGGTGAGTGGATCGCGTTTGAGCCGATTTGGGCCGGAAGCAAGGCGCGCAGTCCGACGCATAGTCATTCTATGCAAGGGCTGGGCAACGCGGCTTCCGGCCCAAAGCGGCCAAACCCGCAGGGCCGGGCGCCTTTCGCGCCGATTCTTCGTTGTTCCGCGCTGGCAGAGAATGACTATGCGGCGCGCGAAACGCCTCGATTCGTCGCAAAACGCATCCCGGCGCGACCGCTCACCAAACGTCGACAGCCCCTAGGCTCAGAAGCTCAAGCCCGCGCCCAGATAGACGCCGTCGGCCAGCCGGCGGCTGCGGCTGTCGTCGTCGCGGCGGATGTCGAAGTAGCGGTAGCCGGCCTCCACGCTGAGCGGGCCGAACGCGTTCCAGCGCACGCCGGCGGCGTAGTCGTTGACGCGGTTGATGCTGCCGCTGGCGAAGCTGCTGGGCGCGTAATAGGCCTGGCCGAACAGCTTGATCTTGGGCGAGACATTGAAGCTGGCGCGGCCGCCGATCAGCGTGGCGGTGGCGGAGCCGCTGTCCGGCGACAGCGCCATCAGCTTGCCGCCGGCGGCTACCGTCAGCGGGCCGAGCGGCAGCGCGAATTCCAGCCCGGCGCCGCCGGCGCTGCCTTTATGGTCGTCGCGCAGGTAATCCAGATTCAGGCCGATGCCGAAGCCGTCCGGCGTGCGTTGGAATTGCTGGGTGCCGTTGCCGAAACCGGCGATGTAATCGGCGGCGTGGGCGCCGCCGGCCAGGCCAGCCAAGGCCAGCGCGAGTGCGTAATGCTTCATGCGGTATTTCCTGTTGGGTTCAGACGCAACAGATAGTGACCGATTTCTAAAAAACAAGTTCATTGAACGACATGGCCGTTACGGCCGCGCAATACGAAAAGCCCGGCAGAACCGGGCTTGGGGGCAGGGCGCTTGCAGAGGCGCGGCTCAGCTGTTCAGCCGCTGCTCCAGCGACAGCACCATGGCCTTCAGCGCCGCCACTTCGGCCTCCAGCGCGGCCACGCGGCCAGTCAGGCCCACGTCTATCACTTCGCACGACGGCGCCGGCGCGGCTTGGGGCTCGCCGGACAGCAGATGGCACCAGCGCGCCTCGCGCTCGCCGGGCTGGCGCTCCAGCTTCATCACCAGCGGCGGATACTTGTCGGCCAGCGCGTTCAGCGCGGTTTCCACTTCCTCCACGCCGGAGAAGGCGTACAGGCGGCCGGAACGGGTGCGGATTTCGGCGGCGGTCTGCGTGCCGCGCAGCATCAGCATGGCCAGCGCGGCCAGCTTGGCGCCTTCGATATTCCACTCGTAGTTGAGCCTATGCTCGTACTTGGCCACCCGGCTGCCGGCCGGCATGCGCTCGGCCACCAGCTTCTTGGCGATCAGCGCATCCAGCGCCGCGCTGATGTCGGCCTCGGACAGCTGCATCACCGGTTCGCGGCTGGTCAGCTGGTTGCAGGCGCTGGACAGGCCGTTCAGCGTCATCGGGTAGGCGTCCGGCGTCAGCGCCTGCTTTTCCGCCAGCGCGCCCAGCACGCGCACTTCCGCCGGGTCTAGTTGATGCGTGTCCATATCTTCTCCATGGCAAGACGATAGCGTGATGATGGCAGCAAATCGGCCGTTCGTCCCGCCATGCGCTCAATTCTGCTGCCGTTTTTCCAGCGCTTCCAGCTGGCGCAGGCGACGGATCTCGCGGCGGCGGCCGTCACGCTCCTCCTCATCCAGCGCGCGGTACAGCGACACCGCCATGCCTATCATGATCAGCATGAAGGGCAGCGCGCTGACGATCAGCACCGCCTGCAGCGCTTTCAGGCCGCCGCTTTGCAGCAGCACCAGCGCGATGGCGGCCAGCAGCACGCCCCAGATCAGCTTGAGGCGGTGGCTGGGATTGAGGCTGCCGCCGCTGGTGAACATGCCCAGCACGAAGGTGGCCGAATCGGCCGAGGTGATGAAGAAGATGATCACCAGCAGCATGGCCAGCAAGGACAGGACATGGCCGCCGGGCAGATGCTCGAACATCACGTACAAGGCGGTGGAGACGTCATGTTTCACCGCGCCGACCAGGTCGACGCCGCCGAACAATTGCATGTCCAGCGCGGTGCCGCCGAAGGCGGAGAACCAGACGAAGCTGGCCAGCGCCGGCACCAGCAGCACGCCGACCATGAATTCGCGTATGGTGCGGCCGCGCGAGACGCGGGCGATGAACATGCCGACGAACGGCGCCCAGGTCACCCACCACGCCCAGTAGAACAGTGTCCAGTTGGCCATCCAGGTGCCCTGGCTGAACGGCGACATGCGCAGGCTGCTGCTGGTCAGATTGCCCAGATAATCGCCCAGCGTGGTGGTGAAGGTATCGAAGATGAAGCCAGTGGGGCCGAGCAGCACCACGGCCAGGAACAGCAGGATGGCTAGCACGATGTTCAGATTGGACAGCCACTTGATGCCGCGCGACAGGCCGGTCAGCGACGACAGCAGGAACAGCGCGGTGGCGATGACCACGATGGCCACGGTCAGCCAGTCCGAAGGCGCGATGCCGAACAGCATCTGCATGCCGCTTTCGATCTGCAGCGCGCCGAAGCCCAGCGTGGTGGCGACGCCGAAGACGGTGGCCAGCACCGCCAGCACATCGATGGCGGTGCCGATGGGGCCATCGACCCGGTTTCCCAGCAAGGGACGGAAGGCCGCACTGATCAGCCCCTTCTGGCCGCGGTTGAACTTGAAGTAGGCCAGGGCCAGCGCGGTCAGGCTATATACCGCCCATGGATGCAGGCCCCAGTGGAAGAACACATGGCGCATTGCCAGGCGCGCGGCTTCGGCCGATTCCGGCGCGGTGGACGCGCTTGCCGGGGTGGCGAAGTGGGACAGCGGCTCGGCTACGCCCCAGAACACCAGGCCTATGCCCATGCCGGCGGAAAACAGCATGGAGAACCAGCTCATGCGTGAGAACTCCGGTTCGTCGTCCTCCTTGCCCAGGCGGATGTGGCCGAAGCGGCCGAAGGCCAGGTACAGCGCGAACACCAGGAAGCCGAACACCGACATCAGGTAGAACCAGCCGAAGCGGGAAATGGTGAAGCTCAACCACTGCGAGGCGGTATGGGTCATGTGCTCCGGGGCGGCGACGCCCCACAGCGCGAATAATACGGTTAGCAATAGCGACAGGCGTAAGACCATCAATACTCCTATGCGTGGCGGCGCGGCATGGCCTCGCGCGAGGCGCGCGCCGCTGAAGATGGAAAGACGGGCGGCTCAAGGGAGCGCCATGGACGCTCGCTTGGCGAGCGCGGGATGGATAGCGTCAGCACGGATTCATAAGCTTGCTGTTTATGGCGGCAAGCCGGATCGCGGCTGGACGGCTATCGTGCGGAATTCATGAATGAAATCAATTTGTTGATTTTTAGACTAGCACTATTAGCATTTCATTGTAAACCTTGCGGGCGCGATTTCACCTGCCGGGCGGCGCGGCGCAGAGCGGCTTGACAGGCCGCGCCGGCTTCGCCAACCTGTCGCGTTTATGGGATGGGCCAGGCCGGGAGTGGACATGATTCGAGTGGATGTTTTGCTGGTGGAACAAGGGCTTGCCGCATCGCGCACGGCGGCGCAGAACCTGATCGCCGCCGGCCGCGTCAGTTGCCGGGGACAGGTGGTCGGCAAGCCCAGTCAGAAATTCCCGGCGCATGAGGCATTCGACATCGTGGCCGACGAGGCCGACCGGTTTGTCTCGCGCGGCGGCCTGAAGATGCAGGGCGCCTTGGCGGCGGCCGGCCTCGCCGTGGCCGGGTGGTGGGCGTGGACGTGGGGCACGAGCAACTGCACGCCAGGCTGCGCGAGGACGCCAGGGTGCGCTATTTCGAGGGCGTCAACGCCCGCGCGCTGGATCACGCGGCGCTGTTGGCGGCCAACGACGGCGACGGCTTCGACCTGATGGTGTGCGACGTGTCCTTCATCTCGCTGAGCCTGGTGCTGCCCTCGGCCTTGCCGCTGCTGAAGCCGGGCGGTCGCTTGCTCAGCCTGGTCAAGCCGCAGTTCGAGGTGGGACGCGAGGGCCTGTCCAAGGGCGGCATCGTCCGCGACGAGAGCCTGTACCCGCTGGTGCGGGACAAGATCAACCGGGTGCTGGCCGAGCAGAACATGCAGGTGCTGGCCTGGTTCGACAGCCCGATCAAGGGCGGCGACGGCAATCACGAGTTCTTCGTCCACGCCGTCCGCCGCTGAAACCAGAAACGGCCCGCGCAAGGCGGGCTGTTTCATGTCGGCCGTGGGCGGGCTTAATCGACGCTGATGTCGTCGTCGTCCTGGCTGCGCACCACCAAGAGCGGCAAGTGGCTGCGGCGCAGCACGTCCTCGGCGAAGCTGCCCAGGAACAGGTGGGCCAGGCCGCTGCGGCCATGCGTGCCCAGCACGATCAGGCTGGCTTGCTGCGAGCGGGCATAACCCAGCAGCAGGTCGGCCAGGTCATGGCCGCCTTCCCAGCTCTTTTCCATATGGCTGACCACATTGGTCAGGCCGGCGTTGCGGGCGATCTGCTGCGCGCGCGCCAGCGCTTCCTCGCCTTGCTTCAGCACCAGATCGTAGCCCGGGTCGCCGGCGTAGACGCCCAGGCTGTCCACGGCCAGGTCGCGCAGGCTGGCGATATGGATCAGGGTCAGGCGGGAATCGGCGAATTTCGCCAGGCGGATGGCCTCGTTCAGGGCCTTGTCGGAATTATTGCTGCCGTCTATCGCGGCGATGATGTGGCTGTACATCGGCGGCTCCTTGACAAACACCTGCTTGGTGGGATGCCTTCAGCATAACCTGATGGCGAGGGCGCGTCAGCCGGCGCGCGCGCCGGCTTTGATCCAGGACAAGCGGGGATCAGGCCAGCAGGCCGAGGTACTGCCGCTCCCAGCTGGTGATCTGGCGCTGGTAGTCGTTCAGCTCCACTTCCTTCACCGCCAGATAGGCGCGGCAAAAATCGGGGCCGAACAGGGCTTCGGCCGCATCGCCGGCCGCCATGGCGGCGCAGGCGGCGTCCAGCGTGGACGGCAGGCTGGCGGCTTGCTGCTTGAACACATTGCCATGCGCCGCCTCGTCCGGCGTTAAACCCTGTTCGATGCCGGCCAGGCCGGCGCCCAGGCTGGCGGCCAGCGCCAGATAGGGGTTGGCGTCGCAGCCGGGCAGGCGGTTCTCCACCCGGCGCGCCTCCGGCCCCGATACCGGCACCCTCAGGCCGACCGAGCGGTTGTCCAGGCCCCAGCTCAGATTGACCGGCGCGGCCATGCCTTTGACGAAGCGGCGGTAGGAGTTGGGATTGGGGCAGAACATCGGCATCAGCTCGGGCAGGAAACGCTGCAGGCCGGCGATGAAGCCGAAGAAGGCCGTGCTGGCGGAGCCGTCGGCCTGGCTGAATACGTTGGCGCCGCGGCGGTCCACCACGCTCTGGTGCAGGTGCATGGAGCTGCCGGGCTGGCCGGACAGGGGTTTGGCCATGCATACCGCGCTCAGGCCGTGGCGATGGGCGGTTTCCTTCAGCGCGGTCTTGAACAGGAAGGTGTGGTCGGCCAGCTGCAGCGCGTCGCCGTGCTTGAGGTTGATCTCGAACTGGCTGGGGCCCATCTCGTGGACGCAGGTATCGGTGGCGATGCCCAATACCTCGCAGGCGCGGTAGAGGTCGTCGAAGAACGCTTCCAGTTCACCCAGGGCGGAGAAGCCGAAGGCGTCGAAGCCGGTTTCGCGGCGGCCGCAGGGCAGCGCCGGTGGCTGGAACGGCTGGGCCGGATCGCCATGGGCGGCGAACAGGTAAAACTCCAGCTCCGGGGCGACGATGGGCGTCCAGCCGCGGGCGGCGTAGCGCGCCAGCAGCTGTTTCAGCACGGAGCGCGGCGCCAGCGGCGACAGGCTGCCGTCGTGGTCTACGCAATCGCAGATCACCAAGGCGCGCGGCGTCTTGGCCCAGGGGACCAGACGCAGGGTATCGTAATCCGGCAGCAGGGTGACGTCCGGATCGTGTTCGCCATAGAAGCTGTAGTCGGGGAATTCGCCGACACAGCTTTGCAGCGGCACCGCGCGGGCGATGCGCAGCTGCTGCCCTTTGATGAAGGCGGGAGCGGGCAGCGTCTTGCCACGGGGGAAACCGTGTACGTCGGCGAAGGCGAGTTCGACGTCCCTCGCCTTGCTCTGTTGCAGCCATTCGATGAGGCCTGCCGGCATGCGGGCATCAGACATACTTTTCTCCACTGAAGCGTGCTGGGGTTCCTGTCTGTCCTCAGTTTTTCTTCTAGCTGTCATGGAGCGTTTGCCCGCAACCATTATGCCAGCCGCAACGGCGGCGGCAAGTGTCTTGCTGCCTACAGGCGGAAACGGCCGACGGTCTGCTGCAGGTTGGCGGCCTGCTGATCGATGGCGCGCACCGCCTCCACCGCGTGGCTGACCGAATTCTGCGTTTCCTCCACCACGCCGGCCACTTGCTCGACATTGCCGGCGATATTGGTGCCGGCCTGGCTCTGCTCGCCCATCGCCACCACCACGTTGTGGACATTTTCCAGCGCGCTGCTGGCCTGCTGGCTGATGGCTTGCAGCGTGTCGGCCGCCTGCTTGACCTGCTCTACGCCGGACTGCACCGCCGGGCGGATTTCGTCCATGCGGCCGGAGACATTGCCGGTTTCGTCGATGACCGCCTGCACGATGCTGCTGATCTCATCGGTGGCGCTGGCGGTGCGCTCGGCCAGCTTGCGCACCTCGTCGGCCACCACGGCGAAGCCGCGTCCCATCTCGCCGGCGCGCGCCGCTTCGATGGCCGCGTTCAGCGCCAGCAGATTGGTCTGGTTGGCGATGTCGCGTATGGTCTCGGCGATGCTGCTGATGCTGCGGCTGCGTTCGGCCAGCTGCGCCACCATGTCGCTGGCGCCATGCACCTGGTCGGCGATGCGGCGGATGCCTTCGGCGGCGTCGCCGGCCAGGGTCTGGCCCTGGCGCGCCAGCTCGGCGGTGTCGCGGGCGCCGGTTTCGGTGTCGCGGGTGCTGGCGCTGACGTGGTCTATGCTGACCGATAGCTGCTCGATGGCGGCGGCGGCGGAGGTGGTGGAGGAGCTGGCAATGCCGGATACCTCATGTACCTTGTCCATGTCGCGCGTCAGCTGGTGACACGACTGGTTGATGCTGGCGCTGGCGCGGCCGATTTCCTCTATCATGCCGCGCAGCTTGCCGCGCATGTCGCGCATGGCGCCGAGCAGGCTGTCGCCATCGCCCTTGACCTGGATGTCCACGCTGAGGTCGCCGTCGGAGATGGCCTTCACCACGTCGGCGGCATAACGCGGCTCGCCGCCCAGCGACTGCAGTATCGAGCGCGACATCCAGCCCACCAGCACGCCTAGCACCACCACGCACAGCACCGCCACCAGCAGCAGGCGGCGCGCCTCGCTCCAGAACAGCTGGTCGATGTCGTCGATGAAGATGCCGGTGCCGACGGTCCAGCCCCAGGGGTCGAAGCGGAACACGCCGTTCAGCTTGGGGAACTCTTCGCTGCCGCCGCCGCGCTTGGTCTGGATCACCAGCACGCCATAGTGGTCCTGCTGCATCGCGTCTTCATAGGCTTGCACCGTGGTGCGGCCATCCGGCAGCTTGCTGCCCATGTCCACCTTGCCGACGCGCGCCTTGCTGGGGTGGAACAGCACGGTATGTTCTTGGTTGCGGCCAAAGAAATAGATGTCATCGACTTTCATCGCCGAAAGGGCGGCGATGGCCTGCTTTTGCGCCTCGGCGCGCGGCATGCCTTGGGTTTCCAGCTGTTGGAAATGGCTCAGGGTGTTTTCGGCCATTTTCAAGAGATGCACGATCTGATCGCGCTTTTCCTGATGCAGGGTGGCGCGGGTAGACAGCAGGGCGACGGTGGAAAGGCCCAGCAGCGCGACCAGACTGGCGACGATGATGATGATCAGGCGGGTATTCAGCTGCATATTCGATACTCTATGTAAAGGAACCGACCGCCAAACGGCGGCGATGAACGCGACTGAATTATGCTTTTTCGTTGTTACAGTCTAGCTCAGAGCGCAAATATCAACATTGGAACTTTCCCTGATGGTTAGCCATGTCGCCGCCGCAAAATAGGCGGCGGCAAAGCGCCATCGCCAGCTGCCCGCGATGCCGGCGCAGACGGCCTCGCAGCCAAGGCCCGATGGCCTAGCGCGTTTCCGATGCGCAGGGCAGACGGCCGCTCTTGATGGCGGCGTCGAACAGGGCGTAGTCCTTTTCCACTTGATCGGCATAGGCCAAGGCGTAGTCGGCCAGGGCCTGATCGAACTTGTCGGATTCGCCCAGATAGCCGGCGATCTCGGCGGCGCAGCCGCCGGACTTGGCATGGGCGCGCGCCAGCGTCCAGGCGCAGGCTTGGCCGTAGCTGGCCAGTTCGTCGCCGTTGGCGAAGGTTTCCAGCGCCGGCGCGCCCTTCATGTCGCGCAGCTGGCGCATGTAGAAGTGGCGGTCGTCCGCGCTGTGGGTCCAGCCCAGGAACAAATCGCTGGTGGCCTGCATCAGGCGCTGACCGAACACCACGCGCTTGCCCTGGTTGCCGTGCACGCATTGCTGGGTGAACGGCTCCAGCACCGAGGCGCGCGCTTCCTTCAATTGCAGGAACAGCGGCTGGTCGTAGTCGTCCTGCAGCAGCAGCGCCAGGCAACGGGTGCCGACGCTGCCGACGCCGACGACCTTGAATGCCACGTCCACCAGGCGGAAGCGTTGCAGCAGTTCGCGGCGGTCTTCCTTCAGGGTGGCGATGTAGTGGTTCAGCATGCCCTGCACCTTGGCCAGGCTGTTGTCGCCCAGCCAGTCGTCGCAGGCGGCCAGCGGGCTGTCGTGGTCGTCCAGATGGAAGATCACCGGCGGGTTGTCGCGCAGCCGCAAGACGCCGTCCTCGTTCTCGGTCATCTTGGGCAACAGGCGTTCCTGGGTCTGGCTGCGCGCCTTGTCGGCCACTTTCATCAGTTGCTGGCGCATGCCTTCGTCGGATGCTTGCGCCAGCAATTGCTCGAAGCCGACGCGGCAGTACCACAGGTCCAGCTGGCTCATCTGGGAGAAGGCGTGCAGGCGGCGGCGATAGGTGCCGCACAGCCGCAGCACGGTTTCGCGCGCGGTGGCGGCGCTGAAGCCGCGGCTGCGCGAGGCCAGCACCAGGCTGACCGCCAGCCGTTTGACATCCCATTCCCACGGACCGGGGTGGGTCTCGTCGAAATCGTTGATGTCGAAGACCAGCTGCCGTTCCGGCGAGGCGAAGAAGCCGAAATTCATCAAATGCGCGTCGCCGCAGATCTGCAGGCTGATGCCGCTATTCGGGCTGGCCGCGAGATCGGCGGCCTGGATCATCGCCATGCCGCGGAAAAAGGCGAAGGGCGAGGCATGCATGCGGGCGTAGCGCAGGGGCGCCAGCGCCGGCACGCGGCCGATGGATGTCGACTCCACCAGCGCCACCACGTCGCGGTTCGGCGCCAGGGTGCATTCCGCCTGGCGAGTGCGGGAGCATTGCTGACGGCGCGCCTTGCCGTCGGCGTAGTGTTGTTCGTATTTGCGGTGCAGGGCATTAGGCATCGGGCAGATCCATGGCTGGGGCATTACAGAATAGTGTAACCGTTCCGGCATCGGCTTTAGGTCTGAAATCGGTCAGCGTTGCCCACAGCTTGTTCTCGATTTATCCACATTATGCACAGTCTCTTGTGGATGAATCGCTTTGTGCACAGTATTTGGCTACTTTGTGCACAGGGTTTTCCCGGCTTATCCAGATTGTCCACAGCGGTTTGCGGGATAAGAAAGTTATTCACAGCGGCGTGGCGCCGCATTGCCGCAATAGACGTTTCCAGGCCGGACTCAGCGGCAAGCCGTTCAACTCCACGTTCAGCTTGCTGCCGTCGCCGTTGGGCAGGATTTCCACCGCGGTGCCGGAGGCGTCGCTCTGTGGATTGCGCATGCGCAGGCTGTGGCTGCCGTCGCTGGCGTCCACGCGTTCGATGAAGTCGGGCGGAATATGCAGTTTGCTCAGGCCTTGCTGCAGGCAGTCGGCCACCTGGGCCGGCGTGTGGCGGGAGGCGAGATCAGGGGTGGCGGGCGCCGCGCGCAGCGGCTGCAATGCGCTGATCAGCAGAACAGATAGAACGGAAAACAGGCGCAACTTGGACATCGGGCGTGGCATCGGATGGTGGTAGACGATGCCGGTTGGTGCCCATGCCGCCGCCGCTGGTTCCGGCCGCGGCGGCGGCAAGTGTTAAGCGATGTTACGCAAAGCGGTCGCCCGGTTGGCAGCCGCGCAGGAAAGCCAGCATGTCCGCGACGCGGGCATCGCCTTCCGCCGGCGCCCAGGCCGCCAGATCGGCCGGCGGAATCGCTTGATACGGCCCGCGTTTGACTTCAAACACCACGGTGCCCGGCTGCAGCGAAACCACCGAGTGCCAAGTGCCGGCAGCCATCTCGAACACGCGCGCGCCGTCTTCGCCCAGGCGGTGGCGGGCGACGACGGTTTCGCCTGGGGCGTCGAACTCTATCCAGTCCAGCGCGCCGTTCAGCACGATCAGCAGCTCCGGGCTGCCTGGATGGCGGTGCGGGCGGACATAGGTGTCCGGCTCCATGGCGATGGCCAGCCGTTGGATGCCATCCTCCAGCTGTTCATGCAGATTGTGATGGGCGCGCAGGCGCGGCGCACAGGCGGCTTTGGCCGACAGGTCGGCCAGGTCTTGTTGGGTCAGGGTTTTCATTTTATGGAGCCAGCGGGATGACAAAGCGCGATTATGGCGCGAAACGGCCGGCGTGTCCTGGCAGGCGCGGCTTGGCCAGCCGTGCCATCTCCGCGCACGGATTCGAAGCGGCAGCGCCGAGGGCGCTGGCCTCTTCTTGGATTTTACTGCCGGATCTGCCCGTCTCCCAGCACGATCCATTTCTGGCTGGTCAGGCCGGTCAGGCCGACCGGGCCGCGGGCGTGGATTTTGTCGGTGGAGATGCCGATTTCCGCGCCCAGGCCGTATTCGAAGCCGTCGGCGAAGCGGGTGGAGGCGTTGACCATCACGCTGGCGGAGTCCACCTCGCGCAGGAAGCGGCGGGCGCGGCCATAGTCCTCGGTGACGATGGCGTCGGTGTGGTGGCTGCCCCAGTGGTTGATGTGCTCGATGGCGTCGTCCATGTCTTTCACCACGCGCACCGCCAGAATCGGCGCCAGGTATTCGGTGGCCCAATCGTCTTCGCTGGCGGCGACCACCTTGTCGCCCAGGATGATGCGCGTGCGCTCGCAGCCGCGCAGTTCCACGCCTTTTTCCCAATAAGCGTCGGCCAGGCGCGGCAGCATGAATTCGGCGAAGGCTGCGTGCACCAGCAGCGTTTCCATGGTGTTGCAGGTGCCGTAGCGGTGGGTCTTGGCGTTCAGCGCGATGTCGAAAGCCTTGTCCGGATTGGCGGTGTCGTCGATGTAGACATGGCAGTTGCCGTCCAGATGCTTGATCACCGGCACCCGCGCTTCGGCGCTGATGCGGGCGATCAGGCCCTTGCCGCCGCGCGGCACGATCACGTCCACGTATTCCGGCATGGTGATCAGCTCGCCCACCGCGGCGCGGTCGGTGGTTTCCAGCACCTGCACCGCCTCGGCGGGCAGGCCGGCCACGCGCAGGCCCTCGTGCACGCAGGCGGCGATGGCCTGGTTGCTGTGAAACGCCTCGGAGCCGCCGCGCAGGATGGTGGCGTTGCCGGACTTCAGACACAGGCCTGCGGCGTCGGCGGTGACGTTGGGGCGGGCCTCGTAAATGATGCCCACTACACCGAGCGGGACGCGCATCTTGCCCAGCTGGATGCCGGACGGGCGGTAGCACATGTCGTCGATTTCACCCACCGGGTCCGGCAGCGCGGCGATCTGGCGCAGGCCGTCGGCCATGGCCAGCACGCCCTTGGCACTCAGCGTCAGGCGGTCCAGCATGGCGGCCTCCAGGCCAGCCCGGCGCGCGGCGTCCAAGTCTTGTTGGTTTGCCGCCAGCAGCCTGTCCTGGTCGCGGACGATGGCGTCGGCGATGGCCAGGAGGGCGGCGTTCTTCTGTTGCGTTTCGGCGCGGGCCAGCAGCCGCGACGCTTTGCGCGCGGCCTTGCCCAGTTGCTGCATGTATTCTTTCACGTTCATGGCGGATGGCCCTGGATGCTGTCGATTTACGAATTGTTTGCAGCTTAAACCAAAGCCGGGCCTCGGGCCAGCCGCCCGGATGGGCGGGATTGGTTATTGTCCGGCAGGCGGCTCTCGCCAGCGCACCGGCGGCACGACGACCTGCGTGGCCGGCTGTTCGACGAAGTGCGGCGACATGATCTGCACGCCGAACTCGTTGAACGCGTCCAGTATCTGGCCGTGCAGCGCGTCGCGCAGCTGCGGCGTTTGGGCGTCCGGCAGGGCTTTGGCTTGCAGTTCGTATTCGATGTAGAAGTCTTGCAGCGCCAGCTTGCGCACCTGCGGCGGGCAGGCCGGATCGATGCGGGGCGTGCGGCGGGCCGCCAGCTCCAGCAGGGCCTCCACCTGCCGCCATGGCGTGTCGTAGCCTATGGTGACGCGGGTGGCGATCATCGCGCCGGCCGTGGCGTGGTGCCGGCTGTAGTTGCTGACGCGGCCGCCCACCGTCACGGCGTTGGGGATGGTGATTTCGTAGCCCTGGCCGGTGATCAGCTTGGTCGACAGCGTGGACAGCTCGCTGACTGTGCCCTCCACCTCGCCGATGCGGACATAATCCCCAGGACGAAAGGCGCGGGCATAGATCAGCACCAGTCCGCTCATCGCATGGTTCATCAGGCCGGCCGAACCCAGCGTGACCATCAGGCCGAAGAACACGCTGACGCCCTTGAAGGCGTCGCTGCCGGCGCCCGGCAGGTAGGGATAGGCGACGATCAGCGCGAACAACCACAGCACCACCGCCGCCAGCCGGCGGGTGGCGCCTACCGTTTCCGCGTGCAGGCCGGGCAGGTCCAGCTGGCCGCGCTCCACCGCGCCGAACAGCAGCGTCAGCGCGCGGTTGGCCAGCCGGGTCAGGAGGAAGATCACCGCCACGGTGGCGAGGCCGGGCAGGGCTGACAGGATGTCGTCGACGATGGTCGACAGCAACTGCCAGAACGATTGGCCGAGTTTGCGTCCCAGCGGGCGGGTGGCGGGGAAGCGGCTGAGGGTATAGCTGAGCCAGACATAGCCGGCCACCAGCGCCGACAGCAATGCGGTGATGTCCACCAGCTGGCACTCCGCCGCGCGCAGGAAGCGTACCACGTCGAAACGGCCGGACAGCCAAGGCAGGCGGCCGATAGGCTGCCGCGCCAATCTGCGGCGCGAAGCGGAGCGGATGCGGGCGATCAGCGCCAGCGCGGCGACGAACAGCGCGCTGGCCAGCAGCGCCAGCAGGGTGGATGTGGCGATTTGTTCCGGCGACCGCTGTTCCAGCGCCGCCTGGCGCAGCCCGTTGAGCCGCGCCTGCACCCGGGCGGCCGCCTGTTCCAGCGTCAGTTGATCGCCGGGGTCGAGATCGCCATCCAAGATGGTCAAGAGCGGTTTGCCGTTGATGCTCAGCGCCATGCCGCGCAGGCGCGGATCGGCCAGCGGCTGATACCGCACGGTCTGCTTCAGGTCTTCGTCGTCCAGTCCGCGGATGCGTTGCAGGGTGCGTTGCAGGCGCTGCTCCGGCGTCAGGCCCGCCTGTTCCGCCTGGAAGACGAAGACGGGCTGGTTTTCCAGCTCCAGCGTGCGGGCGCTGTCCTGGGGCGAGGGATTGGCGCGGGGCTCGGCGGCCAGCGCCGGGAGGCTCAGCAGCAATAGCAGACAGAAACGAATCAGGGCCATGGCGTCTCCGGTGTAGGGATGCGCAACGGCCCGTAGGGGCCGGCGATGCCTATATCATCGCATAGCCGCCAGCCGCAGAGGCATGCTCAGTGATTTTCCGGCTGCATCTTGGCCAGTTCGGCCGCGCGTTCGGCGGTGGCGCGCAGCGTGCAGTCGGCGCCGACGATGGCCTCCGAGCTGCCGCCGTCGGGATCGACATAGGCCTGGCAGTTGGCGTCGCGGTATTGCAGCCACAGCCGCTGCGCCGCCAGCAGCCGGGATTTGCGCTTGGCCGACAGCTGGGCCATCAGCTTCTGGTAATTGTCGTTCAGCAGCTTGTCCTGCCGCGCGTGTTCGGCGGCGATGCAGTTCAGCATGGACGCGGTGGAGGCGGCCTGGTTCATGCACTGGTCGTAGTCGCCGCTGTACAGCGCGGCCTCGTCGCCGCAGGCGAAGGCGGGAGAAGACAGCAGGCCCAGCAGCAGGGCGCTGGACAGGGTGGTGCGTAGGGTCATGACGATATGCCTGTACGAAGGAAAAACGCCCCCGGCAGCGGGGGCGGATGCACTATAGCAGACGGCGGGCCGGCGCGGCATGCCGGCCGCGCCCGTTTACAGCGCCAGCGCGCCGGTCAGGTCGCCCGGAGGCTGCGCGCCGCGTTCGCGGAAGGCCTGGTTGCGCAGCTTGACGCCTTCCAGCTCCGGCAGGCCGTGCAGGCGGCTGATGAAGCGGATGATGGAGGTGGTGTCGTAGAAGGTGTGGTCGACATGGCCTTTCTTGGCGAACGGCGACACCACGATGGCGGGGATGCGGCTGCCCGGACCCCAGCGGTCGCCCTTGGGCGGCGCCACGTGGTCCCACCAGCCGCCGTTTTCGTCGTGGGTGATGATGACCACCATGTTCTTCCACTGCGGGCTGCTCATCAGGTGCTGCAGCACATTGGCCACGTGGCGGTCGCCGCTTTCCACGTCGGAATAGCCGGCGTGCATGTTCAGGTTGCCCTGCGGTTTGTAGAACGTCACCGCCGGCAGCTTGCCGGCCACCACGTCGGCCAGGAAGCGGTTGCTGATCGGGCTGTCGCCCAGGCCGCCGTCGCGCAGGTGCTTCTCGCGGGCTTCGGTGCCAGGCGCGAAGTTCTTGAAGTAGTTGAACGGCTGGTGGTGGTACTGGAAGTTGGGGATATCCGGTCCGCCCTTGCCTTCCAGCGCGGCTTGCCAGCCGCCGCCGTACCAGGCCCAGCTGACGCCCTTGCGCGACAGCAGGTCGCCGATCGTGTCGTAAGTCTGCGGCGGCAGGGTGTTGGCGTCGGCCGGGTCGGCGTAGCGCTTGTCGCCGCCTTCGGCCGGCTTGACATAGCTGGGCTGGAACGGCGGCGCCATGGTGTTGACCGCGTAGCCGTCCGGCGAGATGGCGCCGTTGTTGACGAATTGCGGCGGGCCGTCCATCGCCGAGGTGGCCTGCTTCACTTTCAGTTTGTAGCCTTGAGGGCCGTCGTCCAGCACGGCGATCTTCTTGGCTGCCGCGGTGTCCTTGGCGTTGAAGTATTCCGGAGTGCGGGCCGAGATCAGGAACTGGTGGTTCAGATAGGAGCCGCCGAAGGCCGCCATGAAGAAGTTGTCGCACAGCGTGTATTGCTGGGCGATCTTCCATTGATTCAGGTTCTTGGCGGTTTCGCTGTAGTAACCCATCACCAGCGCGCCGGAATCGGCCCAGGCGACGAACTGGTCGTTCTTGCCGCCGTTGATCTGCATCTGGTTCTGGTAGAACAGATGCCACAGGTCGCGGGTGATCACGCCTTCCGGCAGCGGCTGGCCTTCGGCGTCCTTCAGCGGGAACGGGGCATTCGGCAGGTTCTGGATGGCGTTTTCGTCTATCAGGTAGTACTTGCCGCCCACATTCTGGCCGCGCTGCACCAGGCCGCCCCAGATCTTGGGCAGCGTTTTCAGCGGCGCGCCGTCGCGGTCCAGCTGGGTACAAGCGGCGGCCGGGGCTTGCGCCAGCGGATATTTGACGCCGGGGAAGTTGCCGTAAAGGTTGTTGAAGCTGCGGTTTTCCAGATAGATCACCACCACGTTTTTCACATGCTGGCGCAGCTTGGCGTCGAGCGGGCCGTGGGCGGCCGGCGCGGCTTCCGCGCTCGCGCTGACGGCGGCGGGCAGCACGCTGGCGGCGCCGATGGCTGCCAGTCCTTCGAACAGGCGGCGGCGCGACGGGTCTTGCGGCTGGGTGGTTTCGGGAGCGGGTTTGAGCGGGTCGTGTTCCGACATGGCAGGGTCCTCTATCCTTGGCGATTGGAATGGGAAAGTGCCGACACTTTACTCCGCTTCAATGAACATCTGAAGGCGTTTAAGCGTTTTGTATGGCGTTCAGCCGCGGCGATGATGCGCGATCAGCCGCGCCAGCGCCTGCTTGACCTCGGGGTTGCCGATGCAGTCCGCCGCCTGCTCCATGCCGTCCAGCGCGTTTTCGCTGATGGCCAGCCACTTCGCTTTCTTCGGTTGCGCCTGTTGCAGCGTCACCTTTACTTTGACCTTGGACGCCGGGTAGCCGCGCTCCGCCAGTTGCGGCAGCAGGCCGGTCGCCGTCATGCGCAGCCGGGCGGCGACGATGCCGTTGTCTGCATGCAGCACCAGCTCGTCGTCGCGGATGCGCACGGCGCGGCAGGCTTCGGCCAGCGCCGGCGGAATCAGCTTTTTGAAGGCGCGGTCCAGCGCCATCAGCTCCTGGGCGGCGGCGGTCAGCCGCGACAGATGGCTGTCCTGGCGGGTAATGTCTTTGAGCGGTCGTCCGGACATGAGGCGAGCGGGGAGGGCGGTTGATGCCGTATTGTAGCATCGCGCGCGCGGCCCGCCGCCGCCGCAAAACAAACGGGCGCCGCTTGGCCGCTTACTGGCCGCCTTCCACGTCTTCCAGGCTGAAGGTTTCGGTGTGGTCGTTGTAGGAGAAGATTTCCGCGTAGCGGCCCCAGCTGATCACGGTGTCCAGGGTTTCCTCTGCTGACTGGTCGGACATCGAGTCTTCCAGCTCCTGGGCGAAGCGCAGGCGCGGCGCGCGCTGGCCCGGCCGCTCCTGCAGCACCTTGCGGATATGGGCGGCCATCGGCACATTGCGCAGCAGGTGTTCGGCGAACAGCACCTTGCGTTCCTGGGTGCCGTAGTCGGCGAACAGCTTGCCGGCGGTGGTCAGCAGGATGTCGCCGTCTTTCAGCTCGACGAAGCCCAGGTGCTCCAGGATTTCCGCCACCGGGAACAGATCGTCCACTTCCAGGCGCAGCTTTTCCGCGATCTCCGGCATGTCGGCCTTGCCGAAGTACGGTTCCTGCGCCACTTCCTCGATCAGGCCGGCCATCAGGTTGGTCGACACCTCGGTCAGATGGCTGCCGATTTCCAGCGGCAGCTTGTGCAGGGTGTGCGCGCTGCGGCGCGCGGTCATCAGCGCGTAGATGTCGTCCACCATCTTGCGGAAGGCCGGGTCCAGTCGGTTGCGGCGGTGCGGGAACGGCACCTTGATCTCGGCCACCACGCGGCCGGGGTTGGACGACAGCACCAGGATGCGGTCGCACATGAATACCGCTTCTTCGATATTGTGGGTGACGATCAGCACCGACTTGATCGGCAGCTGGCCTTCGCTCCACAGGTCCAGCATGTCGGTGCGCAGCGTTTCCGCCGTCAGCACGTCCAGCGCGGAGAACGGCTCGTCCATCAGCAGCAGGGTCGGGTTCACCACCAGGGCGCGGGCGAAGCCGACGCGCTGGCGCATGCCGCCGGACAGTTCGCGCGGATAGGCGTTTTCAAAGCCGTCCAGGCCGATCAGGTCGATGGCGGCCAGCGCGCGCCTGCGGCGCTCCTTCGGCTCCACGCCCAGCGCCTCCAGGCCGGCTTCCACGTTTTGCAACACGGTCAGCCACGGGAATAGGGCGAAGGTCTGGAATACCATGGATACGCCTTCGGCCGGACCCTTCAACGGTTTGCCGCGGTAATTCACGTCGCCGCTGCTTTGCTGGATCAGGCCGGCGATGATGCGCAAGAGCGTGGATTTGCCGGAGCCGGAGCGGCCCAGCAAGCCGACGATCTCGCCTTCGCGCAGCGTCAGGTTGACGTCGTCCAATACCTGGATCTCATCGGCGCCCTTGGCGAAACCGCGGCAGACGTTCTTCAGCGTGAAGATTTCTTGTCCCAGGGTGGTGGTTTCGGTAGTCATGCTTGCCCCCTTAGTTGAGACGGAGTTTGTTTTCGGCGATGGCGTACATCGGGCGCCACAGCAGACGATTAAACAGGACGACGAACAACGACATCACGGAGATGCCGAGCAGGATCTTCGGGTAGTCGCCGGCGGCGGTGGTTTGCGCGATGTAGGCGCCGAGGCCGTGGGCTACCACCTTGTCGTTGCCCCAGGATACGAATTCGGACACGATGCTGGCGTTCCAGGCGCCGCCGGACGCGGTGATGGCGCCGGTGACGTAGTAGGGGAAGATGCCGGGCAGCATGATCTTCTTCCACCATTGCCAGCCGCGGATGCGGAAATTGGCGGCGGCTTCCTTGAAGTCGTTGGGGAAGGCGGTGGCGCCGGCGATCACATTGAACAGGATGTACCACTGGGTGCCCAGCACGATCAGCGGCGACAGCCAGATGTCCGGGTTCAGCTTGAAGTGGACGATGAAAACCACGAACACCGGGAACAGCAGGTTGGCCGGGAAGGCGGCCAGGAACTGCGCCAGCGGCTGGATTTTCTCGGCAAGAGCCGGGCGCAGGCCGATCAGCACGCCCAGCGGCACCCAGATCAGCGAGGCGACCACGATCAGCAGGCTGACGCGGACCAGCGTGATCAGGCCCAGGCCGAATACCCGCAGCACTTCCGCCACGCCCACTTCCTTGGCGATGAAGTGCACCATGATATTGGCGCTATATATCGCCAGCATGGCCACCAGGAACCACCACACCACGTCGATGCCGCGCGACACCGGGGTATGGTCTTCCGAGTGGATGCCCTTGGGCAGGCTGAAGTTCAGCCGCAGCTGGGCGATGCGGCGGATCAGCTTGCCGAACGGCTTCAACAGCTGTTGGATGGCGCGGGTGCGCTGGATCAGGTTCAGCACCCAGGATTCCGGCGCTGTTTGACTGGCGGTGTCTTCCAGTCGGAATTTGTCGGCCCAGGCCACCATCGGGCGGAACAGGAATTGGTCGTAAATGATGATGACCACCGTCATGGTCAGGATCACCCAGCCCACGGCGGGCAGATCCTTGTTCTGGATCGCCATCGCCAAATAGGAGCCGATGCCGGGCAGGGTGACGGTCTTGTCGCCGACGGTGATGGCTTCGGACGCCACCACGAAGAACCAGCCGCCGGACATGCTCATCATCATGTTCCAGATCATGCCGGGCATGGAGAATGGCACTTCAAGCTTCCAGAAGCGTTGCCAAGGCGACAGCCGCAAGTTGACCGATACTTCCTGCAAGTCGCGCGGCACGGTGCGCAGTGACTGGTAGAAGCTGAAGGTCATGTTCCAGGCCTGGCTGGTGAAGATGGCGAAGATGGCCGCGCATTCCGCGCCCAGCACCCGGCCCGGGAACAGGGCGATGAAAAAGGTCACGGTGAACGAGATGTAACCGAGCACCGGCACCGATTGCAGGATGTCCAGGATGGGCACCAGCAGCAGGCCGGCGCGGCGGCTCTTGGCCGCCAGCGTGCCGTAGATCAGCGTGAAGACCAGCGCCGCGACCATCGCCGCCAGCATGCGCAGCGTGGTGCGCAGCGCGTATTCCGGCAGATGGTCGGGGTCCAATGTGATGGGGACGGTTTGCAGCGCGGTGATCGGCGCCCAGGTGGCGCGGATGCCGGTGGTGGCCAGCAATAAAAAGCCGAGGATCAGCGGAAACGCGATCAAATCCCAGCGGTTGGGTATCAGCCGCCGGGCGGTGGCGGGCATGAAGTGGCGGACGGCGGTGGTCATCAGGCCTCTCCGGTTTTATAGGATTGTTCCGGTGGTCCGCGGCCTTGCGGCGAGCGGGCCGTTTTTTGCTGGGGCGCCGGACGCGTCAAGCGCGTCATTTTAACCGTAGCACTGCCGACGCCTGTTGGAATGCTGCGGGGCGGCTGCCATGCCGCGGCGGGCATCGCGGGAAACGCGCCAGATGATTGCCGAGAAGGTTCCGGTCAGGGCATGAATGCTACCAGAGAAGCCATAAAACCTTTGTTAAAAACGCGGCGGGATGGGCGGTATTTTGTGACGAAATGTACTAGCTGGAATTGAAGCCGGAAGCGGCCGCGCCGCAACGCCTATAAGGCGCTGCGACGCGGCGCTGCGGAGGGTTACAGCACGTTGACGGCCGGGGTGCCGGCCGCGACTTCCAGCGTTTGCGTGCTGGCGGTGGCCGGCGACGGCGCCTGGCCGTTGACCAGCTTGGCCATCTTGTGGAAAGTGCAGCTGAGCTTGGCCGGCGTCAGCGTCACCACGGCATAGCCCTGGGCGTCGGTATCGACGTATTTGAGCCAGTTGCCGTTGAATTGCTTCAGCGTGTTGTTGAAGGTGTTGACGGTCTGGCCGTTCACAGTCTGGTAGATCAAAGGCGCGGCCTTGGCGAAAGCCGGCACGGTGTCCACCACGTTCTTGAAGTAGCTGAAGAAGGAGTTGCTGGAGATGCCGGCGGTGACCAGGTCCACCATCACCGGCGTTGGGCTGGTGGCGTCGTAATCGTCCATCACCGGGCCGGCGAAGAAGGCGTGGATGTCGCCGGTGATGCCCACCACGTTGGCTATGCCATTGCTCTTCAGGAAGCCCATCAAAGCCTTGCGCTCGGCATTGTAGCCGTCCCATTGGTCGGCGTTGAGAATGTACTGGTCCAGCAGCATGGACGGCGGCAAATTGCTGTCCAGCACGGGTTTGACCGCCGCCGCGAACACGCCTGCGCTGATGGCGCCGCCGCTGAGCGTGGCCAGCAGCGCTTGGGTGTGGGTGTAGCTCAGCACCGGCGTGGCGCCGCTCTTGTCGGCCGCCAGCAGGTCTTGGTACAGCGCGCCGGCCAGTTGCTGTTGCGCCGCGCTGAAGTCCATGCCCTGCTTGGCCAGGGCGGCGATCAGCCCTTGCGCCAGCAGGCCGGCCACCGCCTTGGTGCCGTCCACGCCCATGCGCAGCAGCGACACTTCATTGCCCCATAGCTTCCAGGTAGTCGTCGCGCCCTGCATCTGCTGTTGCCACCAGTTGCGTTGCGCTTCGCCCAGAATGGAGACATTCAGCAGATTGCCGCCGGTCGAGGCCATCTTGGCCGCCTCGGCCTGAGCCAGCGCGGATTTCGGCACAAAGTAGCGGCTGCCCAGATTGGCCAGGCCGGTATTCGGCACCGCGGTTTCTGGAATGATGTGGTCGGAGCGGTACAGGCGCTGGTCGGTCATCACCAGCGTGGCCAGATTGCCGAAGCTGAAGCTGCGGTAGATCTGGATGTTCTGGAACGAGGGATTGGACAAGTCGATGCTGACATCTGCCGGCGTGTATTCAAACCAGGCCTGGCTGGCGCTGCGGCGACGCGGGGTGTTGGGCACGCTGTCGTCGCCGGGATAGTAGACCTGACGGTCTTGCCAGCAGTCGTCGGAAAACTCGTGATCGTCCCAGATCGAGATCACCGGGAAGTTGGCGTGCACCGCCTGGATGCGCGGATCGGAGCGGTAGCTTTTGTACAGATAGCGGTAATCGGCCAGCGTGGTGGCGTAGACGGCGCCATCGGCGCGCTTGGTGCCGTTGGGCAGCGTCAGCGCAGCGTGCCGGGTCTCGTTGTTGCCGTTCTGGAAGCCCGCGCCGACGGTTTCATAAATGTAATCGCCGACGTGCATCACGAAATCCAGATCCAGCTGGGCGATTTCGTCGAAGGCCCCCCAGTGGTTGACGCTCCAGTCCTGACAGGTGATGTAGGCGAATTTCAGCTGTGAAACGGCTGTGCCGGGGGCGGGCGCGGTCTTGGTGCGGCCTATGGCGCTGCTGGTGCCGCCGGTGAGGAAGCGATAGTAATAGGTGGTGGCGCTGGACAGTCCCGTGACCTTGTGGCGGACGGTATAGTCCCAGGCCGGGTCGGCGCTGAGCGCCTGGTTGACCAGCAGATTGGAGAAATCCCGCTTGTCGGAAAGCTGAATAGTGACGCCCAGCGAGTTGGCGCCGTCTCCGCCGTCTACGCGGGTCCACAGAATGATGCTGTCCGGCCGCGGATCGCCGGAGGCCACGCCCAGGCCGAAGGCTTTGCCGGCGGCCAGTTGGCTCTGCCCAGCCGCGGCGCTTGCGCTGCCATCGCCACCGCCGCCGCAGGCGCTCAGCCCGGCGCTGGCTGCCGATACCGTCAGAAAACTGCCCCACTTGAGGAATTGCCGCCTATCCATCGCTGCTCCTGGGTTATTTATGCTGTCGCTATGAAAATCGCGGATTATCGCCAAGGAATATGTAAATCGTATGAATGGTTCGGTCAATTGAATCGAGCGTTTGCTCTATATTGGCGTGGTCGAAATCCAACAGTTGTCTGTTACCCTGCTCTTGATGTGGCGCATGGATGCCCCCATAACCTTGGCTGGGAATGTGCTACACTTTTCAGCATTTTTTGCGGACACGTTTTCCGGCCCGCTGGTTTCTGGATTCGACTACATGATTTCTTCGCTACTCAAGAAGGTGTTCGGCAGCCGCAACGATCGTCTGCTGAAGCAATATCGCCAAACCGCGGCCCGCATCAACGCGATGGAGCCGGCGATGCAGGCGCTGTCCGACGAGGCCCTGGCCGCCAAGACCCAAGAATTCCGCGATCGCCTGAGCAAGGGCGAAACGCTGGACGACCTGCTGCCCGAAGCGTTCGCCGTTTGCCGCGAGGCCTCGTGCCGCGTGCTGGGCATGCGCCATTTCGACGTGCAGCTGATCGGCGGCATGACCCTGCATCACGGCAAAATTGCGGAAATGCGCACCGGCGAAGGCAAAACCCTGGTGGGCACCCTGCCGGTTTACCTGAATGCCTTGACCGGCGACGGCGTCCACGTAGTGACGGTCAACGACTACCTGGCCAGCCGCGACGCCGGCATCATGGCGCCGCTGTACAACTTCCTGGGTCTGTCGGTGGGCGTCAACCTGTCGCAGATGGCGCACGACGACAAGCAGGCCGCCTACGGCTGCGACATCACCTACGGCACCAACAACGAATTCGGCTTCGATTACCTGCGCGACAACATGGTATTCAGCGTCGGCGAGAAGGTGCAGCGCAAGCTGGCCTACGCCGTGGTGGACGAGGTGGACTCCATTCTGATCGACGAGGCGCGCACGCCGCTGATCATCTCCGGCCCGGCCGAAGACAATATCGACATGTACCAGCGCATGAACGCGGTGCCGCCGATGTTGAAGCGCCAGGAAACCGAAGAAGGCGAAGGCGATTACTGGGTGGACGAGAAGGCCAATAGCCTGCTGTTGTCCGAGACCGGCCATGAGCGCAGCGAGGAAATCCTCACCCAGCTGGGCATGCTGAAGGAAGGCGACAGCCTGTACTCGGCCACCAATATCACGCTGATGCACCACCTGATGGCCGCCTTGCGCGCCCACGCGCTGTTCCACAAGGACCAGCACTACGTGGTGCAGGACGGCGAAGTGGTGATCGTCGACGAATTCACCGGCCGCCTGATGGCCGGCCGTCGCTGGTCCGACGGCCTGCACCAGGCCGTGGAAGCCAAGGAAGGCGTGGAGATCAACCGCGAAAACCAGACGCTGGCGTCGATCACCTTCCAGAACTACTTCCGCCTGTACGGCAAACTGTCCGGCATGACCGGCACCGCCGACACCGAAGCGTATGAATTTCAGAGCATCTACGGCCTGGAAACCGTAGTGATCCCGACCAACAAGCCGATGATCCGCAAGGACGCCCAGGACAAGGTTTACCGCTCCGCCAAGGAGAAGTACGACGCCATCCTGGCCGACATCAAGGATTGCCACGAGCGCGGCCAGCCGGTGCTGGTGGGCACCACCAGCATCGAAAACTCCGAGCTGGTGTCGACGCTGCTGACCCAGGCCAAGCTGCCGCATAATGTGTTGAACGCCAAGGAACACGCCCGCGAGGCCGACATCGTGGTGCAGGCCGGCCGTCCCGGCATGATCACGGTGGCCACCAATATGGCCGGCCGCGGCACCGACATCGTGCTGGGCGGCAACCCCGAGCCGGAAATCAAGGCCGTGCGCGCCGACGACAGCCTGTCCGACGACGAGAAAAACGCCAAGGTGGAAGCGATCCGCGCCGAGTGGAAGCAACGCCACGCCGCGGTGCTGGAAGCCGGCGGCCTGCATATCGTCGGCACCGAGCGCCACGAATCCCGCCGCATCGACAACCAGCTGCGCGGCCGTTCCGGCCGCCAGGGCGACCCGGGCTCTTCCCGTTTCTACCTGTGCCTGGAGGACCCGCTGCTGCGCATTTTCGCCTCCGACCGCGTGGCCGCCATCATGGACCGCCTGAAGATGCCGGAAGGCGAGGCCATCGAGCATCCGTGGGTGACCCGCTCCATCGAGAACGCCCAGCGCAAGGTGGAAGGCCGCAACTTCGACATCCGCAAGCAATTGCTGGAATACGACGACGTCGCCAACGACCAGCGCAAGGTGATCTACCAGCAACGCAGCGAAATCCTGGTGGAAGACGATGTGTCCGACGTGGTGGTGAACATGCGCGAAGGCGTGATCTCCGACCTGGTCGACCTGCACATGCCGCCGGAAACCATGGAGGAACAGTGGGATCTGGCCGGCCTGGAGAAGACCCTAGCGTCTGACTTCCTGCTGCACGCGCCGGTGGCGGAATGGCTCAAGGCCGAACCAAACCTCGACATCGAGCAGATCCGCGAGCGCATCATCGAGCTGGCCGCCGCCGCCTATCAGGCCAAAGTGGAGCTGGCCGGCGAGGGCGTGATGCGCCAGTTCGAGCGCAGCCTGGTGCTGCAGATGCTGGACAACCACTGGCGCGAGCACCTCGCTGCCATGGACCACCTGCGCCAAGGCATCCATCTGCGCGGCTACGCCCAGAAGAACCCGAAACAGGAGTACAAGCGCGAGGCCTTCGAGCTGTTCGCCGACATGCTGGAGCGCATCAAGCGCAGCGTGGTGCAAGTGCTGATGACGGTGCAGATCCGCGGCCAGGACGACGTGGACGCGGTTGAGCCGCATCAACTGCCCGAGTTCGAAATGCAGCATGCCGAACCCGGCTCCGCGCTGGGCGACGACGAGGACAATCCGCTGTCCCCGGATGCGCTGGCCGCTCAAGGCCTGCGCATCAACCGCAACGATCCCTGCCCCTGCGGCAGCGGCATGAAGTACAAGCAATGCCACGGCAAGCTGGCCTGATGGCCTGATTTCGCGGTCACGACAAAGCCGACGCGTTCGCGTCGGCTTTTTGTTTGCCATGGCCCGCCGCCGCGCTTTGCAAGGCTATGCCGGCGTGTTAGTATGGCGTCGGGTCAACAGTTCACCCAGGCGTCGCCGGCGATTTCGCCACGCTAAACCTGTCTTGGCAGCAGGATACCTTCCAAGCTTGGCTCGAACCTCGTGCCAGGCCGCAACGGCGACCGCGGCAGTCTTTCCCGACTTTGGCACGCAGACAGGATTCGAACCATGTCTCGCACGCACTATCCGTTTTACAGCAGCGATATTTCGTCGCTGGCCTGCTCCCTGAAACAGCAATGGGCCGATCAGGCCCAGCCGCCAGGCCATCTGCAAATCCTCAATATGCTGGCGCGCGCCGCCGGCTTCCAGAACTTCCAGCACCTGCGCGCCGAGCATGATCGCCCGCCAGCCGCGGAATCGGTCGCCGTGACCGCGCCGACACAGCGATTGCTGCGCCATTTCGACGAGCGGGGCCGCTTGATCCGCTGGCCGAAGAAATTCAGCGAGCAGCGCGCCTGCCTGTGGGCGCTGTGGGCCGGCCTGCCGCGCGGCGAGGAATGGGATGAGCCGGCGGTCAACCTGGCCATCCGCGCGTTGGAAGCCTTCGGCGACCATGTCTTGATCCGCCGCGAGCTCGTCGAGGGCGGCTGGATAGGCCGCACCGACGATTGCCGGCGCTATTGGCTGCTGGCGCCTGAGGCGCCGGCGGAGATGGCTGAGATGCTGGCGCAAATCGCGCAGAGAAGAGCGGCCTAGTAGGGCGGAAGCCCGGCACGGCCGGGCGTTCCGCCATCATGGCCAATGCGGCGGAATGCCGGCCTACAGATACGGTTTGACCGCCGCTTCCAGCTTCTTCTCGTCCAGCTTGCCGGTCAGCGTGGCGGCTACCTTGCCGCTGCGGTCCAGCACCAGCGTGTACGGCAGACCGCCGGTCTTGTTGCCCAGGCTGCGCATCAGGTCCAAGGTGTCGTCGTTGCCCAAGAGGATGGGATAGCCGATCTTCAGCTGCTTGACGAAGGGCGCCACTTGCTCCTTGTTGTCCAGCGCCACGCCCACCACTTCCACGCCCTTGGGCGCCAGCTTCTTGCGCAAGCCGTTCAGCATCGGCATTTCCTCGCGGCATGGGCCGCACCAGGTGGCCCAGAAATTCAGCACTGTCACCTTGCCCTTGTAGGCGGACATGGCCACCGGCTTGGCGTCTAGGTCGGCGAAGCGGCTTTGCTCCAGCGAGGGGGCGGCTTGGGCGGCCAGCGGCAGCGCGGCCAGCAGCAGGGAGGCGAACAGGCGTTTGGAGTTCATCGGCTTTTCCTGTGATGTCATTGGAATTGTCTTGGATTTCCGCAACTTGCGTGCATCCGGGGATGATCGAAAAATAAACTTTATGTTAAAATGTTCGATTGATTACTTTGCGGAGTGGGCATGTCTATCCTCGTCTGCGGGGCGCTCGCATACGATACCCTGTTCTCGTTCCATGGCCGATTCGACAGCCAGATCCTGCCGGATCAGCTGCATAAGATCTCGACCACCTTCCTCGCTCCGACGATGCGCCGCGAATTCGGCGGCATGGCCGGCAATATCGCCTACAGCTTGTGCTTGCTGGGCGAGAAGCCCATCGTGATGGGCGTGGTCGGCGAGGACTTCGAGCCGTACCGTCAGCACCTGAAACGCGTGGGCGTGGACGATCGCTTCATCCGCCTGATCCGCAAGCAGTATACCCCGCAATGCTTCGGCATTGCCGACAAGGACGGCAACCAGCTGATGGCTTTCCATCCGGGCGCGATGGATTTCGCCACCGAGAACCACGTGTCGGATATCGCGGACCCGATCGAGCTGGCGATTCTATCGCCGGGCGGCTACACCGCCTTCATCCAGCACTCGCGCGAACTGGCGGCGGCGGGCATCCCCTTCATTTTCGATCCGGGCCAGGAGCTGCCGCTGCTGTCCAGCGACGAGATCCGCGAGATCGTCGAGCTGGCCAGCTATGTGGCGATCAACGACTACGAGAGCGAGCTGATGCGCGAGCGCGCCGGCCTGACCGTGGACGACCTGCGCAAGAAGGTGAAGGCGCTGATCGTCACCCGCGGCTCCAAGGGCGCGGAAATCTATGTCGACGACACGGTGCACTTGATTCCGCGCGTGCAGATGCCCATCAAGCCGGTGGACCCGATGGGCTGCGGCGACGCCTTCCGCGCCGGCTTGCTGTGGGGCATCAGCCGCGGCGTGGACTGGAAGGTCACCGGCCGCCTGGCCAATGTGATCGGCGCGATCAAGGTCACGACGCACGGTTGCCAGAACCACTACTTCGACTGGGACTCGCTGAAGGATATCTACCTGCAGGCTTACGGCGAGGAATGGCCGCTGTAAGCGCCGCCGCTTGATCTGCAAGGCACCGCTCGCGCGGTAATGCCGTTCACTTAAGGATTTTCGGGCGACTTTTCTGGCCTTGAGAGCACAGGAATCCACAAAAAAAGCACCGTTTCCCATGCACGGAGACGGTGCTTTTCTCTTAAGTGAACGGCATTACCGCTCGCGCGGTGCCTTTTGTTTTGCCGCACTTGAATAAGCGCGCCGACACCCCCACCATAGGTGGATTAAAACACGCCCAAGGGAAGATCATGCCACCCGTTCCGCACCTGGCCACCGCCCTCACCGCTCCCTTGTACGAGCTGGAAAGCCGCATCCTGGCCGCCCAGCCGCAGATCGAGCACTGGTTCCGCAGCCAATGGCATGCCCACGCCACGCCGTTCTACGGCTCGGTGGACCTGCGCAACAGCGGCTTCAAGCTGGCGCCGGTGGACATGAACCTGTTCCCGGGCGGCCACAACAATCTGAATCCGGAATTCCTGCCGCTGGCGGTGCAGGCGGCGCAGAGCGCGGTGGACAAGGTTTGCCCTGAAGCGCGCAGCATCCTGCTGATTCCGGAAAACCACACGCGCAACACTTTCTATCTGCAAAATGTCGCCACCCTGGTGCACATCTTCGAGCAGGCCGGCCTCAAAGTCCGCCTGGGTTCGCTGAATCCGGAAATCACCGAGCCGACCGAGCTGGCCACGGCGAATGGCGACAAGCTGACGCTGGAGCCGCTGGAGCGCCGCGGCAACCGCCTGGTGCTGGCCGATGGCTTCAATCCCTGCGTGGCGCTGCTGAACAACGACCTGTCCGGCGGCATTCCGGATCTGTTGAAGAACCTGGAGCAGACGCTGCTGCCGCCCTTGCACGCCGGCTGGGCGGTGCGCCGCAAGACGCGTCATTTCGAAGCCTACGACAAGGTCTGCGATGATTTCGCCAAGCTGATCTCAATCGACCCGTGGACCATCAACCCCTACTTCGCCAGCTGCGGCGGCCTGGACTTCCACGCCCGCACCGGCGAGGAGCAACTGGCCGAGACGGTGTCGCAGATGCTGGAGAAGATTCGCGTCAAATACCGCGAATACGGCATAGACAACGACCCCTTCGTCATCGTCAAGGCCGACGCCGGCACCTACGGCATGGGCGTGATGAGCGTGAAGAGTCCGGACGAGGTGATCGGCCTCAACCGCAAGGCGCGCAACAAAATGTCGGTGGTGAAGGAAGGCCTGGAAGTCTCCGAGGTGATCGTGCAGGAAGGCGTGTACACTTTCGAGACGGTCAACGAGGCGGTGGCCGAGCCGGTGGTCTACATGATGGACCGCTTCGTCATCGGCGGTTTCTACCGCGTGCACACCGGCCGCGGCATCGACGAGAACCTGAACGCCCCGGGCATGCACTTCGTGCCGCTGTCGTTCGAGACGCCGTGCCTGCCGGACCGCAAGGGCCTGCCCGACTGCGCGCCCAACCGTTTCTACGCCTACGGCGTGATTTCGCGGCTGGCGCTGCTGGCGGCTTCGCTGGAGCTGGAAGCCACCGACCCGGACGCCGAATAACCCCGCTGGAGCACAGACATGCGCATCCTGTTCATTGCCGACCCGCTGGAACACTTCAAGATTTACAAGGACACCACCTTCGCGATGATGGAGGAGGCGCACCGCCGCGGCCACGCGATCAGCTTCGCCGAGGCCCACCAGCTGTCGGTGGAGGGCGGCCGCATCCTGGTGGACGCGGTGGATTTGACCGTCACCGACGAGCGTCCTCACTGGTACAAGCTGGGGCAGAAACTGCGCCAGCCGCTGAGCGCCTTCAGCGCGGTGGTCATGCGCAAGGATCCTCCGTTCGACATGGAATACCTGTACGCGTCGCAGCTGTTCTCGCTGGCGGAAGAACAGGGCGTCAAGGTGTTCACCAGCGGCCAGGCCTTGCGCGACTTCAATGAGAAGCTGGCCATCCTGCGTTTCCCGGAGCTGATCGCGCCGACCATGATCACCGCCGAGCCGCATCGGCTGCGCGCCTTCGTCAACCAGCATCAGGACGCGATCTTCAAGCCGCTGGACAGCATGGGCGGCGACAGCATTTTCCGCGTCAAGCCGGATGACGCCAACCTCAGCGTGATCATCGAAACCATCACTCTGCGCGGCAAGCGCACAGTGATGGCCCAGCGCTACATCCCGGAAATCCGCGACGGCGACAAGCGCATCCTGGTGATAGACGGCGTGCCGGTCGATTATTGCCTGGCGCGGATTCCCGCCGCCGGCGAGACGCGCGGCAATCTGGCGGCCGGCGGCCGCGGCGAGGCGCGCCCGCTGACGGCGCGCGACCGCGAGATCGCCGAGACCGTGGGGCCGGAGCTGAAGAAGCGCGGCATCCTGCTGGCAGGGCTGGACGTCATCGGCAACTACCTTACCGAGGTCAATGTCACCAGCCCGACATGCTTCCGCGAGATCATGGACCAGACCGACATCAACGTGGCTGGCCTGTACATCGACGCGCTGGAGCGCCGCTGCCAGCACTGAGGCTGGCTGGCGCCGCCAGGGAGTGGCAATGGGAAAAATGGAAGAAAGCCCGTTCAAGGGAAAGACCGGCATCCGCCGGCTGATCAATGCCTTGGGGTATTCACTGGACGGCATGCGGGCCGCCTACCGCCATGAAGACGCCTTCCGCCAGCTGGTGCTGCTGGCGGCGGTGCTGATCCCGCTGGCCTTCATCGTCCACGCCACGCCGCTGGCGCGCGCGCTGCTGGTGGCCAGCAGTCTGGCCACGCTGATCATCGAGCTGCTCAATTCCGCCATCGAGGCGGCAGTGGATCATACCTCGCTGGAGCGCCATCCTTTAGCCAAGCGGGCCAAGGACATGGGCAGCGCGGCGCAGCTCTTGGGCCTGATCAATCTGGCGCTGGTATGGGGCATCGTGTTGTTTGGGTAAGATCTGGAACAGGCTCTAAGAACGTGTCCACGATCTTTGGCCAAGCAAATATCCCCTCCCTGCTCGCCGGGCAGCCCCGGCTATGAAGAAGGTTATCCGCGAAGCGGATGCAAAGCCTAAAAGGTCGTGAACAGGCTCCAAGGGAACCGATCAGGCAGATCCGGTTCTGACAAGAAGGCTCCGCCGCTGGCGGGGCCTTTGTCTTGTCCGGAATAGGAGAGCGATATGCTGATGTCCCCGCAGCAGGCCGGCGTGGAGGAGTGGGTGCAAAGCCTGGTGCTATGGCTGAAACTCGGCGTGGAGGCCTGCGGCGCCTTGGTGATCGCCGCCGGGGTGTTGCTGTTGGCCGGCCGCTACCTGCGGCAGGCCCTGTCCGGCCAGCGGCCCGATTACAACCAGCTGCGGCTGGCTTTCGCCCGCTTTTTGGCGCTGGCGCTGGAGTTGCAGCTGGCGGCCGACATCCTGTCCACCGCGGTGGCGCCCAGCTGGGACCAGATTGGCAAGCTCGGGGCCATCGCCGTGCTGCGCACGGCCTTGAACTACTTCCTGGCGCGCGAGATGCGCGAGACCGAATCGGCCCGCGCCGCGTGAATATCAGCGCTGCCGGCGATACAAATAGCCTGGATAGACCCGGATGCAGCCCGGTTCCTCCGAGACTTCGCCCTGTTCGCCCAAGAGCTGCCAGCGCGAGTCGCGCGCGATCAGCGTGCGGTATACCGGGCTGCCGGCGCGGTAGAACATCAGATCCTGGCCGCGGAAGGCGTCCAGCGGCAGCAGCGGGCGCTGCGAGGCGGGCACCAGCATGGCGGTGGCGTGCGAAGCCATGTCGGCGTTCTGCTCGCGGTCGGCGGCGGACAGGCCGATGAAGGCGAGCAGGAAGGCGACGGGCAGGATCAGGTATTCGTGTCCAGCCAGGCCGAGCAGGGTGAGGATGGCGGCGCCGGTGAACAGGAAGTGGCTGCTGAATTTCATGATGCGGCGATCTCAAAAAATAAACGCCGCCTGCCGGAGCAGGGCTGTTGCGTCCGGCATGCCTGGTGGCGCGGACCGCCGGACATCCGGCGGCAGATTCTTGGTTATCATAGCGCAGCGCAACATAATTAATGCAATAAAATCAAATCCTTGATGATGATGTTGGCGTGAGGCTAATGCCGGCGAGGCGCGCTGGAGCAGGCCAAAAACGCAACGGCGGGCGCAAAAAAGGCCGCTCCGGCAAGAGCGGCCTCGATGGCGGGAACAGGCTTTACGCTTCTTCGGCGGCGGGGGATTCCTTGCCTTCCGGTGGCGCGATCTGTTCGGCGTAGCCGCATTCCTTCTGCGGGCATACCTTCTCGGTGCCGCGGCGCTTGGTGGTCTTGATCGTCAGGATCGGCCAGTTGCACTTCGGGCATGGCTCGGCGATCGGCGGGTTCCACGTGGCGTACTTGCACTTGGGATAGGTGTTGCAGCTGTAGAACAGCTTGCCGTAGCGGCTCTTGCGTTCGATCAGCTGGCCGGTCTTGCATTCCGGGCAGGTGACGCCGGTTTCGCGCGGCTTCTCCAAGGGCTCGATGTGCTTGCACTTGGGGTAGTTGGCGCAGCCGATGAACTTGCCGTAGCGGCCCTTCTTGATGTGCAGCTCGCCGCCGCAATCCGGGCAGACGCGGCCTTCGATCACGGTTGGCGCTTCCGCCTCCTCGGCCGCCTGCTCGGCGGTTTCGCCGATATTGCGGGTGTAGTCGCACTCCGGGTAGCCGGTGCAGGCGATGAAGCGGCCGCGCTTGCCGAACTTGATCGACAGCGGCTTGCTGCATTTCGGGCAGGCTTCGTCCAGGCTTTCCGTGGTGACTTCGGCGCGGGAAATGCTCTCTTTTTCGTCGATCTGCTTCTTGAAGCCCTTCCAGAAGCTGTCCATCACCGGCACCCACTGGCGCGTGCCGCTGGCGATCTCATCCAGCTGGTTTTCCAGCTTGGCGGTGAAGTTGTAGTCGACGTATTGCGAGAAGTGCTCGGTCAGGAATTTGTTGACGATGTCACCGGTGTCGGTCGGCAGGAAGCGCTTCTTGTCCAGAATGACGTATTCGCGGTCCTTCAGCGTCGAGATGATGCTGGCATAGGTGGACGGCCGGCCGATGCCGAACTCTTCCAGCGCCTTTACCAAGGACGCTTCCGAATAGCGCGGCGGCGGCTGGGTGAAGTGCTGCTCGCCGTACAGCTTGTCCACCGGCAGGTCTTCGCCCTCGGTCAACAGCGGCAGCTTGGCGTTGTCTTCGTCCTCGGCATCGTCCACGTCCTCCTCGTACACGGCGAGGAAGCCGGCGAAGGTTTGCACCTGGCCGCTGGCGCGGAACACGCCTTCGCCCACCAGGATGTCCACGCTGGTGGTGTCGAATTTGGCCGGCGCCATCTGGCAGGCCAGTGTCCGCTTCCAGATCATGTCGTACAGCTTGAACTGGTCGGTGGTCAGGAAGGGCTTGACCATTTCCGGCGTGCGCAGGATGGAGGTCGGGCGGATCGCCTCGTGCGCTTCCTGGGCGTTCTTGGCCTTGCTCTTGTAGACCGCCGGGTTCTTGGGCAGGTAGTCGGCGTCCCATTTCAGGCCGATGTAGCCGCGGATTTCCTCCACCGCCTCATTGGCCAGCGCCACCGAGTCGGTACGCATATAGGTGATCAGGCCGACGGTGCCATGACCGATGTCCATGCCTTCGTACAGCTGCTGCGCGGTGCGCATGGTGCGGTCGGTGGTCATGCCCAGCTTGCGCACGGCCTCCTGTTGCAGCGTGGAGGTCGTGAATGGCGCGGCCGGGCTGCGCGATTTCTTTTTCTTCTCGATGGTGCCGACCTGGGCCGGCTTGCCTTCGAGGCGGGACAGCACGGCAGCCTGTTCCGTTTCGTTGGGGATGGCGAACTGGTCGAGCTTGACGCCGGCCAGCGTGGTCAGCTTGGCGGAGAACTTGGTGCGGCTCTTGTGGCTGTCCAGATGGACCGACCAGTATTCCTGCTGCACGAAGGCCTTGATCTCGTTCTCGCGTTCGCAGATCAGGCGCAGCGCCGGACTCTGCACGCGGCCGGCGGACAGGCCGCGGCGGATTTTCTTCCACAGCAGCGGCGACAGATTGAAGCCCACCAGGTAGTCCAGGGCGCGGCGAGCCTGCTGCGCGTCCACCAGATCCTGGGCGATGGCGCGGGGGTTCTGGATCGCGTCCAGCACCGCGTTCTTGGTGATCTCATGGAACACCACGCGCTGCGCGGTCTTGTCCTTCAGCAGTTTCTTGCTGTTGAGGATCTGCACCAGGTGCCAGGAAATGGCCTCACCTTCGCGGTCCGGGTCAGTCGCCAGGTAGACGTGATCAGCCTCGCGCACGGCGCTGACGATGGCGTCCACGTGCTTGGTGTTGCGCGCGATCAGCTGGTACTTCATCGCGAAGTCTTTTTCCGGATCGACGGCGCCGTTTTTCGGCACCAGATCGCGCACGTGGCCGTAAGAGGCCAGGACCTCGAAGTCCGGGCCAAGATATTTTTTCAGCGTCTTCGCCTTGGACGGCGATTCGACGATCAGGAGGCTGGTGGGCATATTATCTTTTCAGCGATATTCAAGGCCGGACGCGCCCGGCCGACACTTCTTGTTATATCCGTCAAACGAAACAAGAGCGCAAGGGCGCTCTTGAACACAATAAGGGGTTGACCAATCGGCGGCATGTTAAGCCGCCGGGCCGGGCCTGACAAGTTATTGCATGGTTGGCTCGCCATGCACCGCTTCCAGCAGCGCCTCGCCCAGCAGAATCGGCAATTCGGCCTGTTGCGCCCACAGCACCATCAGCACCAGCAGTTTCGCGTTGCTGACGTCAAGGTCCTCGTGGTCCAGTTCCAGCAAGCGGTCTATCACCATTTCGCGTTGAGCAGGCGTCAGGGCGCCGTTGTCCTCCAGGAACTGCAGCAGGCCGCGCACGTCGGCCGGCAGATGCTCGAGTTCGCTGTCGGCGTAGATGCGCATGCCGCTGCCGTCGTCGGCGCCCAGATACGGTTCGACGCTGGCCTCGCTGACGCTGTCCAGCCAGTCCAAGGCTTCGCCGATCTCGTCTTCCTCGAAGCCGATGGCGTTCAGCTGGCGGGTCAGAGAGCCGCGGTCGCCGAAGGCGGCCGGATCGCTGTATTGCTCGAATAAATAGGTGAGTACGTCAAACATGGCTTAGTTTTCTGAGATTGAACGCGGCGCGTTCAGTTTTGCGCCAGACGCTGGAAGCGGCCGCCAGCCACGCTGGCCACCCGGCCATCCAGCTCCAGTTCGAGCAGCATCGCGTAAACCTCCCCCGACGTCAACCCGACGGCGTCGGCCAGCGCGTCCGCCAGCACCGGTTCCCAACCCATCGCGTCCAACAAGGGCGAGGCTGGCGGCGGGGCTGACGCGGCCGGCGCGGATGGCGCGGCGGACAGCCGGCCCACTTCGTCCAGCACCTCGTCAACGCTCTCCACCAGCCGCGCGCCGTCCTTGATCAAGCGGTGGCAGCCGCGCGCCTGCGGGTTGTGGATGCTGCCGGGTATCGCCATGACCTCTCGGTTGTTTTCCATCGCCAACCGGGCGCTGATCAGCGAGCCGGACGCGGTGCCGGCTTCCACCACCAGGCAGCCGCGGGCCAGGCCGGCGATGATGCGGTTGCGCCGCGGAAAGTTGCCCGCCAGCGGACCGATGCCGAGCGCGAACTCCGACAGGATCAGGCCGCGCTCGGCGATCTGATGCGCCAGCTGGCGGTTGGACGCCGGGTAGACGCGGTCGATGCCGGTGCCGATGACGGCGATGGTGGAGGCCGGATGCGCCAGCGCGCCCAGGTGGGCGGCGGCGTCGATGCCGCTGGCCAGGCCGCTGACGATGGTGTAGCCGTGCGCTGCCAGCGCGGCGGCGAAGTCCTCGGCGTTGCGCTTGCCCTGCGCCGTGGCGGCGCGGCTGCCCACCATGGCCAGCATGGGCCGCGCCAGCAGCTCGCGCCGGCCGCGCGCGAACAGCAGCGGCGGCGGCGAGGCGGCCTCGGCCAGTTGCGGCGGGTAGTCCTCGTCCAGCAGGGTGATCAGGTGGCAGCCCTCGCCCATGGACCAGGCCAGCGCGGCGTCCACCGACTCGGCCGCGGCATCGCCATGCAGCGCCTCGGCGGCTTCGCGGCCGATCAGCTTTTCGGTTTGCGCCGGCCGGGCCGACGCGGCCGCGTCAGCCGAGCCGAAAGCCTCGATCAGCTTGAGGAAGCCGACGGGGCCGATGCCTGGCGTCAGCGCCAGCCGCAGCCAGGCGCGCGGGGTCGGGCTCATTCGGCGTCCGGCGGGGCGATGCCGTCGCCGACATAGATGGCGCCGGCGCTGTCCAGCACCAGGCCGTAGGACACCTTGTCGAAGACGCGGTAGATGAACAGCTTGCCGGCTTGCTCGGTCGGTAGCTGCGCCTGGCGCTTTTTGCCGGCGGCGTCGGCGATTTCGATGGCGCCGCCCTTCTTGAATATGCCGAATACCATGCCCGGCTCCACGCCGGCTGCGCTGCCCAGGTTCACCGCTACCGTGGAATACTGCGCGGCGCCGTCCACGCCCTGGTAGCTGGAGATGATCTTGCCGTGCATGCCGTCTTCGGCAGGATGGGGCACATAATTGACGAAAGACTCCTTGGGCGCGCGCACCAGGCGGTCGCCTACCAGCACTTCGCCGGCGACGCTGCGGATGCGCAAGGTCTGGATGTCCGCGCGCAGCTTGTCTACCACCAGATCGCCCCCATATACCGCTTCAACCCCCAGCGCTTGCTGGCTGTCCGGGTCCACCAGCGCTTTGCCCAGGCGATAGGCCTGCCAGCTGCCGGTCTCGTTGACGCCGCTGGCGTAAACGCGGTCGCCCGGGCTGAGGCTGAGGCGCTCGTCGGGGCCGGCCACCAGTTTGGGGCCAAGGGCGAATTGTTCGGGATTGACGATCAGAGGGCGAACCATGAACGGTTCTATGGCTTCGGCCGGAATGCTGGCGATAGCCTGGTCGAGCTCCTCGACGCGGGCCTGCGGCGACAGCTTGACCTCGCGCGGCGCGTCCGATGCCAGCGACAGCCTGGGCTGGCCATTGACGTAGTCCAGGGCCAGCACGTCGCCCGGATAGATCCAGTGCGGATTGCGCACTTGCTCGCGGTTCATCCGCCATAGCCGCGGCCATTGCCACGGGCTGCTCAGGTAACGGCCGGCGATGCCCCACAAAGTGTCGCCTTTGGCCACGGTGTAGCGCGACGGCGCGTCCGGCTTGATCGCCAATTCGTCGGCGAATGCGGTAACGGACATCGCCAGAGCCAGGGCAAGCGATATAATGCGCTTAAGCATGAATGGTTCCAATTCTTGATGCCGGCCGACAGACGCCGCGGCCGGGGGCTGAACGAAGCTGCGCCGAACCGCTCTATTATCCACGCGGGCGCGGCGATACGACAACTTGGAGTGAATGATAGCGATGGCGCTGTTGAACATTTTGCATTACCCGGACGACAGGCTGCACACCGTGGCCAAGCCGGTGGAAGTCTTTGACGCCGCTCTGCAACAACAGATCGACGACATGTTCGAGACCATGTACGAGGCCAAGGGCATCGGCCTGGCCGCTACCCAGGTGGACTACCACTACCGGCTGGTGGTGATGGACATCTCGGAAGAGCGCGACCAGCGCCGGGTGTTCATCAACCCGGAAATCGTCGAGAAGGACGGCGAAACCGTTTATGAAGAAGGTTGCCTGTCGGTGCCCGGCATCTACGACAAGGTGACCCGCGCCGAGCGCGTCAAGGTCAAGGCGCAGGACCGCGACGGCAAGCCGTTCGAGCTGGAGGCCGACGGCTTGCTGGCGATCTGCATCCAGCATGAACTGGATCATCTGAACGGCGTGGTGTTTGTGGAGCGGCTGTCGCAGCTGAAGCAGAACCGCATCAAGAGCAAACTGAAGAAACGCGAAAAACAAAATATGTAAGACCGGCCGGCAGGCCGGCGATCAACGGCGCTGCGGGACGGCGCCGTTGTCATGAGCGGGAAGCAATCACGATGAAACTGATATTTGCCGGCACGCCGGAATTCGCCGCCGCCGCCTTGCGCGCGCTGATCGCCGCGGGCCACGAGATCCCGCTGGTGCTGACCCAGCCGGACCGTCCGGCCGGCCGCGGCATGAAACTGAAGCCCAGCCCGGTCAAGGAAGTGGCGCTGGCGCATGGCCTGCGCGTCGAGCAGCCTGAGAAGCTGCGCGGCAATCTGGAGGCGCAGCAGATGCTGCGCGACGTCGGCGCCGAGCTGATGGTGGTGGCCGCCTATGGCCTGATCCTGCCGCAGGACGTGCTGGACATCCCGGCGCGCGGCTGTCTGAACATCCACGCCTCCTTGCTGCCGCGTTGGCGCGGCGCGGCGCCGATCCAGCGCGCCATCCTGGCGGGCGACCATGAAACCGGCATCACCATCATGCAGATGGACGTGGGCCTGGATACCGGCGACATGCTGAGCATCCACCCGGTGGCCATCGCCGGCGACGAAACCGCCGCCACGCTGCACGATAAGCTGGCCGCCTGCGGCGCGCAAGCCATCGTCGAGACTTTGGGCCGCCTGGATGAAGTCGTTCCGCAACGGCAGCCGGAAGACGGCGTCACCTACGCGCAGAAGCTCAGCAAGGCCGAGGCCGAGATCGACTGGACGCTGCCGGCGGCGGCCGTCGCCCGCGCCATCCGCGCCTACAACCCGGCGCCGGGCGCGTTCACCTCGCTGAACGGCGAGCCGCTGAAGCTGTGGATGGCCAGCGCCGAAGCCGGCCGGGCCGAACCCGGCATGGTGGTGGCGGCCGACGCCGACGGCGTGCTGGTGGGCGCCGGCGAGGGCCTGGTGCGCGTCAGCGTGCTGCAGGCGGCCGGCGGCAAGCGGCTGGCCGCGCGCGACTTTGTCGCCGGCCGCGCCAGCCTGGCGGGAACCCGGCTGGGGGTGTGAGACTCCAAGCATCTGTTTGATTGTCAAGCGGGTTTCGAGAGGGAGAGCATGAACGACAACTGGTTGAAGACCACGGTGCTGATGGCCGCGATCCTGGCGCTGTTCGCCCTGATCGGCGGCATGATAGGCGGCAAGGGTGGCATGATGCTGGCCTTGCTGTTCGGCGGCGCCATGAATGTGTTTGCCTGGTGGAATTCCGACCGCATGGTGCTGTCGATGTACAACGCGCAGGAAGTCGACGCCAACAGCGCGCCGGAATTCTATGCCATGGTGGCGGAACTGGCGCAGCGCGCCGGCCTGCCGATGCCGCGCGTCTACGTGATCCACGAGGAGCAGCCTAACGCCTTCGCCACCGGGCGCAATCCGGAAAACGCCGCGGTGGCCGCCACCACCGGCATCATGCGCATGCTGGATTACCGAGAGCTGCGCGGCGTGATGGCGCATGAGCTGGCGCATGTCAAACATCGCGATACCCTGATTTCCACCATCTCCGCCACCATGGCCGGCGCGATTTCCGCCCTGGCCAACTTCGCCATGTTTTTCGGCGGCCGCGACGAAAACGGCCAGCCGGTGGGCCTGCTGCCGCGCCTGGCCGTGGCCTTTCTGGCGCCAGTGGCGGCCAGCCTGATCCAGATGGCGATCTCGCGCGCCCGCGAGTTCGAAGCTGACCGCGGCGGAGCCGAGATCTCCGGCGACCCGCTGGCCTTGGCCTCGGCCTTGCAGAAGATAGAGTACTACGCCCGCGGCATCGCCATGCCGACAGCCGAAGCCCATCCGGAAACCGCGCAGATGATGATCATCAATCCGCTGTCCGGCGGGGGCGGCGTAGGCGACCTGTTCCGCACCCACCCGCATACTGAAGAACGCATCGCGCGGCTGAACGACATGGCGCGCGGCGTCTACTGAACGCATATATTGAGTATCCGACCCCAGGCCAGTCCACCGCGGACTGGCCTTGCTTCATCGAAAGAATCCACATGCATCACATTCAGCGGCTGGCGGCCGACATCCTGGGCCGCATCGAGGCCGGCACCACTCTGACCGACGCGCTGGCCGACGCCCAGCGCCAGCAAGAACAGCTGACGCCGGCCGAGCGCGGCGCGCTGCAGGACTTGAGCTACGGCAGCCTGCGCCACCTCGGCGTGCTGCGCCACTGCCTGCGCCAACTGGTGCCGCGGCCGCTGCCGGAGCCGCAACTGGAGCGCCTGCTATTGGTGGCGCTATATCAGCTGCAGCACACCCGCGCAGCGCCTTACGCCGTGGTGAACGAAGCGGTGACGTCTGCCAGCGGCATCGCCCGCGGCAAGTTCAAGGGCCTGGTCAACGGCGCGCTGCGCAATTTCCTGCGCCGCCGCGATGAAATCCTGGATGCCGCCGCGCGCGACGACGTGGCCGCCGCCAACCACCCGGACTGGTGGGTGGCGCGGCTGCGCGAGGCCTACCCGCAGCAATGGCAGGCGGTGCTGGCCGCCAGCAACGCCCATCCGCCGCTGACGCTGCGGGTCAATCGCCGCGATGGCTCGGTGGCGGAGTATCTGGCGCAGCTGGCCGCGGCCGGCATGGAAGCCAGCGCGCTGGGGAACGAGGCGGTGCAACTGGCCAAGCCGGTGGCGGTGCGCGATCTGCCCGGCTTCGCCGACGGCGCGGTGTCGGTGCAGGACGAGGGCGCGCAGCGCGCCGCGCACTGGTTGGACCTGCGGCCCGGCTTGCGCGTGCTGGACGCCTGCGCCGCGCCCGGCGGCAAGACCGGCCACATGCTGGAGCTGGCCGATGTCGAGCTGACCGCGCTGGACATCGACGCTGCCAGGCTCGCCCGCGTGGGCGACAATCTGCAGCGGCTGGGTCTGAACGCCGAGCTGCGCCAGGCCGACGCGGCGCGGCCGCAGGACTGGTGGGACGGACGGCCGTTCGACCGCATCCTGGCCGACGTGCCGTGTTCCGCCTCGGGCGTGGTGCGCCGCCATCCGGACATCAAATGGCTGCGCCGTCCCGGCGATTTCGCGGCGCTTGGCCGGCAGCAGGCGGCGATGGCCGACGCGCTGTGGACGCTGCTCGCCAGCGGCGGGAAAATGCTATACGCTACCTGCTCGATTTTTCCGGAAGAAAACTGCCAGCAATTGGAGAGCTTCCTGCGGCGTCACCCGGATGCGGTGCGTCTGAAAGAGGAGCAACTATTGCCCTGTGAGCGTCATGACGGCTTTTATTACGCGCTGCTTCAAAAACATTAGCCTGATTGGGCTGCTGCTGTGCTGTCTGGCGACCGCCGCCTGGGCCGACACCATCGCGTCGCGCCGGGCCGAGGCCGAAGTGATGCCGGACGGCATGCTGTCGGTCAGCACGCGCTTTTTGACGCGGCTGACGCCCAGCCTGAACGAGGCGCTGCAGCAGGGCGTGGTGCTCGGCTTCCGCCTGGAGTTCCAGCTGACCAAGCCGCGCACCACCGCTTATTACCTCAGCCTGCGCGAGTGGTTCGACCCGCACGCGCAGATCGGCTTTAAATTGGCGTATCAACCGCTGACCGGCCGTTACCGTGTCAGCATCGGCAGTCTGTCCAACTACTATCCTACTCTGCGCGAGGCGCTGGCCGCCATCGGCGCGATTCAGGGCTGGCGCGTGCTGAATGCCGGCACGCTTGACCCGAAGAAGCCCGGCAATGTGGCCGGCCAGGTGCGCTTGCTGCTGGATATCAGCGAGCTGCCCAAGCCGTTCCAGATGAATGCGCTGGGCTCCGACGACTGGACGTTGGAGTCGGACTGGATCAAGCTCGACGTCAAGGACGCCAACTGATGCGCTACGCCTCCATCGCGATGGCGACCGTCGGGGCGATCCTGCTCTACCTGCTGGCGGTGGCTACCGGCAACGCTTCCAAACTCAACGACTATTACTGGTGGGTGTTCGGCCTGAACAGCCTGCTGCTGCTGGCGCTGCTCAGCGTGGTGGCGCGCCAGTTGCTGCGCTTGCGGCAGCGGGTGAAAAACCGCGTGTTCGGCGCCAAGCTGACGCAAAAGCTGGCGATGATGTTCGCCGGGGTGGCGCTGGTGCCGGGCTTGCTGGTGTTCACGGTTTCCGCGCAGTTCCTGACGCGCAGCATCGAAAGCTGGTTCGACGTGAAAGTCGAGGCGGCGCTGGACCGCGGCCTGGTGCTGGGCCGCAGCGCGCTGAATTACGTGCTGGACGATGTCGGCCGCAAGGGACGGCTGGTGCAGGAAGAAGTGGCGGCGCTGCCGGATGGGCAATTGCAGAACCGGCTGAACCGCTTGCGCGATCAACTGGGTTTGACAGAGATCGCCGTATTCAACCGCGGCAGCGGCCAGATGGTGGCGTTTTCCGGCGCCGGCAAGCCAATGCCGCTGACGCATGAAGCCTTGCGCGGCGTGCGTTTGCAACATCCGCAGCAAACCATAGAAAACGATGGCAACAGCGGGCTGTCGCTACGGGTGCTGGTGGCCTACCGCACGCCGGGCGAGGAAACCCGGGTGCTGCAATTGAGCCAGGCCGCGCCGGCCGACATCAGCCGCGACGCCGAGCAGATCGAGAGCGCCCGTTCCGAATACCGCCAGCTGCTGTTGGCGCGTCATGGCTTGCGCACTTTCTACATGCTGACGCTGGCGTTGGCGGTGCTGCTGGCGCTGACGGCCGCGCTGGCCTTCGCCTTGTTCCTGTCCGAGCGTTTGTCCGCGCCGCTGTCCGAGCTGGCCGCCGGCACCCGCGCCGTGGCGCAGGGCGACTTCTCCAAGCGCCATCCGGTGTATCGGCGCGACGAGCTGGGCATGCTGACCACGCTGTTCAACCGCATGACGCAGCAATTGGAAGAGGCGCGGCAGCAGGCGGAAAAAAGCCGCGGCGAGCTGGAAGGCGGCAAGCTTTATCTGGAAAGCATACTGGCCAACCTGTCGGCCGGCGTCATCGCCTTTGGCGGCAACTGGCAGATCCGCGCCGCCAATAGCAGCGCCTCGCGCATTCTGGGGGTGGAGTTCGGCCGTCTGGCGGAGCATCGTTTCCCGGAGTGGGGCAGGGAAATGCCGGCGGTGACGTCGTTGGTGGAAACCGTGATGCAGCACGCCGACAGCGACGTCGAAACCGATTGGCAGACTCAGCTGAATTATGAAACCAGCCAGGGCGAGCGCATCCTGCTGGTGCGCGGCGCGCGGCTGCCGGAGCACTCCAGCGACGGCTACGTGCTGGTGTTCAACGACATCACCGAACTGGCCCGCGCCCAGCGCGACGCGGCCTGGGGCGAGGTGGCCAAGCGGCTGGCGCATGAGATCCGCAATCCGCTGACGCCTATCCAGCTATCGGCCGAACGGCTGGCGATGAAGCTGGCCGACAAGCTGGAAGGCCCGGATGCCGACATGCTGAAACGTTCCACCGATACCATCATCAAGCAGGTGGGCGCGCTCAAGAGCATGGTGGACGCTTTCCGCGATTATGCCCGCGCGCCCAAGATCAAACTGGTCAAACTTGATCTCAATCAGGTGATTCGAGAAGTGATGGCTCTTTACGAATCCAATCCTGCTGTTAAGATTGCGCTGGACGATATGCCGCTGATGATCATGGGCGATGCCGCCCTGCTGCGCCAGGTGCTGCACAACCTGATGCAGAACGCCCAGGACGCAGTCCTTGACGTTGGCATCCCGATGATTCAAATTAGCAGCCGACAAGAAGAAGGAAACGCGCTCGTCTGCGTCGAGGATAACGGGGCCGGTTTTAGCCCGGACATCCTCAGGCGCGCGTTCGAGCCTTATGTGACTAGCAAAGCCAAGGGCACCGGTCTCGGACTGGCCGTGGTCAAGAAGATTATGGAAGAGCACCATGGACAGGTCATCTTGGGGAATGCCGAACGGCAAGGCGCGCGCGTCCTTCTTTCCCTGCCATTGCTGGAGGCCTAATGCGTAGCAGCGATATTTTGATTGTGGACGACGAGATCGGTATTCGAGAACTGCTCTCCGAGATCCTGCAGGACGAAGGTTATACCGTGGCCCTGGCGGAAAATGCCGAGGTGGCTCGGCAGTTGCGCAACCAGACGCGCCCCGCGCTGGTGCTGCTCGACATCTGGATGCCGGACTGCGACGGCGTGACCCTGCTGAAGGAGTGGGCCAAGTCCGGCTTGCTGAACATGCCGGTGGTCATGATGTCCGGCCACGCCAGCATCGACACCGCGGTGGAGGCCACCCGCATCGGCGCATTCGACTTCCTCGAGAAACCGATCGCCCTGCAGAAGCTGCTGACCACGGTGCAGCGCGCGCTGAAATACGGCGACATGCAGGCCAATACCTCGCTGAACCTGGACAAGCTGGGACGCAGCGAGCCCATCCAGGAACTGAAGCGCCAGTTGGAGCGCGTGGCCAAGGTCAAGTCGCCGGTGCTGTTGACCGGCGAGTCCGGTTCCGGCTTCGAGCTGGTGGCGCGTTTTTTCCATCAGGGCAATACGCCCTGGGTGACGCCGGCCAAGCTGGAACAGCTGGCCGACGCGCCGCTGGAGCTCTTGCAGAAGGCCAACAACGGCGTGTTGTACCTGCCGGAAATCGGCCAGTACAGCCGCCGCGTGCAGCAGGGCCTGCTGTTCCTGCTGTCCAAGCTGGACCGCTTCAATGTGCGCCTGATCTGTTCCTGCAGCCGCCCGCTGCAGGAGCTGCTGGTGGACCCGGAGTGCGACAACCGCCTGCTGACCGCGCTGTCCAGCGTCATCGTGCCGATTCCGCCGCTGCGCGAGCACGCCGAGGACATCACCTTCATCGCCGAGCAGATTCTGGTCGAACTGGTGGAGTCCAAGCAGGTGCCGGGCCGCAAGCTGACCACCGCTGCGCTGAACGCGATGCGCCAGTACGACTGGCCGGGCAACCTGGAGCAGCTGCGCAGCATCATCAAGAGCCTGGCGCTGACCGCGGAGTCCGACGAGATAGACGCCGCCGAGGTCAACAAGGTGCTGGCGCAGTTCCGCCACGAAAAGCCGGTGGAAGAGTCGGGCTTCGACTTCAACATTCCGCTGCGCGAGCTGCGCGAACAGCTCGAGCGCCGCTACTTCGAGTACCACATCTCGCTGGAAAACGGCAATATGAGCCGGGTGGCGCAGAAAGTGGGCCTGGAGCGTACGCACTTGTACCGCAAGCTCAAGCAGCTGGGCATCAAGTTCGCCCGCAAAGTGGCCGAGGAATAAGGCAGCGCGCCCGATACGGCGTTGCGCCTCCTTGCCGCGCCATGTGTATTGTCTGCGGCGGCGCGCCTTGTTTCAGGCGTTTGCTCGTCGCAAATCGTTTATCGACGCCAGCCCAGGGGCTGGCGTTTTGCATTGGGAGCCTCATATGGAATCCGAGCACGATCTCGACGACGCGGCGCTGCTGCGCTACAGCCGCCACATCCTGCTGCCGGAGATCGACATCGTCGGCCAGCGCCGCCTGCTGGCGGCGCGGGCGCTGATCGTCGGCGCCGGGGGATTGGGTTCGCCGGTTGCCTTGTACCTGGCCAGCGCCGGCGTCGGCCGCATCACCATCGTCGATGACGACACGGTGGAACTGTCCAATTTGCAGCGCCAGATCGCGCACGATACGGCGAGCCTGGGGCAGGGCAAGGCCGAGTCGGCGGCGCGTCGCATGCTGGCCTTGAATCCATCGATTGAAGTCCGGCCGATGGCCGAGCGGCTGTCGGGCCAGCGATTGATGGACGAAGTGGCGGCGCACGATCTGGTGCTGGATTGCAGCGATAATTTCGCCACCCGCCACGCCGTCAACCGCGCCTGCATGGCCGCCAAGGTGCCGCTGGTGTCCGGCGCGGCGGTGCGCTTCTCCGGCCAGCTGGCGGTGTTCGACCGCCGCGACGCCGCCTCGCCGTGCTACCACTGCCTGTTTCCGGACGAGGGGGAGGCCAGCGATGGCCCATGCGCCACTTTCGGCGTGCTGTCGCCCTTGGTAGGGGTGATAGGCAGCCTGCAGGCGGTGGAGGCGGTCAAGCTGCTCTCCGGCATCGCGCCGGCGCTGGGCAAGCTGACGCTGTACGACGCGCTGGGCGGCGGCTTCAAGCAGATCCGCGTGCCGCGCGATCCAGCTTGCGCGGTATGCGGGGGCGCGTGAACTTGTGATCTGACCAGCTTTCTGTTGTTATTATTCGTTTGGTATTTTTTAGTGACGATGAATAAAGGAGAGCGGTGTGATGGAACGTAGCATCCAGGCGCAGCTGGACAGGCTGCACCGCCAGGCGCAAGCGGCGCAGAGCGAGGGACAATCCGCCTTGGAGGATGGTGTGGATGAGGCAGGTTGGAGGCCAGTGGTTGATTTGTTGGACGATTTGTACGCCATGGCTGATGACATCGATGAAGCCATCCAGCGGCATCCGACGATGCCGGACGCGACTAAGCGTGATTTTCGACAGCAGGTAGCAAAAGCGGTTTATGGCGCTTATCTTCCTGTCCATCTGAAGATCCAGTCGGGAACGAATTACAAGCTGCCTAGACGGTGGGAGCCGAGGACCAAAATCTGAAGGGCCGTAGGGCGGAAGCCCGGCTTTTAGCCGGGAGTTCCGCCGAGGTGGCTAGGTTAGGCGGGCGGCGGAACGCCCCGATTTCCTCGCGCCGCTACGCTTGCCGCGCTCGGTCAGGGGCTTCCGCCCTACAGGGGATTACAGCTGCTGCTGGATCAGCTTGCGCACTTCGGGGAAGTTCATCACCCCGACGTAGCGCTTGATGATGTTGCCCTGCTTGTCGATCAGGAAAGTGGTGGGCGCCAGCTGGATGTCGCCGAAAGCCTTGGCCACATCGCCCTGGGTATCCAGCGCGACGAAGAAGGGCAGCTCGTTCTTGGCGACGAAGCTTTGCACGTAGTTGGGCGGGTCGTAGCTCATCGCCACCGCCAGCACGTTCAGCCCCTTGCCGGCGTACTCCTGATGCAGCTTCTTGATCTCCGGCATTTCCTCGACGCAGCCCGGGCAACTGGTGGCCCAGAAGTTCACCAGCACCACTTTGCCTTTCAGCGCCGAGGTGCTGGTGGTGACGCCCGCCAGCGAGGTCAGTTTCACCTCCGGCGCGGCCTGGCGCGCGAACAGCACGGTGTAGACGACGCCGGCCACGATCAGCAGCGCCGCCAGGATCAGCAAACCTTTCTTCATCTCGCGTTCCCGCCTTCGTTTCAGGCCGACTGGGCCTGTATCAATTCCAGCGCGTCCTTCAACGGGCCTTCCAGCACCACGGCCTTGCCGGCGCGGGTGTCGAACACCACGAAGGTGACGTCGGCCTGGGCGACCAGCGTGTCCGTGCCGTCCAGCAGCACGCGCTGGTGGATCACCGCGCTGCGGTTGCCTATCGACTTGACGGCGGTTTCAATCAGCAGCATTTCGCCCATGGTGGCCGGGCGCGCGTAGTCGATATTGATGTTGACCACGGCGAGGCCTAGGCCGCTTTGCAGGAATTGCGCCAGCGTGCCGCTGTCCTCGAAGCAGTTCCAGCGCGCTTCCTCGAGAAACTCCAGGTAGCGCGCGTTGTTGACGTGGCCGAACAGGTCCAGATGATAGCCGCGGACCTTGATCCGGGTGTGGTGTGCCATGTGTTTCCCCTTTGTTGTGTGTGGCGATTAGACGCCGCGGCCGTCCAGGTCCAGCGGCACGAAGGCTTCGCGCTCCAGCGGCTCCGGCGCCAGGTCGGTCAGCACCGAATGGATTTCCAGCTTGAACCATTGCTGGAACAGATTCGGACTGATGTTTTGCGGCCACAGGCTTTGGTCCTCGCACCAGTCGGCGAGTTCTGCCTCGAACAGCTGGCGGTAGCTTTGCAGCACGAAGCGGCGCGCGCTGTCGTAGTCATCCGCGGGCGGAATCAGCAGCGCGTTGCAATCGGCGGCCAGCGTCTCCAGCGTCAGCTGCGGGTCGATGGCGCCGGGCAGGCTCTTGAGCCAGGCGAGAAACGGCGCCTGCGGGCGCAATAGCGCGAGACTGCGGTTGACTTCAAACATGATGCATCCTTGTTCAATGGCTGGACAACAGATTGTCGCGGGTGAAAACGAATTTCTGGCTGATGCGCAGCGTCGGGTTGCGCGCAGCCAGCGATGACGGAAACGGCGCGAACGGCGAGGCCAGTTCGACGATGCGCTGGGCGGCCTGGTCCAGGACCGGCGTGCCGGACGAGCGGCTGACGCGCATGCCATGCAGGCTGCCGTCGGCCGCTATCGTCACCTCCAGCGTCACTGCGCCATGCAGGCCGAGGCGGCGCGCCTCGTCCGGATAATTCAGATTGCCGATCCGCTCCACCTTCAGCCGCCAGTCCGCCTGGTAGCGCGCCCAGGCATAGCCGCGCGCGGCTTCGCCGAGATTGCTGCCCGCCTGGCCGCTTTCCTGGTCGTTGTCGGCCGCGGCGTTGTCGCCGCTGCGCGACAGCGCCCCGACCTGGGCCAGCAGCGAGCCGGTGCTGACCGTCGCGCTTGGCGGCGTCGATGCCAGCTGCGCCGCGTTGGGCGTCGCGCGGGTGATGGGCGTGAGCGGCGCGGTTTGCTGTTGCGGCGGCGGCGCGGGGGAGGCGGCCGGTTTCGGGGTATCGCTGCGGCTGATCAGCTGGCGTGGGGCCACGGTATTGCCGGCACCCGGGCGGTTGTCTTCAGCGACCCGCTCGGTCACCGGCGCGGCGGGGGCAGGCAGATGCCGTGGCCGCAGGCTGATCTGCAGCGGGCCGGAGGCGGCCGGAGGCGGCGCGGACGGCGCCGCGCCAAACAGGCTCAACAGCGCGGCGTGCGCCAGCAGCGACACGCCCGCCATCAGCCACAGCGGACGGTTGTTGGGCGCGAGGGGGCGAGAGCGGTGCAGATGGTCGGCCATGTAAAGTTTCCGGACTTTGCCGGAGTGTAGCACGGACGCGCGCGAAAACGCCGCGCGGGGCGCGGCGTCGGGCGGCGTGCGGCGGACGCTTATTTTTCCAGCAGGCTGCGCAGCATCCAGGCGGTTTTCTCGTGGACTTGCAGGCGCTGGGTCAGCAGGTCGGCGCTGGGTTCGTCGCTGGCGCGCTCGACGACTTCGAAGATGCTGCGGGCGGTGCGACAGATGGTTTCGTGGCCTTCCACCAGCTGGCGGATCATGTCATCTGCCTTGGGCGGCGCGCCGGCGGCTTCCGGAATGGAGGTCAGGCGGGCGTAGTCGGCATAGCTGCCCGGCGCGTAGTGGCCCAGCGCGCGAATGCGCTCGGCGATGGCATCGACCGCCAGCGACAACTCGTTGTACTGGGTCTCGAACATCAGGTGCAGGGTGTTGAACATCGGCCCGGTGACGTTCCAGTGGAAGTTATGGGTTTTCAGGTACAGGGTGTAGCTGTCGGCCAGCAGATGGGACAGGCCATCTGCGATGTGTTGGCGGTCTTGCTCGTTGATGCCGATATCCATACTTTTCTCCGGTGTGGCGGCCGTGCAGCTTGGCCGCGTTTTGGTCTACACTCCCCGTTTTTGACAGGAAATGGCGATGAAACCTTGGTTGTCGTGCCAAGCCGGCCGCGTGCGCTTGACGCTGCATGTGCAGCCTGGCGCCAAGAAGACCGAAGCGGCTGGCGAGCATGGCGACTGCCTGAAGATCCGCCTGGCCGCGCCGCCGGTGGACGGCAAGGCCAACGCCGCGCTTTTGGCCTGGCTGGCGGAGCGCTTTGGCGTGGCCAAGCGCGATGTTTCGCTGTTATCCGGCGACAAGAACCGGCACAAGGTGGTGGAGATCCAGTGCGATCTCGACGCCGCCGCGGTGCTGGCCTTGTTCGGTGTTCACTGAATGCGGCGGCCCGGCGGCGTTTGCTCGTCCACCCGGCTGTACTCGCCTTCTATGATGTCGCTGTTGCCTGCCGGCGCTGCGCTGGGACCGGCGCTGGGCGTGCGCAGCTGGATATCCGGTCCTTTCAGCGGCAGCAGCAGCAGCAGGATGGCGGCGATGTCGCTGAGCAGGCCAGGCAGCAGGAACAGCAGGCCGGCCAACGCATAGCGCAGCGGCCACAATAGAGAATACAGCGAGACCTTGTCGCCCTGGCGCATCACGCTGCCCAAGGTCAGCAAGGCGCCGAGTTTCTGGTTGCGCAGCATCCACAGGCCGAGCAGCGAGGACAGCAGCACCAGCAGGAATACCGCCAGTCCGCCGATGTGATCGGCCAGCGCCACCAGCGCGGCGATTTCGGCGAACGGGTAGATCAGCAACAACAAGGGGAGTGCGCGCATCGTGAATTCTTTTCCATCTGACGAATGTTTAATGGTTGTCTGCAATGTACCCGATTCGCAGCTGGCGGGACAGATTGCGGCAACGCTGGTCGGCGAGCGGCTGGCCGCTTGCGTCAATATTCTGGCGCCTTGCCGTTCGGTATACCGCTGGCAGGGCGCGGTGGAGCAGGCGGACGAGGTGCCGCTGTTGATCAAGACCCGCCGCGACGCCTATCCGGCGCTGGAGGCGAGGCTGCTGCAGCTGCACCCGTACGATGTGCCGGAAATCATCGCCTTGCCTGTTGCATCGGGCTTGCCCGCTTATCTGACATGGGTATCGGACAGCGTGGTTTCAAGGGGCGGAGCAGCTTGATTTCCTGTTGACCTATGACTGTCGATGCAGCGCTTTCGTTCCCGCCTAGTCTGGGATGCTGAAAAAAATCTTTGCGTTAGGCTTGACTGCAATAAAGCGTTTCATTATAGTTGCGGTCTCTCGCTTGGGTCGTTAGCTCAGCTGGTAGAGCAGCGGACTTTTAATCCGTTGGTCGCAGGTTCGAATCCCGCACGACCCACCAGAGAAAACTTGATATAGTGCATTAGCATGTCCCGGACGGGTCGTTAGCTCAGTTGGTAGAGCAGCGGACTCTTAATCCGTAGGTCGAGTGTTCGAGCCACTCACGACCCACCATCCAGACAAGCTTTCGTCTATCAGCCATGCTGATGGGTGGCCGATTCAAGTTCATTTCTGTTGTCAATGCAGTTTAGGATGGGTCGTTAGCTCAGTTGGTAGAGCAGCGGACTCTTAATCCGTAGGTCGAGTGTTCGAGCCACTCACGACCCACCACCATCCCTGCATACCCCCGACACGGCATTACCCTATGGGTCGTTAGCTCAGCTGGTAGAGCAGCGGACTTTTAATCCGTTGGTCGCAGGTTCGAATCCCGCACGACCCACCAAGAATTCACGCGCCAGGCCCGATCCTCTGATCGGGCCTTTTGCTTTTCTGTTTCTCGAGTCGATTTGCTTCTATTGCCTTCATGCCGCCTGGCCTGCCTTGCGCCAGGGCGATGCGGGAGGCGGGCGAATTCCTGCTTTTGATAATAAATAAAAATGGTTATCATTACGTTTTGTGCGTCGGCCGACCTGCCTCCGCCAGCGCATCACTTTCCTTCCCGCCGGCGGCGGGAGGCGATTCAACAGGAAATCCCAGAATGAGCAGCGTAATCGACACCACCCGCACCCAGGATCTGAAAGCCCGCACTCACGCCACCCATGACCAGCTGGACCAGCGCATCATGGCCAATCAGCCTTTCGCCAACCGCGAGAATTACAGCCGCTTCCTGGAGGCGCAGTACCGCTTCCTGCGCGATGCCGACGCTTTGTATGACAATCCCGAGCTGGCGGCGCTGTTCCCGGACTTGGCCGAGCGCCGCCGCTACCACAGCATCGCCGCCGACCTGGCCTATCTGGGCCGGCCGCTGCCGCAGCTGCAGGATGCGCCGATCAGCGAAACCCTGGACGTCGCCACCGCGATGGGCTGGCTGTATGTGGTGGAAGGCTCCAAGCTGGGCGCCGCCATCCTGTATAAGCTGGCCGGCAAACTCGGATTGGACGAGCACTGCGGCGCCCGCCACCTGGCCGGTCATCCGGATGGCCGCGCCCGCCACTGGCGCGCTTTCACCGCCGTGCTGGACGGCCTGCAGCTGGATGAGGCGGCGGAGGCCCGCGTCACCGCCGGCGCGGTGGCGGCCTTCGCTTGCATGAATGGCCATCTGGACCAGGTGTACGCTTGAGCCCTGGGCAGTATCCGGCGGTGCGCTGGTTTTACCTGCTAAGCGGCGTCTTGATGGTCGGACTGGGCGTGATCGGCGCGCTGTTGCCAGTGATGCCCACCACCATTTTCCTGATCCTGGCGCTGGCTTGTTTCAGCAAATCGTCGCCGCGGCTGGAGCAGCGGCTGCTGGACCATCCGCGCTTCGGCCCCGGCCTGCGTCGCTGGCGCGAACAGCGTATCGTGCCCGCGCGCGCCAAATGCTTCGCCGCGCTGGGCATGGGGGCCGGATTCGTCGCCCTGTTGCTGGCCAGGCCGCCGCACTGGGTGCCATGGCTGGTGGCGGCGATCGAGCTGTCGGTGCTGCTGTATCTGCTGAGCCGGCCGTCGAAGCCCTAGGGGCTGTTGACGTTTGGTGAGCGGTCGCGCCGGGCGCAAACGTAATCCACCCAGCACACTTCAACAGCCCCTAAGAATGCGCGGCGAAGATACAAGCATGTCGTCAAAAGCGGGCTTGCCGCATAATGTCGGCTTGGCGGCCGTTTGGCCGAAGAAGGGGAAACCATGAAGATGCTGACGAAGAGCGGGCTGTTGCTGGCGGCCCTGTGGTCTGGCGCCGCGCTGGCGCAAACCGTCGATGAGCAATTGCTGGCGGCGCAGATGGCGTTTCAGCAGGCGGAGAGCCAGCAGCGAACGGCCGACAAGCGATTGAAGGACGCGCAGGACGCCAAGGCGTTGGCCGAACAAAAACTCGCCGGCGCCCAGGCGGCCTTGGACAAGGCCAGCGCCGATCTGAACGAGGCCACCACGGCCCAGGGCAACGCGCAGCAGACCTTGCAGCAGGCTACCCAGGCGCTGCAACAGGCCTGGCAGCGCAAGGAAGGCGGGCAATAATCGCCGCGCAAGCCTGACGAGCCGCGCTATTTGCCGCTGAGCTGGCGGTAGCGCTGTAGGTCCTGCTGCATTTTCTGCTGGTAGTTGTTGATTTCGGCGCGCTTGGACGCCATCAGGGCCTGCAGGTCTTTCTGTTCGCGTTGCAGCACTTGCAGATTGTGCAGCGTGGCGGCGGGCGGTTTTTGATGCTGCTTGTTGTGCTGTTCCAGGTCTTGCTGCAAGTCGCGCTGCTGGATGGCCAGGCCCTGGGCGCGCAGCTCCAGCGCGCGATAGGCCGACTGCAGAACGGAGAGCTGCTTTTCGCGGTCGGCCTGCAGCTCCGCCAGCGTGGAGTAGCTCTGCACCAGCGCCTGGTCATGGCGCGCGGCATCCTGCTGCTTTTGCAGCAGCTGCCTGGCGGCGGCGGCCGAGGCTTCGCGGCTTTGGCGCTGCGCCTCGGTTTCGGCCGGCTTTTTTACCATGCCCTGCTTGCTCAGCTGCGCCACGCCGCGGCTTTGACCTTGCAGCGGCGGCGCGTCGCTATAATGCGTCTTGCCGGACTCGTCCACCCATTTGTACACGTCGGCGTGAGCCAGCGAATACAACAGCAGCAGCAATCCGGCAAGCGCTTTCATCAGTAGTCGACTCCGTACTGGGCGCGATAGGCGCGCACCGCGTCGAGGTGGGCGGCCAGCTCCGGGCTGTTTTCCAGGAAGCCCAGCACGTCTTTCAGCGTGGCGATGGCCACGACCGGCAGGCCGTGTTGCTGCGCCACTTCCTGCACCGCGGACAATTCGCCCTGGCCGCGCTCCATCCGGTCCAGCGCGATGGCCACGCCGGCAGGGGTGGCGCCGGCGGCGCGGATCAGCTCCACCGATTCGCGCACCGAGGTGCCGGCGGAAATCACGTCGTCTATGATCAGCACCTTGCCCTGCAGCGGCGCGCCGACCAGCGTGCCGCCTTCGCCGTGGTCCTTGGCCTCCTTGCGGTTGTAGGCGAACGGCACGTTGCGGCCCTGTTCGGCCAGCGCCATGCCGGCGGCGGCTGCCAGGATGATGCCCTTGTAGGCCGGGCCGAACAGCATGTCGAACTGAACCTGGCTGTTCAGGATGGACTGGGCGTAGAAGCGCGACAGCTTCAGCGTGGATTCGCCATCGTTGAACAGACCGGCGTTGAAGAAGTACGGCGATTTGCGTCCCGCCTTAGTGATGAACTCGCCAAACTTCAAAACCTGCTTGTCGAGCGCAAAACGAATAAACTCTTGACGGAAATCGCTCATCTTTACTCCTTGATGAAATCGTTAACTGTTTGAATGGCGGCTTAAATTGCCGCAAGCATACCACGGGAGACCCCCTTGCTTCGAATCGTTTCCGCCAATTTGAATGGCATCCGCTCTGCGGACAAGAAAGGCTTTTTCGACTGGCTGGCCACCATCCGCGCCGACTTCGTCTGCGTGCAGGAACTGAAGGCGCAGGCCGGCGATCTGTCGGACCGGATGCGCAATCCGGACGGCCTTACCGGCTATTTCCATTATGCAGAGAAGAAGGGCTATAGCGGCGTGGGTCTGTATACGCGCCACCAGCCGGATGCGGTGGTGGAGGGGCTGGGCGTGGACTGGATCGATGCCGAAGGCCGTTTCCTGCAACTGGATTTAGGCAATCTGTCCGTCATTTCGCTGTATTTGCCGTCCGGCTCCAGCAGCGATGAACGGCAGCAGGTGAAGTTCGATTTTCTCGATGTGTTCATGCCGCATCTGGAGAAGCTGAAGGCGGCCGGCCGCGACATCGTGATCTGCGGCGACTGGAACATCGCCCACAACGAGATCGACCTGAAAAATTGGAAGGGCAATCTGAAGAACTCCGGCTTCCTGCCGGAGGAGCGCGCCTGGATGACCGACCTGTTGGGCCGCGTCGGCTGGCGCGACGTGTGGCGCAATCTGTATCCGGATGCGCCGGGCTATACCTGGTGGAGCAACCGCGGCCAGGCCTACGCCAAGGATGTGGGCTGGCGCATCGACTACCACATCGTCACTCCCTCGTTGATGGAGCTGGCCGAGTCCGCCAGCGTGTACAAGGACGAGAAATTCTCCGACCACGCGCCGCTGATCGTGGACTACCGCCGGGAGCTGTGATGTGGGACGACGATGACGTCACGCTGCTGACGGTGCCGGGCTGGGGCAATTCCGGCGACACGCACTGGCACGGCTACTGGGAAAAAACCTATCCGCTGGCGCGCCGCGCGGAGCAGCGCGACTGGCTATACCCGACCCGCGACGAATGGGTGGCCGGTCTGGCCGCGGCGGTGGCGGAGATTCCGGGGAAACTGGTGATCGCCGCCCACAGTCTGGGCTGCCATACGACGGTCGCCTGGCTGCTGCAGGCCACGCTGCTGGAGCAGCGCAAGGTGAAGGGCGCGCTGCTGGTGGCGCCGCCGGCGATTCCGCTGACCGACGAGCGCGCCCGCGCCAGCGGCGAACTGCCGGACGGCGCGCCGCTGCCGACTTTCGCCGGCTTCGAAACGCTGCCGGAGCGCAAGCTGCCGGTGCCGGCGCTGTTGGTGGCCAGCCGCGATGATCCGTTCTGCGAGTTCGAGGAAGCGCGGCGGATGGCCGCGCTGTGGGGCGCGGAATTCGTCGACGGCGGCATGGCCGGCCACATGGGCAGCCACGCCGGCCTGGGCAGCTGGCCGGCCGGGCAGCGCCTGCTGCAGCGGCTGATCCTGGGGTAGCGGTGAGCCTGTCCCCGCGCGGTTGCGATGGAGAGCCAGGCCAGGCCGGGCTTTCTTTATGGCGCGCAGGTCAGCGCGCCACCGGCCGCGCCGGGTCGCTGCACCACTCGCTCCAGGAGCCGGGGTAGAGCCGGCTGCCGGGTAGGCCGGCGATCTCCATCGCCAGCAGATTGTGGCAGGCGGTGACGCCGGAGCCGCATTGGTGGACGATGGCGGCGGGATCGAAACCTTGGCCCAGCAGCGCCTCCCATTCCGCGCGCAATTGCGCGGCCGGCTTGTAGCGCTGTTCGGCGTCCAGATTATTCATGAAGAAGCGGTTGGCGGCGCCCGGTATGTGGCCGCCCACCGGGTCTATCGTCTCGCCCACGCCGTGGAAGCGCTCATTGCTGCGGGCGTCCACCACAGTGAAGGCCGGCGTTTGCAGATTGGCCAGCACGGCGTCGGCATCGACGGTTGCCGCCAGCGACGGCCGGATGGCGAAGCGGCGCGAGCGGCGGGCCGGCGGCGCTTGATCCAGCGGCAGGCCGGCGGCTAGCCAAGCCTTCAGGCCTCCATCCAGCACCGCGGCCTTCTCATGTCCCAGCCAGCGCAGCAGCCACCAGGCGCGCGCGGTGTATTGGCTGGGACCGTCGTCGTAGGCTACCACTTGCGTTGCCGCATCCACCCCTATCGCGCCCAGATCCACCGCCAGCCGCTGGCCATCCGGCAAGGGATGTCGGCCGTTGCGGCCGTTCTTGCTGGAGGACAGGTGGTAGTCCAGATGCAGGTAGTGGGCGCCGGGCAAATGCCCTTGCTCATAGGCGGCGTGGCCGTAGTCGGGATTGTCCAGCTGGAAACGGCAGTCCAGCACCACCACCTCGGCAGGCGGCAGGCTGGACAATTGTTCCGGCGTGATCAGCGTGGTGTACATGGCGTTTTCAGCGTAATCGTTGGACGTTCAGGCTACTGGCAGGATGTGAATTCTGGCAAGTGTGCTAAAACATTAACATTCTTCATTTCGATTGTTTAATTGGCAGAGTAAGCTGAGATGACAGGCTGTCGCCATGTTCAGGGGCCGCCAATCAAAACAATCCATTATTGGGGATGGACCATGTTTAACGCTTTGACTATCGGCCAGCGCATTCTGCTGCTGGCATGCAGCTTGCTGCTCGCCATGTTTGTGCTGGGCGGCGGCACCTGGTGGACGATGAATAATCTAGAGGCGGAACTGAAGGTGCTGGTCAATGAAAAGATCGCCTTCCGCCATCAGTTGGACCGCATGCAACGCACCATGATGCAGATCCGCCAGGACGAGAAGAATATCTTCATCAGCATAGGCAACCCGGCGAACACCGATCAGAGCATCCAGACCAATAAGCAAGCCCTGGACAAGAGCATCGCCAAGTTGCGAGATCAGGTGGGCGAAGCCAAGGCCATGGCGATGGCCGGCGATCATCAGGCGGAGTTCGACGGCGTGCTGTCCGGCCTGGATGGCTACGCCCAGGGCATGGCGGGGCTGTACCAGAAAATAGAAAAGGGTGAAATTACCGCGGCCAATGTCGCCGACGCCAATATCATGCCTTTCAAGCCCAAGCTCTACGCGGCGCGGGACACTTTGATCAAGCTGCGCGAACTCGCTGACAACACCGCGAAAGAATCCGAAGACGCCATGGTGGCGGCGATGGAGCGCGCCGCCGCTTTCCTGTTGACGCTGTTGCTGGCGGTGCTGCTGGCCGGCGCGGCATTAGCCTGGGTGATCACCCGCTCCATCACCAAGCCGCTGGATTCGATGCAGGAGCGCATGCGCTTTGCGGCCGAGCATAACGACCTGACAGTGAAGATAGAGCAGCATGGCCGCGACGAGGTCAGCGAAACCGGCCGCGCGCTGGCGCAGCTGCTGGGCAATCTGCGCGCCTTCATCGACCGCACCCGGCAAGATTCCAACCAAGTCAACTCCACAGCGGCCTCGCTGTCGCAGGTATCGCAGCGCATCGCCGAGGCGTCGCGGCAGCAGACCGACGCCTCATCGTCTACCGCCGCGGCGGTGGAGCAGATGACGGTCAGCATCAATCTGGTGGCCGAGCACGCGGTGGAAATGGCCAACGAGGCGCGCAGCAGCATGCAGGAGGCGGTCAGCGGCAGCCAGGTGGCCGGCGACGCCGCCAGGGAAATGCAGGAAATCGCGCGGGTGATAGGCGAGTCCGAGACGGTGATCAATTCGCTGAACCAGCGTTCCGACGAGATCGGCAATATCGTAGAGGTGATCCACGAAATCGCCGAGCAGACCAATCTATTGGCGCTGAACGCTGCGATTGAAGCCGCGCGCGCCGGCGAAATGGGCCGCGGCTTCGCGGTGGTGGCGGACGAAGTGCGCAAGCTGGCCGAGCGCACCGCTCAGGCCACCGGCGAGATTTCGTCCAAGATCCAGGCGGTGCAAGGCGACACCACCACCGCCGTCACCAGCATGCGCGAGGCCGCCAAGCGGGTGGGCAGCGGCGTGACGCTGAGCGAACAGGTCAGCGAGAAGTTGGCCCAGATACGCGAGCTGTCGTCTGGTCTGCTGGAAAAAACCAGCGAGATCGCCGGCGCGATGCGCGAGCAGAGCACCGCCAGCAACGACGCGGCCAAGAATGTGGAGCGCATCGCCAGCATGGGCGTGGAGAACGGCCAGTCCGTCGAATCCTCGTCCGAGATGGCGCAACAGCTGTCGCAGCTGGCGCATGGACTGGATCAGGCGATCAGCCGTTTCCGCACCGCCTGAGCGGGCATCAGCCGGCCAGCGCGGCGCGCAATTGCGCGGCCAGCTCCGGCAGGCCGTGATCGGCGCTGGCGCGGCGCGGCGCGGCCCAGATCGGGCTGGGGAAGTGGGCGTCGTCGGCAAAGCGCGGAATCACATGCCAGTGCAGATGCGGCACCATATTGCCTAGGCTGGCCAGGTTGATCTTGGCCGGCCGCATCACCCGGCGCAGCGCCGTCTCGGTGCGGTAGACCCAATCCATCAGGTGCTGGCGTTGATCGGGCGGGAGATCGGTCATCTCGGCGACATGGCCGCGCCAGATCACGCGGCAGAAGCCGGGATAGCCGGGCTCGTCGACCAGAAGCACCCGCAGCCAGGCGTCTTCGAACAGCAGCTCGCCGGCGGGAGCCTGACACAATTCACAATCCATGATGCGTTTCCTGTTGCTATCGTGGCGTCGATTCTACCCCCGCTATGCGCAATGGGGCAGTCATGGCGGTCTGTTATACTGACAGAGTGGGCGTTGCGGCGCTCCATCCAGCCCGGCAGCGCATCTGCGTCAAGGCGCGTCCGCGCCAACCGTACCATCATGACGGCTGGGCGGCGCGGGATCGGGTTCGGTCGACGGCGCCAAGCGCCGGCAGGCGTTCCAGAACCATAAACAGTCGGGAATCAAAGTGAGTTTTGCCAATAGTCTTTTTGTCATTGGGCTGCTGATTGCGGCCAGCGCCTTTTTCTCGGTGTCGGAAATCTCTCTGGCCGCCGCGCGCAAGATCAAGCTGCGCCAGCTGGCGGAGGAGGGCAATGCCAACGCCGAGCGGGTGCTGGAGCTGCAGGAACAGCCGGGGCACTTTTTCACCGTGGTGCAGATCGGCCTGAACGCCGTGGCCATCCTGGCCGGTATCCTGGGCGAGGCGGCCTTCACGCCGTATTTCTCCGCCATGCTGCATCTGGTGTCGCCTGCGCCATGGGTGGAGCATCTGAGCTTCATCCTGTCCTTCGTCACAGTTACCTCCTTGTTCGTGTTGTTCGCCGACCTGATGCCCAAGCGTCTGGGCATGGTGGCGCCGGAGCGCATCGCGCTGCTGGTGGTGCGGCCCATGCTGTTCTGCGTGCGGGTGTGCAGCCCGCTGGTGTGGCTGTTCAACGGCCTGGCCAATGTGTTTTTCCGCCTGTTCGGCGTGCCCACCGGCCGGCCGGACGATCTCACCTCGGCCGATATCGTGGCGATGATGGACGCTGGCGCCGAGGCGGGCGTGTTGCAGCAGCGCGAGCATCATTTGATCGAAAACGTGTTCGAGCTGGAAAGCCGCACAGTGCCGTCGTCGATGACCGCCCGCGAAAGCATCATTTACTTCACGCTGCATGAGGACGAAGCCAGCATCAAGCAGAAGATCGCCGAACATCCGCATACCAAGTTTCTGGTGTGCGACGGCGTGATCGACTCGGTGATCGGCTATGTCGATTCCAAGGACATCCTGATGCGGCTGATCAACCAGCAAAGCCTGTCGATGAAGCGCGAGCTGACGATACGCAATGTGCTGATCATCCCGGATTCGCTGACCCTGTCCGAGCTGCTGGAGCGCTTCAAGGCCTCGCGCGAGGACTTCGCGGTGGTGATGAACGAATACGCGCTGGTGGTGGGGGTGATCACCCTCAACGACGTGATGAGCACGGTGATGGGCGACCTGGTCAGCCAGTTCCAGGAGGAGCAGATCGTCAAGCGCGACGAGCGCTCCTGGCTGGTGGACGGCGCCACGCCGGTGGAAGACGTGCTGCGGGCGCTGGATATCGAGGCGTTCCCGGATGATGAGAATTACGAAACCATCGCCGGCTTCATGATGTACATGCTGCGCAAGATTCCCAAACGGACCGACAACGTGGAGTTTGAAGGCTACAAGTTTGAAGTGGTGGACATCGACAATTACCGCATCGACCAGCTGCTGGTGACGCGGATACCGCCGGCGGTGGCCGAGGTCGAATCCGCCCGCTGATATTACGATTGGTTACACCCGCTTACATGGGACTCACAGACGGAATAGGGCGGCCTGCCTAAGATGAGTCCAAGGATGCGCCGAGTGGCGCTCCAGACAACAATCCCCTACCTGGATTCGGGAGACTGACCATGAAAAAACTGACCGCCCTCCTGTTGGCCGCTGCCCTGGGCCTGACCTCCGTCGCCACCTACGCCGCGGACGCTTCCGCTCCGGCCGCCAAGGCTGCCGCGCCGGCGCACCACAAGCATCATCACAAGAAGCATGCCAAGAAGGCCAGCTCCGCTCCGGCCGCGCAAAAGGCCCAGGCTGCGAAAAAGCACCATCACCACAAGCATCACAAGAAGCCGCACCACGCTAAAAAGGCGGGCTAAACGGTCGGGTCCATCTCGATAACAGCAAAAAGGAGGCGCGAGCCTCCTTTTTTGTTGCCTGGCTTCTACTCCAGACCATCTGACCTAAATGACAGGTAGTTTACTTTCTCCTTGTATTCTGCAGTGGGACTTTCGATTCTGATACCAATGTAATACCACATGCTGCGTTCAGCATCGGGTTTGCAGGGTCAGGGCGCCGCATGCGCCGCATCATCATCGAATCGAGGAGAATCACCATGCTGCATTTCCCCTTGTCGCGCACACTGCTGGCTATCGGCGCCGCCTTCGCGTTGACCCAGGCGGTTTGGGCCGCGCCCAGCTGCTCGCCGTGGAGCAGCTCCCAGGTTTACAACGCCGGCGATTACGCCACTTTCAGCGGCAAGACCTGGCGCGCCAGCTGGTGGACCCAGGGCGAACAGCCGGGCAGCAGTCAATGGGGCGCCTGGCAGGAGCGCCCGGCCAGCGAGTGTTCGCCGGCAGATCCGGGCCAGCCCAGCAGCGGCGTGCCGCCGGAACCCACCCCGACCGTGGGCCGCAATGTCGGCTCCTACTTCGCCCAGTGGGGCATCTACGACCGCAACTACAAGGTCTTCAACTTGGTGAAGTCCGGCGGCGACAAGCAACTGACCTTTCTCAACTACGCGTTTGGCAATGTCTACGCCGACGGCAAGTGCGGCATGGTGACCCGCGCCGAGAACGGCAATGGCGATGGAGGCGACGCCTGGGCCGACTATCAGCGCGCCTTCGCCGCCAACGAGTCGGTGGACGGCAAGGGCGACAACTGGAACGATCCGCTGCGCGGCAACTTCAATCAGCTGCGCAAGCTGAAGCTGGCCAACCCGCAACTGAAGGTGCTGATCTCGCTGGGCGGCTGGACCTGGTCTAAGAACTTCGGCAAGTTCGCCGCCACCGACGCCGGCCGCAAGGCGATGGTCAGCTCGTGCATCGACCTCTACATCAAGGGCAATCTGCCGGTGGGCGAGAACGCCGGCGGACAGGCGGCGGCGCTCGGCGTGTTCGACGGCTTCGACATCGATTGGGAATACCCGGGCGGCGGCGGGCTGCCGACCAATACCGTCGATCCCAACGACAAGCAGAACTACACGCTGCTGATGGCCGAGTTCCGCAACCAGCTGAACGCGCTGTCCACGGCCAACAAGCGCCGCTACTACCTGACCGCCGCCATCGGCTCAGGCGTCGACAAGATCCGCAACACCGAGCCGGCCGCCTACAGCAGCTATCTCGACTGGATCAACGTGATGACCTACGACTTCCACGGCGGCTGGGACGCCAAGGGGCCGACCAACTTCCAGTCCAACCTCTACCGCGATCCGGCCGCGCCGGTGACTGGCGACCAGGTTTATTACACCGTCGACGACGCGGTGAAAACCCTGGTGAACGCCGGCGTGCCGCGCGCCAAGATCAACGTCGGCCTGCCGTTCTACGGCCGCGGCTGGGCGGGCGTCGCCGCCGGTCCGAAGGGGGACGGCCTGTACCAGGTGGCCACCGGCCCGGCCAAGGGCACCTACGAGCAGGGCATCGAGGATTACCGCATCCTGGTGAAGCGCAGCGCCAAGCAGTTCAACAGCCCGGTGGCCAAGCAGCTGTGGACCTACGACGGCAATGAGTTCTGGAGCTATGACGATCCGGCCACCATACGCGGCAAGCTCGACTACGTGCGCTCGCAACAGCTGGGGGGCGTATTCAGCTGGTCGCTGGACGGCGACGACGCCCAGGCTACGCTGCTGAAGACCAGCGCGGAGGTGCGCCTGGACGTCGCCACCGCCGCCAAGCGTCGCGCGGAGGCCGCAGCCGCGGCGAAAGCCAAGGCGGTGAAGAAGTAAGCAGGCGCGGATGAGAAGACGGCGGGGCTTGCCCCGCCGTTTTTCATGGCCTGCCCGGATTCACAGCTCGGCCGCCGACAGCACCCGCAGCGGCTGCGGGGTGGCGCTGCAGGCGCCCCATGCGGCGTTGAAGTGGTCTATCACCTGTTCGCCGCTGAGCGCGAAGGCGCTGACCGTGGTGTGGGCGTCGCCGATGACGGTGACCTGGTAGCCGCGCGACACCGCGTTGCGCAGCGTGCTGTCCACGCAGAAATCGGTGGCGGCGCCGCCTATCCACAGCTTGCTGACGCCGTGAGCTTGCAGCAGCTGCGCCAGATCGGTTTCGCAGAAGCTGTCGCCGTAGCGCTTGAATACGAGCAGGTCGCCGTCTTGCCGCGCCAGCTTGGGATGCAGCTGCCAAGCGGCCGAGCCATGCGGCAGATCGTCTTCCTCATGCTGGACGAAAATCACCGGCATGCCGCGCTGGCGGGCCTTGGCGATGGCGAGGTTGAGCTTGTCTAGCACCGAATCGAGACGGGCGGCGCGCAACTCGCCTTCGACGACGCCGACTTGGACGTCGATGATCAACAGGGCGGTATCGGGCATGTTTATTCTCCAGTGAGTGGGCGCGCCTGGGCGCGGCGCTTCAGATCAAAGCTTGCTGATTCAGCATATGCATGGCTAGACCGGCGCGGCTGCAGGCGGCCATGTCGATATTGCGCGCCAGCCAGGCGTCGTCCTCCGTCGTGCGCTCGCGGATCGGCAGCTGCGCCTCGGCCTGCGCCAGGGCCTCGTCGGCGTCGGGCGCGCGGGACAGGTCGCCCAGGCTGCGGCAGGCGTAGGCGGAGTCTTGCTGCAGTTCGGCCAGTTGCGCGCCGATGCGCTGGTAATCGTCGGGAATCAGCAGCGGGATGACGCACATGGGGTTCTCCTAAGGTAGTCGTTCAACCGCGCAGCGGCATCGCCAGATACAGAAAGTGCGGATCCTCTGGGTTGGTGACCAGCAAGCCGCGCTGGCCCGCGCCGAGGCCGAAGCGCAGATGCTCGGCGGGAAGGTGGCTCAGCACGTCCAGCACGTCCAGCAGGTATTGCAGATTGAAGCTGGCGTCTAGCGGTTCGCCCTGCCAGTCGGCGGGCAGAATCTCTTCCGCCTCTTCGCGCTCAGCGTTGCGGCAGCGCAGCGCCAGCTGTCCGGGGCGGACCGCCAGCTCCAGTTGGCGGATCTTGGCGTGCGCCAGCACCGCCACCCGCTGCACGGCTTGCAGCAAGGCCTGGCGGGGCAGGGTCAGTTCGCAGTCATGTTTGTCCGGCAACAGGCGCAGGTAATCCGGCGCGCGGGCATCCACCAGCTTGCAGCGCAGCCGCGTGTCGCCCAGCCGGCAGTCGAGCTGGCGAGCGCCCAGCATCAGCACTATCGTTTCGTCCTGATCGGCCAGCAGTTTGGCCAGCTCCAGCGCGGCCTTGCGCGGCAGCAGCATTTGCCGCGGCGCTTGCGCCTGCGGCAGCGGGTAGCGCTGCAAGGCTAGGCGGATGCCGTCGGAGGCGATCAGCCGCAGCGCCTCGCCATCGAGTTGCAGCAATAGCGCGTTCAGGTAGGGCCGGATGTCGTGGTCGGCCATGGCATAGAGGATTTGGCCAAGCTTGCGCTTCAGCTCGCCTTGGCTCAGCGCCAGGTCGCTTGTGGCGTCGTCGTCGGCCGCCAGCAAGGGGAAGTTTTCGGCCGGCAGGGTTTGCAGCTGGAAGCGGCTGCCGGCGGCCTGCAGCAGCAATTGGCTGCCCTGCTGTTTCAGCTGCAGCTCGCAGCCGGCGGGCAGCGCGCGCAGGATGTCTAGCAGCTTGCGCGCCGGCACGCATAGCCGGAAGGTTTGTTCGGCATGGGCTTTGCGCTGGCTTTCCACCTGGATGTCCAGATCGCTGGCGGTGAAGGCGAGCGTTTCGCCGTCGGCTTGCAGCAGGGCGTGGGACAGGATGGGCAGGGTGTGGCGGCGCTCCACCACGCCGCAGACAGTGGCCAGCGGCGAGAGCAGGGCATCGCGGTCGGTGCGCAGCAGCATGGTCGGATTTCCGCGGCAGTTCAATCCGCCATTTTATCGCGACGTACTATGTTGATGTGCTTGTATTGGGTGGGCCCCGGCCAGAGCAGTGCACGGATCGGCCGGGGCTGGCGCTTATAAAAGCACCCGCTCGATGCCGCCGTCGCGCGCGCGGGCGACGTATTCCGGCAGCCAGTTTTCGCCCAGGATGTGACGGGCGATCTCCACCACGATGTAGTCGGCCTCGGTGCCGGTGTCGTCGTTGTAGCGCGACAGGCCCTGCAGACAGGACGGGCAGGATGTCAGGATCTTCACCGGTTTGACTGGCGGCTGGCCGCCGGTCAGCGCCGCCAGGTTCTTGTTGATTTCTTCCTCCTTGCGCGCGCGCACCTGGGTGGCGATGTCCGGCCGGCTGGCGGCGAAGGTGCCGGCCTCGCCGCAGCAGCGGTCGGTCAGCGGCACGCCGCCGCCCATCAGCTCGTTGACCACCTTCAGCGGCTGGTGGGTCTTCATCGGCGTGTGGCAGGGGTCGTGATACAGATACTGCTGGCCCTGGATGCCGTCCAGCTTCACGCCTTTCTCCATCAGGTATTCGTGGATGTCGATGACGCGGCAGCCGGGGAAGATGTCCTCGAAGCGGTAGTGGGCCAACTGGTCGAAGCAGGTGCCGCAGCTGACCACCACGGTCTTGATGTCCAGGTAGTTCAGCGTGTTGGCGACGCGGTGGAACAGCACGCGGTTCTCGGTGGTGATGGCGTCGCCCTTGTCCTGGTAGCCGGCGCTGGTCTGCGGATAGCCGCAGCACAGGTAGCCGGGCGGCAGCACGGTCTGCGCGCCGACGTGCCACAGCATGGCCTGGGTGGCGAGGCCCACTTGGCTGAACAAGCGTTCCGAACCGCAGCCGGGGAAGTAGAACACCGCTTCGGCGTCTTCCGCGGCCTTGGGGTTGCGGATCACGGGCACCACGTGCGGATCTTCCACGTCCAAGAGCGCGCGGGCGGTTTTCTTGGGCAGGCCGCCCGGCATCGGCCGGTTGATGAAGTGGATCACTTGCTGCTTGATCGGCGCCGGGCCGACGGTGGACGGCGGCTGTTTCTTTTGTCCGCCCAATAAGCCCAGCCGCTTGCCGACCTGGTTGCCCAGCCGCTGCGCCTTGTAAGCGACGCCGACCAGGCCGGCGCGCAGGGTTTTGACCGTGGCCGGGTCCTTGGCGGTGAGGAAGGCCATGCCCAGCGCGGTGCCGGGATTGAACTTCTTCTGGCCGGACTTGCGCAGGAAGTTGCGCATCGCCACCGACACGTCGCCGAAATCGATCTTGACAGGGCAGGGTTTGACGCAGCGGTGGCACACCGTGCAATGGTCGGCCACGTCGGACAGTTCTTCAAAATGTTTGAGGCTGACGCCGCGGCGGGTCTGCTCCTCGTACAGGAAGGCCTCGGTCAGCAGGCCGACGCCGAGGATCTTGTTGCGAGGGCTGTACAAGAGGTTGGCGCGCGGCACATGGGTGGAGCACACCGGCTTGCACTTGCCACAGCGCAGGC
>NZ_MKCR01000003.1 GCF_001855565.1 Chromobacterium amazonense | reverse complement strand
TGATCGCCTCCTCCGGCACCAAACTGATCGCGCAAAGCCGCGGCGATGCGGAATTGCTGGAGTCGGTGGCCGTCATCAACACCTTGGTGGAAAGCATACGCGACGACGCGCTGACCCTGCGCATGGTGCCGGTGGACGAAATATTCAGCCGCTTCCCGCGCATGGTGCGCGAGGTGTCCAAGCAACTGGGCAAGTCCATCCATCTGGAGATCAAGGGCGGCGACACCGAGATCGACAAATCCATGGTGGAGAAACTGACCGACCCGTTGATGCACATTGTCCGCAATGCGGTGGACCATGGATTGGAGTCGGCTGATAAACGGCGGGCCGCCGGGAAGCCGGAGCAGGGCACGGTCATGCTGAACGCCTATCACGACGCCGGCTCGGTGGTGGTGGAAGTGCGCGACGACGGTGGCGGCATCAACCGCGAGAAAGTGCTGGCCAAGGCGATAGAACGCGGCCTGGTCACCGAAGGACGGGTGCTCAGCGACCAGGAAACGCTGCAGCTGATCTTCCTGCCTGGTTTCTCCACCGCCGACGCCGTCAGCGACCTTTCCGGCCGCGGCGTGGGCATGGACGTGGTCAAGCGCAATATCGAGGCCTTGCGCGGAGAGATAGAAATCCAGTCACAGCCCGGCGTCGGCTCGGTATTTCGCCTGCGCCTGCCGCTGACGCTGGCCATCATCGACGGCTTCCGCGTCGAGGTGAACGAGTCGTCCTTAGTGATGCCGCTGGACATGATGATCGAGTGCGTGGACATGCCGGAAGGCGCCATGAGCCAACACGCGAGGCAAGTGAATCTGCGCGGCGACTGGCTGCCGTTTGTGTCCCTGCGCGAGCTGTTTGGCCTGCCGCCGTCCGACAAGCCGGAATATATCGTCATCGTGCATTACGGCGAGCTGCGCGCCGGCATTGTGGTGGATCGGCTGATGGGCGAGGTGCAGGCGGTGATCAAGCCTTTGGGCGAGATTTTCAAGTCGCTGCGCGGGATCAGCGGCTCCACCATCCTGGGCAACGGCAAGCCTGCCCTGGTGCTCGATATTCCGCAACTGATCCAGCATGCCTGCCGCCGCGAGCGCCGTTTGGTTCGCCAAAACACAGAAGCCTTGATATCCGAACCATCGGAAAAGGCGTAAACGTCTGCTCTTGAGGAGAAATTTGCTATGAACTGGTTTCATGACCTGCAAGTAAAAACCAAGCTGGGCGCGGCCTTTACTCTGTTGCTGTGTTTGTTGCTGATATTGGGTGTGGTGGGCTTCTCCGCAACCGGCAAGATGTCGGGCCTGCTGAACGACATGTACAACAATCAGCTGATTCCGATCAAGGAGTTAGGCAATGCGGCGCGCAATGCGATGGCCGTCAATCGCTCCACCTATCGTTATATTGCGGAAACCGACCAAAAAACGATGGACCAAGTTGAAGCGAACATAGAGAAATTCACAAAGAACATGAATGCCAGCCTGGAGGTGTATCGCAAAACCACCCTGACGCCGCCGGAGGTGGACGCCTTGCGCCGCTTTGACTCCACTTGGGCGGCCTATGAAGGCTATGCCAAGGAGATCAAGAATCTGTCCTACACCGATACCGGAAACAACGAAAACAATAAAAAGGCTTTGAAGCTGATGGCGGAAAAGGGACGGCCGACTTTTGAAGTCGCCAACAATATTCTTTCCGAGCTGATAGACATCAATGTCCAGCTATCTGAAAAAGCGTTGGCGGATGGCAAGGCCACCAGTTCTTCCACTTTGCAATTCATCGTTTTGATCAGCGGCGCGGCTGTGCTGATGTGCCTGGGCATGGCGCTGCTGGTGACCCGCAGCATCCTGAATCAACTGGGCGGCGACCCAACGTATGCGATGCAGGTGGTGACGCGGGTGGCGGATGGCGATTTGGCGGTGCCGATTCAACTGCGCGCCAATGACACGACCAGCCTGCTGTATTCGATCAAGGGCATGGCGCACCGCTTGTCCGACACCCTGGCCGAAGTCAGCTCGATGTCGGAATCGATAGGCGCCGCGTCCGAGCAGGTGGCCTCCACCGCCAGCTCGCTGGCGCAAACCGCGTCCGAGCTGGCTTCCAGCGTGGAGGAAACCAGCGCCTCGGTCGAGGAGATGGCCTCCACCGTGACCCAGAACGCCGACAACGCCCGCGTGACCGAGGGCATCGCCTCCAAGTCTGCCGGCAGCGCCACGGAAAGCGGCAAGGCGGTGGGCGATATGGTGCATGCGATGAAGGAAATCGCCTCGCGCATCACGGTGATCAACGATATCGCCAATAAGACAGACTTGCTGGCGATCAATGCGGCGATCGAGGCGGCGCGCGCCGGCGAGCACGGCAAGGGCTTCGCCACGGTGGCGGTAGAGGTGCGCAAGCTGGCCGAGCGCTCTCAGGTGGCGGCCAAGGAGATCGGCGATCTGGCCGGCCGCTCGGTCGGCGTGGCCGAGCGGGCAGGGCAGTTGCTGCAGGAAATGCTGCCCGGCATCGATCAGACGGCGACGCTGGTTCAGGAAATTTCCGCCGCCTCGCGCGAGCAGCGCACGGGCATCGACCAGGTCAATACCGCGGTGTCGCAGATCAGCACGGGCATGCAGACTTCGGCCTCGTCGGCGGAAGAGCTCAGCTCCACTTCGGAAGAGCTGAGTTCCGCGGCCATGCAGCTGCAAGACTTGATGCAGCAGTTCAAGCTGCGCGGCAATCGACATGCGCGCAAGAGCGTAGCCATCCATATGTCCGGCCATGCCGGCGCGCCGCGCAAGGCATCGCAGGCGGCATCCAATCATTTCGATGACGATTTCGACGGGGACGTCGACGACGACAAATTTTCCAAATATTGAGGAGAGAGGCGATGAGCGAGCGTTCCGAATCCGCCGCAGGCGCGCCGGGCGGCAAGTTCCATTGCGTGACCTTCATCCTCGGCGAGGATTTGTTCGGCATTCAGATCAACTTTATCCGCGAAATCATCGAGCTGGACGGCATCACCCAAGTGCCGATGATGCCGAGTTTTGTGCGCGGCATCATCAATCTGCGCGGATCGGTCGTGCCGGTGATAGACCTGTCCATCCGTTTTGGCCGAGGCCTGACCGAACTGAAGCCTTCCTCCTGCGTAGCGATTCTTTCTCTGCCGGGCCTGGAGGGCGGCTATAACGATGTCGGCATTCTGCTGGACGCGGTGTGCGAGGTGCTGGAAATCCCGGAGCGGGACATCGATCCGTCGCCGACTTTCGGCGTCAGCATTCGCGGCGATTTCATTCTGGGCATCGCCACCATCAACGAGCGCTTCGCCATTCTGTTGAATGTGCAGCAGGCGCTGTCAGTGACGGAGCTGAGCGCCATGGCCGAAACCGCCGCTCAGCAGCATTTCAATGACGACGCTGAGGTGGCCTGAGGCCGGGGCGGGAAGCATGCGGAACGGCGACCCGACGCTCAGCGAGGAAGAGTTTGCCTGCTTCCGTCAATTCATCCTTCGCGAGGCCGGCATAGACCTCCCGCCGGGCAAGCGGCCGCTGGTGCAGTCCCGGTTGTCCAAACGGCTGCGCGTCTTGGGGCTGGACAGCTATGCCGCCTACTGGCGCCTGTTGCGCGCGCCGGAGAGCCATGCCGAGCGTCAGCGCGCGGTGAACATGCTGTCCACCAATGAAACCTATTTCTTCCGCGAACCGCAACATTTCCAGTGGCTGGAGCGTCAGGTTCTGGCGTTGCGAGAGCGGCAGCCGGGCATGATCAAGGTATGGTCCGCCGCCTGCTCCACCGGCGAAGAGCCTTACACCATCGCCATGGTGCTGGCCGAGACCTTGGGCATCAGCGGCAACTGGCGCATCTTCGCCACCGATATCAATACCAAGGTGCTGGCGTCGGCCAAGCGCGGGGTCTACCCCTTGGATCGGGTGCGCCGCACCCCGCCGCTGTTGTGGCAGCGATATTTGCTGCGCGGCCGTGATGAATACGAGGGCATGGTCAAGGTGGCGCCGGAGCTGGCGCGCAAGGTGGAGTTCTCCCAGCTCAATCTGCTGCAATGCAATCAACTCCATCACACTGAAATTGATATTGTCTTTTTGCGCAATGTTCTGATTTACTTTAATGAGGCCACCAAGCTGGATGTGCTCGCCCACTTGTGCACCCGGATGAAAAATGGCGGCCATCTGCTGATCGGCCACTCCGAATCCTTGCATAAGCTCGATTTGCCGCTGGTGCAGGAGGAACCGTCGCGTTATCGCTTTGAAGCCGCGCGACAGCTGAGCGGAGGAGGAAAGAAATGAGCATCGCCGTGCTGATCGTCGACGACTCCGCCGTGGTGCGAGAGATACTCACCCAGATGCTGTCCAGCGCGCCGGACATAGAAGTGATGGGGGCGGCGCCGGACCCTATCTTCGCCATGACGCGGATGAAGGCGCGCTGGCCGGATGTGATCGTGCTGGACATTGAAATGCCGCGCATGGATGGGCTGACCTTTCTGCGCAAGATCATGGATGAGCGGCCGACGCCGGTGATCATCTGCTCGTCGCTGACGGAGAAGGGCGCGCGCATCACCTTGGACGCGATGTCCGCCGGCGCGGTGGCGGTCATCACCAAGCCGACGATCAATCTGAAATCCTTCCTGCAGGAAGCGGCCAAGGACCTGATTCAGGAGGTGCGCAACGCCGCGAGGGCGCGGATGGGGGTGGTCAAGCGCATGGCGCGTCCTGCCGAGCGCGGACCGGGCGGCGAAATCGCGCCCAAGCTTACCGCCGACGTGGTGTTGGAAGCGCCTTCCGGCCTGGAAAAATACCGGACCACCGAGAAGATCATCGCCATCGGCACCTCCACCGGCGGCACCCAGGCGCTGGAATACTTGCTGCCGAGGCTGCCGGCCACCTGTCCAGGCGTGGCGGTGGTGCAGCACATGCCGGAGAAATTCACCGCCTCGTTTGCCAACCGGCTGAACAGCCTGTGCAATGTCGAGGTATGGGAGGCGAAGAATGGCGACCGCTTGAGCGCCGGCGTGGCCTTGATCGCTCCCGGCGGCAAACATCTGCTGATCAAGCGCAGCGGCGCCCAGTATGTGGCCGAGGTAAAGGACGGGCCGCTGGTGTCGCGGCACCGGCCTTCGGTGGATGTGTTGTTCCGCTCAGTCGCGTTGTGCGCCGGCAGCAATGCCGTTGGCGTGATCATGACGGGCATGGGCGATGACGGCGCGCGCGGCATGCGCGAAATGCACGATACCGGCGCGCGGACTATCGCGCAGGATGAGGAGTCTTGCGTGGTATTCGGCATGCCGGCCGAGGCGATCGATCACGGCGGGGTGGATGAAGTCATGTCGCTGGAGAGAATTGCGCACACGCTGGCCGGGATCAGGGGTTGAATCATGGGATATCTCGATAAGTGGTTGCAGCGGTCGGTGATGGTGGTCGACGATTCCGCCACGCATCGCCTGCTTGCCGTGGGCATTTTGCAAGACTTGGGTTTTTCCAAGGTGTGGGAAGCAGAGAATGGCATGGATGCGCTGAATAAGCTGCAAGCACTGGATAGCGTCGATCTGGTGATTACAGACTTGAACATGCCATGCATGGACGGCGTGAAACTGCTGGAGAACATCGCCGCGACGATGAAGGGCAAGGTGCAATTCGTCGCTGTGATGAGCGGCGTGCCGCGCGATGTGCTGGATGCCGTGCAGGGTGTGGTGGACGCGTCGGAGCTGGATCTGCTTGAAGTCTTTCCCAAGCCGCTGCGTCGCGAGGAGGTGGAGCGAGTGCTGGACGCCTGCAACCCGGATTGGCATCTGCCAAGCCGAGGAGGCAGCAAGTTCACCATCAGCCGGGATGAAGTCTCCCAAGCCTTGCAGCTAAAGCAGCTGGTGCCATATTTTCAGCCCAAGATTTCACTGAAAGACAATCTTTTGTGCGGGGTGGAGGCGCTGGTGCGCTGGGAGCATCCGCATTACGGCGTGCTTTCGCCGTCGTTGTTTGTCGAGTACCTGGAGGATGGCGAGCTGGCCATCCGTTTTTTTTATCACTTCCTGCGCGATGTTTGCACCGCGCTGCTGCATTTCCAGGCCGTGCGCCCAGAGCTGCATGCATCGATCAATCTGCCTGTCCCTCTGCTGAGCGACCCTAACCTCGTGGATGAAATGACAACCATCGTCCAGTCCAAGGGCTTGCCCAGCGAAAGCATCGTGCTGGAAGTGACGGAAACTTCCTTGATGTCCAATCTGGCGCCGTCCTTGGGCACGCTGGCGCGGCTTAGACTGAACGGCTTTGGCCTGGCGATGGATGATTACGGCACTGGGTATTCGTCGATGAAGCAGCTGTCGCGCAGCCCATTCACCGAATTGAAAATAGACCGCGAATTCGTGCACGACGCGTCCAGCAGCCCGAAAAAGCTGGCCATCCTGACCTCGGCCATCGCCATGTGCCAGAAGCTGCAGTTATCGTCGGTGGCGGAGGGCGTGGAGACAGAGTCCGACCGGCAGCAACTGGCCGCGCTTGGCTGCGACGTGGCTCAAGGCTATCACTACAGCCGGCCCTTGTCTGAGGAAATGTTCATGCTGTGGATGCAGGAAAGAGGCGCGTAGAGGTATCGGCAGGGCATGAAAAAAGGGGCCGGCGGCCCCTTTTTCGCGCAGAAGCGGGATCAGGCGGCGAAGTTCTTGGCCACGAAGTTCCAGTTCACCAGCTTCCAGAAGCTTTCCATATAGTTCGGGCGGCTGTTGCGGTAATCGATATAATACGCGTGTTCCCAGACATCACAGGTCAAGAGCGGCTTCTTGTCGGTGGTCAGCGGGGTAGCGGCGTTGCTGGTGGAAACCAGGTCCAGGCTGCCGTCGCTGTTCTTCACCAGCCAGGCCCAGCCGGAGCCGAAAGTGCCAACGGCGGTCTGGGTGAAGGCCTTCTTGAACTCTTCGAACGAACCCCACTTGGCCTTGATGGCGTCGGCCAGCGCGCCGGTCGGCTCGCCGCCGGCATTCGGGGCCAGGCCGAACCAGTAGAAGGTGTGGTTCCATACCTGAGCGGCGTTGTTGAAGATGCCGCCGGAAGACTTCTTGACGATCTCTTCCAAGGAGGCGTTTTCGAACTCGGTGCCCTTGATCAGGTTGTTCAGGTTGGTGATATAGGTCTGGTGGTGCTTGCCGTAGTGGAATTCCAGGGTTTCCTTGGAAATGTGCGGGGCCAGGGCGTCCAGCGCGTACGGCAATTCAGGCAGTTTGTGTTCCATTATGCTCTCCTTGTTGAGAAAGTAAGCCGCGTAAGCGGATGCTTTTTTCGGAGTTTACTGGAATATGGCCGGGATGGCCAATAGTTGACTAAAATGATAGGAATAAGCTTTTGCAATTTGATGTGATTGTCATCGGCGCCGGCGCGGCCGGCATGATGTGCGCCGCCACTGCCGGCCAGCGCGGCCGGACGGTGCTTTTACTGGACCATGCCGCCAAATTGGCGGAGAAAATCCGCATCTCCGGCGGCGGCCGCTGCAACTTCACCAACGTCAATGCCCGCTTCGACTGCTACCTGTCGGCCAATCCCCATTTCTGCCGCTCCGCGCTGGCGCAGTACACGCCGCAGGACTTCATCGCCATGGTGGAGCGCCATGGCATCGGCTACCACGAGAAGAAGCTGGGCCAGCTGTTTTGCGACGACGGCAGCGAGCGCATCATCGCCATGCTCGACGAAGAGTGCCGACTGGGCGGCGTGGACAGGCGGATGGAAACGGCCGTCCTCACCGTAGCGCGCGGCGATGACGGCGTGTTCGCAGTGGAAACCAGCGGCGGCCGTTTCCGCTCGTCCTCTCTGGTTGTCGCCACCGGCGGATTGTCCATTCCCCAGATCGGCGCCACGCCGCTTGGCTACCAGTTGGCGGAGCAGTTTGGCTTGCCGGTGACGCCTTTGTCTCCGGCGCTGGTGCCGCTGACCTTCCATGTGGAAGACGCCGAAATCTTTACGCCTCTGGCCGGCGTGTCGATAGATGTGGAAGCGAAGGCAGGCAAGGGTAAGTTCCGCGAGAACGTGTTGTTTACCCACAAGGGCGTATCTGGCCCGGCTATCCTGCAGGTGTCGTCCTACTGGCAGCCCGGCATGGAGCTGCTGCTGGATCTGATGCCGGACGGCGACGCCGAGGGCTGGCTGGAGGAAAAGGGCGATAGCGAGCAGCTTATCGCCAACGCCCTGAGCGAACTGGGCTGGTCGCGCCGCTTCGCCGACGCCTGGCTGGATCGCGTCGGCATGAACAAGCGGCTGAAGGATTTGGGGCCGAAGCAACGCCGCCAATTGGCAGAGCAGCTGCACCGCTGGTGTGTCAAACCCAACGGCACCCAGGGCTACAAAAAAGCCGAGGTCACGCTGGGCGGCGTATCCACCCAGGCCCTGTCATCCAAGACGCTGATGGCGGCCAATGTGCCCAATCTGTTCTTCATCGGCGAGGTCGTGGATGTGACCGGCTGGCTGGGCGGCTATAACTTCCAGTGGGCCTGGTCGTCCGGCTATGTGGCCGGAATGAACTGCTGAGCCGCGCCGCCAGATGGCGGCGTTTCGGGTTAGAATCACGCTTTGCCTTACGCGCATTTTTCCGCGCATGCACTCCGGGTCTACATGACAGAACAGTACGATAATTTCGATAGCGAAATGGCGGCCATCCGCACGCCGCCTCATTCGGTGGAAGCTGAACAATCGGTGCTGGGCGGCCTGTTGCTGGACAACAGCGCCTGGGACAAGATCGCCGACGTGGTGACGGAAGCCGACTTCTATCGCCATGACCACCGGCTGATCTACCGCCACATCGCCAGACTGGTGGAAATGGCGCGCCCGGCCGACGTGGTGACGGTGGCCGAGTCGCTGGACAAGAACGCCGAGCTGACCGAAGTGGGCGGCCTGGCTTATCTGGCCACGCTGGCGCAGAACACGCCGTCGGCGGCCAATATCCGCCGTTATGCGGAAATCGTCCGCGAGCGCTCCATCATGCGCCAGCTGGCGCAGGTGGGAACCGAGATTGCCGACGCCGCGTACTCGCCCATGGGCCGCGACGCGGCGCAATTGCTGGACGAGGCCGAGGGCCGCGTGTTCCAGATCGCCGAGTCCACCGCCAAGTCCAAGCAGGGTTTCCTGGAAATGCCAGGGCTGCTGAAGGAGGTGGTGGAGCGCATCGACATGCTGTACAGCCGCGACAATCCGGACGAGGTCACCGGCGTACCGACCGGCTTCATCGATCTGGACGCCAAGACCTCCGGCCTGCAGCCAGGCGACCTGATCATCGTCGCCGGCCGTCCGTCCATGGGCAAGACCGCCTTCTCGATGAACATCGCCGAGCACGTGGCGGTGGAGACCCACCTGCCGGTGGCGGTGTTCTCCATGGAAATGGGCGGAGCGCAGCTGGTGATGCGTATGCTGGGCTCGGTGGGCCGGCTGGATCAGCATGTGCTGCGCACCGGCAAGCTGGGCGACGACGATTGGCAGAAACTGACTTACGCCATCGGCAAATTGTCCGACGCGCCGATGTACATCGACGAAACCCCGGCGCTGACGGCGCTGGAACTACGCGCCCGCGCGCGCCGTCTGGCGCGGCAGCACGGCGGCAAGCTCGGGCTCATCGTGATCGATTACCTGCAGCTGATGAGCGGCTCCGGCCGCGGCGACAACCGGACGGCCGAGCTGGGCGAAATCTCGCGCGGCCTGAAGGGTTTGGCCAAGGAACTGCAGGTGCCGGTGATCGCCCTGTCCCAGTTGTCGCGTGCGGTGGAGCAGCGGCCCAACAAGCGGCCGATGATGTCCGACCTGCGCGAATCAGGCGCCATCGAGCAGGACGCGGACTTGATCATCTTCATGTACCGCGACGAATACTACAATCCGGATTCGCCGGACAAGGGCCTGGCCGAGGCCATCATAGGCAAGCACCGTAACGGCCCCACTGGCGCGGTGCGGCTGGCCTTCATCGGCCATTACGCCAAATTCGACAATGCCGCCAGCGTCGGCGCAGCCGGCTGGGCCGACAGCGACAGCTAACGCGATATCGAGACCAAGACATGAGCTTTTTCGACAAGCACGTATTCATCTGCTGCAATCAGCGCGACGCCTGTCAGGATTGCTGCAACAACCACGGCTCCAGCGAATTGCTGGGTTATATGAAAGACAAGGTCAAGGCGTTGGGCCTGGCCGGCGAGGGCAAGATCCGGGTCAACAAGGCCGGCTGCCTGGGACGCTGCGACGATGGCCCGGTGATGGTGGTCTACCCGGAAGAGACCTGGTACACCTTCCTCGACAAGGAAGACATCGACGAAATCGTCAATGAGCATATGCTGAACGGCCGCGTGGTGGAAAGGCTGAAGATCTGATGTTGAAGGCCTTGAACAAGATCCAGATTGCCGGCCCAGTCGGCGCGCTCGACACCATCATCATTCCGGCCCAGGGCGAAGCCAGCGGCGTCGCCGTCATCTGCCATCCCAATCCCTTGCAGGGCGGCACCCACACCAACAAGGTGGTGCAGACTGCCGCCAAGGCGTTGTCGCAGATGGGATACGCCTGTTATTGCCCGAACCTGCGCGGCGTCGGCGACAGCGAAGGCGAGCATGATTACGGCCAGGGCGAGGTCGACGACGTCATCGCCGTGGTCGAGTACGCCAAATCGCAGCATCCGGGCCTGCCGCTGGCGCTCGCGGGCTTTTCCTTCGGCGGCTTCGTCGCCGCCCGCACGCGCACGCGCATCGAGGCCGACAAGCTGCTGCTGATGGGCGTGGCTGTCGGCAAATACCCGATCCCGACGCCGGACGTCCCCGTGGATGCGCTGGTGATCCACGGCGAAGAGGACGAAGTGATCCCGCTGAGCAATGTAATGAACTGGGCGCGCCCGCAGAGCCTGCCGGTGCTGGTGTTGCCAGGCGCAGGCCATTTCTTCCATGGCCGTCTGGTGCAGCTGGCGCAGATGATCCAGCGTTGCTGGTAAAGATCACAAGCAGACCTCGGTCGCATCTACAGAAAGAGAACAAAATGCAGAACATCATCGATTTTGTGCTGGAAATCGACAAGCTCAAGCAGGTGACACGCAAGACCAAGGTGCTGAACAGCGAGCGCTATGAAAACTCGGCCGAGCACAGCTGGCAGATCGCCCTGCTGGCCGGCTCCTTGCAGCCTTACGCCAAGGAGCCGGTGGACATCAACCGCGTCATCGGCATGCTGTTGGTCCACGATATCGGCGAAATCGAAACCGGCGACACTATCGTCTATGCGGAGGATGGCTGGGAGGAGCGCAAGGCGCAAGAGCTGGCCTGCGTCACCCGCATTTTCGGCATGCTGCCGGCAGAGCAGGGGCAGCGCTTCCTAGCTCTGTGGCGCGAATTTGAAAGCGGCGAAACCGCCGAGGCGCGTTTCGCCCATGCCGCGGACCGCGCCATGCCGGTGCTGCTAAACCTGGCCAACCAGGGCCAAAGCTGGCTGGAAAACGGCATCCGCCACGAGCAGGTGGTCGCGCGCGTGGCCCCTCCGATACGCGAGGGCTGTCCCGCGCTGTGGGCCTATCTGGAGGGCCGCCTGCAGGAAGCCAAGGAGAAAGGCTGGCTGGGTTAAAGCCTGCCGGTCTGCGCATCCTGAAGACGCCTTTGGGCGTCTTTTTTTATTTGAAATCATGTTTTCTTGATATGCAGGATGACCAGGAATGCCCTATACATAACTATCCCCCGGTTTGCCTGGTTTCAGACAGCCAGAAAACCTGTCGACACGCGGAGGATGGCGCTCATGCAGCAAGCGGATTCGGACTCCTCACCCGAACTGGCGTTTCTTTCCACCCAGTCTCCAACGCGAGGGCAGCGCAGGCTTGCCCAGGCGGTGGCCGCCTGGTCGCTCTTCGTTTTCATCGCGGCCTTGCCTTATGCCCAAACTCCTCTGCCCAAAGTATGGGCCTTCATTCCTGCCTATCAGTCCGCGCTGGCGGCCAATGATTTAGTGACTTCGGCATTGCTGTTCGGCCAATTCGCCATTCTGCGTCATCCCGGCTTGCGTCTGCTGGCGGTAGGCTATCTGTTCACCGCGCTGATGGCGATCTGCCACGCGCTAAGTTTTCCCGGCTTGCTCACTGAGCGGGGCTGGCTCAGCGGCGGACCTCAAACCACCGCTTGGCTGTACATGCTCTGGCATTTCGGCTTCCCGCTGATGGTGATCGCCTACGCGCGGCAAGCGCCTGATAGCCATCTTCCGGATGAGGGGAACGGTCTGAAGTTGATTTTGCGCGCCATCGCGCAAACCTGCCTCGCGGTGGCCGCGCTGGTGCTGTTGGCGACGTGGGGGCATGACACCTTGCCCGCCATCATGCATGGCAATCGCTACACGCCGCTGATGTGGGCTGCGGTGTCATCGGTATGGGGCGTGAGCGCCCTGGCGCTGGGCATGGTGTTGCTGCGGCGTCCGCAATCGTTGCTCGATGTATGGCTGGTCGTGGTGATGCTGGCCTGGCTGTGCGATGTCGGCCTGTCCACTATGTTCAACGCCGCCCGATTTGACCTCGGTTTTTACGTTGGCAGGAGTTTCGGCTTGATGGCGGCGAGCTTTGTGCTCCTGGTGTTGTTGCTGGAAAACGGGCGATTGTATGCGCAGCTGGCTGACAGCGCGTCGGCGCTTGGTCATGCCAAGCAGGTGGCCGAGCAAGCCACGCGCGCCAAATCGATTTTCCTGGCCAATATGAGCCATGAGATCCGCACGCCGATGAACGCCATCATCGGCATGTCCTACCTGGCCATGCGCACCGGCCTGAGCGAGCAGCAACGCGACTACATCGGCAAGATACACAATGCCGGCACCTTGCTGCTGGGCATCATCAACGACATTCTGGATTTTTCCAAGGTGGAGGCGGGTCGTCTGGAGCTGGAGACGCAACCATTCTGGCTTGACGACATGCTGGACGGGGTATCGGCGCTGGTGGCGCAAAAAGCCGCCGACAAAGGACTGGAACTAGTGTTCGAGACCGGCCGGGAAGTGCCGCAGGCTTTAGTGGGCGACGCGCTGCGCCTGGGGCAGGTGTTGACTAATCTGGTGAACAACGCCATCAAGTTCACCGATAAGGGACAGGTGGCCGTCATCATTGGCGTGAGCGGGCGAGTGGGCGAAAAAGTGCAACTGAATTTTTGCGTGCACGATACCGGCATCGGCATGAGCGAAGAGCAATGCGCGCGCTTGTTTCAGGCTTTCAGCCAGGCTGACAGCTCCACCTCGCGGCGATTTGGGGGAACGGGCCTCGGGTTGGCCATCGTCAAGCGGCTGGTTGAAATGATGGGTGGCTCGGTGCGGGTGGAGTCGGCGCCGGGCTGGGGCAGCTCCTTCATTTTCCAATGCTGGCTGGGCGTATCGAATAGCCACTCGGCAGGCAAGCGTCCGCCTTTGCCAACCGAAATGCGCGGGTTGCGCGTGCTGGTGGTCGACGACAACCAGGCCGCCCTGAATGTGCTGTGCGAACAACTGCGCATGCTGGATTTTGCGGTCGCCGATTGCGGCAGCGGGGCGGAGGCAGTGGCGCTGGTGCGCCAGCATTGCCTGGATCAGCCATTCGACATCGCGCTGGTGGACTGGCTGATGCCGGACATGGATGGCCTGGAAACCATACGGCGCATGCGGCAGATCAGCCGCAAGCTGCGGGTCATCCTGGTTACCGCATTCGGCCGAGACGAGGTGCGCGGCAAGTCCAGGGCGGCAGGCTGCGATGGTTTCCTGACCAAACCCGTCAGTCAATCGTCCTTGTACGACGCCTTGCTGGAGGCATTCGGCTTTGGCCGCGGGGACGAAGTCTCATCGCAGATGAGGATGCCAGACCTGCATGGCATGCACTTGCTGCTGGCCGAGGACAACCGGATCAACCAGCAAATCGCGGTGGAGCTGCTGGATGGCGCCGGCGCCACGATCACCGCGGTCGGCGATGGGCAGGCGGTTTTGGACAAGTTGGCCGCTTACGGCCCCAAAGGCTTCGATGCGATCCTGATGGACGTTCAAATGCCCGGCATGGACGGCATTGAGGCGACTCGCAGAATCCGCGCGCAAGATGGCTTTGCCGAGCTGCCCATCATTGCGATGACGGCCGATGCGATGGGCGATGACAGGGCGCGTTGCCTTGCCGCCGGCATGGTCGATCATGTGCCCAAGCCGATAGATCCACATGAGCTGTTTTCAACGCTCCTGCGCTGGTTGCCGGAGGCGCGGCTGCCGCCAAGCCAGGAGGCGCAAGAGCAGCCGCTTCCCCTGCCGGAAGTGGCGGGCCTGGATCAGGCCGCAGGCCTGTCGCGCGTGGCCGGCAATCGCGAGCTGTATCTGCACGTGCTTTGGCAGTTCGTTGAGGAGGAGGCTGATGCGCCGGCGCGAATCTCCATGGCCTTGGCGGAAGGCGATCGCGCGGTCGCGCAAAGGATAGCGCATACCTTGAAGGGCGCGGCCGGCAGCATAGGTTTGGAGCGGTTGCAAAACGGCGCGGCGAGTCTGGAGAGAGCCTTGCGGGATGGACAGGATGTGACGGCTGAGCTGGCTCAGTTGGCGGGCGATCTGGCGCGAACCATCGCCGCCTTGCGCGCGGCCCTGCCAAGCGCAGGGCAAGCCGCTCAGCCCTCGGGCATGGCGGATGCGTCTGTGCTCGATCGGCTGGCGCTGCTGCTGCAGCTGGGGGATGGCGAGGCGCTAGGCTTCTTTCTGGAGCATGCGCCGGATATTCGCGCCCGCTTTTCCGATGACGCCTGCGCGGCCTTTGAACGCAGTCTGAACAGTTTTGACTTTGTCGCTGCTTTGGAACATTTGCGCGCCGCGGCCAAGGAGGCTGGCTTGACCTTGTCGGAGCATACGATATGAGCGGAATGACAGAGTCCAGCTTGCAGACGGTGTTGATCGTAGACGATGCGCCCGAGTGTCTGGCCCAGATGTATGGCTTGCTCAAGGGGCATTATCGGGTCTTGGTCGCCAATAGCGGAGAGCGCGCGTTGCAAATTGCAGCCGGCGAGGCGCTGCCGGATCTGGTGCTGCTGGACGTCATGCTGCCCGGCATCGGCGGTTTCGAAGTTTGCCGACGGCTTAAGGCCGATGATCGCACGGCGGCGATTGCGGTGATTTTCCTGACAGGGCAGGGCGAAAGCGAGGATGAGCAAGCCGGCTTCGATGCCGGCGCCGCCGATTACATCATCAAGCCGATATCGCCCCCCATTGTCTTGGCGCGCGTGCTGACGCATATGCGGCTGAAAGCGGCGGCGGATTTTCTGCAGGACAAGGCGGCCTTTTTGGAGAGCGAGGTGGAGCGCCGCACGCGCGAGGTGCAAGTGATACAGGATGTCACCATCATGATGATGGCGGCGCTGGCCGAAACGCGCGATCACGAAACCGGCAACCATTTGCTGCGGACGCAGAACTATGTGCGCGCGCTGGCGATTGAGCTGAGGAATCATCCGCGCTACCGCGCCGAACTCGACGAGCAGACCATACAGCTGCTGTACAAATCCGCGCCGCTGCATGATGTCGGCAAAGTGGGCATCCCCGACCGCATTTTGCTGAAACCTGGCCGGCTGACCCCGGATGAATTTGAAATCATGAAAACGCACACCGTGCTGGGCCGGGACGCGATCGCCACGGCGGAAAAACTCCTTGATGGCCCTAGCAACTTCCTGAGGCTGGCGCGCGAGATCGCGTATTCGCACCAGGAAAAATGGGACGGCAGCGGCTATCCGGAAGGGTTGAGCGGGGAGCGGATACCGCTGTCGGCGCGGTTGATGGCGGTGGCGGACGTCTATGACGCCCTGATTTCGCGGCGGGTGTACAAGCCGCCGTTTTCACATGAAACGGCGGTCGACATGATCAGGGAGGGGAGCGGCCGGCATTTCGATCCGGACGTGGTCGACGCCTTCCTGCAGATCGCTGAGCAGTTCCGCCAGATCGCGCAGCGCTACGCCGATGCCGAATGAACGGATGCGCTTAGCGGTGGAGCTCGCCTGCCGATTCCGGCTGCTCGACAATTTCCAGCACGGTCAAAGCAACGCTGCCGGATGGCGTTGGCCAGTGCATGGTCTGCCCGACCGAGAGTCCTAGCAAGGCGGCCCCGATGGGAGCCAAGACGGAGATGCGGCCCAGCGTCCCATCGGCGTCTTTAGGGTAAACCAGTGTCAGCTGTTTTTCCTCGCCGCTTTCCAGTTTGACGCGAGCAGTGCTGTTCATGGTGATGACATTGGGCGGAATCGCAGATGGCTCCATCACGTCCGCCCGTTCCAGTTCCGCCTCCAGGCGGCTGGCGACAGGATGGCCGTACTCGCAGGTTTCCAGCACGGCTGCCAGGCGTTCGTAATCCAGAGTGGACACAATAATGGGGGGCGGGATAGACATATGAGCTCCTTGCAGATGGACAAAGGGCACCGCAAGGGTGCCCGTTGGACAAATCCGGAATGGATTCATGTGTCGATCATATAGGACTCATCGTTGCCAAAACAAGTCCAGGAGCCGAGTATATATTTTGCCTTGCCGGGAACTTCCAGCGAAAAATAGCTTATCCCAGCAATGATAGGGCAGCCTGTGGCGCGATATTGGCTTGCCCCAACGCCGCGGCCCCCGTGCGGCCCAGTATCTGCTGCGCCGTCAGGTTGGCGGTGGCGGCGGCAAAGTCTGTATCGCTGATGCGGCTGTTGGCGGCTTGGTTGGCGATATTGGAGGTCTGCAGGTTATTCACCACCGCCTCAAAGCTGCTGTTGACCGCGCCGAGGGTGGCGCGCTGCGAACCTATCGTTTGCAGATCGCTTTGCACCGATTGTTGCGCATTCAGCGCATTGGCCTGGGTGGTGATGTCTATGGTGTTGGTCGCCGCTAGGTTGGCGTTGTAGCTGTTCAGGCCGCCGGCGCCGGGCGCGGCCGACAGATTGATACTGGGAACGGTGATCTGGTTGCTGCTGGTGCCATTCGGTCCCACCTGGAAGGTGGAGGCGTTGCCGCCTGTCAGCAGGGGCGTGCCATTGAATTGCGTGCTTTGCACAATTTGCGAGTTGGACTGGGTCAGCTGATCCACTTGCTGCTGCAGCGCCTGGCGGTTGCTGGCATTCAACGCGCCATTGCCGGCCTGGATGGCCAGCTCCTGGATTTGCTGGGTATTGCTCTGAATCTGGCTGAGCGCGGATTCTGCGGTTTGCACCAGCGAAACGCCGTCATTGGTATTGTTGATGGCCTGGTTGCTGCCGTTGATTTGCGCCTGCAGCTGCTGGGAAATGGCGAGATTGGCCGCATTGTCCGCAGCGCTGTTCAATTGCGAGCCGGACGCGAGCTGGGCCAGAACCTGTTTGGTGGCTTGCTGCGTCTTGTTCAGCTGAGACTGGCCAGCCAATGAGGCTAAATTAGTGTTGATGGTCAGCGCCATGATGATCCCCCGCTTGCTGCGTGCCGATAGGGCAATAATGCTCATTCAGTTTAGAAACAAGCACTTGCCCTGGCAAGAGTAATTTAAAGCAGGAAACAATTCGCAACGAATTAGGAGGGGAAAGCCCCGCGACAGCAGGCGCGGGGCGATTGGACTTATTTGAAGCTGGGCTTGTCAGGCGTGCCGGCGGACTGGGTCATGATTTCGTAGCCGGTGTCGGTCACCAGCACGGTGTGCTCCCATTGCGCGGACAGGCTGCGGTCCTTGGTCACCACGGTCCAGCCGTCCGCCAGGATGCGCAGATGGCGCTTGCCCTGGTTGATCATCGGCTCGATGGTGAAAATCATGCCAGGCTGGATTTCCAAGCCCGTGCCTGGGCGGCCGTAGTGCAGAATTTGCGGTTCTTCATGGAATTTCTTGCCGATGCCGTGGCCGCAGAACTCCTGCACTACGCTGTAGCCGGCGCCTTCGGCGTAGCTCTGGATGGCGTAACCGATGTCGCCGAGCGTAGCGCCCGGCTTCACTTTCTCGATGCCTTTCCACATGGCCTCATAGGTGATTTTGCACAGGCGCTTGGCGTGGGGGCTCACATCGCCGACATAGAACATGCGGCTGGTGTCGCCGTGGTAGCCGTCCTTGATCACCGTGATGTCCAGATTGACGATATCGCCGTTCTTCAGTGGCTTGTCGTTGGGAATGCCATGACAAATCACGTGATTGACCGAGGTGCAGATCGACTTGGGATAGGGATTATGGCCGCCCGGCGCGTAGTTCAGCGGCGCCGGGATGGTGCCTTGCACATTGACCATATAGTCGTGGCACAGCTTGTCGATGGCCTCGGTGGTGACGCCGGGCTTGATGTGCGGGGTGATGAAGTCTAGGACTTCGGAGGCGAGACGCCCCGCGACACGCATTTTTTCGATGTCGGTCGCGTCTTTGATCTGGATAGACATGTGTGGCTTGTTTGTTTTCATCGGCTAATGAGACGTAATTCTAGCAAAATGCGGCCCCGCTGGACATGCCAAGCGCGCGGTGAGCCGCGCTGGACTTTCTATACTGGACTGGTACGGCTTTGCGGGAGAAGGAGATGCGCGCATGGATGCTGGCCTTGTGGCTTGCGCTCTTGTCATGCCAGACCCAGGCCGAGAGCGCGATGGAGGTGCGTTATATCAGCGATGCGCCGCGCTATGGCGCTGGACAAAACCATTCCGGAATACGGCCCGTATGTGATGAGTCACCCGGAAGCCGAAATGAACGAGCCCCGCTATATGGCGGATGCGATTTCGGGCAAATCGGTCAACCTGGTATGGGGCTCCACTTCGGTAGAGCGCGAGCGAACCTTGATTCCGATCCGCATCCCGTTGGGGAAGGGATTGCTCGGCTATCGCATCGGCCTGATTCGCGCGGGCGAACAGGCGCGTTTTTCCGGAGTGAAAACGCGGGACGACCTCAAGCGCTTCACTCTCGGCATGGGGCCGGGCTGGGGCGATATCGCCATCTGCCGCCACGGCGGGCTGACTGTGTGGATCGATCCCTACGAGAAGCTATTCAAGATGCTGACCGCGGGGCGGTTCGATTTCTATTCGCGCGGCGTCAATGAGATATTCACGGAATTCCAGGCCTTCCACCTGTCCGAGCAGGGCATAGCCGTGGAAAAGGATTTGCTGTTGCATTCTATCTATCCGTTTTACTTTTTCGTCAGCCCGGCCGAGCCGCGGCTGGCCAGCCGGCTCAAGATGGGCTTGGAGAAAATGCTGAACGATGGCAGCTTCGACGCTATTTTCTGGAAGTACAATCAGGCCAATATCGAGCGGGCCGGCCTGGCGCGGCGGCATGTGATCGAGTTGGCCAATCCGGCCTTGCCGCCCGATACGCCGCTGGATGACCATCGTTTGTGGTTCGCGCCATCGGCCCGGCGGCCCTGAGTGGCGCGACATGTCTCCACGGTCCCGGCGTGCGCCGGCGCAGCGCGCGATTGGATGAGGCGCGGCGATGGGCTGGCCATGAAAAAGCCCGCCGGGAGGCGGGCTTGCTGGCTTTGTGGGAGCCGGATCAGGCTTGCTCCTGATGGTAGCGCGTGACGCGCTCCACTTCCTGTTTCGAGCCCAGGAATACCGCCACGCGTTCGTGCAGCTTCTGCGGCTGGATGTCCATGATGCGCTGGTAGCCATTGGTGGCCGCGCCGCCAGCCTGCTCGACAACGAAGGCCATGGGGTTGCCTTCATACATCAGCCGCAGTTTGCCGGCCTTGGCGGGGTCGCGCGCGTCCTTGGGATACATGAAGATGCCGCCGCGAGTCAGAATGCGGTGCACTTCAGCCACCATGGACGCCACCCAGCGCATATTGAAGTCGCGGGCGCGCGGGCCGGTCTTGCCGGCCAGCAGCTCCTCGACATAACGGCGCACCGGCGCTTCCCAGTGGCGCATATTGGACATATTGATGGCGAATTCGCTGGTTTGCTCCGGCACGCGCATGTCCGGATGGGTCAGCACGAACGAGCCTTGTTCGCGATCCAGCGTGAAGCCATGCACCCCGCTGCCGAAAGTCAGCACCAATTGGGTTTGCGGGCCGTACACGGTATAGCCGGCCGCCACCTGATGGGTGCCGGGCTGCATGAAGTCATGTTCAGTCGGCTGCGTCACGCCTTCTGGGCAGCGCAGGATGGAGAAAATCGTGCCGACCGAGATGTTGACGTCGATGTTGGAAGAGCCATCCAGCGGATCGAACAGCAGCAGATATTCGCCCTTGGGGTATTCGCCGGGGATGTGATACGGCAGCTCCATTTCCTCGGACGCCATCGCAGCCAGACTGCCGCCCCATTCATTGGCGTCAAGCAGATAGTCGTTGGCGATCACGTCCAGCTTCTTTTGAGCCTCGCCCTGGATGTTGCCGGTGCCGGCTTCGCCCAGCACGCCGGCCAAAGCGCCCTTGTTGACCGAATAGCTGATGGCCTTGCAGGCGCGTCCGACCGTTTCGATCAGCAGGCGAAGTTCGGGGGGGAGCGTGCCCGCCTTGCGCTGCTGTTCGATCAGGAATCGGGAGAGGGTGATGCGGCTCATGACTTTCCTTTGGAATGGATAGGTGCGCGAATGATAATGCCGGCGGGTTGCCGGCACAACGCCGAATTATAGCGAAGATACGGGCGGAGGCGGCGGGGAGGGGCTATCAAGATAGAAAGTTTCATTCAGGAGTGCATCATGCGAGCCAGTATTTTGGGGCTGCTGTTCAGTCTAGCCGTCTGGTCGTCCGCCGCGCCGGCGCTTGTCATCTACACCGAGGACTGGCCGCCGATCACCTTTCAACGCAATGGCGTAGCCGATGGCATGGCGGTGGAAGTGGTGCGGGAAATCCAGTCCCGCATCCGGGACAACAGCCCGATTGAGGTGGTGCCCTGGGCGCGCGGTTACAAAGAACTGTTGACCAATCCCGGCGTGATGCTGTTCACCGTCGGCCGCAGCGAAGCGCGAGAGCGGCAGATGACGCTGCTGGGGCCGATAGCGGTATCGCAGACCGTGCTGCTGGCGCGAAAAGGCGAGGCCGCCAAACTGTTGGCCCTGGGGGCCGGCATCTACCAGCGCCCCGTGGGCGCCTATCGCGGCAGCATCTTCGCCGACGCCGCGTCCGCGGCCGGTTTTGTCGAGGTGGACCTTGCTCCTACGCCGCAGATCACGGCGCAGAAGATGCTGCTGGGCCGCTACGACATGTGGGTGGAAGGCGGCTTCGTCGTGGCCTCGGTGCTGAAAGACATTCACCAGCCGCCCGATGCGGTGGAGGTGGTGAGGGTGCTGGAGTCGCTGGAGTTGTATCTGGCGTTTTCCCGCGGCACCCCCGGCGATGAGGTGCGGCGCTGGCAGGATGGCTTCGCCGCCATCAAGAAAGACGGCACGTTCAAACGCATCTACAACAAATGGCTGCCGCGCGACGCGGCGCCGTTGGAGATCAGGCTGATAGGCGTGCCGCCTGCTTCGCTCCATTAATCCTGGCGGCTCTTGGGGCTGCCCTCCGCCGAAAGGCGGGATGGCGGCTGCGCATTGCGCAACTCGGCCCACTCAGACAACCGGATGTTTTCCGGCACGCCGCGCCGCTTGGCGATGCCGACGCGTTGCGCCCGGTAAATGCCGGAGTGGCCGGAGCATAGATAAGCCACCACGCAAGCCAGTCCGGCGTAAATGCCGATTTCCGGGCCAAACAGCTCCATGGCCATCACGGTAGAAGCCAGCGGCGTATTGGCCGCGCCGGCGAAGACCGCGACAAAGCCCATGCCGGCCAATAACGGAAAAGGCAGGTGCAGCAAGGGCGACAGCGCATTGCCCAGCGCGGCGCCGATGTAAAACAAGGGGGTCACCTCGCCGCCCTTGAAGCCTGCGCCCAGAGTGGCGATGGTAAACGCCAGCTTCCCCGCAAAATCATAAGACGGCAAGGGGTGCTGGAAGGCGGCCACGATATTGGGAATGCCCAAACCCAAATAGGCGCTGGCATCGAACATGGACGCGGCGATGGCGACGCAGGCCCCGCCAATCAAAGGCCGCAGCGGCGCAAACGCGATAAACCGCTTGAACAGCGCGGCCAGCGCATGGACCGACTCAGCGAACAACTTCCCAGTCAGGCCGAACGCCGCGCCAGCCGCCATGGCCGCGCCGAGACCCATGGCAGTCGGCTGCGGAATGTACGGAATCGCGTAATGGGTGTGCTGCACGCCCCACCACAAACCCACTTGGTCGCCCGCGACGGCGGCAAGCAGGCAGGGCAGGATGGCATCGTAGCGCATCCGCCCGATGGCCAGCACCTCCAGGCCAAAGATGGCGCCGGACAGCGGCGTGCCGAAAACCGAGGCGAAGCCCGCGCTGATGCCGGCCATCAGCAGCAAGCGACGCTCCGACGTGGGCAGGCCGAACACTTTGTGAACCTGATCGGCCAAGGCGCCGCCCATCTGGACTGCCGTGCCTTCGCGGCCCGCCGAGCCGCCGAACAAATGGGTAATCACGGTGCCGATCAGCACCAGCGGCGCCATCCGCAGCGGGATGGTCTTTTGGGGATCGTGAATCTCATCGATCAACAGATTGTTGCCGCCTTCAACCTCGCGCCCAAACCATAAGTAGAGCAAGCCAACGGCGAAGCCCCCCAGGGGCAGCAGCCAGATCAGCCAGGCATGGGCAATGCGCGTATGCGTGGCCCAATCCAGGGCGAACAGGAAAAAGGCGGAGGCGCTGCCGACAAGCGCGGCAACCAGCAGCGACAATAGCGTCCACTTGCCGATGAAGGGCAGGACGGAAAGCCGCTCGAGGGTGGGTTTTGGAATCATCGTTTGTCCAGTGTAGTCAAATTGACATGCCTGGACCGTGGGTGCGTGACATGCGTACCTACAGCTTCCGGTCCAGGAATACTGTAGGCATCATCAGCCTTGGCAAAGGCGGTTACGGGAGGAATGCCATCTCCGCATCAGATCCCCCATTCTATGGCGTAGCGGCCAACCGCGCAACGGCGGGCGATTCATGCGTTTTGGGCCGCCTCGCTCTCCAGCCATCCGCAAAAAGCTTCCACGGTGGCGTCTTCGGCCGACATCCGCGGCACGACCCAGCAGTAATCGCGCACCGTCACCACCGGCTCCGGCAGCGGCGAAACCAATTGCCCGGAGGCTATCAGCGCCTGAGCCATAGGCAACGGCCCCAATACCACGCCCAAACCATCTATGGCGGCTTGCAAGGCGAGCGAGAATTTGTCGAAGTGCAGGCTGCAAGCGGGTTTCAGCTCCGGCGCGCCGGCCAGCGTCAGCCAGCGCGGCCAGGCCGTGGGGCGGGTGTCGGCGTGGAGCAGGGTATGGCATACCAGATCGGCCGGGCCGTTCAGCGGCAGACGCGCAAGCAGGGCAGGGCTGGCCAGCGGCAGCTCCCATTCTTTCAGGAAAGGTTTGGCGATATGGCCGGGCCAGTCGCCGGGGCCGCGGCGGATGGCGACGTCAAACGGCGCATCCAGCCGCGACAGATCACGGTCCGACGTGACCAGATGCAGCTCCAGATCGGGATGTCTGGCGCGGAATCCAGATAGCCGGGGCAGCAGCCAATAGGCGGCAAACGTAGGCGTGGAATTGATGCTGAGCCGGCGCTGCCGGTTGGGCTGAAGCAGTTGGGCCGTGGCGTTGGCGATCAGATCCAGGCCGTCCTGCACCTGCACCAGATAACGCCAGCCGGCGTCGGTGAGCTTGACGCGGCCGCCGCTGCGCTCGAACAGCAGCACGCCCAGCCAATCTTCCAGCTGCTTTATCTGTTTGCTCACAGCGCCATGCGTGACGAATAACTCGCCCGCGGCGGCGGAGAAGCTTTCCAGGCGGGCTGCGGCTTCGAAAATCCGTAAGGAATTGAGGGGAGGGTAGGCGCTCATGTTGTGATTTTAACTCACAATGCGTGTTGCGATTACTCGTTTGTATGCAAGCGCCGAAAAGCGTAATCTTCAGCCACTACAAAGCGCATATTCGCAGCGCCAGGCGCGCGTATTATGATGCAGAATTACCGAGTAGAGACTGTCGGCGCATGCGCCGGCAGACTTGCCGACAACCAAAGCCAAGAAGGTCCCAAGTCATGCTAGAAGCTTATCGTCAGCACGTTGCCGAGCGCGCCGCGCTGGGCATTCCGCCCCTGCCGCTGTCCGCCAAGCAGGTTGAAGAACTGGTCGAACTGCTGAAAAACCCGCCCAAGGGCGAGGAGAGCACCCTGGTCGACCTGATCACCCATCGCGTGCCGCCGGGCGTGGATGATGCGGCCAAGGTCAAGGCATCCTTCCTGGCCGCCGTAGCCGAGGGCAGCGTGAAATCGCCGCTGGTGTCGCGCGAACTGGCCACCGAACTGCTCGGCACCATGCTGGGCGGCTACAACATCAAGCCGCTGATCGACCTGCTGGACGATCCGTCCGTCGCCAAGATCGCCGCCGCCGGCTTGAAGAAAACCCTGCTGATGTTCGATTCCTTCCATGACGTGAAGGAAAAGATGGACAAGGGCAATGCCGTGGCCAAGGAAGTGATCGAATCCTGGGCCAATGCCGAGTGGTTCACCAGCCGCCCCGAAGTGGCCGAGAAAATCACCGTCACCGTATTCAAGGTGCCGGGCGAAACGAATACCGACGATCTGTCCCCGGCCCCGGACGCCTGGAGCCGCCCGGACATCCCGCTGCACTACCTGGCCATGCTGAAGAACACTCGCGCCGACGCGGCCTTCAAGCCGGAAGAAGACGGCAAGCGCGGCCCGATCCAGTTCATCGAAGATCTGAAGAAGAAGGGCCATCTGGTGGCTTATGTCGGCGACGTGGTCGGCACCGGCTCCTCGCGCAAATCCGCCACCAACTCGGTGGTGTGGGCCACCGGCCAGGATATTCCTTTCGTGCCGAACAAGCGCTTCGGCGGCGTGACGCTGGGCGGCAAGATCGCCCCCATCTTCTTCAACACTCAGGAAGATTCCGGTTCGCTGCCGATTGAAGTGGACGTATCCAAGCTGGAAATGGGCGACGTGATCGACGTCTACCCGTACAGCGGCAAGATCGAGAAGAACGGCGCCGTGGTGGCCGAGTTCAAGCTGAAGTCCGAAGTGATTCTGGACGAAGTGCGCGCCGGCGGCCGCATCAACCTGATCATCGGCCGCGGCCTGACCGCCAAGGCGCGCGAAGCGCTGGGCCTGCCGGCCTCCACTGCATTCCGCCTGCCCAAGTCGCCGGTCGATTCCGGCAAAGGCTTCTCGCTGGCGCAAAAGATGGTCGGCCGCGCCTGTGGCCTGCCGGAAGGCAAGGGCGTGCGCCCGGGCACCTACTGCGAACCGAAGATGACCACCGTCGGCTCGCAGGACACCACGGGACCGATGACCCGCGACGAGCTGAAAGACCTGGCCTGCCTGGGCTTCTCGGCCGACCTGGTGATGCAATCGTTCTGCCATACCGCCGCGTATCCGAAGCCGGTGGACGTGAAGATGCACAAGGAACTGCCGTCCTTCATCTCCACCCGTGGCGGTATCTCGCTGCGTCCGGGCGACGGCGTGATCCACAGCTGGCTGAACCGCCTGCTGCTGCCCGATACCGTCGGCACCGGCGGCGACAGCCACACCCGTTTCCCGATCGGCATTTCCTTCCCGGCCGGCTCCGGCTTGGTGGCCTTTGCCGCCGCCACCGGCGTGATGCCGCTGGACATGCCGGAATCCGTGCTGGTGCGCTTCAAGGGCAAGCTGCAGCCGGGCGTGACCCTGCGCGACCTGGTCAACGCCATCCCGCTGTACGCGATCAAGCAAGGCCTGCTGACCGTAGCCAAGGCCGGCAAGAAGAACATCTTCTCAGGCCGCATCCTGGAAATCGAAGGCCTGCCGGACCTGAAAGTTGAGCAAGCGTTCGAACTGACCGACGCCTCTGCCGAGCGTTCCGCCGCCGGCTGCACCGTGCACCTGAACAAGGAACCCATCGTCGAATACATGCGCTCCAACATCACGCTGATGAAGTCCATGATCGCCGATGGCTACCAGGACGCGCGCACGCTGGAACGCCGCATCAAGGCCATGGAAGACTGGATCGCCAACGGCCAGCTGCTGAAGGGCGATGCCGACGCCGAATACGCCGCCGTGATCGAAATCGACATGAACGAGATCAAGGAGCCTATCGTAGCCTGCCCGAACGACCCGGACGACGTGAAGCTGATGTCCGAAGTGTCCGGCACCAAGATCGACGAAGTGTTCATCGGTTCGTGCATGACCAATATCGGCCACTTCCGCGCCGCCTCCAAGCTGCTGGAAGGCAAGGCGGACATCCCGGTGCGCCTGTGGGTGGCGCCGCCGACCAAGATGGACGCCAAGCAGCTCACCGAGGAAGGCCACTACGGCGTGCTCGGCCGCGCCGGAGCGCGCCTGGAAATGCCTGGCTGCTCGCTGTGCATGGGTAACCAGGCGCAGGTGCGCGAAGGCGCGACGGTGATGTCCACCTCCACCCGCAATTTCCCGAACCGCCTGGGCAAGAACTCCAATGTGTTCTTGGGTTCCGCTGAACTGGCCGCCATCTGCTCCAAGCTGGGCAAAATCCCGACCGTGGAGGAATATCAGGCGAATATCGGCATCATCAACGAGAAAGGCGCTGAAGTTTACAAGTACTTGAATTTCGACCAGATACAGGAATACCAGGAGCTGGCCGCCAGCAAGGCTTGATAGCAACACCGAGGGGCTAACCATAACGACGCCGTCCACCCAATAGTGGACGGCGTTTTTTGATGCCCGCTATAAGACAGGCAGTACTTGAGTACGGCAAGTCGGCGCTAAGCTTGGGTGATTGACTTCAAGTATCGTTGCGCCCATTTGTTCGCATAATCTGTGATTCTGTCATATTGTTTGTCATAAAATTAGACGCCAAAGACTTTTCGGAACTTGTTGCGCCTGCGCACATCGTAATCGCTAGGAATAAAGCGGCAACGCGCCGCGAATGCCGAAAAAAAACGCTTTTCAGGTATTCACGTTGCAGCTCGTCCTTTGTCTGTTCGTATGCCAAACAAGCACATACCTCCCGCGAATCGAGACCGAGGATATCCGCTATCACATACGGCGTTACTGGTGGTGGATATCTTTTACCGCTTAGCATGTAACCCATTTTCTTTGGGTCGATTAGCAGTAGTTTTGCAACTGCATAATCTGTCGTAAGTCCTTCTTTTTCCTTAATATCTTCCACGTATTCAGCAAAAGTCTTCATTGTCAACTGTCCTTTTGTCCATATTGCATCCCCCAAAAGGGGATATTCTAATATTCACGTATCCCCCATTAGGGACTTTTATCGTGAAAAAGTTCGCACTGCTTATCTTGGCCGCACCCGCCGCCTTTGCCGGCGGTCGGCTCGACATGTATGCACCCGTACCCATGACTTACATCGTAAACACGCCGGCAGCGCCTGCGACGGTTCCCTACACTCCGCCCGCCCAGCCGCCCCAGCCGGTATATCAGCCGCCGCGCCGTAATGACGCTTCTACATCACGTTAAGGGAGTATAGCTATGCTGCTCGTTCGTATTGAGCCCGAAGATGGTCAAGTTCGCCTGAAATCCGTTCGCCGCAAATCGGACGGCCAAGAATTCCAAATCCCCGAACAAACGGTTTGGGTCTATGGCGTCGATAAGGACGGCAATCAAGACCGTCACCCGTATCGCTCGCAAGTCAGCCTCGAAAAGGGGCAAAAACCCTATGAGCCGGGCGACTACACTATTCACCCTTTTGCATGCCGATTCAACAATTACGGTTCGGCGGTGCAAATGAATATGCGGTTGATTCCCATCGACCATTTCGCGCCGCTGCTCAAGAAAACCCTTTTCGAGCGCGCCGGCAAATGAACCCCGTTAACGCATCTGCTCCGGTCGCTGCCGCCGTTTCAGCGGTGGGCGGCTTCAACACAAATGAGCTGATGCTCGTTGTTGCGATGTTTGTTTCCTTCGCCATCGGCTTTTTCTCGGGGCAGCAGCGATGACGATGTCTGTAACCGAAATATCCCTAGTTGCTTTGTCCCTCGCCTGCTGTTGGGGCGTGGGTTTTCTGGTCGGCCTGTCTTTCAGGTCGGCAAAATCCCTACTGGAGAAAATCCTATGAAACTCACTGCTAAGCAGTTCCTCGTCGCTCTTGCGTCGTCTCTCGCTTCCGTTGCGGCATTCGCCGACGGTGCGGCTCTGCCCGATCTGACCGGCCAGCTTACCGCCATGGGTACGGCAGTCCAGACGCAGGCTACCAGCCAAGCCGGCGCGGTCGCTCCGTTCGTCCTGTTCGTCGTGGCCGTGCTGGTTGTGTTCGGCATCGCCAAAAAGCTGTTCAAGAAAATCGGTTAACTCCCCGTCTTGGCGCTCCCTCGAAGGGGAAACGGCACCCCCTCGCAGAGGGGGCGCCGTTTTCACACAGAGGCTGCGCCATGCCCAGAATTCCCTTTGCCCGTCATATTCTTCTTGCCGTTGTAACCCTCAACCTCACGTTCTTGCCGATTCGCGCGTATGCCTTTGTTCCACTCGTTGCCGGCCTGATAGAGCTGGCCGGTGTCGCGCTCGAGGGCGTTACTGTTGGCCAGGTCATTACCGGCGCGGCCATCACCATTGGTGCGTCTGCCGCTGCTACTTGTTCCACTTGTACTAATCAGGGGCCTGTTCCTGTCGCCACTAGCCCAGGAGGCATGGCTCAGCCGCCGAATTGGGGGCGCGATCCGGCATCGGGCAAACCTGTTCCGCCGCCAACTGTTCCTAGTCCTGGCAGTGCTGCCGGTCGTCAGTCATATGGTTCTTCATATTGTCGTCAACTGTATGCATCTAGATATCCTGATGTTCGTTATGCCTATGGTTCGTGTATTTCTGATTCAGCTGGCGGTACTATTGATGGCAATGTTCCTAATAATCAACCTGCGCCTAGTGGTTATAGCTGCACTGGTGCGGATACCTGCAATTTATCTGATCCGTCTGCCGTTCAAAAACCTTCCGGTATGGACTGTGAGGCTTATTTCGCCGCTGGCAATTTCTCGTTCGACAATACCAACCCTTCATGTATAGCTGGCATGAAGGCCGGTTATGTGACTGCCGGTGATGGCACTCGAGTTTCAACGCGTGGCGGTTTTATTGTGGTTCAGCCTCCCTCCAAAGACGACATTGAGGCCGCGATACAGCCAACCCCGACCGGTTCACGCATATTGACGTTGGGCAATTCCTCGAATGGCAAAATCCAGACCGTATCCACCGATATTGATTATGTGACTGGCGCATCCGGTGGCGGTGCCATGGTGGTTAAATCTCAAACCGTTCAGGACGGTAATAAAATCGGCGATTTGATCGGTGCGGGTACGGGTGCAGGAACTGGAACCGGTACGCAAAATCCGCCTGTGACATGTCAGGACGTAGGGACATGTGGCGTTGCGCAGGAGGCCACGCAAAAATCCGTTCTCGATACCATTAAATCCATCCTCGACGGCACCGCCGTATCTGAGAAAACCGACAAGCCCAGTACAGATATTCCAGACAATACCCCGGATTTTTCCGCCATTACTGGAATGTCAATGCCGTCACTGGACCTGAATTGGTTGCAGAAACTATTCCCCAATCCTGAATGCTCGCCCATTCACCTGACCATTCCAATGGGTATAGCCGGCGTCATTCCCATGGATATTGATATTTGCAAACATTTGGCTCCAATGCGCGAAGGGCTTTCATATGGCTGGTACTCCATCACCGCATTAACCATTGCGGGAATGTTCCTCAAAACCAAGCCCGAGGAATCCTAAAATGGCAAAAATATTCGAGTGGTTTTTTAATAAATTCGGCGCGTTCATCATGGAGGTGCTGACTAAAATCGGCATTAAACGAGCCAAAGAGATTGCTGTTATCATCACCCTGTTCGTTGCGCTTGTTACCGCGTTTATCGGATTTCAGCAGGTTATCATGGGCCTGATTGTTGCGATGATCCATGTTCCTGATTCTCAACTATGGCAGTCCGCTACATGGGTCGTTTTGCCCGATTGCGCGCCATCCTGCCTTTCCGCGCTCATTACGGCCCGCGTCGCCAAATTTGGTTATATGTGGCTCGTTTGGAAAACCAAAAAACTCGTTACCGGTTACGGCAAAAACGATCCGGGATTTTAAGGAGATTACCCATGCAAACACTGCAAGAATTTGTATTAGCCTTCTGCATTCCCTACGTGTTCGGCATTCTTTCAGGAATCGGTCTCTGCACCGTATGGAATGCCTTGTTTGACATCATAGACAAGCGCATTCTCAAGGACCGCTAATGTCCGTCTATTTCGTTACGGGCCACTTAGGCGGCGGCAAATCGGTTCAGTGCGTTGGCCGTCTGATTGCCTATGCAGAGCAGGGTAGACGCATTGCCGGAAACGTCGATATCCGTCTTGATAAACTCTGTCCCGATGTCCGCAGCAAGCAAACCTATATCCGCTTGCCGGACATCCCGACCGGCTATGATCTGGATGCGCTCGGCAAGGGTAGCGAGAGCAGGGCGGAAGACACTTTCGGCGCGCTGGTGCTGGACGAATGCGCCGTATTCCTCAATTCCCGCGACTGGCAGGAAAAGGGGCGCAAGTCGATCATGTCATGGCTCGTTCATGCCCGTAAAAAGCGCTGGGACGTCTTCATCATCATTCAAGACATCGACGCCCTTGATTCGCAGATTCGCAAGCTCCTGCATGAATACACCGTCGATTGCCTGCGCCTGGACAAGCTCGCCATTCCATTCGTCACCCGCTTGACCGGCCTCAAAATGCCCAAGTGGTTTATCGGTCGCGTTTTCTATGGCCGCATGAATCCGCCGATCAAAGCGGACACATGGTATTCCACCGGCTCGCGAGCCTTCGAATGCTACGACACCGAGCAGGAAATTCTAGAGGTGGATGGCGAATCAGAAATACAGGGGGCTTACTGCATGTTGCCGAATTGGCATAGGGAAGGGCGCTACTTGCCGCCAGAATTAACCCGTTGGGAGAAAATACGCCGTGTCACGTTATTGGCTATTCGTTGTTTGCTTGTTGCTGTTATGGTGCTACCTGTCTATTTCGGCTTACACAAGCGTCCAGCAATCCGACCTCGAATGCGAACTCCTCTTGAGCCAGCAAATCAACTGCCCCTGAATCTGTCCCTGTTCACCAAATCATTACGGAGCATTCAAAATGGGAACTGAAAACCTCATTCTTCTTATCGTCTTCGGCCTGCCGCTGCTTCTGACTCCATGCTATTTGGCGATTACTTGGCGCTGATTTCTCCCTTGTTCCAGCATTATTAATTCAAATTTAGATCCATTTTCCGCAACTTAATTTCTTTAACGGATCTAATTTTTATTACATTATTGCGCGATTCGTTTCTTTTAACCTGTTTCTCTAACGCGAAATACCCAGACTGTCCCAGCGTCCGAGGACAGCCGGCCTTTGCCGGCTCCGCAGGCGGTGGGCCAGTCCGCCGCCGGCAGGCCCTGCTTGCGGTATCCCTTTTCCGGGGATATGATTCACGCATCATGAAATGAAGAAACCCCGGCAGCGCCAACTGACCGGGGTTCCAGAATCTACCCGTCGAGCTGTTATCAGCAGCTGGCGGGGTACTTCCAACATCACAGATAGGCCCTGCGATGCATGCCCGAACTATACCTCCTGCCGATCAGGAATTCCACTCCGTTTCCGAACTCGCGTCCGCGCGCGCCAGCGTCGGCGACGCCAACATTAGACCCCCGTACCCTGTAACACGGGGGTCAAATACCTTTCAAGGCTCCAAAAACCAAACTGAGCGGCTGGTTTTGCCTGTTTTTAATTCCAAAACGCAATATAGCGGCCTGTCGGTCGAAAGCCACACCCTCGACAATTTGCCGTCGATTGCCTGCACGTCCGAGTCATCGGCCGGCGAGCCGCTGGGTCTGGCGCTGGACTGGCTGACACTGGTATCGACCACCTTGCACGCCGACCAAGTCGAGGAGGCGCTGCGCCTGGACGGCTTCCATCTGGTCGATGTCCGCGCCAAGTTCGGTTACAAGTACGCGTTCGCCGTTCACTGCGACGCCAACGCGCTGACCGATGCGATTGTCACTGTCTACCACGGCGGCGAGTCCCAGCGCGGCACGATGATGTTCGAGCGCTCCGGGCCGCTGGCGATCAAGGCTGCAGCGCTGCTTGTGCGCCTGTTCGGGCCCGAGCCGTTCCGCCTGTCGCGCGGCGACGTCTGCGTCGATCTGAATGTCTGTGGCCTGTACCGGCAAGGCGTTGAATTCCTCACGTCCGTTCATGAAAACTGGAACACGCAAGGCCAGCGTGGCGCTAAGCCGAAAATCAGGGAAATCGACGACAAGGGCAGCGGAGCCGGTAGCACGTTTTACATGGGGTCAGGCGACGTCCACATGTTCCGCATGTACGAGAAAGGCAAACAACTGAAACGGGCCGATTTGGCGGGCTGGGTGCGCGCCGAGGTGCAATTGCGGCCTAAGGGTACCGCCGCGCAGCTGATCGCGTGGCAGAGCATCGTCAAGGGCGCGTTCATGGACATATGGGCCATGACGCCGTATATCCGTTTTGCGCCTTTCTTCGTGGCCACGGAGCGCTGCCGCCTGCAAGTTCAGCCGAACGACCGCGATAGCAGACTGGACACGCGCGCGCAACATTTCATCCGTCAGTACTACGGCCTCATGCAAGAGCTGATCGGCGTGCATGCGCATGGCGACTGGTCACAATTGGGCGACATTGTGCTGATGCTGAAACGCCGCGCCGACGCGACGGCCGGCTTTACGTGTCCAGAGGCCGGCGAGGCATACGCCGAGTATCAGCGCCGCATACAGGAGGACAGCGAGGCCATGGCGCTGCTGATATCGAAGACGTCTGATGGTTCGTATAATCTATATTATGTCAAATATGCTATGCCCAACCAGACGCCGCTGAAATACGACAATCAAGTCATACTAAAAGCATCCCATCAAACCAACGCCGCATCATGAAACGCAGCCAACCCATTGCGGCATTGCCATGCAGCCCGGACGAACTCACCGGCGAGGCCCCGCCCTGGCATGCCCAGCAAGCTGGCATGAGAATCAACCTCTTTGAAATTCCGAACAAGCTGGCAGAACGTCAAGCTGAACTGATCGAAATCTAATGACATATGGGAATTTATAAAGGGACAATTGCCACCTGCAAGCCCGCTACGGGCTGATGTTCAATATATACGGGTGACAATATGAAGAAATGGATAGCCATCGCAAGCGGCTTAGCATCAATAGCCGCTCACGGAGCCGTGATCGAATGCAAGATCGACAACACGGAATCGACGATCTTCACCAGCGCACAATTCTGCCCGGCCGGTACCACGTACAAACGCATGATGCTGAACGTAGACGACCCCGGCATCGCCGCTATCAAGGCGCAAGGCGCAAAGCGAAAACCGCCAACCCATACAGGTGACGGCGCCTCGATACACCTGCGATCAACTACGCGCGCAGCGCGACTATCTTTATCAAGTGCTAGACCCCCGCAGCGTTTATCACGGCAGGGAGTCGCAACCGCTGACTAAACTGCACAACATCAAGGCGCTGATGTAATGCCCCTGGAGGAGTCCAAGCGCATGTCAAAAAACGCTCCCCAATTGGCAAGGCCTAGATGGCAGGCAGGCGTTCCTCAAAGACTGGCGAATGCCTTGCAACCTGCACTTACGCCAAATACTTAGCCCCCATATGCCATGAGCCTGGCGGCGCAAACCGGCAGGCTCATGGGCATTCTCCATGGCGCAGCGGCCGCGCTAATCGCCAGCGTCCCCCAACAGTTTGCTCGCCAGCTCCTGGCGGCTCATCCCCGGAAGATGCTTCTGCAGCAGCACGTCCAGTTCCTGCTCAAACAATTGCCACTGGGACAGCTCGGCCAGCGCAGAATCATCATTGTGCGAGCGGATCATGCCGGCGGCTACCGTGCCGTTGTTCAAGCGGTCGATCACGATCAGGCTGCCGCTGCCGCGGCATTCGCGGTAGGGATCGAATACGGCGGAGCTGTTCAGCGCGATGCGGCACAGGCCAATCTCGTTCAAGGCCAGCGTATCGGCCGGATTGTTCTGCAGAGTATTGACGTCGGTGCGATGCAGGACGGACTCGATGCGGCCCGTGACGTATTTTCCTGCCAGCTTGAAACCATACTCCTTGCCCGGCCGCAGCGGCGCTTCGCTCATCGCCACCAGATGAGCGTCGAAACTGCGCGATACATGGGGCCTTTGCTCGTCGGCCCGTACCAGCATGTCGCCGCGCGAGACGTCGATTTCATCCTCCAGCGTCAGCGTCACCGCCTGGCCGGCCGAGGCGCGCGCCAACTTGCAATCATAGGTGACGATATCCTTGACCCGGCTTTGCTTGCCGGATGGCAGCGCCACGATCAGGTCGCCAGGATGGATGGCGCCACTGGCAATGGTGCCGCAGAAACCGCGAAAATCCAGATTGGGCCGGTTGACATACTGCACCGGCAGGCGAAACGCATCCAGGCCGGCGTCATGGTTGATCTGGATGTTTTCCAATAGATGCATCAGCGTGGCGCCTTGGTACCACGGCGCGGCCTCGGTGCGGCTGACCACGTTGTCGCCGCGCAAAGCGGAGATCGGCACGAAATGGATGTCGGGAATATCCAGATGCTCGGCAAAGGTCAGGTATTCGTCGCGGATGCGGTTGAATACTTCCTCGCTGTAGTCCACCAGGTCCATCTTGTTGACGGCGACGATGACATGGCGGATGCCCAACAGGCTGACGATATAGCTATGGCGGCGGGTTTGCGTCTGCACGCCGCGCCGCGCGTCGATCAGGATGATGGCCAGATTGCTGGTGGACGCGCCGGTGGCCATATTGCGGGTGTACTGCTCGTGCCCGGGGCAGTCGGCAATGATGAACTTGCGCTTGTCGGTGCTGAAATAGCGATAGGCGACATCGATGGTGATGCCCTGCTCCCGCTCCGCCTGCAAGCCGTCTACCAGCAGCGCCAGATCGATTTCCTGGTCGGTGGTGTTGTACTTTTTCGAGTCGCGCTCGATCGCCGCCAGCTGGTCTTCGAAAATCAGCTTGGAGTCGTGCAGCAGGCGGCCGATCAGCGTGGACTTGCCGTCATCCACGCTGCCGCAGGTGATGAAGCGCAGCAAGTCCTTGTTCTCATGCTGCTTTAGGTATTCCAGGATATCCCCGGCGATCAGTTCGGATTGGTGAGACATCAGAAATACCCTTCCATTTTCTTCTTTTCCATCGAGCCCGCGCTGTCGTGGTCGATCAACCTGCCCTGCCGCTCCGAGGTCTTGGTCAGCAGCATTTCCTGAATGATTTCCGGCAGCGTGGCGGCATCGGACTCCACGGCACCGGTCAGCGGATAACAGCCCAGCGTGCGGAAGCGCACCTTGCGCGTTTCGATGCGGGCTTTCTCCTCCGGCGTCAGATACTGCAGGATGCGCTCATCGTCGATCATGATCAGCATGCCGTCGCGCTCCACCACCGGACGTTCGGCGGCAAAATACAGCGGCACGATCTCGATGTTTTCCAGATAGATGTATTGCCAGATGTCCAGCTCGGTCCAGTTGGACAGCGGGAACACGCGTATGCTCTCGCCCTTGTCTATTTTGCCGTTGTAGAGGTTCCACAGCTCCGGCCGCTGGTTTTTCGGATCCCAACGGTGGTTCTTGTCGCGGAAGGAATAGACGCGCTCCTTGGCGCGGCTCTTTTCCTCGTCGCGGCGCGCGCCGCCGAATGCGGCATCAAACTTGTATTTGTTCAATGCCTGCTTCAGTCCCTCGGTCTTCATCACATCGGTATGCTTGGCGCTGCCGGCGGTGAACGGGTTGATGCCGGCGTCGACGCCATCCTGATTGATATGGACCATCAAGTCCCAGCCGTTCTCCTTGGCTTGCTTGTCGCGCAGCGCGATCATGTCGCGGAACTTCCAGGTGGTATCGACATGCATGAGCGGAAACGGCGGCTTGCCGGGATAGAACGCTTTCTTCGCCAGGTGCAGCATCACCGCGGAGTCTTTGCCGATGGAGTACAGCATCACCGGGTTTTCGAACTCCGCCGCCACCTCGCGGATGATGTGGATGGACTCCGCCTCCAATTGTTGCAGGTGAGTCAGTCTTGCTTGATCGATATCCATGCTTGCAGCCCGTTCTATGGTTGCAGCCAATCTACCGGAAAGGTTCCAGCGCGTTCAAAACCAATTGGATATATCAATATAAACTTAGTAAATCTTAAAAATTGAAATGTGGGAATAAGGGAATCTACGGTGCAGCCCGTGTCCATAACCGTTAACATTTGCGTTAAGCCAAAAATTTAAAGTTGCTCTGAATGCGGACGATAATGGCTTGAAGAGATTGTGTGTCATCCTCCGCATGAGCGGACAAGAACAACGCCGTTCGTGATGACAACTTGGCGAGATTAGCCACCCCAATTCGCAATATTTCCGCCGGATGGCAGCGCCGGCGAGAAACGGGAGAAGTCTTCATGTCATCATCATCCATCAGCGCCAGCGCCGGACCGCTGGACGTCCAAAGCATTGTCAGCCAGCTGGTTCAAGCCGACTCTCAGCCTTTGACCCAAAGCCAACAAAGGCAATCGACCTATCAGTCTGAGATCAGCACGCTGGGGCAGGTGAGTTCTGCGCTGTCCAGTCTGCAGTCGGCTGCGTCCACCCTGTCTTCCGGCACTTTCCTGCAGCAGTTCTCCGCGACGTCTTCCGATGCCACGGTCGCGGGAGTATCGACCACCTCAGGCGGCACTGCCGGGACCTATGTGCTGAATGTGACGCAAATGGCGCAAGCGCGGCAGCTGGTTTTTGACAAGAACCCGGATGGCAGCGCCATCACAGACCAAAACGCCGCGATCGCGGGCGCGCCGTCTTCGCTGACCTTCAATGTCGGCGGCACCAGCAGCACGGTGAGTCTGAGCAGCGGAGGCAGCGCGGTCTCGCTGTCGTCCATCGCCAGCAGCATCAACGGCGCCGGCATCGGCGTGTCCGCCTCCATCGTGCAGTACAACAATAATTATTCGTTGGTGCTGAATTCCACGCAGGCCGGCACCAGCAACGCTTTCTCCATCACGGCTGGCGGAAGCGACAGCAACAGCACATCCGGCAACACCCTGGCCGGCCTGCAGCAAAGCGCCACCGCGGCCGGCGAGTCTACCAACGCCGCCAATGCCCTGATGACAGTCAATGGCGTCAATGTTTCCTCCGGCAGCAACACCGTGAGCAATGTGATCAACGGCGTCAATCTCACGCTGGAAAAAGTGGGGCAAACCACGATCAACATGAGCCAGAACACGGCAAACATCACTTCAACGCTGCAAAGTTTCGTCGGCGCATATAATCAAGTCGTGAGCGCGATCAATTCCGCCACCAGTAGCTCAAAAACCGTAGGCAGCACGCCGCAGAATACCGACATCAGCAGCGACCTGAGCAATTTGCAACAACAATTGGCCGGCATCTTAGGTACGCCGATGAAGGGCGTCGATCCTGTCAGCTCCTATGCCTATCTGGCGCAAGTGGGCATCACCCAGAATGTCGACGGCACGCTGGCCTTGAACTCTACAACGTTCAATGCCGCGTTGACCGCCAATCCCTCAGCGGTAAGCAACCTGTTCGGCAATGCGCAAAACACAGGTGTCGGCAATATATTCAACAGCACCATCAACAACTTGCTGGGGCCGACTGGCACGATCACCATCAGCCAGAACAATCTGAACAGCCAGGTGTCGACCGAGCAGCAATTGCAACAGCGCCTGCAGGACCAGCTCAACTCCGAGCAAAGCAGCCTGTTGACCGAGTATTCCAATCTCAATAGCGAGCTGGCATCGATGGAGCAGGCGTCCACCAGCATGGCCAATCTGATTGCCTGATCGCGTAGCCTTGCAGTCGAAACTAAAAAAGGCGCCGTGAGGCTAATGCCGTTCACTTAAGAGAAAAGCACCGTCTCCGTGCATGGGAAACGGTGCTTTTTTTGTGGATTCCTGTGCTCTCAAGGCCAGAAAAGTCGCCCGAAAATCCTTAAGTGAACGGCATTAGCGCCGTGAGGCGCCTTTCCTTTATCTGGCTGAATCTAATCTAGCACTGCCCGTTCAAGCGCTCGCGCGCGACAGCGCGTCCAGCCAGCGCGTCGGCAGCAGCCGTTTCAAATACCAGAACAATTTGGTGGGGAACGTCACCCGGTAGCGCGCACGCGGCCGCCTGCTGGTCACTGCCAGCCAAACCGACTCGGCCACGGCGCTGGCCGGCAAGGTGAACGGCGCGGCATGGCCTTCTTTCTTCAAGCGCTCCAGTTGCTTGCGGTAGTTGTCGCGATGCACGCTGGCATCGATATCGACATGCTTGAGGAATTTTTCCAAGGCATTGGGCCGGAAGCGGCTCTCGATCGGACCCGGCTCCACCAGCGCAACATGGATGTCCGTGCCATGCAGCTCTTGCCGCAAGGTATCGCACAATCCCTCCATCGCATATTTGCTGGCATTGTAAGCGCCGCGCCAGCGCATGGCGGCAAAGCCCAGTATCGAGCTGTTGAATACGATGCGGCCATGGCCTTGCGCGCGCATGACTTTCAACACCGCGTTAGTCAACTCCCATGGCCCGAACAGATTGGTTTCAAACTGCTCGCGCATCGCCAGCCGCGAAATATCTTCTGCCGCGCCGGGCTGGCCGAAACCGGCGTTATTGAACAAGGCGTCCAACCGCCCTCCGCTTCTGGCCAGCACCTCGTCCAAAGCGGTTCGGATCGATGCCGTGTCGTCGACATCCAGCCGCAGGCAGTCGAAACCCTCTGCCCGCAGCTTTTCCACATCCTCAGTTTTGCGGCAGCTGGCGAACACGCGCCAACCCTTGTCGCGAAACCACTTGGCCGTGTGATAGCCAATGCCGCTGGAGCAGCCGGTAATCAGAATGGAACGCGCCTGCGCCGTCATGGCAAACCTCTTTTGGTGGATAAGCCACCTACCCTACACGAATCGGCCCCGCGCTGGAATCCGCCGCATCGCCCGCAAGCGGCGACGACACTGTCGTTTTGAGGCGGAATTAGACTAGAATGTCGGCCTGACACGTACGAGGAAGACCGCCATGGCAAAAGCCGCCAAAGCCCCAGCTAGTTTCGAGAGCGCGCTGGCCCAGCTGGAGGACATCATCCAGGCGATGGATAGCGGCGACATGCCGCTGGAGACCGCCCTCGCCTCCTACAAGCAAGGCACCGAATTGATCAAGTTCTGCCAGGGCAAGCTGGCCGACGCGGAACAGCAGCTGAAAATACTGGAAAACAACGAACTGAAGACGCTGGACCTGCCCAATGGCCAATGAAACCTTCATCGGCTGGATGACCTTCATCCAGCAATACATGGAAAGCGCGCTGGAACGCTTGCTCCCTTCCGCCGACTGCGCGCCGCATAAATTGCATGAAGCCATGCGCTACGCCACGCTGGAAGGCGGCAAGCGCGTGCGGCCGCTGCTGGTCTTCGCTGCCGGCGAACTGGTGGGCGCGGAGCAGGACAACCTGGCGCGCATCGGCGCGGCGCTGGAGATGATCCACGCCTATTCGCTGGTGCATGACGACATGCCGTGCATGGACGACGACGTGCTGCGCCGCGGCAAGCCGACCTGCCACATAGCCTACGACGAGGCTACCGCGCTGCTGGTCGGCGACGCGCTGCAAACCCGCGCCTTCGAGCTGATCGCGCAAGCCATGCCGGGCATCGCGCCGGCCAGCCAGCTGGAAATGGTGCGCGCGCTGGCGCACGCCTCCGGCCACGCCGGCATGGCGGGCGGCCAGGCGATTGATCTGGCCAGCGTCGGCCAGCCGTTGACGCTGCCGGAGCTGGAATTCATGCACATGCTGAAAACCGGGGCGCTGATCCGCGCGGCGGTGATGATGGGCGCCATGGCCGGCCGCGAACTGAACGCGCAGGAAAAAGAGGCGCTGGACGCTTTCGCCAAGCGCATCGGCCTGGCCTTCCAAGTGGTGGACGACATCCTGGACTGCGAGGCCGATACCGCCACCTTGGGCAAGACCGCCGGCAAGGACGCCGCCCACGACAAACCCACTTACGTCAGCCTGCTGGGCCTCGCCGAGGCCAAGCGGATGGCGAAGGATTTGCATGACCAGGCGTTCGCCGCGCTGGAGGGCTTTGGCCCGCAGGCAGATCGCCTGAAACAACTGGCCGACTACATCGTCGCCCGCTCGTTTTGAACCGCTCGTAGAGAAACCATCAGGGCGGACCACCGCCCGGCGAGCCCATCCGCAGAATCACAACAATGTATCCTCTGCTTGAAAACATAAACAGCCCTGCCGACCTGCGGCTGTTGCCGCGCACGCAGTTGCCGCAGCTGGCGCGCGAACTGCGCGAATTTCTGGTGGAGTCGGTCAGCAAGACCGGCGGCCACTTCGCGTCCAATCTGGGCAGCATCGAGCTGACCATCGCGCTGCATTACGTGTTCGACACGCCGCATGACCGCCTGGTGTGGGACGTCGGCCACCAGACCTATCCGCACAAGATCCTGACTGGCCGCCGCGAACGCATGGACACCATGCGCCAGTTCGGCGGGCTGGCCGGCTTTCCCAAACGCGAGGAGTCCGAGTACGACACCTTCGGCGTCGGCCACTCGTCCACCTCCATCGGCGCGGCTCTGGGCATGGCGGTGGCGGCCAAAACCCTGGGCATCGAGCGCAAGAGCGTGGCCATCATCGGCGACGGCGCCATGACGGCCGGCCAGGCCTTCGAGGCGCTGAACAACGCCGGCGCGATGGATACCGACCTGCTGGTGATCCTGAACGACAATGATATGTCCATCTCGCCCAATGTCGGCGCGTTGAACAATTATCTGGCCAAGCTGATGTCCGGCCGCTTCTACGCCGCGATGCGCCAAGGCTCCAGCAAGGTGCTGGGCATCGCCCCACCCTTGAAGGAAATCGCCAGCAAGATGGAGGAGCACGTCAAAGGCTTCTTCACCCCGGGCACATTGTTCGAGGAATTCGGTTTCAACTACATCGGCCCCATAGATGGCCACGACCTGGACGCCCTGGTCGATACATTGAAGAACATCCGCAGCCTGAAAGGGCCGCAGTTCCTGCACATCGTCACCAAGAAGGGCCAGGGCTACAAGCTGGCGGAGAACGATCCGGTCAAATACCACGGCGTGACCAAGTTCGATCCGGCAAACGGCCTGGCCGGCGGCAAAGGCGGCTCCGGCAAGCCGCAATACACCCAGGTGTTCGGCGACTGGCTGTGCGACATGGCCAAGCAGGACCCGCGCTTGGTGGGCATCACGCCGGCCATGCGCGAAGGCTCCGGCATGGTGCGCTTCGAAAAAGAGCATCCGGACCGTTACTACGACGTGGCCATCGCCGAGCAGCACGCGGTCACCTTCGCCGGCGGCATGGCCTGCGACGGCCTGAAGCCGGTGGTGGCGATCTACTCCACCTTCCTGCAACGCGGCTACGACCAGCTGATCCACGACGTGGCTTTGCAGAATCTGCCGGTGATGTTCGCGCTGGACCGCGCCGGCCTGGTGGGAGCGGACGGCCCGACCCATGCCGGCGCCTTCGACCTCAGCTACCTGCGTTGCATCCCCAATATGCTGGTGGCCGCGCCGTCGGATGAGAACGAATGCCGCCAGCTGCTGTACACCGCCTTCCAGCACAATGGCCCCAGCGCCGTGCGCTATCCGCGCGGCACCGGCCCCGGCGCCGAGATTCAGCAACAGATGACCGCCTTGCCCATCGGCAAGGGCGTGCTGCGCCGCCAGGGCAGGAAGATCGCCATCCTGGCCTTCGGCAGCATGGTGCACCCGGCGCTGGCCGCAGCCGAGCAGTTGGACGCCAGCGTCGCCGACATGCGCTTCGTCAAGCCGCTGGACGCAGAGCTGGTGCGCCAGCTTGCCGAGAGTCATGAGCTGATCGTCACCGTGGAGGAAAACGTGGTGATGGGCGGCGCCGGCTCGGCCTGTATCGAGGCGCTGCAAGCGCTGCGGCTGACCGTGCCGGTGCTGCAGCTGGGCCTGCCTGACGACTACGTGGAGCACGGCGACCCTGCGCTGCTGTTGAAGAACTGCGGCCTGGACGCGGCAGGCATCGAAGCCAGCATCCGCCAACGGCTGGCCGACTGAGCATGCAGGCCTCGCTGCCGCTTCCCACGCTGGAAACGCGGCTGCAGCTGCATGCCAGCACCGCGTTGTCGCTGATCAGCGCGGTGCTGCTGACCTGGCTGTGGCATGGGGCGAATCTGCATGCCTTGCTGCCGCGCCAGGGCGAACAGTGGCTGGCCTGGACCCTGTTCTTTCTGCCTATCTACCGCACCATACGCCATATCCTGCGCCGGCCGCGCCAGCGCCAGCTGGGCGATCTGATCGGCCTGTACATCGGCCTGGTGCTGCAGTTCGCTGTCGTGTACTACCTGTTCGCGCTCTTGCTGGTCAACGGTCACGCCTTTCACGGCATGACCGCGCTGTATGACGGCCATGGCGGTTTTCTGCCGGACTTTTACGGCAATGCCGCGCTGCTGTTCCTGGATTGCTTCCATCTATCCATCGCCACCGCAGCCACCGTGGGTTATGGCGACATGTATCCTACCTACTGGCCGATCCGGCTGCTGGCGGATTTGCAGATCATTTTTACCAGCGCGCTGGTCATCATTGGCTTCGGCCGGCACTTTTCCGGGCACGGCGCGAAGGGTCCGTCTAGCTGAGCCGATCGTACAATGAAAAAGCCGGACATCTGTCCGGCTTTTTTTATTCCAAGGCGTCGCAATCAACCCTTGGGGATGGCTTTCAGCACCGCCTGCAGCAACTGCCAGGCTTTGCCGACCGATTCCACCTCCACGCGCTCGCCAGGGGCGTGCGCGCCGCGGATGTTCGGACCGAAGGACACCATGTCCAGGTTCGGGTACTTGGAGCCCAGGATGCCGCATTCCAGACCCGCGTGGATCACCTGCACTTCGGCTTCGCCGCCGAATTCCTGACGGTACACATCCTTGAACAGAGCCAGCAGTTTGGATTGCGGATTCGGCGCCCAGCCCGGATAGCCGCCTTCCATTTCCACCTTGAACGCGGCCAGCTTGAACAGGCTTTCCACTTCGCGCGCCAGCATCCAGGTGCCGGAATCCAGCAGCGAACGCACCATCAGGTTGGCGAAGACCTTTCCGTCGGCGACGGTCACCACGCCCAGGTTGTTAGAGGTTTCCACCACCCCTTCCACGCGCTGGCTCATGCGCTTCACGCCATGCGGCGCGGCATGCAGCGCGGACAGGATGGCGGTTTGGTCGGCGCGGGCCAGCACATCGGCTGCGGCGGCGGCCTCGGACAGCACCACCACGCCCTCGTCCACGCCGGCCAGTTCGAAGCGCATCAGCGCCTGGAACGCGTCCAGCTTGGCCGCCACCTTGGCCGCATCGGCGGCCGGATAGGCCACCACGGCAAAGGCTTCGCGCGACAGCGCGTTGCGGGCGGTGCCGCCCTTCAGCGAGGCCAGGCGCAGGTCGGTTTCCGCTTCCAGCTCGCGGATCAGGCGGATCAGCAGCTTGTTGGCGTTGCCGCGGCCCAGGTGGATGTCGGCGCCGGAGTGGCCGCCTTTCAAGCCCTTGATGGTCAGGCTGGCAGTCTGGAAGCCGGCCGGAACCGCTTCCGCCGCATATTCTCGGGTGACGTTCACGTCCACGCCGCCGGCGCAGCCCATGTAGAACTCGCCCCACTCTTCGGTATCGATATTGATCAGGTACTGGCCTTGCAGCAGACCGGTTTCCAGGCCCAGCGCCCCACCCATGCCGGCCTCTTCGTCCAGCGTCAGCAGCACTTCCACCGGGCCGTGGGCGACGTCGTCGCCGGACAGCACCGCCATGCCCAGCGCCACGCCGATGCCGTTGTCGGCGCCTAGCGTGGTGTTCTCGGCGACCAGCCAGCCATCCTTCAGCACCGGGCGGATCGGGTCTTTGAAGAAGTCGTGCTCGGTGCCGCTATTGGCCTGGCATACCATGTCCAGATGGCCTTGCAGCACCACGCCGGCGCGGTCTTCATAGCCCGGAGTGGCCGGCTTGCGGATGATCAGATTGCCCACCTGGTCCACAACGGTTTCCAGGCCGCGCAGCTCCGCCCAGCCTTTCATGTAGTCGCGCACCTGCTCTTCATGCTTGGACGGGCGCGGAATGTCGCACAGGGTTTGGAAATGTTCCCAGACGGCTTTGGGTTCGAGTTGGGCGATGTCGGTCACAGCGTATTCCTTGATTCGATGTCGCGACGCGGCCGATTTCAAGCACTGCCACGCCGCCGTATACTACATTCGCCATTGCGGCGAAGGCCGGAAAATAGTGTTTCACTTTAACACGATGCCGCGGCAACGTCATGCTCATTGCCATGATCGCCGCCGCGGCCGGCGTGCGGTTTTACAGACTGAAACGCAAGGATTTGACCAAGGCGCCGGGCAGCAGCTTGCTCTGCGTGGCGCGTCCGCCGTAGCTGCCGGCATCCACCAGCAGTTCGCGCTCGGCCGTCAGCGCCTCCAGCTGCTCGCCCAGCAGGCTGAACAGGCTATCGTCGAAGCGCATCACGCCCAGCGGCGCGACGATCTTGCCGTCTTCCACCCAGAAGCAGGCAAAGCGGGTCATGCCGGTTATGCGGCAAGCCGAGCGGTCGGAAAAGTTCAGATACCACAGATTGGACAGGTAGACGCCGGTGCCCAGCGCCTGCAGCGCCTGGTCGCGCGGCAGATCGCCGGCTTGCAGCTGCATGGCCTCGGCAAACTCCATGCTGCCCGTATTGGGCTGCAGGCCATACTCGCGCGCGCTGCGCGGGTCGATCAGGCTGTTGCGGTGCTCGCCGCCGGAGATCAATTCCACGCGCTCCGGCCGGATGAAGCCTTCGCGCTGGAACAAGGGCGACAAGCCCTCGCCTCCCGCCTCCGCCAGATGCACCAGCGGCGACAGTTTGACCTCGCCCTCCGCCAGCTTCAGCAGCGGACTGCGCTTGCTGCGGACTTCTTTTTCCGACACCCCGCCCCAGTTCAGCATGTTCAGCAGCGCGCCCAGCGCGCTGGGCGTGAAGTAAGCGCGATACTCGCCCGGCTCCAGCGTCTTTGCCGGCAGCTTCAGCCACTCCAATTGCCCAGCCGCCTCGTCGATGACGCCGCGCAGCGCCGCGCCGTCCCAAGCCGTGCCGGCCTGGCTGCGCTTGACCGCCTTGTCGCCATGCGAATACAGGCTCCAGTCGAAATTCCAGCTCTCGCCTTGCTGCCAGTTGAACTGGCCCAGATGGTTGGCGAAGCCGAAGCTCATCTGGCCGCTGGCCAGGATGCCCACCAGATCATGGCCTTCCGCGGCGGCTAGAATATCGGCGACCATGGTTTCCGCCGGCGGCAGCGCGTGCTGGCCTATGCGCTCGCTGCTTTGCGGCTGTTCGTTCAAAAGCAGGAAAGGGTCATCCTGCACTTGCTCCAAAGCAGCGCGCAATTCCGGCAGCGCCGCCTCAAGCAGCGCCATATCATCCGGACCGCCGCTGAGCGACAATTGCTGCGTGGCCTGACGCTGGCCTCGGATCAGCCGCATGTCCAGATACGCCTGCTCCACCGCTCCCGCTTGCCTGACCTTGCCGTGATTGAAACGAACGAAATCGGTCCGCTCCGCCTCCAGCCACAAGGTATAGCCTTCCCCCTCACGCAGCAGGGCGCTCAGCGCCGCCGCCAATGCTTGCAAATGCGCGCGCATCATGCCGCTCCTCCAAATACGTCCACGTCGCCGAATACGCAGGCCGGCGAGGCGTGCCCCACTCGCACCACCTGGTTAGGCTCCCCCTTGCCGCAATACGGCGTACCCATCACATTGAAGGTGCTTTCATCGCCTACCGCCTTCAGCGAGCGCCAGAAATTGGCGGAAATGCCGCGATAGTTGGGATTGCGCACCACGCCTTTCAGCTCGCCGTTCTCGATCAATTGTCCCCACTCGCAGCCGAACTGGAACTTGTTGCGCGAGTCGTCGATGGACCAGCTGACATTGGTCTGCATCAGCACGCCGCGCTCGATGCCGGCCACCAGCTGCGCAAGGCTTTGGTCGCCCGGCTCCACGTTAAGGTTGGCCATGCGGTCTATCGGCGCCCGATTCCAGTTGCAGGCGCGGCTATTGGCCACGCCATCCAGCGCAAAGCCATTGAGACGGGCGCGCGCGGCGGAAATGTCGCCGCCCAGCGGCCGCTCCAGAATGCCGTTTCGGATCAGCCAGACCTTCTCGGCCGGCTTGCCGTCATCGTCCCTGCCATAGCTGGCCAGTTCGTTTCTCAGCAAGGGATCAAACGTGACATTCAGCAATTCGGAGCCATAGCGGTAATGGCCGAACATGTCCGGCGTGACAAAGCTGGTGCCGGCATAGTTGCGCTCATCGCCCAGGATGCGGTCCAGCTCCAGCGGATGGCCGATGCTCTCGTGGATTTGCAGCATCATCTGTTCCGGCATCAGCAGCAGATCCATCTTGCCGCTGGGGCAGTTAGGCGCGTACAGCAGTTGCAGCGCCTCGTCTGCCACGCGGCGGCCCGCGCCGCGCAGGCCGGCCTCGGCGATCAGGTCCAAGCCGCCTTGACGGCCCAGGCCGCCGTACTGGCCGCCCAGGCTGCGGGTTTGCACCCGGCCCTCGGCAAACGCGGTCACCACCAGGGACGGCGTCAACGCGCGCAGATGCTGCTCGGCTTCGCCGCCGTCGGAAGTCAGGTACAACTGATGGATGTCCTGCCGGAACAGGCTGGCCGACCAGTCCACCACGCGGCTGTCGTTGCCCTTGGCAGCGGCCGATTCGCTCAGCAGCAGATCCAGCAGCGAAGCGCGCGGCCACACGGACGCGGCGTCGCTGCCCGCGCCCTGATAACGGCCTTGCGGTTTGGGCAGTTGAATCTGCCGGTAGTCGAACACGCCATGGCTGGCGGTGGCGCGCGCCCAGCCGCGGGCACGCTCAAAGGCGGCGCGCAGGCCCGCCTCGCTCAAATCGGCGGTGGCGGCGTAGCCATAGCCGCCGCCATCGCACACGGCGATCATCGCGCCGCGATCATGGCGGCGGGTCAGCGGCTGCTGCCTCCCCTGACGGACGGACAAGCGCTCATTGTCTTCCTCCACATAGCGCAAGGAACAGAAATCCGCTTGGGGCTGCAGCGCCTGGAAGCGCCGACGGATGGTTTCAAGCATGGATAGCTCCAGACAAGGAAATGCCAAAGGCATTCATACTAATCAGTCACACCTTGCCCTGTCCATCGAATGTTGCCGGCTTTACAAACCCAATTCGCTCAGCCCGGGATGGCCGTCCGGGCGGCGGCCCAGCGGCCAGAAGAACTTGCGCTCGTCCTCGCGAATAGGCAGGTCGTTGATGCTGGCGTGGCGATGCGTCATCAAACCATCCGCCGCGAACGCCCAATTCTCGTTGCCATAGCTGCGGTACCACTGCCCGGCATCGTCATGCCATTCATAGGCAAAGCGGACGGCGATGCGATGGCCATCATGGGCCCATAACTCCTTGATCAAGCGATAATCCAACTCACGCCGCCATTTGCGCTCCAGCAGCGCCTGCGCTTGCGCTCGGCCCTGCGGAAAATCGACGCGGTTGCGCCAGCGGGTATCGGGACTATAGGCCAGCACGATGCGCGCTGGATCGCGGCTGTTCCAGGCATCCTCGGCCAGGCGGATCTTTTCGATGGCGGTTTCACGACTGAATGGCGGCAATGGCGGGCGGCTTTCCAAAATATTTCTCCCCTTGGCTGCGTTTTGACATGGTAGACAGGTCTGTCTACCTGGCATGAGCCTATACCAAAGTAGACAAATCTGTCTACAATCATCGCCATGCCTACCCCAGCCTCCAGCCTCATCGCCGAATTGCCGCCGCGCGAGCGCATTCTTGCCACCGCCCACCGCCTGTTTTACCTGGAAGGCATCCGCGCAAGTGGCATAGACCGCGTCATCGCGGAGTCCGGCGTCAGCAAAGTCACCTTCTACCGCCACTTCCCCAGCAAGAACGAATTGATCCTGGCTTATCTGCAGCAGCGTCACCAGCTATGGATGCAGTGGTTTCAGGATGCCTTGAATCGCCATGCCGAAGCCGGTCCGGCAGCGCTGGCGGATGCCTTGGCGGAATGGTTCGCCAGCGCGGATTTCCGCGGTTGCGCCTTCATCAACGGACTGGGCGAAATCCCCGCCGATGCCGCGGTGGCCGATGCGGCCCGGCGCCATAAAACGGAGATGCGCCAGGCGATAGCTTCGCTGCTGCCGGAGGGCGACCAACAGGCGCGGCAAGCCGGCATGCTGGCGCTTGCGGCAGATGGCGCGATTGTCCGCGCTCAGATCGAGGGCTCGCCTGACGCGGCGATAGCGGCGCTGCGCCAGGTGATCCCATTGCTGACGGTAAGATGACGGCAGCCGGGCAGACATGCTAGCTTCGAGCGACAGAGAATCAGGAGACTCATCATGGAGCATGCCCTGTATCGCCTGCTGGATGCGCAGCGAATCCGCTACCAGCGATTCGAGCATCCGCCGGTCTATACCTGCGAAGAAGCCGCGCGGGTGATCCCTGAGCTGCCCGGCGCGGAATGCAAGAATCTCTTCCTTTGCGACGCCAAGGGGCGCAGTCACTTTCTGGTGGCCGTGCCCGCCGAAGCCGGCGTCGACATCAAGGCCCTGGGCGATATGCTGGGCGTCAAAGGCCTGCGTTTTGCCTCGCCGGAGCGGCTGAATAAATACCTGGGCCTGGAGCCGGGCTCGGTCACCTTGCTGGCCGCCGTCAACGACGGCAATCAACACGTCGCTATTGTAGTGGACGAGGCGCTGTGGGCCGCGGACGCCATCCTGTGTCACCCGCTGGTCAACACCGCCACCTTGAGCGTGCCGGTGGCCGATCTGGCGCGCTTCTTGGCTTACTGTGGCCACTCGCCGCGCATCCTCGCCGTGCCGCGCAGAAGCTAACGTCCTCATTCAGCCGCCATCGGCACCTCCCTTCTTTGGCCCTGCCGCCTGCCTCGTCTGACTTATCGGGGGAGGCGACTCTTGCCATTCCCGTCTCAAGTCGCCTCCCGCCCTTCCGGCCAGCGCCAGGCATGCATAAACGGAAGCGCCCTGTCACAAGCAAGCTTTATCTTGACAAGCACTCTTACGATATATATCTTAAAACTTACATCTTAAGATATAAACAAGGATGCCATGAAAGCAAAACACCTTTTCAATCTATGCGCGCATGCGTTCGGACGTGGCCATGGCGGGCGCGGCCACCGCGGCGGCGACGGCGAAATGACGCGCGGCCGCAAGTTCGGCGCGGACGATCTGCAGCTTTTGCTGCTGGCGCTGATCAATGAGCGACCGGCTCACGGCTATGAGCTGATCAAAGAGCTGGCCAGCCGCTCCAACGGCTATTACAGCCCCAGCCCAGGCATGGTTTACCCGGCGCTGACCTATCTGGAAGAACTGGGCCAGGTGACGGTGGCCGCCAGCGGCAACCGCAAGTGCTACTCCATCTCCCAGCCGGGCCAGAATCGGCTGGCGGAGCAAAAAGAGCATGTGGAACTGATGCTGGCCAAGCTGCGCCATATCGGCCGCAAGATGGAGCTGGCGCGCCGCGCTTATGCCGGCGAGGAAATAGGCGAAGACGGCGCCGCCGGCTGGACCAAGGAAATGATAGAAGCGCGCCGCGCCCTCAAACATGCGCTGCTGCTGCGCGATCACGCCGACGCCGAAGAACAGCGCCGCATCGCCGCCATTCTGCAACGCGCCACCGCCGAGATCATCGGCCAAGCCCAATCCTAAGGAGCGCCATATGACTCAAGATCTGACGATACAAAAACTGCGCCACGCCACTCGCTTCCGCTTGCTGCAAGTCAGCCGGGTAACGCGGCTGACGCCCGCCATGCTGCGGATCACCCTGAGCGGCGACGACCTGGAAGGATTTGTCTCAGCCTCCTTCGACGACCATGTCAAGCTGTTCTTCCCCGCTTCCGGCGAAACCATGCCGGCCGCGCCCGTCATCGGCGAGAGCGGCATGAGCTTTCCAGCGGATAGGCCCAAGCCGGCCATGCGCGACTACACCCCGCGCCGTTACGATGCGGCCAAGGGCGAACTGGATATCGACTTTGTGGTGCACGCCGGCGGCGTCGCCGCGCAGTGGGCGGCGAATGCCAAACCTGGCGACTACCTGGGCATAGGCGGCCCGCGCGGCTCGCGCGTGGTGCCGACCGGCTTTGACTGGCATTGGCTGATAGGCGACGAATCGGCGCTGCCGGCCATCGCCCGGAGACTGGAAACATTGCCGGCCGGCGCCCGCGGGCAAGCGTGGATATTGGTGGACGACGAGGATGGCCGGCTGCCGCTTGCCGCCCCGGCCGGCATCGAAATCGTCTGGCGTTACCGCAAACGCGGGCAGGATCTGCTGCAAGCCATCGCGCAGTCTGCCCTGCCCGCTGGCGAAGGCTATGTCTGGGCCGCGGGGGAAAGCGGCGAAATGCGCCCGCTGCACAAGCACTTGCTGGCGCAAGGGCTGGATAAGGAGCGGATGCGCGTGGCCGGCTACTGGAAACGCGGCGACGCTGGAGCGCATGAGAGCATTTCGGACTAGCGATTTTCCCGCTTGGCCCATGGGCCGGCTTTGGGCCGGTTAAGCGGCTGCAGGCCCTATGGCATCAGGGCGGTCCGGAAAAAAGCCACCAACGAAGCATTCAAATCATGATGAAATGCCGTTCGGTCAAAACCTGGCGCGTCTTGGCAGATTTCCGGCTCTTCCTTGACCAGCGCCTCCGCGCATGGCGCAAGGAAGGCAAAGTGGCCCGCGTTTTGCAGTACTTTGTAATCGCGCAAGGTTGGCAGCAGTTTATGCAGCTTGGCCTCCGTGTCCGGTTCTACGCCATCACCGCCCTTCTCCGAAATCCACAGAAACACGGGAATTTTGATGCCTGCAAGATTGGCGGCACTCGGAAAAGCATTCAGCGGATCAAGCGCTGCGGCAGCCTTGACTCTATCGTCGCGCACCCATTGGCGGGTTCCCCTGGCCTCTTGCTCAAGCTGTCGGCACAGCGGACGATCCATCTTGCAGCGCACTTCCGAACCGGCAAAATCTGGCTCGCCGCCCGCAATGACCAAGGACGTAAAGCCGCCGCGCGAGAAACCCATGACGCCTATCCTGGAGGAATCGATTCGCGAGGCTTCGGTCGCCTCGCCCAGCATATAGTCAATCACCCTTTTGATCTCGATTGGCCGTCTTTCAAAAGCCAACATGTCCCAAGGGTACTTCATACTCATCCCGCTATCCCCGGTGTGGTTGAGGGACACCACTAGGAATCCGTTATCAGCCAAAGCTTCCGCGCTGTCATGATGGCTGTACATGCTGCCGGTAAAACCGTGAGAAATCACGATCAGGGGCAGCTTATCGACATCCAAAGGACAATTGCGACTGGCGCTCACCATGAAGGCTGCGACCTGGCTGCTCTCCGGCTGCTTTGAACACGGAGACCAAATCGCCGCCTTCAATGCCGGAATCGTTTTGGTGGCTGGAATATCAAGCAGCCGCAAGCCCGCAGCCAGCGTAAAGGAAGCGCAGCAGGCGAAAAGCATGCCTATCGCAACATGCATGATTTTAGTCAAACGCATAGTCTGTCTCCACAAGCAGGAATCCGCATCCTATCCGAAATGCGTTTGACATTGCGAACTCATTCCACCTCGCGCAGCAATTGCGTCAACAGCGGCGACAGATAGCGCCGCTGCACGGTAATGGCATAAAACGTTTCTTCTACCTCAGGCACCAGGCAATACTGCTGCAGCAAACCTTTCTCCAGCTCGTCGCGCACCACGATGGCGGGCAGCAGCGCCACGCCACCCGCGTCGCGCGCCAACAGACGCAGCATGGCCATGTCGTCCACTTCGGCCCGTATCTGCGGTTTCCAAGCCATTTCCTCGCACAACAGGTCGAAGCGCAGGCGGACCTCGCTCTTGCGGCTGGGCACCAGCAAAGGCAGGCGCGTCAGATCGCGCTCGATCTGGAAATCCCGCCCCATCTCCAGCGGCGGCCCCACCAGCACCACGGGCTGGCGCGCCAGGGTGCGGCAGCGCCACGATTGCTTGTCATCGGCCAGCACCGGCCGATTCGACAGCACCACGTCCAGCTCGTGCGCCTTCAGCCTGGCCAGCAACTCCTCCAGGCTGCCCGCTTCCAGCACCAGCCGCACCTGTTGCTGGCGCAGCACCGGCTGCAGAAACCAATCCTGGAAATTGCGCGACAAGGTCGCCACGCTGCCGATGCGCAAGGTGCCGCCGCTGCCTTCGCTGGACGCCGCGCTGGCCAGCAGCTCGTTGCCCAGGGCAAAAATCTCCTCGGCGTAACGCATCACCACCGCGCCCAGTTCGGTCAATTGCAGTTTGCGGCCTTCGCGCAGAAACAGCGGCTGGCCCAGCTGCTCTTCCAGCTGGCGGATTTGCGCGGACAACGCCGATTGCGAAACATGCAAGCGCTCGGCGGCCCGGGTGAGGTGCCCCTCGCTGGCCACCGACCAGAAGTAATACAGATGATGGTAGTTGAGTCGATTCATCGTTCTATATAAAAGAATAAAAACTAATATTTAATCTATTTTACTGAACACAATCCATCGGGCAAAGTTCAAGCAGGATAAAAAACGGAGCCCATCATGCCCCTTGACCCGCTCGCGGCCCTGCCGATGGCCATCGCCGCGGCTTGGTTGTTGCCGACTTTCTGGCCTGGCCATGTCCTGCGCGCGCATTGGCGGGCGGCGGAAGCGGCCGCCCTCTGCGGCGGCTTGTTGCTGTTGCCTTTAGCTTGGTTTGCTCCATCTGCGCCCTGGTTCGCCGCTGCCTGGCTGATGCAGGCGCTGATTCAGCTACTGGGCTGGATGGTGCTGCGCTATTCACGCCGCTACATGCAAGGCGAACCCGGCCAGCACCGTTTCCTGCGCGCGCTGGGATGCTTGCTGGCTTCCGTCACCTTGGTCGTCCAAGGCAACCATCTTTTGCCGATGCTGGCGGCGTGGATAGTGTGCAGCCTGGCGCTGCAAACGCTGCTGACCTTTTACCCCGGCCGGCCTGCCGCCCAGCTGGCGGCGCGGCGAGAATGGCGCGCCAGCCGGCTGGCGGAGCTTCTGCTGATCGCCGCCGGACTCTCCTGGATCAGCGCCGGCGGCAGTTTGGACCTGACGGCAGCCGCAACGGCGCCGATCTCGATCGAAAACCATGGCTACGCCACGCTGGCTGTCGTATTGCTAGTGGCTGCGGCGGGCATCAAGACCGCCCAGTTGCCCTTCCACGGCTGGCTGACCCAGGTGATGGAAGCGCCCACGCCGATTTCCGCCCTGTTGCATGCCGGCGTGGTGAACCTGGGCGGCATCGTGCTGATCAAGGCGGCGCCCTTGCTGCAAACCGCGCCCGCCGCCAATGCGTTGCTGATGCTGTGGGGCGGCCTGAGCGCGGCAGTGTGCTGCCTGGTGATGCTGACTCGCATCAGCGTCAAGCTGCGGCTGGCATGGTCCACCTGCGCCCAGATGGGTTTCATGCTGCTGGAAATCGGCATGGGCCTGTATTCGCTGGCGCTGCTGCACTTGCTGGCCCATTCGCTGTATAAGGCGCATGCCTTTCTGAGCGCAGGAAACGCCGTGCGCGACAGCGCCGCGCTGCGCCTGGCCGGCGGAGACGAAGCCGACAGCCTGCCAGCGCACCTTGCTCGCGGCGCGCTGGCCGTATTGGCGCTGGCCGTTTCGCAATGGCTGTGGCAACGCTGGCTGCCGGCCGCAACGGTGCCGCCTTTGTTCTGGCTATGCATGGGGCTGGGCATGGGCGTGTTGCTGCGCGGCCCGGCGGGCCTGTTGGCGACGCTGGCGCTGTGCCAATCCTATCTGCTGCTGCATGCGTTGGCGGCGCTGGCGCTGCCGTGGCACGGGCAGCCCCCCGCGGCGTGGAGCCAATGGCTGCTTGGCGCGATTTTTGCCGCGGCCTTCCTGCTGCAGGGCGAATTGCTGCGCCACCCGCAAGGCTGGCTGGCGCGGCGGCTCTATCCGCATGCCTTCGCCGGTTTTCATCTCGACGAATGGTGGTGCATGCTCGCCTGGCGCCAGCCCCGGCAGCAGACTCCGACCCCATCCTGGCAACTGTCGCTGAAAGGAGGCCGCCATGACTAAACTCGCCTCGCCATGGCAGCAGGCTGTGGAACAGGCCCTATCCGCCATTGCCCCATCCTGGCCCTTGGACAGCCTGGTGGCCAGCTCGCCTTACTGGGGTTTGCGCGATCGCTCCTTCAAGCAGGCGGCCGATAACCTGCTTCATGTGGCCAACAGCCCGCTGCATCTGCCGCAAAGCGAATACCTGGCCGCTTGGCGCAGCGGCGAAATCACTCGCGATGCCTTGCAGGCCGCGCTGAACGAGGCTGGCTGCACCGATTCGCTGGAAACCTGGCTGGAACGGGCGCGCCAGTCTTTCACGCCCCCTGCGGCGCCCCTCCTTCTTACCGAGCTCTGCCCCGCCCCTGCCGGGCCGATGAGCGCGCAGCGCTGGACCGGTGTCGTCATTCAGCAGATCAGCCAGTATTGCGCCGCATGGTTCGATCGCGACCAGGCCAACTGGCACTTGTCGCACGAGCAGGGGTTTTACGCCGCCTGGCGGGAGCAGATGCGCCATCCCTATGGTTTGACCGCATCGCAGCAAATGCGGGAACGTTTGCGACAGCACGCGATACGTCTGCCTGCCGATGCCGAGTCCATGCTGGTATCCGGCATCGCCCAGTTGCAGCCGGATGCCGACTGGGCCGCGCCGTGGCTGCAAGCGCTGTTGATGCGCAACAATGGCTGGGCCGGCTGGTGCGCCTATCTCGCCTGGCAAGCCCAGCTGGCGGGCGAGAGCGACAGGCACTTGCCAGAACTCCTGGCCATCCAGCTGGCCTGGGAATGCCTGCTGGACGATGGCCGGCGCGACGCCGGCAGCGCCTGGGCGTCTTGGCGCCATGCATGGCAACATCATGGAGACTGCCGCGCCAACCCGTTTGCCGCAGTCTGGCAGCGCGCGCACGAGCTGTCCCTACACTTGCCGCTGACGCAAGCGCTATGCCGCCCCTCGCCGGCGCAAACCGGTACGCGCCCGGCCATGCAAGCCGTATTCTGCATCGATGTGCGCTCGGAGCCGCTGCGCCGCGCGCTGGAAGAAACCATTCCCGCATGCCGCACCCACGGCTTCGCCGGCTTTTTCGGCCTGCCGCTGGCCTACCGGCCGCCAGGCAGCGAATTCGCTCAACCGCGCCTCCCGGTCCTGCTTGGCCCTGCCTGGGAAGCCACCTCGCCTGCCTCCCAACCGCGTCCGGCGCGGCGCAGCGGGTGGCAAAACTTCCAACGCTCCCCCGCCGCCGGTTTCGCTCTGGTGGAAAGCATGGGTCTGGGCAAAATCGCCATCCTGGCCCGCCGCAGCCTGCCGCGCGCGCGCCAGGCCCAGCTGCCGGATCTGGACCCATGGCTGAGCCGGCACAGCGCTGCCCCTGTGCCGCAAGCCTCGCTGCCCTTGGAGCAGAAGGCCAAGCTGGCGGCGGGCTTGCTGCCGGCGATGGGGCTGAATGGTGAACTTGCGCCCTGGGTGCTGTTGACCGGCCACGCCAGCCACGCCAGCAATAATCCGCAAGCCGCCGCGCTGCAATGCGGCGCCTGCGGCGGCCATGGCGGCCACCAGCATGTCCGCCTGCTGGCCAGCTGGTTGAACGATCCCGCGCTGCGCGCGCTGCTGGCCGAGCAAGGCCAGCCCGTCCCGGCGGATACCGTTTTCCTGCCGGCGCTGCACCTGACGCACAGCGATGAAATTCTGCTGCTGGACACCGATGCGCTGGCGGCCGATGTCCGCGCCCGCCTGCCCGCGCTTGAGGCGCAATTGCGCGACGCCGCCGCACTGGCCAGGCAGCGGCGCGCGCCGGCGGTCAATCTGGACGCCAGCCTCGGCGATCAGGCCTTGCTGCAAAAAATGCGGCAAAAAGGCGATGACTGGGCGGAAACGCGCCCGGAATGGGCGCTGGCCGGCAATGCGCTGTTCATCGCGGCGCCGCGCGGCAAGACCAGCCGCCTGGACCTGCAAGGCCGCGCCTTCCTGCATGATTACAACTGGCGCGAAGACGCGGATGGAAAAGGACTGGAAGCCATTCTGGCCGCGCCCATGGTGGTGGCGCACTGGATCAATATGCAGTATTTCGCCTCCACCGTTGATCCGCGCCGCTTCGGCAGCGGCAACAAGCTGCTGCACAATGTGGTGGGCGGCCGCATCGGCGTGTTCGAAGGCAATAGCGGCGACTTGCGCATCGGCCTGTCCTGGCAATCCGTGCACGATGGCCAGCACCTGCGCCATGCGCCGCTGCGGCTGGCGGCCTGCATCGACGCCCCGCCGGACAAGCTGGCCGCCGCCCTGTCCCGCCAGCCGCTACCAAAGCAGTTGATCGAAAACGGCTGGCTGCATCTGTACTGTGTGCATGGCGAGACGCCGCTGCGCTGGCATGCCGATGGAGGCTGGCGGCATGATGCTTGATCGCAAGGCCGCGCTGTTGACCCTCCATGGCAAGCAGGCGGCGCTGGGGCCCGCTCTGGCCGGCATCGGCTGGCAAGTCGCCCTGGTGGATAGCTTCGATACCGACAGCCTGGGCACATTCACCGGGGAGACGCCGCGCGCCGGCAGCCAGCGCGACGCGGCCCTGGCCAAGGCCAAGCTGGCCTGCGAGATCAGCGGGCTGCCGCATGGCATCGGCAGCGAAGGCAGCTTCGGCGGCGATCCCTGGCTGGGCAGCTGCGCCTGGGCGACGGAGCTGCTGGTTTATTGGGACGCGGCGCGCGAATACGCGGTGGAAGCATGGATCAGCGGGCCGGAAACCCATTACCGCCACTGGATGCTGAATGGCCTGGACGGCCTGCCCGAGCTGTTGCGCCAGGCCGATTTCCCCGCGCACGGCCTGATCGTCGGCCGGCCCGGCGAGCCGGCGTTTGATAAATCGCTGCGCGACGAGCGCGCGCTGCGCACGCACCTGGAAACGCACCTGGCGGCGGGTCCGCTGCATCTGGAAACCGATATGCGCGCCCATCGCAACCCCACCCGGATGGCCATGATCGCCCGCTGCGCGGAAAAGCTGGCCGCTCGGCTGGCCAGTCCATGCCCGGATTGCGGCGTGCCGGGCTTCGGCGAAATCGCCCCGCTCGCTGGCGCGCCATGCCAGGACTGCGGCGCACCCACCCGGCAGCCTGGCGTTCGCCGCTGGCAATGCCCCTGTTGCCTGGCCATGCGCCAGGAAACGCTGGGCGCGCCGGTCTCGCCGCAATATTGCGACGTCTGCAATCCCTAACGCGATAGAGAAATATGAAGTCCCTTCACCCTACACCCGAAGACCTGGATCTGGCCGCCTCGCTGTTGCGCCAGGGGCAACTGGTTGCCTTGCCTACGGAAACCGTTTACGGCCTGGCCGGCGACGCCACCAATCCCGAGGCCGTCGCGGCGATTTTCCGCGCCAAGAACCGGCCGGCCGACCATCCGCTGATCGTCCACCTGCCAGGACTGGGTCACTTGATGAACTGGGCTGCCAGCGTGCCCGACCCTGCCTGGCCGGTGATCGAGCGCTTCTGGCCCGGCCCCTTGACTCTGGTGCTGCCGGCCAGAAGCGACGTGCCCGCCATCATCAACGCCGGCCAGGATACCGTCGCCCTGCGCTGGTCAAACCATCCCTTACTGCAGCAGGTATTGGACCGGCTGCAAAGGCCGGTTGCCGCGCCTTCGGCCAATCCGTTCTGCCGCATCAGCCCCACCACGGCGGAACATGTGCGCTCGCATCTGGAAGGGCAGATAGCAGCCGTGCTGGACGGCGGCCCCTGCGCGGTAGGCATTGAATCGACCATTCTCGATCTCAGCGGCCCGCGCCCAGCCATTCTGCGGCCCGGTGCCATTAGCGCCGACATGCTGGCGCCCTATCTTGATCTGGCGGAAAAGGCGGCGCCCGACGCGCCGCGCGTGCCTGGCAACCTGGCCTTGCACTACTCGCCGCGCCAGCCTTGCTACCGGATAGAGCGGAAGGAGGCCGAATCCTCCGCTGTGCTGTGGCAGGAATGCGCAGTGCTGGCTATCGACGCGCCAAGCACGGCGCCGGCATGGTTCCGGCAAATGCCGTCCACTCCTGACGCCTATGCCCAGGCGCTGTACGCCGCCTTGCACGAGGCCGATGGCAGCCGCTGCTCATCCGTGCTGGTGGTTCTGCCTCCTGACGAGCCCGCTTGGCGCGCGGTGCGCGACCGCCTGCTGCGCGCTGCCCGGCCACTAGGCTAAGCCCCAAAAAAAACGGAAGCCCGAGGGCTTCCGTTTTGCATGCGAGTCGGGCTTACCCCACCCAGCGCCGCGCGCTGGCGAACATGCGGTACCAGCCCCCGTTTTCGCCCCAATCCGCCGGATGCCAGCTGTTCTGCACAGTGCGGAACACCCGCTCCGGGTGCGGCATCATGATGGTGAAGCGGCCGTCCGGCGTGGTGACGCCGGTGACGCCCAGCGGCGAGCCGTTCGGGTTCAGCGGATAGGTTTCGGTGGCGCGGCCATCGAAGTCGATGTAGCGCAACGCCGTCAACGCCTTGTCCTGCGCGCCCGGCGCGAACACCGCGCGGCCCTCGCCATGGCTGACCACCACCGGCAGGCGGCTGCCGGCCATGTCGGACAGGAAGATGGAAGGCGAGGCAACCACCTCCACCATGCTGAAACGCGCTTCGAACTGTTCCGACGCGTTGCGGCGGAACTTGGGCCAGTGCTCCGCGCCCGGGATGATGGCCGACAGATTGGACATCATCTGGCAACCATTGCACACGCCCAGCGCGAAGGTGTCGCCGCGGCCGAAGAAGGCTTCGAACTCGTCGCGCGCGCGCGGGTTGAGCAGGATGCTCTTGGCCCAGCCCTCGCCTGCGCCCAGCACATCGCCGTAGCTGAAGCCGCCGCAGGCGGCCAGGCCCTTGAAGTCGGCCAGCGCGACGCGTCCGGCGATGATGTCGCTCATGTGCACGTCCACTGCGTCGAAGCCGGCGCGGTCGAAGGCGGCGGCCATTTCCAGCTGCCCGTTGACGCCCTGCTCGCGCAGGATGGCCATGCGCGGACGCTTGCCGGTGGAAATGTACGGCGCGGCCGGATTGCCGTGCACGTCGAACGACAGCTGCGCGAACAGGCCGCGCGACTTGGCGTGGCTGCGCAGCAATTGTTCGCTGTCGGCGCAGGCAGGATTGTCGCGCAGGCGCTGCATGCGGGCGCTGGTTTCCGACCAGGCGCAGAACAACTCGCTGCGGCTCTCGCTGAACAGATCCTTGCCCTTGTGGCGAATCACCAGGCGGTCGTAGCTGTTGGTGCGGCCGATGACGAACAGCTCGCGGCCGATGCCGGCCTTCATGAAGCGGGAAATCACTTCCGCGGTGTCGGACTTCTTCACCTGCAGCACCGCGCCCAGCTCTTCGCAGAACAGCACGCGCATGATGCGGCCATGGGTGGCGGCTTCCTGCGCCGGCGGCACGTAGTCGTCTATCATGCGTTGGGTGTTCTGGCGCTCGATCACCAGTTCTTGCAGGTCCACGCTGATGCCGATATGGCTGGCGAACATCATTTCCGCCAGCGTGGCGAACAAGCCGCCGTCGGAACGATCATGGTAGGCCAGCAACATGTCGTCGCGCAGCAGCGACTGCACCGTGTTGAAGAAGGCGGACAATTGCAGCGGGTTCTCCACGTCCGGCGAACGGCCGCGCATATCCTTCCACACCTGCCCCATGATGGAGCCGCCCAGGCGGCCGCGGCCGTAACCCAGATCGATCAGGATCAGGTCGCTGTCCTTCACGTCCTTCAGCTCCGGCGTGACGGTCTTGCGCACATCCTCAACCGGGGAGAAGGCGGAAATCACCAGCGACAACGGCGCGGTAACGGACTTCTGCTCGCCGTCCTGCTGCCATACCGTCTTCATCGACAGCGAGTCCTTGCCTACCGGGATGCTGACGCCCAGGCTCTGGCTCAACTCGGACACCGCTTCCACCGTGCGGTACAGATTGGCGTCCTCGCCCGGGTGGCCGGCCGGCGCCATCCAGTTAGCGGACAGCTTGACGTTGCCCAGGTGGCCGACAAAGGCGGCGGCGATATTGGTCAGCGCCTCGCCGATGGCCATGCGGCCGGAAGCCGGCGCGTTCAGCAGCGCAGACGGCGTGCGCTCGCCCATCGCCATCGCCTCGCCGCGATAGGTGTTGAAGCTCATGGTGGTGACGGCCACGTCCGCCACCGGCACCTGCCAGCGCCCCACCATCTGGTCGCGCGCGGTCATGCCGCCTACAGTGCGGTCGCCGATGGTGATCAGGAAGGACTTGTCGGCCACGGTGGGGTGGCGCAGCACGCGGTAGGCGGTTTCGCGCAGCGGATACTGCGAGGCGTCCAGCACCTCGAATGGCGACTCCACGGTCTTGGCGTCGCGCGTCATGCGCGGCGGCTTGCCCAGCAGCACGTCCAGCGGCATATCCACCGGATTGTTGTCGAAGTAGTCGTCGCGCACCTGCAGGCGGCCGTCGTCGGTCGCCACGCCCATGACCGCGAACGGACAGCGTTCTCGCTCGCAAATAGCGGTGAAGCGGTCCAAATCCTCCGGCAGAATGGCCATCACGTAGCGCTCCTGCGCCTCGTTGGACCAGATCTGCATCGGCGTCATGCCCTTCTCTTCCAGATGCACCTTGCGCAGGTGGAAGATGGCGCCGCGGCCGGCGTCGTTCACCAGTTCCGGGAAGGCGTTGGACAGCCCCCCCGCGCCCACGTCATGAATGGAGACGATGGGGTTAGCTTCGCCCAGCTGCCAGCAGCGGTCGATCACTTCCTGGCAGCGGCGTTCGATTTCCGGATTGCCGCGCTGCACTGAGTCGAAGTCCAGATTCTCGCTGTTGGCGCCGGTGTCCATGGACGACGCCGCGCCGCCGCCGAGGCCGATCAGCAAGCCCGGGCCGCCCAGCTGGATCAGCAACGCGCCTTCCGGAATTTCGTTCTTGTGGATTTGCTGCTGCTGGATGTTGCCCAGGCCGCCGGCCAGCATGATGGGCTTGTGGTAGCCGCGCATCTCGCCGCCGAACTCATGCTCGAAGGTGCGGAAGTAGCCTGCCAGATTGGGGCGGCCAAACTCGTTGTTGAACGCCGCGCCGCCGATCGGGCCTTCCAGCATGATCTGCAGCGCCGAGGCGATGCGGCCCGGCTTGCCGTATTCCGGCTGCTCGTCGCGGTACAGCTCCCACGGCTGCTTGAAGCCAGGGATATTCAGGTTGGACACGGTAAAGCCGGTCAGGCCGGCCTTGGGGCGGGAGCCGCGCCCGGTGGCGCCTTCGTCCCGGATTTCACCGCCGTTGCCGGTGGATGCGCCGGGGAACGGCGAAATCGCCGTCGGATGATTGTGCGTTTCCACCTTCATCAGGATGTCGGTGGGTTCGCTGGTGTAGGCGTACTGGTGGCTGCCCGGTTGCGGGTAGAAGCGCTCGATGAACGCGCCCTCGATCACCGAGGCGTTGTCCTTGTAGGCCACCAGCGTGCCTTGCGGATTCGCGTCATGGGTGTCGCGGATCATGCGGAACAGCGATTTGCCCTGCTCTACTCCATCGATGATGAACTGAGCGTTGAAGATCTTGTGGCGGCAGTGCTCGGAGTTGGCCTGGGCGAACATCATCAGTTCGACGTCGCTGGGATTGCGTTTCAGCTTGATGAAGTTCTCAACCAGATATTCCACCTCGTCGTCGGACAGCGCCAGGCCCAATTCGGCGTTGGCTTGCTCCAGCGCGGCGCGGCCGCCGTTCAGCACGTCAACCGTGGTCATCGGTTGCGGGTCGATATGGACGAACAGCTTTTCCACCTCGTCGAACGAGGATAGAACGGTCTCTGTCATCCTATCGTGCAAGAGGCTCGCCAGGATGTGGCGAGCCTCTTTACTTGAAGATTTATCGGCGGACTGGATTCGGAATGCAGTGCCGCGTTCTATCCGTCGGATGTTTGGCAAACCGCAGTGCCGGGCGATGTCGGTCGCCTTGGACGCCCATGGCGACAAGGTCCCCAGGCGCGGCGTGACCAGGAACAGCTCGCCACTCGGCTCCTCGCTCAGCGGCGGTTCGCCGTAGCTGAGCAACTGGCCCAGCACGCCGACTTCCTCCAGCGTCAATTCGCTGTCGCTTTCCGCGAAATGCCAATACTCGGCTGTCAGGACGAGATCCTTAAAACCGGCATCGGCCGCTGCCGCTTGCAGTTTTTCAAGACGAAACGGTGACAGAGCGATGCCACCGCGCAGCTTGGTAATGTAAGACATTAGACACCCGCGACAAGTACCAGGAAAGGGCGTCATAATACAGCAAAACATCGCCGCATTTAAGGCGGAACCGGACTTTCCGGGGCCGCATCGAAATTTTTTTTGATTTACCCGAACATCATTCGTTTTATCAGGAGCATTGCCCAATGAAAAAGGTCGAAGCCGTCATCAAACCGTTCAAGCTGGACGAAGTGCGCGAGGCGCTGTCGGAGATCGGCGTCAACGGCCTCACCGTCTCTGAAGTCAAGGGATTCGGCCGCCAGAAAGGCCACACCGAGCTGTATCGCGGCGCCGAATACGTGGTGGATTTCCTGCCCAAGGTGAAAATCGAGGTGGTGCTGCCGGATGATCTGGTGGACCGCGCCATCGACACCATCGTGGCCGCCGCCCGCACCGGCAAGATCGGCGACGGCAAGATCTTCGTCACCCCAGTGGAACAGGTGGTGCGCATCCGCACCGGCGAAACCAACGAACAGGCGATCTGATCCGCGCCCATAAAAAAAGCCCTCCGAAACCGGTAATGCCGTTCACTTAACGGATCGAACCTGTTTGGTCGAGTAACGGGACGGCAGCTTTTTCACCACGCGGGGGCATTCACGCCCCCGCCGTTGTTTGGGGAGCAGCAGCTCTCCAAGACGCTCTCGCAGGCGCAGTAAACGCGCCGGCAAGGTGCCCGGGCTGCTAATCGCCAGCCAGCTCCACTCGTAGCGCAAATAATGCAGTGCCGTTGTAAAGCTAAGATCGGTTGGCACGACACCAACCTCCCGCGCCACTTCGGCCATCTCCAGCCGGACCAGGTTGTAGGCCAATAGCGCACCCCAAACTTCCTGTCGGACGGCCTCTGGAGTCCCGCTACGTAACGTCAGTTCGCCCCCTAGCATTTCCTGCTTCAGTTCGCGGTAACTGGTCTCGATGCGCCAGCGCTCTTGATATTGCTCTGCGAGTTCCTTGGCCGGCCAAGCCTGGGTATCCAACAAGGAGGTCAGCAGGATGCGGCGGTGGCCATGCCGCGAGATGGTTTCGATTGCCCGCGCTTCCCAGTAAAGCGGAAGGGTCGGGTTGTGTTCACGAGCCTGCGGCGAGACCTTCATTCTGACGCGGTAATCCGTTGGATGAAGATCCAAGCGCTCCCATTTGCTGTTGTTTTTGGCCGGGATCAGCCAGTGACGCTCCCTGCCGTGCTGCTGAACCTGCAGCAACAGTTCGGCGCTGAGAAACCCCTTGTCGAACACGGTCAGCGAATGGTCTGGAATCGCTTGGAGCAGGTCGCGGGCATAGCGCATTTCGTTCTTGCCGTATTCGCCAAAGACGGTTGCGCGTACCAGATGCGTCGCCAGTGAAGTCAGCGTGAGTAGGCGGAGTTGCGGGTAGCTGGCCACTACGCCGGAGGCATAGGCTTGTGCGCCGAAATGGTGGCGGTTCTCCGGCGTATCCGAAGCGCGCAGGGTGCTGCCATCAATGGCGTAGCGGGCCAAGCCGCGCCAGGTTCTCCCATGCTGATGCCGCTCATCCCAGGCTGCTGCGCTGAGTCCAAAGAGCAGGGCTAACGGCTCTTCTCCCAGTCGCTGACGTGCCTGAGTCAAGGCGCTCTTGGCGATATCCGGATTCACCTCGTCAGGGAGGGCAAGATCGAGATGAGCGACGACTTCTGGAATGGACTGATGCCGGTACATGGCGAGTGCTATCACCAGCCAGACGACCTGCTCGGCCGGCAATTTACGCCGCCGTACACGGGCCTTGCCGGTTACCGCCAGCGCATGAGCGATCCACTCAGGATCAATCTGTTGAGAAAGTGCTTTGAAATCAGGGTATTTGTGAGCCTTGCCAACCATGGGAGCCGAAATAAAGAGTCAACCAGCTTTAAGGTTCAGCAAGATCTGCGCCAGGAAAGCAAAATGCCGTTCACTTAAGAGAAAAGCACCGTCTCCGTGCATGGGAAACGGTGCTTTTTTTGTGGATTCCTGTGCTCTCAAGGCCAGAAAAGTCGCCCGAAAATCCTTAAGTGAACGGCATTACCGAAACCGGAGGGCTTTTTGCCGCCCGTCAAGCGGGCCAAGATCGCAATCAATCGCGGTTGCCGCCGAAGGCCAGCAGCAATTGCAACAGGCTGGTGAACAAGTTGTAGATGCTGATGTAGATCGACAGCGCGGCGGAGATGTAGCTGTTTTCGCCGCCGTCGACCACGGTCTTCACCTGCCACAGGATCATCAGCGAGCTGAACAGCGCGAAGGCCGCTGAAATCATCAGCTGGAAGGCCGGCATGCGCAGGAACAAGTTAGCCACCACGGCCACCATCAGCACGATGGCGCCGACCATCAGGAAGTTGCCCAGGCCGGACAGGTCGCGCTTGGTGGTGGAGGCGATGCCGGCCATCACGAAGAACACGACGGAAGTGGCCGCGCCTGCGGTCATGATCAGCTGGCCGCCATTGGAAAACTTCAGCGCGAACTGCAGCAAAGGCCCAAGCAGCACGCCCATCAGGAAGGTGAAGCCCAGCATCAGGAACACGCCCAGAGAGCTGTAGCGGTTCTTTTCAATGGCGAATACCAGGCCGTAGAACACTGCCATGATCAGCAGCATGCCCATGATGGGGCTGCCGGCCAGGAACGCGAAATTCATGTGTGTGCCGACAATGGCGCCCATCACGGTAGGGATCATCGACAGGCCCAGCAGGCCGTAGGTATTGCGCAGCACTTTGTTGCGCACATCGGCCATAGGGGTCGACTGGTAGGCCGTCTGGAAGTCGGGGTGCATGTGAAACTCTCCTGAGTTGGTTGTTCTGGAAATATTTTGGAATTGTAAGCAACAGACCATGCCGAAGGGAATAAGTTTCCGACTGTCGGCAAGACTTGTCATGCCGGATTCCTTGCGGTATTATTCCGTCCTCTTCAAGGCGGCAGATGCGGGCGAACCCCGCGATTGCAAGCCTACACCACAATGCGAGAGTGGCGGAATTGGTAGACGCACTGGATTTAGGTTCCAGCGCCGCAAGGCGTGAGAGTTCGAGTCTCTCCTTTCGCACCACCCCGGCTTTTCAAGCCTAGTCTCAAAACCCCAAAATACCCCCGGCGCTGTTGCACAAACCCTCCCCCAGCGCGGCTTGGTAAGATAGTGGCATGACCAAGCCCCCTCCGAAACGCTACCGAACCACCAACTGGAAAGCCTACAACCGAGCCCTGATCCAGCGCGGCTCCCTGTCCGTCTGGCTGGACACAAGCATGTCATGGCGGGCAACTCCTCGGGGCAAGCGCGGACGGACGCAGACCTATAGCGATGCCGCTATTCAATTCTGCCTGACCATTAAGAACCTGTTTGGACTAGCGTTGCGGCAGACCATCGGCTTCATCCAAAGCCTGATCCAGTTGGCGGGTCTGGACTGGAGCGTCCCAGATTACAGCACGCTATCCAGGCGGCAGCAGACGCTGCAGGTCAAAATTCCCTACCAGAAAAGTGCTGGCGCGCTGCATCTGCTGGTGGATAGCACAGGCATCAAGATGCTTGGCGAAGGTGAGTGGAAAACCAAGAAGCATGGCGCGGAATATCGCCGGCAATGGCGCAAGGTGCATCTGGGCATCGATGCGAAAACCCTGCAAATCCGCGCCATCGAGGTAACCGACAACCGCCAGAGCGATGCGCAAATGCTACTTTCGCTATTGACGCAAATCCCGGCCGACGAGCCGATAGGCTGCGTGAGCGGCGATGGGGCTTTTGATACCAAGGCGTGCCATGAGGCGATTGCCGCGCGAGGCGCGATTGGGTGCATTCCGAGCCGCAAGAATGCGAGACCGTGGAAAGGAAGTGTGCTGGGAGTGCTGGCGCGGAATGAGATTCTGCGGACCACCAAGCGACTAGGCCGGGCGATCTGGAAGCGTTGGAGCGGCTACCATCGCCGCAGCTTGGTGGAAACCAAGATGTATTGCTTTAAACGGCTAGGCGAGAGGGTGATGGCCCGGCGTTTCGATGGTCAAGTGGCAGAGCTGCAGGTACGTGCTGCCATCTTGAACCGCTTCAGCATGTTGGGCCGGCCGTGCACGGTGCCGGTGGCGTAAATCCGTTTGGGGAAAGGGGAAACTCGTCCTGTTCAGGATTTGTGCAACAGCGCCCTTCTGTTGCAAGTGTGTTTGGTATTAATTAATAATATTTCACACACTCATGAAGCAAACCAATTGCTGTGCATAAACTACCTGGTGGTTTGAGTCGTCTCCCCAATGGACACTTGTGTTCTGACTAATGTTTGCAATCGGCAAAGCAGCATGCGACATGGTAATGGCGAGCCACATCAGCCTGGAGTACATATCAAGCAGGCCTAGTAACAGCGATGATGCCCTCAGGCATAAGCATCCAGCCTGGCGGACGGCGTAAGCGGCATGCTCGGCTGGGTGGCAGGATTCAGCTTGCGCCATGCCTGGTAGTCTTTCCAGGCCGATTCCAGACGGGCGCTGGGGCCGGGGTTGCCCTGCAGCGGCGTCAATGCCACGCCCATGCGCTGCAGCACGCGGAGTATGCCCTCCGCCTGGTCCTTGCTGCTGAACTCCGGCGCGACATCTTCGGGGCGATTGACGGGGTTCTGCTCAACCTGGGTCCAACGTTGGAAGGCGGCCAAATCCTCGGCCTGGCGCAGGCCATCTCCGGAGATGGCTTGCACGCGGTCATCAAACTGCAATTGCTGGTGCAATTGGCTCAGGCGGGTGATCAGCGCCAGCGCTTGCTTATTGTTGGCGCTGCGGTTCATTTGGCGCGCCAGGGCCTGCGGGTTGTTCAGCTCCGGGTCGCGCGACTCGATGGACTCTTGCACCTGCTGCGAGGCATCCGCCAGATCATCGTGAAAATACCTGGCAGGGCTTCCCTCGCCGCTCCGGATAAACGGCGTCAGCGCATCCATATCATCCTGGCTGATCACCCCGTAATCGCGCAGCAAACCCGCGTACTGCTTGAGCTGTTGGGCGGAAACCTTGTTGAAGTCCACGCTCTTGATCAACTGCAGCATGGCGATGGGCATGCCGTATTGCGCCTGGGCCAATAAATTGGCCTTGTCCTGGCGCGCATCCTGCGCGCGCGCCTGGGCATCCTCTTGCGGCTGCGGCGCGGCAGGCTGCGCGTTGGCGGTGTTGACCGACGGATCGTCGGGCTTGTCTGCTTGCAGTTCTATGGCAAGGGTTTCGCCGGGGTGCTGGTCCCGCCATTTGAGGTAACCGTCGCGCGCCCGCGCCAGCGTTTCGGTTCGCGTCAGGTCCTCATGCGACGGATTGACGTCTATGCCCAAGGCATCCATCGTCTCGGTGATGGAAAAATACGTATCCTTGCAGGCGGGAGGCAAAGGCAGGCCCTGCTGCTGGTTTCGATCGGCGCTGGCCATCCAGCGATCCAGCCGCATCAGATTGGCGGCCTGGCGCGCGCCGCCCTCCGCTGCGGTTTCCACGCGCGCATCTTTTTGCAGCGCGTCATGCAAGCCGGCCAACTGCTTGAACAGGCTCAGCAGCTTTTCCTGATAACGCAGCGAAGAGTCGGCAAAGCGCGGAAGCTGCTTGCCGGACTTGACGGCAGCCACCACGGCATCGCGGGCGTCGTCATACATTTGCAACGCATTGCGTTCCACGCCGGTTTTCCAGCCGTTGGAGTCGATATTGCCGCGTATGTCGGCCGCCAGTTGCGGGTCGATATCATGATTCGCCGCCAACACGTCAACCAGATCATACAAGTCGCGCCCGGAGATGTTACGCACATCATAGGCCTTGAGCAGCTGCAGGCTTTGCCGGCTCATGCCGAAGCGCGATTCGGGGGACCCCACTTGCACGCCCTTGCTGTCTAGCAAAGGGGGGCGTGTCGGCGCGGGGAGCATTGGTGTCGGCCAGTTTGGACGAGGTAGAAATGGCGCGCAGCCGGCCAAGGCCGTTTTGCGCGCCAAAAAGCGGGGTCAGGTTCATCACGGTTTTCTTTTGTCATGATGAACCATATCGGCAATTTCATTGGAATATTGAGCATGGCGCCGCAATCTGCGCGGCCGTACAGAAAAGACCAGCAAACATCTGGCGCCATGCCTGCCGTTCAGCATCAGCGCAGGCGGATTTCCGCTACGTTGTCGCCCGGCCCGCTGCCATCCTCGCCAAACGAATCCGGATCGAACCCCACTTCCACAAAGCCCAGCTTCTGGTAGAAAGCGCGCAATTCCGGCTTGTCCGAGTGGTAACAGATGGTGATGCGCTCGGCGCGGGGAAAGTCGCTCGGCAAACGCTTAATCAGCTGGCGCAGCGCCTGCGTGCCTATGCCCTGGCCTTGGTGGCGTTTGCCCACCATGAAGCGGTAGATCGCCAGTTCCTGGGGGTCCGCCAGTTCCGGCAGCACGGCGTGCATGATGAAGCCGACCGGCTCTTCCCCAAGGTAAATGCCGTAACCGATAAAATTATCGTAATACGCCATCTGGGCCACGGAGTAAGCATTGCTTGCCAGATTGCCTTCCTGCTCCGGATGAAGTTCCAGATCCATGATGTCTTCAAAGTTGTCTTCATTGACGGACTGGAAACGGATGTCGTGTTGCATCTTGGTCTTCTCTGTATTGTTTAAAGAACGAATGGGAGCCACTTTGCATGACTCCCGGGCTTCGATGGACCCTAGCGCTGTAAAAGCGTTCACTTTGCCGCCGCACAAGCCATCCAGGCATGCAAGCGGCAAGATATAATCGCCCCATCCGCCCAGGCGACATGCCGGGCATCGCGCCGGGAGACCCCTCATGACACGCTTGCCACGCCGCTTCGTTTTCGCCCTGCTGACACTGCTCATGGCCGTCCAAGTCCAGGCCGCCAGCCAGCAAGCCATAGACGGCACCGCCAGCGGCAAGGTGCAACAGGTTGGCTTTCGCGCCATGATCCTGAAGCAGGCGATCCAGTACAATCTGGCCGGAACCGCGCGCAATACGGAAGAGCAGACCGTGCTGTTCAGCCTGCAAGGCAAGGACAAGCGGGTTCAGGACGCGCTGGCGCGCATCCGGCGCGGCACGGACAAATCGGCTGACGTGAAGATATCCACTCGGGATGGAACATTCGATCCGGCGCTGCGCACCTTTACCGTGACGGGCTGGACCTCCGCCAGCCGCCACATCGCCAAGCCGTACAATCTCGTATTCACGCTGCGCCAGGACGACAAGAAACTCTCCAAGAAAGAGGCGAAACAGGAATACTGCGCCATTCTCAAAAACACGCTGGACCCGGACGACTGGAAAAAAGCGGAACCTGGCTGCCAGGCTCGCTAAGCGTCGGCTCCACAGGAGAGAAACCCGATGAAACCCACTTATCGCAAAATACTGTATGGCGCCGCCCTGCTGGCGCTGATCTGGATAGGCTGGCAGGTGGCGCAGCGGCTGGTGATCCTTCAGCCCTCGCGCCAGGTCAGCGTCAATCCCAAAGACTTTGGCGTGCCCTATGTCGAAGAGTGGCTGGACGCGCCGGCCGGCGGCGGCACACGGGCCGGCCGCGTGCATGTGTGGTGGTTGCCGGCGGACAAGCCCAACGCGCCGGCCGTGCTGTATTTGCATGGCAATGAAAGCACGCTGTCCACCGATATCGGGCTGATGCTCAGCCTGCGCCAGGCCGGCTTTGCGGTGATGGGCATAGATTATCGCGGTTATGGAAAAAGTGCGCTGCGCCTGCCCAGCGAAACCTCGGTCTATACCGATGCCCGGCTGGCTTGGGCGCGTTTTCTGGAGCTGACGCCGCAGGCGACTAGGCGTTTGCTATACGGCCACTCCATGGGCAGCGCCGTGGCGATAGACCTGGCGCGCCATGCGCCGCGCTTGGACGGACTGGTGGTCGACGGCGCCTTCACCTCGGTCGCGGACGTCGGCCGCGCCTGGACTGCGGATTGGCTGCCTCTATCCCATATGCTCAGCCAACATTTCCTTTCCGAGGAAAAGATAGACGATTTGAAAATGCCGCAGCTGTTCATTCATTGCACGGCCGATGAAGTCATTCCGGTAGAGCTGGGCCTGCGCTTGTACGGCCTGAGCACCGCGCCCAAGCAGCAATTGCTGATCGAAGGCGGCGATCACGACGATTGCTACCAGGCCGCGCCGGAACGCTGGCGGCATGCGCTCCGCCAAATGGCCGGCCTGGCATAGCCGGCCGGGGATGGCGGATGAGTGCAAGGGCGGCGGCCCTTGCCTCAGCCGCAGGCTTATTTCAGAGCCAGCTTGGAGTACGCGATAGGCTTGCTGGCGCCGGTTTGCAGAATGTGGCTGATATCCTGCTGATCATTCGGGCGGTAGAAATAGAAGCAGTCCTCGCCATCCGGCGTTTGTTTGTGCATCAACTGGATGCCCACGCCGTTCAGCAGGATGCTGGACTCCAGCAATACTTTTCGCGCATCGTCCACATTGTCGCACTTGAAAAACGTATCCACGCGCTTGCTCAGTTCCAGCAGCACATGGGTGAAATCGCGGTTGTCGCCATACTGGCGGAAATCTGATGTCGAGGCATGGATCGCTTTGCCGCCGGAAACGGCCAGATCGACGATGGGCTCGCGCAAATCCCACAAGATGCCGTCATACCCCTGGAAGTCATTGCCCTCTACCAGGTCGCGCAAATTATCCATCGCCAAGGCGTGATAACCCGCCTTCGGGTCTTTCAAGGAAAAATCCGGATTCATATTGTCCTTGCCGAACAAGTCCGCCGTCTTGATGCCGGGCGCGATGTTCACGCCGCCCATTCCCCGCTCCGCCGCCTGGTGTTTTAGCTCTTTCAGCGCCTCGTGCTTGAACGAGCAAAATACGATGTTGTTCAGCGGCGTGGCCTGCGCCGCATCCTGCAACAGATTCAGCAGCTCATTGACCGCCGTTTCGTCTTTCAGCTCGATGTTCAGGATGATGGGGTTCTTGCCGTATTGCGTCAGCGTCTGGTTGGCGTCGTTCACCAGCGTCATCACCTCGGCCAAGGTGGGCATGGTTTCGCCGTTGCGCCCAATCGGGATGGCTTTCAGCTCTTCCACGCTTTTTTGGCCAACCAGATAGGACGCCTTGCTTTCCCCATCGGGCAGCGTCGCGCCGCTGCGGTCGGCCTGAAACGCATTGCGCCAGATCTCATCATCGTGCGTCACCATCACCTGGCCATCGCGCGACTTGAAAATATCGATTTCGATCGCGTCCGCGCCCTGCAAAATGGCCGCCTTGATTGCCTCCAGGCTGTTTTCCGGCAGATAGCGCTCCGGAAACGTGGAGCCGAACACGCTGGTGGGGCCGGTTCCGCGATGGGCGGTCAACAACAAATGGTGGCCGGTGCGTTCCTTGAGCATTTCGCTGTAGCCGCGCGATTGCAGCATGGTTTGCTTGTCGCTTTCATCCAGCTGCGTCAGCGATGGCTTGTCTTGCCCGGCCGAGACGCCGCCGTTGTGGATCATGGATGTCGAATGGAGAGAAACGGGAAGGTTAAGCATATGGGCGGTCCTTGCATGATATTGCGTGATTGCGGAGGGAGACTGCGGCGCCAGGCCATCCAGCCGCCATGGCGACGCATGACATTTGGCTTTCCATTCATTTCCCGGCATGTCGATTGAGGCCGCATTCTCTGCCAGAGCGAAAACCGCCACTTTGGAAAAACGCCGGGAATTATCGGTTTCCGGCGCTTGTCTGCCCGCCGCCCGCCACGCAAGGCGGGCCGCCTTCGGCATGGAATTCGTTGATTCGGCAAAACTTTCGGATTTCTGCAGCCGCTCTCCCGGTTCAGGTCAACACCTGAGCCGCCCGCCCTCGCCTGCTTCATAGAATCCCCTCATGTTCCGCGGCATCCGCTCGGACAGACGCAATCGACACGCCATCGCCAGAGGGAGACCATCCATGCTTGCATCCTTGCCCCTGAACCCTTCTCAGGCCCTGGCCCCAAGCGAAGGCCAGAGCCATCGCGTCGGCCCGCCTGACGGCTTTCAGCAGCTGTTCCCGGACGAACAGCTGCAAGCGGCAGAAACCCTGCGCCAAGCCATCATCCACCACGGCGACAACAGCGCCGCCGCCCTGGAGGCCATGGCGGCGCTGCGCCAACTGGCCAGGCAGGAGCACCAGGCCCAGCTGCGCATCGACTACCATGCCGAGTCGCAATGCTTCATTTGCCGGATAGGCGACCAGGCCGTCAGCAGCCATACCTGCGGCCCCACCCTGGCGCAATTGAACCTGCGCGAGACGCTGCTGTTGAAACCGCAAAACCTCAGCGCCTTCGCCCATCCGCTGGCGGCTGTCTGCCGGATGAAAACCGATGCGCCGCCGCATCAGGCCGACGCGCTGGCATGCCAGCTCCAGCAAGACGAGGCGCATGGACCGCAACTGGCGCTGTTTGCCGGCAATCAGCTCCTGCTGCGCCTGCCAATGCAAGATATCAGCGACGCCGACTGGCAAACCGCGCGCGCGGCGTTCGCCGACCTGCCATCCCGCAAACCGTCTGCCAGCCAGCCGGGGCCTATGCTGGTGCCAGCGCGTCTGCTGATCGAGCAGCCCGCCGCCTCGCCATGGCAGAACATCAAGCTGGCCCCCTTGCTGCCGCCGCCGCTGAACATCGGCAAGCTGCCGCAAATGGAGCGTTACCATTTCAACTGGCTGGGCCGCGCCAAGGATATGCTGGTAGGCGGCTTGCCGGACCCGGCGTATAAAACGCTGGCGGAGATCGCTTCCCGTTTGAATGCCATGCTGGGCGCTCTCCCCGGCTTGTTTGCCCAGGCGCAGGAGCGTTCCTGCTCGCTGGATGCGTCTGCCGCGGAGATGCAGGACAGCGTCAAACAAGCGGAAAACGCGCTATCGGAAGCGGCAAGCATGCTGGAAGCGTTGCGCCAAGAATGCGCTTCCCTCGACGGCCAGTCCGCAGGGCAAGAGGCGGTGCGAGAGCTGGCAGGCAGCGCGCGCCATGCGCAAACGCAATTGGACGAGCTACGTGCCCATCTGGGAACACTGAGTCAGACGGAAGCGCCAGAGGGCGCGCGCGGCAAATGGCGCATGCGGATGGAAGCGGCGGCCGAGCAGATCGCATCCAAAACCACCTTATCCGGCAAAACCTTCAGCGCGCAGGACAAGCTCTGGCTGGCTCAGTTGCAAAACGCGCTTGGCGAGCGGCAGCCGGTCACCCCGCACAGCTTGCGCGATGCGCTGGCCAAACTGATGCTGAACGGCGCGCCGCCACCCAAGCTGGACACGGCGCTGCTTCTGCTGGACGCTTTTTATCCCGGTCTGAGCCAGGGCCGGCCAGACCCGGCGCCGCTGCCGCAGGCGGAAGGTTTTGTCATCGATCCCGGCAGCTACGCGCAACTGGGCGAGCAACGCGCCAAACTGCTGCAAACCCGGGATGACAAGCTGTGCTTCCTTCATCTGCTGAATGACGCCGGCAAAGCGGCCGCGCAGTCTCTGCGCAAGGAGCAAGAGGCGATCACGGCGTCCGGCGAATACAAAACCGCAGCCGCTCAGCGCAATATCCAGGTGACAGCGCTGGAGCGGTTCTGCCTGATGCGCTGGCGCGATCCTGCCGGGTCAGCGCAAAAGCATGCGGAGAAGGCGCGCAGCGGGCTGGAAGCCTCCATCGACATCAGCGGGCTGGACGACCTGGCCATGGTGGACGACAGTGAAACCACCCTCGATGGCGTACTGTTCCTGCTGGCGCGCAGCGGCGTCGCCACCGTCGGCCACGATGGCCTGCAGCTGAGTTCCGAAGATTTTGTCGCCGAGGACACCCAGGTCGGCGCAGAAGCCTTGCAGGCTTATGCCACCTTGGACAGCGCGACGCGCGGCCAACTGCAAGCAGTGGCGCGGCAATGCCTGCAACTGCAACACCAGCTTGAGCATCAAGCCGCGCATCTCGCCCTGCCCCAACTGACTTTCCACGCCGCGGTCGAGCAACAAAAGCTGTTGCAGCAGTTCAAGGCGCATCCCGATGAACATCTGGCGTTTTTCAAGCAGCGCGCCCAATTGCTGCAAGCCTATGAAGGCAAGCTGGCGCAATTGGCTCAATTGCCAAGCGGCCTGCCCGACGACGGCGACGGCAGCATCCCGGCCACGCTGGCCAAGGCGCTGGAGGACGTCCGCGCGGAAAGCCAGATGCTGGCAGCGGTATTGGACGCCTCCGCGCCGCTGGCGGATGTGGATAGGCTGCAGCGCGCCAGCCAGCTGCAAAAAAGCGAGTCGCCCAAGTGGGAAAGCCGGCTGGCGGCGGAAACCCAGCCTTTTGCCGGAGAGCTGGCCGGCATCAATCTGAAAATTTATCAGCTGCGCAGCCAGGCCATCAAAGACACTATCCAGGCCACCGCCAACCTGACCCGCTTGCGCGCCAATTTACAGCAGGATCTGGATGAGGCGGCCAGCATCTTGCATGACGCGTATGATCCGCAAGGCGGCAAGCGCATCCAGGACATCATTCAGGAAAACCCGAAAGCGGCCGCGGCCATCAAATACCAGAACCTGCAACAAAAGCTGGACAGCGCGCAGCGGGAGATCACCCACCGGAGCGCGCAGTTCCGGCTCGCCCTTCTCAGCCTGCAGCAGGAGGAACGCCGCGCCAACAGCGCCGGAGGCGGCGGCTATCCCAAGGATGTGTACTGGAGCAGCTGGCTGGCCTCGATGATGGGCGATAGCGTGGCCAGCCTGGCAGGCGAGCAACTGGACAAGCCGCGCGATTTGCTGCTGCAACATCAGTTGGCGCTGACCGGCAAAAGCCTGTCCGAAGCCAGGCAGGACATGCTCAACTGCCTGGCGAAGTTGCCGAGCGACCCCAAGCAAGCCCTGGAGGAACTGGGCTTTACCCCGCGCCAGCTGCTGGCCTGGGCCAGCGCCTATCCGCAAGAACTGGCCCATCTATCCAGCAACCTCAATCACGTCTATCACGCCCTGACCGCCACCGGCAAGGCGGCTTTCTTGGGCGACATGTTCAACACCGCCTGGCAGCGCGGGACGATGGACAGCGTGATGCAGGACGCCCTGTTCGGCAAGCGCGAGGCTTTGGTAGGCATAGAGGGAGGCCAGACCCTGCCGCCGGCGCTGATCGCCCTGCTCAGCATGGCAGATTGGGCGCCGTATGCCGTGGGCGGCGTCAAGGGCGTGTTGAGCCAGAATATCGGCGGCGTGCTGGCCGGCGGCGTAGGCGCCACCTTGCTTGGCGCCGGCGCCGGCGCAGGCATCGCCACCGCGATGCTGCAATTCATGGGCGGCGCCGCGCAAACTCAGGTGGAAAAAGGCATCGCAGACAAGGTGGCGGAGCACCGGAATATCAACGTGGCCGTCAACGCGGTGCTAAACGGCATGGGATTGGGATCGGAAGCCAGCATCGGCGATCGCCTCAAGTCCATGGCCAGCTACGCGATGCAGCGCGAAGCCCTCCGCAACGCGGGCACCATTGGCCGCGACATCGCCCAGGCCGGCAAGCTGGGGCCGATTGAGCGGGCGCTGAAGGAGGTATCGCTGACCTGGAAACATGCCAGCATCGGCCAAAAGGCGCTGCTGGTGGCGGCTGCGGTGGCGGCGCCGCTTGCAGCCGGCGCCCTGCTGGGGCTGCTGGCGGCGGGGCCCTTGGGCTGGGCGGCGGCCGGCATCATCGCGGCCTGCGCGATGGCGGCCTCAGCCGCGCTCGGCACGCATAGCCTGTGGTCAACGCTGACCGCGTGGCTGATGCCTGGCCTGGACCAGGCCGTACACAAGGAGCTGAACGACGAAATTCTCAGCCAAGCCTTGCAAAAAGCGCGCGACATGCTCGCCCGCCGCGTCAAAGAACAGCAAGTGTCCATCAGCCAGCGCCAGGATATTCAGCCGGAAGCGCTGCAGTCTCTGGCGCAGCAGGCGCTGGACGCAAGGCTTTCTCGCTTGGCGCAGGACCTGCAGGCCCAGCCGGGGTTCGCGGACTGCACGGAGGCGGAGATTGGCCTGCGATTCGACCAAGCCTTGCTTCATGCCGCGCCCGATGATGCGCCGGCGTTCAAGCTGGACGCCGATTCAGAAGCGTTCCTCCAGGCCGGAGTGGACAAGGCCTTGGCTATGCAGATACGCGAGCAGGTTGAGCAATCCTTGAAAAACGCCGTGCGCTTCCAGCCTGCAGCATCGATGTAGCCGGACAGCGACGGCCTCGATGGGGCCGTCGCGTCTTTCGTCAGGCAAGCGCTGACTTGCAGCCTTCAGCCGGCGCCAACCGGCTCAAGCCATCTCGATCAGCCCCAGCCAAACCCCGCACCCCATCAGCACCAGCGAGAATGACCACATTGTCAGCAGCGAATAGCGGATGTGCCGCCCCATATCCAGCCCGGCCAGGCCCAATCCCAACCACAGCGCGGGCGAAAACGGACTGACGAAAGTGCCGATCACATTGCCGATCTGCAGCGCATAGACGGCGGTGGTGGCTTCCACGCCATACGCGGAGACGATTTCCAGAATCACCGGCAGCAGCGCAAAATAATAGGCATCGGTGCTCAATACCAGATCCAGTGGCAAGCCAAACACGCCCAAAATCAGGTGCAGATGCGGCGCGGCGCCGTCCGGCAGCACGCGCACCAGGTCAGCCGCGATGGCTTTGAGCATGCCGCTGCCGTTGAGCACCCCCAGAAAAGACCCGGCCCCCAGGATGATGGCGCCCATCAACAGCGCATTGGGCGCATGGACGCGGATGCGCTCAAGCTGCTCGTCCACATTCGGATAATTGATCAACAGCGCCACGCCCAGGCCAATCATGAATACATAGCCCGGCGGCAGGATGCCGGAGATCAGCGTGCCGATGACTGACAGGAACAATGCGACATTGATCATGAAACGCTGCGGCGCGTGCGGTGTGTCGATGTCCCCATCCTGCGGATCCATGCCGCTGCCGGCCTGTAGGCCTTGTTTGCGCAGACGGCGCGCCTCCAGCATGCCCAGCGCAAAAGCCAGCGACACCAGCAACGCCGCGCCTATCAATTGCAGCGGGATCAGGGGCTGCCACAGCTTGGCCGGGTCCAAATCCGTCACCGCGGCCGCGCGGCCCAGCGGACCGGCCCAGGGCATCATATTGAGAATGCCGGCGCCCAGCGCCAGCAACAGCATCATCAGGTAGGGATTCATGCCCAGGCGGCGGTAAAGCGGCAGCAAGGTGGGCACGGTCAACAGGAAGGTGGTCGCCCCCACCCCGTCCAGATGCGCCAGCATGCCCACCACTGCGGTGCAGACCGCCACGGCCACGGGATTGCCGCGCGACAGCCGCACCATGCCATTGACGATGGGGCGAAATACGCCAGTGTCCTGCATCACGCCAAAAAAAGTGATGGCGAAGATGAACATCGTCGCCACCTGGGCAACCGAGCTCAGCCCCGCGCCATAAAACTTGCCGATATCCGAAAAGCCAAAGCCGGCCAGCAAGGCGCCAAGAAACGGCACCAGCGTCAAGCAGACCACGGGGGCCAGCTTGCGGAAGATCAACAGCGATACAACGGTAATGATGATGGCCAGTCCAGCTAGGGTAAGCATGTTCTCCTCCGAGGGGTGCATACCTGAGCCAAGGCGCGCCGACGCACACCGTACCCGTCGTACGGCAAGGAGGCGCAACCTAGGATCAGGGGATTGATTAGCGGCGCTAAGGCTCTTCTTGTATCCGAAACGGCATCATTGATAATGGGCGCCCTCTCCTCTGGCCGCCCATTTCGAAGCCTGAAACAACAAGACTACATGCGGGAAAAAGTCATTGTCCATAAGCGGATGGATTACTGATTGTCCGCCAAGACGGCCCGTTTTCTTCATCGTTTTTATCCGGAGAAAAGCGAAATGGCTTTTCTCTCCTCGTCATGCATTTACCCGAACGCATGAGTTTGTAAACGACATGCGCATGCGAAAACGATGTCATTCCGGCTCGCTGATCCCGCCTGGGAATCCAATTAGAACAAACGCTCTAAGCGCGTGAATGGGCTTTGCACCAACACGCCGATGCGCTTCGAATCCGCTTGGCTTGTAAACAAAAAAACCTGCCGTCAAACACCTTAATGACCATTTACTTAGCATTTCCTCTGGCTGAAATAGAATGGTGCCGCTCATAAATAACCACTCAATGCCGATCAAAAATGCCATTGGGTTTTCATTTTCCGTCTTATTTCAACGACACACCGCATCAAGCCCGGCAGCGCCGGGGGAAAGCCATGCCATGCCTAAAGTCTTAGCCTTATTGCTTGCATTGAGTCTTGCCGCGCCATTTACGCTGGCCGCCGGCGACAAGTACTGCGCGGTGCAAATCAAAACCGTCGAACACCAAGTAGTCAAGAATGGCCACAAGGAGACTGTGAACAAGCAGGCGGAGGAGCATGACGCCGAACATTTCCGCCGCATGCTGGAACGTTGCAGCGACAACGCCAGCCAGTCCGTGCGCAATGTCTGGATGGCGGCGCTGGCGCAAGTGAATGGCAAGTTGAAAAAATAAGCACTGCCCAAAGGGCTGGCGCCAGAAGGTGGAAGCCCTAAGCCCGCCATGTCTCAGCCGGCAGCCCCAGCTGCCGGCATTTTTACGCCCTTTGTCTTCCGGCTGAAAACCAGCCTGCCTCTCATCCCTCGTCCAAACCGGCCAACTCGGAACCTGGAATTTTGCGTTTGTCACTTCGCATGTCCTGCTTGCAGCGCGCCACGCAACCATTTGACTTTGTCATATGTTGATCAATACAATTGTTGACATAGTCAACATTGGAAACCCTATGCTGAATTTTCTTGGCCACGCGCTGGCGCATATCGTCAACCTTAAACGGCGTTTGCTGGACAGCCGGCTGCAGGGCACTGGCATCACTCGCTCGCAACGGCAGATCCTGCTGATGCTGCATCAATCCGGCGATTGCACGCAGAAAAACCTGCTCGGCCAGCTGGACATGGACCCAGGCCAGTTGGCCAGGACGCTGGAGGGCCTGGAAAAAGACGGCTATATCCGACGCCGTCCCTGGGCAGCCAACCGCCGCTGCATGTTCGTCGAGATGACCGAACACTGCCGCGACAAACTGATGCCGGGGCTGCTCGCTGCGGTGGATAGCGTGGATCAGCAACTGTTCCAGGGGTTCAGCCCGGAAGAGCAACAAAAAATGCAGACCATGCTGCAAAGAATGCAAACCAATCTGTCGCAAAGCCAGGAAGACAAAGACCATGACAAATGACGCTCACGCCATACCGCCCAAACAACTGCGCCGTCTGCTGGCCGTGTTGCTGCTGCTGATGCCGCTGTTCGGCATGGCAGTGGATTTGGTCTCGCCATCGCTGCCGGCCATGGCGACGATGCTGGGAGAGTCGGACGGCGCCATCAAGAATCTGATCAGCTTGTATCTACTGGGATATGCGCTGGGTAATTTCTTTTCCGGATTCCTGACCGATGCCTGGGGGCGGCGCAAGCTGCTGCTGGGCGGCCTGGCCGGTTTCGTGCTGATCAGCTTGTTGCCTTTGTGGCTGCCTACCTTGCCTGCGCTGCTGGCTACCCGCTTGGTGCAAGGCTTGATGGTGGGCACGATTTCCGTGGTGGCGCGCTCGGTGTATCCGGACGTGCTGGCGCCACAGGAACTGGTGAAGATGGGCGTGATCAGCGGCAGCATGTTCGGCCTCGGTCCTATCATCGGCCCGGTGCTGGGCGCTTATCTGCAAGTTTACGCCGGCTGGCAGGCCTGCTTCGTATTCTTCGCCGGATCGATGGCGCTGATGTGGCTGCTGGTGGCCTGCTTCGTGCCGGAAACACACTTCCGCCGCCATCCGCTGAATGTGCCCACCATACGCCGCAACCTGGGCGAAGTGATGCGACACCGCCAGTTCATCGGCATGGTGGTGCTGATGGGCGCGATCTACTCGATGAGCATCGCCTTCAACACTGTGGGGCCGTTCATCATCCAGTCAGGCTGGCACTACTCTCCCCTCGTCTTCGGCCATATCGCGTTTGGCTTGGGCTGCGTGTTTCTGCTGGCCACTTTTGTCTGCCGCTACCTGGTTGGACGCTATCCGGTAGCCCGCCTGCAACAAACAATGACGCAGCTGCTGCTGGCCGTGACGCTGCTCGGAGCGGTGTTGTCCCATATCTGGCCGGACAGCCTGCCTCTGCTGTGCGCCATCAGCGCGCTGATGTTCTTCAGCCAGGGCATGCTGTTCCCGATGTCGATGGGGCGCGGACTTTCCTTGTTCCGCCATATCGCCGGCACCGCCACCGCGCTGATGTTCCTGATAAATATCCTGATGACCAGCGCCACCTCTTTCCTGCTGAGCCTGCTGTCTGTCCACACCGCGCCGGCGTTGTTGGGGGTCTACTTGATTCTGGCGCTGATCTGCTTCTTCGCCAATCGGCTGCTGATCCAGCCTGCGGAAGCCATGCAAGAGGCAACCGCCCGCGCCTGATCTGTCACAAGCGTCTCACCCGCTCCGCTTCGGCGGAGCGGGTTCTTTCTTATCGCGCCACATCGCCGCAGGCGCGCGAAACCCACCCGTTTATCCTCATCTTGCGGTACTCTACGCGGCTTGAATCATTGCGCGCGGAGATATCCACGCGCGCAGCAACCGTATCCAAAGCAGCGCATGCGTATCCAGGAATTCCATCAAGCTCTCGCCGCTATCGGCGCCCGCTCCTGCCACATCGGCCGCATCAACCGCGCCTGGCTCAAGGGCCAGCCGCTCGATGCCGGCACTCGCCACCAGAAGAGCGAGGACTATTTCCCCTTGTCCGTCCGCAACGGCCTGCCGCCCATTGCCGCTCAGTTGGAAGGTTTGGCGCGCATCCGCTCGCAGCACACGGCGGAAGATGGATCGTTGCGGCTCTTGGTGGAATTGAACGACGGCCAAATGGTGGAGAGCGTCTTGCTGCCGCGCGACGGCTTGTGCGTGTCCAGCCAGGTGGGATGCGCGGTAGGCTGCACCTTCTGCATGACCGGCAAAAGCGGGCTGTTGCGCCAGCTGGGCAGCGCGGAGATCGCCGCCCAAGTCGCCCTCGCCCGCCGCATCCGTCCCGTGAAAAAAGTGGTATTCATGGGAATGGGCGAACCGGCGCATAATCTGGACAATGTGCTGGAGGCCATCCAGTGGCTGGGCACTGATGGCAATATCGGCCACAAAAACCTGGTGTTCTCCACCGTGGGCGATCCGCGCGTCTTCGAACGCTTGCCGCAGCTGCCGGTCAAGCCGGCGCTGGCGCTGTCCCTGCACACCACCCGCGCCGATTTGCGGCAGCAATTGCTGCCGCGCGCGCCGCCCATCGCGCCGGCGGAGTTGGTCGAACTCGGCGAAGCCTACGCCCGCCAAGTGGGCTATCCCATTCAGTATCAGTGGACGCTGCTGGCCGGCGTAAACGACAGTCAGGAAGAATTGGACGCGGCAGCGCGCCTGCTGAAGGGCAAGTACGGCGTGCTCAACATCATTCCCTACAACAGCGTGGAGGGCGACAGCTTCCAGCGCCCGTCCAGCGAACGCGTGCAGGCGATCAAGCGCTATCTGCACGATAACGGCGTGCTGACCAAGGTGCGGGATTCGGCCGGCCAGGATGTGGACGGCGGCTGCGGCCAGCTGCGCGCGCGGGCCGCTGGGATCATCGATGTCAGCCGCCTGCGGCGCCAAACCGGGCGGCCGCAGACCAAAGACGCGCGCTGAACCAAAAAAAACCCCGGCCAGATGGTCGGGGCAGATTCAACCGACCGCCCTGAGGCCGATTGAAACTTGTGCTGTATTCAGCATAGCCGGTTCGTCGCAAGCTGCACTGTTTTTACTCGGAGCGGCTCGCGAAATACCCGATCCGGCACGCGCCTCGGAGTGCTGGCCCGCTTTGACGCGCGTGCCGCGCGAAACCGTTCAGCCCTGGCCAAACTGCCGCCGCAGCTCGGCGATATCGTCCCGCCGCACCCGCACCGGCACCAGGGCGCGGCGTATGGGCTGCAGCTTGCCCAGCACCACCTCTTCCAGCATCAGATCGGTGGCGCCTTCATCATCGCCCTCCACCTTGATGCCCATGCGATTGAGCCGCAGCGTCACAGTCTGCACACAGAAATAGTCCTCCGGCCGCTCCAACACCTGGCGCACCACATCCAGCGTGCCTTCCAGGCCGGCATGGCTGCGCAGCTCCGCCAGCTGCGGCTTCAGCTCGGCCAGCCGAGCGTCGACTCCGGCCACAGAGTCCGGCAGATCGTCGTCAGCCTGCCCATCCACCACGGTGCAACCTTCTGACTGCAGCGCCAACCGGCGCAGTTGCAGCCGGGCCTGTTCCGATTCCAGCAGCTGCCGGCTTTGTTCCATCAGGCTCAAGCGGCGCGCGATCACCGCGCTCAGCACATCCAGCGCGTGGGCGCCGGAGCGCTGCAGGAACGCCTCCTGGCTGGGGCTGGGCACCATCAGCCGGTGGCCATCGAAACTGACGACCACTTGCGCCACATCGCTGCGCAGCTCGCCGTTTTCCATGGCAACGCCAAAGCGCCCGGTTTCGCTGCGCTGCATGGCCAGCAAGGCCCAGGCTTCGTCGCCATTGGACGCCGACAGGAAAAACTCGCGCAAGGTCTCGCTGCTCTCCAATAGCTCCAGCAGACTGGCCGGGCCGGAGAACAACAGACCCAGCCGCGGATCGCGCGAGAAGCTGGGAAGCGACAGCTCCAATACCGGCGGCAGCTGCGACATCAGCGATGACAAATACGTCTGCGAGATGCGCATGCCCGGCGCCAGCGCGTCCTGATAACCGGGCAGCAGGCGCAGGCGCCGGTCGCAGGTATCGATCAGCTGCTCGATCAGGGCTGCCTGCTCGCGAGCGCGCTGTCGGCTTTGCGGGTCCAGGCCCAGTTTGCGCAACCACCGTTCGAACATGCCGCCTCTCCGTTTATTCGCCTGATTATCGGTATCAGAACTGCTCGTCGTCGCGCAGGTAGCGCCACTGCCCGGTAGGCAGGTTGCCCAGCTTCACCTTGCCGATGGCGATGCGCTTCAAGCCCACCACGCGCAAGCCCACCAGTTCGCACATGCGGCGGATCTGCCGCTTCTTGCCTTCGCGCAGCACGAAACGCAGCTGATCTTCGTTCTGCCAGCTCACCTTGGCCGGCAACAGCTTCTTGCCGTCCAGCTCCAAGCCATGGTTCAGCAGGGCCAGTCCGTTGGGGATCAGCTCCCCCTCCACCCGCACCAGATATTCTTTCTCCACCTCGGAGTGCTCGCCGATCAGGTGCTTGGCGACGCGGCCATCCTGCGTCAATACCAACAGCCCCACCGAGTCGATATCCAGCCGGCCGGCCGGCGCCAGACCGCGCAAATGCGAGGGCTGGAAGCGCTTGCGGCTGCTGTCTTCCGACCATTGGTTTTCCGGCTTCACCAGCACCACGGCCGGCTCGTAACCGTCTTCGGCCTGGCCGGACACATAACCTACCGGCTTGTTCAGCAGAATGGTGACGCGGGCGGACTGCGCATCCTGAGCCTTCTTGTCGACTTCGATACGGTTGTGCGGCAGCACCTTCTGGCCCAGGATGGCCACTTCGCCATCCACCTTGACCCAGCCTTGCTCGATATAGCTGTCTGCCTCCCGGCGCGAGCACAGCCCCAGTTCGGCCATGCGTTTTGACAGGCGTACAGGTTCCATTTGTCTTTCCGTAATGAAAAAGCGGCTCCGGTCGCATTGCGCTGCGGAGGCCGCTATTGAGTCGATGCACATTGTAGGGGATTGCGCCGCAACTGGCCATGATGCGCCGCAATGGGCGCGCAATCAGCCCATTTGTGAACGCAGCCAGGCGCGGGCCGATTCCGGCTCCCGGGGCAACTCGCCCGCCAGCAAAACCGCGCAGACACGCTCCAGCCACTGCTCCGGCAGCAGCGACTGTCGCTCCTGCAGCCGCGCGTGCTCCTCAGCCAGCTGTCGCAAGCGCCGCTCTGCGGCTTCCGCGGCTTCGCGCGACTGCTGCCTGGCCTCTTCGGCCTGCTGTTGCTGCATGTCGAGCCGGGCCTGCAAGCCGCCGTTTTCGCGCTCGCGCTCCAGCACCCGCTCGCGCCACAGCCCCTCGATCTTGGCCGCATCCTGCCGGGCCTGCTGCAACGCGCTTTCCAGCTTTTGCAATTGTTGCTTCATGTCCTTGCGCTCGTCCTCCACCTGCTGATACAGCCTGACGCGCAAGCCTTCCAGCCGGTCATAGGCCAGCGCTTCTTTCCGCTCGGACTCCTCGCGCGCTTCGCGCAGTTGCTGCTCATGCTTTTCTTGCAGCTCAGCCTCGCGGGCATCGGCCTGTTTGCGGAGGGTCGACAGCTCCTGCCGCAAGGCCTCCTGCGCGCTCAGCAATTGCCGGCGTTCTTCCTGCAGCTTCTCCGCGCGCTGGCGCTCCTGACGCAACTCGCCATCCAGCTCCACTTGCCTGGCTGCGCGCAATTCCAGCTCATGGCGCAGCGATTGCAGCTCCGCCTCCGCCAGTTCCTGCTTTTGCAGCAAGCCATCGCGCTCGGCGCGCAGCGCCGCAGCCTCTTCCGCTACCTCTTGACGCACCGTTTCCAACTGCTGATCAGCCTCGTCGCAAGCTTTTTGCCAAACCTGCTCAAAAGCCTCCGCCAGGCTGGGCGGCCAGTCCGACCGACGCGACGAGACCGCCACTCTGGATAAAAACTCCTGCCGCCATTCCTTCAAGGCGTTATTGATGGTGGTGTTGGAGCCGCTGCCCAAGCGGGCGCGCACGTCGGCCACCGTAGGCCAGGCGCCCTCGCCCACCAGCTCGAACGCCGCCTGGCGAATGCGTGCATAGATATCCGCAGCCATGTGCTGTTTACCTGTTTGATGTCTCCCTCAAAGTGTAGCAAATGTAATGAATAAAATATATTACGTATATCATTATTTATTTAATCATATCTTCATTGTTTTTCCGATAATTGTACTTATCGGAAGTTTAAGGCATGGAATGCCTGCCAACAAGCCAACCAAATGCGGCCCAGCCCACCTGTCCTTAATGCCAAAACACGTCTTGCTCCGCCTGCTAAACCGGTAAGCACTGGCAAGCCTTGACCCGGCCCATCACGCCAGCCCTCCCTCACCCTCTATCAAGGAAGACGACATGAGCGAATCGACCAACCTGTCCGCGCCGCCCTACGGCACCGCTCTACAACAGGCGCAAGGCACTGCCGGCCGCACCCAGGATGCCCTATTCCCTGTCAGCTACATCATCACCACTGGCGCCGCCGGAGCGCAGACCCTGAAGCTGACCTTGCTGGTGAATACCGTGGCGGACACGGTAGTGGGTTTTGCCAAAATCACCCAGGTCGTCGCCACGCAAAATCCGTCCGCCACAGCCTATGACGTGTGGGGACAATACACCTACCTCACCGTGATGCCGCCATCGGACGGCCGCATCCTGATCACCGCCCAAGGAAACCATGGCGGCCCGCACGCCAATTCTCCCATCGGCTTCAAGATCGCGCTGCTGCTTGACCGCACTTGGGCGGAGGGTGTCGCCAACTACAGCTACGACGATGGCCAGACCTGGATCAATGTGGAAAATGCGCCAGCCCATCTGAACCGCTCGCTGGAACGCCTGCCGGTCAACCCCTACCCGGATCCAGTCTATACCCCGCTGTACGCGGTTTCCGTCCAAAACGCCGTCGCCAAGAACGACGCGGCCGAAATCAGCCGGCTGCGCGAATCGGCAACCAATCAGCGAGACAGCCTGCTGGCGGCGGCCAATCTCCTCAAAGAGAAGCTGCAGCGCTAAGCCCCAAACTTTGCGAACACCTTGATCCAACCCTATTTCGGGAGCCTTCCCCATGTCCGAAGAACTATTCCTCGTCCGCCTCGCCACCGCCACCTCGGCTTACGGCGCGCCAATACTGAATCTGAATCTGGTGGTCGATACCGCCAACAAGAAGGTCGCCGGCACGGCGAGCGTGTTCCAAAGCACCAATCCGCCAGTGGACTTCAAGGCCAATGTCTGGGGCTATTTTTCCGTCCTGGGCGACCAAGTGATCCTGGTGCTGGACGGCAGCCCCACCAGCCCGATCAGCAAAGTGGCGGAAACCTTCCATCTGCGCGGACACCTGTCCGCAGACTGGCAAAACGGCACCGTCAGCTACAAGTACTTCTATAACGGCGAGTGGCATAACGTCGTCAATCAGCATTTGGCCGCCACCTCCACCGTGGCGGAAGATATTTCCAATACCAGCGCCAATGCCGGCTCCCACTTCCATACGCTCTACGCTTCGGCGCTGACGGAAGCCAGCCGGGCCGATGTCGGCGAGACCAAGGCGCGGCAACTGCTTGCCGCGGCCGAGGCGCAGATCCGCAGCTTGAACGAAGCCCTGGAAAAGCTGGGCAGCCGCTGACCCGCCGCAGCCGCCCCGGCGAGGGCGGTGAACCGCTAGACAGTCCGGGCTCCATGCCCGGACTTCCCGCCAAGGAACGCCCATGTCCGACAGCCAAGAAAAACGCCCTGCCCGCTATCTCAGCCGAGAAGACTTCGAGCGCTACAACCCGGTTCACGTGGTCTGGGAAATCACCCTGGCCTGCGACCTCAAGTGCCTGCATTGCGGCTCCCGCGCCGGCCACCGCCGCCCCAGCGAACTCTCCACGGCGGAATGCCTGCAGGTGATAGACGCGCTGGCGAAACTGGGCACGCGCGAAATCACGCTGATCGGCGGAGAAGCCTATCTGCGCAAGGATTGGACTCAACTGATCCGCGCCATACGCGGCCATGGCATTTATTGCGCCACCCAAACCGGCGGCCGCAATCTGACCCCGGCCAAGCTGCAGGAGGCGGTAGACGCTGGCCTCAATGGCGTGGGCGTCTCGCTGGACGGGCTGGCGCCGCTGCACGACAAATTGCGCAATGTGCCGGGCTCATTCGACAAAGCCAGCGACGCCTTACGGCGCGCCAAGGCGGCCGGCCTGGCCGTCAGCGTCAACACCCAGATCGGAGCGGCCACCATGCCGGACCTCCCCGAGCTGATGGACCACATCATCGAACTCGGCGCCACGCATTGGCAGATTCAATTGACCGTGGCCATGGGCAACGCAGTCGACAACGATGAAGTCTTGCTGCAGCCATACCGCGTGCTGGAGCTGATGCCGCTGCTCGCTCGCTTGTATCAGGAAGGATTGGAACGCGGCCTCTTGATGACCATAGGCAACAACATCGGCTATTACGGCCCTTACGAACACATCTGGCGCGGCTTTGGCGATGACCGCGTGCACTGGGCCGGCTGCGGCGCGGGGCAAACAGTGATGGCGCTGGAAGCGGACGGCACCGTCAAGGGTTGCCCATCTCTGGCCACCGTGGGATTTGCCGGCGGCAATGTCCGCGACATGGCCTTGGAGGACATCTGGCGGCACAGTGAGGGCATTCACTTCGGCCGGCTGCGCTCGGTGGACGATCTGTGGGGCTATTGCCGCGGCTGCTATTACAACGATGTCTGTCGCGGCGGCTGCACCTGGACGTCTCACTCGCTCCTGGGCAAGCCCGGCAACAATCCCTACTGCCACTACCGGGCGCTGGACTTGCAACAGCGCGGCCTGCGCGAACGCATCGTCAAGCTGCAAGACGCCGCGCAGGATTCCTTCGCCGTCGGCCGTTTCGATCTGATCACCGAAGAAATCGCCAGCGGCAAGGTGGTGAGCCAGATCAGCCGCAGCGGCCAAGTCATAGAACTCAGCTGGAAAAACCGCGGCAAGAAAGCGCCGGAAACCGGCCGTCCGCCGGCAAGGCTGACGCTATGCCGCAATTGCAGGCAATACATCCATCAGCACGAAACCACCTGTCCGCACTGCAAGGGTGACGTCATCGCCGCGGAACGCTTGCACCGCCAGAAAATGGCCGAGCGCGATGAAGCCATCCAGCGGCTGCGCAGCCTGCTGGGAGAAGCTTCCTGACGCCATGGCCGGGCGGCGCCCCGCCCGGCGAGCGCCATCCTCTCCGCCACGGCTTGCATTTTCCGGCCGATGCCCTACCATGGCTCGCCATGCTGCCCGACACGTTTCATCCTCCCGTCCCCGGCCCGGCGCAACTGATCCAGGCCCAATCCGACACCCAGGCCGTGCTGACCTGGCTGGCCGAGCACGCCGACAAACCCGCCACGCTAGCTGGCTATCGCAAGGAGGCGGAACGCCTGCTGCTCTGGCTGAATCAGCGCCGGCAAACGCTAGCCCAAATGAAGCGGGAGGACGTGCAGGACTATCGGCGGTTCTTGGCCTCGCCGCATCCGGCCGAACAATGGATAGGCCCGGCCCGGCCGCGCAGCCACCCCCAATGGAAGCCGTTCACCAGGCCGCTGTCGCCGCAGAGCGTCAACCACAGCCTGACCGTGCTGGGCGCGATGTTCTCCTACCTCAACGACGCCGGCTACCTCAACGGCAATCCGTTCAAGCTGCTGCGCCGCCGCGGCGGCAAGAATCAGCGCCAGGAAGTTGAGCGCTTTCTTGATGCCGCGTGCTGGCAGCATCTGCAAGACACGCTGGACGCGCTGCCGCGCAATACGGATAAAGAGACTCGCCATGCCGAGCGCGCGCGCTGGCTGTTCACCCTGCTGTATCTGACCGGCGCGCGCCGCGCCGAAGCAGCCGCGGCGCGCGCCTCGGACTTGGCCAAGCGCCACGGCAACTGGTGGTGGAACGTGCTGGGAAAGGGCGATGTCGCCGCGCGCATCCCCTTATCGGACGAACTGATGACGGCCTTGGCGCGTTATCGGCGCAGCCTGGGCCTGCCGGCGGAGCCGACAAGCGGCGACGACACGCCGCTGGTCTGCCGCATCGGCGCAAAAGGCAGGAGGGAACCCTTGTCGGACAAGGCCATTTATCTGATCTGCAAGGAAATCTTCGCCCAAGCCTTGCGCAGCGCGCCCAGCGAAGAATTGAAAAACCAACTACGCCGCACCTCCACCCACTGGCTGCGGCATACCGCCGCCAGCCATCAGCTGGAAGCCGGCGTCCCGCTGCTCTTGGTCAGCCAAAACCTGCGCCACGCCAGCATCCAAACCACCCGCCGCTACCTGCACAGCGAGGAAGACGCCCGCCACCAGGCAAGCCAGCTGCACAAGCTGCGCCGCCGCGACAAGTAATCCATCCGCATACCCTTCCCTTTCTCCGTCATTCCGCGTACCATCCCGCCTCTTTTATTTTCAAGGAGATGCCCGAATGACGATCCAAACCGCTTCCCGCGCCTGCGGCATCGACTTTGGCACCTCCAATTCCACCGTTGGCTGGCTGCGGCCGGGCCATGACGCCCTGCTGCCTTTGGAAGACGGCAAGATCACGCTGCCGTCGGTGGTGTTTTTCAATTACGAGGAAGATCACGCCTGCTTTGGCCGCGCCGCGCTGGCCGAATACATGGAAGGCTATGAAGGCCGGCTGATGCGTTCGCTGAAAAGCCTGCTCGGCTCCAGCCTGATAGACAGCCAGACCGAAGTGCAAGGCAAGGCCCTGCCGTTCCGCTATCTGCTCAAGCTGTTCATCGCCGAGCTGAAGGCGCGCGCCGAATCCGGTGCCGGCCGCGCTTTCGATCATGTGGTGCTGGGGCGTCCGGTCTATTTTGTCGACGACAACCCTCAAGCGGACAAGCTGGCCGAAGACACGCTGGCCGACATCGCGCGCGAGGTGGGCTTCAAGGACATTTCCTTCCAGCTGGAGCCGATTGCGGCGGCCTTCGACTATGAGTCCACCATCGAGAAAGAAGAACTGGTGCTGATCGTGGACATCGGCGGTGGCACCTCTGACTTCACTTTGATCCGGCTGTCGCCGCAGCGCCGCCACCACGACGAGCGCCGCGGCGACATCCTGGCCACCGGCGGCGTGCATATCGGCGGCACGGACTTCGACCGCCAACTGAGCCTACACGGCGTGATGCCGCTGTTCGGCTTCAAGACCCGGCTGCGCAACAACGCGGAAATGCCGTCCAGCCAGTACTTCAACCTGGCCACCTGGCACACCATCAACTTCGCCTACACCCGCAAGGCCTGGATGGACCTGCAGGACGTGCACCGCGACGCGGCAGATCCGCAAAAGCTGGACCGGCTGTTCAAGCTGATCCAGGAGCGCGCCGGCCACTGGCTGGCGATGGAAGTGGAAGCCGCCAAGATCGCGCTGTCCGACAACGATGCCCATCGTCTGTCGCTGGAGCCGATCGAACGCGGCCTGCATTGCGACCTGGCGCGCGCAGACTTTGAAACCAGCATAGACGCGCTGCTGGACCGCGTCTCCACCACCGTATGCAAGCTCTTGGCCGATGCGGGCCTGACGGCCGAGCAAGTGGACACGGTGTTCTTCACCGGCGGTTCCAGCGGCGTGCCCGCGCTGCTGCCCAATGCCCACCATGTGGAGGGCAATCTGTTCGGCAGCATCGGCAGCGGCCTCGCCATCGAGGCGAAAAAGCGCTACGGCTAAGCCCCCACGCAGACCGGCCAGGCGCGACGGGTTTGGAGTGAACGCCGCCAAGACCGCCCCGGCTGACTAGACGGGGCGGTTTCGCTATACTGCGCGGATACCAACAAGCTTCCGCCCAAGCAAGCGGAATCATCGACGACAGCGCCGGCCATGCCTGAGGCGGCTGATCGAACAATGTGGAAAGAAGCGCGGGATGCCCATTCTCGTTTCTGAAATTTGATTTCAAATCATGGTGTTGTATCGTCAAATGAAAAGAAATGGAGTCCAAGCAACCATGAGTGAATCCACGTTGGAACAAGACGGCGCCGCGCGCCGCCAGCTGCTGCGCGGCGCGGCGCTGGCCGGACTGGCCGCCCTGCTGGCCGCCTGCGGCACCGCGCCCGTCAAAACCAGCCAGCGCCCGCCCTATCGCCCGGGCAAACCTTCGGGCGACACCTCGCTGTCTGGCCTCAGCGCCGATGGCGACGGCCGCGAGATCCTGCTGTACACCATAGGCCTGCTCGATGGCGGCTACCGCTTTGGCGGCAAAAACCCCGAAGCCGGCCTCGACTGCAGCGGCATGGTCAGCTACATCTACCAGAACGCCATAGGCATCAAACTGCCGCACAATGCCGCGCAAATCGCCAATATGGCCAAGCCGATTCCGGACAGCCAGCGCCAGGTTGGCGATCTGGTGTTCTTCAATACGATGAACCGGCCGTTCTCGCACATGGGCATCTATATCGGCGACGGCAAATTCGTCCACGCCCCGCGCACCAACAGCACCATACGCGTAGCCCGGCTGGACAACGTCTATTTCGCTCCGCGCTACGAAGGCGCGCGCACCGTATTGCGCGCCTGACGCGTCTAACGCGCCGCCAGCTGGCGGCGCGCCTCCATTCCCGATGTATATCGGCCGGGGCTATGCTAATCTGCGCTATCCCGCATCACGCAGCGCAGATATCGGCTCATGAAACTGAAATTCAGCAAAATGCACGGCCTGGGCAATGACTTCATGGTCATTGACGGCGTGCGCCAGAACGTCTCCCTCTCGCCCGAACAGATTCGCCGGCTTGGCCACCGCCAGCTGGGCATAGGCTTCGACCAGTTGCTGCTGGTGGAGCCGCCGCGCGAGGCGGGCCATGATTTTCGCTACCGCATCTTCAACAACGACGGCGGCGAGGTGGAGCAATGCGGCAACGGCTCGCGCTGCTTCGTCAAATTCGTCCGCGACGCCGGCCTGACCGACAAGTCCCGCATCACGGTGGAAACCGCGCGCGGCGTGATCGCGCCGGAATATCTGGGCGACGGCCTGGCGCGCGTGGACATGGGCGTGCCGCGCTTCGCCCCTGCCGACCTGCCCTTCCTGGCCGAAGCCGAAGCGCCGACCTACTCGCTGCCGCTGGCCGGCCGCGCCTGCGAAATCGGCATCGTCTCAATGGGCAATCCGCATGCCGTGCAAAGGGTTGATGACGTGGACAGCGCGCCGGTGGCCGAAATCGGCCCGCTGGTGGAAGGCCACTCGTGGTTCCCGCAGCGGGTCAATGCCGGCTTCATGCAGATACTCAATCGCCAGGCCATCAAGTTGCGCGTCTACGAGCGCGGCGCCGGCGAGACCTTGGCCTGCGGCACCGGCGCCTGCGCGGCGGCGGTGTTCGGCATCCGCCAGGGCTGGCTGGACGCGCGCGTCACCGTGCACGCGCGCGGCGGCGATATCGTCATCGAATGGGCCGGCGCAGGCCATCCGGTGATCATGACCGGGCCGGCGGTAACGGTTTTCCAAGGCGAAATCGAACTTTAAGTCCAGCAAAGACACCAATTCATTTCTGCATCACTCAAGGAAAGGGCAAGACAGATGCACAGCGAACAGGTCCTGGCTTTTCTCGACGAACATCCCGAGCTGCTGGCGCAATTGGCCGCGCGTTACGGCCTGCAGCCGGCGCCGCAAAACGGCGAGCGCGTGGTGGTGTCCTTCGCCGAGCGGCAGCTGTTGGAACTGAAAGACCGCAACCGCCAACTGGAGGCGCAGCTGCAACAGCTGATCGAGCGCGGGCATGACAACGACCGCCTGCTGGCAAGGCTACACCGGCTGACGCTGGCGCAACTGGCCGCGCGCGGCGCCAAGGAACGCATCGCCGCGCTGAAGCGCGCGCTGGCGGAAGAATTCCAGCTGGACCGCGTCGCGCTGAAACTGTGGCACCCGGCCGCCGAAGGCGACGACGAGCACTACAATGCGCGCAACGAGGTGCAAGGGTTGGCGCGCAATCTGAATGCTCCGTATTGCGGCCCTTACGTCAACGACGAGGTGATGGGCTGGTTCCCGGCCAAGCCGGTACTGCAATCGTTCGCCCAGGTGGCGCTGCGCGGCGCAGACGGCCAGGCCTTCGGCATCCTGGTGCTGGCCAGCGACGATGCGCAGCGCTTCACCTTCGACATGCATACGCAGTACCTGGCCCAGATCGGAGAATTGGCCTCCGCCGCGCTGCTGTCCGCGCTGGAGGCGGCATGACGGCTACGGCAGGCGGCCTGCTGCTGCTTTGCATCGTCATCCTGTTTTTCCTGCACCTGCTATGGCGGCTGGGCACCAGCCGCAGCGGCAGCGCGCTGGCCTGCTTTGCCGCCGCCTACCTGATCCTGGTTGCCCTGTTGCGGCAGCAAGTCGATACCGCTCTGGTTTCCCCTCTGCTGCTGCCCTTCGTCTATGCCTATGCCTGGTTGGGCGTGACGGCCGTGATGTGGGCCGCGGCGCATATGCGGGTGGACGGACGCGTGCTGAGTTTCCCCGGGCAAGACCGGCGGCTGGCCGCGCTGCTGTGCAGCCAGTTGGCGCTGCATATCGGCGTGCTTGGGCTGTCGCCTTTGCTGAGCCAGCAGCCGCGCGCCATTTATCTGCTGGCGCCGCCGCTGACCATCATAGTCAGCTATCTGGCTTACCGGCTGCAGCTGCTGGCGATGCGCAGGCAGCCGGTGTGCGGCACCAGCTGGATCAGCTGGGGCGCGCTATGCCTGATGATCCCCTTGCTGATGACCTGGCTGAAGGACTGGGCCGTGCCGCTGTTGCTGCACATGACCTAAAGCCATAGCCAGACTTCCACATAGGCATAAAAAAGCGGCGCCGTTCTCACGGCGCCGCTACAGCCCTGCGTTGCAGATCGTTCCAATAACGGTTTTTTTGCGGGTGCATAAACAAAAATAGGCAACGCAAACCGGCTGCTAATGTCATCAGCTTACCACGGCTGACTCGCTAGCGGAAAATCACGATTCCCGCGGGCGCAAGGCCGGCGCAGCAGATGGGTCCGTCCGCGCCCGGGTCAAGGAACTCAACGCAATCCCGCCAAAAATGGCGGCCAAACCGGCCGCATGATACCAGTGCAGCTCCTCGCCAAGCAAAACAATGGACTGTAGCGCGCCAAAGGCCGGCATCAAATACAAAAAGCTGGCCGCCTTGGCGGTGCCGACCATGGCGATGGCACGGTTGTACATCAGATAAGCCACCACCGACGGCAAGGCGCCCAGATACAACAGGCTGGCCCAGCCGGCGCCGTCCAGAGTCGGCAAGCCGCGTTGCGCCAGCTCCATGCCGAACAAGGGCAGCAATACCGCTTCCCCGACCAGCAGCAGCACCGCCATCTGCACCATGGCATCGATCCCCGGCTTCAGCTTGCGCAGGCCCAAGGTATAGATCGCCCAGCACAAGCCGCCGGCCAAGACCAGCAAGTCCCCCGCGCCGAAATGAAACGAGCCTATGGCCAGCAGCTTGCCTTTCAGCACGATCAGCAAGGCGCCGCACAGCGCCAGCGTCATGCCCAGCCACTGCCGGCTGCTCAAGCGCTGGCGGAAATACAGCGAGCCCAGCAGCAGCACCATCACCGGCGTGGCGCTATTCAAAATGACGGCATTGGTGGCTGTGGTGGTTTGCACCGCCCAGTAGACCAAGGTATTGGTCAGGCCGATGCCGAACAGGCCCAGCAGCAGCAAAAGCGGCCATTGTTGGCGCAGCTTGTCCCAGTTGCGCCGCAAGCGGGGCAAGGCGAAGGGCAGCACGCAGCACAGCGCGATGGCCCAGCGCGCGAAGGCCAGGGTGAATGGCCCCACTTGTTGATGCAAGGCGCGGGCGATGATGAAATTGGTAGACCACATCAACATGGTCAGCACCAATAGCAGATAGGCGTTTCGATTGTTTGTTGCGTTGTTCATGGCAATCACTGGAATAAACTGCCAAAATTATACTGAAACAGCGCAACACTATAATTTAATCAAATCCAGACTTGCGATAGTAAATTTCAGAAAATACAGCGGGACTCGTAATTTATTTCATAAAAATTTTCCATCATGAAATATCACGCCCTCGACGCCGCCTTCCGCTGTGCCAACCAATCCATGATGAAGCGCGCGACCGCGCTGGGATCGTTCAGGTCCAGCACCAGGCAAGGCGCATCCAAAGCGCCATCGCTTGCCACGGCGATGATGGAAGGATCGGACTCAAACAGCGGCGGCTTGCCCAGCGCGGGACGATGGATTTCCAGCTTGGGCACCGGCTGCGCCTTATGCCCCTCCAGCAAAACCAGATCGCACGGCGACAGGCGGGATAATTGCTGATCCAGCGTCAGCTCGGCGGCGGTCTCGGCAAACAAGCCGAAGCGATGCGGCGACACCACCATCACTTCGCCAGCGCCCGCCTGGCGATGGCGAAAGCTATCCTTGCCCGGCGTATCCAACTGCAGATCATGGTGGCTGTGCTTGATGACCGACACGGCCAACCCAGCCTCGCGCAGCTTGGGCAGCACCGCCTCCAGCAAGGTGGTCTTGCCGCTGCCGGACGTGCCGCAAATACCCAAAACAATAGAATGATTCGCGCTCATCGTACCGGCTGCTCCCGCAATGGCGCCGCCATGTCAAGGGACAGGCCATCCAGCAGCGTCCGCAGGGCGGACAACAAGGTTGGCGCGTCGGCAGCCGTCACCGGCTGCGCACGGCTGAAGCTGCCGCCCGCCAACACCTTGCCATCCGCTGCATTCTGCAACTGCCACACCGCTTCCAGCGTCACCTGCCGCCCCGGCTGCAGGCTCAGGCGGCGCACATCGAGCACATAGCGCAGTTCGCCGCCGTCCATGCCCGGCTGCGGATACGCATAGACGCTGGCCAGCCCGCTGTGCCGGGACACGCCCAGCGCCAGGTTCTGCGCCAGCAAGCGGTCGAGCGGCGCGCTCCAGCGCGCGAACTCCTGCAGGCTCAGCTCGCCCGCGCCGTTGTCCAGCACCAGCTGCGGCCTATCCAGCGCCGCCGGCAGCGTCACCGGCCCCAGCAGCACGCGCTGTCCCAGCCGCGATGGCGCGGCAGGACCGGACATGGCGTCCAGTCCGTAAAAACGGGCCGGCGGCGTGGCGCAGCCGCCCAATGCCGCCGCCAATAGCGCGGCGAGTATCCAGTTCTTCATCATGGCTGCGCCTCCTTGCCGCGCACCAGTGCCTCGGGATGGCGATCCAGATAATCGGCCAGCGCGCGGAAGCTGCGCGCCGTTTCCTTGACTTCCTGCGCGGCGGAGCGCACGTCCTGCTGCAGCGGCGAGTCGGCCTTCATGGTCTTCTGCGTGGCGTCCAGCGTCTGCTGCAGCTGTTGCAGCGTCTTGTTCAACTGCGGCAGGGTTTCGTTATTCGCCCCTTCGCTCAGCTTCTTCACGCTGTCCAAGGTTTGCCGCATGGCTTTCAGCGACGCTTCCGTCTCCTTGCCGATGCTGTCGAACGGCACCGCGTCTATCTTCTTGACAATGCGTTGCAACACGCGCTGCAGCTCGTCCAGGTCTCCAGGAATGGTGGGCAGCTCGGCCACGCCCCTCCGCACCACCAGCTGGGCCGGCGGCGCGTCGCGGAAGAAGTCCAGCGCCACGTACAGCTGGCCGGTGATCAGATTGCCCGAGCGCAGTTGAGCGCGCACGCCATTGGCCACCAGTTGCTGCGGTGACAGCTTGCCGGACACCCGGCCCCCGTGCGACAGGCTATCCAGCCGGCTCGGATAGATGCGGATGTCAACCGTCATGTCGAAGTCCTTGCGCTCTCGCATGTATTCGACGCCGATGGCGGTGACTTCGCCTATGGTGATGCCGCGGAAGTCGACCGGCGCGCCCACGCTGAGGCCGCGCAGCGATTGATGGAAGCGCAGGCGGAACGGCTGCATTTCGCGATCCGGGTTTTGCAGCGCTTTTTCCCGGCTATCGTGCAGGATGAAATTGCGGTCGGACAAAGGCACGCCGCCATTGTCAGCCAGCGGCGTTTCAAAAGCGATGCCGCCCAGCGCGATGGCCGCCAGCGACTGGGTGCTGACGTTCAAGCCATTGGCGCTGATCGACACATCTACGCCGCTGGCGTGCCAGAAGCGGCTGTTGGCGGTAACGAAGCGGTCATATGGCGCGTTGACGAAAATACCGACTCGGACGAAGCCGCCCTTAGGGTCCAGCTCATACCCCACCACCTGGCCCACCGGCACGCGGCGGAAATACACCGGCGAGCCGGTGTTGAGCGACCCCAGATTGTCGGCGCGCAGATAGAAGGCTTGCCCCGGCAAATCGGCATTGATGATAGGCGGCGTTTCCAGCCCGACAAATTCGTTTTTGCGCACCGCACTCTTGCCGATGTCCATGCCGATATAGGAGCCGGACAGCACCGTGCCAAGGCCGGATACGCTGCCGCCGGATATCCGCGGCCGCACCACCCAGAAGCGGCTGTCTTCAGCCAGATAGTCGGCCGCCTCCTTGCTCAACTGCGCCGTGGCGACGATAGCCTGCCGGTTCGGGCTGAGTTTGACCGACGTCACCTCGCCGATTTCGACATCCTTGTATTTGATGCGGGTCTTGCCGGCTTCTATGCCTTCGGCGTTCTGGAAAGAGATGGTGATGGTCGGGCCGCGCGACAGGATGGCGTGCACCGCCAGCCAGCCGCCTATCAGCGCCGCCACCACGGGAATGAGCCAGATCAGCGACGGCGCCCAGCGATGTCGCTTGACCGGCACCGCCTGCGGCAGTTCCGGCTCGGGAAGGTTTTGCGGATTGTCACTGCTCATCGTATTCCTCTATCGGATCCCAGATCATTCTGGGGTCGAAACTCATCGCCGCCAGCATGGTCAGCACCACCACCGCGCCGAAGGCGATCGCCCCCGGCCCGGCCTTGATGCTGGCCAGCGACTGCCATTGCACCAGCGCCACCATCAGCGCCACCACAAAAATATCCAACATCGACCAGGGGCCGATCAGCTCGATCATGCGATACAGCAGGGTGCGCTGACGCGGCGCCCAGCGCCAGCGCCATTGCACGCTGCACAGCAGCAGCAGCAGCGCCAAAATCTTCAGCAGGGGCACCAGCACGCTGGCGGTGAACACCACCAGCGCCAACGGCCAGGAGTCGTTGTTCCACAAGTAAACCACGCCGCTCATGATGGTGTCGCGCTGCACGCCGGTCAGCGCCGTGGTTTCCATGATGGGCAAGAGATTGGCCGGCAGATAGCAAATCATCGCCGCCAGCAGCAAGGCCCAGCAACGCTGCAAGGCAGAAGGACGGCGCAGATGCAGCGGCGCGCCGCAGCGCGGACAGGCGCTGTCCTGCCCCGGCTTGACCCGGCACAACAGACCGCAGCCATGGCACAGGCAGAGATTGCGCTCGGCCGCGCTGTTCACTCCGTAGCGGCGCATGCCTGATAACGCTCCCATAAGCGATAGGGACGAAAACGGACGGCGCTGGCCGTCATCAATACGATCAGGCCGAAGAAGGCCCACAGGCCTATGCCGGGATGCACATTGGCCAAATGCACCAGTTTGACCAGCGAAACCAGCACCCCCAACAAAAAGACCTCCACCATGCACCAGGGACGCGCCATGCCGTACAAGCGCATGATGACGGCGAAGCCCGGCGGCGCCTTGCCCAGCAGCAAGGGAAGCTGCAGGTACAGCATGCTGCACAGGGCCAGGGCCGGCATGACGATGCCGGTGAACAGCACCAGCAATGCCACCTCCGGCATGTTCTGCCCGTGCAGCGCCAGCGCGGTTTGCCATAGCGTGGCCGCGTTGCGGTTGCCGGCCACCTCCAGCATCAGCACCGGATAGCAGTTAGCGATGGCAAACGCCACCACGCCGGCCAGCAGCAAGGCGCAAGAGGTGGACGGCGCATCCGTGCCCTGCTCGTACAAAGCCGCGCCGCAGCGCGGGCAGCGTATGGTGGCGCGCCCCTCCCCGGCAGGCGGCAGCCGGAGCAGCAGATCGCAATCGTGACATGCGGTCAGGCGCGGCGCGCGAGGAATCATAGCCGCCATTTTTGCTTGCGTTCCGCCGTGAAGCTCCACCAGCTGCGCGCATCGCCGGTTGCCATGTAGTGGCTCAGCGAAATCAGCACATCGAGCACGCAAGGATCCTGGCGCTGGCCTGTGGCGTCGCACAACTGCAGGTACATTTGGTAAGGGTCGCGCCCGAGCAGGTCGGCCGGCGTCTGGATGCCGAGCCGCCGCAGGTCGGCGGCGGTACGCGCGCCGACATTGGGCAGCTGCAGCAACTCCTGCGCCGCGGCAGGCGGCGGACAACGGGATGGATGCATGGAGTGCGGCCGTGGCGTAGTCATTGAGACTACATGATAAAGGAGCGCCCGCCATAGTTCAAAACCGCGAGCGCCTTGACGCGCCGTTTTATGCCGTCAGCCGTGCAAAATGTCCCAGGCCAGCTTGCAGATCAGCACGCTGGTCAGCACCAGGAACAGGATGCGGACGAAACCGGCCCCCTTCTTCATGGCCAGGCGGGTGCCCACCACGGCTCCGGCCATATTCGCGGCGGCCATCGGCAGAGCGTAAGCGAACAGGATATGGCCGCCGATGGCGAACGAAAGCAGCGCCGCCACATTGGTGGTCAGGTTGACCACCTTGGCCGCGGCCGACGCATGCAGAAAATCGAAGGCGAAGAAGCGGATGAACAGAAACATCAGGAAGCTGCCGGTGCCGGGGCCGAACAGGCCGTCGTAGAAGCCGATGGCGCCGCCTATGACCATGCCGACCAGCATCTCGCGCCGACCGATGGCCACCGGCTTGTGCAATTTGCCAAAATCCTTCTTCCACAGCGTGTAAACAGCCATGATCAGCAACAGCGCCAGCACCAGCGGACGGATGATGTCCTTCGGTATCAGCGTCACCACCTGGGCCCCGGCGAAGGCAAACACAAAGGCGGCGGCCGCCGCCGGCAACACCAGGTTCCAAGGCAGGCGGACTCGCCGCAGGTAAGACCGCGCCGCCGACAGCGTGCCGACCGCCGAGGCCAGCTTGTTGGTGCCGAAAATCGTGGCTGGCGCCGCATTCGGCAAGGCGCTGAACAGACCAGGAATCTGGATCAAGCCCCCGCCGCCCACCGCGGCATCGACCAGGCCGGCGAAAAAGGCGACCACGCACAAAAAACTCAAGCTCAACAACATCGTCATTTCTCCTTGGCGCCCATTCTACTCCCGACAATTTCCTCATGCTTGCAATACAATATTGCAATAATCGCAAACTTGAGATCGCCATGAGAACGCTATGGAATTTGCGGGTTTTCTGCGCCGTGGTGGAAGAGAAAAGTTTCGTCGCCGCCGCGCGCCGGCTGGGCACGTCTCCCAGCAGCGCCACGCGCGCGCTGCAAACCCTGGAAGATGAGCTGGGAACTATGCTGCTGGCTCGCTCAAGCAAGCTGGTGGAGCTGACCATGGCCGGCGAAGCGTATTACCCGCTGGCGCGGCAGATGCTGGACCTGCAGCGGCAGGCGGAGGAGGAGCTGAGCCAGCAGGCCAGCTCGCCGCGCGGCCTGCTGCGATTCTCCGCGCCGGAATCGCTGGGCCGCGAGATATTGCCGCGCACGCTGGCCAAGCTGGCCGAAGCGCACCCCGGCCTGCGCTTCGAAGTGCTGTACAGCGACGCGATACTGGAGCCGATACGCGACAAATTGGATTTTTCCATACGCGGCGCCTTCCCTGCGGCCAGCGAGTTGATCGGCTATCCGCTATGGCGCTACCGGCGCCATCTTTATGCCAGTCCGGAATATATTGCGCGTCACGGCGCGCCCAGCCACCCGCGCGAGCTGCCGCAACACCGGGTGCTGATGCACAGCGCGCCGCGCGTGCTCAAGGCGTGGAATTTTGTCTGCGGCGATGAAACGGTCAGCCTGAACCTCAACGCCTGGCACCGCAGCAATTCCGGCAATGGCGTGCTGGACGCCGCGCGCGGAGGCCTGGGCATTGCCCGGCTCGGCGACTGGCTGGCCGAGCCGCTGGTGGCGCGCGGCGAGCTCATCCGGCTCTGCCCGGCCTTCCGCATCGTCTCAAGCCAGGGCGACGATCCGCAGATGCACGCCGTCTTCGCCAGCCGCAACATGCCGCGCAAGGCCAGGCTGCTGCTGGAAGCGCTGCGCGCCGAAGCGACTGCGGCCGGCCTGAGCCGCCCGCCTTCGTTCTGGAAATAAAAAAGCCCCGCCGGAAGCGTAATGCCGTTCACTTAAGGATTTTCGGGCGACTTTTCTGGCCTTGAGAGCACAGGAATCCACAAAAAAAGCACCGCTTCCCATGCATGGAGACGGTGCTTTTCTCTTAAGTGAACGGCATTACCGCCGGAAGCGGGGCTTACTGCTTGCAAAGTGCGGTCAGTTGCTGTCGCTCAGCGACTGCTTGCCAGCAGTGACCGGATACTTCTCGCGCAGGGTCTTCAAATAAGCGCCCAGTTGACCATCGGCGCTGACCTGGCCCAGCTGGCCGCCCAGCTGGGCGCGCTCGGCATCGCTGATAGCCGGCGCGGCAATCACCTTGTTTACGCGATAGATCACATACTCGCCGGTATCGTGGCGCACGCCGGCAAAGCCGGGCAGCTTGGCCGCGCCCACCGCGAATACGGCGCGCATATCGGCCTGCGGCAGGCTGGGCGCGCGGCGGGACACCGTTTGCGCCGGCGTCCATTGCTGCGCGTCGATGTTCTTGCCGGCCTTCAGCTCGGCCAGCAGGGCCTGGCCCTTCTTGTCGGCCAGCTTGGCGCCGTCGCGGGCGATCAACTCGCCCTTGATCTGGTCGCGGACTTCCGATATCGGCAACTGACGCTCCGGCTGATGTTCGGCGACGCGCGCCACCACCAGACGGCCGCCGCCGACATCCACCACCTCGCTGTTATGCTTCTTCTTAAGCACGTCGTCGCTGAACACGGCCTGCAGCAGCTTGGGATTGCCCAGCAGATCGTCCTGAGCGGGCTGATTGCGCTGAATCCAGCCGGAATGCTTGACCTCCAGCTTCAACGCGTCCACCACGCCCTTCAGCGAATCCGCCTGCTGGTAGGAAACCTCGTTCAGCTTGTCGGATTGCTCGCGGAACAGCGCGGCCGCCTTCTGCTTCTGCAGCTTGTCGATGATGGCGCCCTTCACCTGATCCAGCGTCTGGCTTTTGACCTCGTCCAGCTTGATGATGTGGAAGCCGTACTCGGTTTCCACCAGATCGCTGATCTGCCCCGGCTTCATGGCGAATACCGCGTCATCGAACGGCTTGACCATCACGCCGCGGGCATTGAAGCCGAGGTCGCCGCCCTTCTCGGCCGAACCCGGATCCTGCGATTTGGCCTTGGCGATTTCGGCAAACTTGGACGGGTTGGCGCGCACTTCCTTCAGGATGGCTTCCGCCTCGGCCTTGATCTTGGCCTTCTGTTCCGGCTTGGCGCTCTTATCCACCGCCAACAGGATGTGCGAGGCGCGGCGCTGTTCGCCGGCCAAGTCCGCCTTGTGCTGGTCGTAATACTTCTGCACGTCGGCATCGCTGATCTTGATGCCCTGCGCCACGGCGTCCTGCGACAACAACACGTAGTCCAGCTTCACCTGCTCGGCGCTGCGGAAGCGCTTGGCATTGGCGTCGTAGAAGGCCTTGATCGCGGCGTCATCGGTCTTCACCTCGGCGGCGAAGTCGGACGGCTTGATCAGCAAGGCCTGCAGCTCGCGGCCTTCGCCCAGCAGAGCGGCCACATGGTTGACGACGACGTCGGGAACGAACTGGGTGCCGGCAACGCTGTCCAGTTGACTGCGCACCAGCAGGTCGCGGCTGATTTCCGCCTCGAAGGCCTCGGCCGACGGGTAGCGGCTCTTCAGGAATTCGCTATAGCGGCTCGGACTGAACTGGCCGTTTTCCTGGAAGATGGGGATGGCCGCGATGAATTTGCGCAACTGATCCGGGCTGATGGTGCCGCCATGATCGCGCGCGTCGGCCAGCAGCAGTTCGCGGCGAATCATGTTTTCCAGCATGGCCTGGCGGGTAGCCGGATCGCTGGCTTGACCCTCGAGCGCGCGATCGAGGTCGCGCTTGTAGATCTTGGTGCTGCCCACTTTGACCAGATAAGGGTCATCGGTCGCGCCGGTGTAGCTGCTGACGCCGAAGCCGACGAAGGTCAGGGCCACGGCGCCCAGGATCACTTGAATAACGGTTTTGTTGTTCTGGACAAACTCGAACATGGCAATTGGCTCTAGCCATCCCTTAAAAAAAAAGGTGAACGGGCTGAACCGGTTCACCTTCTTCGTGTATTTGGCGGAGCGGACGGGACTCGAACCCGCGACCCCCGGCGTGACAGGCCGGTATTCTAACCAACTGAACTACCGCTCCGAGCTTTGGTGGGCGTTGACGGAGTCGAACCGCCGACATTCTGCTTGTAAGGCAGACGCTCTACCAACTGAGCTAAACGCCCTTACTTCGCCACCGCCTCAAGACGACGGCGAAGCCGCGATTATAGCGCGTCTTTCAGTGCCTTGCCAGCACGAAACTTCGGAGAACGTGCAGCCGGGATCTTGATGGTTTCGCCGGTCTTCGGATTGCGGCCGCTGCGCTCGGCGCGCTCGCCCACATAGAAGGTGCCAAAGCCCACCAGAGTCACGGTATCGCCCTTCTTCAAGGCATCGGTAACGGCAGCAACCATGCCGTCCAGTGCCTTGGCGGCAGCAGCCTTGGAAATGTCGGCCTCTGCGGCGATGGCGTCAATCAGTTCAGACTTGTTCACGTAAGTCCCCTTTCGTCGTTCTTCGGTCTACGTAATTCGGATAAAAACGCTTGCTTTATAGCAAGCCGGAAATCCTTGTGTCAAGCGGCTTCCACGGGTGTTTTGCTATTCAGCAAGTCCATTTGCAAGTTGCGAAATCCGAGGATATTCACAGCCTCGCTAAGGTCATGATTCTTAATGCTTCAAAACCGAGAGTCCGCCGCTGGCGTCCTGTGCCGGGGGAATCTCGCCAGATTGTTCCTCTTGCGACAATTCTTCCGGTTGACGCTCCAATGCCAGCGCGAGAACCTCGTCAATCCACTTGACAGGGTGGATTTCCAGCTTCTGCTTGATGTTAGCCGGAATCTCCGCCAAGTCTTTTTCGTTGCCTTTGGGAATCAGCACGTGGCGAATGCCGCCGCGATGAGCCGCCAACAACTTCTCCTTCAAACCGCCGATCGGCAGCACCTCGCCGCGCAGCGTGATTTCGCCCGTCATCGCCACATCGGCGCGCACCGGAATGCCGGTCAACACCGAAACGATGGCCGTCGTCATCGCAATGCCCGCGCTTGGGCCATCCTTGGGCGTCGCGCCTTCCGGCACGTGGATGTGCATGTCGCACTTCTCGTAGAAGTCCGGCTTGACGCCCAGGCTGCGCGCCCTGCTGCGCACTACGCTCATCGCCGCCGTAATCGACTCCTGCATCACCTCGCCCAGCTGGCCGGTGCGCACGATGCTGCCTTTACCCGGCAGCGATACCGCCTCGATGGTCAGCAATTCGCCGCCCACTTCGGTCCAGGCCAGGCCGGTCACTTGGCCGATGCGGTTTTCCTCTTCGGCCAAGCCGTAGTCGAAACGCTTCACGCCCAGATACTTGTCCAGATTCTTGGCCGACACCGTAACCTTGCCAGTCTTGCCCGGCTTGAGCAAGGCCCCCGTCACCACCTTGCGGCAGATCTTGGCGATTTCGCGATCCAGACTGCGCACGCCGGCCTCACGGGTATAGTAGCGCACGATGTCGCGGATGGCAGACTCCTGCACCAGCAACTCGCCTTCGCGCACGCCGTTGGCCTCGATCTGCTTCGGCAGCAGGTACTTCAGCGCGATATTGACCTTCTCGTCTTCTGTGTAGCCTGACAAGCGGATGATTTCCATCCGATCCAGCAAGGCGGGCGGAATGTTCAGCGAGTTGGCGGTGGCGACGAACATCACGTCGGACAGGTCGAACTCGACTTCGGCGTAATGGTCGATAAACGCGTGGTTCTGCTCCGGATCCAGCACTTCCAGCAGCGCCGAGGACGGATCGCCGCGGAAGTCCGCGCCCATCTTGTCCACTTCGTCCAACAGGAACAGCGGGTTCTTGACGCCGACCTTGGACATATTCTGCAACACCTTGCCCGGCATGGAGCCGATATAGGTGCGGCGGTGGCCACGGATCTCGGATTCGTCGCGCACGCCGCCTAGCGCCATGCGCACGAATTTGCGATTGGTGGCGCGGGCCAAAGACTGCCCCAGCGAGGTCTTGCCGACGCCCGGAGGACCGACCAGGCAAAGGATGGGCGCCTTCAGGCGATCGACGCGCTGCTGCACCGCCAGATACTCCAGAATGCGCTCCTTGACCTTCTCCAGGCCGAAGTGATCCTCATCCAGCACTTCCTCGGCCTTGGCCACGTCTTTGCTGATCTTGGTCTTCTTCTTCCACGGCAGCTCGAGCAGCGTGTCGATGTAGTTGCGGACCACGGTGGCCTCGGCCGACATCGGCGACATCATTTTCAGCTTTTTCAGCTCGGACTGCGCTTTTTCGCGCCCTTCCTTGCTCATGCCGGCCACTTTGATGCGGCGCTCCAGCTCGTCCAGGTCGCTGGCCTCGTCCATTTCGCCCAGCTCTTTCTGGATGGCCTTGACCTGCTCGTTCAGGTAGTACTCGCGCTGGCTCTTTTCCATCTGGCGCTTCACGCGGCCGCGGATGCGTTTCTCCACCTGCAGGATGTCGATTTCGCCTTCCAGCTGCGACATCAGGTGCTCGAGGCGGGTCTGCACATCGAACATCTCCAGCACTTCCTGCTTCTGCTCCAGCTTCAGCGGCAGGTGGGCGATGATGCTGTCGGCCATGCGGCCGGCGCGATCGATCCCAGCCAGCGAGTTCAGCACCTCCGGCGGGATCTTTTTGTTCAGCTTGACGTACTGTTCGAACTGGGCGAGCAGGGCGCGGCGCATCGCCTCGGTCTCGTTGGTTTCCTCCAGCTCGCTGGACAGCGGCGTGAATTCTGCGACGAAGCAGCCGTCCTCCTCGCCCACCTGCTTGATGGTGGCGCGCTGACGGCCTTCGACCAGCACCTTGACGGTGCCGTCGGGCAGTTTGAGCATCTGCAGCACCGCTGCGATGGTGCCCACGCTATATAGATCTTCGGCTGACGGTTCGTCCTTGGACGCCGAGCGCTGGGCCACCAGCAGGATCTGCTTGCCCTCGTCCATCGCCAGCTCCAGCGCGCGAATGGACTTGGCTCGACCGACGAACAGCGGGATGACCATGTGCGGGAAGACCACCACATCGCGCAAGGGCAGCAGCGGCAGCGTGGTCTCTTCTCTGATTTCTGCGGGTTGCGGCATATCACCTAACCTTAGCTTGGGAATACAATGCTTGGGAAATGGGGCTCGATACCAAAATATCAACACCCCATACTAAAACAGATTACGACGGTGGCAAATAAAAAACCGCCCTGCCGGGCGGTTCAGTCATTCAGGCCAGGCCCTCAGGCGGATTGTGCCACACCGCCGCCCTCGCGGTAGATGAAAAGCGGCTTGTCGCCCTTTTCGATCACCTTCTCGTCGACGACGACTTTTTCCACGTCCTGCATGGACGGCAGCTCGTACATCGTATCCAGCAACGCGCGCTCCAGAATGGAACGCAGGCCGCGTGCGCCGGTCTTGCGAGCGAGCGCCTGCTTGGCGATGACGCGCAGCGCGGACGGACGGACTTCCAGGTCCACCGATTCCAGCGAGAACAGCTTCTGATACTGCTTGATCAGCGCGTTTTTCGGCTGGGTCAGAATGGAAACCAGCGCCTCCTCGTCCAGCTCCTCCAGCGTGGCGACCACCGGCAGACGGCCGATCAGCTCGGGAATCAGGCCGAAACGGATGATGTCCTGCGGCTCCACCTCCTGGAACACCTTGGTCAGGCTCTTGCCATCGTCCTTGGAGGAGACTTCGGCGCCGAAGCCGATGCCGCCCTTCTCGGAGCGCTGGCGGATGATCTTGTCCAGACCATCGAAAGCCCCGCCGCAGATGAACAGGATGTTGGTGGTGTCCACCTGGATGAATTCCTGGTTTGGATGCTTGCGGCCGCCTTGCGGCGGAACCGAGGCCACCGTGCCCTCGATCAGCTTCAGCAGCGCCTGCTGCACGCCCTCGCCCGATACGTCGCGGGTAATGGACGGGTTTTCCGACTTGCGAGAGATCTTGTCGATCTCGTCGATGTAGACGATGCCGCGCTGGGCCTTATCTACGTCATAGTCGCACTTCTGCAGCAGCTTCTGGATGATGTGCTCGACATCCTCGCCCACATAGCCCGCCTCGGTCAGCGTGGTGGCGTCGGCGATGACGAAAGGCACATCCAACAGGCGCGCCAGCGATTGGGCCAGCAGGGTCTTGCCCGAGCCGGTCGGACCGATCAAGAGGATATTGCTCTTGGCCAGCTCGACGTCGTCCTTGCCGCCCTTGTTGTAGAGACGCTTGTAGTGGTTGTACACCGCCACCGACAGAGTCTTCTTGGCGAAGTCCTGCCCGATGATGTACTGGTCCAGGTCCGCGCGAATCTCCTGCGGCGTCGGCAGCGGACGCTCGGCGGAAGCTCCGCCCAGCGTCTCTATGCTGCCGCCCTTTTCCAGCTCCTCGCGGATGATGTCGTTGCACAGCTCGACGCATTCATTGCAAATGAACACCTGCGGTCCGGCGATCAGCCGTTGCACCTCGTGCTGGCTCTTTCCGCAGAAAGAGCAGTAGAGGAGCTTTTCGTTGCTGTTTTTGTCAGCCATTAGCCCATTCCACTACTTAGGCCGTCACATCCCGACGGGAAGACAGCACTTTATCGATCATGCCGTAGGCGCGAGCCTCTTCCGCCGACATGAAATTGTCGCGTTCGGTGTCGGACTGCACGCGTTCCAGCGTCTGGCCGGAGTGCTTGGCCAGCAACTCGTTCATTTTGGCCTTCACCTTGACCAGCTCGCGGGCATGGATCTCGATGTCGGTCACCTGGCCGGACAGGCCGCCGCCGTACAGCAGCGGCTGATGGATCATCACCCGGCTGTTTTCCAGCGCGAAACGCTTGCCATGGGTGCCCGCGGCAAGCAGGAAGGCGCCCATGCTGGCCGCCTGCCCGATGCACAGGGTGGAAACATCCGGCTTGATGAAGTTCATCGTATCGTAGATCGACATGCCGGCGGTAATGGAGCCGCCCGGCGAGTTGATGTAGAAGTGAATGTCCTTGTCCGGATTCTCCGATTCCAGGAACAGCATCTGCGCCACAACCAGGTTGGCCGACTCGTCGGTGACGGGGCCGACCAGGAAGACGATACGCTCTTTCAGGAGGCGCGAGTAGATGTCATAGGCGCGCTCGCCGCGACCACTCTGCTCCACCACCATGGGCACCAGGCCCAGACCTTGCGGTTCCATCATTGATTTCATCGGCCACTCCACTTGGTTATCAGGCTTGGCTGCCCATCAGTTCGTCGAAGGACAGCTCCTTCGATACTACATTGGCCTGAGACAGCACAAATTCAACCACGTTGTCTTCCAGAACCATGGAAGTCGGGCCTTCCAGGCGGTCTGCGCTCTCATAGTACCAGGCCAGCACGTCTTCCGGCTGCTCGTAGCTGTCGGCGAACTCGGTGATCATGGCGCGAACTTGCTCCGGCTTGGCTTCCAGCTTGTTGGCTTCCACCATTTCGGACAGGATCAGGCCCAGCTTGACGCGACGCTCGGCCTGGGCGGCGAACAGTTCCGGCGGGAACGGCATATCCTTGACGTTCATGCCGCGCTGTTGCATGTCGCGACGGGCCTGCTCGACCAGTCGGCCGATTTCCAGGCTCACCAGCGCCTTGGGCAGCTCGATTTCGGTCGCGTCGATCAGGGCCTGCATCACGTTTTCCTTGGTGCGAGCCTGCAGACGGCGCTTCACTTCGCGCTCGACGTTCTTGCGGATTTCGGCGCGCATCTTTTCCACGTCGCCTTCGGCGATGCCCAGCGCTTTGGCGAAGTCGGCGTCCACTTCCGGCAGCACGGCTTCGGCGACGTTCTTCACCAGGATTTCGAACACGGCGGTTTTGCCAGCCACGTCCTTGCCGTGGTAGTCAGCCGGGAAGCTCACTTCCACGCTCTTGATGTCGCCTTCCTTGGCGCCGATCACGCCGGCTTCGAACTCGGCCAGCATCTGGCCTTGGCCCAGCACGAACGGGAAGTTCTCGGCGGAGCCGCCTTCGAAGGCCACGCCATCGATGACGCCCTTGAAGTCGATGATCACGCGGTCGCCGTTGGCGGCTTCACGCTCTACGCGGTTGAAGCGGGTGCGCTGCTTGCGCAGGATGTCGATGGTCTTTTCGATTTCGGCATCGCCCACGGTGACGGTCGGCTTTTCGATTTCCTTGCCGGCCAGCTCGCCTACCTTCACTTCCGGGTAGACTTCAAAAGTGGCGGCGAACTTGAAGTTTTCCTTGTCTTCGCCAGCGGCAACCGGCTCGAAGCGCGGATAGCCGGCCACGCGCAGTTTCTGCTCGGTCACGGCTTGGTAGAAGCCTTGCTGCACCTGCTCACCCATCACTTCTTCACGCACCTGGGCGCCGTAGTTCATTTCCACGATCTTCAGCGGAGCCTTGCCCGGGCGGAAACCTTGGATCTTGGCGCCGCGAGCCACGCGCTTCAGGCGTTCGGCCACTTGCGTTTCGATGGCGGCCATCGGCAGGGCGATGTTCATGCGGCGCTCAAGATTGCTCAGAGTTTCCAGCTGTACTTGCATGTTGATTCCTTAGAGTGTGACAGGTTGTAGTCATCTGGGACGGTACGACGCCCAGCCAAGCTCGCTTCCGGCGCGGCCGGCAAGCGTGGACTCGGGCGCTGCGTGGAGTTACACCACGCACCCAACGAAACGGACAGTATATCACGCGTCGCGGGCTTGTCTGCTGCTTCACGGGCAGAGCCTGCCCGGATTGGCCTTTAACGCGCAGGACTGGGATTCTTTCCGCCAAGCAATGTTTTGCGGTTGCCGATTGATATTGCAAGGGATTTTTCTAGCGCTGCGCGATGGCCGGCAGCGTCTGATATCATGGGCAGGCATGCAGATTGCCATTTTCATCGGTAAAAATATTCTTAAGGAATGGCAACAATACTCGGCGGGCAATGTCTCCGCCGCCCATCTTGAAAGCTCAGGCCATGAAAATACTCGCGCGCGCCGCGCTGACCGTCGCCCTTTTCATCCATGCCGTCGGCGCGGCTGCCGGCGTCGTCACTTTCAGTCCGCAGGGCGAAGTGAAGGAAGTCAGCCAGATCCGGGCCACCTTTTCTTCCAGCATGATCGCGCTGGGCAATAGCGCGGCGCCGGCGCCGTTTGCCTGGAGCTGCGGCCTGAGAGGCAAAGGCCACTGGGTAGACGACAAGACCTGGGCGCTGGACCTCCCGGAAACCCCGCCCGCCAATACCGACTGCCGTTTCTCGCTGAAACCCGGCCTCAAGGATCAGCGAGGCGATCCCGTCAGCGGGCCGGCCTTCCGCTTCTTCACCGGGCCAGCGGTCATCAACCAAAGCTGGCCGGACAACGGACGCATTGAAGAAGACCAGGCTTTTGTGCTGCGCTTCAACGCGCCCGATGCGCAGCCGTCCTCGCTGTACTGCCAATCCTCCAGCCTGCCGGAACGCATCCCGGCTCGGCCGCTTTCCGCGCCGGACCGCGCAGCGCTGCTCAAGCACCTGAAACTGGAAAAAGACGCGGCGCGCATCCTGACCGTGCGCTGCGGCCAACGCCTGGCGCCGGACAGCAAACTGTCTCTGATCCATCTTCGCGGCGCCGGCAAGCCGGACAAACTGGACTTTCAGGTCCGCCCAGCCTTCAGCGCCGGCATGCGCTGCCAGCGCGAAAACGCCAAAGGCCCTTGCATCCCGTTCAAGGCCATCGAGCTGAACTTCAGCTCGCCGGTTCCGGAAAAGCTGGCCATGGCCGTGCGGCTGTCCGGCGGCGGCGCCGAGCGCGCGCCGCTGGCGCAAGAGAGCGGCAAGGGCGAGCCGGTGGACAGCATCCGCTTCGCGCCGCCCTTCCCGCCGCTGAAAACGCTGACGCTGACCTTGCCCAAGGACTTCCGCGACGAAATCGGCCGGCCGCTGCTCAACGCCGGCCGCTTCCCGCTGGCGATCAAGCTCGGCGATTATCCGCCGCTGGCCAAGTTCGCCGCCGCGCCGTTCGGCATCATCGAATCCGGCGCGGACGCCGCGCTGCCGATCACCCTGCGCGGCGTGGAGCCGAACCTGGGCATCAAGGCCGTGCAACTGGGCGGCCAGGCGCTGCGGCTCTCTCGCGACGCGGACATCATGAGCTGGCTGGCCAAGGTGCAACGCTACCATGAAAGCTATCTGCCTGCCGGCAAGGACAAGACGATAGAAAGCCGTCGCGTGTCGCTATTGAATAAGAACCGCGACGCCGCGCCGCTGAAACTGCCGGCGCAGCCGGACAAGAACGGCAAATGGCCATTCGAGGTGGTGGGCATTCCGCTGCCCAAGCCCGGCCTCTACGTGGTGGAAGTGTCGTCCCGCCTGCTGGGCAAGTCGCTGCTGGGCGCCGACAAGCCGATGTATGTGCGCACCGCCGCCCTCGTCACCAATATGGCGGTGCACCTGAAGCGATCCAGCGAGAACGCCTCGGTGTGGGTCACCACGCTGGACAAGGGCAAGCCGGTGCCGGACGCCAAAATCAGCGTCTACGACTGCAAGGGCGAGGCGCTGTGGTCCGGCAAGACCGACAAGAACGGCATCGCCAGCATCGGCAAGCAGCTGAACGGCGGCGAATGCTCGTCCGACGAAGAGCTGTCCGGCCTGTTCGTCACCGCGCGCGCCAAGGATGCGCAGGGCAACGAGGACGTGTCCTTCGTCCGTTCCGGCTGGAACCGCGGCATCGAATCCTGGCGCTTCCCCTTCCCCACGCAATGGAACGACAGCCCATCCATCCTGGCCCACACCATCCTGGACCGCCCGCTGTTCCGCGCCGGCGAAACGGTGTCGATGAAGCATCTGCTGCGGGTGCAGGCCGGCAAGGGCCTGGCCCAGCTGAAGCCCAACCAGCTGCCGCAACAGCTGCGCATCGTCCACGACGGCAGCGGCGATGAAGTCAATCTGCCGCTGACCTGGCGCAACGGCCGCTACGCCGAAAGCAGTTTCGCGCTGCCGAAAGAAGCCAAGCTCGGCGAATACACGCTGTACCTGGAACGCAAAGGCGCCCGCGGCCCGGACGACAAGGCCAAGCCGTCCAGTCCCGAGCTGGACGGCTACTCGCTGCGCAGCGGCAGTTTCCGCGTCGAGGAATTCCGTCTGCCGGTGATGACTGGCCGCATCTTCACCGCCAAGGGCGCCAACATCGGCGCCAAGCAGGTGCCGCTGAACGTGTCGATGTCCTGGGGCAACGGCGGTCCGGCCAAGGACTGGCCGGTGGAAGTCAGCGCGATGCTGGCCGACGCCTACACCCGCATCAAGGCCTACGACGGCTTCAGCTTCTCGCCGCCGCAGCGCAGCCGCGAAAACAGCGAGGGCTCGCTGGACGGCAAGGTGGTGCTGGACAAGGCTGCGCTGAAGCTGGACGCCAACGGCAACGGCAAGGTGGCCGTCGACAAGCTGCCCAGGCTGGACCGCCGCTACGACCTGGCGACCGAAGCCGCCTACCGCGACCCCAACGGCGAAACCCAGACCATCACCCGCCGCATCCCGCTGTGGCCGGCGGCGCTGCAGGTGGGCGTCAGCGTGGACAGCTGGATCACCGCCGGCCGCGCGCTGCAGCTGAAGGCTGTGGTGCTAGACACCGCCGGCAAGCCCATCGCCAACAAGGACGTCAAGGTCACGCTGCGCGAGCACCGCTATCTGTCCAGCCGCAAGCGGCTGGTCGGCGGCTTTTACGCCTGGGACCACAACGAGGAAACCGACGACAAGGGCAAGGTGTGCAGCGGCGCCACCGACGCCCGCGGCCTGGTGTTCTGCGACATCAATCTCAAGGACGCTGGCGACATGGAGCTGATCGCGGAGGCCAAGGATGACCAGGGCAACGTCGCCCAGGCCGCGCAATCGGTTTGGGTGAGCAAGCACGACGAGCTGTGGTTCGACGTCGACAACAACGACCGCATCGACATCCTGCCGGAGAAAACCAGCTACCTGCCCGGCGAAACCGCCCGCTTCCAGGTGCGCATGCCCTTCCGCAAGGTCACCGCCTGGCTGGCCATCGAGCGCGAGGGCATTCTGGAAACCCGCGTGGTGGAACTGGAAGGCAAGGACCCGACGGTAGAGCTGAAAATCGGCCCCGACTGGACGCCCAACGTCTACGTGTCGGTGCTGGCCGTGCGCGGCCGCGTGCGCGACGTGCCGTGGTACTCGTTCTTCACCTGGGGCTGGAAGAGCCCGTCGGAATGGTGGGACGCCTACTGGAACGAAGGCGGCGACTACGCGCCGCCGACCGCGATGGTGGACCTGTCGCGCCCGGCCTTCAAATACGGCATCGCCGAAATACAAGTTGGCGACGCCGCCAAGCGGCTGAGCGTCGAAGTGACGCCGGCCAAGAAGAGCTACGGCATCCGCGAGACCGCCGAAGTCACCGTCAAGGTCAAGCTGCCCAACGGCAAACCGGCGCCGGCCGGCACCGAAGTAGCCTTCGCCGCCGTCGACGAAGCGCTGCTGGAGTTGCAGCCCAACCATAGCTGGGAGCTGATGCAGGCGATGTACCAACGCCACAGCTACGGCGTGGAAACCGCCACCGCCCAACTGGAAGTCGTGGGCAAGCGCCATTACGGCCGCAAATCGCTGCCGCCGGGCGGCGGCGGCGGCAAGGCGCCGACGCGCGAGCTGCTGGACACCCTGCTGCTGTGGCAGCCCGGCGTGAAGCTGGACGCCAACGGCAGCGCCCGGATCAAGGTGCCGATCAACGACGCCCTAACCCGCTTCCGCCTGGTGGCGGTGGCCGATGTCGGCAATGACATGTTCGGCACCGGCGAAGCCGGCTTCAACGTGACGCAAGACCTGCAGCTGAGCTCCGGCATTCCGCCGCTGGCGCGCGAGGGCGACCAATTCCAGGCCGGCGTCACCGTGCGCAACGGCGGCGAAAAGCCGCTGAAGGTCAAGGTATCCGCCGCCGCGTCCGGCTTCCCGGCGCTGCCGGCCAGGGAGGTCAGCCTGCCGGTGGGCGAGGCCCGGCTGGTCAGCTGGAACGTGACGGTGCCGGAAGGCCTGAAAGAGGCCCAATGGACCTTCGCCGCCCAGCAGGTGGACGGCAAGGCCGCCGACAAGCTGGCGGTCAAGCAACAGATCGACCCGGCGGTGCCGGTGACGGTGGAACAAGCCACGCTGCAACGCGTGTCGCCCGAGCTGGCCATCCCGGTGGCGCCGCCGCCGGGCGCGCTGCCGGGCCGCGGCGGCATCCGCGTCAGCCTGCAGGCCAAGCTGGGCAACAGCCTGCCCGGCGTGCGCCGCTGGTTCGAGGACTATCCCTACGCCTGCCTGGAACAGCGCAGCTCCATCGCCATCGGCCTGTCCGACCGCAAGCGCTGGGACCAACTGATGAGCGAACTGCCGCTGTATCTGGACGGCAACGGCCTGGCCGCCTACTTCCCCCTGGGCGAAGGCGCGCCGGACCGCGGCAGCGACGTGCTGACCAGCTATCTGCTGTCCGTCGCCAGCGAGGCCGGCATGACGATCCCGGAAGCGCCGCGCGGCAAGATGCTGGACGGCCTGTCAGCCTTCGTCGAAGGCAAGCTGAAGCGCGACCTGCCCAGCAGCCGCCAGGACGCCGACGCGCGCCGCCTCGCTGCGATGGACGCGCTGTCGCGCTACGGCCGCTTCCGCCCGGCGATGCTGGACGTGCTGGACCTGAACCCGCAGAAAATGGGCACCGCGATGCTGGTGGACTGGCTGTCTCTGCTGAACCGCGCGGCGGACATCCCGCAGCGCGCCGGTCGCATTTCCGAGGCCTCCAATCTGCTGCGCGCCCGCCTGACCTATCAGGGCACCAAGATGGGCTTCAGCACGGAGGCCAACGACAACGCCTGGTGGCTGATGGGCAACAGCGACGTCAACGCCGCCAAGCTGCTGCTGGCCGCCCGCAAGCTGCCGGACTGGCAGGCCGACATGCCGCGCCTGCTGACCGGCCTGCTCGCCCGCCAGCAGAAGGGCCACTGGGGCACCACCACCGCCAACCTGTGGGGCTCGCTGGCCACCGCGCAGTTCTCGCGCCAGTTCGAAACCGCGCCGGTGACGGGCCAGACCCGCGCCGTCCTCGGCAAGGCCAGCCTGAACCTGTCTTGGCCGCAGGAAGGCGTCAAGCAACTGGGCCTGCTGCCATGGCTGTCTTCCGCCGGCAGCTTGCAGCTCAAGCACGCCGGCTCCGGCTCGCCATGGGCCACCATCCAGGCCGAAGCCGCCATCCCGCTGAAAACCGCGCGCTACGCCGGCTACAGCATCAAGAAGACGTTGACGCCGGTAAGTCAGAAGGTGAACGGCCAATACCAGCCCGGCGACGTGGCCAAGGTGACGCTGACGATCCAGGCGCAGAGCGATATGAGCTGGGTGGTGGTGGACGACCCGATCCCGGCCGGCGCCACCATACAAGGCAGCGGCCTGGGCCGCGACTCCGCCATCGACGCCAAGTCCGGCAACGGCGGCGACTACGCCGACTACATCGAACGCCGCTTCGCCGGCTACCGCGCTTATTACAGCTATGTGCCGCGCGGCGAGCTGAAGGTGGAATACACCATGCGCCTGAACAACCCGGGCGTCTTCAAGCTGCCGCCGACACGCGTCGAGGCGATGTATGCGCCTGAGGTGTTCGGCATGCTGCCGAATCCGCCGTTCAAAGTCGTGGATGATGGGAAATGATGCCGCGCCCCACCTCTCTCTATCTGTGGGGGCCGCGTCTTCAGCCTAATAAGCCGGGCCTGCTTTCAGCCCTGCCCGGTTTGGGACGGACGGGCATGCAGGAAGGCATTTTGCCAAATTGCTAGGAGCTGTTGACGTTTACTGAGCGGTCGCGCCGGGATGCATTTTGCGCCGAATCGAGGCGTTTCGCGCGCCTCTGCCAGCGCGGAACTACGAAGAGTCGGCGCGAAGGGCGCCCAGCCCTTCAGGTTTGCTTTAAAACGAATTGAAATTGCAATATGGATTTTGCAAAATGTCCTAACAGCCACTACTGGCCTGGCGGCATGGGGAGATCATCCGCAAGCCAGAGGGCTCAAGGCAGACAGGAAACGCCGGCGTTTTATCGTTAACCACCATTATGGATTTGCTGCTGCCGCTCAGCCGCCCCGACCATGCCGCACCGCCTCACAAGATCGCCGCTCTGCCGCTTGCTCAACCTTACCGCTTGTGCGGCATGCGCGTTCCTGACTGCTTTATCCGCTCACGGAGCGAACGAATCGACGCTAAGATGCGCGCCATCCGGCGCGCTCTACGACTACCGCTGGGCCTTGCTGAAATTAGCGCTGGATCATACCCGGCCCACGGGCAGCCCCTATCAGATCGACCAGGTGGACAGCTCGCGGACTACGCAATCTCGCCTGATGGCGATGATGCAGGCCGGGGCGCTGGATGTGATGGCCTTGCCGCCCAACCCGGAGCGGGAAGCGAATATGCGGCCGATCCGCGTCGACATCCTGCGCGGCATGCTGGGCTATCGCGTATTGCTGATCCGCAAGTCCGACGCGGCATGGTTCCAACGCCTGCAGCCGGTCGATCTGAAAGGAAAAATCAAGCTCGGCTTCAACAGCCAGTGGGCGGATCTGGCCATTCTGCAGGCCAATGGCTTCCAGGTGGTGGCCAGCCCCGGTTACGAGGGCTTGTTCGCCATGCTGGATGCCCGCCGCTTCGATGCCTTTCCGCGCGGCCTCAATGAATTCTCCAAAGAGTTGACGCAGTACGGCTCGCGCTATCCCGAGCTGGCCGTGGACAAAACCTATGCCTTCTTCACGCCCTATCCGGTGTATTTCTGGGTGCGCCGCGGCAATGAGGCCTTGGCTAGGCAAATAGAAAACGGTCTGAACCTGGCGCTGCGCGATGGCTCTTTCAAGAAACTCTTCATCCAATACCATCAGCAGGAAATAGGCCTGCTGAAGCGAGAAAATCGCCGCGTGCTGTTCCTGAACAATCCCATGCTGCCGCGCCAGGGGGCGGATCAAGATTACAGCTGGTGGCTGCCTAAATCCGTCAAGATAGAGCGTTTGCCTTAACAACCGGCCCTTTCAGCGCGTCTTGGCCCAGGTTTTATACGCAGGGTCAAGGATTTGTCAGCCGGCATCCCGCCGCATCCCGTATCATGCCAAGCACACCTTAATCTCTGCGTTAGGCATGGCACGTTCATACCCTTGCTGGCTTCAGCCGCTGCGCCCAAGCCGGGCGTCGCTTTTTTCCTTGGCTATTGGCGCCTCGCCGCGTCCATGGCCTATCTGCGCGCTTTGCCTGGCGCTGCTGTCCGCGCCCGCCTGGAGCCAACCGTCCTTCAAGGAGGTCAAGGCCGCTTGGCAGCCATCCGATGTCGTGCTGCTTGACCGCCATGGCCAAACGCTTCAGCGCTTGCGCGTCGACAAACAGGCGCGGCGCCAGGACTGGGTCAGCCTGGCCGACACCTCGCCGGCGTTCCGCCAGGCGCTGGTGATGTCCGAAGACAAGCGTTTCTACCAACACAGCGGGGTGGACTGGTCCGGTGCGGCGGCGGCGGCCTGGACCAATCTGTGGAACACCCGCACCCGCGGCGCCTCCACCCTGACCATGCAACTGGCCGGCCTGCTGGACGACGATCTGAAGGTGAGCAAGGGTGGCCGCAGCCTGTGGCAGAAAATGGGCCAAACCTGGTCCGCAGCCTGGCTGGAGCGGCACTGGACCAAGGCGGAAATCCTGGAGGCGTATCTGAATCTGGTGGGCTTTCGCGGCGAGCTGGTGGGACTATCCGCCCTGTCGTCCACGCTATTCGGCAAACTGCCCGTCGGGCTGAATCTGGAAGAGTCGGCCATTGCGGTGGCGCTGATCCGCGCGCCGAATGCCGCCTCGGACCGGGTGGCGGCGCGCGCCTGCCGCATTCTGCAAGACATGGGCCGCAAGCCGGACTGCAACGTGGTAACCGTGCGCGCCGCCCAGGCGCTGGCCAAGAGCCGCGCCGCCAATCCGCTGGCGGAACAGGACGCGCCGCACTTTGCGCGCAAGCTGCTGCAGACGCGGGGCTACGCCGCAGGCAGCCGCATCGCGACCACGCTGGACCTGCCCTTGCAGCGCTTCGCCGCCGCCGCGCTGCGCCGCCATCTGGCGGCGTTGTCGCAGCGCAATGTGCAGGACGGCGCTCTGGTGGTGCTGGACAACCGCAGCGGCGACATCCTGGCCTGGGTCGGCTCCAGCGGACGCGGCCTGTCCAACGCATCCGAGGTGGACGGCGTGACCGCGCTGCGCCAGGCCGGCTCCACGCTGAAACCCTTCCTGTATCAGCTGGCGCTGGAAAAGCATTACCTGACCGCCGCCTCGCTGCTGGACGACAGCCCGCTGGACCTGCAGACCGGCGCGGGGCTGTACGCGCCGCAAAATTATTCCAAGGACTTCAAGGGCCTGGTGCCGGTGCGCAGCGCGCTGGCGTCATCGCTGAACATCCCGGCGGTGCGGACGATTGAGATGGTCACGCCTAACGCCGCGCGCGACCGGCTGGTGAAGCTGGGCTTCTCCACCCTGACCGAGGACGGCGACTACTACGGCTACAGCCTGGCGCTGGGCGCGGCCGACATCCGCCTGTTGGACCTGGCCAATGCCTACCGAACGCTGGCCAACCAGGGCCTGGCCAGCCCGCCGCGCTGGACCTTGGCCGACGCCAAAGCCAAGCCGGTCCGACAATTGGATGCCGCCAGCAGCTTCATCATTGCCGACATCCTGTCCGACCGCGCCGCGCGCGCGTTGACTTTCGGCCTGGAAAGCGCTTTGTCGACGCGCTACTGGAGCGCGGTGAAAACCGGCACCAGCAAGGACATGCGCGACAACTGGGCCGTGGGTTTCTCGCGCCGCTTCACCGTTGCGGCATGGGTGGGCAACGCCAGCGGCGAGCCGATGTGGGATGTTTCCGGCATGCATGGCGCGGCGCCGGTGTGGCAGGCGGTGCTGGACCGCGCCCAGCAATCGGCCCCGGCATCCGCGCCGCCGGCCGCGCCGCCAGGCTTGGTCCAGCAACGCGTGCGCTATCAGGGCGAGGTGGCGGCCAGCCGACTGGAATGGTTCCTCGCCGGGACCGAACGCTCGCTGATCGTGCCGCAGCGCGGCAGCGTAGCCAACCTGGCGCCCGGCATCGTCGCGCCGGTGGAGGGCAGCGTCTTCGCGCTCGATCCGGACATCCCGCCGGCCAATCAGCGCATGGTGCTGCGCGCGCGCGGCGTCAGCAATCCGCAATGGTGGCTGGACGGCAAGCGGCTGGGCAAGGGCACGGCTTTGCCGTGGTTCCCGTGGCCGGGCCGCCACCGGCTGGAATTGCGCGGCGGCGACGGCAAAATGGTGGAGACGGTGAGGTTTGAAGTGCGCGGCGCCTCCTTGCGGCCCAAACCGCGCTGAGGCGCCACGGATTACGGTTTGGCCTTGCGTTGCCGCAGCGCCTGCATCAGTTGATCGGCGCGCAGGGCCGCGGCCGTCTTCTGCTGCTCGGTCAACGCCTGGTAATCCTTGGTTTTCAGGAACCAGTCGGCGCTGAGCGCATCGCCGGCGCGCCGCGCCACCACATTCCAGGCGGCGGCTTCTTCCGGCTGTTTTTCCAGCAAATAGCTTTCCGAGATCATCGCCGCGGCATGCGCGTTGCCAGCCGCATAGGCTTGCTGCAAGACCTCTCTGGCCTCCTCTCGATAATGGAAGCCAGACTCGTAGTCCGGCTCGCGCGGATGGCCATCGAGTTGGAACAGATAGCGCTCCGCCAGGTGGGTCAGCGCTTGCGGATCGCCATGGCGCGCCTGCTCGCGCAGCTCGGCCAGCGACATGCGGTAATAGCGTGCATCGATCTGATAACCGAGCTTGCGCAGCTGCTGCTTGCGCGCCTTTTCCTCCGCGCTTTCCTGCGCCGCGGCGGGACGCTGTCCGGCTGATGGCATCGCGGGATCGCCGCCCACCGCGAAGCTGAAACCGTCCGCCGCAGACTTGGCGTCGCCCTGGCCTGCCGCCCCCGCCGTCCCGTTCCGCAGCTCGGCGCCGGCATGCGCCGCCAGGGCCGGCTGGCCGCCGGCCCCTGCGGAGTGAACGGGCAGCCAGAACCATGCCGCCGCGGCCGCTGTCCCGGCGGCCGCAATCAACAGTAAGGTTGCCCTTTTCATCGTCAGATCCGCGTCATGCAGCTATTGAAGCCATTGGCGTAGCCATAGCGGGAGTAGTAGTCGCGCTGCGACGGGGTGCCATGCTCCTGGTAATCCGCCGCATCGCGCGCCGAGGCCACCGCGTTCTCGATGAAGCTGGGGTAGCGCAGGCTGGTTTCGGCATATTTGGCGAAAGTGCCGCCCACGTAATCGGCCTGCAGCTCCTGCATCGGCGGCCGGCGTTCTATCCCGCGAGTGAATTGAACCGAATGGCCCCACTCATGCGCCAGGATGAACTTGGCCACGTAATTGCCGTAGCTGTTTTCCTGCTGCTGCAGGAAGCCAGTGCCAACGCTGATGGTATACGGGCCGCAGGCCATGGCGCTGCTCTCCGGCTCGCCGCAAGCATTTTGGTCCACATACACCGTGGGCCTGGCGTAACTACCCAGAAAACCGCGAATCTCGCCGGCGCTGGCCTGGATGTAGCTGTTGTTCACCGGCATCGCCTGCGCGCCTTGGCCTGCCAGAGCCGCCCCGAGAACGAACAGTCGGATGAATCGATGGGTCATGATCTCTTTCTCCTTGTTGTGTGGTGCCACGGAGATTTATTTATGCAATATGGATATTGAAATTTGAAAGAATCAATTCTGCTAAACACCCAAATTTATATTCATATAGCATATATTGGCCTTATCGCCTTCTCCCCCTCGGAGCCTACCCGGAAATCGCCACCCAAAAACCAGAGCGAGCCTCCTCACGGCGCTCGCTTTGTTTGTCCACACCGGGCCGCAGGCTCAGGAGGCTTGGCCAGTGGCTGCCAGCACGATCTCGCGGATGCACACCCGTTGCGGCTGGCCGTAAGCGTAGGCAATGGCCTGGGCGACATCGTCTGCCGCCAGCACGCCGCCCATCTGCCGCTTCCACTCCTGATAACCGGCCTTGATCGCCTCGTCGGTGGTATGGCCCAGCAGCTCGGTCTCCACCGCGCCCGGCGCGATGGTGATGACCCGAACGCCCTGCCCGGATACTTCCTCGCGCAGGTTTTCCGAGATCGCATGCACGGCGAATTTGGTGCCGCAATAGGCTACGTGGCTGGGAAAGGTCTTGCGGCCGGCAATCGAGCTGATATTGATGATGGTGCCGCGGCCGCGCGCCTGCATGCCGGCCAGCACCGCATGGATGCCGTTGAGCAGGCCCTTGACGTTGACGTCCAGCATGCGCTGCCATTCGTCCGGATCCTGCTGCGCCATCGCGCCCAGCAACATCACGCCTGCATTGTTGACGATGGCGTCTACCGGACCGTACTTGGCCTCCGCCTCCGCCAACGCTCGCCGCATGGCCGCGCGGTCAGTCACGTCCACCTGGCGGCACAGGGCATTCGGCAGCGCCAAGGCTTCGAGCCGCTCCACGCGGCGGGCCAACAGCAACAGCGGATGCCCTGCCTGAGCGAACAGTTTGGCAGTAGCGGCGCCGATGCCGGAGCTGGCGCCGGTGATCACGATCAGGGGTTTGGTCATGGATGGTCTCCTTCCATAAAAAAAAACGATGCAGAGTTAATGAACGGCAGTATAGTGAGCCTATATCGCCCTGAAAAATGATAAAAACCACTATCAGCCATCGTATTTTTCTATGGATATTCGCCAACTGAAGGCTTTTGTCGCCGTATTCGAAGAGCGCAGCATCACATTGGCGGCGCAACGGCTATTCGTCACCCAGCCCACGCTATCGGTCACCATCCGCCAGCTGGAAGAGGAACTGGGAACCGCATTGTTTGAGCGCCTGCCTCGCGGCGTTGCCGTCAGCGAGCATGCCAGGCTGCTGTACCCGCAAGCGCGGCGGATGCTGGCGCAAGCCGACGCCTTATCGAGAATGTTCCGCCAGACGCGAGACTGCCTGCCCTTGCGCGTGGGCATCGATCCAGACATCAGCCGCAGCCAGCTGGAAAGCTTGCTCGCGCGAATCGCCGCGGCGAAACCGGGGATTCTGGCCGAGGTGGTGGAAGGCTGCGATGGAGACGTCAGGCTGGCCGCGGAGGATGGCCGTTGCGAAGACGAGCTTTTCCAGCCGCTATGGGAAGAGGATTTCGTGCTGGCAGTGCCGCCTGGGCACGTCTTGGCTGCCTGCGCCGAAGCAGACCCGGCGCTGCTGAATGAGCCGGACTGGATCATCTGCCCCGGCCACCCCAGCCATCAACGGTTGCTGGACTTGCACACCGCCGCCGCGCCATCCCTGGCGGCGGCGGCCCGCGCCGGCAGCCTGAGACTGGCCGCTCACATGGCGGCCGCGGGGATGGGCGTGGCGCTGCTGCCCGCCTCGCTGGCGGCAGACCATCCCGGCCTGCGAGCGCTGCCGCTGGCCGGCGCGCGGCCTACGCGGCGAGTCGGCCTATGCTACCCGGCGCAAGCGCTGGAGCTGCCCGCGCTGCAGGCATTGCAGGAAAATTTGGAGGCTTACAGCGGCAGCGGCGAGGCGAGGCCGTAGTTATAGATCAGCATCGAGGCGGTGAACAGCATGACGAAACCGATCAGGCAATCCAGCACGCGCCAGCTGACCGGTTTTTCGAACAACGGCGCCAGCTTGCCGGCAAACAGGCCGATGATGCCGAACCACAGCACGGAGGCGCACAGGCTGCCCAGCAGGAAGGACAGATTGGCCTCTTCGCCGTAAACCGTGGATACGCCGCCGATCAGGACAACGGTATCCAGCCAGACATAAGGATTCAGCAGCGTCACCACCAGGATGGTGCGAATGGCGCGTTTGCGGTCGCGCTCCACGCTGCCCGCCAGCGACATGCCGCCGGCGCCGTAAGCGGCGCGAAAGGATTTGAAGCCCAGCCAGAGGATGAAGGCCGCGCCGCCCCAGGTCACCACGCTGAGAAAGCCCGGGATGCCGGCCACCACCTTGCCCATGCCCAGCACGCCGCTGGCAATCAAGAGAATATCCGCGACAATGCAGATGGCGATGATGGGCAGCACATGGCTTCGCCCTATGCCTTGGCGCAGCACGTAGGCGTTTTGCGGGCCGATGCCGACGATCTGGCTGAAAGAGATGCCCAGCGCGGAGAGAAAAACACTGAAATTGAACATAGCCTGCTCCTGAAACATTTGCAGGCAGATTAACCGCAGACAGATAATTAAGTAAAACTAATAAAAATCATGATACATAAGCAGGATTAATATTGTGCACATCCATGCCGCACAGATTCCAGTCTCGCACCCACCCCGGCAACTCATGTGCCGCCAAAGGCGGCGAAATGCCGTAGCCCTGCCCGTCATGGCAGCCTATCTCCTGTAGCCGTTGCCAGATGGCCCGGCTCTCCACGCCCTCCACCACCAGCTTGCGGCCGGTATAGTGCGCGAATGACAGCATGCTGCGGATGATGGCTTCATTGCCGGGCATGTCCAGCAGCAGGCGGACGAAACGCTGGTCAATCTTGATGGTGTCGAAGGGCAGTTGCTGCAAATGCACCAGCGACGACGCGCCGGTGCCGAAATCGTCCAAGGCGATGGACAGGCCCAGATCGCGGCACCGCTCCAGCTTGGCCGTGATTTGCTCCGCCTCCTGCTGGGTGACGCTTTCCAGCACCTCCAGCTCCAGAAAACCATCGGGCAGAGGATGGCTTTCCAGCAGCGCGTTGAGTAGAGGCAGAAAGTCGTCGTGCTTCAGCGTGGCGGCGGAAAGATTGACGCTGACCGGTATCGACTGCCCCTGGCTGCGCCACTCGCTGGCCTGGCGCACGGCTTCGCGCAGCACCCACCAGTCCAGCTCCCGCATCAAACCGCTGTTCTCGATGGCCGGGAAGAATTCGCCGGGCAACACGAAGCGGCCATCGCGCACCCAGCGCACCAGCGCTTCCGCGCCTTCGATGCGGTTGGTCTGCAAATTGATCTTGGGTTGGAAGTAAAGCCTTAGCTCGCCGCGCGGCACCGCCATGGCGAAGGCGCTGCGCATGGCGTGCAGGCGGTGGATTTCCTCGTCCAGCGCCGCGTCGTAGTGGCGGCAATGTCCGCCGCCCTGCTCCTTGGCGCGATTCAGCGCCAGATTGGCCCGCCGCAGCAGAGTGGCGGGATCGCACGGCCCGGCCGGGCTGACCGCCACCCCGACGCTGCAACGCGCCTCCACCGTCACGCCCATGACTTCTGCAGGCAGCGGCAGCTGCCGCAACACCGCGTCCACCAGCGCCTGGACGCGGTCTACGCGCTCGGTGCAGGCCATGAAGCGAGACGCCCCCACGCGGCCAACGTGTCCGAATGGATAGATGGCGTCGCGCAGCCTGCGCGCCATCTCGCACAGCACCATGTCGCCGCCGTCGTAGCCTAGCCTGGCGTTGATATCGTGAAAGCCCTCCACCGCGACCGCCAGCACCGCTACCTGGCTGCCGCCATGCCTGGCGCCCAGGAGACGGCCGATCAGATCCTGCATCTGGTTGCGGTTGGGCAGCCCGGTCAAGGCATCATGGCGGCTGAGAAAATCGAGTTCGGTTTCGATGCGCTGGCTGCGCTCCAGCGCTTCATGCCGCTCCAGCGCGCGGCCGATCTCACGCGCCATCACGTCGAACAGGGCGAGTCGGGTTTGATCGAAGAAACCACAGCGCCGGGAATGCAGCGCCAATACGCCGATGACCTGCTGCCGCGCCAGCAGCGGCGCCACCAGCAAACTGCCCTCGTCCAGACCGCCAAGCCCATCGCGCCAGCCATTCAGGCCGGGATCATTCCTCACATCGTTGCTGACTTGCAGCGCGCGGCTGCGAACAGCCCGGACCGCGGGATTCGCTTCATGCCCGGCATCCAGCCGGACAAAAGAGAACATTTCCTCGCCTGGCGTGCTCCAGCCTTGGTGCGCCAGAGCGGTCATCTGCAACTCGCCCCCATCCAGCATGCCCACCCAGGCGATATTGAAGGACGATTCCTGCACGCATACATCGCATACCGACTGAAGCATCACTCGGCGATCCACGCTGTCGGCCAGCGCCAGCGTGACGCCGCTCAAGGTGGAATACAAGGCCGATATCGACTGCAGATGCTGCTGGCAGGAAGCCGATTCTTGCTGGATGCCCCGCTGGTAACCATGAGTTTTCAGCATCTGATCCAGCAGGATGCGCTTGCGCAACAGCCTGGCGGCCTCGGCGGAGGCCTCGGCGGGCAGCGGCGCTTGCGCCAGGCTGGCGAGCAGATGGGCCTGCACCCGCTCATACAGGCCGGACAGCCAATCCAGGCCGATGCCCAGCCGGCAGTACGCTTCGCCGGCCTGGCTGAGCTGGCGGGCCCGCGCTTCGTCCAAAGGATGGCGCAGCAGCTTTTCCCAATCCTGCAATAAGCGCTCCACCGCCGCATCCAGGCAGCCTGCCTGTTGCAGCAGCAGCTCCGACTCGCGCTCGCTCTTCAGCAGATGCCAATACAGTTCCTTGGCCAGCAAGGGCCGTCGCGCCAGGCAAAGCTCGGCGTAGCGCGGCAATTGCGCCAGGTGTTCGGCCCGGATGCCGATAAAACGGCACATCCCCGCCAGGAGTGCCTTGTCGTCCGTCTGCATCTTCACATTCCGCGCCTGATTTGCATCAGGTCCGCCCTTGCCCGCATCCATCGCTGCAATCATGACAACCCGCCCATGAGCGAGCTTTTTCTTGTATTGTGTTGCGGCGTCCCGATTCTGCGGCAGGCGGCAAGCCCATGGCGCGCAATCGAGATGCCGAAACCGGAACATGCCACGGCGCTGGCTTTTAAGCAAGTCCAGCGGCATTGTTAAGCGGTATTATTAATCGGATTTTTTCTCATACCTCTTAGATGAGCGACCCTTGCTAGATCCAAGACAACTGCAGACCCTGGCGGCGGTGGCGGAAACCGGCGGATTCGACAAGGCTGCGAAAAAGCTGTTCCTGACCCAATCCGCCGTGTCGCAACGCATACGCCAGCTAGAAGAACTGCTGGGGCAACCCGTTCTCACCCGCACAGTGCCGGCGGAAGCGACCGAAACCGGCCGCCAGCTGCTGCAGCATTATCAGCAGCTGCTGCTGATGGAAGACCAGCTGTTGCAAAAACTCAACCCCGCCACCCGCCAGCGCGAATTCACCACGCTGGCGGTGGGCGTCAATGCCGACAGCCTGGCCACCTGGTATATGCAGGCGGTGGCGCCGGTATTGTCGGAGCGGGACCTGCTGCTCGACATCGTGGTGGACGACCAGGACCACACCCACGAATTGATGCGCACCGGCCACGTGATAGGCTGCGTCGGCACGCGCCCGGTGCCCATCCAGGGCGGCATCCAACATTATCTGGGCGCGATGCGCTACCTATGCCTGGCTACGCCGTCCTTCGCCGCCCGCTACTTCCCCGACGGCGTCGACCATGCCGCGCTGGCGCGCGCGCCCTCCATCCTGTTCAGCCGCAAGGACGCGGTGCAGGGCCAGTTTCTCCGCCAAGCGGCCGGCTACGATGGCAGCTTCCCCAGCTTCACCATCCCATCGGCGCAAGGCTTCGTGGAGCTGACGCGCCAAGGTCTGGCCTATTGCCTGCTGCCGGAGCTGCTGCTGGAAGACGACTTGGCCAGCGGCAAACTGATAGACCTGTTCCCAGGCCAATACATAGACATTCCGCTGTATTGGCATCACTGGCGCGTGGAGTCGCAGCTGTCGCACGCCCTGACCGAAGCGATGCTGGACTATTGCGGACAATACTTGCGCCAAGACAAAGTGAAACAAGCCGAGCAATAGCAGAATCCATTCGACAACACGCTTGGAATTGGCGCGGCACGCTTGCATTGACAAGGCCTCCGCCCTGTCGCATCATCCGACGCCGACCTGGTTTTATGGAGGCAGCATGACCAGCAATCAGCATGTACCCAGCAATGAACAGTGGGCAGAACTGGAAATGGCAGCGCGTCTGGCCGCGAAACAGGCTTACGCGCCCTACAGCAAGTTCTCCGTCGGCGCCGCCATCCTCGATGGCAACGGCAAAATCCACATCGGCTGCAATGTGGAAAACGCCTCCTACGGCCTGACCAATTGCGCAGAACGCACCGCCGTTTACGCCGCGCGCGCCAATCAAGGCATGCAGGAAGTGGCTGCCGTGTGCATCTACACGCCTACCGACACGCCCACTCCGCCCTGCGGCGCCTGCCGCCAGGTGCTGAACGAATTCGGCCCGACCATGCGGGTGCGCGCCATCTGCGATGGCGACGAGATGATAGACACCACGCTGGACCTGCTGCTGCCAGGCGCCTTCGGCCCCAAGAACCTGCAGGAGCCGGCAGCCTGACTATCAAACGGCCGCGTCGCTCGCAAAACAAAACGGAAACCCGAAGGTTTCCGTTTTTTCTTTCATGCTTAGCGCCCCGACAGCATGGCCTGGGCCACCGCCTCGGCGATCTTGATACCGTCCACGCCCGCCGACAGAATGCCGCCGGCGTAGCCGGCGCCCTCGCCTGCCGGAAACAGCCCCTTGACGTTGAGGCTCTGGTAATCGTCGCCGCGCGTGATGCGCAGCGGCGAGCTGGTGCGGGTCTCCAGACCGGTCAGCACCGCATCGTACAGATCATAACCGCGGATCTGGCGCGCGAAATGCGGAATCGCCTCGCGCATGGCCTCCACGCAGAAATCCGGCAGAATGCGCGACAGATCCGTCATGGTCACGCCCGGCTTGTACGACGGCTCCACCTCGCCGAGCTTGGTGGACGGCTTGCCGGCCATGAAGTCGCCCAATAGCTGCGCCGGCGCGAAGTAGTCGCCGCCGCCCAGGTCGTAGGCCTTGCTCTCCAACTCGCGCTGGAAATCCAGACCGGCGAGAGGGCCGCCCGGGTAATCGACTTCCGGCGAGATGCTGACCACGAAGCCGGAATTGGCGTTGCGCTCGTTGCGCGAATACTGGCTCATGCCGTTGGTCACCACGCGTTTCTCTTCCGAGGTGGCCGCCACCACGGTGCCGCCCGGGCACATGCAGAAGCTGTACACCGCGCGGCCGTTGCTGGCGTGGTGCACCAGCTTGTAGTCGGCGGCGCCCAGAATCGGATGGCCGGCATACTTGCCCCAGCGCGCCTGGTCTATCAGCGATTGCGGGTGTTCTATGCGCACACCGATGGAAAACGGCTTGGCTTCCATATACACACCTCGCTTTTCCAGCATCTGGAAGGTGTCGCGCGCGCTGTGGCCCAGGGCCAGCACCACGTAATCGCTGAGCACCTCGCCGCCATCGGCCAGCTTCACGCCGCGGATGCGGCCGTTTTCCAGAATCACGTCGTCGACGCGCTGCTCGAAGCGGATTTCGCCGCCCAGGGCGATGATCTCGGCGCGCATGTTCTCCACCATGCTGACCAAGCGGAAGGTGCCGATATGCGGACGGGCCAAATAAAGGATCTCTTCCGGCGCGCCGGCCTTGACGAACTCGGCCAACACCTTGCGGCCCAGGTGGCGCGGGTCTTTGATCTGGCTGTACAGCTTGCCGTCGGAGAAAGTGCCGGCGCCGCCTTCGCCGTATTGCACGTTGGATTCGGTATTGAGCTGGCTCTTGCGCCACAAACCCCAGGTATCTTTGGTGCGCTGGCGCACTTCCTTGCCGCGCTCCAGCACGATGGGCTTGAAGCCCATTTTGGCCAGGATCAGCGCGGCGAAAATGCCGCAGGGGCCGAAGCCGACCACCACCGGACGCTGCTTCAGATCGGCCGGCGCCTGGCCGACATAGTAGTAGTTGGTGTCAGGCGTGGGCGCCACGCGGCGGTCGCCCTTGAAGCGGGCGAACAGCTTGTCCTCATTGGCCACATCGACATCGATGATGTAGACCAGGCTCATCACGCCCTTGCGCGCGTCGTAGCTGCGCTTGAACACGGTAAAACCGCGAACGTCCTCGGCCACCACTTTCAGAAAATCCGCTACGGCTGCGGCCAGCTCCTCCGGGGTATGATCCAGCGGCAGTTTCAGTTCGGAAATACGCAACATAAAAATCCAGTACCAGGTTGGTGTCTATTCAACGAGGCGCCATTGTAGCGGCAAACGGACGCGGCGGCACGACTCAGGTCAAGCCGCCGATTGCAATGCGTTCGGATGTCGACTATAGCCTTCTGTATAGTTCCGCCGTTCGCCTATGGACTCCTGAAGACAGCCGACGGCCCGCACCACCCTTCCCCGCCCGCCTCCGCTCCGCGCCAAAGACGCGGCAGGCCTGCATGGGCGCAACGAAGTTTTTGGCGCATCAGGAGCAAGACCATGAATCTGGAAATGCTGACGCAACCTATCGTCCGATCAGCAATACAGGCATTGCAACAGGGAGACCACTCCGCGTGGCTGGCTCAATTCAGCCCGGACCTCACCTTCACCGATGAGGGCCTGCCCGCCAACTTCCTCAAGTTCAGCGAACACGCCATGGGACATGAGCGCTTCACGCGCATAGACCGCGTGGAGAATCAGGGCTTGGACATCTATGGAGCCTTCCACAGCGACCGCTGGGGAGATTTCGAGACCTTCTTCAAGTTCCAGCTGGGCGGCGACGGCAAGATCCGCCAACTGGACATCGGCCAAGTCAGCCCTATGGGCTAACCCCGATCAGACATATGCAAGCGGCGCCTTCTCGGTGCCGCAAGCCTTGCACGCCGGCTCAAGCCACCCGCGCCAGCCTGCCGCCATCCTCGTCCGGCGATTCGAAGCGTTTCCAGTCCACGATCATCACTTGGCTCAGGCCGCAGTCGCGCGCCAGCTGCGCTTCTATCTCTTCCAAGACCATATGCCCATGAATCACGCCGTTGATGACGACTTCGGCGCGGCGCATCACGCTATCGTCCGCGCTGACAAACCAGATGCAGTAACGACTCATCGGCAATCCTCCGGCTGGTGGTGCTGCGACACTGATGGAGATGTAAATATGGTCTGAATTGCCACTGCGCCGCAAGCCCGAATGCGCGCGATGCCGTTTTCCGCCGCGGCGGCATGGCAAACGCGCCACGCCTTGCGCCTTATCCCGCCAGCGCCTCACGCAAAACAGACCAAGCGTGTGCCTTGGCATCGAACGGCAAGGTGTGCGCAGGACTGGACGACGGCAGATCGATCAGCAGCAGATCGCCCCCGCAAGGCTTCAATTGCCGCCGGCCGATTTTGGCCGCCGTTCCGCCGTTGAACGCCACGGCGCGCAGCGCCGGCAGCTCGCCCAGCAAGTCAAGCAGCGCGTTATGTTTCTGATTGCGGATGGCGGCGTCCAGGCTACCCTTGCGCTCGGCTTGCGCGATGACGTCCCACAAGCCCACGCCATGGGCCAACAACGATTCCAGTCTCGCTGGATAGGGCAGCGCGCGCAGGTCGACGCCAATGACCGCGCCCAGCAGCTCCCAGAATTTATTATGGGGATAAGCGTAATACTGCCCGGCGGCCAAAGAGGCGTCGCCGGGCAGCGAACCCAGGATTAGCAAACGGGTATGGCTGTTTACCACCGGGGCGAAGCAGCGCTTGTCGCCACGCATATTCAGAACAACTGGCCTTGCTGCCGCGCCAGCCAGGCCTTGACCGGGCCAAAGGTCTTGCGATGCGCCTGCAGGACGCCGTGGGATTCGATCGCCGCCAGGTGCTCCGCCGTGGGATAGCCCTTGTGGCGCGCGAAACCATACTGCGGATGCAAGGCGTCCAGGGCCACCAGCTCGGCGTCGCGCGCGGTCTTGGCCAGGATGGACGCGGCAGAAATGGCCGCCACCTTGGCGTCGCCCTTGACGATGGCCTCTGCCGGCACCGGCAGCTGCTTGGGCACGCGGTTGCCGTCTATCTGGGCGAGAGCAGGCCTCACCGACAAGCCCTCCACCGCGCGTGTCATCGCCAGCATGGTCGCCTGCAGGATATTGAGCTTGTCGATCTCGTCCACGCTGGCGCTGGCGACGCACCAGGCCAGCGCGTCGCGCTTGATCCATTCGGCCAGCGCGTCGCGTTTGGCCTCGCTCAGCACCTTGGAATCGGCCAGGCCGTCAATGGGCTTGGCCGGGTCCAAAATGACGGCGGCGGCGAATACCGCGCCAGCCAGCGGACCGCGGCCGGCTTCATCGACGCCGCAGATCAATTGCATCGCGCCACATCCAGCACCGCGCGCGCCGCGCGGTTGGCAGTATCTTGGCGCAGCGTCAGCTGCAGCTCGGTGAAAGTCTTGACCATGTCGGCCCGCGCCGCGGTATCGGTATACAGCCGCTGCATCTCCTCGGCCAGCTTTTCCGGCGTAGCCTGCTTCTGCAACAGCTCCGGCACCACGAAGCGGCCGCACAGGATATTGGGCAAGCCCACATACGGCAGCTTGATTTTGCGTTTGACCAATCGATACGTCAGGGCCGACAGCTTGTAGCTGATGACCATAGGCCGTTTGGTCAGCGCCACTTCCAGGGTGGCGGTGCCGCTGGTGACCAGCACCACGTCGCTGGCGATCATCGCCATCTGCGCATGGCCGAACAGTTTGCGGATGGGCAGATCGCGCGCCTTCAACTGATACAGCATGCGCTCGAACTGCTCCATCGTGGCGCGGGTGGCCAAGGGCACCAGGAACTGCGCATCCGGATATTGCCTGAGCAGCAGCCTGGCCGTATCCAGGTACACCGGCACCATGTATTCCAGCTCGCTCTGCCGGCTGCCCGGCATCAGGGTGAAGACCGGCACATCCGGCGGCAGGCCCAGTTGATCGCGCATCGCCTGCTGGTCCGGTTCCAGCGGGATCTCGCTGGCCAGCGGATGGCCGACGTAAGTCACCGGAATGCCAGCCTGACGATACAACGGCGGCTCCATCGGGAACAGGCACAACACATGGTTGGCCGCGCGGCCGATTTTCTGGATGCGCTCCGGCCGCCAGGCCCATATCGATGGGCTGACATAGTGCACGGTTTGCACGCCGCCCTTCTTCAACGCGGCCTCCAACCCCAGATTGAAGTCGGGGGCGTCGATGCCGATGAAGACGTCGGGCCGTTCCATCAGCAACTGCTCGCGCAGCTGGCGGCGGATGCGCAGTAGTTCCGGAAGGCTTTTCAGCACCTCGGAATAACCACGCACGGCCAGCTTCTCCTGCGGCACCACGCTGTGAAAGCCGCGAGACTCCATGCGCGGGCCGCCGATGCCGGCGAATTCGATATCGCTGCGGTGCGCTCGCAGCGCATCCATCAGATGAGCGCCCAACAGGTCGCCCGAGGCCTCGCCGGCCACCATGGCCACCTTCAGGGCGCCTTTGCGCTTGAACAGGTGATCGCTCATAAGCTCAGCGGATGATTCCTCGCGCCGATTGACCAAAGAAACGCACGAACGGCTCCAGCTCGGCGTGGCCTTCGCCAGCCTCGGCCAGAATGGCGGCCTTGGCCTCGTCGTAGCTCAAACCCTGGCGGTACAGGGTTTTGTAGGCGTTGCGCACGCGGCGGATCTGCTCCGGCGTGAAGCCGCGGCGCTTCATGCCTTCCGCATTGATGCCGGAAGGCACGGCGCGGTTGCCGTGCGCGGTCACGTAGGCCGGGATGTCCTGCGCCACCGCGCTGGCGAACGCCGTCATCGCGTGTTCGCCCACGATGACAAACTGGTGCACGCTGGTGAAGCCGCCCAGGAAAACCCAGTCTCCCAGATGCACATGCCCCGCCAGCGTGGCGTTGTTGGCCAGGATGATATGGCTGCCGACCTGGCAATCATGGGCGATGTGCACATAGGCCATGATCCAGTTATCGTTGCCGATGCGGGTGACGCCGCCATCCTGCACCGTGCCGGTGTTGAAGGTGCAGAACTCGCGGATGGTATTGTTGTCGCCGATTTCCAGCCGCGTCGGTTCGCCAGCGTATTTCAGGTCCTGCGGCATGGCCCCCAGCGAGCAGAACTGGAACACGCGGTTGTTCTTGCCGATGCGGGTATGACCCTCGATCACCACGTGCGGGCCGATCCAGCTGCCGCTGTCTATGCTGACATTCGGGCCGATGATGGAATAGGCGCCGATTTCCACGTCGTCGGCGATCTGCGCCTTCGGGTCAACGATGGCGGTCGGATGAATGGTCATATCACACCTCGCGTTTGGCGCACATGATTTCCGCTTCGCACGCCACCTGGCCGTCCACCAGCGCGCGGGCAGAGTACTTGCCGATGCCGCGCTTCAGCGCCATCTGCTCCACCTCGAATACCAGCTGGTCGCCCGGCACGACCTGGCGCTTGAAGCGGGCGTTGTCGATGCCGACGAAGAAATACAGTTCGTTTTCGGCGCGTTCGCCCTGGCTCTTGATGGCCAGAATGCCGGCGGCCTGCGCCATCGCCTCGATGATCAGCACGCCCGGCATCACCGGATACTGTTCAAAATGGCCTGCGAAGAAGGGCTCATTGATGGTCACGTTCTTCAAGGCCTTGATGCGCGTATTGGCTTCGAACTCGGTGACGCGGTCTACCAGCAGGAACGGATAGCGATGCGGCAGGTAGCGCATGATCTCGCGGACGTCGATCGAGACAGCGTGTTCACTCATGAGGTTCTTCCTTCGAATTTTTCAGTGTTTCCAGTTCTCGCTCAAGCTGCTTGATGCGCTTGGCGAAATCATCCAGATGGCGGACATGGACGGCATTGGCCAGCCAGTCCTTCATGCTTTGCAGGGGGTAGGACGAGGCGTAAGTGCCCGCTTCCTTGATCGATTTGGACACCAGGGTGCCGCCGCCGATATGGGTGCGGTCCGCCACGTCGATGTGGCCGACGAACATCGCCGCGCCGCCCACCGTGCAGCGCGCGCCGATCTTGGTGCTGCCGGCGATGCCGACGCAACCGGCGATGGCGGTATGCTCGCCGATTACCACGTTATGGGCGATCTGCACCAGATTGTCTATCTTGGCGCCCTTGCGGATCACCGTGTCCACCAGCGCGCCGCGGTCCACCGTGGTATTGGCGCCGATTTCCACGTCGTCTTCCAACACTACGCGGCCAGTCTGCGGAATCTTGAACCAGTGGTCCTTGTCCCAGGCCAGGCCGAAGCCGTCGCCGCCGATCACGCTGCCGGAATGCACGCCGACGCGGTTGCCGATCACGCAGCCATGATAAACCGTGACATTGGGGTACAGCGTGACGTCGTCGCCAAGCACGCAGCCGTCGCCGACCACCACGCCGGGCATCAGCCGGCAGCGCTCGCCGATGACGACATCGTCACCGATGGTGACATTGGCGGCGATCTCGCTGCTCTGGCCAATCCGGCAGCCCTCGCCCACCACCGCGCGCGGATGAATGCCGGCGCGCGGCGCTTTGGGCGGATGAAACAAAGTGGCCAGCCGCGCAAAATACAGATAAGGATCCGCGGTGACGATCAGCGAGCGGCCATCCAGCTCGGCGGCGAGCGCCTCGGTGACGATCAGCGCGCCGGCCGCGCTGGCCAGCATCTGGCGGCGGAACTTGGCGCTGGCGACAAAGGCCACTTCGCCGGCGACGGCGCTTTCCAGCGGCGCCAGCCGCTCGACAGCCAGATCCGGGCCGCGCAGCACGCCGCCCAGTTGTTCAACGATGTATGCGAGTGTGTAGGACATCAAAAACAAAGCCGACCGCGGGTCGGCTTACTCCGGTGACGGTTTAAACGATTACTTGTCCAGTTCTTTGAGCACTTGCGGCGTGAGATCGAACTTGGGGTTGATGTACACCGCGTCCTGCAGGATCAGGTCGTAGTTCTCGCGCTGGGCGATCTCCTTGACCACGCGGTTGGCCCGTTCGGTCACGCCGGCGAACTCTTCGTTGCGCCGCTGGTTGTAATCCTCGGCCAGCTCGCGCGACTTGGCGCGGTAATCGCGGTCCAGGCTGGCGTATTCGCGCTCAAAACGCTTGCGATCATCCTGCGACAGGCTATTGCCTCCGAGCTGGGACTCCAAATCCTTGGCCCGCGTTTCCATCTTTTTCAACTCTTCGCGTCGATCCGAGAACTCTTTGTCGAGCTTCTTGTAGATGGCTATGGACGCGCCGGCCTCGCGGTAAATCCGCTCGACGTTGATGTAGCCGAGCTTGAAGTCGGCGGCATGCACCGGCATGGCCGCAACGCTCAACATAGCCAGCCACCATTTCCATGCTTTCATGATTGCGTCCTCGGATAGCGTTTAGAAGGTGGTGCCCATTTGGAACTGGAAGCGCTGAAGCTTGTCGTTCGGCTCCTTCTTCAGCGGATTGGCAAGACTGAACTTCATCGGTCCCATCGGCGACAGCCAAGTCAGCGCCAAACCGGCGGAGTAACGCAGGCCATCGCTCACCGAGCTGTGAATCCCCGCGGCGTTCTGCTGGCTGGTCAGATTGGTGTTCCACAGCGTGCCGACGTCGACGAAGGCGCTCAGACGCACGGATTTATTATCCTTCAAGCCAGGCATCGGGAACAGGATTTCCGCATTGGCCACCGCCTTGCGGTTGCCGCCCAGATAGGAATTGGCTACGGAATCATACGGTCCGATACTGCTGGTATCATAGCCGCGCACCGAACCCAGGCCGCCCATGTAGAAGTTCTGGAAGAACGGCAGCACCTTGGTCTTGCCGTAACCGTCGGCATAGCCCAGCTCGCCGTTCAGCATCAGCGTGAAGTCCTTGGACAGCGGGAAGTACCAGGTCTGCTGGTGCGTCAGACGGTAATATTGCAGCGAACCGCCCGGCAGACCGGCATCGGCATTGACGCGGATGGTAGCGCCGCGTGTCGGCCACAAGGCGCTGTCGCGGGTGTCGCGGCTCCAGCCCACCGTGCCGAGTATGGTGTAATTGCTGCTGCCATACTGGTTGACGAAGTCGATGTACTGCTGCGGGCTGTTGCTGTAGGTGGTGATGTCGGTCTTTTCCGCGCCCAACGTGAAGTTGATGCGGTCGTACTCGGTGATCGGCACCCCAAAGCGCACATCGGCGCCTATCGTGCCGGTCTTGTATGCCGAGATAGAGGTCGCGTCCGGGTTGTAGACGCGGTCGTACACGTCATAGCCCAGGCTGACGCCATCCGGCGTGAAGTACGGATCGGTGAACGACAGCGAGTAGTTCTTGTTGACCTTGCCGGTGGACATGCCCAGCGACATGTATTTGCCGGAACCGAAGATATTGCTTTGCGAGATGTTGGCGCCGATCACCAGGCCTTCGCCCTGCACGTAACCCAGGCTGCCGGAGATGCTGCCGGTGGAGCGTTCCTTCAGGCTGATGTTCATGTCCACCTGATCCGGCGCGTCCGGCACGGCAGGCGTTTCCACGTTCACATCTTCGAAGTAGCCCAGGCCGTCCAGGCGCTCCTTGCTGCGCTTGACGTCGGCGGCGTTGTACGGCGCGCCTTCCATCTGGCGCAATTCGCGGCGAATCACTTCATCGCGCGTCTTGTTGTTGCCGGCCACATTGACGCGGCGGACATAGGTCTTGCGGCCCGGATCGACGAAGAAGGTGAAGCCGGCGGTCTGCTTGTCGTGATCGATATCCGGCAGCACATTTACGTTGGCGAAGGCGTAACCGGCCTCGCCAAGGCGGTCGCTGATCGCCTTGACCGCCTCAGTCACTTTCTCATTATTGAAAGTGTCGCCGTTCTTGATGCTGATCAGCTTGCGCAGCTCCGGCTCCGCCACTTTCAGATCGCCGGCCAGGCGCACGTCGGACACGGTGAACTTCTTGCCCTCATGCACATTGATGATCAAGTACATGCTCTGCTTGTCCGGGCTGATCGAAACTTGCGACGAGTCGATGCCGAACTCCATATAGCCCTGGTTCTGGTAGAAGGCCTTGAGCTTCTCCAGATCGCCTGTCAGTTTCTGCTTGGAATACTGATCGTCCTTCGTGATCCATGACAACCAGCCGCCAGTGGTCAGGCTGAACTCATCCAGCAGCTTGGACTGCGAGAAAGCGTTGGCGCCGACGATGCGGATTTCCTTGATGCGCGCGGTCACGCCCTCGTTGATGTCCAGCGTCACCGACACACGGTTGCGCTCCAACTTGGTGACGGACGGCGTGATCTCCACCGAATACTTGCCGCGGCTGTAATACTGGCGCTTCAATTCCTGCACCGCGCCATCCAGCAAGGCCTGGTCAAAGATCAGCGACTCGGCGAAACCGTTGTCCTTCAGCGCCTTTTTCAGTTGATCCTTGCTGAATTCCTTGGCGCCGTTGATGTTGAGCTGAGTGATCACCGGGCGCTCCGCCACGGTGACGATCAGGGTGGCGCCGCGGCTTTCCACGCGCACGTCGTTGAAGAAACCGGTGTTGAACAGCGCCTTGATCGATTCCTGCGCCTTGGCATCGGTAAAGGTGTCGCCCACCTTGACCGGCAGATAGTTGAAGACCGTGCCCGGCTCGGTACGCTGCAGGCCCTCAACACGAATATCCTTGATGACGAAAGGATCAGCAGCCATCGCAGTGGAGGCCATGGATAGGCCCAGCACGGCCGCTGAAAGTAGCTTCAATTTCATAGGTACGTTTTAACCCCCAAATAGGCGGCTGAAATCATTCAGCATGGCAAACGCCATCAAAGACGCCAGCAATATGAAACCAATTTTTTGTCCGAGCATTTGCGCCCGTTCGCTGACGGGCTTACCTCTTACCAGCTCCGCGACATAATACATTAAGTGGCCGCCATCCAGAACCGGTATGGGCAGCAGATTGAGTATGCCGATGCTGATGCTGATCAGCGCCAGAAATTCCAGATACGGCGTCAGCCCCTCGCGCGCCGTCTGCCCGGCCACATTGGCGATGGTCAACGGACCGGACAGGTTGTTCAAAGAAGCGTGGCCAATCAACATATTGCCGAGAAACTTCAGGCTCATCCAGGCGGTGTCGCCCGTTTTCACCGCAGCCTGCTGCAAGGCGCCGAACACGCCATAATGCACCATGAAGCTCAGCTTGTCGTTCCAAGCCGCATCCGGCAACGGCGCGACGCCAATGCGGCCCACCATTTCATCATCCTGTCTCACGGCCTGCGGCCGCAGGCTCAACTGCATCGGTTTGCCATCGCGCTCGATGCGGATTTGCAAATCCGTGCCTGGGCTATTGCGCACCAGCTGCACCCAAGCCTCCCAGCTCGGCAACGGCTGGCCGCCGACCGACAACAGCTTGTCGCCGGGCTTCAAGCCAGCCTTGGCCGCCACGCTGCCCGGCTCCACGACGCCCACGGCCGGCAGAAAGCGCGCAGGAGAAAAGCCGGGATCGCCCTGCTGCAAGGCCTGCACCGCCTTGTCGCCAAAGCGGGCGGCATCGATGCGCCGCTCCGCCGCAGCGCCGGAGGCGTTCTGCACCCGCACGGAGATGACGTCGCCTGACATGGCGGCATCGACCAAGGCCAAGCGGATTTCCTGCCAGCTGGACACCGCGCGTCCAGCCACGCTGACCACCCGGTCGCCATCGCGAAATCCCGCCGCGGCCGCCGGCGTCTGCGCCACCACGGTGCCGATCAGCGGCTTCAGCTGCGGCACGCCCTGGGCAATCACGCCCCAGTACAACAAGACGGCCAGCAGCAGATTCGCCAGCGGACCCGCCGCAACGATGGCGATGCGCTTGAGCACATGCTGGTTGTTGAAGGCGCGGGACCGTTCCTCCGGATCGACATAGCCTTCACGCTCATCCAGCATCTTGACGTAGCCGCCCAGCGGAATCGGGCAGATCACCCACTCGGTCTCGCGCGGCTTGAAGCGGAACAGCGGACTGCCGAAGCCGATGGAAAAACGCAATACGCGCACGCCGCACAGCTTGGCTACCCAATAGTGGCCAAGCTCGTGAAACGTCACCAACACGCCTATCGCCAGCAGGAACGCGAATACGGTCAACATAAGGCCACCCTCTGCTCCGCGTAGCGCCTGGCCTCGGCATCGCGCGCCAGCAATCCGGCCAGCGAATCGCTGGCTGCAGCCGGGACGCCGGACAAGGTGTCAGCCACGACGCGCGGGATGTCGATAAAACGAATCCGCCCTTCCAGGAAGGCGGCCACCGCCACCTCATTGGCGGCATTCAACACGGCAGGCGCGTCGCCGCCGGATTCCAGCGCATCGAAAGCAAGTTGGAGACACGGGAAACGCCGCATATCAGGTTTCTCGAAGGTCAGATCGCCCATGGCGAAGAAATCCAACGACTCCACGCCGGCGTCTATGCGCTCCGGCCACGCCAATGCGCACGCGATGGGCGTTCGCATATCGGGAGAGCCCAGTTGCGCCATGACCGAACCATCCCGATATTGCACCATGGAGTGGATCACGCTCTGCGGATGCACCACCACGTCGATGCGGCTCGGCGGCACATTGAACAGCCAGCGAGCCTCTATGACTTCCAGACCCTTGTTCATCAAGGTGGCGGAGTCGACCGAAATCTTGCGCCCCATGCTCCAGTTGGGATGGCGGCAGGCATCATCGGGTGAGACATCCAACAGCTCGGCGGCGGACTTGTTGCGGAACGGGCCGCCAGAGGCGGTGAGAATGATCTTGCGGACGCCGGCGGCATCGGGCTGGCCGGCATATCCCGCCGGCAGCGACTGGAAAATCGCGCTGTGCTCGCTATCCACCGGCAGCAAGCTCGCGCCGCTGCCATGGACCGCATCCATGAACAGACGGCCAGCCACCACCAGCGATTCCTTGTTCGCCAGCAGAATCCGCTTGCCGGCGCGCGCCGCCGCCAGCGCCGACGGCAAGCCGGCCGCGCCGACGATGGCGGCCATCACAGCGTCGACTTCCGGCAGGACCGCCACCTGCTCCAAGGCCTGAGCGCCAAACAGCACCTCGCCCGCCAAGCCGGCATCGGCCAGGCGCAGACGCAATTGCGCAGCGGATTCGGCATCGGCCACTACCAGATAATCTGGATGAAAACGACTTGCCTGCTCGAACAGTTTGTCGAGCTGGCGATGAGCGGTCAGCGCCACCACCCGGTAGCGCTCGGGATGACGGGCGATCACGTCCAGCGTGCTGCAGCCCACGCTGCCGGTCGCCCCCAGTACGGCAATACCCTGAGGTTTGCTCATGTGAACCTTCCAGAATTACATGCCGCCCAGCGCGCGCAGGGCGTTGCTGACCGCCAGCACGGCGATCAGACTGTCGATACGATCGTACACGCCGCCATGCCCAGGCAGCAGCGCGCTGCTGTCCTTGATGCCGGCCGAACGCTTGAACCAGGATTCCAGCAAATCGCCGCACACGCTGACCGCTGTCAGCGGCAAGGCCAGCAACAACAGCCCCCACAAAGGCAGATGGATGTCCAGCCAGCCAAAGTGATCGACCAGCGCCACATACAAGGCCACGCACGCCACAGCGCCGTAAACGCCTTCCCAGCTCTTGCCGGGACTGATCGCCGGCGCCAGCTTGCGCCGGCCAAAGGCCTTGCCGGAGAAGTAGGCGGCCACATCGGCCACCCAAACCAGCCCCATCACGGCCAACAAGGCCAGCGCATCATGCCGCGTCGGCTCCGGCCGCCACTCCATGAAGGCGAACCAGGCAGGCAGCATCAAGGCCCAGCCGAGCAGCCAAGCCGCTGCGCCCGAGGGTATCGGCCAACGCTTGACCAGCCAGGCCGGCACCAGAACCAGCCAGAACGCCAGCGCCAGGCCATGCACGGCGGCATGCGTATGCCAATGCCCAAACCAGGCGATCACCGCCAGCAGCGAAGACAAGGCCAAATAGGCGGCTTGCTCCGGCAGGCGCATCTTGACCATGCGGGAGAACTCCCACAGGGCCAGAATGACGATCAACCAGGAAAAGCCGCCCCAGGCGGCGGCGGGAAACAGGAAAAGCGCCGCCAGCATCAGCGGAAGCAGCACCAGCGCAGTCAGGATACGCGTTTTGAGCATGAAAGGTCAGGGTCGGTCGCGGCGCAGATGTTCCGGCAGTTGCTCGCTGGTGCGACCAAAGCGCCGTTCACGCTGCCAGTAGGAAGAAATGGCCTGCTCCAGCGCCGCGCGATCGAAATCGGGCCACAGCAGATCGGTGAAGTACAACTCGGAATACGCCAGCTGCCATAGCAGGAAGTTGCTAATGCGCTGCTCGCCGCCGGTGCGGATGAACAAATCCGGCTCCGGCGCCCAGGACATCGTCAACTGGCGGCTCAAGGCCTCCTCGGTGATTTCGACCGCGCCCTGCCGCACTAGCTGATTGGCTGCCTGCACGATATCCCAGCGGCCGCCGTAATCGGCGGCGATGCTGAGCACCAAGCCGTCGTTGCCGGCCGTTTTCTGCTCCGCGCGATCGATGCGCTCGCACAGCTCGGCGCTGAACCGTTCGCGCGAGCCCAGCACCTTCAGACGGATATTGTTGCCGTGCAGACGCTCCACCTCATTGTCCAGCGCGCGCAGAAACAGCTCCATCAGGAAGCTGACTTCCTCTTGCGGCCGGCGCCAGTTTTCCGTAGAGAACGCGAACAGCGTCAGATAGCCGACGCCCAGCTCCTTGCAGGCCTTGACGATCTCGCGGACTGCGTCCAATCCGCGCTTGTGGCCAGCCACGCGCGGCAGGAAACGCTTCTTGGCCCAACGGCCATTGCCATCCATGATGATGGCGATATGCCGGGGCGGCTCGCGCCTCTCCGGCGTATCCTTCCAGGATGCGGGAAACAAGAGCGACCCCTTACACAGCCATCAGATCGGCTTCTTTGGCGGCCAGCAGCTTGTCGATTTCTGCGGTGTACTTGTCGGTCAGCTTCTGGATTTCGTCCTGGCCGCGGCGCTCGTCGTCCTCGGTGATGGTCTTGTCCTTCAGCAGGTTCTTGAACTCGGTATTGGAGTCGCGGCGGATATTGCGCACGGCCACGCGCGCGCCCTCAGCCTCGCCGCGCACCACCTTGATCAGGTCCTTGCGGCGCTCTTCGGTCAGCATCGGCATCGGCACGCGGATGATTTCGCCCATGGACGCCGGATTCAGGCCCAGATCGGAATCACGGATGGCCTTCTCGATTTTGGCCAGCATCGGCTTTTCCCACGGCTGCACGCCGATGGTGCGGGCGTCGATCAGCGTGACGTTGGCCACCTGATTCACCGGCACATCGCTGCCGTAGTAGTCAACCATGACATGATCCAGAATACCGGTGTGGGCGCGGCCGGTACGAACCTTGGCCAAGTCGTTCTTGAACGCCTCCAGCGATTTCTGCATTTTTTGTTCGGCCGATTTCTTGATCTCGTTAATCATGTCGCACTCCCAATCGAAACTTCAAATAACAAGGCGAAAACGGCCATTGCCGTTTTCGCCTTCAGCAATTTTCAAACTCAGCAGTGTACCAGCGTGCCTTCGTCTTCGCCAAGCACGACCCGGCGCAGCGCGCCGTTCTTGAAGATGCTGAATACCTTGATATTCAGCTGCTGGTCGCGGCACAGCGCAAAGGCAGTGGCGTCCATCACCTTCAGATTGCGCGAAATGGCTTCGTCGAAGGTCAGGGTCTGGTAGCGCACCGCGTCCGGGTTCTTTTTCGGATCGTCGGTATACACGCCATCCACCTTGGTGGCCTTCAGCATGATGTCGACGTTCATTTCCATGCCGCGCAGCGCGGCGGCGGTATCAGTGGTGAAGAAGGGGTTGCCGGTGCCGGCGGCGAAGATCACGACCTTGCCCTCTTCCAGGTACTGCATGGCCTTACCGCGCACATACGGCTCGGCGATCTGCTGCATGGTCAGCGCGGACTGCACGCGGGCGATCAGCCCCGTCTTGGTCATGGCATCCTTCAGCGCCAGCGCGTTCATCACGGTGGCCATCATGCCCATGTAGTCCGCGGTGGCGCGATCCATGCCGGCCGCCGCCGGGGCCACGCCGCGGAAGATGTTGCCGCCGCCGATGACGATACCCACCTCTACACCAAGCTCCACCACTTCCTTGATCTGGCCGACGATCTGCTCGATCGTGGCGCGGTTGATACCATAGCTGTCATCGCCCATCAGGGCTTCGCCGGAAAGTTTCAGCAGAATGCGTTTATAGGCAGGAACTTGGCTCATGATGTCCTCGGTGTTGGCGGTTTATGGTATTTCAGTTTGCAAAACGGCACCCTGCATGCAGGGTGCCGTCGGTACAGCGGTAGCGCCAGGCTTACAGCTTGGCGGCGGCAGCCACTTCAGCGGCGTAATCCACTACCTTCTTCTCGATGCCTTCGCCCACCACGAACATGGCGAACGCCTTCACCGAGGCCTTTTGTTCGGCCAGCAGCTTTTCAACGGTCTGATCCGGGTTCTTGACGAAGGGCTGACCCAGCAGGGTCACTTCGGCCAGGAACTTGTTCACGCGGCCTTCCACCATCTTGGCGACGATGTCGGCCGGCTTGCCGGATTCGGCAGCCTGAGCGGTGTAGATCTTGCGCTCTTGCTCCAGAGTCTCGGCCGGAACCTGATCCTTGGATACGCACAGCGGCTTGGAAGCGGCGATGTGCATGGCCACGTCCTTGCCCACTTGCTCGGCGCCGGCGTAGTCGACGATCACGCCGATCTTCGCGCCGTGCAGATAGGTGGCGATCGCGCCTTCGGTCTGGTAGCGAACAAAGCGACGGATGGTCATGTTCTCGCCCAGCTTGGCGATGGCGGCCTTGCGGATTTCTTCCACTTGCACGCCGTCCACTTCAACCGCGCCCAGCGCGTCCACATCGGCCGGATTGGCGATGGCCACAGCCTTGGCTGCGGCGGTAGCCAGGGCGACGAAGGTCGGGTCCTTGGCCACGAAGTCGGTTTCGCAGTTCACTTCAACCAGCGCGCCCACGCCGCCTTCGACGTAGGAACCGATGATGCCTTCGGCAGCCAGGCGACCGGCCATCTTGGAGGCCTTGTTGCCGGACTTGATGCGCAGGATTTCTTCTGCCTTGGCGAAGTCGCCTTCAGCTTCAACCAGAGCCTTCTTGCATTCCATCATGCCCAGACCGGTGGCCACGCGCAGATCCGAAACCATTTTTGCGGTGATTTCCGCCATGCTTCACTCCTAATGTTGGATTACGTAAACAATCGGGTCCAAAAAAAGGGGCTTGCGCCCCTTTTGGTCCGCTTACTCGGCCTGAGCCGTTTCAGCGGCGGCGACGATCTCTTGCAGAGAGTGCGCGCGACCTTCCAGTACCGCGTCGGCGATGCCGCGAGCGTACAGACGGATGGCGCGGCTGGAGTCGTCGTTACCCGGGATCACGTAATCGATGCCGTCCGGGGAGTTGTTGGTGTCAACAACGCCGATCACCGGAATGCCCAGCTTCTTGGCTTCGACGATGGTACCCTTCTGGTAGCCGGTGTCGATAACGAAGATGGCGTCCGGCAGGCCCTTCATATCCTTGATACCGCCCAGCGAACGCTCGAGCTTTTCAACTTCGCGCTGCAGGTCCAGCAGTTCTTTCTTGTTGTAACCGGTTTCGCCGGCGGACTCCAGGATGGCGCGCTTTTCTTCAAGACGCTTGATGGACTGCTTCACGGTCTTGTAGTTGGTCAGCATGCCGCCCAGCCAGCGGTGGTCGACAAACGGCATGCCGCAACGGGCAGCTTCTTCACGTACGATCTCACGCGCTTGACGCTTGGTGCCCACGAACATCACGGTGCCCTTGTTGGCGGCCAGACGACGCACATACTCCTGGGACTCCACGAACAGCGGCAGGGTCTTTTCCAGGTTGATGATGTGGATCTTGTTGCGGCTGCCAAAGATGTACTTAGCCATCTTCGGGTTCCAGAAGCGGGTTTGGTGGCCGAAGTGAACGCCGGCCTCAAGCATTTGACGCATGGTAACGTTGGTGGACATGCAAAAACTCCTAAAAGGGTTAAGCCTCCATCCGCACAGACAACCCGTTCTGGAAACTGGTTCCGCCGGGCACCCTTTGGCGCGGATGTGCGTAGTTTTGATTAAAATCCCAGCCAATATGGCAAGGACGCAAGATTCTAGCACCGGAAAGCCTTCCGCCTCAAGCTTTCCGTCCCTGTTCCCGCTCCGCACGGCGGCGGCGCAGCTTGTTGCGTATCACCCATGCGACAAACCAGGTTGGCAGCACGCCCAGAAAGAAGAAAACCGCCGCGCCGCCCACAATGCTGGACTGGCCTACGGACAACATCAATACCACATACAGCCAAGCCATCAGAACTATCAGCGTCATAATTAAAACAACCGTTTGAATTCTGGAACGAAAACGTCAACAATAAGGCTTCATTGTAAACCAGCCATCCGCCGCCATCATGCACACCGCCATCACCCGTCTGCTTGGGATTGAACGCCCGCTACTCTGCCCCGGCATGAGCTATATCGCCACGCCGGAACTGGTCGCCGCCGTCGGCAACGCCGGCGGCCTGGGCATTCTCGCCACTGGGCCGCTAACCCCAGACCAGACGCGCGCCGCCATCCGCCGCATCCGCGAGTTGACTGACAAGCCCTTCGGCGTCGGCTGCACCTTGATGATGCCGGGCGCGGCCGACAATGCCAGGGTCGCGCTGGAAGAACAAGCGCCAGTGATCAACTATTCGCTAGGCAAGGGCGACTGGATCGCCGAGGCGGCGCACCGCTACGGCGGCAAAGTACTGGCGACGGTGGTCACGGAGAAGCACGCCGTCTCGGCGGAAAAATGCGGCGCCGACGCCTTGCTGGTGACCGGGCACGAGGCTGCGGCGCACGGCGGCAGCGCCACCTCGCTGGTGCTGGTGCCGGCGATCCGGCGCGCCAGCTCGCTGCCCATCGTCGCCGCCGGCGGCTTTGCCGGCGGCGAAGGTCTCATCGCGGCGCTGGCGCTGGGCGCGGACGCCGTCGCCATGGGCACCCGGCTCGCCATGACGCGGGAAAGCCCGGTGCATGCCAACACTAAGGACATGGTGCTGCAGCGCGGCGTAGCCGACACCCTGTATTCGAAAAACTTCGACGGCCTATGGTGCCGAATGATGGACACCCCCGCCGCGCGCCGCGCCAGCCGCAAGCCGCTGGGACTCATTCCCGCCGCATTCCGCGCCAGCGCGGTCGCCCGGCGCATGGGAATGCCGGTGCTGAAGGTGGCGATAGGCGGCATGCTCAGCCAGCCGCAAGCCTTGCGCCAACTGGCCCTGTTCGGCGCCGCGACGGAGTCCATCCGCCTGGCCATCCAGGATGGCGACCATAAAAAGGGCGTGCAGTTGATAGGCCAGGCCCAAGGCCTGATCGACGACGTGCCGACGGTGGCCGAGCTGTTCGCCCGCGTCATGGACGAAGCGCAAGCCTGCCGCGCGCGGCTGGCCCAGTTGTGACTGGAAAAGACGCGACTACGGCTATAGCACCGACATCGCCCCCCTCGCCGCTCGCGACTGAAGCGGATCAATATCGCGATGGCCAATGCCACCAAGCCGGCGACTATGGCCATCGCCAGCCCATAGTCGCCGCCATGGGTCTTGGCCATGCGCGCCAGCAGCGGACTATTGACTGATGCCAGCTGATAGACCAGCCTGGGAAAGGAGGCCCGCACCGCCAGCGGCGAGATTTCGTTCAGACACCCCGGCCGCCAGCATCAGCTGCGTGAATGAATCAAGCACCCGCGACAAGCAAGCACGTTTCGCCATGCATTCAACATCGCTTTTGACTAGTCTGAAAACACCGGCCGCCATCGGCCAAACCGCGAAGGGGAAATGCAATGAAGGCTCAAGCTGCATGGTTTTGGCTGGGATGCTGCTTCATGCTGGCATCCTGTGGCGGCGGCGGTGGCGGCGGTAGCAGCTCAGGATCGAGCAGCCTGTCCGGAACCGTGGCGGTAGGTGCCCCGATGCAGAATGCCACGCTGACGGTGTTGGGCGCCAATGGCCAGACCGCCAGCGTCAGCGTCAATAGCGACGGCAGCTACAGCAACCTGGACGTCAGCGCGCTGACCGCGCCCTTCCGACTGCAGGCCTGCGGCCTGGTCAACGCGGTCTACACCTGTCATTACGCCGTGGCGCAAAGCGCAGGCACCGCCAATGTCACGTCACTGACCACCGCCTTGGTCACGCTGGCCAGCGGCAGCGACGCCGCCAACATCATGACCGCCGGCGCGCCGTCCGCCAGCGCGCTCAGCAGCAGCCAGCAAACCCTGCAGAGCGCTTTATCGCAAGTCCTGGCCGCATCCGGCCTCAATAGCGGCGCCGACCTCACCACCACTGCCTTCAGCGCCAATCGCACCGGGATGGACAAGGTGCTGGACGCCATCGCCGCCAATACCGGGACCAATAATGGCCATACCTTCGTACAGCTGGAGGGGCGCTTTGGCAGCAGCAACTTCTACGTGGACAATAGCGGCAGCCAATCCGGCAGCCTGAGCGACAGCACCTTGCTCAACGGGTTGGGCTTGGACCTGACCAGCATCAGCCAGATATTTTCGGCACTGAATAGCGCCGCCAGCAGCAGCAGCGCCGGCGCCTGCGCCACCGTGCTGAACAACAACGCCGGCCTGCTGGATCCGCAGTTCACGCTCAGCATCAACCAGCAGTCCCTCAATGCCAGCAATTTCGCTTCATCCATCTGCGGCTTCCTGTCGCAAGACGGCTTGCTGGGCGGCAGCGTCGCCAACCCCACGCTGCGCGATTGCGACTTCTCCGGCAGCGACAAAATCTGCACCGTCGGCTTCGACGTCATCAACGGCAGCACGGTGCAGGAAGGCGCGGAAATGGCGGTGGTGCTGCGCAACGGCGCAACGGCGTGGAAACTGCTGGGCCAGGCATCGCCCTATGAAATCCACGTCAACGCCAATGTGCAGCGCACGCTGCGAGTAGGCGTCAGCAATCCGCAACCGAGCTATTACCGTGCGATTTCGTTTGATATCAGCACCAGCGCCAATGGCGTCAGCAACGCCGTTCAATCCGCCAAGGTCTATCAACGCAACGCTGCCGGCACCGGCTGGGACAGCGCGCCCATCGCCACGCTCAGCAATGCCGGCTGCGCCAGCCAACCCAGACTGACCATGCAAGGCAGCAGTTGCGGCAGCACCTGGCTGGGCCTGGACGGCTTCAATAATGGCAACCTGGCATCCGGCGACGCGCTGATCTCCGCCTTCTTCCAACGCGGACGGCAAGTGAAGATCGACCTGTACTCCGACAATGCCTTCGGCAGCCTGATCACCAGCGTCTTCACTCGCGTGGATGGCGTGCCGCCGCAATCGTCTCAGCTGGCGGCACTGCCTTGGCTGACGCTTGACAGCGCCAGCCAGAGCGCCTTGGCCAACTACGCCAGCGCCCAAGGAGGCGCCTTGAGCTTCTCCTGGACCGGCAGCAATAGCGTCGTCCCGCATGACGCCTCATTCTGCAACAGCGGCAGCTGCAACAATCCCGTCCACATCGACCTGGGCGGCAAATTGGGCAGCGCCGGCAGCGCCAGCTTCAACCTGTCCGGCCTGACGCTGGCCGCCAGCGACTACAAGATGCTCGCTCTGTACGGACGAGACCGCAGCAACCTCGGCTTCGAGAGCAATTACGTCAGCTGCGTCAGCGGCAGCAACAACTGCCCCTGATCAAGCGCGCAGCTTGATCAACCGCTGATTATCCGATCCTCTCCAGGGCTTGCTGGTCGGCAAGCCCTGGCGGTAGCGGCCATCGATCAGTACATCGACATAGCGCAGAATATCCAACTCAGCCACCTCCTCATGCTGGTAGCCGGTCCATAGCCAGATATCCTTGTCCGGATAGCGCGCCTTGAAGCGCCGGCACAAGTCCAGAATCTCGCCGCGATTGGCCGGGTGCAGCGGATCGCCGCCAGACAAGCTCAAGCCGTCGTGCTTGGCGCAATGCGCCAGCAACTGCTCGCGCACCTCTGGCGTGAATGGCCGGCCGGCCTTGCGATCCCAGGTTGACGGGTTGTGGCAGCCCAAGCAGGCATGCGGGCAGCCGGTGACGAACAGCGTCACCCTTACCCCTTCGCCGTTGAGCAGATCGCAGGTGTAGTAGCGGTCGTAATTCATGGCCGCCTCAATGCTCGCCGCCATAATGCTTGACGCGCCGCATCACTTCCTTCTGTTTGCCCGCATTGAACGGACGCGAGTTGGGACTGCCCAGATAGCCGCATACCCGGCGCGTCACCGACAGCGAGGCGCTGTCGCGGTTGCCGCACTGCGGGCAGCAGAACCCCGCCGCGTCGGCCACGGCCTCTCCCATGAAGCCGCACTGGCCGCAGGAGTCCACCGGGGTATTGCTGCCGAAGTACGGCACGCGCTGCAAGGCGTAATCCCAGATCGCCTCCAGCGCCTTCAGATTGTGCTGCATGTTCGGCAGCTCGACATAGGTGATATGGCCGCCGTTGGCCAGCTCGGCGAAGCCGGTTTCGAAGTCTATCTTCTCAAACGGGTTGACCTTGCGGAATACGTCCAGATGGAAGGAGTTGGTGTAGTAGCCCTTGTCCGTGACATCGGGAATATTGCCAAACTTCTCCTTATCCAGCTTGCAGAAACGGTGGCACAAGGACTCGCTGGGCGTGGAGTACAAGGAGAAGGCAAAGCCGGTTTCGCGCCGCCATTGCGCGGCGGCTTCCTTCATCCGCGCCACCACCTGGCGCTGGAATGCCTGAGCCTCGCGGCTATCAGCCGGATGCTTGCCGAACAGCAGCACGCCCACCTCATGCAGGCCGATGTAACCTAGGGAAATGGAGGCGCGCCCGCCCTCGAACAGGCGCATGATGTCTTCGTCCGGCCGCAGCCGCATGCCGAAGGCGCCTTCGGTGTACAGAATCGGCGCCACATTGGCCTTAACCCCGCGCAGCCGCTCGATGCGCAGCATCAGCGCGCGGAAACACAGCTGCAGACGCGGCTCCAGCAAGCGCCAAAACGCCTCGGCATCGCCGCGCGCCTCGATGGCGATGCGCGGCAGATTCAGGCTGACCACGCCCAGATTGTTGCGGCCATCCAGCACCTCCCGGCCCAACGCGTCGCGCCACACCGACAGGAAACTGCGGCACCCCATGGGCGAAACCGGCACCGAAGAGCCGGTGGTCTGGCGGATCAAGGCGGCGGAAATGATGTCCGGATACATGCGCTTGGACGTGCATCCCAGCGCCAGCTGCTTGATATCGTAATTGGGATCGCCCGGCTTCAGATTGACCCCATCGTCGATGAACATCACCAGCTTGGGGAATACCGGCGTGATGCCTTCCTTGCCCAGGCCTTTGATGCGCACGCGCAGGATGGACTGCTGAATGATGCGCTCCTCCCAAGCCGTGCCCATGCCGAAGGAGAAAGTCACGAACGGCTGCTGGCCGTTGGAGCTGAACAGGGTGTTGATCTCATACTCGCAAGCCTGAATGCCATCGTAACATTCCTTCTCCGTCCGCTCCCGGGCGTAACGATCAGGATCGGGGATGGCGTATTGCCTGGCCACATCCAGATTCTTGCGATAGCTCTTCAGCACATACGGCGCCAGCGTCTGATCGATATTCGGGATGGTGGTGCCGCCGTACTGGTGGCTGGCCACCTGCGCGATGATCTGCGCGGTGACGGCGCACGCCACGCCTATCGACTTGGGACTCTCGATCTGGGCATTGCCCAGGCGGAAACCCTGCTCCAGCATGCCCTTCAAATCCACCAGGCAGCAATTGGTGAACGGCAGGAACGGCGAGTAGTCCAGATCATGAAAATGGATGTCTCCATCATCATGCGCTGCCAGGATATCCTTGGGCAGGAAGTTGCCGGCGAACTGCTTGGACACGATGCCCGCCATCAGGTCGCGCATCACCGGAAACACATTGGCGTCCTTGTTGGCGTTCTCGGTGGTGGCCTCCTCGTCGGTCTTGTGCACCAGACCCATCAGTTTGGCGTGCAATTCGGAACCGCGGGCGCGCACGGTGTCGCGATCATGGCGGTACTCGATATAGACCCGCGCCACCTCCGGATAACGCCGCATCAGCGCATCCTCCACCCGCTTCTGGATGGCCGGAATGTCCAGACGGCCATCCCGCGCCAATTCGCGGCACTCGCGCTCCACTTGCGCAGCGATTTCCAACGCCAGGCCGGCCGGTTCCGCATGGCCGGCCGCCGCCGCCGCCCGCCGGCAAGCATTGGCAATCTTGCCGATGTCGAATTCCACCACCGCGCCATCGCGCTTGCGCACCTGAAGCATCGTCGCCCCTCCACAGTTCTATCGTCGGAAAGCGGAGCTGGCGCGCGCCGGCTCCGCAACGGACGTTATTGTGGCGAAATTCACCAGGCGCTGCCCGGCTTTTTATTCAAAATATGGGATAGGAGTTTGCCATCGATCAATATATTGTGATTTCAGCCGTGAACATACGCCGATTGGCGCAAAGGCGGCGCCCAAAACAAACCCCGCTGGCGCGGGGTTTGTTTCATGCCGATCCATCAATCTGGATCAGTTGCTTTCGATCTTGGCCATCTTGCGGCGCTCATGCTCTTGCAGGTAGCGCTTGCGGATGCGGATAGATTTCGGCGTGATTTCCACCAGCTCGTCGTCGTCGATGAACTCCACGGCAGATTCCAGGGTCAGCTTGATCGGGGTGGTCAGGCGCACGGCTTCGTCGGTGCCGGAGGCGCGCACGTTGGTCAGCTGCTTGCCCTTGACCGGGTTCACCACCAGATCGTTGTCGCGGCTGTGAATGCCGATGATCATGCCTTCGTACAGCTTGTCGCCCGGGGACACGAACATGCGGCCGCGATCTTCCAGCTTCCACAGCGCGTAGGCGACAGCTTCGCCGTTTTCCTGCGAGATCAGCACGCCGTTGTGGCGGCCCGGCAGGTCCGGCTTCACCGGCGCGTAGTCGTCGAACACGTGGCTCATCAGGCCGGTGCCGCGGGTCATGGTCATGAAGTCCGACTGGAAGCCGATCAGACCGCGCGCCGGAATATGGTATTCCAAGCGAGTGCGGCCCATGCCGTCGGATTCCATATTGGTCAGCTCGCCGCGGCGACGGCCGATTTCTTCCATCACGCCGCCCTGGTGATCGTCTTCCAGGTCGATGGTCAGGTTTTCATACGGCTCGCACTTCTGGCCGTTGATTTCCTTGTAAACCACGCGCGGCTTGGCCACAGCCATTTCGAAGCCTTCGCGGCGCATGTTTTCCAGCAGGATGGTCAGGTGCAGCTCGCCGCGGCCAGACACGCGGAACACGTCGGCGTCGCCGGTGTCTTCCACGCGCAGCGCCACGTTGGTCAGCAGCTCTTTGTTCAGACGGTCGCGGATCTGGCGCGAGGTCACGAACTTGCCTTCAGTGCCGGCCAGCGGCGAGGTGTTCACCATGAAGTCCATGGTCAGGGTCGGCTCGTCCACGGACAGCACCGGCAGGCCAACCGGCTGGTCCTTGTCGCAGATGGTCACGCCGATGCCGATATCCTCGATGCCGGAGATGATCACGATGTCGCCGGCTTCAGCTTCCGCAACTTCCACGCGCTCCAGCCCCTTGAAGCCCAGCACCTGGTTGATGCGACCAGTGGCCACCTGTTCTTCGTGGTTCATCACCACCACTTGCTGGCCCGGCTTGATGCGGCCGTTCAGCACGCGACCCAGGCCCAGGCGGCCGGTATAGGTGGAGTAGTCCAGCGCGGAGATCTGCAGCTGCAGCGGCGCGTCGGCGCTGCCGGCCGGGGTCGGCACGTGGGACAGCACGGTATCGAACAGCGGACGCATGTCGCTGGATTCCTGATCCAGCTCATGCTTGGCGAAGCCGGACAGGCCCGATGCGTAGATGATCGGGAAGTCCAGTTGTTCGTCGGTGGCGCCCAGCTTGTCGAACAGGTCGAAAGTCTGGTCAACCACCCAGTCCGGACGCGAGCCCGGACGGTCGATCTTGTTGATCACCACGATGGGACGCAGGCCCAGAGCCAGCGCCTTCTTGGTCACGAAGCGCGTTTGCGGCATCGGGCCTTCCACGGCGTCGACCAGCAGCACCACGCCGTCCACCATGCCCAGCACCCGCTCCACCTCGCCGCCGAAGTCGGCGTGTCCCGGGGTGTCGACGATGTTGATGTGCACGCCTTCGTAGTTGATGGCGGTATTTTTGGCGAGAATGGTAATGCCGCGCTCTTTTTCAAGATCGTTGCTGTCCATTACGCGTTCGTCGACATGCTGGTTTTCGCGGAAGGTGCCGCTTTGTTTCAGCAATTGGTCAACCAGGGTGGTCTTGCCATGGTCCACGTGGGCGATGATGGCGATGTTGCGGATTTGTCGGGTCATGTTTAGCGTTTCGGCTGGAATTCTGAAAACAGAAAAATCGAAAGATTATAGCATGCTAGCCCAGCCCCAAGAAAATTTCGGTAAAAACAAATGATAGTTTTATAGTTTCTCCATTAATAAACGGCGGCGGCAAAAACTTGAGGCCGAAAGCTCGGCCGACTCGTCGCCACCGGCTTTTGGCGCTACACTGCCGCCCATCCGGCAACACCAAGGACTCCCGACATGTACGACTGGAACGCGCTGTGGCATGAGCGCGAAGCCTACCGCACCGGCTTCGACATCCACCATAACGACGCCAACGAGCTGGCCGACGCGCTGCGCGCCAAGCTGATCCATCCGGCCGCCCAGCCCGAAGAAGTGGCCGTTTATGAAAACGACGATCGCTACATCCTGGCCGGCCACGCCGGCGGCCTGCAACTATTGGAAGTATTGAAGCACGGCCTGTTCGACATCACCCTGCGCTTCGTCACCGAGGACGAGGGGCAGAACGCGCCGCTGCCGTATGTGGAAATCCACGTCGACAATCTGGCTACCGAAGAACAGGCCGTCTGGCGCGGAGAAGCCCGGCTGGACGATGAGGGCCGCATCTGGGTGGGCAAGCGCACGCTGGATGAAAACGTGCTGCCGGCCATGCCCTTCGACGAGCTGTCCTTCACCGACCGCGCAGAATTCCGCGAGGCGCTGGCCCGCGTCTGGCATGAGGACTTGCCGCAGCTGCGTCCGTTGATCGAGGCCTGGTTCCATCACGGCGGGGCGGCGCCGGCGCACGAGGAGCCGGCCCACTACGGCGACGCCGACCGCGTGCAGCAGATCTGCGACCGCTACGCCGAAATCGTCCGCCGCGAGCAAGCGCTGCTGTCGCGCCTGTTCAGCGACGACGAACTGCGCCTGATCGCCGGCGTCATCGCCGGCATCCACTTCGACAGCGCGGCCTCCTGCCGCGGCGTGTGGCTGGCGGTGGAGGCCCGCATCATCGACGACGAGCTGGATCAGCAGTTCCAGATCAACAGCGAGGCCTTGCTCGGCAAGCTGAAGAATCTGAGCTACGCCCAGGAAGTGGCGCTGATCGAGGCGCTGTCGCCGCTGCAAGCGTGACAGGCCGGCGGCAGAGCCCGCCGCCGCGTCGAAATGGCGCGCATGAGAAGCCGTTTCGGGTATCATGCACGCCATTTTCGAGCAATCACACTAAAACACTCGCAACATGCCCGCCACGAGCGCGGCAAGTCGCCATTCATCAGGAAAGATCGATCACATGACCGAAGCCACCGCCCTGCGCACACTCCCGCAACACACCCTCTTCCGTCCCGGCGACGTATTCGTCCTGTTCGGCGAATTATTCGGCCGCGGCTACGCCAACGGCCTGATCAACGAGGCGCGCAAGGCCGGCATGGAAATCATCGGCATGACCGTGGGCCGCCGCGACGAGAATAACCAGCTGCGCCCGCTGAACGAACAAGAGCTGGCGGAAGCGGAAGCCAATCTGGGCGGCAAGATCATCAATGTGCCGCTGATGGCCGGTTTCGACCAGGATGCGCCGGCAGGCGAAGCGACGCCCACCCAATTGCTGGGCGCGCTGAGCCTGAAAACCTGGCAGGAAGACAAGCTGGACTGGGAACATATCGAGAAATGCCGCCAGATTGGCGTCGCGCGTTTCCAAACCAGCGTGGCGCAAGCCATGGCGCAGCTGGACGGCATGATAGCCGATGGCCGCAATGTATTCTTCGCCCACACCATGGCGGGCGGCATTCCCAAGGCCAAGGTATTCCTCGCCATCGCCAACCGCGTCTACAAAGGCCGCGGCGAGCGCTTCCTGTCCACCGAAGCGCTGCTGGGCAGCGACCTAGGCAAGCTGATTCTGCAGAACTTCGACGAAGTCACCGCCAACACTTTCCAGCACCTTATAGACGGCAGCGCCACGCTGCGCCAGCGACTGGAATCCTCCGGCGGCCAAGTGCGCTATACCGCCTACGGCTATCATGGCACCGAGATTCTGATCAACGGCGAATACCAGTGGCAGACCTACACCAACTACACCCAGGGCTACGCCAAGATGCGGCTGGAAAACATCGCCCGCGCGGCCTGGCAAAACGGCGTCAAAGCCACGGTGTTCAATTGTCCGGAAATCCGCACCAATTCATCCGACATCTTCGTCGGCGTGGAGCTGCCGCTGCTGGCGCTGCTGCGCGCCTTGAAGCGCGAGCAAGCCGGCGCTTGGGCGGACGCGCAATGGCAGGCCTGCGCCGCCTTGCTGCAGGACGGCTGCGCGCTGGAGGATGTGCTGGGCAAGCTTGACGCGCTGAATAATGACGAAGTGATGCGCGGCTTCCGCGATTTCGCGGCCTGGCCCATGCCGAACAGCCCGGAACTGGCGGAAGTGATGATAGGCGCTTCCGAATCCATCGTCGCCATGCACCGCGATCCCAAGGCGCTGATCACCGACCACCTCAGCAGCCTGGTGATCGAAGCCAGCGGCGCGCTGATGTTCGGCGAAGCCGCGCAGCCGGCCGCCCCGGTGCTATGGCTGAACCACGACATCATCGCCCGCCAACTGAACCAGGCCCACGGCTAAGCCATACCCGCTCAGGCCTCCCCGGCCTGGGCGGGAAACATCGTCAGCACCACCTTGCCCAGGTTGCGGTTTTCCGCCATATACTGATGCGCGTCCGCCACCTGGGTCCAGGGATAGCTGCTGTCCACCACGGCGCGCAGCCGGCCGTCGAGAATCGCCGGCAGAATGCGCTCGCGCAGCGCCGCCGCCAGCCGGGCCTTCACCGCCAAGGGCTGTGGCCGCAACGTGGAGCCTATCAAGCTGAGCCGCTTCATCAGCAGCCGGCCGAAATCCAGCTCCGCCTTCAAGCCGCCCATCAGGCCGATGTTCACTAAACGGCCATCCGGATTCAGCGCCTGCAGGTTCTCCGCCAGATAGCTGGCGCCCACCGGGTCCAGCGCCACATCCGCCCCGCCCCAGCTTTTGACCAGATCGCCAAACGCCGCCGTTTCGCGATAGTTGAAGGCTTGCCGCGCGCCCATCTCGCGGCAGAACGCCAGCTTTTGCTCGCTGCCCGCGCTGGCGAACGCCTCCGCCCCCAGCATGCCAGCCAGTTGGATCGCCGCCGCGCCGACGCCGCTGGCGCCGGCATGGACCAATACGCGCTCGCCGGCTTGCAACTGGGCCTTTTCTACCAGATTGAACCAGGCCGTCATCCAGGCCTCCGGCAGACTGGCGGCCTCGACCCAGGACAATTCGTCCGGCTTGGCGATGGCCAAAGCCTCCTCCATCAGCACGTACTCGGCATAGCCGCCGCCCTCCACCAGGCCGAATACCGCGTCGCCCGGCTGGAACGCCGAACCGTCCGCCGCCTCTTCCACCCAGCCTGCCACTTCCAGGCCCATCAGCGGGCTGGCGCCAGGCGGCGGCGGATAGCGGCCTTCGCGCTGCACCAGGTCGGCGCGGTTGACTCCGGCAGCCATCACCCGCACCAGCAACTTGCCCGCGGCCAATTGCGGGCGCGGCCACTCGCCTATATCCATCGTTTCCACGCCGCCGGGCGTGCGCTGCACAACTGCCTGCATCATGATTCCCATCCTTTCGCTAGCTTGCGCTCAATGACGGACAAATGCGGCCAATGCCGGACAATGCAAGCGCCGCGACTGGACAGCCTATGAGCTGGATCAAGCAATCCGGGCCAGCATTGATTACAATCCCTCGTCATGAGCGAGAACTGTTTCCATTGCGGCCTGCCCGTCCCCGCCGGCGCCCGCTTCCCCATCCGCTACCGCCAGCAAGAAGAGGCGGCCTGTTGCGCCGGCTGCCAGGCGGTGGCCAACACCATCATCCAGTCCGGCCTGGCCGACTACTACCAGCACCGGACCGAGGGAGCGGCCCGCGCCGAGGCGCTGCCGTCCGCCGTGCTGGAGCAGATCAAGCTGTATGACGCGGAAGAGCTGCAACAAAGCTTCGTCCACCGGGGCAATGGCGAGGAGCGCGAAGCGGCGCTGATGCTGGAAGGCATCACCTGCGCCGCCTGCATCTGGCTGAACGAGCAGCATCTGCGCCGATTGCCCGGCGTGCTGGCGGTAGACATCAATTACAGCACTCAGCGCGCCCGCGTGCGTTGGGACAACAGCCGCATCCAGCTGTCGGCCATTTTGCAGGCGGTGGCGGACATAGGCTATCGCGCCCATCCCTACGACGCCGAGCGCCAGGAGAAACTGCAGCAGAAAGAACGCAAGCAGGCCTTGACCCGGCTGTGGGTGGCCGGACTATCGATGATGCAGGTGATGATGTACGCGGTGCCGGTCTACCTGGCGCCGGACGGCGACATCGCGCCGGACTTCCTCTGGCTGCTGCACTGGGCCAGCTTTATCTTGACCTTGCCGGTGCTGCTGTATTCGGCCCTGCCGTTTTACCGCAACACCTGGCGCGACCTGAAAACCGGCCGCGTCGGCATGGACACCCCGGTCACCATCGGCATTGTCACGGCATTCCTCGCCAGCCTCTGGGCGCTGATCCACAAGTACGAGCACGGCATCTATTTCGACTCGGTGTCGATGTTCGTGTTTCTGCTGCTTGGCGGCCGCTATCTGGAAGGCATCGCCCGGCGCAAGGCCGGCGCCGCCAGCGAAAGCCTGGTCAAGCTGGTGCCGGCCTTCGCCCACCGCCTGGCGAACTGGCCAGACAGCCGCGACAGCCGCGAGGCCACCGTCGCCAGCCTGCGCCCCGGCGACGTCATCCTGATCAAACCCGGCGAAACCATCCCGGCCGACGGCATTGTGCTGGACGGCGAGAGCGCCAGCAATGAATCGCTGCTGACCGGCGAAAGCCGGCCCATCGCCAAGCACGCCGGCGACACGCTGATCGCCGGCAGCGTCAACACCGCCAGCCCGCTGGTGATGCGAGTGGAGCAGGTCGGCCCCGCCACTCGGCTGGCTGGCATCGTGCGCTTGCTGGACAAGGCTCTGTCCGAAAAACCCAGACTGGCGGTGCTGGCGGACCGTTTCGCCAGCTGGTTCGTCGCGCTGCTGCTATTGGCCTCGGCGGCCACCTATCTCGGCTGGCATGCCGTCGATCCGGATAGGGCGCTGTGGATCATGGTGGCGGTGCTGGTGATCTCCTGCCCCTGCGCGCTGTCGCTGGCCACCCCGGCAGCCTTGACCGCCGCCAGCGGCAACCTCGCCGCGCAAGGCGTGCTCACCACGCGCGGCCATGCCTTGGAGGCGATGGCGAAAATCACCGACGTGGTGTTCGACAAGACCGGCACGCTGACGCACGGCCAGATGCGGCTGCGCGGCGCTCAAGGCCCCTTGCCCCACGCGCAGGCCCTAGCGCTGGCCGCGGCGCTGGAACAGGCTTCCGAACACCCGCTGGCGCAAGCCATCGTCGCCGCGGCGGAGGGCCTCGCGCTGCCCACGCTGCAATCCGCGGCCAATCATCCGGGGCACGGCGTCGCCGGGAGGATTGACGGCGAGGAATGGCGATTGGGATCGGCGCCGTTCATTGCCGCCTGGCTGAACCAGCCGGTAACGGAACAGACAAACTGGCACCCAGACTGCAGCCAGGTGTTGCTGGCCAATCGTGACGGGATACAGGCCCGCTTCACCATCGGCGACAGTTGCCGCGAGAATGCCGCCGCGCTGGTGCGCAAGCTGCGCGCGCGCGGCCTGGCCGTGCATCTGCTCAGCGGCGATGGCGAAACCGCCGTCGCCAGCTTGGCTGAAGAACTGGGCATCGCAGATTGGCGCGCTCGCGCCGCGCCGGAGGACAAACTGGCCTTCGTTTCCCAACTGCAGACCCAGGGCCGGCGCGTGCTGATGGTGGGCGACGGCATCAACGACGCGCCGGTGCTGGCGCGCGCCGACGTTTCCATTGCCATGGGAGGCGGCACCGATGTCGCCCGCGCCAGCGGCGACATGGTGTTGATCGCCGACCAGCTGCTGCTGATAGACCAGGCCATAGCCATGGGTCGGCGGGCGCTGACGGTGATTCGGCAAAACCTGCTTTGGGCGGCGGGGTATAATGTGGTGGCGCTGCCCTTGGCCATCGCTGGCCATGTCACGCCGTGGCTGGCCAGCCTGGGCATGGCGCTCAGCTCCCTGCTGGTGGTCGGCAACGCCCTGCGCCTTACCCAACGGAAACCTTGATGGAAAGCCTTTATCTGCTCATTCCGCTCAGCCTGGTGCTGGCCTTCGTCATCGGCGCGATTTTCTGGTGGGCCACCCGCGCCGGCCAGTTCGACGACATGGAAGGCCCGGCCCACCGCATCCTGATGGACGACGACTCGCCACATAGCGATGACAAGCCGGAATGACGATGCGCTACCCATCCGGGTAAAATGCGCCGCCATCGACCGCCGCCCTTTATGGCCGGCGGTTTCTTGCTGTAGAATGCCGCGTCTTTAAGCATTAGCAAATCATTATCCTGCTAGTTTTAAAGGCGTCTCCGTGAATACCATACAAGCCCTGGCCGGCATGCTGCTCCTTGTCGGCACAGCCTTCGCTTTCTCCACCAATCGCCGCGCCATTCACTGGCGCACCGCGCTGATCGGCCTGGCCATTCCCAGCGGCCTGTTCCTGGCGATCAACTACCTGCCCGCGGTCAACGCCGCCTTTGCCGCTTTCGGCAGCGGCTTCGCCAAGGTATTGAGCTTCTCCGGCGACGGCGCGCGCTTCATTTTCGGCGATCTATCGCATCCAGGCGGCAAGCTCGGCTTCCTGTTCGCCTTCACCGTGCTGCCGGTCATCATCTTTTTCTCCGCCTTCAGCGCCTTGCTATACCACTTCGGCATCCTGCAGAAAGTGGTCAACAGCCTGGCTTGGCTGATGAAGCGCAGCCTGCGCCTGTCCGGCCCGGAGAGCGTAGTGACGGCGGCCAATATCTTCCTGGGCCAGACCGAGGCCCCGCTGCTCGCTCGCCCCTATATTCAACATATGACCCGCTCCGAGCTGGCCTGCATGATGATTGCCGGCATGTCTACGCTGTCCGGCGGCGTGATGGCCGCTTATGTGGCCTTTTTAGGCGGCACGGATCCGGCCGAGCAGGCCCGCTTCGCCACTTATCTGCTGACCGCTTCCTGTATGAACGCGGCCGGCGCCGCCACTTTCTGCAAGATCATGTTCCCGGAAACCAGCCCGGGGGAGATTTCCAGCAACAAGCTCACGGCCGAGCAGGAAAAGACCGGCGGCAACTTCGTCAGCGCCGTGGTGTCCGGCGCGCTGGACGGCATGAAGATGGCCGCCGCCGTGGCCACCATTCTGCTGGCCATCGTATCGCTAATCGCACTGGCCAATTACGTGGTGAAGGACGGCCTGGGCGAACTGCTGGGCGTCAACGGCGCCATCCGCGCTGCCACCGGCGGCATGTTCGACGGCCTGACGCTGCAGTATCTGGCCGGCCAGGCTTTCCGCGTCTGCGCCTTCCTGATGGGCATAGGCTGGCATGAAACGCTGGGCGTCGGCAGCCTGCTGGGCCAGAAGATCGTGCTGAACGAGTTCATCGCCTATCTGGACCTGGCCAAGATGAAGGCGGCCGGCTCGCTGTCGCCCAGCACGGTGATGATCTCCACCTTCGCGCTGGCCAGCTTTTCCAACTTTTCCTCGGTGGGCATCTGCGTGGCCGGCATCGGCGCGTTGGCCCCGTCAAGACAGCAGGAGCTGGCCGACATCGGCATGCGCGCGCTGCTGGCTTCGATCCTGACCGGCTTCATGACCGCATCCACGGCCGGCCTGTGGCTGTCGCTGGCTTAAACCGGCGCCACTGACAAGCAGGCGGGAATCCGTTAGCATGCGGGTCCCGCCTTTTTCATGAACGGCTCCATGAAATCCGAATTCTCCTTCTTCGCCACCCGGCGCTTCCTGCCGCTGTTCGGCACCCAGTTTCTGGGCGCCTTCAACGACAATATGCTGAAAACCGCCATTGTGGTGCTGATCAGCTTTCACGGCCTGACTACCGCCGGGCTGCCGCCGGAGCAACTGGTCAACCTGGCCGCCGGCATTTTCATTCTGCCGTTCTTTCTGTTCTCGGCCAGCGCGGGCAAGCTGTCCGAACGCTTCGACAAAGCGCGCATCGCCCGACTGATCAAGCTGGCGGAAATCGCCATCATGCTGCTGGCCGGCGCCGGCTTTCTGCTGCAATCGGCAGCCATCTTGCTGGGCGCCTTGTTCCTGATGGGCACCCACTCGGCTTTCTTCGGCCCGCTGAAATATTCGGTGCTGCCGCAATACCTGAAAGAGCATGAGCTGGTGGGCGGAACCGGCCTGATCGAGATGGGCACCTTCCTCGCCATTTTGCTTGGGCAGTTGCTGGGCAGCGTGCTCACGCATAGCGGCGCTTTGATGATCATCTCCGCCCTGCTCCTGACCGCTGCGCTGGGATATTTCAGCAGCGCGCGCATGCCCTCGGTGCCGGCCGGCGCGCCGCAGCTGAAGCTGTCGTGGAACTTCATCGGCGACTCGGTGCAACTAGTAGGGCAAGCCTGGAAAATCCACGATGTGCGCGGCGCCATCCTCGGCATCTCGTGGTTCTGGCTGATGGGCGCTATCTACACCACCCAGCTGCCCACCTTCACCCGGCTGCACCTCGGCGGAAACGCCGATGTCTACACCCTGCTGCTGGCTTTGTTCTCCATCGGCATCGGCATCGGCTCCATGGCCTGCGCCAAGGTATCGCACGGCAAGCTGCAACTGGGCATCGTGCTGCTGGGCAGCGCCGGCATGACGGTATTCGGCGGCGACCTGGCCCTGGGCGCCATGCCGCACTACCAGGGCCAGCTGGCCACGCTGACGGAATACCTGTCGCGCCCCGGCAGCTGGCGCAGCATCGTCGATGTAGCCTTGCTGGGCTTCTTCGGCGGCTTCTTCACCGTGCCGCTGTACACCTGGCTGCAAACCGGCAGCCCGGACGCATTCCGCTCGCAAGCGGTAGCCGCAAACAATATCATCAACGGCTTCTACATGGTGGCGGCGGCCATCGGCAGCGCGCTGATGCTGAAGTGGTACGACAGCATCTCCATGCTGCTGCTGGCGGCTGCCTTGCTCAATGTGCTGGCCACCGCGCACCTGGCCTGGCGCGCGCCAGTGATCTGGCGCCAACGCTTCAGCTGGATACGGCCGCTGCTGGACCGCTCATAAATGACAACGGGGGCCAAAGCCCCCGTTTCTGTATCCGCGCCAAGGCGGACCTCCCCCATCAAGCCAGCTTGGCCAACGCGTCGCGCAAGGCGGTGCGCAGTCCTTCTTCTATCACCGGATGGTAGAACGGCATGTCCAGCATCTGGGCGACAGTCAGTTGCTGCTGATGGCTCCAAGCCAGCAGATGGGCGAGGTTTTCGGCCCGCGGGCCTATCATCTCGGCACCGAGGAAGCGGCCGCTTGCCTGGTCCGCATACACATGCAGCAAGCCCTTGTTGAGGCCCATCACCCGGCTGCGGCCCTGGTCCTCGAAGCTGACTTCGCCCACCACGATGCCGCCCTCCGGCAGATCGGCGAAACGGCGGCCGACCATCATCATCTGCGGGTCCGAGAACACCACGGCGATGGGCGAGCGGCGCAGGCCCGGCGTCACGTTGGGATAACGCGCCGCGTTGAAACCGGCGGTCCTGCCCTCGTCGGCCGCTTCGTGCAGCAGCGGCAGGATATTGTTGGCGTCGCCGGCGATGAACACCGGGGCGCCGACGCACAACAGCGTTTCCGGATCAAACACCGGCGCGCCGCGCGCATCCAGCTGCACGCTGGTATTTTCCAGCCCCAGGCCGCGCACGTTCGGCGTGCGGCCGGTAGCCGCCAGCACGTAGTCGAAGCGCTCCTCGACCTCTTCTCCGTCCAGATTCACGTAACGGATGAGCGCGGCGTCGCCGTCATTGGCCATTTCCAGCACCTGGGCGCTCGGATCGAGGTAGAACTGATCCTGCAAGGCCTGGCGGGCGTAATCGCGCACCGCCGGATCGGACAAGGGACCGACGCCGCCGCCCACGCCGAACACGCGCACCCGCACGCCCAGCCGGGACAAGGCCTGGCCCAGTTCCAGGCCGATCACGCCCGGGCCGAACACCGCCACGCTTTGCGGCAAGTCTTCCCAATCGAAAACGTCGTCGTTGACGATCAGCCTATCGCCAAAAGCCTGGAACGGCGCCGGAATGGCCGGCGACGAGCCGGTGGCGATCACCACGCGTTTGGCCTGGACGATGGCGTGGTCGTCTACCTGCAAGGTGATGTTGTCGATGAAGCGGGCATAGCCGCGCAGCTTGTCTTCGGACGGAATGCCATCCACGCCGCGCACCACAAAGCCGACAAAGCGGTCGCGCTCGCTGCGCACCCGGGCCATCACCTCGCGGCCGTCGATGCGGACCTCGCCATCGACATGCACGCCGAACCTGTCCGTGTGGCGGGCGTGATGGGCCGCTTCTGCGGCGGCGATCAACAGCTTGGACGGCATGCAGCCGACGCGGGCGCAAGTGGTGCCGTAGGGGCCGCCTTCGATGATCAGGGCGGAAGCGCCCTCCGCCTTGGCGGCGCGGTAGGCGGCGAGGCCGGCAGTGCCGGCGCCGATGACGGCAACGTCGATATGGATGGTTTTCATGGTCTGTATCCTCTTATCTGGCGGGGATGCGGCACGACACGCCGCGCATGCCGTCCCGCATCCCGGCGAAAAAACGGCCGGCAGGAGTACCGGCCCAAAGATTGCCGATGGCGTCAGGGCCCGAAACCATCGGCGACGAACGTCTTATTTGGCGAAGCGCTTTTCCACTTCGTCGGCGGAGCCGATCAGCTGGCCGTTGATGAACACTTGCGGGGCGGTCATCTTGCCGGACACGGCGCCCAGCACCTTGCCGCGAATCTTGTTGTCCAGCGGCACTTCGACGAAGTCGTAGCCGTTTTCAGCCAGCACGGCCTTGGCGCGGGCGCAATGGGGGCAACCGACCTTGGTGAACACCACCACTTGATCCGGCTTCTTGGCCGTCGGGTTGATGTAGTTCAGCAGGGTGTCGGCATCGGACACCTTGAACGGATCGCCCGGCTCTTGCGGCTCGATGAACATCTTGTCCACCACGCCGTTCTTCACCAGCATGGAGTAGCGCCAGCTGCGCTTGCCGAAACCCAGGTCAGCCTTATCCACCAGCATGCCCATGCCTTCGGTGAAATCGCCATTGCCGTCCGGAATCATCACCAGATTGCTGGCTTCCTGATCCTTGGCCCATTCGTTCATCACGAAGGTATCGTTGACCGATACGCACAGGATGGCATCCACGCCGTTGGCGAAGAAGGCAGGTGCCAGTTCGTTGAAACGCGGCAAGTGGGTGGACGAGCAGGTGGGGGTGAATGCGCCCGGCAGCGAGAACACGGCGACGGTCTTGCCATCGAACAGTTCTGAGGTGGTAATATTCTTCCATTCGTTGTTTTCGCGGATGCGGAAAGTCACGTTCGGTACGCGTTGGCCTTCACGGTTTTGCAGCATGGCTATCTCCTTAGCGGGGTGATGCGGTTGTTAACTATCGACGGGTGCATTTTGATAGCCATTATCAAATTTATCCAATTGATTGTAACAAGTATTTTGATTGTCTTTTCCAATGACCATTCTCCCCGCTGGGCAGCCCGCCCGCCGCGACGCTAAAATGGCGGCATCCGGCAACAGCCAGCCTCAACAGCCATGCATATCACCGGCTTGCACCACGTCGCCATCATCGCTTCCGACTACGCGCGCTCGCGCGACTTCTACTGCCGCATCCTCGGCCTGAAGGTGATCGCCGAGAATTGGCGTGCCGACAGACAATCCTGGAAGCTGGACCTGGCGCTGCCCGGCGGCGGCCAAATCGAACTGTTCAGCTTCCCCGCGCCCCCGCCTCGCCCTACCCGGCCGGAAGCCTGCGGCTTGCGCCACCTGGCGCTGGCCACAGCGGACGCGGGAGCCGCGCGCGCCCATCTGCGGGATTGCGGCGTGAGCGTGGAGGCGTTGAGAATGGATGAATACACCGGCGCGCGCTTTTTCTTCTGCGCCGATCCGGACGGTTTGCCGATCGAGTTCTACCAGGCCGCGCCAGCGGCCTGAAAACGCGGGCCATGAAAGCGAGCGTTCTGCGCCGTGGCCTGTCATATTGAAATAAACATCGCGCGCGCGGGACATCCCGCCGCCGCCGCGCCGCCCAGCTGCGCGGAGACTCCAACAGACGGAACGAAAATGAAAGCTTTGACCACCCCCATCCGCCTGGCGGGCCTGACCCTGGCCCTGGGCGCCGCCCTGCCCGCCTTCGCCGGCCCGGACGACACCCTGCTCTCCGCCCGCGACGCCTTCCGCGCCAACGATCTGGCCAAGCTGGCCGCCATCGGCGACAAGCTGCCGGACGCCTATCCGCTGAAGGACTACCCCGATTACTGGCTGACCTGGAAGGCGCTGGACCGCAACGACGACGCCCAGGTGAGGCGCTTCCTGTCCCGCGTGCAGGAAGGCCTGATGCCGGAGCGGATACGCAACGAATGGGTGAAGAAGCTGGGCCAGCGCGAGGACTGGACCGCCTTCGCCGAGGAATGGAAGAAGCTGCCGGCGGAGGGCCGCGATGAGGAATCGAACTGCTATGGCCAATTGATGCAGCTGCGCCAAGGCCAGAAGCCCGACAATCTGGACCGCTTCCTCGACAGCAAACCAGCGCCTGACGGCTGCAACCGGCTGATCGACATGGCCTACGCCCGCGGCGCGCTGAGCCAGGACTGGCTGTGGCGGCGTGCGCGCCTGCTGCTGGCCGGCAACTTCCTGACCCAAGCCCGGCAACTGGCCTCCGACACCCAATTGCCGCTCGACAACGCGGCGCTGAACAAGCCGGCCAACGCCAGCCCGGCCACGCCGGGCGGCCAGGAGGCCATCCTGTACGACATCGTGCGCAAGGCCAAGAGCGATCTGGATGGTGGCGCATCCTACCTGGCGCGGGTGGAAAAAGACCTGACGCCGGACCGCGCCGGCTTCGGCTGGGGTCAGCTGGCGCGGCTGTCCGCCCGCAAACAGCAAGCCGGCCAGGCGCTGCAATGGTTTGAAAAGGCCGACCCGCGCCAGCTGACCACGGACCAGTGGGAATGGTGGGCGCGCTCGGCACTGCGGCTGGAACAATGGAGCCAGCTGGACGGCATCATCCGCCGCATGCCGCAGGAAGTGGCCGGCAAGCCGTCCTGGCGCTACTGGCTGGCCCATTCGCTGAAACAGCAGGGCAAGCCGGCCGAGGCCCTACCGCTGCTCAGCCAGGCCAGCGTGGGCCACAACTACTACGCGCTGCTGTCGCTGGAAGAACTGGGCAACAGCCTATCCGCATCCGCCAGCAAAACCACGCCCAGCAGCGCGGATGTGGACAAAATGAAAGCCGATCCGGCGATTCGCCGCTCGCTGGCGCTGCTGAACGTGGCCGAAATCTACACCAAGCCTGAATTCCGCACCGACGCGCAACGCGAATGGCGCTGGGCGATGCGCGGCCGCAACGACATGGAGCTGCTGGCCGCCGCCGAGATCGCCCGCAAGGAAGGCTTTTACGACATGGCCATCTACAGCGCGGAGCGCACCAAGGAAGAGCACGATTTTTCGCTGCGCTATCTGACGCCCTACCGCGAAGTCACGCAAAAGTACGCCCGCCAGCTGGACATCGACGACGCCTGGGTTTACGGCCTGATCCGCCAGGAAAGCCGCTTCATCACCATGGCGCGCTCCGGCGTGGGCGCCTCCGGCCTGATGCAGCTGATGCCGGCCACCGCCAAGTGGGCGGCCAAGAAGATCGGCCTCACCCACTTCGCGGTCAACGACATCGAAACCAACGTCCAGCTCGGCACCTGGTATCTGCGCTATGTGCTGGACAATCTGTCCGGCAACCAGGTGATGGCCACCGCCGCCTACAACGCCGGCCCTGGCCGCGCCCGCAACTGGCAGGCGGACCGCCCGCTGGACGGCACTATCTACGCAGAAACCATACCGTTCAGCGAGACCCGCGACTATGTGCAAAAAGTCATGGCCAACGCAGCCTATTATTCCAGCACTTTCGGTCACGCCAACATCTCGCTGAAAAACCGGATGGGCATGATCCCGGCGCGCTAAGCGCAGCCCGGGCAACGCAACACGGGAGCCAACATGTCTAGAATCTGTCTGATAGGCGGCAGCGGCTTCATCGGCCTGCATATCGCCACAGTGCTGGTCCAACAAGGACATCGACTGACGGTAGCCACCCGCAAGGCGGCGCTGCCGGCGTTCAGCGTGCTGCCGTCGGTCGAGCTGGCATCGGCCGATGTCCACGACCCTGCCCGCTTGGCCGAGCTGATCGCCGGCCACGACGCCGTCGTCAGCATGGTGGGCATCCTGCACGGCAGCCGCGCCCAGTTCGAGAAAGCGCATGTCCAGCTGGTGGAAAAGATCATCGCCGCCTGCAAGCAAACGGGCGTGCGCCGCCTGGTGCACATCAGCGCCTTGGGCGCGGCGCAGGATGCGCCCAGCGATTATCAGCAGACCAAGGCCTTGGGCGAGCTGGCGGTGGAAAACAGCGGGCTGGCCTGGACCATACTGCGTCCATCGGTGGTATTCGGCCAGGATGACGCCTTTATCAATCTGTTCGCCGACCTGCAAAAACGGCTGCCGCTGCTGCCCCTGGCCGGCGCACGCTGCCGGATGGCCCCGGTATGGGTGGAGGATGTGGCCGGCGCGGTCAGCGCCTGCCTGGCGCGGCAGGAAACCGTGGGATCCCGGCTGGATCTGGCCGGGCCGGAAATCTATACCTTGGCCGAACTGGCGCAGCTGGCCGGCAGGCTCAGCGGCCATCCACGCCCAGTGATCGGGCTGCCTGACAGCCTGGCCATGTTGCAAGGCGCGCTGATGGAGCGCCTGCCCGGCCCCACGCTGATGAGTCGCGACAATGTGCGCTCCCTGCAATGGGATAATGTCAGCGATCAGCCCTTCCCTTCCGCGCTGCTGGGCTTCGAGCCCACCGCGCTATCCGCGCTGGCGCCGGACTGGCTGGCCGGTCGCGACAGCAATTTCATCGCCTCCTGCTATCGAGAAAAGGCCGGACGTTGAGCATGGAAATCTACACCGTGGGCGGGGCCGTTCGCGACCGCCTGTTGAATCTGCCGGTCAAGGATAGAGACTGGGTGGTGGTGGGCGCCACGCCCGAGCAAATGCTGGAACTGGGCTTCCGCCCGGTGGGCAAGGACTTCCCGGTCTTCCTGCATCCGGAAACCCAGGAGGAATACGCGCTGGCGCGCACCGAGCGCAAAGTCGGCAAAGGCTACCACGGCTTCACCTTCCACACCTCGCCGGACGTGACGCTGGAAGAAGATCTGGCGCGGCGCGACCTCACCATCAACGCCATCGCCGAGTCCGCCGACGGCAGCCTGACCGATCCATACGGCGGGCAGGCAGACCTGAAGGCGCGCCTGCTGCGCCACGTCAGTCCGGCTTTCGCCGAAGATCCGGTGCGCATCCTGCGGCTGGCGCGCTTCGCCGCCCGCTTCGACTTCGCCGTCGCGCCGGAAACCATGGCGCTGATGCGACAGATGGTGGACGACGGCGAGGCAGACGCGCTGGTGGCGGAGCGGGTATGGCAGGAGCTGGCCAAGGGCCTGATGGAGGACAAGCCATCGCGGATGCTGCTGGTGCTGCGCGAATGCGGCGCGCTGGCGCGCACTCTGCCGGAGGTGGACGCGCTGTTCGGCGTGCCGCAGCGCGCCGACTATCACCCGGAAATCGACTGCGGCGACCATACGCTGCGCGTGCTGGACTACGCCGCTTCGCAAAAACAGCCGTTGACGGTGCGTTTTGCCGCGCTGGGGCACGATCTGGGCAAGGCATTGACGCCGCCCGACGTGCTGCCGCGACACATCGGCCATGAGATGCGCGGCATCGCGCCCTTGGCGGAACTCTGTCGCCGGCTGCGCGTGCCGAGCGACTGCCGCGACCTGGCCCACATTACCTTGGTTCATCACACCAAGGTGCACAAGGCCCTCGAATTACGACCGGAAACGGTGCTGCGGCTGTTCAAGGAATGCGATGCCTTGCGCCGGCCGGAACGCTTCCGCCTGATGCTGGACGCCTGCCTGGCCGACGCCCGCGGCCGGCTGAACTTCGAGGACGCGCCCTACCCTCAGCAGGCCTATCTGCTAACGCTGCTTGAAGCCGCCTTGCAGATAGACGCCGGCGCCATCGCCGCCGGCTGCGCGGACAAGGCCGCCATCCCGACCTCCATAGACGCCGCGCGCGTGGCCGTCATCGCGGCCGGCAAGCGAGAATGGCAGCGGCGCGAGGCAGGCGAACCGTCAGGCGGATAAGCGGCTCGCCCTGCGGCTCAAGGCTGCAGCTGTCTCACCCGCTCGAACAGGCATACCGTGGCCGCCATCGCCACATTCAACGATTCGGCGTGGCCTGGCATGGGAATGCGGATGCGGTCGTCAGCCAGTTGCAACAAGGCTTGGCTGACGCCGGCGCCCTCGTTGCCGAATACAAAGGCCACCGCGCCGGTGAGATCATGACCGTACAGCGAACGGGAACCTTCCAGATAGGTCACCAGCTTGCGGCCGGCGAAGCGGCGCAGCTCCTCCGCCAGGTCCGCCTGCTCATGGATGCGCAGCGCGAAGTGCGCGCCCATCCCGGCGCGCAGCACCTTGGGCGAGAACACGTCGACGCAGCCCTTGGACAAAAACACATCGTAGACGCCGGCAGCGGCGGCGCTGCGCAGAATGGTGCCCAGATTGCCCGGATCCTGGATGTCTTCCAGCAGGACGCGCGGCGCGTCGGCATGCGGCGCGGGCGGCAGCGGCCGATCGCACAAGGCCAAAAGCTCGCACGCGCTGGACAGCGCCGTCGCCTTCGCCATCACCGGCTCCGGCAAGGTGACCACCACCGTGTCCGCCGGCAGGCCATTCAGCAGAGAGATCACTTCCGGCTTGGCCGCGGCCGCTTCGTTCAGATACACCCGCGCCAGCCGGCCTCCTGCTTGCAGGCAGGATTCGACCAGATGGATGCCTTCCAGCACCATCACGCCCTCCTTGCGGCGGTCGCGGCTGTGCTGGACCAGACGGGCCAGCGCCTTGACTTCGTCGTTATGCGGAGAGGTGATGGATTTGGCGATGTAAGGCATGGGATATTCTTGTCTGGCTGCACAAAAGCGAAGGGGCAGAGTTTACCCGCCCCGCCGCCTTCTTGCATCATTGCGGCATCATCGTCAGCCGGGTGACCAAGTCCTTGAAGCGATGATAGGTCGTATCGTCTATCGAGCGGCCGCTGACCGCATTGTCGACATAGAACACGCCGCTGAGTTTTTGGCCGCCAAACAGGGTCATCAAGGCGAATTCCTGATCCCCGACATGGCGGAAAAACTCGTCGTCGTAGCGCCGCGTCAACTGCTGCCGCACCGCGGCCGGCGCATGGAAGCTTTGCGGCTTGCTGGTGAATACGCCGAAGAAGCTGCCCGGCTCCAACTCCAGCGGCAGCTTGCGCAGTGGGCTTTCGGACGGCACCCCGACCTGGTAGCGCAACTTGAGCAGATGGCCGTCATGTTCATAGTGGTAATACAGCACACGCTCGAATTTCAAGTCATTGGCCAAAAAGCGGATGGATTCGCGAATGGCGTTTTCCAGCTGATCTCCGCTGGACAGCGCCGCCGCTTTTTTCATCTCCATCTTCTTGCTTTCCGTCGGCAGCAATAGCAAGGCGCGGGCGGGGAAGGTATAGCCGGCGACATGCGGATGCCGGGCCACATTCAATACTGCATGCACTACGGATTGATAGGCCAGCTCCGGCGTGCAGTTGATCAGCTTGGCGGCGGTATCCACACCCACCAGCCAGGTGCTGCGGGTCACGCCATGCTCCAGAGAGTTAGCGGTGGCGATGGCCAGCTTCAGCAATTGCCGCCGCTTGCTTGGCGCGCCTGGGCCCAGCAGCTGATTGAAGCCTGCCGGCAGCGGCATGGCCTTGATGAAAGCGGCCAGAATTTTGGCGTAATCGGCATCGAAGACCTCCGACATTTCCTGCAGCAGCGGTTTGTCCGGCAGGCTGTTGCGCTGGATCATGTAGATGCAGCCAGGCAAGTTGTACAGCAGCGCCGAGACAAAGCAATCCTCGACTTTCAGATCGCCCATGATGGACAGCCACTCCTTCACCAGCAGCGCCGCCACGCGGCTGCGCCCCATCCAGTCGCCCACCGCTTCATAAACTTCGGCGTCCAGCTTGCCCGAAGCCGCTTCCAGGGCTTCCAGGCGATTAAAACGCGTGACCACCGCTTCCAGGCCCATCAGCAGCAGCGTCGGCTCCACGGCGGGGATGGACTCGTTGCGCTGCAAGGCGCGCGAATTGCCTACCACCCGGAACAGGTCCAGCAACAGAAACGGATCAGACAGGCAGAGATTGGCCAGGTAGGTGAAGTTGATCAGATCGCTGTGCCGGGCGCAGGCATCACGCACCTCGGCCAGCGTTTCGGGGAGAATCGGCCATCGCTGCTCGGCAATGGTCTTCGTCCAGTTATTCAGATCCATGTGGGTGGCGCCAGATTAGAAGTTCTTTTTGTAGGGGTCCATCAAGCGGCAGGCGTTCGTCTGGCTCGATGTCCGGCACGGAGAACGTATTGCTGATGAGCAGGCTGCCTGGCCGGCCCTCATCCAGAAACTTGCGCCAGACCCGAGGCATAGGCGCCGGCGACAAAAAAACGTAGATCGCATCATGATTCCCCCAGTTTTCTTTCCAAAAGCTGCGGCAACCTATGTCTAGCCCGGCAGGCTTCCCGGCGCTCCACCAGCGCAAGCGCGCCAGCGACCAAGCGCCTACCGCGTTTTCCAGCGCCAGCACGCGCAAATCCGGACGCAGGGCGGCAAGACGAACCGCCAGCCGGCCATCGCCGCACCCCGCCTCCAGCAGCCGGCTTTGCGGTGCCAGCGCGTCGCCCAGCCGCTGCGCGACCAGCGCGCCGGAGCGATATAGCGGCACTCGCTCAAACAGCGCATTGCGCCCCAACGCCAATGTCGCCAGCAAGGCCGCCAGATACCAGACCGGCGCGATATCCAGCTGCCTCATCAATACCACAGCCGGCACGAACAAGCCATGGGCCAGCCGCTGCCAGCCCGGCTGGCGCAATGCGATGGACGATAAGGCGGCCAGCAGCCCCTGCAACAGCGCCCAAGCTTCCAAGTGCAGCCCGGGCGCGATGAACACCCAGGCGGCCAGGCCGGCCAACAGCTGCTGCGATACGTGGCGCAATCGCCTCATGCCGCGCGCCTCACGGCGAAGCCGATGGCTGGCTTCCGGCAGGCTGGCCGTCTGCCGGGCCGCCTATCACTTCCTGATTCATCTGCGGTTTGAAACCGTCGTTGAGAATGGAAGTTTCAGCTTCCTTGTTCAGCACGACAATGGTGATGCGGCGGTTTTCTGGGCTGAACACATTGCTTTTGATCAGCGGTATGGCCGAAGCCAGCCCAACCACCCGTATGACCTTGCTCTCGCTGAGCCCGCCGGCGATCAGCTCGCGGCGCGCGGTATTGGCGCGATCCGCCGACAGCTCCCAGTTGCTGTAGCCGCCTTGCCCGCCGGAGAAGGGCGTGGCATCGGTATGGCCGGAGATGCTGATCCTGTTGGGCAGCTGGTTCAAGTCCGTCGCCAGCTGCTGCAGCAAGGCCCGGGTATGCGGCAACATGCGGGAGCTGCCGGAATCGAACATGGGCCGGTTTTGCTCGTCCACGATCTGAATCTTCAGACCTTCCGGCGTCATTTCCAGCTTCAGCTGGTTCTTGTACTCCTTCAGCAGCACGCTGTTGTCTATCGTTTGCTGGATCTTCTGCTGCAGCTCATTCAACCTTGCCTGCTCCTGCTGCTTCTGCATGATCTCCACCTGCCTGGCGCCAGCCCTGTTGACCTGCCCGGTCTGCTTGGTGATGTCGTTGCCGCCGCCCTTGATCACCGAAGTGGCGTCGCCGGCGCCCGCTCCGCCAGCCAGCGCCACTTTCAGCGGCGTTTTGAAGTATTCGGAAATGCCGTTCAGGGTGCCCTGCGAAGCGGAACCCAACAGCCACATCAGCAGGAAGAACGCCATCATCGCCGTCACGAAGTCGGCGTAGGCGATCTTCCAGGCACCACCGTGATGGCCGTGCCCGCCTTTCTTGATTTTCTTGACGACTATGGGTCGTTGCGATTCGTCCGTCATCTCTGCCCCTTGCCCGGCTTATTTTTTGGTCAACTTGACGTGGTCTTCCAGTTCCTTGAAGGACGGGCGGTCCATCGACGACAGCGCCTTGCGGCCGAACTCCACCGCCACCTGCGGCGCGTAGCCGTTCAGGCTGGCCAGCAATGTCACCTTGATGGTCTGGTAGACGCGGGTGCCTTCATTCAGTTTGTGTTCCAGAATGGTGCCCAAGGGGCCGACAAAGCCATAGGCCAGCAAGATACCGAGGAAGGTGCCCACCAGCGCATGGGCGATCAGCATGCCCAGCTCGGCCGGCGGCGCGCCCACCGATTCCATGGTGTGCACCACGCCCATCACCGCTGCGACGATACCGAAGGCCGGCAGGCCGTCGCCCAGGCTCTTGACCGCCGCCACCGGCACTTCGCCCTCGTGGTGATGAGTCTCGATTTCCACGTCCATCAGGTTTTCGATTTCGAAGGCGTTCAGATTGCCGCCCACCATCAGCCGCAGGTAGTCGCAGATGAACTCTACGACATGATGGTCATGCAGAATACTGGGATATTTGCCAAACACTGGGCTGGCTTCCGGATTTTCGACATCGGCCTCGATCGACATCAGGCCTTCCTTGCGCACCTTGGTCAGGATCTCGAACAGCAGGGAAAACAGATCCATGTAGAAGGCCTTGCCGTACGGGCTGCCTTTGAACACGGTGGGGAGCGCCTTCATGGTGGCCTTCAACGGCGCGCCGCCATTGGCGACGACGAATGCGCCGGCAGCCGCCCCGCCGATCATCACGAATTCCAGCGGCTGGATAAGTGCGGCGACATGGCCCCCTGCGGCGATGAAGCCTCCGAGCACCGAACCCAGAATGATGATGTACCCGATTCCGACGAACATGCGTCAAGTCCCTATTTGTTTTGTAGCCGAATGCCGTTGTTTGTATTACAGCATGCCTTTTTGCAATTCATTATAGAAATAATAGAAAAAGCGGGTGGAATTGTACCAACCCGCCTCATTCGCTGCAAAACCGGGGAGCGTCGCAAAAAATGCCGCCCGCCCCCGCAGCATAGCCGCTATCAAACCAATCCGCGCGCCTTGATCGTCTGCTCGAACTCTTCCAGGCAGCGGGCCGCCACCGCCAGCATTTCATCCACCTCGCCGCGCGTCATCACCAGCGGCGGCGAGGAGACGATATGGTCGCCGCAGGCGCGCATGATCAGGTTGTTGCGGAAGAAGATATCGCGGCACAGCGTGCCGACCTCGCCAAAGTCCGGGAACAGCTCGCGCTTGGCCTTGTTCTTGACCAGGGTGAACGCCCCCAGCATGCCGACGCCGCGCACATCGTCCACATGCTCGAAACGGCTGAAGGTTTCGCGCCAGCGCTGCTGGAGGTAAGGGCCGATATCATCCTTGACGCGCTGAACGATGCCCTCATCGCGCAACGCCACCACATTGGCGTGCGCGACGGCGGCGCAGACCGGGTGGCCCGAATAGGTGAAGCCATGGTTGAAGTCGCCGCCGGCGATCAGCCCTTCGGCCACTCGCTTGCCGACAAAAACGGCGCCGATGGGCAGGTAGCCCGAGGACAAGCCCTTGGCCGTGGTGAAGATGTCCGGCTGGAAGCCCAAGCGCTGATGGCCAAACCATTCGCCGGTACGCCCGAAGCCGCAGATGACTTCGTCGGCGACGATCAATACATCGTATTTGCGGCAGATGCGTTCGATTTCCGGCCAGTAGCTGGCCGGCGGGATGATCACGCCGCCTGCGCCCTGGATGGGTTCGCCGACAAACGCCGCCACCTTTTCCGGGCCGATTTCGAGAATCTTCTCTTCCAGCCAGCGGGCGGCCACCAGGCCGAATTCGTCCGGCGTCATGTCCTTGCCGAACTTGTACCACCACGGCTGCTCGATGTGGGCCATGCCGGGAATCGGCAGATCGCCCTGCTCGTGCATGTACTTCATGCCGCCCAGGCTGGCACCGCCTATGGTGGAGCCGTGGTAGCCGTTCCAGCGGCCAATCAGCGTCTTCTTCTCCGGCTTGCCCTGAACATCCCAGTAGCGGCGCACCATGCGGATCATCGTATCCACCGACTCCGAGCCGGAGTTGGTGTAGAACACGTGATCAAATCCGGCCGGCGTCACTTCGCACAGCAAGGCGGACAGCTCCACCACAGCCGGGTGGGTCGTCTTGAAGAAGGTATTGTAGAACGGCAGTTCTTCCATCTGGCGCCGCGCCACTTCGGCGAAATCCTTGCGGCCATAGCCGACATTGACGCACCAAAGGCCGGCCATGCCGTCGATGATCTTGTTGCCTTCGGAATCCCACAGATACACGCCCTCGCCGCGCGTCATCACCCGTGCGCCGGCCTGGTTGAGGGATGCGGTATCGGTGAATGGATGCAGGTGGTGGGCGGCATCCAGTTCGCGCAATTGGCTGGTGGTACGTTGGTTCTGCATAACACTTCCTTCCTGTTTTCTCCGACAAGGCGAACCAGCGGTCCGCCTCTCCTGCGCCTGGGGCGTCGTTTTATTCATTTGTCCTGTCCATCACTGCGATTCTAACCGTACCGTGACGGTTCCCGCATCACACGTGCAGCAGCAGGAACTTGCGCTCCCACGGGCTGATGACGCGGAAGTATTCGGAGAACTCCTTCTCCTTCATGCCGACGTACATCTTGACGAAGCGCGGCCCCAGCACCTCGGCGATCTCCTGGCAGCGCGCGAGCTGCTGCAGGGACTCTTCGGAACTGTTGGGAAATTGGTAGGGCAACTCGTAGGCGTCGGTCTGGCGCGGCTCAGACGGCTTGAGTTTGCCGGTCATGCCCAGATAGCCGCAGGCCAGCGTGGCGGCGATGGCGATATACGGGTTGACGTCGACGCCCGGCACCCGATTTTCGATGCGGCGCGCGGCCGGCGACGAATGCGGAATGCGCAGGCCTACGGTGCGGTTGTCGTAACCCCATTCGACATTGGTCGGCGCCGCGGTATAGCGAGACAAACGACGGAATGAGTTCACATATGGAGCGAACAGCGGCATGGTTTGCGGAATGTATTTCTGCATGCCGGCGATGAAGTGGAAGAACAAATCCGACGGGCTGCCGTCGTCATTGGAGAACACGTTGCGGCCGGTATTCTTGTCCACCACGCTCTGGTGAATGTGCATGGCGCTGCCCGGCTCGTTCTCCATCGGCTTGGCCATGAAGGTGGCGTACATATTGTGGCGGAACGCCGCCTCGCGCACGGTGCGCTTGAACAGGAAAACCTGATCGGCCAGCTCCAGCGGATTGCCGTGCAGGAAATTGATTTCCATCTGGGCGGTGCCGATCTCGTGGATCAGCGTATCCACCTCCAGGTTCTGGGCATGGCAGTAGTCGTAGATGTCCTCGAACAGCGGGTCGAACTCGTTGACCGCGTCGATGGAGTAAGAGCGGCGGCCAAACTCGGCCCGTCCGGTACGTCCCACCGGCGCAGCCAGCGGAATGTCCGGGTCCGGGTTCGGCGACAACAGATAGAACTCCATCTCCGGCGCCAGCACCGGCTCCAGGCCCATCTCGTCGTACAGCCCCAGCACGCGCTTCAGCACATTGCGCGGGGCCACGTCCACCGGGGTGCCGTCGGCGCGGAAACAGTCGTAGATCAGCTGCGCCGTTGGGTCCACCGCCCACGGCACATAGCGCAGCGTGTTCGGGTCCGGCTCCAGCACCATGTCGGGATCGGTCAAATCCAGCATGCTGTCGTCCGGGTAATCGCCGGTGACCGTCTGGATCAGCACCGCTTCCGGCAGGCGCATTTCCGGGTCGGATACGAATTTGTCCTTCGGAACGATCTTGCCTCGCGCCACGCCGGTCATGTCCGGCACGATGCATTCCACCTCGGTGATACGGTGCTCTCGCAACCACTCATTGATCTGGTGATTCATAATGCTTCCTCTGTAGACTCCCCGGCCGCTGACTGCGGCTCTGGATCGGGAGGTGCTTCTTATGAGTCATCAAAACGCGCGCGGGGTTCATCGGCCCGCGCGCGATTACTGCCCCATCACTTGCTTCGTTGCGCTCTCCTGGCTCGACAGGCCTCGCCAAAGGCGTGGAATATCGCCTGCGACAGCGGATTTTCCCAATAGCGCCATTCCGGATGCCATTGCACGGCGAAGGCGAAGGCCTTGGCGTCTCGGATGCGGTAGGCTTCCACCAGGCCGTCCTCGGCGTGCGCCTCGGCATCCAGGCCCGGCGCCAAGCGCTTGATGCCCTGCTGATGCAAGGAATTCACCTGCGCGCCGCGCTGGCCAGTCCACCCGGCAAGCAAGCCGCCCTCGACAAAGCTGACGGTGTGCGCCGGGGCGTACATCTCGGCCACGTCGTCGCTTTCCGCCTCGCGGTGGTCATTCAGGCCGGGCTGCTCCTGCACATGCTGGTGCAGCTCCCCGCCCAGCGCCACATTGATTTCCTGAAAGCCGCGGCAGATGCCCAACAACGGAATGCCCTGCTCCAGCACCATGCGGATCAGCGGCAGCGTGGTGGCGTCGCGGTTGGGATCATGCAGCGTGCCTTCGCGGCTGGCCGGGCCGCCGTAGTGGTGTGGCTCCACATTGGACGGCGAGCCTGGCAACAGCACGCCGTCCAGCGTTTGCAGCGTAGCCCGCAGCAAGCCCTCGTCGCCGAGCGCGGGAATCAGCAGCGGCAAGCCTCCAGCGCCGCCGGCCGCAGCCGTGATGTATTTGTCGCCCACCGCGTGGAAGGGCAACAGGCCTATGGTCTTGAGATCGCAGGGAATACCGATAATGGCTTGCGACATGGCAGTGCGGCTCCTGTTCAGCTAGCAGCCTTGATGGCTTCTATCGGATCGACGTAGGCGTGGCCCAGATCCCGCGCCACCGCCTGGTAGGTAACCCGCCCGCGGCAGACGTTGAGCCCGTTGCGCAGGTGGGCGTTGTCCAGCAGCGCCTGGCGCCAGCCCTTGTTGGCCAGCTCCAGCGTATACGGCAGCGTGGCGTTGGTCAGCGCCTGGGTGGAGGTGCGCGCCACGCCGCCCGGCATATTGGCCACGCAATAGTGCACGATGCCGTCGACGGTGTAGATCGGGTCTTGATGGGTGGTGGGCCGGCTGGTTTCGAAACAGCCGCCCTGATCGATGGCGACGTCCACCAGCACCGCGCCGGGCTTCATCGTCTTCAGCATCGCGCGCGTCACCAACTTCGGCGCGGCCGCGCCGGGGATCAGCACCGCGCCGATGACCAGATCGGCGTCGCGGATGCTTTCGTCGATATTGGCGCCGTTGGACATCAGCGTCTTGATGCGGCCGCCGAACACCATGTCTATCTCTTTCAGGCGAGCCAACGACTTGTCGAGAATGGTGACGTCGGCGCCGGCGCCCATCGCCATGCGCGCGGCGTTCAATCCCACCACGCCGCCGCCTATCACCACCACCTTGGCCGGGGCGACGCCCGGCACGCCGCCCAGCAGCACACCGCGGCCGCCCTGGGCTTTTTCCAACGCGTGGGCGCCGGCCTGGATAGCCATGCGGCCGGCCACCTCGGACATCGGAGCCAACAGCGGCAGGCCGCCGCGCTCGTCGGTCACTGTTTCATAAGCGATGGCAATGGCGTCAGACTCGATCAGCAGCTTGGTCTGATCGGGATCCGGCGCCAGATGCAGATAAGTGAACAGCACCTGTCCGGGACGCAGCATGCGGCACTCCACCGGCTGCGGCTCCTTGACCTTGACGATCATTTCAGAACGCTCGAACACTTCCTCCGCATTGGAGGCGATGGAGGCGCCGGCTTGAATGTACTGCTCGTCGGTAAATCCAATGGCCAAGCTAGCGTGGGTCTGCACCAGTACCTTGTGCCCATTCGCAACCAACTCGCGGACACCGGACGGGGTCAGACCCACCCGATACTCGTGGTTTTTGATTTCCTTCGGAACGCCGATCAACATAGTCGCCTCCAAATTCATTTGGTTCATGGGCAAACTGGCAACAGCCGTTTAAGAAAATTCACATCGCGCTTGCCCTTTCAAACTGATTCTGACTATAAAACCTCACCCTTGCAAAGATATTTGATTTTGCGACGCAGCAAGCAGGTTTCCCCGTCGGTGCGGTACAATGCCGCATAATGTCTAAAATTATTAACATACTGATGGAGCAGGAAGAATGGATGTCGGCGCGCGCTTGAGAATGGTCAGGACAAGGTTCGGCTTGTCGCAAAGAGAGCTGGCCAAACGAGCCGGCGTCACCAACGGCACCATCTCGCTGATCGAGCAAAACCGGGTAAGCCCTTCGGTCAGTTCCCTCAAGAAGGTGCTGGAAGGATTGCCGATCACGCTGGCAGAATTCTTCACTTTCGACGCCGAGCCGGCGCAGCCGCGCGTGTTCTACCAGGCGGACGAGCTGCCCAACCTCGGCAACGAGGACATCAATCTGATGCTGGTGGGCACCGCCCACGACAAGCGCGACATCGCCATCCTGCGCGAACGCTACGTCCCCGGCGCCGATACCGGCCCGGACATGCTGACGCACGAAGGCCAGGAAGGCGGCGTCGTCATCCGCGGCAGCATAGAAGTCACCGTAGGCGCAGACAGCCGCGTATTGGGGCCGGGCGATGCCTATTACTTCGACAGCAAGCTGCCGCACCGTTTCCGCAATGTCGGCGACGACATCTGCGAAGTGGTGAGCGCCAGCTCGCCGCCCACTTTCTAACCCCCTCCGCCGCCACGCGCGGCCGCAGCACCCTATACATCAAGAGGAGATTGCCATGGCCCGTAGTCACGCAGAATGGAAGCAACTTGCCGCAGAACTCAATATCGAGGGACGCGCCTTCATTGACGGCGCCTACCGCGAAGCCGCAGACGGCAAACGCTTCGATTGCGTCAATCCCGCCACCGGCGCCAAGCTGGCCGATATCAGCCATTGCGGCGAAGCCGAGGTGGAAGCGGCAGTCAAGGCGGCGCGCCGCGCCTTCGACTCCGGCACCTGGTCCGGCCTGGCGCCGCGCCAGCGCGGCGGCATTCTGAAACGATTCGCCGCACTGATCCGCCAACATGCCGACGAATTGGCGCTGCTGGAAACCCTGGATGCCGGCAAACCCATAGGCGACACCACCACGGTGGATGTGCCTGGCGCGGCCTATTGTGTGGAGTGGTTCGCCGAGGCGATAGACAAGATCGGCGGCGAAGTGGCGCCGGTCGATCCCAAGCTGCTGGGTCTGGTGACGCGCGAACCCATAGGCGTGGTGGCCGCCATTGTGCCGTGGAATTTCCCGATTCTGATGGCCAGCTGGAAGTTCGGGCCGGCGCTGGCCGCCGGCAACGCCGTCATCGTCAAACCGTCGGAAAAATCGCCGCTGACCGCCATCCGCGTCGCGGGGCTGGCCAAGCAGGCCGGCATCCCGGACGGCATCTTCCAGGTGCTGCCCGGCGCCGGCGATGTCGGCCGCCTACTGGCGCTGCATATGGACGTGGACTGCGTGGCCTTCACCGGCTCCACCGCTGTCGGCAAATTGATCGCCGGCTATGCCGCGCAATCGAATCTGAAACGGGCCTGGCTGGAGCTGGGCGGCAAGTCGCCCAACATCATCCTGCCGGATTGCCCGGACCTGGCCCGCGCCGCGCGCGCCGCGGCAGGCGCCATCTACTACAATATGGGCGAAATGTGCACCGCCGGCTCCCGCGTGCTGGTGCATCGCGATATCAAGACGCGCTTCTTGGAGGAGTTCAAAAAGGCCGCCGCCGGCTACTATCCGGCCGATCCGCTGGACCCGGCCACTTCGATGGGCGCCATCGTAGACGATATCCAGTACCGCAAGGTGCTGAGTTATATCGACAAAGGCCTGAGCGAAGGCGCCAGCCTGTTGCTGGGGGGCAAAGCCGCCCACACCGACAAGGGCCTGTTCATCGAGCCGACGGCCTTCGACTGCCCAAGCGACAGCCTGACCATCTGCCGCGAGGAAATCTTCGGCCCGGTGCTGTCGGTCATCACCTTCGATGATGTCGAGGAAGCCATCCGCATCGCCAACGACACCGAATACGGCCTGGGGGCCGCGGTATGGACTGCCGACGTCAGCACCGCCCACCAAGTGTCGCGCCGCCTGCGCGCCGGCACGGTTTGGGTCAACTGCTATGACGAGGGCGGCGACATGAACTTCCCGTTCGGCGGCTACAAGCAATCCGGCAACGGGCGCGACAAATCGCTGCATGCGCTGGAAAAATACACCGAACTGAAGAGCACCCTGATCAAGCTGTAAGCCGTTCGCCGGCCAGGCTCAGTCCTGGCCGGCAGCCTGCCTCGCCAACCAACGGCGTATCGTCTGCTCCTCCGCCACCGACAAACCTTCCAGCATGCGCGCCTCCAGCTCGCGCACCCGCGCCTTGCTTTGCGTCAGCAAATCCTCCCCCTTAGCGCTCAACTGCAATTGCACGATGCGGCCATGGCTGGCATGCGGCCTGGCCTCCACCAGACTGGCTTTTTTCAGATTCGCCACAATGACGCTGACGGTTTGCGGCGTCAGCAAAGCCAGCCGCGCCAAATCGGCGTTGGAATGTCCAGGATAGGCCGCCAGCATCGTCAACACCACGAACTGTGGCGGCGTCACGCCCAAATCCGCCAATGCGCGCTCCATCCGCAAATGTTGGCCCGCAGCGGCCTGGCGCAATAGATAGCCTATATGTCCACCTTCGCCGCGCATGCCCTCGCCCGGCTGCGGCAACGCCGCGCCTGATGACTTGATCATAATATCAAAGCTCTGATATGTTGCATAATGTAAGAACTCTGATATTAACCACGATACCGACTAGACACCAGCCATGCGTCTTGAAATCCGCGACATCGACACCGCAGAAACCGTCCGCGCCAGCTTTGCGCTGATGCGCCAATTCCGTCCCCACCTCCTGAACGCCGATGAACTGGTCGCGCGCTGGGAGCGTCAGGCCCATCAAGGCTACCGGCTGCTTGGGCTGTACCGCGACGGCGAACTGGCCGCCCTGGCCGGCTGGCGACCCATGGAAAACCTGGTGCATGGCCGGCACATGTACGTGGACGATCTCGTCACCGATGAACGCTGCCGCGGCCAGCGCCTGGGGGAAACCCTGATGAACCATTTGAAACAGCTGGCCCGCAGCCATGGTTGCGCCAAGCTGCTGCTGGACACGCCGATGTCCAACACCCTGGGCCATCGCTTTTATTATCGCCAGGGTCTGGTCGCCACCGCCTTGCGCTTTACGCAGCCGCTGAGCGAGGACTGAGCATGCCAAGCATTCTGCACGTCAACGCCAGCCCCAATGGCGGCGACTCTCATAGCCTCCAGGCCGGCAAGCTGCTAGCCGCGCGGCTGGCGCAGGCCGGACCGCCCGCCCTTTTCGAGCGCGATCTCTCTTTGCTGCCGCCCCATGCCATCAACCGGGAGTTTGTCGAAGCCAGTCTAATGCGCGAAGACGCGCGCAGCCATGCGCAACGGCAGGCGCTCGCACTATCAGAACAGCTGATTGCCGAACTGGAGGCCTGCGACTGCTTGATCCTGTCCACGCCCATGCACAATTTTACCGTGCCGGCCGCGCTGAAAGTCTGGCTGGACTTGGTGATGCGCCCCGGCCGGACCTTCCGCGGCGGACCGGATGGCAAAAACGGCCTGCTGGACAACCGGCCGGTTTTCGTCATCGTGGCCAGCGGCGGGCCGATGCTGTCCAAGCCCGATTGGCAGCCCGACTTTTTGACACCGTATCTGCGCTGCGCGCTGGCCACCATAGGCTTGAACGATGTATCCGTCTTGCAGCTGGAATCGCTGAAACGCGGCGACAAGGCTTTGCTAGCGGCAGCCCACGCGACGGAACAATGGGTGGAGCGGCAATCCAGGCGCTACGCCGCAGCTGCGGCTTATCGCGCGACAGCGTAATCGGCTTGACTATAATCAGCGAGGAATAACAACGCGGCATCGCCGTGCCCGCAACCCATGGGCACGGAACAGATCACCGCACAGGTTCGGGACTCATGCACGCCATCGCCTCGCTGAATCGCATTCGCTCTCACCTTGCCTTGTCGTGGCTGGCCGCGTGCCTGGCCCTCGCCAGCCACGCAGCGCCCAATCCGGCCTGCCCCAATGGCCCGCTACGCGTTGGGTTCTACAAGTTCGGCGTCGCCTATCGCGACGGCAACGGCTACGACGTAGACATGGTGCGCGAGCTGGCCCGGCGGCTGCATTGCCCGATAGCCAGCGAAACAGAGCTGCCGCGGCTGCGCGCGCTGAAGATGCTGGAAAGCGGCCAGATCGACCTTGGCACTTCCACCCTGGCCACGCCGGATCGACTGGTCTACGCCTGGATCTTTCCATACAACCACACCCGAAACATGGTGCTGCTGCATCCGTCCATCCATGCCCGCGCGCTGCCGGAACTATTGCGCGACCCGGCCTTGCGCTGGGGCGCCATACGCGGCTACCGGCACAGTGCGCAGCAGGATCAATTGCTGGCGCAGATGAAGGCAGAAAACAAACTGGTGATAGCGAATGACGAAGACGAATTGTTCCGCATGCTAGACGACGGCATCGTGACCGCCGCCTTCTCGCTACCCACCAGCTACGGACCTTGGCTGCGCGCCCCGCAGGTCGCCAAACGCATTCTCGTAGTGGATTTGTTTCCGTCCGGAGAGACCATCGCCAGCGGCCTGGCCCTGAGCAAGGCAAGGTTTTCGCAAGAAGCGGCCGAGCGTTGGCATTTGGAACTGAAGAAAATGTATCAGGATGACAGCCTGCTCAACATCCTGCGGCGCTATCTCAGCGAAGGGGCCGCCAAGCAAATGATGCAGTTGCCGCTAGACTGAACAGAACGGCAACGTCATCGCCTCTACACGGAGTAATCGATGAAACTGATTGCAGGCTGCGCGTTTTCGCTTTGGCTGGCTACCGCTCAATCGGCTCCCAACCCCGCCTGCCCCAACGGTCCGCTGACTGTCGCCTATTACAACTTCGGCGTAGCTTATCACTCGGGCAAGGGTTACGATCCGGACATTATTCACGAACTATCCCGCAGGCTGAATTGCCCCATCCAGAGCGAAGGAGACTATCCGCGGCTGCGCGTATTGAAGCTGCTGGAGATAGGCCAGGCCGACATCGGCACCTCCACCACCGTGACGCCTGAGCGGCAACGCTATTTGTGGATGGCGGTCTACCATCACAGCAAGAATCTGGTGCTGCTGCACCGCGGCGTGAATGTCTCCACGCTGGATGCGCTGCTCAAGCTGCCTGACCTGCGCTGGGGCATGGTGCGCGGCTACCGCCACAGCCCGGCCGAAGACAAGTTTCTGGATGAATTGGCGCAACAGCATAAGATCGTCATCGCCGCCAACGAGGACGATCTGTATAAAATGGTCTGCAGCGGCGTGGTGACGGCCTCTTTCGGCCATCCCATCAGCTTCGATCCTTGGCTGCAAAGCCATCAGGCCGCCCAACAGGTGACGGTGCACGACTTTTTCCCGGACAGCGAAATCACCGCGGGCAGCATCGTGCTGAGCAAGGCGCGCTTCAGCCAGCAAGCCGCCGCGCTGTGGCAGGACGAGCTGCGCAAGATGTACCGCGACGGCACCCTGCGCGCCATCATGCGGCGCTACCTGACCGAACCCAGCGTGGATCAGGCGCTGAAGCTGCCATTGGATTAACACTCTCCAGACGCAATCAGGCCCGGCTGCAATGCGCCGGGCCTGGTTTGCATTGGCTGTTACAGCGCCAGCTTGGCGATGGCTTCCTTCGCCAGGTGGATAGACGTGTCGCGCTTGTCCTGGCCCATGCCGATGGCCTCGGCGCGGATGATTTCGACGTCGCTCACGCCCAGGAAACCCAATACCTTCACCAGATAATCTTCCTGGAAGTCCATCAGGCTGCCCTGCTCTCCGCTGTGCACGCCGCCGCGGGCGGACACCACAATCACCTTCTTGTTGGGCACCAGGCCCACCGCGCCGTTCTCGGTGTACTTAAAGGTGCGGCCGGCGGCGGCCACGCGGTCGATCCAGCTCTTCAACTGAGTCGGAATGGAAAAGTTGTACATCGGCGCGCCGATCACCAGCACATCGGCTGCGACGAACTCCTCGATCAGTTGATCGGTCAAGGCAGCCTCGCTGCGCTGCAGCGGCGTCCAGTCCGTCTGAGGCGCGAAACGCGCGCCGACGATTTCGCCGGACAGGTGAGCGATCGGATTGGCCGCCAGATCGCGGTAGATGGTTTCGACATTGGCGTGACGCTGACGCAGCGTGTTGGCCACTACGGCGGACAATTCGCGGGTAACCGAGTTGTCGGCCAGGATGCTGGAATCGAGATGCAGCAGTTTCATGTTCGGGTCTTTCGCGGTGCAGTGGAGATGTGTGCATGATAAGAACCAGCAACAATCCGGACTAGACTGCTAAAATCGGAAACATTGTTCCACCAGTGAGACAATCATGCGAGACCTGAACGATCTGATGTACTTCGCCAAAGTGGTGGAGCACGGCGGCTTCATGGCGGCCTCCCGGGTGCTGGGCATCCCCAAGTCCACGCTGTCGCGGCGGGTGGCGGAACTGGAAAGCCGCCTGGGCGTGCGCCTGCTGCAACGGACTACGCGCCGCCTGTCGCTGACGGAAATCGGCAGCCAGTATTATCAACGCTGCCAGGCCATGCTGGCCGAAGCCGAAGCCGCCGATGAGACCATTCTGCAAAGCAGCGCCGAACCGCGCGGCCTGATACGGGTCAGCTGCCCGGAACTGCTGGCCAAGACCATGCTCAGCGCCGCGCTGCCGCGCTTCCTGGCGCGCCACCCTCAAGTGCGGGTAGCACTGGAGGCCACCAACCGCAGGGTGGACCTGATCGAAGAAGGGGTGGACGTGGCGCTCCGGGTACGCAACGTGATCGAAGACAGCGCCAGCCTGGTCGTACGCACCTTGGGCAAGAGCCGGGTCATCCTGGTGGCCAGCCCCGCCTTCCTCGAAAAGCACGGCGAACCGCAAGCGCCGGAGCGGCTGGCCGCGCTGCCCGCGCTGACGATGAGCCGGCCGGACGGCCGCGGCCAGTGGGTGCTGCTGGACAATGTCGGCCAGACCTACACCATTCACATCGACGCGCCCAGACTGATGACCGACGACATGATCGTGCTGCTGCAGGCCGCCATCGCCGGCATCGGCATCGCCGCGCTGCCCACCAATGTCTGCCACCACGCGCTGGCCGATGGACGGCTTAGCCATATCCTGCCGCAATACGACTTTCCCTGGGGCATCCTGCATGCAGCCTTCCCTACCCGCCGCGGCCTGTCGCCTGCCGTCCGCGCGTTTCTGGACTTCATCGCGGAAGACTTGATCAGCGAGGAAATGGCCGGCGACTGGGGACGGCCCCATCTCCACCAGGCATGACGCTTGCTTCATGAGGGTCTCGCCCCCTGAAGAAACCTTCCCATGTTCACACTGCGACCCTTAACCGAATCCGATTCGATAGAACAATTGACCGATCTGCTGCACCACGCCTACGCCCAACTGGCCGCGATGGGGCTGCGCTACACCCCGGTGGATCAAAGCCCCGACGTGACCCGCCGCCGCATCAAGGGCGGCCACTGCCTGCTGGCTTGGCACCAAAACCAGCTGGCCGGCACCGTCACGGTGCATCGCGCCCGGCTCAACTCGCCTTGCCTGCAATTCCGACAACCCGACGGCGCCGTGCTGTCGCAACTGGCCGTCGCGCCGGAATGGCAAGGTCACGGCCTGGGCGAACGACTATTGGACGCGGCGGAAAACTGGGCGCGCAGCCAAGGCTGCGCGGCCATCCGCCTGGATACCGCCCAGGACGCCGTCCATCTGGTCCGCCGCTATCAACGCCGCGGCTACCGCGTGGAAGCCCCGCTGCAATGGCCGGACAAAGCCTATCGCAGCGTAGTGATGATCAAATCGCTGGAAACTCTGTCGCCGTCCGCCGCTCGAAACGATAGTTGCAGTGCAACAAGCTGATGGCTGCGCGCCACACATCGCCTCAAGACCATTCGCATTTATTGCATTGCAGCAGATAACGAGTACAGTGGCAGCCAAGGCCGTTGCCTTGGCCGCACACCGTTTCCACTCATCAAAACGCAAGGGGTTGCAATGTGGTCAACTACTGCAGTTCGAGACGGGAAAATCCCGTTTGCCCAACCGTTGTTTGATTACTGGCTGGACGCCTGCCAGCGCGGCGTTCTGTACTGGGACACGCTGTATCAGCGCGGCGCCACCTATCTGGAACATTGTGAAAGCGGCAAGCCGCCGGTGCTGGTGTTCGACTACACCATCATCATGGATGCGCGCGAGCTGCCCGATCCGGCCAACTACGCGCTGGCCGCCATCAAACCGCCATCCAACTGCCCAGCCACCGATCCGGCCAAGCGCCCCTTCGTGGTCATAGACCCGCGCGCTGGCCACGGCCCCGGCATTGGCGGCTTCAAGATGGACAGTGAAATCGGCATCGCGCTGCAGCAGGGACATCCCTGCTACTTCGTGATGTTCTTCCCGCAGCCCGTGCCGGGCCAGACAATAGAAAGCGTGGCCAAGGCCGAAGGCCATTTCCTCAAACGCGTCAACGAACTGCACCCAAATAGCGACGGCAAGCCCTTCGTCATCGGCAACTGCCAGGGCGGCTGGGCGCTGGCCATGTTGGCTTCGGTAGCGCCCGACCTGGTCGGCCCTATCCTGCTGGCCGGCTCGCCGCTGTCCTACTGGGCCGGCGTGCGCGGCAAGAACCCCATGCGTTACGCCGGCGGCCTGAACGGCGGCACCTGGAGCGCCTCGCTGGCCGGAGACCTGGGCAATGGCCACTTCGATGGCGCCCATCTGGTGGAAAACTTCGAGAAGCTGGATCCGGCCAACACCCTATGGAAGAAGTCCTACAATCTGTATTCCAAGGTGGATACCGAGCCGCAACGCTATCTCGATTTCGAACGCTGGTGGGGCGGCCACTACCTGCTGAACAAGGTGGAGATGGAGTGGATCACCCAAAAGCTGTTCGTCGGCAACGATTTGGTCCATGGCAAGATCACCAGCCATGACGGCACGATGCGCGTGGACATGCGCAACATCCGCTCGCCCATCATGGTGTTCGCCTCCTGGGGCGACAACATCACCCCGCCGCAGCAGGCGCTGAACTGGATCGCGGACCTGTACGACAGCGTCGAGGGCATCCGCAACAACGAGCAGACCATCGTCTACTGCCTGCACAACAAGGTGGGCCACCTGGGCATTTTTGTGTCATCCGGCGTGGCCAACAAGGAGCACAGCGAGTTCGCCAGCGCGTTGGACCTGATAGACGTTTTGGCCCCGGGATTGTACGAGGCCGTCATCGAAGACATCGCCCCGGACGCGCCGGGCCAGGAATACATCGAAGGCCGCTACATCATCCGCTTCGAAGCCCGCGATGTATCGGACATCCTGGCGCTGGACGACGGCCGCGACGACGAACAGGCTTTCGAAGTGGTGAAACGCGTCTCCGAAATCAACCAGGGCGTGTACGACCGCTATCTGTCCCCCGTGGTGCGCGCCTTCAGCAACGAGGCCAGCGCCCGCCTGCTGCGCGAGCTGCATCCCGCCCGCTTCGAACGCACGCTGATCTCGCCGAAGAACCCCTGGCTGTGGTGGCTGCCCGGACTCGCCGCCAAAGTGCGCGAACAGCGCCGCCCGGTTTCCGCGGACAATCCGCTGTGGCAGTGGCAGGAACGGATGTCTGATTTCATCGTCCAGTCGCTGGATCATTACCGCGACCTGCGCGACGCCGCGCAGGAACAGCTATTCCGCGGGATTTACGAGTCGCCGCAACTGGCCACGCTGGTCGGCGTGCAGCCCGCCGGCGAAGAGCGCAAGCAAGCCCTCACCTGGGAAAGCCGCGAGCTGGCGCGCCTGAAGCGCGAAGCGCTGGACCCGAGCTTCGAGCAAGGCACGCTGGCTGATGGCTTCATCCGGCTGCTGATCTATGTCGGCATCGGCATGGGCGTCATCGATGAACGGCCGTTCAACGCCATCCGCCGCACCATGCGCGGCGTGCAGCGAGAATATCCGCTGACGCTGATGCAGCTGAAGGATACCGTCCGCAAGCAGGTCGCCCTGGTGCGCGCCGATCCTCAGCGGGCGCTTAACGGCTTGAGCACGCTGCTGCCCGACCAGCACATCCGCCACCAGGCCTGGATGCTGGTGCGCGACCTGCTGCTGGTGAATCGACACGACATTCCCGCGGAGCAACAGCAACGGTTGGAACAGGCGGCCAATGTGCTTGGCCTTTCCGAACAAGACCGCAAGGCCATTCTGGACAAGGCCGTGATTCAGTCGGCCGCCCCTCGCGCGGCGGAAACGGTTGCAGCCAAGCCGGCACCGGCTCCGGTCCCTGCCGCCAAGCCCATCGTCCGTGCGGCCAAGGCTGAAACCCAGCCGGCGCCGACCAAGACCGCCGCCACGCGCAAAACGGCGACAAAGCCTGCGCCAGCCCGCAAGGCCGCTGCCAAGGCCAACGGCCAAGCGCCGGCCGCAGCCAAAACCGTCAAGCCGGCTGCCGCCGCCAAACCGCAGAAGGACTCCTGACGCGCCACGCCGGAGCGCCGACAGGCGCTCCGGTTTTATCGCCAACACACCTCAAACCCTTTCGCGGCTTGGCTAGCGTCGCTTCGTACTGATTTCCATCCCCTCCCCGCCATCCCTCCACCGCAATTGCTCCATGCAGAAAAATAATCATCAATAGGTTCTGAATATTGACTATTCAAACAGCAATGGCTAATATTTGACGCGCTGCGGGAGAGAGGGGCGCCGCCCCCGCCGAAGACGCAAACTCCCATAATCGCTCAGGCAAGCAGTACCGCAGTGCACCATTGATTCAAGCCGATTGGAGAGAGGCCGCCGCGAGCGGTCCACCGAAGGGGCAAGTGGCCGCCGGCCATGCAACTCTCAGGTAAAAGGACAAGGGGAGAGGCTGTTCCGCAACCCGGAATCCACCCAGGAGACTGCCTTGTCCGCACCCGCCATCGGCCGCGCGCTTTTGCCCGCGCCAGTAGACATTCTTTTCCCTTTTTCATGCCCATCCGCCGCCGTCGCGCGCGGGAGCTTGCCATGCTGAGCCTGATCTATCTGATCGCCATCACCGCGGAAGCGATGACTGGCGCGCTGGCTGCGGGCCGCCGACACATGGACATCTTCGGCGTCACCGTCATCGCCTTCCTCACCGCGCTGGGCGGCGGCACCGTGCGCGACATCGTGCTCGGCCGTTACCCGATAGGCTGGACGCAACACCCTGAGTACGTGTTGCTGGTGGTGGCCGGCGGCATCGCCGCCGTGCTGGCCGCGCGCTTCATGCGCCATCTGAACCGGCTGTTCCTGGTGCTGGACGCGCTGGGCCTGGTGGCTTTCACCATCATCGGCTGCGATGTGGCGTTAGGCATGGGCTATCACCCGGTCATCGTAGTCATGGCCGGCATGATCACCGGCATCGCCGGCGGCATTCTGCGCGACGTCCTGTGCAATCGCGTGCCCATCGTGTTCCGCCGCGAGCTGTACGCCAGCGTGTCGCTATTGGTGGCCATCCTCTACTTGGGATTGAACGCGCTGGAGATTCCGCACGACTGGAACATCGCCGCCAGCTTCGCCTTCGGCCTGGTGCTGCGCATGACCGCGCTGTGGCGCGAGTGGCAGTTGCCGGTTTTCGCCTACCGCCACGATCATCACTGACACCCCCACCCCGCTTAGGCGGGGTGGTTTGCGTCACGCATAGCAAGCCATGGCTTAACGGGGACATCGATGCGCGCCGCACCATGGCGCATGATTCGCGCCTCACGGCTTGGCATAGCCATACGCTCGCCAGATCTTCTCCGATTCGGGACTAAAAAGATAATCGAACAATTGCCGGGCCTCCGGGTGGCCAGCCGCCGGCGTCAGCAACGCCACCGTCTGCCGAATAGGCGGATAACTATCCCGCGGTATCTCCACCCAATGCCCCTTGCCCAGGCGTGAGCGATCCAGCACCTGAGATTTGGATACAAAAGCGCCCGCCACCTTGCCGGACGCCACCAGCGCCGCGGCATGCGCCACATCCGGCGCCCTGACAAAGCGCGGACGCAGGCGTTCTGCCAGTTGGTAATGGTTCAAGCTGTATAGAACTGTCTGGCCGTAGATGCTGGACTCGGGATCCGGCAGCGCGATCTTGCCTTTGCCCTGGCGCAGCCACTCCAGCCAGCCGCTCTCTTGAAAATCCGCATCCAGCGACCACAGCACCAAAGTGCCTAAACCAAAGATGCGAGGCTCATCCAAACAGCGCCCCTGTAACTTCAGCCTACGGGTGTATGCGTCGCTGGACGAAATATAAATCTCGAACGCCGCGCCATTGGCGATCTGAGAAGCCAGCGCCACCGCGGGGCCATAAGTCACCTTCACCGTTACGCCTGTCTTCGCCGTGAAATTTCTGACGATATCGTTCAACGCCGGCTCGGTATTGCTGGCGGCGGCCAGCAATACCGGCGAGGCATGGGCAATGGCCAATGCGCAAGCCAGCAAGCACGCCGCCAATATCTTCGACATGATGGGCTCCCTGAAACCACACGATTCAGCATAGGGCATGCGATGCGAACAAAAAACGGCCCATCATTGCCAAAACCTGCGCTGCCGCGGCAGACTCATGCCGCTTGCGACTCGCGAATGCGGGCGCGCCGGCCATGCTGGCCGCCCCGTCTGCCCAGACGCAAACCCTTGCTGCTGGCCGTCAGTGCTTTATGCGCGCTGCTGACGCGGCCCTGACGCTGACCGCACTGCTGGCGCTGGGCAGCCCCGCCGGCTTCCTGCGGGTCATGGAGGCCTTGCCGCGCGGCCCGCCTGCTGGCGTTGCCTGGCTTCAAAGAAGAAGCCATAGACTGAAGGCTTGAGCGTCCTGGAAAAGCGACCAGCCCGCCGATCGCGGGCTGGCTCGCATGAAAGACTGGCTACTTGGGGATGAAGCTATCCGGCACCCGCTCGTACACCTTGAACCGCGCGATCAGCCAAGGATAGACATCGCCGCGACGCCACTTGGCGTAAGCCGCGGCAAACTGCTTGGCCAACTGCGGCCCGTCGCCTTTGTTGCGGAAGGCGATGTACATGGGGTTGCCGCTGAACACCGCGCCCGTCACCGGCGCCACATGCGCAGCCACGTCTGGCATTTCCGGCTCCACCAGCTGCAGCGCCAGTTTCTCGGCAACCGCCACGTCGATGCGATGCGCCACCAGCATCCCGAACAATTGCGCCTGATTCTGTGCATGCTGATCCAGGGGCAGCCCCGCCGCCACCGCGTCGGAGATCTCTTGCCCTAGGAAATAGCCGTGCGGCGCGCCGAAGCGCCAGCGCTTCATCATGCTGGTGACTGGCGGCATGTAGCGAATGCGCGCGGCATCTGATCTGCTCCCCTCAGCTCCTACCAATCAAAAGTAGAGAGAAGTCTGTCACTTGAAGGAAAATGACGGATATGAAGAAGAGCAGATACACCGAAGAGCAGATCATCGGCTTTCTCAAGCAGGCCGAACTCGGCATGGCCATCAAGGAGGTCTGCCGCCAGGGAGGCTTCTCTGAAGCCACCTTCTACAAATGGCGAAGCAAATACGGCGGCATGAACGTCGCGGAATTGCAGCGCGCTCGCGATCTGGAAGCCGAGAATGCCCGGCTCAAGAAGCTGCTGGCCGAAGCCCACCTCGATATCGAAGCTCTCAAGGTCGCCTTCGGGATAAAGCGCTAGCCCCGCAAGCCAAGCGGCAGGCCATCCGCATCATGCTAAGCAGCGGACTGGCATTGTCGGAACGCCGCGCTTGCCGGCTTGTGGGGCTTTCTCGAGACGCCTGGCGACATCCGCCGCAAACCGATGCATTCACGCATCGGCTGACCGCCCGCATCATCGATATCGCCCACACGCGCCGCCGCTTTGGCTATCGGCGAGTGTATGACCTGTTGCGCGCAGAGTTTCCGGGCATCAACCACAAGCGGGTGTACCGCTTGTATCGCGAACAAGGTCTGGCGGTTAGACGACGTAACCGTCGGCGTAAGCTGACCGGCGTGCGCACGCCGCTGCAAGCCGCTACACAGTGGAATGAGGTGTGGAGCATGGATTTTGTCAGCGACCAGTTAGCCAGTGGTCGGCGCTTGAAATGCCTGACGGTCGCCGATGACTTCAGCCACGAAGCGGTGCAGATTGCGGTGGATTTCTCGATGTCCGGTCAATACGTCACGCGGATGTTGGATCAGGCGGCGCAATTTCGCGGCTATCCGTCAGCGATCCGGACGGACAATGGGCCGGAGTTCACCAGTCGGGCATTCATGGGCTGGGCGCAAAGCCGCGGCATCCGCCACATCCTGATTCAACCAGGCCGGCCGATGCAGAATGGTTACATCGAAAGCTTCAATGCCAGACTCCGCGACGAATGCCTGAACGAGCATGTCTTTGATTCGCTGGCGGAGGCCAGGCAGATCATCTCCGCGTGGCGGGACGATTACAATCAAGTCCGTCCCCATGGATCGATTGGCCGGATACCGCCAGCGGAATTTGCGGCACGCCATCGCCAGGCACAATTAGCAAGCCAAAGATCAGCAGGTTCCACCACCATGCAAACCTAGGACTTCTCTCCTGATTGCTGGTATGGCTAGCGGGGGCAGATCACATCCTCCCTGCGCACAAACAAGGTGACGCGCTCGACATCAAGCTGATTGCCATCCAGAAAAACCGCGTATTTCATTCTTTCCGCGGTTTTACCCATATAGGTGACGGCATCCACCTTGCCATTGGCCAGCGATAATTGCGCCCTCCCCCACGGCATGCGCAGGAAGGACACCTCCCATCCCAGTGCCTTGGCCACAGCGCGAACGATCTCGGTATGAAAACCCGTCAGATTGCCCTGATCGTCCAGGTATTCGAATGGCCGGTTATCTGCTTCTTCCATCGCTACCAGCAGGGTCTGGGCAGGCACTGGCAAAGCCAGACTCCACAGCACTGCCAGCCATAGCTGCCTTCTCATGCGAGCGCTCCCTAGACATGCTCTCTTGGATATAGCCGCTTGACTGTAAAATATCTTGTTCGCAAAAGCGGGGAGGATTGCCGGACAAGCGCCGAATCTCCAATCCGTTCGCGGAAGACCCGATACCAGATGACGAGCGGGCAGGCCCTCGCCGTCGCGCACGATGGGCAGGATAAGCCTGACCGCACTGAGCATGGCTTGGGCGCGGCCGCGCCATGCCAGGCGTTTAATCTTCTGACCATGCCTTGCCAAGCGCCGCCACAGACGTTTTAATGAGCGTTCACTATCTGTTTTCAAGCGAAAAATCCATGCTGCCTATCGCTCACGCCTCTCCTGTCTCGCCGCAACGCGGCCAGGCGGCCCCTGCCGCGCGCAGCGTCGTGAAGATTATTATCCCGCTGAATATCAGCCAGGGATAAGGCCGCTCATTTGCATTTAGCCGACGTCCCTGGCGAGGGACCGGTCTAAATGTCCCTCCTTCTCCAGGTCCGCCGGCATCACCATCCGGAGACTTTCATGCTTTCCCGCAATCACACCGCCGCCTTGGGCATGATGGTGTTTGCCCTCTTCCTAGGCGCCGGCAACGTCATTTTTCCGCCTATGGCAGGCTATTTGGCCGGAGAGGCCTGGCCCATCGCGGCGCTGGGCTTCATGCTGACCGGCGTGGGCCTGCCTTTTCTGACCCTGCTGACGGTGGCCGGTCTGGGACGCGGCGAGGCGCTGTCACGCGATCTGCCACCCTGGGCCGCAACCGTATTCTGGAGCTTGCTGTATCTGATTCTGGGGCCTTTGTTTGCGATGCCGAGGGTGGCCAATGTCGCCTACGAGATGGGCTGGCTGCCGCTGGGATTCGCCCATTCGCCCTGGGGCAGCGTCTTGTTCGCGCTGGCGTTCAATGGAATCGGGCTGTATTTCATGCTCAAGCCCGGCCAGATGATAGACAGCGTCGGCCGCTTGATGACGCCCGTGCTGTTGCTGCTGCTGTCGGCCGTGGCGCTCGGCGTCATGCTGAAGCCGCTGGCCGGCGTGGGCGCAACCAGCGCCGACTATGTCGACGGCGCCTTTGTCGAAGGCCTGCTGAGTGGTTACCAAACGATGGACGTGTTGTCGGCCATGGCGTTTGGCGGCCTGGTTGCGCGCGCGCTGAGCAGCAAGGGCATCACGCAGCCCAGAATGGTTCGCCTGCTGACCTTCAAGGCCGGCCTGATCTCGGTGGCGCTGCTGTCCTTGCTGTATCTGTGTCTGTTCTATCTGGGCGCCACCAGCGCCCCCGTCGCGGCGGGCGCGAGCAATGGCGGACAAATCCTGATGCGTTACGTCGCCTGGCTGTTTGGCGACGCAGGCAGCTGGCTGATGGCGGGCATCGTGCTGCTGGCCTGCCTGACCACCGTGGTGGGGCTCGGCAGCACCTGCGCGGATTACTTCGCCAAGCAAACGGGGCGATTGGCTTATCCTTACTGGCTGGCGCTGATTTCCGCGGCATCGACCCTGATCGCCAACTTTGGCCTGGATGCGCTGATCCGCGTCACCGTGCCCGCCCTGTATCTGATTTACCCAAGCGCGATCTGCCTGGTGCTACTGCAAGCGCTGCGCAGCCGTTTGCCGAATCTGCCCCTCAGTTATGGCCTGACGCTGGGCGTCGTGTCCCTGATCAGCCTGGGCGACGCCCTGAAGGCGGCCGGCCTGCTTCCCGCCGCGCTGCTGGATGGTCTGGAACAATTGCCCTTGTTCTCGCTAAGCCTGGGGTGGCTGCTGCCGGGCCTGCTGGCCTTGGCCGTCAGCATGATGCTGGGCCGCCTGCCTTGGCTGGCAAGCGAGCAGCCCTCGCGCCCATGAGTCTGACGCCATGCCTGCCGCGGTTGGCTGCCCCCCACAGGCCGCCGCGCAGGCATGCTCCCCCTGGCCGCCTTGCGCAATCTACATCACGCGCTGACGCCCGCCCCGCCACTCCGCCGGTTTCCAGCAGCAGGCAAATTACCGTAAGATCAGGCGTAATGAATTCTCGCGCCGCACAAAATCAGGGCGGTGCCGCACCCAAAGCAGCGGCATGCGCCAAATGGCGGCGCAGTTCCTTGCCCACCCCTGGCGGCCACGCTCATGGACAAGCCACCAGCCACGCCGCGGGAAGCACATTAAAAATCAATAGATTGGGCAAATTATGTTACTGATGATCGACAACTATGACTCCTTCACGTACAACCTGGTGCAGTACTTCGGCGAACTGGGCCAGGACGTGAAGGTGTTTCGCAATGATGAGATCACGCTGCCGCAGATCGAGGCGCTGAAACCGCAATACCTGGTGATCTCTCCCGGCCCCTGCACCCCGAACGAGGCCGGCGTGTCGGTGCCGGCCATCCTGCACTTCGCCGGCAAACTGCCCATCATGGGCGTATGCCTGGGCCACCAGGGCATAGGTCAGGCCTTCGGCGGCAAGGTGGTGCACGCCAAACAGCTGATGCACGGCAAAGTGTCGCCGGTCAGCCATCTGGACAAGGGCATGTTCCGCGGCCTGCCCAATCCGGTCACCTGCACCCGTTACCACTCGCTGGTGATCGAGCGCGAAACGCTGCCGGATTGCCTGGAAGTCACCGCTTGGACCGATGACGGCGAGATCATGGGCGTGCGCCACAAAACCCTGCCCATCGAGGGCGTGCAATTTCACCCGGAATCCATCCTGACCGAGCACGGCCACCGCATGCTGGACAACTTCCTGAAGGAATTCGCCTGATGCGCTTGCCGCTGCCGCTGATCGCCGCCTTGTTGTCGACGCAGGCCTGGGCGGGCGCGCTGGATGACTGCACGCAAAGCCAGCCGGACACGCCGGCCATCGCCGCCTGCCTGCAGCAGCGGCACACCGACATCCGCAAGCAGCTGCAAGCCCAGGAAGACAAAACCCTGGACGCGATGCGCAAGCTGGATGCCGCCACCGATGGCCGCTTCCACGCCGCGCGCGAATTGCGCCGCGCCCGCCAGGCTTACGAGGCCTATCGCCGCCAGCACTGCGGCTGGGTGGAAGCCAGCTACGCCAGCGGCAACGGCGCCGGGCGCGCCCGCCTCGCCTGTGAAATCGACCTCGACACGCAAAGGCTGGCCGAGCTGGGCCGGCAAAGCTGATAGGAATCCCGCCATGATTACCCCGCAAGCCGCGCTGAACCGGCTGATCGACGGCAATGAATTGTTTTACGACGAAATGCTGGCGCTGATGCGCCAGATCATGCGCGGCGAGCTGACGCCGGCCCAGACGGCGGCCATCCTGATCGGCCTGCGCGTCAAGGTGGAATCGGTCTCGGAAATCGCCGCCGCCGCCACCGTGATGCGCGAATTCGCCACGCATGTGCCGCTAGCCGACCGCCGCCACCTGGTGGATACCTGCGGCACCGGCGGCGACAAATCGCACACCTTCAATATCTCTACTACCGCGGCCTTTGTCGCCGCCGCCGCCGGCGCGCGCGTGGCCAAGCACGGCGGGCGCTCGGTCTCGTCCAGCTCCGGCAGCGCCGACGTGCTGGAATCGCTGGGCGTCAATCTGCAACTGACGCCGCAGCAGGTGGGCCAATGCCTGGATCAGATCGGCCTGGGCTTCATGTTCGCCCCCAACCACCACAGCGCGATGAAGCATGTGGCGCCGATCCGCAAGGAGCTGGGCGCGCGCACCATCTTCAACATTCTGGGGCCGCTGACCAACCCAGCCGATGCCGACAACCAGCTGATGGGCGTGTTCCACCCGGACCTGGTGGGCATCCAGTCGCGCGTCTTGAAGCAACTGGGCAGCAAGCACGTGATGATCGTGCACGGCTGCGACGGCCTGGATGAGCTGACGCTGTCCGGCCCCAGCCAGGTGGCGGAGCTGAAGAACGGCGAGATTCTGGAATACGAGCTGGAGCCGGGCGAGTTCGGCCTGATGCATTGCGAGCTGAAAGACCTGCGCGCCACCACGGCCGAACAGTCGCGCGAGCGGCTGTTGTCCGTGCTGAACGGCGAGCCCGGCCCGGCGCGCGACATCGTGCTCTTCAACGCCGGCGCGGCGATTTACACCGCCGACATCGCCCCAAGCCTGGCCGATGGTGTTACCATGGCGCGCGAAGCCTTGGACAGCGGCAAGGCTCGCCAGAAACTGAATGAACTGATCGCGATGACCCAACAGTTCGGTCATTGAATCCCGGATGCAACGGCCCCAAGACGAGGCGCCGCTTTACGCTCCACATAACACATGGACCGTGTCAGAACATCATGAACAAACTATCCAAAGACATTTTCAAGGCCTATGACATCCGCGGCATCGTCGGCAAGACGCTGACCGCCGCCGTGGCCCAGCAAATCGGCCAGGCCATCGGCTCCGAAGCCAAGGCCCGCAAGGTCAAGGCCATCGTCATCGGCCGCGACGGCCGCTTGTCCGGCCCCGAACTCAGCGAATCGCTGGCGGCCGGCATCCGCGGCGCCGGCGTAGACGTGATCGACGTGGGCCGCGTGGCCACTCCGATGCTGTATTTCGCCGCCCATCAGCTGGGCACGCTGTCCGGCGTCATGGTGACCGGCAGCCACAATCCGCCGGACTACAACGGCTTCAAGATGATGCTGGGCGGCGACACGCTAGCCGGCGAAGACATCCAGAAGCTCTATCAACGCATCGTGGACGGCAATCTGGCCGAAGGCGAAGGCAGCTACCGCACCGAAGACATCGCCGAAGCCTACTTCGAGCGCATCACCTCCGACATCAAGCTGGAACGTCCGCTTAACATCGTGGTGGACAGCGGCAACGGCGTGGCCGGCGCTTTCGCCCCGCTGCTGTACCGCCGCCTGGGCTGCAAGGTCCGCGAACTGTTCTGCGACGTGGACGGCAACTTCCCGAACCACCATCCGGACCCGGCCAAGCCAGAAAACCTGAAGGATGTGATCGAGGCGCTGCAAAAAACCGACGCTGAACTCGGCCTGGCCTTCGACGGCGACGGCGACCGCCTGGGCGTGGTCACCAAGGACGGCAACATCATCTGGCCGGACCGTCAGCTGATGCTGTACGCCGCCGACGTGCTGGAGCGCAACCCCAAGGCCAAGGTGATTTTCGACGTCAAATCCACTCGCCTGCTCAAGCCCTGGATCAAAAAGAACGGCGGCGTGCCGGTGATGGCGCGGACCGGCCACAGTTTCATCAAGGCCAAGATCAAGGAAACCGGCGCCCTGCTGGCCGGCGAAATGAGCGGCCATGTATTCTTCAAGGAGCGCTGGTACGGCTTCGACGACGGCATCTACACCGGCGCCCGCCTGCTGGAAGTGCTGTCGCGCGTGGAAGACCCGAGCGAACTGTTGAACGCGCTGCCCAATGCCGTCTCCACGCCGGAATTGAACCTGAAGATGGCCAAGGAAGGCGAAAATCACTCGCTGATCGCCAAACTGCAGGAAACCGCCCAGTTCGACGGCGCCGAGGAAGTCAACACGCTGGACGGCCTGCGCGTGGAATACAAAGACGGCTTCGGCCTGGCGCGCGCCTCCAACACCACGCCGGTGATCGTGCTGCGCTTCGAGGCCGATAACGAAGAAGCGCTGGAGCGCATCAAGGGCGACTTCCGCCGCGTGCTGGCCACCGCCACCGACGCCAAGCTGCCGTTCTGATTCAGCGCCGCCGCTGCGCCGGATTGTGTTAGCTACGCAGACGGCCTCAGGCCGCTGAATGAAGCGATCAGGGGACATGGGCCATCCATGTCCCCGTTGTATTGAAAGGACTTTCATGTACCAACTGGCCGCAAGCCACTTCTCCACCGTGCGCGACTTGCTGCGCTTCGCCGTGTCGCGTTTCAACGAAGCCGAGCTGACCTACGGCCACGGCACCCATAACGCGCACGACGAAGCGGTCTATCTGATCCTGTCCGCGCTGCAGCTGCCGATCGACACCCTGGAGCCGTATCTGGACGCCAAGCTGCTGCCGGAAGAAGTGGAACGCACGCTGGAACTGATCCGCCGCCGCGCCGAAGACAAAGTGCCGGTTGCCTACCTGACCAACGAAGCCTGGCAGGGCGAGTTCAATTTCTACGTCGACGAACGCGTGCTGGTGCCGCGCTCCTTCATCTACGAGCTGCTGGGCGAACCGCTGGCGCCGTGGATCGAACACCCGGAACTGGTGCACCGCGCGCTGGACCTGTGCACCGGCTCCGGCTGCCTGGCCATCCAGCTGGCTCATCACTACCCGGACGCCGAGATCGACGCCGTCGACATTTCGCTGGACGCGCTGGAAGTGGCGGCGATCAACGTTGAGCACTACGGTCTGGAAGACCGGATCAATCTGATCCACACCGACATGTTCGAAGGGCTGGAAGACAAATACGACCTGATCATCTCCAACCCGCCATACGTCGACGCCGAATCGGTGGACGCGCTGCCTGAAGAGTACCTGCACGAACCGGAAATCGCCCTAGGCTCTGGCGAAGACGGCCTGGACGCCACCCGCGAAATCCTGCGCCGCGCGCCGGATTTCCTGAACGAGCGCGGCGTGCTGATGGTGGAAATCGGCCACAACCGCGACATGCTGGAAGAATGCTTCCCCACCCTGCCCTTCATGTGGATGGAAACGCAGAGCGGCGACGGCTTTGTTTTCCTGCTGACGCGCGAAGATTTGGTTTCGGCCAAAATCTAAACAGACCGCAAAGCCGCCAAACTAAAGGGTTTGGCGGCTTTTTTCATTCCATCCCGGTTCGGGCTGGAACAGTGACAACCCAGCTCCCGGCAGATTCCGGCAACGCCGCGCACGATGGCTTGACTAGCCTTGCGCGTGGCGATGTGGCGCACCAGTTTCATGTCCAACTTGATGATGCCCAGCTGGAAATCCGCCAACAGGTTCAAGCCGGCATAACCCGCGCCGAAGTCATCAATGGCGGTCATGAAGCCGATTCGCTGGTATTCACGGAACACCTCGGCCAACCATTTGCCGTCATCCACCCTCTCCCCTTCCACTGTCTCAAAAACGATTCTGTCGATGGGAAAGCCGTACTGCTTGGCTGCCTTCAGGGTAGTGCTGATGCACACCTCTAACCGGTAGATGGCGTTGGGCAGGAAGTTGATGGAAACCTTGCTGGCAATCCCCTGCCTTGCGGCCAGCTCGATAGCCTTCATCCGGCAGGCCTGATCGAACTGGTATCGGTTGGCGGAAATGACCTGGTCCAGCACAAACCTGGCACCCTGGCCCTGAGGGCCGCGGATCAGCGCCTCGCGGGCGAACAGCCGCCTGGCGCGGATGTCGATGATGGGCTGGAAGGCGTAGCTGAACGCGAAGTCAAGCGAATTGCCATTCCGACATGCCCCACAGGCTGGCTCAGCAACCAGATGCTGCGCGTGCCGCCCCTTGTTGATCGCGTCCATCCGTGATCCCGCCATTTGCCAATTGAGCCTTCAGACTGATTTACTGTTTATCATAGGAGGCTCTATTGCACAAAACCGCCCGCGCTGGAACTTGGCAAGACATCGCCATGGGGCAAACCAGCTTCAAAAGCGTAACAAGCAAGCAGCTGGCCGGCCTACAGCAAGCTCAGATCCAGCACGTGATCCGGCCAAATCCGATCACATCGCCAGGAAAGACTGCTCCAGCTGGCGATCGCGCTGCAGGCGCCGCCGGATTCCAGCCAAATAATCGGCCCGGCACTGCCGCAGCATGTAATCACGATAATTATCGCGGCGCAAATCTCCCCAGGCTTGCGCGCGGGATTTCAAGGAGCGGATTTCCGCCGCTTTGATCAACTCATCATTCAAAGGCAGCTGCGCGGCGGTCAGCAAGGTATAGCCGTAGCGTTCCATATAGTCGCGGCACGCGGTTTCGATGATTTCGATCTCGCGCATCGATAATTGCTGCTTGTACTTGTCGGCATGGGCGGCAATCGGCGGGAAATGGTTGGATGACCACAACGATGATAGCTGCGCAATCCTTGCCGCCTCGGTCGAACTGCCGACGTCCAGCATCTGCGGCAAAAAGGCGATGCCGAAGAAATCGCATACTTGGCGCAGCACCGTTTGCTGATCCAGCAGAAAGTCTTCGTAGCGTATCGTCAACACCTTGTCCGGATGCTCAGCCAATAGGCGATCCGCCGCCTTGTACGCCGACAACCAGGTGCGCACATTGAGTTCTGTATCGAAATCGTGAATGATCGCCCGATTGATCGACGCGATCTGGGCGCGCGGATCGCGCACCACGTTCAAGAAACGCATATTCGGAAACAGGCGCAACAGTTCATCAGCGTAGCGGACGCAATCCAGCGACTTATCCATCACCACCCTCGCCTGCTGCTTCTCGCCGGCGCGCAACAACAACTCCCATGCGATGCGGTGGACGCTGCGCGGCTGATCGGCCAGAGATTCGAAAATCTCCACCGGATCGAAAGCGATATCCGGCCATTTCACCATGCTGGCCGCCTGCAAGCCCACCACATCCACCACCAGCTGGAAGTAATTGCGATCCTCAGCCAGGTCGCCGTACAGCGGCAGCAATGGCATCAGATCCACAACATGCAGGGGGTACGGCGAATAGAACTCGCGGCTGAAATTCAGCCGCAGCCGCAACGCGTGACTGCCGCAACGCCGCAATGGAATCATCAATACCGGCAGCGGCCGGCGCGTCTCAGATGAAGTAATCATGTTCAGCCCCTTCTTCCCTGCTCGCAGGTCCGCAACAGCTCAGCACCAAACCAAACAGGCTGCTCACCGACTCTTCCAGCCTAAGCGAGCCGGCATCCAACGCCAGGGCCGGACGCGATGGCGGCTCGTACGGAGCGGAGATGCCGGTGAAATGGGCGACCTGCCCCGCCCTGGCCTTGGCGTAAAGGCCCTTGCAGTCTCGCGCCTCGCAAACGTTCAGCGCAGTGCTGACATAAATCTCGGCAAAATATGGCTCGCCGATGATTTCGCGCGCCATTTCCCTATCGCTGCGGAAAGGAGAAATGCAGGCGCACACCACGATCATGCCGGCCTCGTTCATCAACCGCGCCACCTCCGCCATGCGGCGGATGTTCTCCCGCCGGTCAACGGCGGAAAACCCCAAATCTCGATTCAAGCCATGGCGCAGATTGTCTCCGTCCAGCACGGTCGACGACATGCCGGCATGCACCAGGCGGTCCTCCAGCGCGTAGGCGATGGTGGATTTGCCCGCGCCGCTGAGGCCTGTCAGCCAAAGAGTCAAAGCCGCATGGCCGAACAATCGCTGCCTGTCCGCCAGCCGTATGCGGCCCCGCGTTCTGAAAATATTGGCTGAAAGACTTGTGTTAGGAGAGAGCGTAGTCATGATTGCACCGTTGCCGTGAGCAGGCGCAAAGCAAGGGAAAGGACAAGAACTTTGCAGCAGTCACGCGCCAGATATATTGGTCATAGCGCGAAAGCAGCGGAAAATACCAATGAAAAAGTCCATATCAGTATTTGCACGGATCATTCGATTCATATTTAAGATCAGACCATCATTCATCTGTATTTTTTCAAATCAGATGCATTGAAATCATGCCGGTCCATCCCCCGCAATATAAAAGCGGCGCCCCCCCCAGCCGCGCCGCCATTAAAATTCTTATCCCTGCGCCCACCATCGCCAGGCAGCGATGGCCAGACAAATCTAACAATGCGGCAATGAGGATGCCAGGGCTTTTCGCCGCCTGCTTGGCTGACTCACCGGCCGCCTATCGCCGCGCCTACGCCTTGCGCGCCGCCCGGCGCCGGCGGCGGGCAGAAGCACTCCCTCTGCGCCGCCCCCGCTCCGGACAGACCGCTAAGGCGTCACATGCATGTACGGCGTGGTGCTCAAGGTAGCGGAAATCGCGCAGCCGCCTGCCAAAGGCGCGGATGACAGGCCTATGGTGGTTTCGCTGCCGTTATCGCCTATCGTTCCCGCTACCTGGCTTGGCCCGCATTGACCGCCCAGGATAGGCGTCTTGACGTCGACCATCACGCCGCCGATAGCCAGCTGATTCTGCGCCGTCACTCGCCCCACCCACGGCGCGGCGACAGTGGCGCTAGCCTTGATCATCCGGCATACCGGAATGCCCTTGAACGCGGCGCTGGTGATCAGGATATTGCCGGCGCCATCCACCGTGCCGCTGAACACGGCGTTGCAATCGACATCCACCCCGCCCTTGCTGACCGTGGCCGGCCCCACTGCGGAAAACGGAATGGCCGCGCCGCCAGCGCCCGGCGGCGTAATGGTCACGGCGCCTGCGGATGCGACACAGCCCAATGCCAGCGCCAATGCCGCGCCGGCCTGAATCTTATTGATCTTATTCATCTCGGAATTCCCATCTTATGTTTGTCAGAAGCGAAATCGCGGCCGCACGGCCCCGGCTTCGAAACACAAGGTGCCATGATGAAGGCATGAAATAATTGACCTGGATCAGCCTGCGGCCCAGCCGTCCAAAGCGCCTGGCTTTAAGGCCAGCCTTATCAGGGGCTTGACATGCCGAGCCAGCGACAACATGATCAAGGCATGAAAACTTCTCTCCACCATCGCCACCACCATCACGGCCAGCTCAAGCGCGCCGGGTGGGCGCATGTCGATTGGGAGGAGACGCATTAGCTGACCCATTCCATCCGTCAGCCACCACCAGAAAGGCGCCGCAAGGCGTCTTTTTTTATTTTCCGCGACCATCGCGCATGCAAAGGTAAACATCATGACCATGATCAGAGGCACCCGCATCGTCTGCGGCAGCCAAGCCGCCACCCTTCGCCAACTGGAAAACCGTTTCCGGAGCTGGCTTCATTGACGCAGGCGCGGAAGAAGCCATCCTGCCTGCCTTGTGGGGGCAGGACACCTTCATCGCCAAAACCGGCGGCAGCGAAATACTCGAACAAATGTGGGCCTTCCCGGATCGCAAAGACAGGCCTTGCTGCCTGATACCGGAGGCCACCGCGCTGTTTCAGGAAAGAAGCAAGGAATTTCTGGACGGCCGGCGCGAAGCCAAATTCTTCTACGTCGCCCGCTGTTACCGTTATGAGCGGCCGCAAGCCGGCCGTTATCGGGAATTCACGCAACTGGGCTGCGAGTATCTGAGTGCCGATCCGGCTAAGGCCAGCCGCGTGAGCAGGCAGCTCTGCCAGGGCTTTCTGGACAGCCTGGGGCTGCGCTATCAGCTCGACAGCGCCGCTCGGCGCGGACTCAGCTACTACCTGAACGGCGAGGGATTCGAAATGCGGGTGCCCGAGCTGGGCGCGCAAAAACAGGTGGTGGGCGGCGGCGCCTACCGCGAAGGCGCCGGCTTCGGCATAGGGCTGGAGCGGCTGGCGCTCGCGCTTGAAGCGCAAGGCATCCGGCTTTGAAGTTCAACGGCCGGGCGGCTGCCCGGCCGTGACAGCCGATCAGCCGCCTGTGCCGCCGACGGTCAGCCCGCCGTCTATGCGCAGCGTCGGCTGGCCCACGCCGACCGGCACGCTTTGGCCCTCCTTGCCGCACACGCCGACACCCTGATCCAGCGCCAGGTCGTTGCCTATCATGGAGACGTAATTCAGCACTTCCGGACCGCTGCCAATCAAGGTGGCGCCCTTGACCGGGTAGCTGAGCTTGCCGTTCTCGATGCGCCAGGCCTCGGACGCGGAGAACACGAACTTGCCGCTGGTGATGTCGACCTGGCCGCCTCCGAAATTCACCGCGTACAAGCCATCCTTGACCGAGGCGATGATTTCCTGCGGATCGCGCTGACCAGCCAGCATATAGGTATTGGTCATGCGCGGCATCGGGATGCTGGCATACGATTCGCGGCGGCCGTTGCCGGTGGGCGCCGTCTGCATCAAGCGCGAGTTCATCGCGTCCTGCATATAGCCCTTGAGGATGCCGTCCTCGATCAACACCGTGCGCTGCGTGGCATTGCCTTCGTCGTCGATGGCCAGCGCGCCGCGTCGCCCGCCCATCACGCCGTCGTCCACCACGGTCACGCCTGCTGCAGCTACCCGCTGGCCCACCATGCCGGAGAAGGCCGAAGTGCCCTTGCGATTGAAATCGCCTTCCAGACCGTGGCCGATCGCCTCGTGCAGCAGCACGCCGGGCCAGCCCGGCCCCAGCACCACCGTCATCTGCCCTGCCGGCGCCGGCCGGGCATCCAGGTTAACCAGCGCCTGCTTCACCGCCTCGCGCACATAGCGCTCCACCACAGCGTCGTCGAAATAGGCCAGATCGAAACGACCGCCGCCGCCGGATGAGCCCTGCTCGCGCCGGCCGTTCTGCTCGGCGATCACCATGACCGACAGCCTGACCAGCGGACGCACGTCGGCGGCGCGCACGCCGTCATGGCGCGCGACGTACACTACGTCGTACTCCATGGCGAGGCCGGCCATCACCTGGATCACTCGCGGATCGATGGCCTTGGCCAGCTTCTCCACTTTTTCCAGCAACGCCACCTTGGCCGCGGCCTCCAGGCTGTGGCACGGGTCGATGGACGGATACAGCGACTGCGGCTTGCGCTTCTCTACCGCGCCGGCGCTGCCATCGCCGCCGACACTGCCGATGGCGCGCACCGCTTCCGCGGCGCGGCTCAGCGCGTCCTGATGGATCGCGTCGGAATAGGCGAAGGCCGTCTTGTCGCCGGCGACGGTGCGCACGCCGACGCCCTGGTCGATGCTGAAGCTGCCGGACTTGACGATGCCCTCTTCCAGATGCCAGCCCTCGTTGCGGGTGTACTGAAAGTAGAGGTCGGCATAGTCGATGGCGTGATGGCGCATATGCGACAGCGTGCGCTCCAGCGCGGCCTCATCCAGGCCGTAGGGCTTGAGCAGCAGATCGTTTGCGATGGTGAAGGCGTCTTGCATGGTGTTCTTTCAGCGTATGACCCGGTGCGCCAACGCAGGCAAGCCGCTGCGCACCGAGTGGATCAATTCGGGATCGAGCTCTGCGGTGACCACGCCCTCGCCGCGCGGCAACTCGGCGAGAATGCGCCCCCAGGGGTCGATGATCATGGTGTGGCCATGGGTATGCCGGCCGTTTTCATGCGAGCCGCCCTGGGCCGAAGCCATCAGGTAGCATTGATTCTCTATCGCACGCGCCCTGAGCAAAGCCTCCCAATGGGCTTGCCCGGTCGTGGCGGTGAAGGCCGCCGGCAGGATCAGCAGATCGAACGGCGCCAGCAGGCGGAATAGTTCCGGGAAACGCAGGTCGTAACAGATGCCGAGCGCGATGTCGGCCAGCGGCGTCTCGGCCTTGACCGGGCTCTGGCCGGGGCAGATGGTATTCGATTCGCAATAGCTCTCGCCCTGGCCGGTGAAGCCGAACAGGTGGATTTTGTCGTAACGCGCCGCCACATCTCCCTGCGGGCTGAACAGCAGGCTGCTGTTGTAGACTTTGTCCGCCTCCTCGCAGCGCAGCGGCACCGTGCCGCCCAGCAGCCACAGGCCATGGCGGCGCGCCATGTCGGACAGCGCCCGCTGGATCGGACCATCGCCGAATGGCTCGCGCAGCGCGACTTTGTCGGTATCCTTGGCGCCCATCAGGCAAAAATATTCCGGCAGCACCGCCAGTTGCGCGCCGCGCGCGGCCGCCTCGGCTAACAGCTGGTCAGCCTTGGCCAGATTGGCCTCTAGATTTAGGCCGGACACCATTTGCACCGCTGCGGCGATGAATTTCTGCATCATGGTTTCTTTCCTCTGAGCTTGACTGGGTCGCCGACATTCACCCGCTTCACCTGCGGATCCTTCAGCGATCCTGTCACAGAATATTCCAGCGTGAGTATCTTGCCCACCGGATCCTGCAAAACCTTTTGCGCCGCCAGGGCGGCGATGCCCACCACCGGGTTAAGCAAGGCGGCCCCCGCGGCCAGCGCCACGCTCTCGGCGACGTGCGGCACCACTTTTACCTGCAAAGCCTGCGTCTCGCGGCCCAAGTCCACGCTGCCCGCGATGCCGACCTCGGCCGCCGGGCTTCTCATCTCCACCTTGTCGGAACGGAACACGCCTTCGCGCACGCTGGCCTTGCCTTGCAGCGCGTCGAAGGCGAAACCGTCGCTGAAGACATCGGTGAAGTCCAGCCGAATCCGCCGCGGCAGCGATTGCAGGCTCAACACCCCGAGCAAACGCGCCACGCCGGGGTCCACCTTGGCGAAACGGCCGTTTTTGAAATCCAGTTCCATTTGACCGGACAGATGCGCGGCGTCCAGATCGCTCAAACCGCCCGGCCAGCTCAGCTGCCCAGACAAACTGCCCTGGCCATTGCGGAACACATCGACTTGGCCAAAGCGCTCCAACAGCTTGCCGGCATTCGATACGTCCAACTGAAAACGGGTCTCCACCCGGCCTGCGCCCTGCTCATCCACCCGCGCGCTGCCGGACAGCGTGCCCTCCGGCGCGCTCAGCCGCAAGGGGTCCATCAGCCAGACGCTGCCATTGCGCCGCGCCGTCATGTCCAATTGACCAATCTTGCGGTTCTGCAAGGATAGTTCGCCGATATGCACCTTCATCGCCGGCAACTGCTGCTGGGCGCTTGCGGCGCTTGGCGTCCCCTCGGCGCGCAAAGGCCAGCTCAAGGCCAGGCGCTCCAAATTGGCCTGCAGCAGGCCGGCGCCATCCCCCAACTGATAGCTAGCGGCGCCGTCCGCCTCGCGGGAGCGCAAACCCACGTTCCACAGGCCATTCTGTCCATTGTTCGAAACCTGAGCCTCGGCCTGATGCAACACGAAGCCGGCGAAGCTCAATTCCGGGGTATTGAGCTGCAGCAACAAGGGCAGGCCGAGCGGCTTGTCGCCGCCATGCGCGTCCAGCCGCGACAAACCGCCCCACCACTCGTCCAGCGCCACCTTGGGCAGCTGCGCCCGCACCGCCAGCCCGGAAGGCGGCCATTCGCCCGGCCTGCGGCCCAAGCCCAAGGCGCCCGCCTGCAAATCACCATCATCGCTCAGCCGCAGTTTGCCGGCGAGCGCGCCGCCCAAGTCGAACTCCAGCCGCATACCGCCGCCAAAACGAGCCGGCGCCGGCTGCAACTGCAGTTGCAGCGGCATGGCGCTACTCGCCGTCTTGCCCAACGGCGCGGGCGCATCCAGCGCCACGCCTTGCAAGGTGCTGTCCAGCTGCAGGCTCTCCAGCCCATCGTGCACGACGAAGCGGCCATCAACCTGCATACGGCCGGACACCAGCGGCGCCGCCAACGGCAGATATTGCTGCATCAGCGCCTTGCCGTCCGCCTCGCCGCTCAGCGCGAAGCGCATGCGTTTGTCGGCTCCGGTATGCGCCGTCAGCTTCAACGGTCCGCCAAACGCATGCAGGGTCAGCCCCTTGCTGTCCACGCCGCGCTCGGTGAAGGTCAGCACGCCCTGGGCCCCCTCCAGCGCCGGCAGCGGCAATCTCCTGAACTGCAAGGCGTTGTGCTTGAACTCGAGGTCGCCGCGCACTCGGGTCGACTCATCGCCATCCAAGGGCACGGCCAGTTGCAGCGTCAGGCCGGCCGGCCCTTCCGCCTTGATCTGGCCGGTAAAGCCTCCCAGCCAGCCATCGACCGGACTCTTGGTGGTGAAAGCCAGCATGCGGTCGAGCCGGTCTTCCACCCGGCCATGGATCTGCAGCCACGGCACCTCGGCGCCGAGTTGATCGATGGCCGCCGTCACATCTTGCAGCGGAACGCCCACCGTGGACGCGCGCTTGCCCCCCACCCGCATCGATTCGTTGTGGAAGCGCAGCTTGGCGTCGATATCGTCTATCGTCGGCCAGCCGCTTTCATAAAGCAGCTTGGCTTTTTCGATATCGGCCTCCGCCAAAAACTCGCCGCCATTGCCGCCGGCAAACGGAAATTTTCCCAGATCGCCCTTCAGTTTAAAAGTCAGGTTTTTCGCCACCCCGTCCAGCAGCGCCTTGCTCAGCCAGCTTGTGGTGCGCTCGCCCACCTGATGCGGCAAATAGGAGGGTATGCGCGTCGCTTTGACCGCGTCTATTGTCCCGCTCAGGTCGATCAGGCCGGCGCCATTGCCGGGATAATGGTAGCTGCCGCTGACTTGGCCGTTCAGGTCGGCATTGGCGAAGACCACTTTGCGCAAAGCGATATCGAGTCCTGAGCCCTTCTGCGTCCACTCGACGTCCGCCACCAGCTTGTCAAACGGCAGGCTGTGCCCAAACAGCTCCGGATACACCACTTCGGACTGGCCGGTCTCCAATTGCAGGCGGCCGCCATGCTCGTCGAACGCCACCTTGCCGCTGACGCCGGACACGCCAGGCACGTCGGCGAACGGCTGCCAAGCCAGCTTTTCGAAACGGGACTTCAGCTTGAAGCTGTGCGGCGCTTCCACCGGGCCTTGCCAGCCCACGGTCAGGTCATGCAGCGCGCCGCGCGGCGCGAAGCGGGCGAACAAGGGGTTGCGATCCAGCCCGAGGGCATGGATGAAGGGATTCAGATTGCCGACATCGACATTATCCAGCGTCAACTCTCCGCCGCCTTGCGCGCCGGGACGCCACTCGCCCTTGATGGAGGACTTGTCGAAGGCCAACCCTGTGGCGCTGGCCAAGGTTAAATCACTGGCCGCGATGCGGTAGCTGCCGCCCGACTGCCGCTCCAGCTGCAGCTTGCCCTGCAATTGCGGCAACACCAGCTCGCGCGCGCTGGGAGGCGTGTAGGCCGCGTCTCGCACGCTGACATCGGCCTGCAGGCTGCTGATGGCGCCATCGGAAAACGCCATTTCCAAGGTGCCGTCGCCCTCGCCGCTGCGCAGCACGCCCAGATCGCGCATATAACGCGACCAGACGCTGGCGCGCGCGCCGTTCAGGGCCACGCGCAGCGTCCCGGACCAATCCTGCCAACGGTCGATGTCGTCGCCGCGCCAGCCGGCACTCAGCTCGAAGCCCTTGCCCAGGGTGGCGGCCGGCAAACCGGATAATTGCAGCTTGTGTCCCAGCAGCGTCCGCTCCAGCAACAGCCGGCCTTGCTGCAAATCCAGCCGCGGCAGGCCCAGGCGCTCATCCACCCAGCTCAGGCGGGCATTGCGGATTTCCAGCGAAGGCTGGCGCAATAGCCAGTTGCCGAGAGCGTTGTCGTGCGACGGGCCGCTGCTCAGGTCGAAGCCGTTCAGATAAATCACGCCATTGGGGTCGCGGCGCAACTCCACGGACGGCCCGTCGGCCAGCACCGACAGCCGCGGCTCCCACGCCAGCAAGGAGGTCCACGATGGCTGCACCGTCACGGCGCTCAAAGTCAAGGCCTGGCCGGAAACCGGATTGGCGATGGACACGCCATTCAATTCGAACCGCGGCGCCACGCCGTCCCATTGGCCGGACAGCCTGGCGATGCCGACCTTGTGCCCGAGCGAAGCGGACAGGTTGCTCTCCAGCTGCGGACGGTATTGGTCCAGACGCGGCAGCAGCCAGAAGGTGAAGATGGCAAAAGCTGCGCACAGCACGCTACCGGCGACCGCCAGCGCCGCCGCGAACAGCAAAAGACCGCGCTTCAACAGGCGCAGCACATGAATGTGGGACAACGGCGACAAGGGCTTTTTCAACGAGTGCAAACCGTTACAATGGCATGAGTGAGAGATACGGCGCGAAACCGGCTGCAGCCCGCCCCTGGCGCCGCCGTCACCCGGCCGTGCGCCAAGCCGTCGGAGCTATTATGCCAGCAAACACGAGTGATGCCATTGCCCGCAGTTGCGAGTTTTCCCAGTATTTACACCGTCTGCTGAGCGCCCGCCCCGAGCAAGCCCAGCGTCTGGAACAGAAATGGCGGCAGCCCTTCACCCTGGACGAAATGCAGACTTTCGTCGACTGGCCGGCGCAGACCGCGCCGGAGCAGCAGGCGTCGGCGTTGCGCCAGCTGCGGCAGGCGGTCATGGCGCGCCTCATCTGCCGCGACCTGAACGGCCTGGCCTCGCTGGATGAAGTCATGAGCACCATCAGCCAGCTGGCGGAATTCGCGGTGCGTCAGGCGCTGGCCTGCGCCGCGGCCGCGCTGACGCAATATGGCCAGCCGATAGGCGAAGACAGCGGCGAGCCGCAGCAGCTCATCGTCATCGGCATGGGCAAGCTGGGCGGCGGCGAACTGAACGTCAGCTCGGACATCGACCTGATCTTCATTTACCCTGAAGGCGGCGAAACCAACGGCGCCCGCCGCATCAGCAACCATGAGTACTTCACCCAGCTGGGCAAGCGGCTGATCGCGCTGCTCAACGACATCACGCCGGATGGCCAGGTTTTCCGCGTCGACATGCGCCTGCGCCCCTACGGCGACTCCGGCCCGCTGGTGATGAGCTTCGCCGCGCTGGAAAATTACCTGCTGAGCCAGGGCCGCGAGTGGGAGCGCTACGCCTGGATCAAGGCCAAGGCGCTGACGGGCGACGCAGAGGCGTTGAACCAGTTGGTGCGGCCCTTCGTCTACCGAAAATATCTGGACTACAACGCCTACGGCGCAATGCGCGAACTGCATGCGCAGATTCGCCGCGAAGTGGCGCGGCGCGATATGGCGGACAATATCAAGCTCGGTCCCGGCGGCATCCGCGAAGCCGAATTCATCGCCCAGGTGTTCCAGCTGATCCGCGGCGGCCGCGACCGCACCCTCCAGCTGCGCGGCACCCGCGCCACGCTGGACCGGCTGGCCGCGCTGCGGCTGCTGGAGCCGGACGCGGTGGAGGAGCTGCAGGCTGCCTACGCCTTCTTGCGCAATCTGGAGCATCGCCTGCAGTATCTGGACGACCAGCAGACCCAGACCCTGCCCGCCGCGCCCGATACTCGCCAGAAGATCGCCGCCAGCATGGGCTTTGCCGATTGGCCGGCTTTCGAAGACGCGCTGACAGCGGTCCGCGCCAAGGTCAGCCGCCATTTTGAGCAGGTGTTCATCCTGCCCAGCGAGGACAGCCCGGACCACCCGCTGTCCGAACTATGGCTGGACGTGTCGGAACAGGCGCCGGAACAGAAGCTGGCCGACCTCGGCTATGCCGATCCCCAAGCGGTCGCCCGCCAGCTCAAGGGCCTGGCGCAGAGCCAGCGCTATCTGCAGATGCCGCTGTCCGGCCGCAAGAAGCTGGACGCGCTGATGCCGGCGCTGATCGAGGTGGCCTCGCGCTTCCCCAATGCCGACGACACGCTCTCGCGCATCATCGGCCTGATGGAAGCCATCAGCCGCCGCGCTTCTTACCTGGCGCTGCTCACCGAATACCCGCAGACGCTGCAGCGGCTGGCTTCGCTGTACTCCGCCAGCGCCTGGATATCGGCCTACCTCAGCCGCCATCCCATCCTGCTGGACGAGCTGCTCGACGTGCGCGTGCTGTACGCCGCCCCGGACTGGCCGCAGTTGGCCGCCCAGCTGGAAGCGCAGCTGGATCAGGCCGAAGGAGATGTCGAAGCCAAAATGGACGCGCTGAGGCACTTTCAGCACGCCCAGACCTTCCGCCTGGTGGCGCAGGACCTGGCCGGCATGTGGACCTTGGAAGCGCTGTCCGACGAGCTGTCGCGGCTGGCCGACCTGGTGCTGGACGCCGCTGTGCGCCACGCCTGGAGAGACATCCCCTCGCGCCACACCGACACGCCGCGCTTCGCGGTGATCGGCTACGGCAAGCTGGGCGGCAAGGAGCTGGGCTACGCATCGGACCTCGACATCATCTTCCTGTACGACGACCCCCATCCCGACGCGCCTGACCTGTACTCCCGCCTGGCGCGCAAGCTCTCCACCTGGCTGACCAGCGCCACCGCGGCCGGCGTGCTGTATGACATCGACCTGCGACTGCGCCCCAACGGCGCCAGCGGCTTGCTGGTCAGTTCCATTGCCGCCTTCGGCCAGTACCAGGAAAACCAGGCCTGGGCATGGGAGCACCAGGCGCTGACCCGCGCCCGCTTCGTCGCCGGCGACACGGACATCGGCGCGCAGTTCGAAGCCGAACGCCACGCCATCCTGACCCTGCAACGCGACCCGGCCAAGCTGCGCGATGAAGTTCTGGCCATGCGACAGCGCATGCTGGAAAGCCACCCGGCGCGCGAAGACGATGTCAAGAACGCGCGCGGCGGCATCATAGACGTCGAATTCATCGTGCAGTACCTGATCCTGGCCCACGCCCGCCGCCTGCCTGCCCTCACCGGCAACACCGGCAACATTGCCCTGCTGGCAGTGGCTGCCGAGGCCGGACTGATAGACGCCGGCTTGGCGGAACATGCCCGCGACGCCTACCGTCTGTTCCGCCGCCTGCAGCACGCGGCCCGCCTCAACGACAAGCAAAATGTGGACGTCGTCCCCGAGCTGCAAGCTGCTTACTACAGCGGCAGACAGCTCTGGCAACAGGTTTTCGAGCAAGCGCTCGATTTTTCCTGACAGCCAGTTCACAAAGCCGCGCGCCGCGGTATACACTGGTCCATTCAAATGGCGGACCGCCGCCGGCAAGACAGGGCACCGCGCCCGGACAAAGCACAACACAGGAGAGAACCGAGATGTCGATGGCTGATCGCGACGGATATATCTGGTATGACGGCAAGCTGGTGGACTGGCGCGACGCCACCACCCACGTCCTCACCCACACGCTGCACTACGGCATGGGCGTGTTCGAGGGCGTGCGCGCCTACGAAACCGCCGACGGACCGGCGATCTTCCGCCTGCAGGACCACACCGCCCGCCTGTTCCGCTCCGCCAAGATTCTGGGCATGAACCTGCCGTTCACCCCGGAGCAGATCAACCAGGCCCATCTGGACGTGGTGAAAGCCAACGGCCTGAAGTCCTGCTACTTCCGCCCGATGGCGTTCTACGGTTCAGGCAAGCTGGGCGTGGCGCCGATGAAGAATGACGTGCGAGTAATCGTGGCCGCCTGGCCGTGGGGCGCCTACCTGGGCGACGAGGGCCTGGAGAAAGGCATACGCGTAAAGACCAGTTCCTTCACCCGCCACCACGTCAACATCACCATGTGCAAGGCCAAGGCCAACGGCAATTACATGAACTCCATCTTGGCCAACAACGAGGCCACGGCGGACGGCTACGACGAAGCCCTGCTGCTGGATGTGGATGGCTTCGTGGCAGAAGGCTCCGGCGAAAACATCTTCATCGTTCGCAAGGGCAAGCTATATACTCCGGACCTGACCAGCGCGCTGGAAGGCATCACCCGCGACACAGTGGTGCAAATTGCCAGTGAAATGGGCCTGCAATTGGTGGAAAAGCGCATTACCCGCGACGAAGTCTACAGCGCGGACGAAGCCTTCTTCACCGGCACCGCCGCCGAGGTGACTCCGATCCGCGAACTCGACCGCCGCCCGATAGGCGACGGCGGCCGCGGCCCGATCACCGCCGAAATCCAGAAGCGCTACTTCAGCATCGTCAAGGGCCAGGATGCCGAACACCGGCACTGGCTCACTTACGTAAAATAAGCGGTAGAATCCGCATCTCGCGCGCCAGCAGCAAGCGGCCCTCCGGCCGTCCTGCTGGCGGCGCTTTTGTCGGAAGCCCGCTCGCTGCAACAAGGAACGACCATGGCAGAACTGAAAGAAAACACCGCACGCTACATCGAAGTCACCCAGCACGACCTGCCGCTGCACTGCCCGATGCCGGACATGAAGGCCTGGAACTCCCATCCCCGCGTCTACCTGCCGGTGGCCAAGACCGGCGAGGCGCGCTGTCCCTACTGCGGCACCCAGTACAAGCTGATCGGCCCGGCAGGCCATCACCACTGAGGCCATCGCCCGCATCGACGGCAAAGGGTGTGGCGCGGGCCACCCCTTTTTTGCTTGCCGCCGCCAAACGCAAGCCGCGCTGATCCAGCCGGCTTGCGTTTGGAACCGGAAGCACCCCGCATGAAAAAGAAAATCCTCGTCATCGGCCCGTCCTGGGTCGGCGACAGCGTGATGGCACAACCGCTGTACCGCCGCCTGCACCAGCGCCACCCGCAGCTGGAACTGCATGTGTTCGCGCCGTCCTGGACCCTGCCGCTCTTGGCGCGGATGCCGGAAGTGGCGAAGTCGCATCTGAATCCGTTCGGCCACGGGGCGCTGCGGCTGGCCGAGCGCTGGAAAGTGGCGCGACAGCTGGCGAAGGAAGGCTTCGACCAGGTCATCGTGCTGCCCAACTCGCTGAAATCCGCGCTCATCCCCTTGTTTGCCGGCATTCCGCTGCGCACCGGCTTCCTCGGCGAATCGCGCTACGGCCTGCTTAACGATGCGCGCGAGCTTGACGAACAGGAACTGCCGATGATGGTGGAGCGCTTCTGCGCGCTGGCGGAAGACAAGCGCTCGGCGCTGCCCCGCCCCATTCCCAATCCGCAGCTGAGCACTGATCCGGCCACCCAGCGCCAAGTGGCGGCGCGCCTGGGTCTCGATCTGACGCGCCCGGCCGTCGCCTTCTGCCCCGGCGCGGAATACGGACCGGCCAAACGCTGGCCCGCCCACCACTTCGCCGAGCTGGCGCGCCGCTTCGATGCCGCCGGCTACGCGGTATGGCTGTTCGGCTCAGGCAAGGACAAGGAGATCGGCGACGAAATCGCCCGCCTGTCCGCGGGCAGCGCCATCAACCTGTGCGGCGCGACTGGACTGGAAGAAGCGATAGACCTGATCGGGCTGGCCGCGCTTGCCGTCTGCAACGACTCCGGCCTGATGCACGTCGCCGCGGCGCTCGACAAGCCCCTGGTCGCGCTGTATGGCTCGTCCAGCCCCGACTTCACGCCGCCGCTGTCCGACCGCGCCGCCATCGTATCGCTGAATCTGGACTGCAGCCCCTGCTTCGAGCGCAGCTGTCCGTACGGGCACACCGACTGTCTGGAAAAAATGCAACCCGACATGGTCTGGCAGGCGTCGCAGACTCTGCTGCCGGCTTTGACCGCCCCCCAGGAATGATATGAGCGTAGTGGAAACCCCAAGACCGCCCGAAGAAAACAACCGCCGCATGGCGCTGGTGCGCGCCGCCGCCGTGCTGTTTCGCGACCAGGGCTACGAGCGCACCACCGTGCGCGACCTGGGCAGCGCCGTCGGCATGCAATCCGGCAGCCTGTTCTATCATTTCCGCACCAAGGAAGAGATTCTGGTGGCGGTGATGGCGCTGGGCATTACCAGCACCACCGAGCAACTGGCCGCGGCGCTGGCAGAAGCCAACTCGCTGCGCGACAAGCTGGCCGCCCTGTTTCGCGTGCACCTGAACTCCCTGCTGGGCGACAACCAGGCCGCGCTGGAAGTGATGTTGTACGAATGGCGCAGCGTATCGGAAACCGCCAAGCCCGGACTGATAGTGTTGCGCGACCGCTATGAAGCGCTATGGCAACAAGTGCTGGACGAGGCCGCCGCCGCCGGACTGGTCAAGCAAGATACCCGCCTGCTGCGCCGCACGCTGTTAGGCAGCCTGCACTGGACGGTGCAATGGTACCGCCGCGATGGCGAACTCAGCGTCGATGACCTGGCCAGGCACATGCTGCAGCTAGTGCTAACCGAATAGACCGCAAAAAAATCAAGCTGTCGGTCGAAAAATGTACTAATATCAGCGATATAGGAACACTGTGACTGTAGCCATGGCAAACATCGCCAGCATTGGCAACACGACGACGCAACCACACTATGCCGTGTCGAACACGCGGCAGGTGCAGTCGTCGCTGGACACCGCCCAGCCCGCTGTCCAGCAAGCCACCAGCCAGCCGCAAACGCAGACCGCGGTCCGGCAGAACCCGGACACCGCACGCGTGGAACAGCAACTGCAACAACAGCTGACCAATAGCCGCAGCCAGCAGGCGCTGCAGAGCGCTCAGCAAACGCAACGCGCTCAACAAAACCAGGCGGCGCAAACGGCACAGGCGGAGAATGCCAGCGCCGCGCAGGCCAGGTCTCCTGCTACGCCTCAGGTCAATCCCACCCAGGTGAATAACACTGCAGCGGTTCTGGCGACTAACCCCCAGCCGGCCACCGCCGCCGCCATCGCGCCCGCGGTCAATGGCAATGCCGCCCCGACGGCTGCGCCGGCCGAGAGCAACGCGGCCAATAACAATGGCGCAACCGCCGCCGCCAAGCAAACCACCCGCGCCGCCAACCAACCGGCCCAGACGCAACAGGCAGCTGCGCCGCCCACTCCGGCGCAAATCGCCACCGCGCCAGCTACCTTGGCCACGCAGAGCGTCAGCCGGGCCCAACAGCTGATTGGCAGCGGCAGGCAAGATTTGGCGCAATATCAGGCGACCCAGTCTTTGCTGGAGCCTAGCGTCTCCACCCCCCATATCTCCACCAAGGTCTAAGGCCTCCGGCGATGTGAAATAAAAATCCCCGCGCAGCACGCGGGGCTTTGGCTTTATTGCTCAGCATCAACTGCGGCGGCGGGTGCCCGGCTTGCGCCGCTCAAAGCCATTGCCCTTGCCGCTCTTGCGCTTTTGCGCGTTCTGCACTTGCAGCAAGGCGTCAATGCGTTCCGAGGTGCTTTGCATCAGCAACTGGGCCATCTCGCCATCCGGGAAGGTGTCGGGCATGCGATAGCCCAGCCAAGCGTAAGCGGCATACAGCTTGCAGCTGTCTTCCAGGTATTGCAGCTCGTTGCGGCCGCCGGTGCCCATCATCCGCAGCAGCGGCGCGGCCTTGCCGCGGGCGCGGTGTTCGGCCCAGTCATGCAGGGCGCTCTCCAGCATCGGAATCTTGGTCGAGATCGGGCACAGACTGAAGGTATAGCGGTCAGCCAGGCTCAGGGGCAAGGCGTCCAGCCACTCGGCTTTTTCCATCTGGTCGGACAGATTGGCCGGCAGGAAGAACTCATCGTGCACATTGATGTGCTTGGCAAACAGGCTCAGCAGAGCCTTGAGCCTGACCTCCCCCGTCGCCTGCGAGATGGCTTCCAGGTACTTCAGGCTAGGCGCGACGAAGAAGCCGTTGTTCGGCAGCGGCTCGGCCTTTTGCCGCAGCAGCGCGGCTATCGTCTTATGGGTGAGGCCGTCGAAGCCGGCCACATAGCCGGTTTCATGCTTGCCGAAACGGCCGGCGCGGCCGGCGATCTGCTTGGCCAGCGGGGCGGCGATGACGCCCTCGGCGTAGCCGTCCCACTTGCTGGCGGTGGTGAAGATGATGCGCCGCGCCGGCGTGTTAAGCCCCATGCCGATGGCGTCGGTGGCGACCACCACCTGGGTTTCGCCGGACACGAAGCGTTCGGCCTGCGCCTGGCGCACTTCCGGCGACAGATTGCCGTAGATGGCAGACACCGTCAGCCCCTGCTCTATCACCTTGTCGCGCCAGTTCAGCACCTCGCGCCGAGAGAACGCGATCAGCACATCGCCCGGCTTCAGATTCTTCAAGGACAGCAACGGCGCCTTGTCCATCTGCAGCGCGGTCTTGCGCTCCAGCGTGCGCACTTCCAACGTGCCGCCGACGCGCGCCACCAACGATTCGATCGCCTCGCGCGACTCCGGCGCGCCCACCAGGTAAACGGTCTGCGCTGGCACGCCGCACACGGCCGCGGTCCAGGCCGCGCCGCGGTCCGGATCGTCCAGCAGTTGAATTTCGTCTATCACCGCCACCTCAACCTGGCGCTCCGGATTCAGCATCTCCACCGTGCTGGCGACGTGGGTGGCGTCCGGATGCAGCTTGCGCTGCTCGCCCGTGATCAGGCTGACGGCGATGCCGGCCTCTTGCAGCCGGGTATAGTTCTCCAGCGCCAGCAGGCGCAGCGGCGCCAGGTAGACGCCGCTCTTGGCCTTTTGCAGATGCTCCATCGCCGCGTGGGTCTTGCCGGAATTGGTGGGCCCCAGTACCGCGATGAAATGGCGCTGCATCGCATAGGCCGTGGCGAACGACTCGGGATAGCGCGACAGGTTGACCGCGTCGCGGGTCTTGGCGGCGGCCTTGTCGGCGCTTTGCCGGCTGCGCGCGGCGGCCACCCGGTCCAGCGCGATGGCGCAGCGCACCTTGGCGCGTTCGTACTTGGCCATGAAGGCGCTCAGCGCGCGCAGCGGCTCGATGCCGTCCACCGCGAACACCTCGCGCGCGCAAGCCAATAGTTGCGCCTCCATCTTCAGCCGCGCGGCATCGTTCCAGCGTTCCTTGACCAAAGCCAGCCGGTCTTCCGCCGACAGCTTGCGCCATTTGCCGCTCTTGCCGAGGAAGCCTTCGTCCGGCACCAGGTGATAAGGGATGCGGTGGCCATCCAGCTCCAGTTCGCCATGCACCGACACCGCGTGGCTGCCCTCGGTGGTGACGATGGTGGCGTTGTGTTCCGCCAGATAATCGTCCAGCTGGATCTCGGGCGGCAGCGCTTCGATGGTGTCAGTCATGGCGGCATTCGTTTGCAGGGCTAAAGGCGGGCGATGATAAAGCAGCCGGCGGCGATGCGCCAGCCGCTCAGGCTTGCTATCACCATCCATCAAGACTTCCGTCAATGCAAGCGTGGCTTGATGCGTCGCCAAAAAACAGGCCGCCAACACATGCCGGCGGCCTGCAGTTGCGGTTTTCGATTTCGCTTTATACCAATTCCACCGCCAGCGCGGTGGCTTCGCCGCCGCCTATGCACAGACTGGCCACACCGCGCTTGCCGCCGCGCTGTTTCAGGGCCGACAGCAGCGAGATGACGATGCGGGCGCCGGACGCGCCGATCGGATGGCCCAGGGCGCAGGCGCCGCCATGCACGTTGACCTTGTCGTGCGGCAGTTTCAGGTCGTGCATCGCCGCCATCGTCACCACGGCGAAGGCTTCATTGATCTCGTACAGATCCACCTCGCCAGCCTTCCAGCCGGTCTTGGCCAACAGTTTTTCAATGGCGTGCACCGGAGCGGTAGTGAACCAGCCCGGCTCGTGGGCGAAGCTGCTGTGGCCGACGATGCGGGCGATGGGCTTCAGGCCGCGTTTGGCCGCTTCGGCCGCCGTCATCAGCACCAGCGCGGCGCCGCCGTCGGAAATGGAGCTGGAATTGGCCGGAGTCACGGTGCCGTCCTTCTTGAACGCCGGCTTCAAGGTCGGGATCTTGTCCAGATTGGCCTTCAGCGGCTGCTCGTCGGTGTCAACCACAGTGTCGCCGCCGCGGCCCGGCACCGTCACCGCCGCGATCTCGTCCTTGAACTGGCCGCCCTTGATCGCCTGTTGCGCTCGGGTCAACGAGGCGATGGCGAATTCGTCCTGATCCTGGCGGCTGAAGCCGTATTTCTCGGCGCACTGCTCGGCGAACACGCCCATCAGCGTGCCCTTCTGATACGCGTCTTCCAGGCCGTCCAGGAACATGTGGTCCTTGAGCTCGCCGTGCCCCAGGCGCAGGCCGCCACGGGCCTTAGGCACCAGATACGGCGCGTTGCTCATGCTTTCCATGCCGCCGGCCACCACCACGCTGCCGTTTCCGGCCAACAATTGGTCATGCGCCATCATCAGCGCCTTCATGCCGGAACCGCACATCTTGTTGATGGTGGTGCACGGCGTGGACTGCGGCAGGCCGCCGCCCAGCGCAGCCTGGCGCGCCGGCGCCTGGCCCTGGCCGGCCGGCAGCACGCAGCCCATGATCACTTCGTCCACCTCGCCGGCGGAGACGCCGGCGCGCTCCACCGCGGCGCGGATCGCGGCCGCGCCCAGCTGGCTGGCGGTCAGACCTGACAGCGCGCCCTGGAAGCCGCCCATGGCGGTGCGCGCCATGCCCACGATCACGATTTCCTGTTGTTGCATCACAGCTCCTTTGCTCGATTGTGGCCGTTGTTGCGTTTGCCCAGCGTCTTTTCGCATTGGGCGCGCAACTGGCCGATTTCAGTCAGCACCACCTTGATGTCTTCCATCTGCTCCAACAGCTGCTGCTCCTTGCGCGCCAGGATGCGGATGAATTCCTGCAACTGCGGCGCGTCGTCGTGCGCCGCGTCGTACAGCGCGAACAGCTCGCGTATCTCTTGCAGGGACAGGCCTATGCGTTTGCCGCGCAGGATCAGCATCAGCCGCACGCGGTCGCGCCGGTTGTAGATGCGGCGCTGCCCGGCCCGCGCCGGCTCCAACAGGCCTTGGTCCTCGTAGAAGCGGATGGCGCGGGTGGTGACGTCGAATTCCTGCGCCAATTCCGTGATATTGAAAACCTGCTCGCCCATATGTCTGTACCCCGATTCTTCCTCTGCGGCCACGCGCGCCACAGTCGGCTGCATTTGTGTTCATTGTCTGTTGACGTTGACGTAAACGTCAAGTTATCGTGATCAAAAGTTAGAGCAAACAGTCCAGGAGAAACAGATGAGCCAGAAAATCGGCGTGGTGGGCGCAGGCACCATGGGCAACGGCATCGCCCAGGTCTTCGCGATGAAGGGCTTCGAGGTGGTGCTGGCCGACGTCAACGACGCGACCCTGGTCAAAGGCATGGCCAATATCAATATCAGCCTGCAGCGGATGGCCAAGAAAGAGCTGATCGCCGAAGCCAACATTCCCGGCATCGTCGCTCATATCCGCTCCACAACCAAGCTGGCCGATCTGGCCGGCTGCGATGTGGTGATCGAGGCCGCCACCGAAAACGCCGCCGTCAAGGAACAGATCTTCCGCGACCTGGACGCCGCAGTCGGCGAAAAGTGCATCCTCGCCTCCAACACCTCGTCCATCTCCCTTACCCGCATCGCCAGCTGGGTCAGCCACCCGGAGCGCGTGGTGGGCATGCACTTCATGAACCCGGTGCCGGTGATGCAATTAGTGGAGATCATCCGCGCGCTGCAAACCGGCGACGAAGCCTACCAAACTGTCTTCCACTTATCTCAAGCGCTGGGCAAAACGCCGGTCACGGTGAAGGATGCCGCCGGTTTCGTCTCCAACCGCGTGCTGATGCCGATGATCAACGAGGCCGCCTTCGCGCTGCATGAAAACCTGGCCACCGCAGAGGACATCGACACCGTGATGAAGCTGGGCATGAACCACCCGATCGGCCCCTTGGCGCTGGCCGACCTGATAGGCCTGGACACCTGCCTGTCCATCATGGACATCCTGTACCACGAATTCCGCGACAGCAAATACCGCGCCTGCCCGTTGCTCGCGCAGCTGGTGCAGGCCGGACACCTGGGCCGCAAGAGCGGCAAGGGTTTCTACAGCTACAACTGAGCAGCGCCATCAGCCCGAACAATTAGAGGAGGCAGTGCCATGAGCCAGTCGGTACCCAACATCAAGCTGTTGATAGGCGGCGAATTCGTCGAATCCCAAACCACGGAATGGCGCGACATCGTCAATCCGGCCACCCAGGAAGTGCTGGCGCGCGTGCCGCTGGCCACCGCCGACGAGGTGAACGCCGCCGTCGCCGCCGCCAAGGAAGCGTTCAAGACCTGGAAGAAAACGCCGATCGGCGCCCGCGCCCGCATTTTCCTGAAATACCAGCAGTTGATCCGCGAAAACATGAAGGAATTGGCCGCCATCCTCACCGCCGAACAGGGCAAGACCCTGGCCGACGCCGAAGGCGACATCTTCCGCGGCCTGGAGGTGGTGGAGCACGCCGCCAATATCGGCACCCTGCAGATGGGCGAATACGCCGAAAACGTCGCCGGCGGCGTGGACACCTACACCGTGCAGCAGCCGCTGGGCGTGTGTGCCGGCATCACTCCGTTCAACTTCCCGGCCATGATTCCGCTGTGGATGTTCCCGATGGCCATCGCCACCGGCAATACCTTCGTGCTGAAGCCGTCCGAGCAAGACCCGATGGTGACGATGCGCCTGGTCGAGCTGGCGCTGGAAGCCGGCATTCCCAAGGGCGTGCTCAACGTGGTTCACGGCGCGGCGTCGGTAGTCGACGCCATCTGCGACCACCCCGACATCAAGGCGGTGTCCTTCGTCGGCTCCACCAAGGTGGGCACCCACGTCTACCAGCGCGCCACCCTCAGCGGCAAGCGCGCCCAATGCATGATGGGCGCCAAAAACCACGCCATCGTGCTGCCGGATGCCAATAAGGAGCAGGCGCTGAACCAGCTGACCGGCGCGGCCTTCGGCGCCGCCGGCCAGCGCTGCATGGCGCTCAGCGTGGCGGTGCTGGTAGGCGAGGCCCAGCAGTGGATTCCGGAACTGGTGGCCAAGGCCAAGGGGCTGAAAGTGGGCCCGGGCAAGGACAACCCCGACCTCGGCCCGGTGATCTCCTGCGCCGCGCTGGACCGCGTCAAAAGCCTGATCGCCCGCGGCGTCGAGGAAGGCGCCAAGCTGGAGCTGGACGGCCGCGGCGTGAAAGTCGCCGGTTTCGACAACGGCAACTTCGTCGGCCCCACCATCTTCTCCGGCGTCAAACCCGAGATGGCGATCTACCACCAGGAAATCTTCGGCCCAGTGCTGTGCCTGATGGCCGCCGACACGCTGGATGAAGCCATCGCCATCATCAACGCCAACCCCAACGGCAACGGCACCGCCATCTTCACCCAGAGCGGCGCGGCGGCGCGCAAGTTCCAGGAAGAGATCGACGTCGGCCAAGTGGGCATCAACGTGCCGATCCCGGTGCCGGTGCCGCTGTTCAGCTTCACCGGCAGCCGCGCGTCCAAGCTGGGCGACCTCGGCCCCTACGGCAAGCAGGTGGTGGCCTTCTACACCCAGACCAAGACCGTCACCAGCCGCTGGTTCGACGACGAGGCCAGCAGCGGCAAGGTGCACACCACCATCTCGCTGCGCTGATTTAGCAATGAATTAGCCACGGAAACACACGGAACAACACGGAAAAAACGGCTATCGCTTGGCCCCGAGCGCTAAGTACCACAGCGGGAAAGCAGGGAATTCAGACTTCGACATGGCAGGGGGAAGACTGAACCAACCATCGTTACCGTGCCCTTTCCGTGTGCTTCCGTGGCAAAAAATCAAAGGATTCATCATGGATTTCGCCTTATCCGAAGACCAACTCGCCTTCCAACAAAGCGCCCGTGATTTCGCCGAGCGCGAGCTGGCCCCGCGCGCGGCCGAATGGGATGCCGAGTCCCTCTTCCCGCTGGACGTGATCCGCAAGAGCGGCGACATGGGTTTTCTGGGCCTGTACACGCCGGAAGCTTACGGCGGCCTGGGCCTGTCGCGGCTGGACTCCGCCATCGTGTTCGAGGAGCTGGCCGCCGGCTGCACCTCCACCGCCGCCTACCTGACCATCCACAACATGGTCAGCTGGATGATCGCCAGCTTCGGCAGCCAGCAGCTGGCTGAACAATGGGTGCCGAAAATGGTGACCGGCGAAGTCTTGGGCAGCTACTGTCTGACCGAGCCGGGCGCCGGCTCCGACGCCGCCTCGCTGAAAACCCGCGCTGAGAAAAAGGGCGAGGTCTACGTGCTCAACGGCGGCAAGATGTTCATCTCCGGCGCCGGCAGCACCCAGTTGCTGGTGGTGATGGCCCGCACCGGCGGCCCCGGCCCCAAGGGCATCTCCGCCTTCGTGGTGCCAGCCGACGCGTCGGGCGTCAGCTACGGCAAGAAGGAAAAGAAGATGGGCTGGAATAGCCAGCCCACCCGCGCCATCACCTTCGACAACGTGGAAATCCCGGTAGCCAATCGCCTGGGCGAAGAAGGCCAGGGCTTCGCCTTCGCCATGAAGGGGCTGGACGGCGGCCGCATCAATATCGCCACCTGCGCCGTCGGCACCGCCCAGTCCGCGCTGAACGCCGCGCAGCGCTATGTGCAGGAACGCCAGCAATTCGGCCAGCCGCTGGCGGAATTGCAAACCGTGCAGTTCCGCTTGGCCGACATGCTGACCGAGCTGGTGGCGGCGCGCCAGATGGTGCGCCTGGCCGCCTGGAAGCTGGACAACGCCAGCGCCGACGCCACCGCCTATTGCGCGATGGCAAAGCGCCTGGCCACCGATCTGAGTTTCAATATCGCCAACAACGCGCTGCAGCTGTTCGGCGGCTACGGCTATCTGCAGGACTTCCCGCTGGAGCGCCACGTGCGCGACCTGCGCGTGCACCAGATACTGGAAGGCACCAACGAGGTGATGCGGATGATAGTCGCGCGCAAGCTGCTGCAGGACGGCGCGCTGGAAACGCTGCGTTAATTGATATAGCCACGGAAAAACACGGAAACTTCATCCCGACAGCGCGGCGATCCACAACGCAAAAGCGCATTCATCACAGGCAGACGTGTTGTTGATTTCTTCCGTGCCTTTCCGTGTGCTTCCGTGGCTAAAAAACAAGGACCAGGACATGCAAAGCTACGCCCACCTGAACGTGGAAAAACGCGGCCACACCGCCGTGGTGACGATAGACAATCCGCCGGCCAACACTTGGAACCGCGCCAGCCTGACCGCGCTGAAACAGCTGGTGGCCGATCTCAACGCCGACCGCGACATCTACGCGCTGGTCATCACCGGCCAGGGCGAGAAGTTCTTCTCAGCCGGCGCGGACCTGAATCTGTTCGCCGACGGCGACAAGAAGGTGGCCACCGAGATGACCATGCTGTTCGGCGAGGCCTTCGAGGCGCTGTCCGGCTTCCGCGGCGTCAGCATCGCCGCGCTCAACGGCTACGCCATGGGCGGCGGCCTGGAATGCGCCCTGGCCTGCGACATTCGCATCGCCGAAGAACAAAGCCAGATGGCGCTGCCAGAAGCCGGCGTCGGCCTGCTGCCTTGCGCCGGCGGCACCCAGAACCTGCCGTGGCTGGTGGGCGAAGGCTGGGCCAAGCGCATGATTCTGTGCGGCGAGCGCATCAACGCCGCCACCGCCGAGCGCATCGGCCTGGTGGAGCAGGTGGTGGCCAAGGGCGAGGCGCTGGAAACCGCCATCAAGCTGGCCGAGGGCGTGGCCAAGCAGTCGCCGTCGTCGGTCGGCGTGTGCAAGCAGCTGGTGCAGGCCGCCCGCACCCAGCCGCCGGCTTGGAACCTGATCAAGGAACGCGAGGCCTTCATCAAGCTGTTCGACACCTACGATCAAGGCGAAGGCACGCGCGCCTTCCTGGAAAAGCGCGCGCCGAACTGGAAGAACGCCTGAGCTCAAAACACATGGCCACAAACCCCACGAAAACCGCGAAAGCGGCGAGCCGCGACCCCGGATCAATGGCGGCGGCGGTTCGCCGCCTTCCTGCAGTCTTTCGTGGTTAACAACAGCCTTTCCGGAGCCTCCCCATGCATGACGTGGTGCTGTTTGATGAACTACCTACCGGCGATGGCCATCGCATCGCCATCGCCACCCTCAATGCCGAAAAATCGCTGAACGCGCTGACGCTGGACATGATCCGGCTGCTGGATTCGCGCCTCACCATCTGGGAGCGCGATGCAGGCATCGTCGCCGTGGTGCTGCGCGGCTCAGGCGAGCGCGCCTTCTGCGCCGGCGGCGATGTGCGCAGCCTGCGCGAAAAACTGGTAGCCGAGCCGCACTACCCGCATCCGCACGCGGTGGCTTTCTTCACCGAGGAGTACACGCTCGACTACCGCATCCACCGCTACAGGAAACCCTTGATTGTATGGGGCGGCGGCATCGTCATGGGCGGCGGCCTGGGCCTGATGGCCGGCGCCAGCCACCGCGTGGTCACGCCCGTCACCCGCATCGCGATGCCGGAAATCACCATCGGCCTGTACCCGGACGTGGGCGGCAGCTGGTTCCTGCAACGCATGCCGGCGCACCTGGGCCTGTTCCTGGCCTTGACCGGCGCGCCGCTGAACGCCCACGACGCGCTGATCGCCAATCTGGCCGATCATGTGCTGGCGGCGGATGCCTACCCGGCTTTGCTGGAGGCCCTGCAAGCGGCCAACTGGGGAGACGACGCCCACGCGCGGCCAGCCCTGGTCAGCGCGCTGCTGAACCAGCTGGAAAGCCAGCTCGGCGACGCGCTGCCGGCGTCCAACGTCGAACGCAATCTGCTGGCTGTGCACCGGCTGATGAACAAGGGCGACCTGGCCGCCGTCGCCTCCGCGCTGACTCAAACGGCGTTCGAAGACCCGTGGCTCGCCGACGCCGCCAAGAATTTCGCCCACGGCTGCCCCACCTCCGCCGCCGTCAGCTGGGAAATCCTGAACCGCTCCAAACACATGTCTCTGGCCGAGGCCTTGCGGATGGAGCTGGTGCTGTCGGTCAACTTCTGCGCCCGCTCGGATTTCCCGGAAGGCGTGCGCGCGCTGCTGGTGGACAAAGACCGCAATCCGCATTGGAGCCGCCAGTTGCAGGACATCGACCAGGCCTGGGTGGATGGGCACTTCGAATCGCCATGGCGCGATGGGGACCACCCCCTGGCCGCGCTGAAATAAAACAAACAGAACCAAACAGAGGAGAGCAGCATGGAAAACATCGCCTTCATCGGCCTGGGCAATATGGGCGGCCCGATGGCCGTCAATCTGCTGAACAAGGGCTTCAAGGTCAATGCCTTCGACCTGTCGCCCGAAGCCTTGTCCAAGGTAGCCGCGGCCGGCGGCCGGGCCGCTTCCAGCGCCGCCGACGCGGCCAAGGACGCGGGGGTGGTGATCTCCATGCTGCCTGCAGGCAAACATGTAGCCAACCTGTACCTGGGCGATGAAGGCCTGTTCGCCAAACTGCCCAAGGGCACGCTGGTCATAGACTGCAGCACCATAGACGCCGGCACGGCACGCCAAGTGGCGGAAGCCGCGCAAGCGCGCGGCCTGTCCATGCTGGACGCGCCGGTGTCCGGCGGCACCGCTGGCGCGGCTGCCGGCACCCTGACCTTCATCGTCGGCGGCGCGGCGGAAGACCTCTCCCGCGCCCGCCCGGTGCTGGAAGCGATGGGCAAGAACATCTTCCACGCCGGTGGCGCCGGCGCCGGCCAGACCGCCAAGATCTGCAACAACATGCTGCTGGGCATCCTGATGGCCGGCACCGCCGAGGCCTTGGCGCTGGGCGTCAAAAACGGCCTGGACCCGAAAGTGCTGTCCGAAATCATCAGCAAAAGCTCCGGCCGCAACTGGGCTACCGAACTCTACAACCCCTGGCCCGGCGTGATGGAAAATGCCCCGGCCAGCCGCAACTACGCCGGCGGCTTCATGTCCGAGCTGATGCTGAAGGACCTGGGGCTGGCCGAGGAAACCGCGCTGCAAAGCCACGCCGCCAATCCGCTGGGCGCGCTGGCGCGCAATCTGTATGAAGAACACGTGCACCAGGGCAACGGCAAGCTGGACTTCTCCAGCATCGTCAAATACTTCCATACGGTGAATTGAACAGGTCAAGACCATCACCCCAACACATATGACATGTGATAAATTCGTCATTGTGTCTTTCCAACGGGAGGCCGCGTCAGCAGCCTCCCGTTGCCGCTTGATAAACGGACAATCGCCACAACAAGATGTCTACAAGGATGACCATGTTTCCATTGCACGCTCTGAAGGGCATCGCCGCCGCCACGCTGGCGGCCTGCGCCATGCTGCCCGCCGCCGCATCCGCCGTCGGTTATCAGCAACCGCCGGCCAACATCCTCAAAGTGATGCGCGCGCCGTCGCTGCCCGGCCCCAGCATCAGCCCCACCAAGGACAGCATGCTGCTGGTGGCCTGGCAGGAGTATCCCTCCATCGCCCGCGTGGCCGCGCCTTACCTGAAACTGGCCGGCACCCGCGTCGAGCCGGCCAATCGCAGCAAGCACGACACGCCAGGCGGCTACGGCATCGCCCCGTGCGCCGAAAGCTTCAAGCTGGTGGCCCTCCCCAGCGGCAAGGAAACGGCGATCGCGCTGCCGGCCGGCGCCTGCCCGGATGCGCCGATCTGGTCCGCCGACGGCAAACGCTTCGCCTTCGCCAACACCACCAAGAGTGCGGTAGAAGTCTGGGTCGGCGATGTCGCCAGCGGCCGGATCCGCAAGCTTCCCGGCATCCGCCTGAACCCGATGCTCAACGATGAACTGCAATGGATGCCGGACCAGAAAACCTTGCTGGTCAAGGCCGTGCCGACCAAGCTGGGACCGCCGCCGGTGAAGGATGCAGGCCCGGAAGGGCCCAATGTGCAAGAAGCCGATGGCGAAAAGGGCCAGAGCAGCACCTATGAAACCCGCGATACGCTGAACAGCCCGCACGACGAAGCGCTGTTCGACTACTACGCCGCCTCGCAGCTGCTGCTGGTGGACGCCGCCAGCGGCAAAGCCACGCCGCTTGGCCAATCGGCTCTATACGATGGTGTGGCCCCGGCGCCGGACGGCAAGCACATCCTGGTGTCCAGCGTGCGCAAACCCTATTCCTACGTCACCACTTACCAACGCTTCCCGCATGAAGTGCAGGTATGGAATATTTCCAAGCCTGGCCGCATCGCCATCCACACCGTCGCCTCCCTTCCGTTGGCCGACCGCGTGCCGGTGCATGGCGAGCCGCTGGGCCCGCGCGATTTCTTCTGGCGCGCCACCGAGCCGGCCACCCTGCTCTGGGCCGAGGCGCTGGATGGCGGCGACTGGCAGAACACCGTGCCGGCGCGCGACAAGGTGATGATGCAAAAAGCGCCGTTCACCGCCGCGCCGGTAGAAATTCTGCGCACCACTCAACGTTTCGCCGGCATAGACTGGACCGAGCGCGCCGACACCGCGCTAGTGCATGAGATCGACCTGAACAAACACTGGCGGCAGACCCGCATCGTCAACATCGACGATGCGAAACAGGCGGGCAAACTGCTGTGGGATATGTCCTTCGACAACAAGTACGCCGATCCGGGCAGCCCGGTGCACCGCACCCTGGCCAATGGCGAACGGGTGATCCAACTGGAAGGCGACGCCATCTACCTGGCCGGCGCCGGCGCCTCCCCGCAAGGCAACCGCCCCTTCCTGGACAAGCTGAACCTGAAAACCGGCGAAAGCCAGCGCCTGTTCCGCAGCGACAAATCCGCCTATGAGCGCTTCATCGGCCTGTCCAGCCAAAGCGGCAGCTTCCTGACCTGGCGCCAGACCCCGACCGAGGCGCCCAACGCCTTCCTGCGCAAACTGGGCAGCCCCATCAGCGCCGACAAGGGCGAAGCCGTTTTCTCGTCCACCCCGTCCGTCGTCACCCGCATCGTCGACCCGACGCCGGAGCTGCGCCAGATCAAGAAGCGGCTGGTCAAATACAAGCGCGCCGACGGGCTGGAACTGTCGTTCACGCTGTATACGCCACCCGGCTACCAGGAAGGCACCCGCATCCCGGCCATCCTCAATGCCTACCCGCTGGACTACGCCGACGCCGCCAGCGCCGGCCAGGTCAGCGGTTCGCAGCAGACTTTCACCCGCCTGTACCAGTACAAATACCTGTTGCTGGCCGGCTACGCCGTCATCGACCAGGCCTCTTTCCCGGTGGTGGGCGACCCGAAAGCCGCCTACGACAGCTATCTGGACCAGCTGAAGATGGATGCCGAGGCCGCCGTGAATGAGGCGGTGAAACTGGGCGTGGTGGATCCGGACCGCGTGGCCGTCACCGGCCACAGCCATGGCGCGCTGATGACGGCCAACCTGCTGGCGCATACCGACCTGTTCCGCGCCGGCGCGGCCACCAGCGGCTCGTACAACAAGACGCTGACGCCGTTTGGCTTCCAGAGCGAGCGCCGCTCGGTATGGGAAGCGCCCGATGTCTATCGCAAGGTGTCCACCTTCTTCTACGCCGACAAGCTGAAAGCGCCGATTCTGATCGTCCACGGCACCGACGACGCCAACCCCGGCACCACCCCGCTGCAGGCTTCCAAGTTCTTCGAGGCCATCCGCGGCAACGGCGGCACCACGCGTCTGGTGATGCTGCCGCACGAGCCGCACTGGTACGCCGCGCGCGAATCCAACGAGCAACTGGTGTACGAAATGCTCAACTGGTTCGACAAGTACGTGAAAAACGCCCCGCCGCGCGCGCAGAAGACCGCGCAAGCCGGGCAGGGCGCAGCGCAACAGCAGTAATCGAGTGACGCGCCCATCCGGGCCGAGTCCATCAGACGATGGGCGCGGCCCGTTTCCATTTCCAGTCTCGAGACTTTCCAGCATCCGGCCTGCACATCGTCGCGATGGACAAAGCCATGGCGCAGATAATGCGCGCGCAAAGCCGGTCTGGCGGCGTCGCAATCCAGCCCCACATAGCGCAAACCCTGCGCCGCAGCCATATCAAGCGTATGGCGAACCATGGCCGCCACCACACCCTGCCCGGCAAAGTTGCGGCGCACGGCGATGCGGTGCAGGAACACCGACTCCCCCGCCGCCGCATCTGGCCAAAACAAGGGATCGTCATATTGAATTTTGACCACGCCCAGCCTCTCGCCGGCCCTCTCGATATAATGAAACCAGCCTGCCGCCACGTCCGCCGCCATCCGCTCGACAGCCATCTCCTCCGGCAGCCACATTTCGCGTCCGCCCGCGCGCAGCCACGCCGCGGCTTCGGAAAGAATATCGGCGACGCATTGCGTCTCATCCGGCCGGGCCCGCAACAGACACAGGCCGCCGCTTGCCGCGCGGTAGCGGACAAACTCTATGTCATCGACCAAGCAGCCGCCCACGGTATCGTTATCCGGCAACACCTGGCCACGGACAAAGCCGGCTCGCTCCAGCACCCGCATCGAGGCCTCGTTGCCCCACGTCACCGTCGCGCGTTGCTCATGCACGCCTTGCCCTGACAGATGGCCAGCCAAGGCCAATACCGCCTCTCTGGCGTAGCCCTGCCCTCAATATTCCGGCCCGAAGCAATAACCCACATTCACGGCGACGCCATCGGCGCGGACATCCGCATCCAGCGCGCCCAGCCAAGCGCCGTCCCCCGCTCGTTGCGCGGCCCAGCCGGAAAAATACTCCTCGCGCTCGCCTGTCCCCTGCAGCCTAAACTCGCCCCAGCGGCGCGCCAAGGCTGAAACGGACTCCGACTGACGCATCGAAATCCAGTCGTAAATCCGCGCTTGCCGCAGCAAGGGAAATAACGCTTCGGCATGCTCTGGCCCCAGCGGCCATAAGCGCAAGTGAGGCGTGGCGATGGGCGCGGCCTCGCCCTCTCGGTTCCAAACTCTCATATCGCTCCTTCAATCTGGCGGGTACCCCGCGCCGCGGGGTAATCCGCCGCCATCGACATACAACAGGCCCGGCAGGCCGGGCCTGCCCCTAGCGACGCCGCGCCGCCTTGTTGCGCGCCTTCCATTCCCGGCGTTGCTGCTGGCGTTGCAGCGGGCTCTGCTCCAACCTCCGCGTCTCACGCAACAGCTTGTGGTAATTGCGCAGCCGATCTGCGTCTACCCCGGCCCTCACCGCGCAGCCAGGCTCCTCCAGGTGGCGGCAATCGCGGAATTGACAACGATCCGCCAGCTCGACGATGTCGGTGAAGCTGCATGCCAATGCCCGCTCGTCTAGCGGCGCTTGCAGGCCGCGCACGCCGGGCGTGTCGATGATGCAGGCGCCGCCCGGACATGGCAGCAAGGTGCGCGCCGTCGTGGTATGGCGGCCTCGGCTATCGTCGTTCCTGACATCGCCCACGGTCTGGATCGCCTCGCCCAGCAGCGCGTTGCTGAGCGTGGACTTGCCAGCGCCGGACGAGCCCAGCAGCACCAGGGTCTGCCCCTCGCCCAGCCAGGGGGCAAGCGCCTCGCGGCAGCTCGGGTCATTGCCGTTCAGCGCCAGGATGGGTGGCGCGGGGCGCAGGCGACGCTCCAATTCCGCGACCCTATCTGCGGTGTCGGCGCACAGGTCTGCCTTACTCAACACCACCACCGGCGCGACGCCGGCGGACGCCGCCAGACCCAAATAGCGCTCCAGGCGGCGCGGGTTGTAGTCGCCGTCCAGGCCCATCACCAGCAACGCGGTGTCGACGTTGGACGCGTAGACCTGGCGCGCGCCTTCTTCATTAAAGCGCGCCAATTGATTGAACGGCTCCAGTCGGTCGATCAGCCGCCACGGCCCTTCCGCCCGCGGCTGGCACAGCGCCCAATCGCCTACCGCCAGCTCGCCATGCACATGGTGCAAAGCCTGGGCCTGCCATTCGGACTCGCCGTCATGCCCCCAAATGCAATCGCGCTGCACGCGGCAGACGCGGACCAGTTGTCTATCTTGATCGCCGGCCAAGACCAGCGCTTGCTGCAGCAATAGCGGCGTCAGGCCGATAGCGGCCAGGCGCGAGAAATCGAAATTCAGCATCAGAACTCCTGCGAACGCTCGCAAGCCGACACTGCCCGGCAGCGCCAGGCTTGATTGAGCTTTAAGAAAAGAAAGAGGAAATCAGCCTGGCGGACAGGCGGATGTCACCGCGCGGATGCGGTAGAAGGGAACAAGCGGGGAACGGTCGCCGAACGGCGACGATGGACTAGCGTGGAAAACGATTCAAGCGATGCTGCCGCATCCGGAAACCGCTACGCCGACTTGCCCTTGCGCGTCAATGTCGAATCTATCCATCTTGCAGTCTCCTTGCGTAGTATGATCGGAAGCCTTCAGCATGCCATAAGCAAATCAATATGTCATTTGATATTGTCGGCTATCGTCTCAGTTAAAACAAAACCCGCGCCGTCATGCAACGGGGCGGGTTGAGCGCGAAGGCAGGCAAGCTTCCTTATACGGCAGTCGGCTCCTTCATCAGCAAGGTAATCATGCTGGCCACTTTGCGCTTCAGCTCGCGGCGGTCCACCACCATGTCCACGGCGCCCTTATCCAGCAGGAACTCCGCGCGCTGGAAGCCTTCCGGCAAGGTCTCGCGCACAGTCTGCTCGATCACGCGGGCGCCGGCGAAGCCGATGCGCGCCTTGGGCTCGGCCATCACCACATCGCCCAGGAAGGCGAACGAGGCCGATACGCCGCCCATGGTCGGGTCGGTCAGCACGGAGATGAACGGCAGCTTGTGGTCGGACAACAGTTGCAGCGCGGCGCTGGTCTTGGCCATCTGCATCAGCGAATTCAAGCCCTCCTGCATCCGCGCGCCGCCGGAAGCGGCCACGCAGATGAACGGCGCCTTGGCCTCCACGGCCGCGCGCACGCCGCGCACGAAGCGCTCGCCCACCACCGAGCCCATGGAGCCGCCGATGAACCGGAATTCGAACGCGGCCACCACGGCTGGCAGGGAGTGTATGCTGCCTTGCAGCACCACCAGCGCGTCGTCCTCGCCGGTATCGCTCTTGGCCGCGCTCAGGCGGTCGGGATACTTCTTGCTGTCCTTGAACTTGAGGATGTCCACCGGCTTGACTTCCTCGCCCACCTCGCGGCGGCCTTCCTCATCCAGCAGCAGGTTCAGGCGCTGACGCGCCGTCAGCGGATGGTGATGGCTGCATTTGGGGCAGACCTGCAGATTGCTTTCCAGGTCGGTGTAATACAATACGGCTTCACATTCCGGGCACTTGCTCCAAAGCCCCTCGGGCACCGCGGAAGGCTTGTCGGCGCGGTTTTCGCGCTTGATCTTCGGCGGGAGGAGCTTATTCAACCAGCTCATGCTGACTCCTTGAATCTAAATGCGCGGGACGGTTCCCTGCGCATGAACGGGGGCGATGGCCCCCGTCGATGTTCTAGCGGATGGCGGCCTTTAGTTCGGCCACCAGACGAGTTAACTGCTCTTTGGCAGTTTCGGGTGTCGCCGCCTCAATTTCCTGTACCAGCCTGCTGCCCACCACCACGGCGTCGGCAGCGGTGGAAATGGCCTTGGCAGTCGCGGCGTCGCGAATCCCGAAGCCTACGCCTATCGGCAGCGGCAATTGTTGTCTGAGGGCAGCAATTTTACGCGCTACGTCGTCAATGTCCAGATGTCCCGCGCCGGTGACGCCCTTCAGCGACACATAATAAACGTATCCGCGCGCCAGTTTGGCGATTTCCGCCACCCGCGCCGGCGGCGTGGTGGGCGCGATCAGGAACACCGTATCCAGTCCTTGGGCATCCAGCGCCGCCTGCAGATCGACCGCCTCTTCCGGCGGACAATCCACCGTCAGCACGCCGTCCACGCCAGCGGCCTTGGCGCGCTTGGCAAATTCGGTATAGCCCATCGCGCACAAGGGGTTCAGGTAGCCCATCAGCACAACGGGCGTCACCTCATCGGAACGGCGGAACTCGGCCACCATTTCCAGCACATGGCGCAACCCCACCTTGTGCGACAACGCGCGCTCGGAGGCACGCTGGATCACCGGGCCATCGGCCATCGGATCGGAAAACGGCACGCCCAGCTCGATGATGTCGGCACCGCCTTCCACCAGGCCGTGCATCAGCGACACGGTCAGGCCGGGATGCGGATCGCCGGCGGTGATGAAGGGAATCAGGGCTTTTTTGCCCGCCAGCTCGGCAAAGCGTTTTTCTATGCGTGACATGCGGCGCTCTCCTTACAGAGTAATGCCGGAGAGACCGGCAACGGTATTGATGTCCTTGTCGCCGCGGCCGGACAGGTTGACCAGGATCACCTGATCCTTGCCCATGCTCGGCGCCACCTTGGCGGCCCAGGCCAGCGCGTGGCTGGACTCCAGCGCCGGGATGATGCCTTCCAGATGACAGCAGTCGTGGAAGGCCCGCAGCGCCTCGTCATCATTGATCGCCACGTATTCGGCGCGGCCAATGTCTTTCAGATAGCTGTGCTCCGGGCCGACGCCCGGATAATCGAGGCCTGCCGACACCGAATGCGTCTCGATGATCTGGCCATCCTCGTCTTGCATCAGATAGCTCTTGGCGCCGTGCAGCACGCCCACTTTGGCATCCGAGCTGAGCGGCGCAGCATGCTTGCCGCTGGCGATGCCGTGCCCGCCAGCCTCTACGCCCACCATGCGCACGCCCGGCACGTCGATGTACGGGTGGAACATGCCGATGGCGTTGGAGCCGCCGCCGACGCACGCCACCACCACATCGGGCTGGCGGCCGATCACTTCCGGCATCTGCACCTTGGCTTCTTCGCCGATCACCGACACGAAGTCGCGCACCAGCATCGGGTACGGATGCGGGCCGGCAGCCGTGCCCAGGATGTAGAAAGTGGAATCGACATTGGTCACCCAGTCGCGCATCGCTTCGTTCAACGCGTCCTTCAGCGTCTTGGAGCCGGATTCCACCGGCACCACGGTGGCGCCCAGCAGCTTCATGCGGAACACATTGGGCGACTGGCGCTTGACATCCTCCGCGCCCATGTACACCACGCATTCCATGCCGTAGCGCGCGGCGACGGTGGCGGTGGCCACGCCGTGCTGGCCGGCGCCGGTTTCGGCGATGACGCGCTTCTTGCCCATGCGGCGCGCCAGCAGCGCCTGTCCGATGGCGTTGTTGATCTTGTGCGCGCCGGTGTGATTCAGGTCTTCGCGCTTCATCCAGATCTGCGCGCCGCCCAATTGCTCGGACCAGCGCTTGGCGTGGTAGACCGGACTGGGACGACCCACGTAATGCTTCAGTTCATGGCGAAACTCATGCCAGAACGTCGGATCGGCCTTCACGCGAGCGTATTCTTCTTTCAACTGGTCCAGCGCCACCATCAAGGTTTCGGCGACATAGACACCGCCATAAGGGCCGAAATGGCCCTGCGCATCCGGAAAATCATACCGATCCATGTCTTGCTCCTGATATGAAGGCCGCCATTCTGGCAGCATCTTTGATTCCCTTGGCCGCCTCCACACCGCTGGAGACGTCCACCGCCGCCGGCTTCACCCGGCGCACGGCTTCTTCGATATTGTGTTCGTCCAGGCCGCCGGACAGGATCAACGGCAAAGGCAGATCGTCCGGCAGCAGGGTCCAGTCAAACGTCGCGCCGGTGCCGCCGTGCGCGCCCTCGACAAAGGCGTCGGTGAGCAAGCCGCGCGCATCCGGGTAGGCCGCGGCCCATTGCCGCAGATCGACACCCGGCTTCACCCGCACGGCTTTCAGATACGGACGGAGGAACGAGCGGCAGAATTCGGCGCTCTCCTCGCCATGAAACTGCAGCACATCGACGGCGCAGGCGCTCAGCACCTGCTCCACCCATTCGCGCGCGGGGTTGACGAACAAGGCCACCACGCTGACGAAAGGCGGCAGCGCCGCGATCACCGCGCGCGCCTGCTCAATGGACACATTGCGCGGGCTCTTGTCGTAAAACACCAACCCGATGGCGTCGGCGCCCAGGCGGGCCGCTTCCGCGCCGTGTTCCGGCTGGGTGATGCCGCAGATCTTGATTCTGACCACTGTCTTTTCTCTGTTAGCTGCTAGCGCAGTTTCAAGCGCCCGGCCTCGCATTGCGACGGCAGGCCAAACGTCTCCGGATAGCCTACGCCGGTCAGGTACAGGCCATCCGGCATGAAGGTGGGCGGCGCGCAAGTGCGGTCGCGCGCTTCCAGCAGCGACTGCATGCCCGCCGCGTCCAAAGCCCCCTTGCCCACGTACAGCAGCGCGCCCACCAAATTGCGCACCATATGGTGCAGGAAGGCATCGGCAACGAGGTCGAAGCGGAGCAGTCCGCCATCTTCTACGATATCCAGCCGCTGCAAATCCTTCACCGGCGACTTGGCCTGGCACTCGGAAGCGCGGAAACTCGAAAAATCATGCCGGCCGAGCAGACGCTGCGCCGCCTCGCGCATCGCATCGACATCCAGCGCCTGATGATACCAGCCCACCTTGCCCGCCAGCAGGCAGGAGCGTACCGGGTGCGTCAGCAAAAAATAGCTGTAGCTGCGGGAAAAAGCGGAAAACCGGGCATGGAAGCCATCGTCCACCTCCCGCGCCCACACCACGGCGATTTCCGGCGGCAGCAAGGCATTGACGCCGCGCACCCAGGCATTCAGCGGGCGACTGGCGTCGGTGTCGAAATGCGCCACCTGCATCGCCGCGTGCACGCCGGCGTCGGTGCGTCCGGCGGCCACCGTGGAGATGTCGCGGTTGCCCGCGATCCGGCCCAAGGCCTGATTCAAGATGTCCTGTACCGTATTGCCGTGCGGCTGACTTTGCCAGCCGGCAAACGCCCGGCCGTCATACTCGATGCCGAGCGCGATTCTCATACCCAATCATCCATTCGTTCCCCGGCCTCGCGCGCCACTGCCGCCAGCGAGACCGTAAAACCCCCACTTTATCCTATCCAGGCAGGTTTGCGCCACGCCCCGCCCCCCAGAAAAACGAATGGCACCGCCATCCAGGCCGGTGCCATTGCCGACAAAACCGCCAAACTGCGCTTACCTGCCGTGCTGCGCCTCCCGCATCAGTGTCTCGGCCGTTTCCTTGTCGCCCATTTCCATGTACAGCTTGGCCAGTTCCATTTTCTCCATATCCACATCCGGCGTCGCAATGGGCGGCGTCGGCTTGGCGGCCGTTGCCGCAGGCTTGGCGGCTGGTGCAGGAGCGGCAGCCTGCGGCGGAGGCGCTGCCAGCTCAGGGGCGGCAGCCGGCGCGCGCGGAACAGCCGCTGGAGCCGTCTCCGCCTGAGGCTTGACCGCGGCGGCAGGCTCGGCCGCCATGCCAAACAAAGCATGGCCCGGCACCGTGCTCCGCCCCAGCTCGCAGATGCGTTGCCACATTGTGCTGTCTGGATTGAACATGTCCTTGGCCGACATCGCCTCCTGCAGGAAGGCGTCCTTGTCGGGCTTGGACGCCAGCACCTCCAGCAACTTGAAGCGCAGATCCTGCCGCATCGGCTCCTTTTCCAAACCTGCGCGAAGCACTGCCACGGCCTGGTCGGAGCGGTCGTATGCCAAATACACCTCGGCCTCGGCCATCACGTCCACCGCGCCCAGATCGGCGCCATCATCCTTTTTCAACGAACTCATCAAGCCCGCCAACGGCCCCAGCGCCAGACGCGAGCTCCCTCCCGCAGACGCTTCGCCTGCATCCTCCTCCTGCTTGCCTTGCCTCTTGCGGCGGATCAACAGCAAGGCCACCAGGCCGAGCGCCGCCGCCGCGCCGCCCAGCTTGATCTGTACGTCGCGGTCGCCCAAGACGGAAAGCGCGTCATCCACCACGCTTTCCGTGGCCGGCTTCGGCGTCAGCGGATGCGACGGCGTCGTGGGCGCTGGCGCATTGACCGGAGCAGGAGTCGGCGCCGGCGCCGGGTGCGGCATGGGTTGAGTGGCCGCATCGGCCGCCTTCGGCATCGAAGACACCGCCTTCACTACCGGCTGCGGCTTCGCCGCTGCGCTCTTGGCCGGCGCCATGGCGGCAGCCGAGGCCGCAGCGCTCTTGTTTTGCGCGGAGGGCATGGCAGGCTTGACGCTCGCCTCGTGCTTGGCTGCCTGCGCAGCGGCGGCCGCTTGCGCCGCCATCGGCATGGAGGCCGCGGCCTTCGCCTTGCCTTGCTGCAAGGATCGTATCTTCTCTTCCAATGCGCGGGTGCGCTCCTCGGTCTCCTTCAAGGCCTGCTCCTGGAAGTGCAGGCGATCGCGCATCTTTTGCTCTGCGGCCAAAACGGCCGGCGACGAAGCAGGCCGGGCGATGGCGGCGGGCCTGGCCGCGCTGGCCTCCTGTTTCGCCATGGACTTGGCTTCGGTCGACACGCCCTTTCCGGCCTGATCGGCCTGTCGCCCCTGATCCAGCAATTTGGCCATGGCGCCAGGCGACGCCGGCGGCTGAGCCTGCTCCGACGCGTCCTTGCGAGCCGGGTCCCGCATTTTCCATTCGGCCGGATAGCGTAAATCCGCCCCCGCCAGCAGGCGGTTGGCGTCGCCCCGGATGAAGGCGTCCGGGTTATCCTTCAACAGGCGGGCGGCCACATCCTCTCCCTTGGCGTGGCCATGCATGCGCGAGGCGATGGCGGACAGCGTATCCCCCTTCACCACTTTGTAGGACTTGGCCGATTCGGCCGCCTGCGGGGCGTGATCCGCGGCTTTGGCTTGAGCGCCGGCCGCTCCCGCTCCTTCCAAAGCCAACACATAGGATTTCTGCGCCTTGACGCTGCCGGCCGCCACCTCGACCCGGAACGCCAATTGCGGCAGGGTGATGGGCACCGACGAAGCCAGCGTCAACATGCGCCGGCCATCGGCGGATCGCTCATGCTGATACGAGATGGAGGACACCTGTCGCAGCAATTCCTTGACCTGGCCGCTCTGGGAGGTATCGGCGTAGATAGCCACCTGCAACTGCTCCGCCTTGTCGAATACGCCGCCCAGCAAGGGCAGTTCCGCCATCAAGGGTTCGCCCAATCGAGAATTGACGCGTATGTCGCCAAGCCCGGCGCCATCCAGTCGCGACCCCTGATCCGGTGTTGCCGCATGATGCTTGCCGTCGTCGTTGGCCGGAGGCGGAGCCTTGCGGCGCGGACCATCGCGCTTGTAATCGACCTCGAACTCACGGACCAGCCTGCCATCGGGCCAACCCACTTCCACGGCGAAGCGCAGCAAGGGCTCGCCGAAGCTCGATGGCCCCTTGACCAGCACTTTCTGCAAGTGGCCGTCGCTTCCGCGAACCAAGCTGAATCGCAGCGTCGGCGCGGAGCCGCTGTAAGCCGAAAGCAATGGATAATTATTGCGGTCGGCCAGGTTGACCTGGGCAAAATCCTGTATGTCCTCATTGACTACCGGGATTTCGGCGGAAAACGCCTCGCCATCGGCCGACAGCACATGAATGGGCCCCAGGCCCGCCTGCGCTGCGGATGCGCTCCCCAGTCCCGCCAGCAGCAGGGCCAAACTCGCCATGCGTAAATTTGCAGCCATCTTGGACGTTCCCAACCTTTTGCCTGTTCTGTTTTTAAACGGACCCGCCGCCGCGGCCCCTCTCGCCCTACGCGCGGACGAGCTTAGCATTCGTTGCAATTAAACCTTATAGCAGTTTCGATTGGCAATCTTAGGTGACTTTCCAATCGCCAAGGTCATCAATATTAAAATAGGCATAAAAAACGCCGCCGCAAATCCATAAAACCGCGAAACGCTTTTTATGCGTAGCCGATATCAGCAGGCGTGTCGCGCCCTGATGGCCATCTAGTTATGCGCCATCGGCGCGCATACGGCATGAAAAATGGCCGCCTGCGCGAAATCGGGCAAGAGCGGCCATTTGCGGCGGCGGATGACTCTCAGGCTCAGCTGCTGATTTTGTCCAGCAAGGCCTGGGCCTCGTCTTTTAACGCCCCCTGCGCCTCGCTCAATAAATCCTGCAGCACTTCGCGGGCGCCTTCGCGGTCGCCCATGTCGAGATATACCTTGGCTAGATCCAATTTGGTGGACAAGGGGTCATCCAGCACAGACATGCCTTCGGCCTGCGCGCCGGCGGCGGGCGGGGCCTCGGCAGGCGTTTCCGCCAGCATGTCCGCATACAGGGACTCCAGCCCTTCCGCCTCCTCTGCCGGCCCCTCCTCCGCTTTGGGCGGCTCGGCCTGCACGGCATCAAGGTTGAAGTCGAAGTCCAGCAAATTGCCTTCCGGGGCTGCCGGCTTGGCGGCCTCCGCCGTCGGCTCCGGCGGCAGCATGGCTTCCAGATCGAAGTCCAGCACGTTAGGCTCTTCCTCGCGCTTGGGTTCGCCTGCCGGCAGATCGAACAATGCGGCCAGGGGATCGGCCTCGGGCGCGGGCGCCGCTTCCGCCGCTTCGGCGACGGCAGCCTCGCCATCGGGAGCGAACAACTCTTTATCCAGATCAATCGCCTCTTCAGGAGCGGCCGGCGCCGGCATGGCCGGCATGGCGTCGTCGCCCGATTGATACAAAGGATTTTCCGGATCGATGGCCCGCCCCAGCGTGACCGTCTTGGCCCACATCGCGCCGCGGCCGTCAAATGCCGCTTGCATTTCCCGCGCCAAGCGTTCGAAGCTCGCGGTATCGGGCCGCGCGGCATACACCTCCATCAGCTTCATCCGCACTTCGTGGCGCGACGGGTCCTTCAACAGCGCGTCCTTGAGAATTTCCTCGGCCTGCTGATCGCGGCCATAGGCGATATACACCTCCGCCTCGGCCACCGGGTCCACCTCGGCGGCGTCAATCGCGCCGGCTGCCTGAGTGAAGTTGCTCATGAAGGAGTTGGAGCCGCCAGCGGCAGTTGCGCCGGCCCCCATCACGGTGGCGCGCCCCAAAGCGGCTCCCGCAGCGGCGTCACGCGCGCCGGCGCGGCGCCTGGCGACCATCACGCCCAACAATCCCAACAAGCCGACGACTGCGACGCCGCCGCCGATCAGCGGCAGATTTTCCATCACGCGGCTCATCAAAGACGGCTGCGGCGGCGGTGGAGGCGGCGCAAGATGGACGGGCTTGCGCTTGGGCGCCGGATGCGGTTCGGCCGGCTTTTCCATCGGTTTGGGCGCGCTGGCGACTGGCGACGGGACGGGCGAACTGGCTGGCGCGGCCATAGGGGCCGGCGCCATCGCCGCGGCAGATGCCGTCTTGGCGGGCGGAATCACGCCGGCGGCCTGCAATGATTTCAGTTGCTGCTCCAGCGCCGTGATGCGCGCCGTGGCATCCTGCAGCGCTTTTTCCTTGGCATTGATCTGTTGCTGCAAGTCATTGAGTTTGGCGCTGTCGGCGCCGTCTCCCGGCACCAGCTTGAGCACGTCGCCGCCCGCCTTGCCGCCCGATGCGGCCGATTGCGCCTGCGGCTGCGACGCCGCGCTCGCGACCGGGCCGAGGATGCTGCTGACCTGCTCGGCCGACAGCGCCTTGATCTTGCGCGCGCCCGGCACTTTCAGAACCGAACCCGGCTTGGGATGGTCGACATCTCCCTGATCAAAGGCGTCAGGATTGGCCTGGGCCAGCGCCGCCATCGTCTGGCGCACGCTGGCGCCGCGCGGTTTGACTTTCAAGGCCAGCGAACGCAAGGTGGCGCCCTGCTTGACCTTCAGCTCGGTGGGAACGGCCGGCGCCTGTCTGGCCGGCGCGGGGGATTGGTAGCGGGAGGCCTGGTCGCTGTCGGCATAGCTGGGCACATCCTGCACGATGTTCTGCCCGCCGGGATTGTAGTTCGCCGGGTCCAGCAACACGGTGTACTCCCGCACCGAGCGGCCGGACGGCGCGCGCGCCTCGACGACGAAACGCAGGTAGGGATCATTGATGGGGCGGGTGGAACTGACGCGGATCGTCGCGCCATTGGCGCGTGGATTCAGCGCGAAGCGCAGCGTCGACAGCGAGGAGGCATAGTCGACGTTCAATGCCTGAAAGGTTTCGATGCCGGCGAGGCCCACGCGGACGGCGTCCATTTCGCCTGGCGTCACCCCGGTCATTTCGATGTCCGCCCTCAGAAGCTCCCCCAGATTGGAGCGGACATAAATCTTCCCCAATCCGGCCCAGGCGCACGCGGAACACGCCAGACCGATCAAAAGCATGCCAAGCTTGATTTTTCGCTGATTTCTCACTGTCTACCTTCCGGCATTGTCGCATTTATGTGATTTTATTGGCGCGAGCCCGCCTCCGGGATGGCGGGCAACTGCTGCAATCTTAGGCTCTGGCAGCAAGTTTAGCCAGATGTCACAACAGCCGCGCCCTGCGCCTGCCCTGGATGAGATTACATCAGCGTGCTCTGCCCGGCCAGAATCTCCGCGATGCGCACGCAGTGGATGGCCGCGCCGGCTTTCACGTTGTCAGCCGACAGCCACAAGCTTAACACGTTGCCATGGCGGCGCAGCCGGCTGATCCAGATCCCTTCGTTGCCCGTCGCTTCCATCGGCGTGATGTAGCCGCCGTGCTGTTCGCGGCCGACCACCTGCAATCCTGCTGCCTTGAGCCGATTTTGCACTTGTTCGAGGTCAAACTCTTTATGCAATTCGACTTGAACTGCCCAGGAATGGCCAAAAAACACCGGCACGCGCGCGCAGGTCACTTCCAGCTGTTGCGGCTGCAAATTCAGCAGGCGGGCAGTTTCATCGCGCACCGAACGCTCTTCTTCCGAATCGCCATCGGCGTCGACCTCGCCGATTTGCGGCAGCACGTTGAAGGCGATGCGCTTGGCGTAGACATTGACCTCGGCGTCGCGCTGCGTAAACAGCGCAGTGGTCTGGTCGGCCATTTCCTCCATCGCCTTCTGGCCGCTGCCGGAAACCGCCTGGTAGGTGGATACCGTGACGCGCGCGATGCCCAGCGGCAGCAGCGGCGCCAGGGCCAGGGCCAGCGGCGTCACCGTGCAATTGGGCACGGCCACCAGCGGCGCGCGGCCCAGGTCTTGCAGCTCGGCGGCGTTGATCGCCGGCGCCACCAGCGGCACGCCGGCATCGTGGCGGAAAGCGGAGCTGAAATCCACCACCGCCGCGCCGGCGTCGCGCGCCTGCGGCACGTATTGGCGCGAGACCTCGCCGCCGGCGGCGAAGATGGCCAGACCGACGTTCTCGAAATTGAACTCGTCCACCGGATGCACGTCCAGCTCCAGATTGCCCAGCGACACGGTGCTGCCGTCCTGCTCGGCGCTGTCCACCGCGAACACGCGGGCGGCCGGGAAATTGCGTTCGGCCAGCAGTTCCAGCACGGCCTGGCCCACCAGGCTGGCGGCGCCCACTACGGCGATTTGCAGAGAAGTCGACATATCTTGTTCCTATCGTTACCGCCGACGGCGCGGACCGCCGGCATTGCAATGCGAAAAGGGCACCGAAGTGCCCTTGAATTCTGTCAGCCCCGGCAAGCGCCGGAGCGAGGCTTGGCGCCTATTCTACCCGTCAGCGCGCGATCAGGATACGCAGCATGCGGCGCAGCGGCTCGGCCGCGCCCCACAGCAGCTGGTCGCCGATCACGAAGGCGGACAAGTACTCGCCGCCCATGTTCAGCTTGCGCACGCGGCCGACGCCGACTTCCAGCCCGCCGGTGATGGCCGCCGGGGTCAGCTCCTTGACCGAGATGTCGCGATCGTTCGGCACCCACTTCACCCAGTCGTTGCCGGACTTGATGATGGCTTCGATCTCGTCAAGCGGCAGATCCTGCTTCAGCTTCACAGTCAGCGCCAGGCTGTGGCAGCGCATGGCGCCGATGCGCACGCACAGGCCATCCACCGGAATCACGCTGGCGGTGCCGAGAATCTTGTTGACTTCGGCCTGGCCCTTCCACTCTTCCTTGGACTGGCCGTTGTCCAGCTGCTTGTCTATCCAGGGGATCAGGCCGCCGGCCAAGGGCGCGCCGAAGAACTCGGTCGGCACGTCTTCGCGGATGGCCTGTGCCACTTTGCGGTCGATGTCCAGAATGGCGGAAGACGGCGTGGCCAATTCACCTGCCACGGCGGCGTGGATCACGCCCATGCCCTTGAGCAGTTCGCGCATGTGGTTGGCGCCGCCGCCGGAAGCCGCTTGGTAGGTCATGGACGACACCCAATCGACCAGGCCTTCGCGGAACAGGCCGTTCATGCCCATCAGCATGATGGAGTTGGTGCAGTTGCCGCCGATGTAATTCTTGACGCCCTTCGCCAGCCCCTGCTCGATCAGGCCCTGGTTGACCGGATCCAGCACGATGATGGAGTCCGCTTCCATCCGCAACGTGGAGGCCGCGTCGATCCAGTAGCCGTTCCAGCCGGCCGCGCGCAGCTTGCCGTAGACTTCGGTGGTGTAATCGCCTCCCTGGCAGGTGACGATCACGTCCATCGCCTTCAGTTCCTCGATATTGGCGGCGTCTTTCAAGACCGGCACTTCGCGGCCGATGTCCGGCGCCTTGCCGCCGACATTGGAGGTGGTGAAGAACACCGGTTCGTCGATGGCGGCGAAGTCGTTTTCTTCGCGCATGCGTTGCATCAGCACGGAACCCACCATGCCGCGCCAGCCTACAAAGCCTACTCTCACTGTAAATCTCCCGAGTCTGTCCTAAGTCTGATTCGTGAATCGCGCCCCGTCTTGCGCGGAGCGGCGATGAAAATTTTGTTACCTCATTGTGCAGCGCGCCACCGCGTCAGGCAATGGGGTAAATAGCTTTTATTGTGAAGGTAGGCAGAACAATCGATTCAAGAAAACTCAACCACGCTGGCCGCGCCAGTCGCGCCGTGAAACTCGACTTCGCCAAGCCCGGCCCTCCGCGCGTACAGACGCATCCGCCGCGCGCTAGGCCAATGGCGCATCGCTCAAAACAGAGTAAGCCAACCCATCCAGCGTGAACGAGGCCACTTCTCGCATTCCCAGTCTCAAATGGGCGGTCAGCGACGCCGTGTTGTCCTCGCGTATGAATAATATCGCCTCGCGTCCGGGCAAGGCTTGCCGCAAAGACGCATAAAGCTTGCGCGGCAAGCCCGTGCCGCGTGCGGTCTGCGCCACGCACACCGGGCCATACACATAAGCGCCGGGGCTGCCAGACCAGGCCCGGAGCATGGCTTGCACGGGCGGCGCGTCCGCCAAACGATGGGCGTCGGTACTGAACAGCACGCCGACCACCTTGTCTTCGCGCACGGCAACCACCGTGCAGATGGCCGCGCTGAGCATGGCCGCCACTTTTTCCGTGGGAAATTCGCCGGTCAGGGAGCCGCCCTGCGAAGGCGCGTTCTCCTGCAGCAGTTGCGCAATGCCCTCAAGATCCGCAAGCGTTGCCAGACGGATGACATGCATGAAGCTTCTCCAGCAATTTAGCGCCGCTAAAAATACCTGTTTAGAGAACCCGACCCAAGGCGCGCCGACGCGGGCAGCGCAAACCGTACGGCAAGGAGGGGCAACCCGCGGGGTCAGGGATTTTGTTCACCGGTTTTACAGGGCGGCCACCACCGCGTCGCCCATGCCGGAGCAACTGACCTTCTCGCAGCCGGCTTCAAAGATATCTCCGGTGCGATAGCCCTGCGCCAGCACCTTCTTCACCGCGCTCTCCACGCGTTGCGCGGCGGCTTCTTCGCCAAAGCTGTAGCGCAGCATCATCGCGGCGGACAGGATGGTGGCCAGCGGATTGGCCAGGTTCTGGCCGGCGATGTCCGGCGCCGAGCCGTGGCTGGGCTCGTACAGGCCCTTGTTGTTCTGATCCAGCGAGGCGGACGGCAACATGCCGATGGAGCCGGTCAGCATCGAGGCCTCGTCGGACAGGATGTCGCCGAAGATATTGCCGGTGACCATCACGTCGAACTGCTTGGGGTTGCGCACCAGCTGCATGGCGGCGTTGTCCACGTACATGTGGCTGAGCTCCACCTGCGGATACTCGCGCGCCACGTCTATCATGATCTCTTTCCAGAACTCGGTGGTTTCCAGCACATTGGCCTTGTCCACCGAGCAGAGCTTTTTATTGCGCTTCATGGCGATGCCGAAGGCGACATGGGCGATGCGGCGCACTTCGCTCTCGCTGTAGCGCATGGTGTTGTAGGCCTCGCGCTCGCCCAGCTCGTTGACGGCGATGCCGCGCGGCTGGCCGAAGTAGATGTCGCCGGTCAGCTCGCGGACGATCATGATGTCCAGCCCCGCCACCACTTCCGGCTTCAGCGTCGAGGCGTTGGCCAGCTCCGGATACAGAATGGCCGGCCGCAGATTGGCGAACAGGCCCAGGTCCTTGCGGATGGCCAACAGCCCGCGCTCAGGCCGCAGCGGACGCTCCAGCTTGTCGTATTGCGGGCCGCCGACGGCGCCCAGCAGCACGGCGTCGGCTTCGCGCGCCAGTTTCTGCGTGGCCTCGGGATACGGCACGCCATACTGGTCGTAAGCGGCGCCGCCCAGCGGCGCATGCTCGGTTTCGATCTTCAGACCGTCGCGACGCAGCACCTCCAGCACGCGTTCGGCCTGGGCGATGATTTCGGGGCCGATGCCGTCTCCCGGCAGAATGGCGATCTTCATGGTTTCTTCCTTATTTCCGTTTATCTTCTTCGCGCCGGGTCAAGCGATCCACCAGCGCCTTTTCGCAACATTTGAATACGATGTAGGCAGCCATCGCGGCATAGCCGGACAACAGCAATTCGCCCAGCTGGCGCAGCGCGCCGTCCATCGCCGCCTGCCAACCCGCTTCCAGCCACACCTTCAGATTCAGCTGCAGCAGCAAGGCCAGATTGATGGTGCCAAGCCCGAACAGCAGAAAGCTCAGTCCCAACAGCAGAAAACAGGCTACAGGATGGCGATGGAGCCACGCCATGCCGCCCCTACCGCCGCGCTTGGCCGCGTCGCTCATTTTGCGCTCAGGCGAACAGCCAGGGCTGTTCGGCGCGGCGTTTGGCTTCAAAAGCCCGGATATCGTCCGCGTGCCGCAAGGTCAGGCCGATTTCGTCCAGGCCGCCCAGCAGGCACTGTTTGCGGTGCTCGGTGATGTCGAACAGGAAGGCCTGGCCGGACGGCGTGCGCACGGTCTGCGCCGCCAGGTCCACCGTCAGGCTATAGCCCGGCGCGGCTTCGCATTCGCGGAACAGCTGATCCACGATGTCCGCCGCCAGCACGATAGGCAGCAGGCCGTTCTTGTAGCAGTTGTTGAAGAAGATGTCGGCGAAGCTGGGCGCGATCACCACGCGGAAGCCTTGGTCGTCCAGCGCCCACGGCGCATGCTCGCGGCTGGAGCCGCAGCCGAAGTTTTCCCGCGCCAGCAGGATTTGCGCGCCCTGATAGCGCGGCTGGTTCAGCACGAAGTCCGGATTCAGCGGCCGCTGGCTGTTGTCCATGCCAGGTTCGCCGTGATCCAGATAGCGCCACTCGTCGAACAGATTGGGGCCGAAGCCGGACCGCTTGATCGACTTCAAAAACTGCTTGGGGATGATGGCGTCGGTATCGACATTGGCGCGGTCCAACGGACAGACCAAGCCCTGCAAGGTGGTGAATGCTTTCATATTGCGCTCCCTGTTCAGGATGGCGCGGGGTTAGTCGGCGGTGCGCTTGATCGCTTCGCCGCCTTTTTCCACCGCGTTGCCGATCGCCTTGCCAGCCTTCTGCAGCCCATGCTCCACGGCCTGCCCGCCTTCCTTGGCGTCGGTCTTGATGCCTTGCACGGTGTTGCAGCCGCCCAGCAGCAGGACCAGGCTCAGCCAGACTATCGGTTTGTTCATGATGCGATGCTCCATATTGCGATGGACAGCCTTTCTGTCCGACAGGATTGAATCAGACATCCATTCTACCCTGTCGCCGCCGGCGGTCCACCGCCGCCGCTCACTGCGCCGCCAGCCGCCTCACATCGACGAAATGGCCGGCCACCGCCGCCGCCGCCGCCATCGCGGGGCTCACCAGATGGGTGCGCCCGCCCTGGCCCTGGCGGCCTTCGAAATTGCGATTGGACGTGGAGGCGCAGCGCTCGCCCGGCAGCAGCCGGTCGGCGTTCATCGCCAAACACATCGAACAGCCCGGCTCGCGCCATTCAAAGCCGGCGGCGGTGAAAATCTTGTCCAAGCCCTCGGCCTCGGCCTGCGCCTTGACCAGGCCGGAGCCCGGAACCACCAGCACCTGCTTGACGCTGGCGGCCTTCTGCCGGCCCTTGGCCACCGCGGCGGCTTCGCGCAAGTCCTCGATGCGGCTGTTGGTACAGGAGCCGATGAACACCACGTCCACCGGGATCTGGTCTATCGGGGTATCCGCCTGCAGGCCCATATAGGCCAGCGCGCGCTCGATGCCGGCCTTTTTCACCGGATCGCTTTCGCGCGCCGGATTGGGCACCTTGCCGCCCACGCCCACCACCATTTCCGGCGAAGTGCCCCAGGTGACTTGAGGCTGGATCTCGGCCGCCTGCAGGACGATGACCTCGTCGAAATGCGCGCCGTCGTCGGAATGCAGCGTGCGCCAGTAAGCCACGGCCGCGTCCCACTGCTCGGCCTTCGGCGCGTACGGACGTCCCTTCACGTATTCAATGGTCTTGTCGTCCACCGCCACCAAGCCGGAACGCGCGCCGCCTTCGATCGCCATATTGCACAGCGTCATGCGGCCTTCCATGCTCAGGCTGCGGATGGCCTCGCCGCCAAACTCGATGGCGTAGCCGGTGCCGCCGGCGGTGCCGATCTTGCCGATGATGGCCAGCGCCACGTCCTTGGCGGTGACGCCCGCGCCCAGCTGGCCATCCACCCTCACCAGCATGTTCTTGGACTTCTTGGCCACCAGACACTGGGTAGCCATCACATGCTCCACTTCGGAGGTGCCGATGCCATGCGCCAGCGCGCCGAAAGCGCCATGGGTGGAGGTGTGGCTGTCGCCGCACACCACGGTCATGCCCGGCAGCGTGGCGCCCTGCTCCGGCCCCATCACATGGACGATGCCCTGGCCCTTGTCTTTGAATGGAAAGTAGGCCAGCGCGCCGAATGCCTTGATATTGGCGTCCAGCGTTTCCACCTGCTGGCGCGAGATCGGGTCCTTGATGCCTTCATCCCAGTGGTCGGTCGGCGTATTGTGGTCGGCGGTGGACACCACTGAATCCACGCGCCACAGCTTGCGGCCGGCCAGCTTCAAGCCTTCGAAGGCCTGCGGGCTGGTCACTTCGTGCACCAGGTGGCGGTCGATATACAACAGCGCCGTGCCATCGGCTTCCTGTCGCACTACATGGCTGTTCCACAATTTGTCGTACAAGGTTTGCGCGGTCATGTTGCGGCTCCTCGGGTCGTCGTTGCACACATCTTTGACCAGCTTTGATCCTGTTACAAGATAAGCCGTTATACTGGTATAAAAACCAACAGGATCGTCATATGGAATCATCCTCGTCCACGCCGCTTGGCGCCTTTCTGCGCGCCCACCGCGAACGGCTGACGCCGCAACAGGCTGGCCTGCCCAGCGGCCCGCGCCGCCGCGCCAAAGGCTTGCGGCGCGAGGAAGTGGCGCAACTGGCCGGCATCAGCCCCACCTGGCTCACCTGGCTGGAACAGGGCCGCACCGAGTCGGTGTCGGCCCATACCCTGAGCCGGCTGGCGGCCGCACTGCAATTATCCGGCGCGGAAACCGACTATTTGTTCGACCTGGCCGGGCTGAAGAACCCCAAGGACAAACGCGCCGAGGCCAACCCGCAAGCGCGGGAAATCCTGGCAACCATGTTGCCGCACATCGCCATCCCGGCCTATGTGCTGGACCGCCATTGGCGGGCCGTTGCCTGGAACGCGGCGGCGGAACAGTTGTTTTGCGGCTGGCTGGGCAATCCGGAAGCCAGCCGCAGCCAACTCGACTTCATCTTCCTGACGCCGGAGGCGAAGACCTTCATCGACAACTGGCCGGAACGGGCGCGGCGCATCGTGGCGGAGCTGCGGGCAGACCTGGGCCAGCAACTGGATGATGTGGAAACGGCGGCCATGCTGGAGAGGCTGCGCCGGGAAAGTGCGGACTTCGAATGTTTCTGGCAGCAACAGGATGTGCTGGAACGCGAAGGCGGCGAACGCGCCTTCCATCATCCGGCGCTTGGCCGACTGCACAAGCGCCAGATCACGTTGCGGCCGGCCAATGCCCCGGAACTGAAGCTGGTGATGTTGCTATGACATTGATGTATCATATTGCACTCATTCGCCCGCAAGGCACGCGGCGTCTGGCAATGTGAAAAAGGAAAACCATGTCATCTGCAAAGAAGTGGCTGCTCACCGTATCCCTCAGCATGCTGGCAAGCAGCGCAATGGCCGACAGTCTATCCCCGCAAGAAGAGCAGGCCTTACAACAAATCCACCAGTTCTACAGCAAGCAGATCGGCCGCGCGCCGACGCCACAAGAGGAGCAAGCCATGTTGCAGCAATGGCGGGCCAGCATGCTCAATGTCTCCGTCAAAGCGGCACAAATCAATGCCATGGCAGGCGGACAGATATCCCTTGAAAGCACATCCGCCGGCTCTGGCTCTATAACGCCACCCAACTCAAATGAGCAAACCGTGGCCAAGCAATTGGCCGCTCTGGGCAAACCCAAAACCGGCATCAGCATTGTTCAGGCACGAGATGGACTCAAAATCGATGGTAGCAGCTATCTTGATCCCTCAGGCACCATCCGCAATTATGCCTTCGACAGCTTGACCGGAGACATTACCTACTCGGTTCAATCCGGCCCACAACTGGTCTACAAATATCTGCGCGCCGGCAGCCCTGCCGAGCCCATCACCATCGCTACCGCCCAGCCTGCTGGCGGCATATGGCAAGTCACCACTGCAAGCGGCAAGCAAATCAGCGGCAACACCGTCACCCCCATTGCGAAGGGAGTCATGGTATCCCGCGGCAGCTCAGCCTTCCGCTATGTACCAGGCTGGGGCGTCAAGTCCGTATCCATCCCGGACGGCTGGGAAATGGCGCAATTCCAACGCGGCAATGTGGGTGCAACCAATTTCGTGCTATTGGAAATAGCAATACGTTCATGATGGCGGCTTAGGCGATATTTTCTCAACCGTCAAAAGCATGGGCGCGCTGGTGGGCCTGAACAAAAAAGAAGATTATGCCCTGTTCAATCTGGAAAACAGCAAGCTCTATCCGCTCAATATCCAAGTTGATGGCAAGATGCGCAGTGTCATGTCCAATTGCCGTCAAAAAAACGCTCTAGTCAACGAGTGCAGCACGATGACCAGTTATGAGTCGCTCTACAGCGACTTGGGCCCGAACTTTGGCCATTACTACTGGAAAGTCGGCTGGTACAACACCCCGCAAGGCCCGATTGCCATAACAATGGAGAACGGCATCAATGATGTTTACGTGCTGGACCTGAATACGGGCAAGAAAGTCTCCGCCTTCCATAGGGGCATGGGCATCACCTCGCTAGCGATGGCTCAACAGGGGGATGGCCGCGTCAGAATGAATGCCAACTGGATGTTTGAAGACCACATAATCGAAGACGCCCATAAGCACTTGGCGGAACAAACAGACATCAACAGCGCCCAGACAGAGCAGTAAAAGATCACAAGGCCGGCGGCCCCAGGTGTTCCTGCAGCAGCCGCCAGCCTTGCGCATCCTTGATCAAGGTGCAGCTGCCTCGGCCATGCCCTTCGGCTGGCTGGCCATCCACCTGCCCGCGCCAGGAAAATGCATAGACACAAGCGGCGAAGCTTTCTCCGACATGCGTCCAATGCAGATCGGCGATGCGGTAGTCTTCGCCGCGTATCCACTCGAAGGTCTGGCGGATGCCCTCGCACACCGCCGCCTTGCCTTTGAAGGTGCCCTCGGAAAACACGAAACAGACGTCCTCGTGCAGCCATGGCGCCGCTTGGCGCCAGTCATGGGTGGCCAACGCCCGCTTGTAAGCATCCAAGGCCTGTTGCGGAGTGTCAGCGCGATTCATCGAACTCCCCGATGCGGAGGCTTGAGCCAACGCAGGCACACAAACACGCCTACCAAAGCCGCCGCGGCCGACATGGCAAAGGTTGGCAGCACCCCGCCATGCGGCCAGATCAAGCCGCCTATCAGCCCGCCGCCGCTGCCGCCCACGCCAAACGAGGCGATGATGTACAGTCCCTGCGCCCGGCCGTGATGCTGCTCGGCGAACAGGCGGTTGATCAGGCCTATGGCCGAAGCATGATGCAGGGCATAGGTCAACGCATGCAGCGCCTGGGCAAAGGCGGCGATCGCCGGCGAGGCCAGGCAGGTGGCGATCAGGCCGAAGCGCAGCACCGCGGCGACTAGCGATGTCAGCATCAGCGCCTCCAGACCGAAACGGCGCATGATGCGCGGCATCAGCATGAACACGCCGATTTCCACGATCACGCCCAACGCCCACAGCATGCCCACCGCGCCCTTGTCGTAGCCAAAGTCCTTCAAACCCAGCGAGTAAAAGGTGTAATAAGGGCCATGGGCGAAGGCCTGCAGAAAACAGCAAGCAAACAGGGCAATCACCATCGGCTTTTTCAGTGTGTCCCATATCGGGCCGGCCTGTTTGGATCGACTCTGCGTCACCACATCAGGCACTTTGAAAGCCGTCAGCGCCACGCCTACCAACAAGGCCGAGACTATCCATGGCGTGGCGGCGATGCCCATCCAGTCCAACAGATAGCCGCCGGTCATCGCCAGGCAGACGAAGCCGATCGACCCCCATACTCGCACCCGGCTGTAACGGCCGGGATTGTCGCGAGTGAGATAGGCGGTGCTGGCCTCCACCAGCGGCAGCGCCGCCGCCCAGAAGAAGTGCGACACCGCCAGGCAGACGAATATCCACCAAAAGCCGTTATGCAGGCCCACCAGGCAAAAACTGGCGGCGGACAGCACGGACGTGGTAATGATGATGTTGCGGCGGCGGCCGCTTTTGTCGGCCAACCATCCCCAGAAACCCGGAGCGACAATCCGGGCAAACGTGGACAGGGCCATCAGGATGGAAATCTGCCAGGCGCTGAACGACAGCGACTCCAGATACAGGCCCCAGAACGGGCTGAACATGCCCTGGAAAGTAAAATAGGTGAAGTAAAACCCGGCGAACGGCAACAGCGACTGCATTTTTTATCTTTCTAGTGGTTCCATGCCTGGCGCCATCCGGCGCCAGGCCGGACTGGCGCCGGACATACGGCTAATACGACGACTTGAAACGCGTGATCTCGCGCCGCGCCTTCTTGGTGGGCCGGCCTTCGCCATGCGGGAAGCTGGCATGCTCGGCCTTCAGCAGCAGCACCCGCTCCGCGCGCGCCGCGACCGACGCCTCGTCTTCGCGGTACATCAGCACGGCTTCCTTGGTCGGCCGGCGCTGCGTGGCCAGCTGCAGCACTTCCACCTTGTACTCCAGCTGATTGATGCGCAGGAAAAGCTGGTCACCCTCTTTCACCACGCGCGACGCCTTGACCCGCTCGCCGTTGACCAGCACCGGCCCCAGCTCCAGCGCCTCATGCGCCAGCTGGCGGGTCTTGAAAAAGCGCGCCGCCCACAGCCACTTGTCCAGACGGACCTTGCCGTCATCGTGCTCTTGCTGCGCCATCACGCCACCTTCCAGCCGGCCGAGACATGGCCGTGCAATTCGAGTCGCAGTTCATCGCCGGACACGATGCGCGCCACGCCTTCCGGCGTGCCGGTGAAGATCAGGTCGCCATCGGACAGGCCATACAGGCGGGACAGATAGCTGATCTGCTCCGCCAGCGAGAACAGCATCAGCCCGGTGTCGCCGTGCTGCCGCAATTGGCCGTTGACGCGCAGATCGAATGTCAGCCGCTGCGGATCGCCCACGCTAGCGGCCGGCACCAGCGTAGACACGCAGGCCGCGCCGCGAAAGCCCTTGGCCTTGGTCCACGGATGCCCCTTGCTCTTGGCCTCGCCCTGCACGTCGCGCGCGGTCAGGTCCAGCCCTATGCCGTAGCCGGCGACATGGCTCAGCGCCCGTTCCGGCGCGATGTCGTCGCCGCCCTTGCCGATCAGCGCCACCAGCTCGCATTCATGATGCACATCGCGCGAATACTCCGGCAGCCGGATAAGAGACGATTCGTCCAGCAATGAGGACGTGGGCTTCAGAAAAACCAGCGGCTCGCTTTCCACCGCATTGCCCAATTCCGCGGCATGCGCGGCGTAATTGCGGCCGATGCAGAAAATATTGCCCACCCGAACAGGCTGTAAACCAAGTTTTACACTTGCCATTGCAATTCCTCATGACTTGTTCGGTCAATTATCCCACAGCGAGATGCAAAAGCCATACTTTGGCGCAGTAGGCGCTTTGGCACTCTTGTGCATTGCAACAACAGAAGCCGTCGATTTCCCGCCAAGCACTGCTTTTAACAGCCGCATGGCGTGAAAATGTCATGCGATCCTGTTACAGTTTGCAGGTACATCTGCTTGACTATGCATTCCAGACAGACAGATTCAGACAGGCTTCGATAACGATTTAAGTACGTATCAGGAGATTCATCTTGTCCCAGAATAACACCGCCTCGCTGGAAGATTTTTTCGCCGGGCTTTCCGCGGCCAACCAGCAATGGATGCAGCAGTTTGTCAATTCCCTGTCGCTCGGCCAGGGCCAGTCCGATGCCTCCCATCCGCTGACCGGCGCCTGGTCGCAGCTGATGAGCCAGACCAATCAGCTCTTGCAGCTGCAATCCAGCCTCTACCAACAGCAATTGGGCTTGTGGACGCAATTCCTCGGCCAAACCGCCGGCAACGACGCTTCCGCGCCGCCAGCCAAGCCGAGCGACCGCCGCTTCGCCTCGCCGGAGTGGGATGAGCATCCGTTCTACAGCTTTCTCAAGCAGAGCTATCTGCAAACCTCCAAGTGGATGATGGAGCTGGTGGAC
>NZ_MKCR01000002.1 GCF_001855565.1 Chromobacterium amazonense | reverse complement strand
CGATGAGGCCACGGGCCTCCAGATCCTGAAGAAGGGCGGTTTGCGTCATTTGACTGGGTCTCCAACACGGTAAGTAAACGGCCAGCCGGCCGCTGTAAAAAAACTGCTCCAGCGGGCGCTTGCGGCATCCGGCTGGAGTGGGAAGGCTTATCTTAACCGAAATTGCCGCAAAATGGCGGGGGTATTGTCCGTTTTGTATGGGTAGAGTCGCGCGCGGCTTCAAGCATCCGCCTCATTGCGGCAGAATGTGCGCAGATAAAGTATGGAAAGGGAATGTGATGACGCAGCAAGTCAAGGTATGGGACGTGCCCACCCGTTTGTTTCACTGGACGCTGGTCGTTCTGTTCGGCGCCATGTGGTTCTGCGCCGAGCAAGGCGGCGACTGGCTGCAATACCATATCTATTGCGGCGTGGCGCTAGCCTCGCTGCTGGTGTTTCGGCTGATCTGGGGCGTTGTGGGCAGCCAGACTGCCCGTTTTTCCAACTTTGTGCGCGGGCCGCGAACCATTGTTCGCTATCTGAAAGGCGAATTGCCGGAGCGAGAGGCGCCTGGGCACAATCCGCTGGGCGGCTGGATGGTCGTGGTGATGTTGCTGGCGCTGGGCGCGCAGGTGCTGACCGGCCTGTTTGCGGCCGATGTGGACAGCTATCTGTACGACGGCCCGCTGGCCAAGCACATCGACAGTAGCCTGGCCGAATCCGCCACCGGCGCGCATAAACTGCTGTTCAATGGCTTGCTGGCGCTGGTGGCGCTGCATCTGACAGCCATCGTGCTGTACCGCCTGGTGAAGAAGCAGAACCTGGTGGCGCCGATGCTGACCGGCTACAAGAAGATGGCCGGCGAAAAGCCTCGGCTGCATTTCGCCCATGGCGCGCTGGCGCTGGCGGCGCTGCTATTGTCGGCGGGCGGCCTGTATTTCGCGCTGCTACGCTGAAGCGCGGAAAACGACAAAGCCGGCAATCGCCGGCTTTTTGCTTTCCGCCACGCCTGTGCTTACTTTTCCGGTCCGCGGAAAGCGTCGTGACAGGTCTTGCAGTTCTGCGCCACTTGGCCGTAGGCCTTCTTGATCGCGGCCAGGTCGCCGCTCTTGGCGACGAGGGCGAGGTTGTCCACCGATTTCAGGAAGGCGTCCTTGTCAGCCTGGAACTTGGCTGGCTGGCTCCAGATTTCCGGCTTGGCGCGGCTCTTGCCGGTGATGCTGCTGGCCGGGAAGTGTTTGAATGGTTCGGCGGCCAGCGTCTTCAGCGCTTCGGCCTGCTGCGCGAACTTGGCCTGGTCGTACGGCGCGCGTTCCCGCACCGCCATGCCCATGGGTTCGAAGGATTGCAGGAGCATCTTCTTGAACGCCTTGGCGCGGACTTCGGCCGGGGTGTCGTCGGCGTGGGCGGCGGGGATGGCGATGGCTGCCAGCAGCAGCGCGGTCAGTATCTTGTTCATGGCGTCTGAGTGGGAGTGGGCAGTCAATGGCGGCGCTGAGCGCCGCCGGGCATGCAAGGAGTGGGATCAATCCTTGCGGAAGTCCTTGTGACAGGCTTTGCAGGTCTGCTGGGTGGCGCCGAACTGGGTCTTGATCGCGGCCAGATCGCCGGCCAGCGCCACTTGTTTCAGCTTGGCGGTGGCGGCCTTGTGGTTGTCGATGGCTTTCTGCCAGTCGGCCGGCTTGCTCCAGATTTCCGGCTTGGCGTCGGTCTTGCCGGCGTTGCTGCCGGCCGGGAAGTATTGCCACGGCTGTTGCGACAATTGTTCCAGCTGGGTGGCCAGCTTGGCGAATTCATCCTTGTTGTAGGGCGTGTCGCCCTTCACCATCTTGCCCATCGCACCGACGACCGGCTTGTATTGCTTGAAGACATCCTTGCGCTGGCTGATCGGATCCGCGGCGAAGGCCTGGCTGGCCATCAGCAGCGCCAGTGAGGCCACCAACATCTTTTTCATCGAAATCCCCTGACTATGGCATGGAAACAGAATGTGCCAGCGTATCACAGCGCCGCGCCATCCAAAACCCACAAAGTGTAAAGGGTTGGCGTTATGGATGTTATAAAGTAACATTATTTGGTTTTCGACTGAAGCGACCCCTCGCATGGACCGATCCGACTATCTTGCCGCCGCCGAGCACCATTGCGCCGCGCGCGGCAGCAAGCTCACAGACTTGCGCCGCCAGGTGCTGGAACTGGTGCTGAACCACCGCGGCGTAGTCAAGGCCTACCAAGTGCTGGCCGATTTGCAGCAGCAGCGCGGCTCGGCCGCGCCGCCCACCGTCTACCGCGCGCTGGACTTTCTGGTGGAGCACGGTCTCTTGCACAAGGTGGATGCGCTCAACGGCTTCATCGTTTGCGATCATTTCGATTGCCAGCATGAGAGCCTGATCCTGGTGTGCGAGCAATGCGGCCGCGTCAACGAAGTCGATGCCGCCGATGGGCTGGCCAGCCTGCGCGACATGGCTCAGGCGGCCGGTTTCACGCTCAGCCCGCAAAATCTGGTGCTGGCCGGCCGCTGCCAGTCCTGTATCGCTTGAACTGCGCAAGAATTCCATGAAAAAAACCAAAGTCAATCTGTTCACCGGCTTTCTCGGCGTCGGCAAGACCACCGCGCTGCGCCACCTGATCGCCAACCGGCCCGCCCATGAAAAGTGGGCGGTCATCGTCAATGAGTTCGGCGAAGTCGGCATCGACGGCGCCGCGCTGCTGAATGACGAGCTGGCCGTGGCCGAGATCGCCGGCGGCTGCCTGTGCTGCGTGGCCGGCCCGCAAATGACGGCCACCGTGGCCACGCTGTTGCGCCGCGAGAAGCCGGATCGCCTGCTGATCGAGGCCAGCGGCCTGGCCCACGCCGCCGGCGTCATCGACGAATTGCGCGCCAAGCCGCTGGGCGAGGCGCTGGAAGTGGCCGCGGTGTTGACGCTGGTGGACCCGCGCCAGTTCATCCAGCCCGACTACCACCGTCAGCCGCTGTACCGCGACCAGATTTCCATCGCCGATGTGTTGGTGGCCAACAAGATAGACACCGCCGACATCCCCACCATGGAAGCCTTCCGCGCGCAGGCGGCGGCGCTGTTTCCGCCCAAATCGCTGATCGGCGAAGTGCGCGACGGCCAACTGGACGTGGCCTGGCTGGACGCCGAGCTCGCCGCCAAGCCGCGCTACCGCCCGGCGGTGCTGCCGGACAATGCCAGTGCTTGGCAGTCGGCCGGCTGGACCTTCGATCCCGAACTGAATTTCGACGGCGAGCGGCTGACCCGCTTCTTCGACGACTTGCCCAAGAGCGTACCGGGTTTGGTGCGCGCTAAGGGCGTGTTCCGCGTGCTGGACAGCTGGGTGTGGCTGAACTGGGCGGCCGGACAGTGGGGCGCGGCCCAGGTGTCCTGGCGGCGCGACAGCCGCTTCGAGCTGATCGCGCCGGCGTTTGATGCCGAGCAGGTGGAAGCCTGGCTGAAGGAGTGTCTGGAATGAGTCAAACGCATTCTCACGGCCATGATCATGCGCATGCCGGCCATCAGCACCTCACGGCATCCAATCTGCGTCCGCCGCTGAGCCTGCTGTCGATGTCGGCCGGCCAGCGCGCGCTGCTGACGCTGCTGCCCTTGGCCGGGCTGTGGCTTCTGGTGTGGTGGGCTTTGCAGGAGCTGGCATGAGCATAGTGTTGAACAACCTGACGGTGTCCTACCAGCGCCACCCGGCGGTGCACCACATCAGCGGACGCTTCGCCGAAGGCGACGCCACCGCGATCTTCGGACCCAACGGCGCCGGCAAAAGCACGCTGTTGAAGGCGATGATAGGCGCGTTGACGCCCGATTCCGGCAATGTGGACCTGAACGGCTACCGCCGCAGCGACATCGCCTACCTGCCGCAGCAGGCCGAGATCGACCGCAGCATGCCGGTGAGCGTGCTGGAGCTGGTCGGCACCGGACTGTGGCACAAGAGCGGCCCGTTCGGACGGGTGGGCCGCGACGGCATGGCGCGCGCCATCGACGCGCTGGAGCAGGTGGGGCTGGCCGATTTCGCGCTGCGGCCGATCGCCGCGCTGTCCAGCGGCCAGTTCCAGCGCGTGCTGTTCGCCCGCATCCTGGTGCAGGACGCCAGGCTGATCCTGCTGGACGAGCCCTTTAACGCGGTGGACGCCAAGACCACCGAGGACCTGCTGGGCCTGGTGGCGCAGTGGCGGCGCGAGCGGCGCACCGTGATCGCGGTGTTGCACGACGCGCTGCAGGTGAGGGCGCATTTCCCGCACACGCTGTTGATGGCGCGCGAGGTGATCGCCTGGGGCGACAGCGCCACGGTATTGAATGACGACAATCTGCGGCGCGCGGTGGACACCGCCGCCCACTGGCAGGCCCAGGCGCCGGTTTGCGGCCTGGATGGAGCAAGCGCCTGATGCAACACTTGTACGATCTTCTGGTTTCGCCGTTTGTCGAGTTCGCCTTCATGCGCCGCGCCCTGGCCGGCTGCCTGGCGCTGGCGCTGGGCTCGGGGCCCATCGGCCTGTTCCTGGTGATGCGGCGCATGAGTTTGATGGGCGATGCGATGAGCCACGCGGTGCTGCCCGGCGCCGCCATCGGCTTCATGTTCGCCGGCCTCAGCCTGCCGGCGATGAGCCTGGGCGGCTTCTTCGCCGGCGTACTGGTGGCCTTGCTGGCCGGCCTGGCCACCCGCTTCACCAGCATCAAGGAGGATGCCAGCTTCGCCGCCTTCTATCTGCTGTCGCTGTCGCTGGGTGTATTGCTGGTGTCGAAGGGCGGCAGCAACGTCGACCTGATGCACATCCTGTTCGGCTCGGTGCTGGCGGTGGATAACGCGGCGCTGTATCTGGTGTCCGGCGTGGCCACGGTGACGTTGCTGACCTTGGCCGTCATCTACCGGCCGCTGCTGCTGGAAAGCCTGGACCCGGTCTATCTGCGCGCCGTGGGCGCGCGCGGCGCCTGGTGGCATCTGCTGTTCCTGATGCTGGTGGTGTTGAACCTGGTGGCTGGCTTCCAGTCGCTGGGCACGCTGATGGCGGTCGGCCTGATGATGCTGCCGGCCATCACCTCGCGGCTGTGGACCGAGCGCATCGAGGCCATGCTGGCCTTGGCGGTGGCCATCGCCTTCTTCAGCGGCCTGGGCGGCCTGTTGCTGTCTTATCACTTCGAGCTGCCGTCCGGCCCCGCCATCATCCTGCTGGCCGGCGTGGTCTATCTGCTGTCTTTGCTGTTCGCGCCGGTTGGAGGCGCATTGCCGCGCTACATCCGCGCGCGGCATCTGGAATCTTGAACCGATAGGGGGAGCCCCATGAAGAAGACTTTAGCCGCCTTGCTGCTGCTGGGCATGCCGGCGCTGGCGCTGGCCAAGCTGCCGGTGGTGGCCAGTTTCAGCATCATCGCCGATATGACCCGTGAAATCGGCGGCGACCGCGTGGAAGTGGTGTCCTTGGTCGGCCCGGATCAGGACGCGCACGTGTTTCAGCCGTCTCCGGCCGATATCAAGAAAGTGTCCGCCGCCAAAGTGCTGGTGGTGAACGGCCTGGGTCTGGAAGGCTGGATGACCCGTTTGGACAAAGCGGCCAATTTCCGCGGCGTGACCGTGGTGGCGTCCAAGGGCATCAAGACCCGCCAGGCGCCGGAAGAGGAGCATGCCGAAAGCGATCACGATCATGACCACGGCGATGTCGATCCGCATGCCTGGCACGACCCGGCGCGGGTGCAGACCTATATCCGCAATATCAGCGCCGGCCTGATCCAGGCCGATCCTGCCGGCAAGGCAGAATACCAGCGCCGCGCCAGCGAATACGCGGCCAAGGTGCAGGCGCTGGACGCCTGGGCCAAGCAGCAGTTCGCCAGCGTGCCGGCGGCCAAGCGCAAGATGTTGACCTCGCATGACGCGTTTGGCTACCTGGGCGAGCATTATCAGCTGCAAGTGCTGGCGATCCAGGGCGTCAGCACCGAGGCCGAGGCTTCGGCCAAGGGCGTGGCGCAATTGACGCGCCAAGTGCGCAATGAGCGCGTCAAGGCGGTGTTCATGGAGAACATGACCGACGCCCGTTTGCTGAAGCAATTGTCCACCGAAGCCAAGGTGCAGATCGGCGGCAAGCTGTACGCCGACGCATTGTCTGGCCCCAAGGGGCCGGCGGCCAGTTATCTGCAGCTGATGCGCTACAACGTCGAAACCATCATGAAATCGTTCCGCTGACGAGTTGAACCAGGCGCCAAACGCCGACTCCCGCCACGCCCAGTCCGGCCGCCAGCCGCACTGGGCGTTGTTGCATCCAGCGGCGCAAGCCGTCGGCGAACACGCCCATCAGCAACAGGTTGGGCAAGGTGCCCAGGCCGAAGGCCAGCATCAAGCCGGCGCCATGCCAGGCCGAGCCGCTGGCCAATGCCGAGATCGACGCGCTGTAGACCAGGCCGCAGGGCAGCCAGCCCCACACCGCGCCTACCGCCAGCGCGCCGGCCAGGCTGCGCACCGGTAGCAGCCGGCCAACCAATGGCTGCAGGCGCCGCCATACCGGCTGTCCCAATTTTTCCAGCAAGACGATGGCTTGGCCCAAACCCGCCAGATACAGCCCCATGGCCACCAGCATCAGATTGGCCAGGGCCAGCAATGCCAGTTGGTAGGGGTGGGATGAGGCCAGGCTCAGCCCGGCGGAGGCGAGGCCGCCCAGCAGGGCGCCGATCAGGGCATAGCTGGCGAGCCGGCCCAGATTGTAGCCGGCCAGCACGCGCCAACGCGCGTAACCTGCGGGATGATGGAGTGTAAGGGCGGCGACGATGCCGCCGCACATGCCGACGCAGTGGCCGCCGCCCAACAGGCCGGCCGCCAGCAAAATCCAGAAATTGGTTTCGATCATGCCGCAAATCGTGGATCAAAGCTCTATGGTAACAGAGCGGCATGACGAAGACGCCTGTCCAACCGTTTGTGGATTCTTTTTGGCATTGTTGAAACGAACATTCTACAAAAAAGGTTGGATATAATTGTTTCGCCTACTGGCCAAAAGGACAGTTTGCAAAGAAAATGTCACGTCGGGCGAAACAGGGAGGCGATGCCGCCAGCAGGCGACACGTACTTCCGGCCCAGATTCGGACCGCGCATTGGGAGCGGTCGGCGCGCTCTCGCGCCGCTCGGGGCGGTCCGGACTGCCAACGAAAGAAAACGGGGATACAGTGAGGAACACAATATGGCCAGGTATTTAACACTTGAACGGCTGGGCAAATCAGCCATCGTCACGCTTTCCAACCTGCCAGCCAATTTGCTGACCACCGATGGTCTGAACGAATTGGCCTCGACGCTGCAGGCGTTGAACGCTGACGACGGCGTGCGTTCGGTGGTGATTACCGGCGCCGGCGATACGTTTTTCTCCGCCGGAGCGGATTTGAAGCAATTCGCTTCCGGGAATAAGGCGGAAGCCGATGTTTTGCTGCAGGCGTTCGCCAATGCCCTGCAGGCGATCCGCAATTACCGCGGCGTCACCGTGGCGGCGGTCAATGGCTTCGCCCTGGGCGGCGGCTTGGAGTGCGCGCTGGTGTGCGACTACATCATCGCCGAGCGCGGCGCCAAGCTTGGCTTGCCGGAAGCCAAGGTCGGCCTGATTCCGGCCGCCGGCGGCACCAAGACCCTGGCCGACAAGGTAGGCGTATCCTGGGCCAAACGCATCATCCTGGGCGGCGAGCAGGTCAGCGCCGAACAGGCGCTGCAGATCGGCTTGATCGAGGAAGTCGTCGACCAGGGCTTCGCCAAGATCGTCGCGGTCAGCCTGGCCAACAAAGTCGCCAGCCAGGCGCCGAGCTCGGTCGCGGCCGCCCGCAAATTGATAGAGGACAGCCCGAATCTGACCCTGGACGAACACCTGAAGCGCGAACGCGCCGCCACTCTGAGCTTGATCGGCGGCGGCGAGCAAGTGGAAGGCGTGGCGGCCTTTCTGGCCAAGCGCGCGCCAAGCTGGATGCAGGACGACGATTAAGGCTGCCGACCTGCGCGCGCCACGAGCAAACCGCCTGTCTACATGCATTGTGGCAGGCGGTTTGTTTTTGAGCAGAGGCGGAACCCTGTGCTAGCCTAGACAGCGTTTGGCCTATAACCATCGACGCGCGGATACGACGCGGCACGGGCAGTGGAAGAAACAGGGGAGAACATGGAAATCTACCAGTTGCGGACCTTTGTCACGGTGGCTCAGCAGGGCCACTTGACGCAGGCGGCCGAACTGTTGCACCTGTCGCAACCGGCAGTGACGGCGCAGATCAAGGCGCTGGAAGAAGAGGTGGGCATGCCCTTGTTCGAGCGCAGCGCAGGCGGCGTCAGCCTGACGCGCGCGGGGCAGGAGCTGCTGCCGCAGGCGCAGGGCGTGCTGACGGCAGCGCGCGACATCATCCATCACGCGCGCGAACTGAAGGGTCAATTGGCGGGCCAGGCCAGGATAGGCGTGACGCTGATGCCCGACGTCCTGCGGCTGGGCCCGTGGGTGGCGGCGCTGGTGGACAAGTATCCGCTGCTGGAAGTGCAGCTGAGCCATGGCGTTTCGGTGGATGTGCTCAATCTGGTGCGCAAGAAAGAGCTGGATGCCGGCTTCTACCTGGGCAAGAACCCGTATATGAACGTCAATACCGTTCCTTTGCAGACACTGGCTTTCCGCGTCGCGCTGCCGGCGGCCTGGGCCGGCCAATTGGCCGAGGGCAGGCTCAAGGAATTGGGCAAACTGCCCTGGGTTGGCATTTCGCAGTTTTCCAGCCTGTCCAAGATCACAGCCGAGTTGTGGCGCGAACTCAATATCTCCCCCAAGAAAGTCGCCGAGAGCGACCACCTGTCGGTGATTCTGGAGCTGGTGGCGGCCGGCGTCGGCGTGGCTCTGGTGCGGGAGGAGGACGCCCTGGCCTGGCAGGCCAGCGGCCGCATCTGGCTGGTGCCGGCGCTGCGCAAGACCGCCGACCTGCAGTTTGTCTATCCGTCGGACCGCGACGGCGATCCGGTGTTGGAAACCCTGTTGCGGGAGCTGCTGGCGGTTTGGCGGCTTCCTTGTCCGCAATCCGCGGCTTAAGGCGCTCTGCGCCATCTGATGAGGAGGTTCCATGGTCAGCTTGCTGGTCGATGCGGTGGAAAGCTGTTGCGGCGCGATGGAAAGCGGACATAAGCGCTGGCTGGAGGCGCAGGAGGAAGTCTATCGCCACTGGCTGTGGCCGCTGCCCCCGAGCTTCGCCATGTCCAAAGGAGAGGTGGAGCGCCGCGTGGACGGCAGCCTGCTGGCCGGCGCCGCCTTATGGCAGGCCCAGGCGGATACCCAGCGCGAACTGATGCTGGCGGTCGAAAAGTTGTGGCTGGAAATGGGGCGTAGTCTGCAGCAGCAGCTGCCCGACGGCGACGCCGCGCCGATCGCCGTGATGCGCCGAGCCCTGGAGGTCGGCTGTGCTTCCGGCGCGGCCCTGTCCACCGCCTCGCGCCAGGCGGGCCACTTTGCTGCCACCAATTTTTCCGGCACGCCGCTGAAGGCCGCGCGGGATGTGCGCAAGGCGCTGATGCAGCGTTAGCGTGGCGTGGCCCCTGGCCGGTGTTATGCTTGACGTATGCATGGCGCGAGGCGTCGACTAGGGGAGTGAGCATGCGAATCCATGGAGCCTGCCATTGCGGCAACCTGTCCTTTGAGCTGGATTGGCCGGATGGGATTGCCATCCCGGCCCGTCGTTGCGGCTGCGGCTTTTGCCGCAAGCATGGCGGCGTGTGGACCGCGTCCCCTGGCGCGCGTTTGACGGTGGCGTTGCGCCAGCCGCAGCGGCTGGCGCGGTATCGTTTCGGCACCGGCACTGCCGATTTTCACATTTGCTCCGATTGCGGCGTCGTTCCCTTGGTCAGCAGCGAAATCGACGGCCGGCTGTACGCCGTGGTCAGCGTCAATGCGTTTGAAACGCCCGGCCTGCCGATCAGCGACGCGCTGGATGTGTCGTTCGACGGTGAGAGCGAGGCGGATCGCTTGGCGCGGCGGGCGCGCACCTGGGTAGCCGATGTTAGCTTTGTCTGACGCTCATCCCCCGCGTGCTGAATTGACGGGCCCGCGGTAGACGGCCGCCGATTCTTCTTCCCACGCTGGAGAACAATCATGAAACTGATAGGCATGCTGGATTCGCCGTTCGTGCGGCGCGTCGCCATTTCGCTGCAATTGCTTGAGTTGCCGTTTGAACATCAGTCGGTGTCGGTGTTCAGCGGCTTCGCTCGTTTTCACGAGATCAATCCGGTGGTGAAGGCGCCCACGCTGGTGTGCGACGACGGCACCATCCTGATGGATTCGACGCTGATTCTCGAATATGCGGAAGGGCTGTCCTCGCGCAGCCTGATGCCGATGGAGCCGCGAGCCAGGCTGGCGGCCTGGCGCCGCGTGGGCTTGGCCTTGGCGGCTTGCGAAAAGAGCGTGCAGGTGCTGTACGAGCGCCAGCTGCGGCCGGCGCGCAATGTGTACCAGCCCTGGCTGGACCGGATCGGCGGCCAATTGTTGGCCGCCTTCGACGCGCTGGAGCAAGAGCTGGAAGTGCCGCAAACCTTGCGTGCCGACAGCATGGACCAGTCTTTGCTGTCGACGGCTGTGGCCTGGCACTTCAGCCGGCAGGTAGTCCCGGACATCGTGCCGGGCGGGCCCTATCCGCGGCTGGATAAATTATCGCGGCAGGCCGAGGCGCTGGATGCGTTCCGGGCCGCGCCGTTCGGCGATGGCGTGTATCCGGTCAGCCAATGAACAATGCGGCGTTTTAGCGCCGCATTGCATGCGCGGCCTGGCGTTGCTTCAGGCCGGCGCTGCCGGCTTTTTCAGAAGCCGCAGCATCAGCGCGGTGACGGCGGTGCCGGCGGCCAGCGCCACCAAATAGCTCAGCAAATGCTCCACCGCATTCGGGATGGGCAGGACGAACACCCCGCCGTGCGGCACTTTCAGCTCCACGCCCATGGTCATGGAGATGGCCCCGGCCAGCGCGGAGCCGGTCATCAGCGCAGGGATCACCCGCAGCGGGTCGCGCGCGGCGAACGGGATGGCGCCTTCGCTGATGAAGGCGAGGCCCAGCACGCCGGCCGCCTTGCCGGCTTCCTGCTCGTCCACGGTGAAGCGGTCGCGGAACAGGCGGGTGGCCAGAGCCAGGCCCAGCGGCGGCGTCATGCCGGCGGCCATCACCGCCGCCATCGGCGTGTAGACCTGGCTGGCGATCAAACCGGTGGCGAAGGCATAAGCCGCCTTGTTTACCGGACCGCCCATGTCGAAGGCCATCATCGCGCCCAGCAGCGCGCCCAATGCCAGCGCGCTGCTGCCCTGCATGCCTTTCAGCGCGTCGGTCAGCGCCGACAGCAGCGCGGCCACCGGCTGGCCCACCACGTAGATCATCAGCAGACCGGTCAGCAGCGAGCCCAGCACCGGCAGAATCAGCACCGGTTTCAGCCCGTCCAGATGCTGGCCGAGCTGGATGCGGCGATTCAGCTCGCGCGTGCCGTAGCCGGCGATGAAACCGGCCACGATGCCGCCGAGAAAGCCGGAGCCCAGGCTGGCGGCCAGCATGCCGCCGACCATGCCGGGCGCGATGCCTGGCCGGTCGGCGACGGAGTAGGCGATATAGCCCGCCAGTATCGGCACCATCAGCGCAAAGGCGGACTTGGCGCCGATCTGGAACAGCGACCAGGCCAGCGTGCCCTTGTGCGCGTCGTCGAAGGCGTAGATGCCGCCCAGGGCGAAGGCGAGCGCGATCAGGATGCCGCCGGCGGTGACGAAGGGCAGCATGAAGGACACGCCGGTCATCAGGTGGCGGTAAGGGCCGTCCTTGGACTTTTCCGGCGCGGCTGTTTTGGCGGGGCTTGCGGCCTTGTTCGCCCCGCCCCATGGTTGCGCCTCGGCTATGGCGCGGCGGAGCAGGGCCTTGCCGTCGCCGATGGCGGCCTTGGTGCCGCTCTTGAACAGGCGTTTGCCTTGGAAACGGTCCAGTTGCACCTGGGTATCGGCGGCGATTACTACCAGATCGGCGGCGGCGATCTCGTCGGCGGTCAAGGCGCTCTGCGCGCCGACCGAGCCCTGGGTTTCCACCCGGATGGCGTGTCCCAGGGCCTTGGCGGCCTGGGTCAAGCCTTCCGCCGCCATGAAGGTATGGGCGATGCCGGTAGGGCAGCCGGTGATGGCCACGATTTTCAGCGCTGGGTCAGATGCGGCGGCAGACAGTTGCGCAGCCGGATCGGCCAGCACTTGGTCCAGTGTGGCGTGGCGGACCGGCAGTTGGCCGAAGCGGCCGTCGTCCGGGCTGTCCACCAGCAGCGCCTGGCGCGCGCCTGTCAGTTGCTCGGCAGCCAGGGCGGGGTGGCCGTCGATTTCAATCGCTATGCCTTGACCGTGTTTTTGCGCGGCTTGGCGCAGCGCTTCGGCGGCAAGCCGTGCCTGGGTGCTGCGTTCGCCGGAGCGGATGATGGCGACGATGCTCATGTCTCTCCCCTTTATCGATAGGGCGGCCTCAGGCCGCCTCGAGCTTTTTCAGGCTGACGGCGGCGGCCAGCGCTTGGATATGTTGCGGCGACGGCAGGTGAGGGCCGACGCGTTGCAGTTTGGCGGCGGCGAAGGCTACCGCCTGCCGCAGGCTGTCTTCCGCGCCCAGCGCCTGGTGGCGGGCGGCGGCGAGGCCGGCGACCAAGGCGTCGCCGGCGCCGACCGTGCTCAAGGGACGCTGCGGCGGCAGACTGGCCAGCAATGTTTGCCGGCCGTCTGTCAGCAGGGCGCCTTGTTCGCCCAGCGATACGATGACGCGATCGATGCCGAGTTTTTGCAAAGCCTGCGCGCACTGCGCGACGTCGTTCAGCGCGGGCAGTTCGCGGCCTGCCCATTGCTCCAGTTCCTCGCGGTTTGGTTTGATGCAGTCCGGCAGCGCTGGCGGGGGATTGGCTAAGGCGGCCGCTAGCGCGGGACCGCTGCTGTCCAGCAATACCCAAGCGCCTTGCCGCTTCAGTTGGCGGCACAGCCGCGCCCAGGCGTCGGCAGGCAGGCCGGGCGGCAGGCTGCCGGCCAGCACCGCGATGTCGCCTGCGGAGATGCCGGCCAGCCGCGCGGCCAGCGCCGCCAGCTCGGCCTCGCCGACCGCGGGGCCGGGCAGGTTGATGTCGGTGGTGTCGCCGCGGCTCAGGTCGGCCAGCTTGATATTGGTGCGCGTCGCGCCGGCCACGCGCAGCATGCGGTCGTCTATGCGCTTGTCGGCGAATAGCTGTTCGAACGGCGCGGCGTTGTCGCGGCCCAGCAAGCCGTGGGCGCAGACGCGCAGTCCCCAGTCGGCCAGGCAGCTGGCCACATTGACCCCCTTGCCGCCGGCGTTGACCGCGGCGGCGCGCGCCAGATTGACGGCGCCTATGTTCAAGGCGTCCAGCGTGACGGTCTGATCCAGCGCCGGGTTGGCGGTGACGGTATGAAGAGCGCCGCTCATGCCAGCGTCTCCAGCAATTGCCGCACTTCGTCGGCGCTGTCGCAGGCCAGGGCCTGCTCGGCCAGGTCCTGCAGCCGGACGTAGTGATGGCGGCGCAGCATGGCTTTGACTGCGGCGATATCGTGCGGACTCATCGACAGCTCGTTGACGCCCAGGCCGGTCAGCACGGCCGCGCCCAGCGGATCGCCGGCGATGCCGCCGCACACCCCCACCCATCGGCCGTGCGCCGCGGCGCCCTGCACGGTCTGGCGGATCAGCCGCAATACGGCCGGGTGCAGGCTGTCGGCCTCGGCCGCCAGTTCCGGATGCTGGCGGTCCATGGCCAGCGCGTATTGAGTCAGATCATTGGTGCCGATGGAGAAGAAATCGACGTAGGGCGCCAGTTGGTCGGCCAACAGGGCCGCGGCCGGCACTTCCACCATGATGCCGATGGGCACTTGCGGCGCGTCCAGCGCCTTGCGCAGGCTCTCGCAGATGCCCTTGAGGCGGGTGATCTCCTTCAGCGAGCTGATCATCGGGAACATGATGGACAGCGGTTTGCCGTTTTTGGCGGCGCGGTACAGCGCGCGCAGTTGCGGCTCCAGCAGTTCGCGGCGGGCCAGCAGCAGCCGCGCGCCGCGCATGCCGAGGAAGGGATTGTCCTCGCGCGGCAGGTTCAGATGCGGCACTTGCTTGTCTCCGCCTATGTCCAGCGCGCGCACGATCAGCGGCCTGCCTTGCAGCGCCAGCTGCATCGCCTGGTAGGTCTGCAGCTGTTCTTCCTCGTTGGGCGCGGCGTCGCGCTCCAGGAACAGAAATTCGGTGCGCATCAGGCCCACGCCTTCGGCGCCGGCCTCCAGCGCGGCGGCAGTCTGATCCGGCCGGTTGATATTGGCGGCGATCTCGATGCGCTTGCCGTCGGCGGTTTGGCCCGGCTGCTGTCGTTCCGCCTGTTGTTTCTCGCGCGCTTCGCGCTGCTGTTGCTGCCAGGCCCGGGCGGAAGCGAGATCGGCTTCGCCTGGGTTAAGGTACAGCCGGCCGCTGTCGCCGTCCAGGATGGCCGAGCTGCCGTCGGCCACGTCCAGCAAGGCCGGCCCGGCGGCGACTAAGGCGGGCAGGCCCAGCGTGCGCGCCAGGATGGCGGTATGGGCGGTGGGGCCGCCGTGGGCGGTGGCCAGGCCCTTGATGCGGGACAGGTCCAGGCTGGCGGTGTCCGACGGCGCCAGATCGGCGGCCAGCAGCAGGGTGTCCGCGCCGAATTCGGCCGGCGCGTGGCCTTGCAGCGATGGGTCCAGCTGGAACAGCACGCGGCGGCCGACGTCGCGCAAGTCGGCGGCGCGGGCGGCCAGCAGCGGATTGCCCAGGGCGGAGATTTTTTCCGCCAATCGTTCCACCGCCTGGTGCCAGGCCCATTCCACGCCGTGGCCGGCCACCATCAACTGGCAGCTCAGGGTGATCAGATCGGTGTCGTTCAGCAGCTCGGACTGGGCGCGGAAGATGCCGGCCTCCGCCGCGCCCAGCGTGGCCTGGGTGGCGTCGGCCAGTTGCGACAGCTGGCGCCGGGTGGCGGCCAAGGCCTCGTGCAGCCGGTCGCCGCCCTCGGCCAGGCTGATCGGCCGATCCGGCACTTGCAGCTGCTGGCTGGCCAGGACGCGCACGGTGCCGATGGCCAGGCCGGGGCTGGCGGCGATGCCGGGCAGCGAGATCAATGGCCCCGCGGGCTGCCAGCCGGCGCGCGGGCGCTGCGCCGCGGCGCGTTGGGCGGCGATGGCGGCGGCGGTCTGTTCCGACAAGCTCGCCTCGCGCATCGCCCTCAGCAATTGGCGCACGCCGTCTTCGGCCTGCGGGCCGCGGCCGGACACGGCGACCAGGTCGCCCTGGCGCAGGCCCAGTTGCAGCAGCGAGATCAGATTCTTGGCGTCGGCCGTGGCATTGCCGTGGCGCACTTGCAGCTGGGCCGGGCTGCGCCGCGCCGCGTCCACCCATAGCGCGGCCGGGCGGGCGTGCAGGCCATTGGGGTAGTCCAGCCGCCACTCCTCGCGCACATCCAGATCGTGGGCCTCGGCGTCCGGCGGTAGATTGTCCTCCGGCTGGTGCAGCGCGGCGATCAGGTCGTTGCTGTCCTGGGTGACGAAGAGCGGCAGCAGCTTGGCCTCGTCTTGCAGCAGCCGGGTCAGCTGGCGCAGCATGGCCAGGTGGTCGTCGGAACGGGCGGCGATGGCGCACAACAGATGCGTGCGCTGGCCGGGGTTCCATTCCAGTCCGTCCGGGATTTGCAGAATGGCGATGCCGGTGCGCAGCACCAGCGCGCGGTCTTCCACCATGCCGTGCGGGATGGCGATGCCATTGCCCAGATAGGTATTGGCCACCGCTTCGCGTCTGAGCAGGCTGTCTAGGTAGTCGGGGGCGATGCAGCCGGCGTCGGCCAGCATCTGGCCGGCCTCGCGAATGGCGGCCTCCTTGCTGGCGGGGCGGCAGCCCAGGCGGATCAGTTGCGGATTGAGCAGGGCGTCGGACACGGTGGGCCTCGTTCGGGGACTGGATATGGCTGGCATTGAAAACGATTACATTCCGACTGTCAATCCAGAGAGTTTGACCTAGGTCTGAAAAATAAAGGGTTTTTGCAAATCCAAGATCATGGCCGACTTGCCAGCGCTGCAGGACTGGTGCAGCATCGCGGCTATCGATTGAAAACGTTTTCTCATGCCATGACTACCAGCATCAAGGATGTGGCCCTGTTGGCCGGCGTATCCGTGGCCACCGTATCGCGCGCGCTGGGCAATGGGCCGGTCAGCCCGGCCTTGCGCGCCAAGGTGGAGGCGGCGGTCGCCCAGTGCGGCTATCGGCCCAATCTTTCCGCGCGCCGTTTGCGCTCGCAGCACACCCGCACCGTCGGCTTGATCGTGTCGGACATCTGCAATCCGTTCTTCACCGCGGTGGGCCGCGCGGTGGAGGATGTGGCCTATCGCGCCGGGATGCGGGTGATTTTGTGCAATACCGACGAGAACCCGGACAAGGAGGCGATGTACCTCAGGCTGATGCAGGAGGAGCGGGTGAGCGGGGTGATCTTCGCCGCCACCCGCGCCACGGCCGATGCGCTGGATACGGCCGAGCTGGGTTTCCCGGTGGTGATGATAGACCGCGCCGGCGCGGCGGCCCGCTGCGACGCGGTGCTGCTGGATAACCGGCTGGCGGCGGCGCAGTTGGTGGAACATCTGCTGGAGCGCGGCTATCGCCGCATCGGCGGCTTGTTCGGCAATACCAGCAGCACCGGGGCGGAGCGCCATGCCGGCTTCGCCGAGGCCCTGCAGCGAGCGGGGCTGCCGGTGGCGGCGCGCTTTGTCGCGCCTAGCGCCGCGGCGGCCCAGGCCGAGCTGGCGGCATGGCTGCCGGAGGAGACGGCGCCGGAAGCGCTGGTCGCCAGCAACGGCCTGTTGCTGCTGGGCGCGGCCAAGGCGGTGCGCGCCGCTGGCGTGGCCGTGCCGCAGCGGCTGGCGCTGGCCGGTTTCGACAACGATAGCTGGATGGAATTGGCCGAGCCGGGCATGACGGTGATCGAGCAGCCGGTGGAGGAGATCGGTCGAGTGGCGATGGAAATGCTGCTGGAGCGGCTGCGGCAGCCGGAGCGGCCGCCACGCAAGGTGGTGCTGGCCGGCCGGCTGGTGGCGCGCGGCTCCAGCCTTGCGCGTGCTTGAGCTTCAGCGCAAGGGGCCGATCAGACGGGTGACGGTGTTGTCCTTGACTACGGCATGGTGCCAGACCGCGGCGGCGGCGTGCAGGATGCTCAGCCACAGCAAGACATTGCCCAGCAGTTCATGGATGTTCTTCAATTGCTTGCCCAGGGCTGGGTCGGGCGACAGCAGCTGGGGCAGAGCCAGTCCGAAGAATGCCACCTCGCGGCCGCCTGCCTGGATGAAGGCGATGCCCAGAATGGGCAGGGCCAGCATCAGCGCGTACAGCGCCCAGTGGCCGGCATGGGCCAGCAGCTTCATCAGGGCGCTCGGCGCGGGGTCGATCGCCGGTGGCGGGTTGCCCAGCCGCCAGGCCAGCCGCGGGATGACCAGCAGCAGGACGATCAGGCCGGCCTGGATGTGGCCGTAGCTCAGGCCGCTGCGGACCGGGTCGCCTTTGGGGAAATTGCCTTTCAGCTCGATGAAGACCAGCGCCAGTATCACGGCCAGCGCGCACAGCCAGTGCAAGGCGCGGGCGACGCGGCCGTAGCTCAGCTCGGAATTGCGCAGCATGTCGACTCCTGTCTAGGTGGAAGATAGGGTCAGCATAGCGCGCCAATCTTAAATTGGACTTAACTCAACTCAAATGGATTGGTTCAGGCCGCGCCGCTTTCGGCGCGCCGGATCACGCCCAGCTTGTCAGCCGGCTGCCAGCCTTCTGGCTTCAGCACCTTGCCGTCGGCGCGGCGCGCCACCTTGCCGTCCACGCATTTGCGCAGATTGGCCTCGTGTATCGCTTCGCACATCGCTTCCAGCGGCAGTCCTTGCGACAGCAGCAGCCCGCATACCACATTGAGCACGTCCACCGCCTCGGCGGCCAGTTCGGCGCGGCTTTGCAATTGCTGCTCGGGGGATTGTTCGGGCAGGGAACGATAATCGGCCAGTGCCTGGCGCAGTTCGTCCAGCTCTTCGTCCAGCATGGTCTGCCACATCGCCAACTGCGCGGGCTGGAATTCGGGGCGGGGGGGGGAGGGGAGGTCGAAGCGCCGCATGAAATCGCGGCGCATCTGGAACAGATCGCTCATCGATAGACTCCTTTGTGGGGCGTATATTGTGGAGTCTATCGATTAAATCATCAATATATTGTGATTATTGCGCCTGCAGCGCGGCCAGTGCCTCGAAGTAATCGGGGAAAGTCTTGGCTACGCATTTCGGATCGTTGATGATGACGGGCGCGCCCAGCAGCGAGACCAGGGAGAAGCACATCGCCATCCGGTGGTCGTCGTAGGTGTCGATCTCGGCGTTCGGCGTCAGCTCGGCCGGCGGCGTGACGCGGATATAGTCCAGACCTTCTTCCACCACGGCGCCCGCCTTGCGCAGTTCTGTCGCCATGGCGGCCAGGCGATCGGTTTCCTTCACCCGCCAGCTGGCGATGTTGCGCAGCGTGGTGGTGCCGTCGGCGGCCAGCGCGGCCACCGCCAGCGTCATCGCCGCATCCGGAATATGGTTGCAGTCCAGATCGATCGCCTTGAGCTTGCCGGCGGCCTGGGCTTCTATCCAGTTGTCGCCGCGCTTGATCGATGCGCCCATCTGCTCCAGCGATTCGGCGAAGCGCACGTCGCCTTGAATGCTGGACGAGCCGACGCCTTCCACCCGGATGGGTCCGCCGGCCAGCGCGCCGGCCGCCAGAAAGTAAGACGCGCTGGAGGCGTCGCCTTCGACGTAAACTTCGCCCGGCGAGATGTAATGCTGGCCGCCGGCGATGACGAAGCGCTGCCAGCCTTCGCGCTGTACCGCCACGCCAAAGCGCGCCATCAGGTTCAGCGTGATTTCGATGTACGGCTTGGAAATCAGCTCTCCCGCCACTTCGATGACGGCTTGCTCGCCGGTCAGCGGCAGCGCCATCAGCAAGGCGGTGAGAAACTGGCTGGAAACATCGCCCTTGACGCGGATGGGCTCGGCGCAGCGCACCTGCGCCGGCTCGACCGCCAGCGGCGGGAAGCCGGGCTGGGCCAGGTATTGGATGCGGGCGCCGGCGGCGTTCAAGGCGTCCACCAGATCGCCGATCGGCCGTTCGTGCATGCGCGGCACGCCGGACAGCTGGTAATGGCCGTTCATCAGCGCCAGCGCGGCGGTCAGCGGGCGGAAGGCGGTGCCGGCGTTGCCGAGGAACAAGTCGGCGTTTTTTACCGGGAAAGCGCCGCCGCAGCCGTGCACGCGGAAATCGCGGCTGTCGCCCTGCTGTTCTATCTTCACGCCCAGCAGCTTCAAGGCCGCCAGCATGTGGCGGATATCATCCGAATCCAGCAGGTCGCGCACCAGCGTGCTGCCGCCCGACAGTGCCGCCAGCAGCAGCGTGCGGTTGGAAATGCTCTTGGAGCCGGGAAGCTTGATGACGCCGCTAAGACGGGGACGTGGGGAAAGATGCAGTTGTTCCATTGTTTTGAAGTCGTGCGCTGTGGACGGAGTAAGCGAACACTGTAACCGCCCGCGCGGGCTGCGCGCAATCGCCGGCCGGCATTCCGGCCGCTCTATGGCGGCTGCTTGGGTTACAATGCGTGGTTTGGCCGTCTGCTCGTTTGTGTTTGGGGTGACGGCTTCATCAAGATTGCACACAGGATTCAGATTGTCATGACAGTTCCGGTGATAACCATCGACGGTCCTTCCGCCTCCGGCAAGGGTACGGTGGCGGCTGAGGTTGCCGCGCGCCTCGCATTTCATTACCTCGATTCCGGCTCGCTGTACCGCCTGCTGGCTTTGTTTGCGAGTCGCCATGGCATCGCCTGGGACAATGAATCGGAACTGGCCGAGGCGGCCATCGCTTTGCCGGTGGAGTTCTCCGATGGCGCGGTGTGGCTGGAAGGCAACGATGCCAGCGCGGATATCCGCGCCGAGGAGATCGGCATCGGCGCGTCCAAGGTGGGCGCACTGCCCAAGGTGCGCGCCGCGCTATTGCAGCGCCAGCGCGATTTCCGGCAGGCGCCGGGGCTGGTGACCGATGGCCGCGACATGGGGTCGGTGGTGTTTCCGGACGCCGCGCTGAAGATATTTTTGACGGCCAGCGCCGAAGAGCGGGCGCAACGTCGTTATAAGCAGTTGATCGGCAAGGGGGAATCTGCTAATCTCGCACAGATTATGCAAGACATTATCGATCGGGACGCGCGCGATGCCGCCCGGCCGGTAGCGCCTCTGCGCCGGGAGCCGGACGCCTTTTTGCTCGATACCACGGAGCTGACCATAGACCAGGCGGTCGACATGGTCCTTGTGTGGTTCGAGGAAAGACAGGTTTCCGGCCATTGATTTTTTTAGCGGCCGTTTTTGCTGCAATGCAAAAGCGGCCGTGTGTTCAACCCTAACCCCGCACGCCGTGAGGCGTGCAACCGAGAGTACGCTTGATGACTACCCTCTCCATGGAAAACTTTGCCCAGCTGTTCGAAGAAAGCTTGACCCTGCACGACATGCGCGTGGGCGAAGTGATCACTGCCGAAGTTGTGGCTGTTGATTCCAACTTTGTAACCGTGAACGCCGGCCTGAAGTCCGAATCCCTGATTCCGGCCGAAGAGTTCAAGAACGACCAAGGCGTGGTCGAAGTTGCCATCGGCGACTTCGTTACCGTCGCCATCGACGCGCTGGAAAACGGCTTCGGCGAGACCAAGCTGTCCCGCGAAAAAGCCAAGCGCATGGCCGCTTGGGTTGAGCTGGAAGAAGCGCTGGAAGCCGGCACCATCCTGTCCGGCCTGATCAGCGGCAAGGTCAAGGGCGGCCTGACCGTCATGGTCAACGGCATCCGCGCCTTCCTGCCGGGCTCCCTGGTTGACGTGCGTCCGGTGAAAGACACCACCCCGTACGAAAACAAGCAGATCGAGTTCAAGGTTATCAAGCTGGATCGCAAGCGCAACAACGTCGTGGTTTCCCGCCGCTCCGTGCTGGAAGAAACCCTGGGCGAAGAGCGCAAGGCTCTGCTGGAAACCCTGAAAGAGGGCGCAGTCATCAAGGGTATCGTCAAGAACATCACCGACTACGGTGCGTTCGTCGACCTGGGCGGCATCGATGGCCTGCTGCACATCACCGACCTGGCATGGCGCCGCGTGAAGCACCCGTCCGAAGTTCTGGCCGTGGGCGACGAAGTGGAAGCCAAGGTACTGAAGTTCGACCAAGAGAAGAACCGCGTATCCCTGGGCCTGAAGCAACTGGGCGAAGATCCGTGGGTGGGCCTGTCCCGCCGCTACCCGTCCGGCACCCGTCTGTTCGGCAAGGTGACCAACCTGACCGACTACGGCGCGTTCGTCGAAATCGAACAAGGCATCGAAGGCCTGGTGCACGTGTCCGAAATGGACTGGACCAACAAGAACGTACACCCGTCCAAGGTGGTTCAAGTTGGCGACGAAGTGGAAGTCATGATCCTGGAAATCGACGAAGACCGTCGTCGCATCTCCCTGGGCATGAAGCAGTGCCTGGCCAACCCGTGGAACGAGTTTGCCGACAACTTCCACAAGGGCGACAAGCTGAAGGGCGCGATCAAGTCCATCACCGACTTCGGCGTGTTCGTTGGCCTGCCGGGCGGCATCGACGGCTTGGTTCACCTGTCCGACCTGTCCTGGAACGAAGCTGGCGAAGAAGCCGTGCGCAAGTTCAAGAAGGGCGACGAGGTTGAAGCCGTTGTTCTGTCCATCGACGTGGAAAAAGAGCGCATCTCCCTGGGCATCAAGCAACTGGAAGGCGATCCGTTCAACAACTTCGTTGCCATGAACGACAAGGGCGCGCTGGTCAAGGGCACTGTTAAGTCCGTTGACGCCAAGGGTGCCGTGATCGCTCTGGATACCGACGTTGAAGGCTACCTGCGCGCTTCCGAACTGTCCCGCGACCGCGTGGAAGACGCTCGCTCCATCCTGAAGGATGGCGATGCAGTCGAGGCTGTGATCGTTGCCGTGGATCGCAAGTCCCGCAACATCAGCCTGTCCATCAAGGCTAAGGACGCTCAAGAAGACAGCGCCGCTCTGAAGAACCTGTCCGTTGACAGCGCTTCCGCTGGCACCACCAACCTGGGTGCTCTGCTGAAGGCAAAACTGTCCGGTTCCAACGAGTAATCGCGTCATGACCAAATCTGAGCTGATCGCGAGGCTGTCCGAGAGACTCGCCGAGCGCAATTCTCAGTTGGTCTACAAAGATGCTGAGTTGGCCGTCAAGACCATTCTGGACGCGATGGCCAACAACCTGGCGCAGGGCAGCCGGATCGAAATCCGCGGCTTCGGTAGCTTCGACCTGAACTACCGTCCGCCGCGTGTCGGCCGCAACCCCAAGTCGGGCACCAGTGTCTCGGTTCCTGAGAAATACGTGCCTCATTTCAAGGCCGGCAAGGAACTGCGCGAGCGTGTGGATCTTTCCATCGCTGAGCAGACCGAGGTCTGAGCGCAGTTTCCCGGTTTTATGCTGAAAAGCGCCGCATCATGCGGCGCTTTTTTCGTTTTGCGTGTCCGGGCTTGGGTTGTGGCCGGCTATCGTTTAAAATTGCACTCCGGCAAACTCATTGAGCGAATCCATGCGATATTTGTTGCGTATCGTCGAACTGGCGCTGTTGCTGCTGTTGATCGCCGTCACCGTGCAGAACAGCCATGCGGTCGAATTTAAATTGTTCTTCGGCCAATCCTGGTCGGCGCCGCTCATCGTGTTCCTGCTGCTGTTCTTCGTGGCCGGCGCGATCGTGGGCTTGCTGGCTACCTTCAGCTTCTACCTGAAAAACCGCCGCGAGCTGTCTCAGCTGAAAAAAGAGCTCCGCAATCGCCCGCCTGCCCGCAAGACTGTCAATGACCCCAGCGACGCGCTGGCTGATTGAGCTTGTCTCCCGGGCCGCCCAGCCGGCCTGGATTTCTTATCCCGAAAGGATTGCTGTTGGAACTTGATTTGTGGTGGCTGCTGCTGTTTCCGGCCTTTTTCGGACTCGGCTGGTTTGCCGCGCGCGTCGATATGCGCACCGTGCTGAAGCAGGCGAAGTCGGTGCCGATTGCCTATTTTCGCGGTTTGGACGCGCTGGTCGAAGACAAGACCGATGTCGCGGCCCAGGCGCTGGCCGAGGTGGCGCGTCAGCAAGGTTCGGCTTTGGAGTTACAGCATGTCCTGGGCAAGTTGTACCGCAAGCGCGGCGAGAATGACCGCGCCATCCGTTTGCATCAGCAGATGCTGGATTCCTCCGACCTGCCGAGCGAACAGCGCGATCTGGTGCGCAACGAGCTGGCGCAGGACTTCCGCAAAGCCGGTCTGGTCGACCGCGCCGAGGAGATTCTGCTGAAGTTGCTGAACGGCAATATGGCGCTGGCAGCGCGGCGGCAGCTGTTGGATATTTATCAGCAAGACCGCGACTGGAAAAAGGCCATCGAAACCGCTCGCGAATTGCGCAGCGACGCCCACTCGTTCCAGCATGAAGTGGCGCAATTCTATTGCGAGCTGGCCCAGGGCGAGTTGTACCAGTCGCATCACGGGTTGGCCCGTCAGTATGTGGCCGAGGCCATCGCAGCCAACCGCAAATGCGTGCGCGCCAGCCTGATCCTGGGCGACATCGAGTTCGCCGAGGGCAATCTCGATGCCGCGATCGCCGCCTGGCAAAGCATAGAGAAGCAGAACTATGAATACTTGTCGATGGCCGCCGAGCGGCTGTTCGACGCCTACGAGAAGCAGGGCAGGCCGCTGGAAGGCATCGCATTGCTGCGTGGCTACCAGCGCACGTTCCCGCAGTTGGAACTGACCGATCTCTTGTACCAGAAAATCGCCACCTACGAGGGCGAGGCCAAGGCTTTGGAAGGCGTGCGCGAAGCGGTTCACGCGCGGCCCAGCTTGGCCGGCGTATACCGGATGATAGAAGCGCAGATGGACGAGTTGTCGCCGGAAGGCCGGATGGATGCCGAAGTGGCGCGCGCCTTGCTGCTGAAGCACTCACAGCGACTCAGCGTGCATCGCTGCAAGTGCTGCAACTTCCGCTCCCGCGCCTTCTTCTGGCATTGCCCTGCCTGCGGCGAGTGGGAAAGCTTTACCGCCAATCGCTCGGAAGCCTGATGCGGATTGACGTGCCGCGCCGTCTGCGGAGACCGGGCGCGCGGAATAGAATAAATAATGGAGCATCGATGAATCCTTTGATTGCAAGCGCGGACGCGCGCGACGTTTCTCCGGTTGTGGTGGCGCTGGACTTCGCCGACGCCGCCGAAGCTTTGGCCTTCGCCAGCAAGCTGGACCCTGCCGAATGCCGCTTGAAAGTGGGCAAGGAACTGTTTACCTCCAGCGGGCGCAGCCTGGTCGAATCGTTGGCGGCGCGCGGGTTTCAAGTCTTTCTGGACATGAAATTCCACGACATCCCCAATACGGTGGCCCAGGCTTGCAAGGCAGCCGCCGATTCCGGCGTATGGATGGTCAATGTCCATGCTTCGGGCGGCCGCCGCATGATGGAGGCCGCGCGCGAAGCGCTGGCGGGCTTCAGCCAGCGCCCGCTGTTGATCGCGGTGACGGTGCTGACCAGCATGGAGGCGTCTGACCTGGTTGGGATCGGCATTGACGCCACGCCGGAGCAGCATGTGCTGCGGCTGGCCACGCTGACCCGAGATTGCGGCCTGGACGGCGTGGTGTGTTCGGCGCAGGAAGCCAAGATGCTGAAGCAAACGCTGGGGCAAGATTTCAAACTGGTCACGCCGGGGATTCGGCTGGCCGATGGCGCCAACGACGACCAGCGCCGCGTCATGACTCCGCTGGCGGCCTTGGAGGCCGGCTCCGACTACCTGGTGATTGGCCGCGCCATCACCGGCGCGCAAGATCCGCTGGCTACCCTGCGCGCCATCAATCACGATATTTTTCAGGCTAAGAAATCATGAAAATCACTGTCATTGGTTCGGGCTATGTGGGCCTGGTGACTGGCACCTGCCTGGCTGAGACCGGTTATCACGTCTGCTGCCTGGATGTGGATCCGCGCAAGATCGAGATTCTGCAAAACGGCGGCATTCCGATTTTCGAACCCGGTTTGGAAGACATGGTGAAGCGCAATGTCGCGGCTGGCCGCTTGCATTTCACTACCGACGTGGCGGAATCGGTCGCGTTCGGCGATGTGCAGTTCATCGCCGTCGGCACGCCGCCGGACGAGGATGGCTCGGCCGATTTGCAATACGTGCTGGCCGCGGCGCGCAGCATCGCCCGCCACATGACTGACTACCGCGTGGTGGTGGACAAATCCACCGTGCCGGTGGGCACCGCCGACAAGGTGCGCGCGGCCATCGCCGAAGAGCTGGCGGCGCGCGGCGCCGATATCCCTTTCAGCGTGGTGTCCAACCCCGAATTCCTGAAGGAAGGCGCGGCGATCGACGATTTCATGCGTCCCGATCGCGTGGTGATCGGCGTTGACGACGAGCGCGCCGCCGAGATCATGGCTCGCCTGTACAAACCGTTCCAGCGCAACCATGAGCGCGTGCTGCTGATGGACGTGCGCTCGGCGGAGCTGACCAAGTACGCGGCCAACGCGATGCTTGCTACCCGTATTTCCTTCATGAACGAGTTGGCCAATCTGGCGGAAACCATGGGCGCGGATATCGAGCAGGTGCGTCTGGGCATGGGCTCCGACCCGCGCATCGGCTACCACTTCCTATATCCCGGCGTCGGTTACGGCGGTTCCTGCTTCCCGAAGGACGTCAAGGCGCTGGTGCAGACGGCCAAGGAAAACGGCCACACGCTGCGCGTGCTGACCGCGGTGGAAGAAGCCAATGAAGTGCAGAAGCTGCGCCTGGTGGAGAAAGTCGTGGCGCGTTTCGGCGAAGACTTGTCCGGCCGTCGCTTCGCGCTGTGGGGCCTGGCGTTCAAGCCCAATACCGACGATATGCGCGAAGCGCCGAGCCGCGTGGTGGTGGAAGAGCTGGCTCGCCGCGGCGCCAAGGTCACCGCCTTCGATCCAGTGGCTACGCACGAGGCGCAGCGCGTCATGGGCGGCATCGCGGGTTTGTCGTTTGCCGACGATATGATGGGCGCGCTGGATGGCGCGGATGCCTTGTTGATCGTCACCGAGTGGAAGATGTTCCGCGCGCCAAACTTCAATCGTATCCGCAATAGCCTGAAACAGCCGCTGATCTTCGACGGCCGCAATATGTACGATCCGGCCTGGCTGCGCGAGCAGGGCTTTGAATACCACGCCATCGGCCGCTGAAAGATAGAATCATGGGTGTGATGCAAGATCTGGGGCTGAACGCCGCCATGCTGGCTGAAAAACTGGCGGCGGCCCGTGTTTTGGTGGTAGGCGACGTGATGCTGGACCGCTATTGGTTCGGTGACGTATCGCGGATTTCGCCGGAAGCGCCGGTGCCGGTGGCCAAGATCGCGCGCAGCGAGGAGCGGGCCGGCGGCGCGGCCAATGTGGCGCGCAATATCGCCGGGCTAGGCGGCAAGGCCAGCATTCTGTCAGTGGTCGGCGACGACGAGGCGGCCAACGCGCTGGAGGCGCTATTGGTGCGTGACGGCATCGCCACTTCGCTCAAACGCGACGCCAATATCTCCACCACGGTGAAGCTGCGGGTGGTGGCGCGCCAGCAGCAGCTTATCCGGCTGGATTTCGAAGACGCGCCCAGCCATGAAATCCTGGCCGACAAACTGCAGGAGTTCGCCGATATCGTGGGCGAACATGATGTGGTGATCCTGTCGGATTACGGCAAGGGCGGCCTGACGCATGTCGAGGAGATGATCCGTCTGGCGCGCGCGGCCGGCAAGCCGGTGCTGATCGACCCCAAAGGCGACGATTACAGCAAGTACGCCGGCGCCACCTTACTGACGCCGAACCGCAGCGAGTTCCGGCAGGTGGCCGGCAGCTGGCGCGACGAGGACACGCTGACTCGCAAGGCGCAGGATTTGCGCGAGGAGCTGAATCTGGATGCCCTGCTGGTGACGCGCAGCGAGGAAGGCATGACGCTGTTCCGCGCCGAAGGCGCGCTGCACCAGCCGACCTTGGCGCGCGAGGTATACGATGTGTCCGGCGCCGGCGATACGGTGATCGGCACGCTGGGCCTGGCGCTGGCCGCCGGCTTGACGCTGCCGGTGGCGATGAGCCTGGCCAATGCCGCCGCCGGCGTGGTGGTGGGCAAGCTTGGCACCGCGGTATGCACGCAACAGGAGCTGCTGGCTCTGTAGCGAGCGACTGATGAATCATCAAGAGGCGACGATGGCGAAGTTGACGACGGAGCAGGTGGACGCGGTATTGCAGTTCTGGTTTGGCGGCGTCGACGATGCCAGCCTGAATGCCCGGCGCGGCGCGTGGTTCGCCAAGGACGAGGTGTTCGACGCCGCCATTCGCCGCCACTTTCTCGACAGCTGGCAGCGGCTGCATGCCGGAGAGCTGGCCATCGACGTCGAAGATGCCCGCGCCGCGCTGGCTTGGCTGATCGTCGCAGACCAGTTTCCGCGCAATCTTTTCCGTGGCGAGGGCAGGGCTTTCGCCTCCGATGCCAAGGCGCGCGATGGCGCCCGTTTGGCGCTGGAGCGTGGGCTGGACATGCAGGTGCCCCCGGTGGCGCGCGTGTTTTTTTATCTGCCGTTCGAGCATAGCGAGGATCTTGCGGACCAGCAGCTGTCTGTCAGGCTGTTTACCGCCTTGGAGCCGCAAGTGCAGGATGGCGGCTATTTGGATTACGCGCGACGCCATCATGATGTGATTGCCGAGCATGGCCGTTTTCCGCATCGCAACGCCGCTTTGGGCCGGGCCAGCACGGCGGCGGAGCTGGCGTATCTGGCGCAGCCCGGCGCCGGCTTTTGAACCCATACATTTTCGGACCTAGCAGTCCGTTGCCGAACAAGGATCAAGACATGACCATAGTCGTCACCGGCGCTGCCGGCTTCATCGGTTCCAACCTGGTCAAGGGGCTGAACCAGCGCGGCATCACCGACATCATCGCCGTGGATAATCTTTCCAGCGGCGACAAATTCCATAATCTGGTCGATTGCGAGATCAGCCATTACCTCGACAAGCACGAGTTTCTGCACCTGCTGCTGGATGGCGAGTACGAGGGCGAATTGACTGCCATTCTGCATCAGGGCGCGTGCTCCGATACGATGAACCATGACGGCAAGTACATGATGGACAACAACTATCAGTACACGCTGGCCTTGTTCGATTACTGTCAGCACGAGGAAATCCAGTTCCTGTACGCCTCCAGCGCCGCCACCTACGGCAAGGGCACCGTGTTCCAGGAGCAGCGGGAATACGAAGGTCCGCTGAATGTCTACGGCTACTCCAAGTTCCTGTTCGACCAGGTGCTGCGCCGCCGCATCAAGGAAGGCCTGTCCGCGCAGGCTGTGGGGTTCCGCTATTTCAATGTCTACGGCCCGAGCGAGCAGCACAAGGGCCGCATGGCTTCGGTCGCTTTCCATCACTTCAATCAGTACCGCGAGCACGGCAAGGTCAAGCTGTTCGGCGGCTGGGATGGCTGGGGCGACGGCATGCAAAGCCGCGATTTCGTTTCGGTCGAGGACGTGGTCAAGGTCAACCTGTTCTTCCTGGACAATCCGGGCAAGAGCGGCATCTACAATCTGGGCAGCGGCCGTTCGCAGCCGTTCAACGACGTGGCCGAGGCCACCGTCAATGCCTGCCGCCGCCACGAGGGCAAGCCGGCGCTGACCTTGGCCGAGATGGTGCAGCAGGGCATCGTCGAGTACATTCCGTTCCCGGACGCGCTGAAGGGCAAGTACCAGAGCTTCACCGAGGCGGACATCGCCAAGCTGCGCGAAGCCGGCTATCGCGACGCGATGCTGTCGGTCAGCGAGGGCGTCAATCGTTACGTCGATTGGCTGATGAGCCGCCAGGGCTAAGCCGCGCCTGGCGAATTTTGGCCGCGCCGTCGCGAGACGGCGCGGCCTTTTTCATTTCAGCGGCCGGAAATGTCCTGTTGCAGCCGCATGCGGGCGCGGGCGTCGCGCTCGGCCAGAAGCTGCTGGTTTTGCAAGGTATCGGCGACAAAGTCGATATGCCGTTCCGCCGCCCGTTGCGCGGCGTCCGGCTGGCGGTCGCGTATCGCTTGCCAGATAGCAAGGTGCTGCGCGCGCAGCGCCTCGGCCACTTCGCCGACAGCGAACAGATTGGCGATATTGTCCTTGACGTGCCGTTGCAGCATGGCCAGCAGGCTGCCGGACAAGTGGGCGAACAGCACATTATGCGAAGCCTCGGCCACGGCTTGGTGGAACGCCACGTCGGCCTGCGCCTGCTCGGCCAGATTGCCGCCGCGATAGGCCTGCTGCAGTCGGTCCACGCAGTGCTGCAGCCGTTCCAGGTCCGCCGTGGTGGCGCGGCTGGCGGCGCAGCGCGCCACCGTGCCTTCCAATACGCGGCGGAACTCCAGCACATCGTCGTGCAATTCCTGGTGCTGATTCAGCAAGGCTTCCCAGGGGTCGGAAAACGCGGTTTCCAGGCGGTCCGTCACCCAGGTGCCGCCGCCCTGGCGGCTGGACAGCAGGCCGCGCGATACCAGCTGCTGTATCGCCTCGCGCAAGGAGGGGCGAGACACGCCGAACTCGTCGGCCAGTTGCCGCTCCGGCGGCAGGCGGTCGCCCGGTTTTAGCACGCCGTCGAGTATGCGTTTTTCCAATTGCTGCACGATCACGTCGGACAGCTTGGGCAGGGTGACTTTCGGATAGGCCATGGCAGGGATGATTGGTCTGACCAGATGCGGCAGCATAACAAATGGCCGATCCATTGTCATGACGGAGAGGGCTATCTAATTTTTGAGATTTGCTATAAAGACCTAGTACTTATATCAGAGGAATGCCGCCATGTCCGACCTTCTGAAGAAGATTGACGCCCGGACCAAGCTGGCAGGCACCAATAAACTGGAAATCCTGCTGTTTTCGCTAGGCAATGATCAGCGTACCGGGCGCAAGGAAGTGTTCGGCATCAATGTGTTCAAGGTGAGGGAAGTGATGCGCACGCCGGAGATCACTTCCGCGCCGGAAATGCCGGCCTCGGTGGAGGGCATGGTCAGCCTGCGCGGCTCGCTGGTGCCGGTGATCGATTTGGGTAAATACACAGGGATCATGTCGGAAAAACGGCCGGAGATCATGATCATCACCGAATACAACGGCCATACCCAGGGCTTCCTGGTGGAGACGGTGGACACCATTCTGCGGCTCGATTGGGCGGCGATGCGCGTCCCGCCGGACATGATCACCAACCGCATGGCGGGCCTGGTCACGGCTGTCACCGAGCTGGACAACGGCACGCTGGTGATGATGATGGATGTGGAAAAAGTGCTGGCCGAAACCTGCTTGGTGGACGAGGCACAGAGCTATATCGCCATTGAGCCGGTGAAGGAGGACCGCCATATCTTCTTCGCCGACGACAGCGCGGTGGCGCGCAAGCAGATCGAGCGAACGCTGGAGGCGATGAATATCCGCTATACCTCGGCCATCAACGGCATGCGCGGTTGGGAAGATCTGCAAAAAATGGCGCAGCAGGCGGAGGCGGCCGGCCACAAGCTTAACCAGGTTCTGCACCTGATCCTGACCGATGTGGAAATGCCGGAGATGGACGGCTATATGCTGACCAAGATGATCAAGGACGATGCCCGATTCGCCGGCATTCCGGTATTGATGCATTCCTCATTGTCCGGGATGGCCAACAAGAAGCTGGGCGAGTCGGTGGGCGTAGATTCCTATGTCTCCAAGGATGAGCCGCAGAAGCTGGCCAGCAAGCTGCGCGAGATGCTGCTATTGGATAAGGCGGCGTAGGCTTTCTAACCTGTTTCCAGGCTAACGCCATTCAGCATGGCAGGGCGCGTCAGTCCGACGGCGGCGCGCCCTTATTGCTGCCTTCCCGCATGATTCATCGTGCTTTTCCCGGCTGCCTTCACCATATCAGGCCCGCCATCTCGACAGTCCTCTTGTCATATTGACGAAACCAAGCATTCACTCTAAAGTGGTTTTCATAAGAAAAATTGGTCTTACCAATTTACAAAGGAAGCCATGAAGACGACTGCCGACGTTTACCTGTTCGCCACCTGTCTGCTCGACCTGTTCCTGCCGGAGGCTGGCCTGGATGCCATCGCCCTGCTGGAAGGCTTGGGCGTGCGGGTGCATTTCCCCCAGGCCCAGAGCTGCTGCGGCCAGCCGGCCTATACCAGCGGCCATCCCAAGGAAGCGCTGGCCGTGGCGCGCGCGCAGCTGGCCTGTTTCCCGGAGGACTGGCCCATCGTGGTGCCGTCCGGTTCCTGCGGCGGCATGATCAAGCACCACTGGCCGCGCCTGTTCGCCGGGGAGCCGGACGAAGTGCAGGCTTGCGACATCGCGGCGCGGGTAGTGGAATTTTCCGATTTCCTGCTGAATCACCTCGACTGGCAGCCGCAAGACCAGGGCGCGCCGGTCAAGGTGGCGGTGCATACCTCCTGTTCGGCGCGGCGCGAGATGGGCGTGCACAAGACCAGCTGGGCCTTGGTGGACCGCTTGCAGAACGTCGAGCGGGTGGTTCACGATCACGAGTCCGAATGCTGCGGCTTCGGCGGCACCTTCTCCATCAAGCATCCGGACATCGCCGGCGCGATGGTGGCGGACAAAGCCCAGTCCTTGCAGGACAGCGGCGCGGTGGAGTTCGTCACCGCCGACGGCGGCTGCCTGTTGAATATCAACGGCAAGCTGGGGCAGTGCGGCAGCGGCTTCCAAGGCCGCCACCTGGCCAGCTTTCTGCTGGAGCGCACGGGAGGCAAGCGATGAGCGCCCGCGACTCCATTTTGCAAAAGCTGCGCGCCGCGCCGCGGCAGGAACGCTCGCGTCCCGATCTGGCCGGCCATTTCCAGCACTTTTCCAAGCCAGACGATGAAGTCGCCAGGCTGCGCCACTGGGCGGCGATGATGCGCGCGGTGAAGACCGACATCCTGTGGACGCGCGAGGCGGAGTGGGATACAGACTTGGCCGGCTGGCTGGCCGCGCATCCGCAAGATTCCATCCTGCTGTCGGATACGCCGCATGGCCGCAAGCTGGCGCAGCGCCTTGAGGGCGTGGACAAGGCGCCGCGCATCGTCTGGTTCGACCGTGACGTGGATGGCTGGAAGCCGGAGCTGTTCGACATCGCCGCCGGCTTCACCGCCGCGCGCTGCGGCATCGCCGCCACCGGCACCCTGGCGCTGTGGCCGGACGAGGCCGAGCCGCGGACGATGAGCCTGGTCCCGCCCTTGCATATCGCCTTGTTCGATACTTCCACGCTGTACCCGGATTTCTATTCGGCGATGAAGGGTGAAAACTGGGCAGCCGGCATGCCGACCAACGCGCTATTGGTCTCCGGCCCGTCCAAGACCGCCGACATCCAGCAGACGCTGGCTTACGGCGCGCACGGCCCGCGCGAGCTGCTGGTGCTGGCCGTGCTGCCGCCGCGCATCGCCATCCACGATGTGGAAGGAGGCGGGCGATGAGCGAGAGCAAAATCACCGTCTATCCGTCCCGCGCTTTCAAGGACAACGCCAAACTCGCGCTGACGGATGGCAAGCTGAGGCAAAGCCTGCGCGGCGCGATGGATTTCCTGATGGCCAAACGGCTGGCCTCGTTTCCGGACCCGGCGGAACTGGCGGCCCTGCGCACGCTGGGCGAGGGCATACGCCAGCGCTGTCTGTCGCGGCTGCCGGATTTGCTGGAGCTGCTGGAGGAGAAGCTCACCGCCAACGGCGTGCAAGTGCATTGGGCGGAAACGGCCGAGGAAGCCAACCGCATCATCCACGGCATCGTCGCCGCCCGCCAGGGCAAGCTGGTGGTCAAGGGCAAGTCCATGGTCAGCGAGGAGATCGAGCTCAACCATTATCTGGCCGATCAAGGCGTGGAGGCGGTGGAGAGCGATATGGGCGAGTACATCGTCCAGCTGGCCGGCGAGAAGCCCACCCACATCATCATGCCGGCCATCCACAAGACCAAGCAGGACATCGCCCAACTGTTCCACGAGCGACTGCCGGACACGCCGTACACCGAGGACGTGGACGCGCTGATCCAGATCGGCCGCCGCGCGTTGCGGCAAAAGTATCTGGATGCCGACGTCGGCCTGTCCGGCGTCAACTTCGCCGTCGCCGAAACCGGCACCCTGTGCTTGGTGGAGAACGAGGGCAACGGCCGCATGTGCACCACGGTGCCGGATGTGCATATCGCCGTCACCGGCATCGAGAAGGTGGTGGAAAAGCTGGAAGACGTGGCGCCGCTGTACAGCCTACTGACCCGTTCCGCCATCGGCCAGCCCATCACCACTTATTTCAACATGATCAGCGGCCCGCGCAAGCCGGGCGAGAAGGACGGCCCGCGCGAGGTGCACCTGGTGCTGCTGGATAACGGCCGCAGCCAGGCCTATGCCGACGAGCAGCTGCGCAAGACGCTGCAATGCATACGCTGCGGCGCCTGCATGAACCACTGCCCGGTCTATACCCGCATTGGCGGCCACGCCTACGGCACCACGTATCCGGGGCCGATAGGCGAGATCATTTCGCCGCATCTGATGGGACTGGAAAATACGAGCGATCTGCCGACCGCGTCCAGCCTGTGCGGCGCTTGCGGCGAGGTGTGTCCGGTGCGGATTCCGATTCCGGAGATGCTGATGCGGCTGCGCGAGGAGAGCCAGCGGCCGGCCGGCGAGCGGGTGGCGCATCCGCTGCGCGGCCAGGGCGCGGCGGCCAGCGGCGCGGAGCGCCTGGCCTGGGCCGGATGGCGGCTGGTCAACGCCTCGCCCAATCTGTACCGGATGTTCGGCTGGGCGGCCACCCGCTTGCGCAGGCACGCGCCCAAGAATCAGCTGGGTTGGACGCAAAACCATCTGCCGCTGACGCCGGCGTCCAGGACGCTGCATGAGCTGGTCCGCGAACGCGAAGCTAGCAAGGGGACATCCGCATGACGCCCGCCCACGCCGATTTTCTGCAGGACCTGCGCCAGACGATGCCGGCGGCGCGCATTTTCACCGACCCATTGTCCATACTGGCTTACGGCACCGACGCCAGCTTCTACCGGCTGCGGCCGCAGATCGTCGTCCGGGTGGAGAGCGAGGACGAGGTGGCCGAGCTGCTGCGGCTGGCCAGATTGCACCGGGTTGCCGTCACCTTCCGCGCCGCCGGCACCAGCCTGTCCGGCCAGGCGGTCAGCGATTCGGTGCTGGCCGTGCTGGGCGATGGCTTCAACCGCGGCGAAGTGCTGGAAGGCGGAGAACGCATCCGCTTGGGGCCGGGCATGATAGGCGCGCACGCCAATGCGATGCTCTCGCCTTACGGCCGCAAGATCGGCCCCGATCCGGCATCCATCAACACCGCCAAGATAGGCGGCATCGCCGCCAACAACTCCAGCGGCATGTGCTGCGGCACCCGCGACAACAGCTACCACACCATGCGATCGCTGCGGGTGCTGCTGCTGGACGGAACCGCGCTCGACACCGCCGATCCGGCCAGCGTGGCGGCTTTCCGCGTTTCTCATGCGGATCTGCTCGATGGCCTGGCCCAGCTGTCGCGCCAGCTGGCCGGCGATCCGCAGCTGGCCGAGCGGGTGCGCCGCAAATACAGGTTGAAGAACACCACCGGCTACGGCATCAACGCCTTGCTGGACTTCGCCGACCCGGTGGACATGCTGGCGCATTTGATGATCGGCTCCGAAGGCACCCTGGGCTTCATCTCCGAGATCACCTTCGACACCGTGGCCGAGCATCCGCACAAGGCGTCGGCGCTGGTGCTGTTCGACGACCTGGAGCGCTGCTGCCGCGCGGTATCGGCCTTGAGCGCCGCGCGCGACGCCAGCGGCGTGTCGGCGGTGGAGCTGATAGACAGCCGCAGCATCCGGGCTGTGCAGGGCAAGCCGGGACTGCCGGATCTTCTGTATCAGCCGGTGGGGCCGGACAGCGCCTGCCTGCTGATCGAGCTGCGGGCGGAGAGCGAGGCCAGGCTGGACGAGTGCTCGGGCCAGATCGAAACGCTGCTGGCTGGCTTCCAGCCCAAAATCTCCAGCGGCTTCAGCCGCGACGCGCTCGAGTGCGAAAGCTACTGGGCGCTGCGCAAGGGGCTGTTCCCTGCTGTGGGCGCGGCGCGGCCGGTGGGGACCACGGTGGTGATCGAGGACGTGGCCTTTCCCATCCCTCAGTTGGCCGACGGCGTGGCCAAGTTGAGCGCGCTGTTCGACAAGCACGGCTACGACGAGGCGCTGCTGTTCGGCCACGCGCTGGACGGCAACCTGCACTTCGTGTTCGCGCCCGGCTTCGAAAGCCCGGCCGAGGTGGCCCGCTACGACGCGTTTATGCAAGATGTCAGCGACTTGGTGGCCGGCGAGTACGACGGCTCGCTGAAGGCCGAGCACGGCACCGGCCGCAACGTGGCGCCCTTCGTGCGCCAGGAATGGGGCGACTCCGCCTGGAACATCATGCGCCGCATCAAGGCGCTGTTCGACCCGGACGGCCTGCTCAACCCCGGCGTGATCATCACCGACAACGACCGCCTGCACCTGGAAAACCTGAAGCCGATGCCGGCGGCGGACGATTTGGTGGACCGCTGCACCGAATGCGGCTTTTGCGAGCCCGCCTGTCCGTCGCACGGCCTGACGCTGAGCCCGCGCCAGCGCGTGGTGGCCTGGCGGCGCATCCGCCAGCTGGAGAGGGATGGCGAGGGCGCGATGGAGCTGGCGGCCTTGAAGGCCGGCTACCGCTACCGCGCCATAGCTACCTGCGCAGCCACCGGCATGTGCGCGACGCGCTGTCCGGTGGGCATCAACACCGGCGCGCTGATGAAGAAGTTGCAAGGCCCAAGCAAGCGTCCGGCGTTGGCCGCCTTCGCCGCCCGCCACATGCGGCTGATGACGGCGGCGGCGCGGACCGGTTTGCGGCTGGCGCATCTGGCGGGCGCGCGGCGTTTGAACGCGTTGACGCGCCGCCAGCCGGGCGAGCGCAAGATCATCCCGCTGATTCCGGCCAGCCTGCCGCGCGCCGCCGCGCCGTTGCCCAAGCCGGGCGGCGACGGCGAGCCGGTGGCGCTGTTCGTCAGCTGCGTCAACAGAACGCTGGCCGAGGGCGAGGGCGGCGAGTCGGTAGCGGCGCATACGATCAATCTGCTGCGCCGCGCCGGCTTCGCGCCGGTGTATCCGCCCGGCCATGACGGCTTGTGTTGCGGCCAGCCCTTCGCCTCGGCCAACGCGGCCGGCGCTTTGGCCTTCAGCCAAACGTCGTTGAACGAGGCTTTGCTGCAAGCGAGCGGCGATGGCCGCCACCCGGTGTATCTCGACAACAGCCCGTGCGCGGCCCGCGTCAAGCAGGCGCAGGCCGAGGGCTTGCTGGATGGCCGGCTGCAGCTGTTCGACGCCGCCGGCTTCCTGGCGGAAAAGGTCCTGCCGCGGCTAACCATCGCCCGGCGCCTGCCGCAGCTGGCGCTGCACATCCCCTGCAGCGCCACCGCCATGGGCGTGGCCGGCAGCTTGAAACAACTGGCCGCCAGTTGCTGCGACGAGCTGACTGTACCGGACATCGCCTGCTGCGGCTTCGCCGGCGATAAGGGTTTCACCGTGCCGGAGCTGAACGCCCATAGTCTGAGGAGATTGAAGCCCGCCTTGCCCGATAGCTGCCGCCATGGCGTGTCGATGAGCCGAACCTGCCAGATCGGCCTGACTGAGCACGGCGGCATCCCGTACCGCAGCATCGAGGCGCTGCTGGATTTCTGCACCACCCCAAACAGCGGTCTGTCATGAAGACCGTCTTTTCAACGCTGATGTAAACCCAAGAAACGCAAGCCAGCCTCTAGCATGCCGCCGCGCGCCCAGCCCGTCGGCAGGGGAGCGGCTGCGCCTGCGAAACCAGGAATGAGGAGAAGCCACCCATGCAAGCAATCTGGACGCAACACTATTTCCCATCCGGCAGCCTCGCGCTGTCGGCTTTGATGGCCGCGCTGCCCATCGTCTTTTTCTTTGTCGCCTTGGCCGTACTGCGGCTGAAGGGCCATGTGGCCGGCACGTTGACGGTGCTGATCGCGCTGGCAGTGGCGATCTTGTTTTACGGCATGCCGGCGCAGATGGCGCTGGCGGCGGCGGCCTTCGGTTTCGGCTACGGCCTGTGGCCGATCGCCTGGATCATCGTCGCCGCGGTGTTCCTGTACAAGATCACCGTCAAGACCGGGCAGTTCGACATCATCCGCGCCTCGGTGCTGTCGGTGACCGAGGACCAGCGGCTGCAGATGCTGCTGGTGGGCTTCTCCTTCGGCGCTTTTCTGGAGGGCGCGGCCGGTTTCGGCGCGCCGGTGGCCATCACCGCCGCGCTGCTGGTGGGGTTAGGCTTCAATCCGCTTTACGCGGCCGGGCTGTGCCTGATCGCCAACACCGCGCCGGTGGCTTTCGGCGCGATGGGCATCCCTATCATCGTGGCTGGGCAAGTGACGGGTCTGGACCCGTTCCTGATCGGCGTCAAGGCCGGCCATCAGCTGCCCATCTTGTCGGTGATCGTGCCGTTCTGGCTGGTCATGATGATGGACGGCCTCAAGGGCGTGCGCCAGACCTGGCCGGCCATCCTGGTGGCCGGGGTGTCGTTCGCCGTCACCCAGTTTTTCACGTCCAACTACATCGGGCCGGAGCTGCCGGACATCACCTCAGCCCTGGTCAGCCTTGTGTGCCTGACGCTGTTCCTGAAGGTGTGGCAGCCGAGCGAGATCTTCACGTTCAACGGCCGCCGCGCGCCGACGGCCCGACTGGCCAGCGGTTTCAGCCTGCCGCAGATCGTCCGCGCCTGGAGCCCGTTTTTGATCCTGACCGCGCTGGTGACAGTGTGGAGCGTCAAGCCGTTCAAGGCTTTGTTCGGCAAGGGCGGCGCGCTGGAGGGTTGGGTGTGGAAGCTGCATGTGCCGGGGCTGGACAAGCTGGTGCTCAAGACTGCGCCCATCGTTGCGCATGACACGCCGTACGAGGCCTTGTACAAGTTCGACATCGTCTCCGCCGTCGGCAGCGCCATCTTCTTGTCCGCGCTGCTGTCCATGGCCCTGCTGAAGTTCCGTCCGGCCGACGGCGCGCGCGCCTTTGCAGAGACGCTGGCCGAGCTGCGCCGGCCGATTCTGTCCATCGGCATGGTGCTGGCCTTCGCCTTCGTCGCCAATTATTCCGGCATGTCCAGCACGCTGGCCTTGTGCCTGGCCAATACCGGGCAGGCCTTCCCGTTTTTCTCGCCGTTCCTGGGCTGGCTGGGTGTGTTCCTGACCGGCTCCGACACCTCGTCCAATGCGCTGTTCTCGGCCTTGCAAGCTGCCACCGCGCACCAACTAGGCGTGTCGGACGTGCTGCTGGTGGCGGCCAACACCACCGGCGGCGTCACCGGCAAGATGATTTCGCCGCAGTCCATCGCCGTGGCCTGCGCGGCGGTGGGGCTGATAGGCAAGGAGGCGGACCTGTTCCGCTTCACGCTGAAGCACAGCCTGATTTTCTGCAGTTTCGTCGGCGTGCTGACCTGGCTGATGGCGTATATGGGGTAGGGCGGATGCCCGGCTTGCGGGGCGATCCGCCGAGTGGCGCTCTCGCTCCAGGAGGAGGGCACGAGGGAAAATTTCTATTCAGTGATCCCACGCATGCCCTCCGCCCTTACCGCTGGTTATTAGATTAGAAATAACGATTTCGCATGCGCTGATAGCTAATCGATATAATGGGACCAGCTTTGGGAGAGTCACCGTGTACAAACATCTGGAAGATTTCGTCGGCGGCACGCCGTTGGTCAAACTGAAACGTCTGCCATCCGGCAACGGCAACGTGGTGTTGCTGAAGCTGGAGGGCAACAATCCAGCGGGCTCGGTCAAGGACAGGCCGGCGCTGTCGATGATCCGCCGCGCCGAGCAGCGCGGCGACATCCAGCCCGGCGACACGCTGATCGAACCCACCAGCGGCAATACCGGCATCGCGCTGGCGATGGCGGCGGCGATGATGGGTTACCGCATGGTGCTGATCATGCCGGAAAACTCCAGCGCCGAGCGGGTGCAGGCGATGCGCGCCTACGGCGCCGAGGTGATCCTGACCCCGGCGGCCGGTTCCATGCCCGCCGCCATCGATCTGGCGCGCAGCATGGAGGCGGCAGGCGAGGGGCGCATCCTGGATCAATTTTCCAATCCGGACAATCCGCAGGCGCATTACGAAACCACTGGCCCGGAAATCTGGGAGCAGACCGGCGGCAAGATCACCCATTTCGTCTCCAGCATGGGCACTACCGGCACCATCATGGGCACCAGCTGCTTCCTGAAAGAAAAGAATCCGGCCATCCGCATCGTCGGCGTGCATCCGGAGCCGGGCAGCCAGATCGCCGGCATCCGCAAATGGGAAGATCCGTATGTGCCCAAGATCTGCGACTTCTCCCGCGTCGATGAGATCCAGCATGTCGGCCAGCAAGAAGCCGAAGATACCACTCGGCTGCTGGCGCGGCGCGAAGGCATCCTGGCCGGCCCGTCGTCCGGCGGCGCATTGGCGGTCGCCCTGCGCCTGGACGCCCAACTGAGGGACGCGGTCATCGTGTCCGTGGTGTGCGATAGGGGCGACCGTTACCTTTCCACCGGATTGTTCGACCACGCTTGACGGTGTGTCGACGGCGGCCGGCTTGGCGGCGAGGGAAGGGTTGATTAGCATGTGGGTTTTGCCAATGGAATGCCATCATGCTGCAACTGTATGTTGATCACGATTTTCTCAGCCCCTACGCCATGGCGGCTTTTGTCGCATTGACCGAGAAGGGCCTGCCTTTTACCGTTCTCACCCGCAATTTGGACGGCGGCGAGCAGTTCGAGCCGGGTTATCGCGCGCAGTCGCTGACTTCGCGCGTCCCCATGCTGGTGGACGGGGATTTTCATCTCAGCGAGTCGTCCGCCATCATCGAATACCTGGAAGACGCCTATCCCGACACCGCCCGCGTATTGCCTATGGATTTGAAGGCTCGCGCCCGCGCGCGTCAGTTGCAGGCCTGGCTGCGCAGCGATCTCTTGCCGTTGCGGGACGAGCGTACCACCGCCACCGTGTTCGGGCTCAAACCGGCATTGCAACTATCGCCAGCCGCCCGCGCGGCTGCGGACAAGTTGATCGCGGTGGCTGAGGCAGTGGTGCCGGCCGATGGCGGCAATCTGTTTGGCGACTGGTGCGTGGCCGATGCCGAGCTGGCTTTGTTGTTGCGGCGATTGACGCAGGACGAGTTGCCGGCCCGCTTGGCGGCCTATGCGGACCGTCAGTGGCGGCGGCCATCGTTTGCGGCTTGGCGGGCGCGCCAGCCCGAGTAGTCAGTCGCATATTTTCTATAATGCCTTGATGACAAGGCAGGGGATGGCGATGGTGCTATCGCGGATAGGCAGGCAGTTGGCCTGCATTGTGCTGGCCTGGGCTTGCGCGCAGCCAGCATGGTCTACGCCGCGCGATCTGTTTTTCGTCACGCAGTTGTTTCCCCCCTTTATCACGGAGGATGCGGCGGGCAAACCGGATGGCGGGCTGGTGCTGGTGCTGCAGGAAGCCTGCCGGCGTCTGTCCTGGCGTTGCACGGTGCAGGTCATGGTATGGAAGCGCGCCTTGCTGATGATCAGCCTGGGCGAGGCCGATGGCCTGGTTCTGGTGCAGGATACGCCGGAGCGGCGAGCAGTGATGGATTTGTCCCGGCCGGTGCTGATCAGCAGCTATGGACTGTATGCGCGCAATGGCAATCCGCTGCGCTATCGGCAGCCGGCGGATTTGTCCGGGCACAGGATAGCCGTGTATGGACCATCAGTATCGCAGTCCAGTTGCGAAAAGCTGGTGCAGGGCGTGCCGGGTATCGCTCTGACGGTGGAGCTGGACCCGCAAACCGTATTGCGCAAACTGTCTGCCGGCCGCTATGGCAACGAGGCGGTGGCCTTTTCCAACGATGATGTGGCGCGCTACTGGATCCGTCGCGATGGTTTATCTAATTTGCATCGGCTGGCTGAAGTGAAAACGCTTGCCTACTTGTACGGTTTCACTCGCAGCCGCGTGCAGCCCGGCATGCTGGACGAATTCAACCGCGCTCTGGATGAGATGTGCCGCGATGGCAGCTTGCAGAAGCTGGCCGCGCCTTACGGCATCCGCCCGGTTGCCTGCCGCTGAATGCGCGTTGAGCGGGCAAAGCGGTTATCATAAGGGCACATTCCGCAGCGACCACGGCGTACCACGCAGCGCAGAACAAGCAAAACCATGTCGCAACATACATTTTCCCCGGACGAGAATGTCCATTGCAGCCCCAAGGGTTGGTATCAGCTGGCCAGCGAGCGGCCAGGCTTCATTCACGACGCGGCGCAGGCCGCCGCCATCGAGCAATTGGACCGGCTGTGGCACCAATTGGTGGATTTCAAGGCCAAGCGCAACCGCTTCCTCGGCCGCAGCCTGCGCAGCCCGGAAGTGCCGCGCGGCCTGTATTTCTGGGGCGGCGTCGGCCGCGGCAAAAGTTTTCTGATGGACGCCTTCTACGCCTGCGTGCCTTACCGCCGCAAGCGCCGCATCCATTTCCACAATTTCATGGCGGAAACGCACCGCGAGCTGCGGAAGTTCGCCGGCAGCAAGGACCCGCTTCTGGCCTACGCCGATGAGATCGCCAAGGCCACCCGGCTGCTGTGTTTCGATGAATTCCATGTGTCCGACATCGCCGACGCGATGATACTGGGCCGCCTGCTGGCGGCGCTGCTGGAGCGCGGCGTGGTGGTGGTGACCACCTCCAACTACGCGCCGGACGATCTCTACCCGAACGGCCTGCAAAGGCAGAACTTTTTGCCGACGATAGCGCTGATCAAGCGCGAGCTGGACGTGCTGAACGTGGACGGCGGCCATGATTACCGTCTGCGCGAGCTGACGCGCGAGCCGCTGTTCATGGTGCCGGCGGATGAGACCAACGAGCGGCGGATGGAGCAATTGTTTGTCAAAGTCGGCACCGGCGCCGAGCTGCCGCAAAAGTCCATCACCGTATTGGACAGAGAGATCGCGGTGAAGCGGATGTCGCCCGGCGTGATCTGGTTCGACTTCATGGCGCTGTGCGACGGCCCGCGCGCGCAGACCGACTATCTGGAAATCGCCAGCGAATACCACACGGTGTTTTTGTCAGGCATTCCCAAGCTTACGGCCAAGCAGGCGTCCATCGCCCGCCGCTTCACCTGGCTGGTGGACGTGTTCTACGATAATCGCGTCAAGCTGATCGCCTCGGCCGAGGCGCCGCCGGAGGAAATCTATACCGAAGGCGTGCAATCCGGCGAATTCTTCCGCACCGCCAGCCGCCTCACCGAGATGCAGTCCAAGAGCTATCTGGAGCTGCCGCACCAGTCTATGGCGCAAAGCCACGACCAGCCTCCGCCGGGCGTGGCGCTGTAGAGATCAGTTGCGCGCCGGCTGGATATCCAGCTCCTGGATATGGTCGGCCGCCATGATGTCCCGCGCCAGGTCTACAACGCTGAAGAAGGTGCGGCGGTCCTGCGCCGAAATCATGAAGCTCCAGCGGGTGCCGCTGGCATCGGCCTGGATACTGATGCTCTCCTGATGAAGCTTGAGGCCAAATGGCGACAGCCGGCGCGCCAGGCTGTCTACTGTCCAGTTGTGCTGCGGGATCAATTTGACGTTGACGAACAGGCTGACCCGGCGCGGCAGCATGCTTTCAATCCGATTGACCACGGTGACGAAGACCATGCACAGCACGGTCAGCGCGATGGCGGCAGCGTAAAAGCCCACGCCGATGAGGATGCCGATCACCGAGGACATCCATACCGAAGCGGCCGAAGTCAGGCCGCTGATGCTCAGGCCTTCCTTCATGATCATGCCGGCGCCAAGAAAGCCGATGCCGGTCAACACCCCCTGCGCCACCCGCGTCATGTCGGGGTGGACGGCGTCAGGCGAGGCGCCGCCGTACCAGTAGCCCGAATAGCCGATGATGGTGATCGCCGCGGCCGAGGCCATGCAGACCAGGCCATAGGTGCGCATGCCGGCGGCGCGGCCGTTGTACCAGCGTTCATAGCCCAGCAGGCTGCCCAGGCACAAACCGCCCAGCAGATTGCCGATCACCAGCAGGTTGATCTGCCATTTGGACGCGCTCCAGTACAGATCCGACAATTGCGACCAGCTCCACTCCATGCATGCCTCCATGAGAGCCGCGCAAGCCGGCGCGGCACAATCGCTTAAATCGCGCATGATGGCATATCCGCTGTTTTTGCCCAAGCATGCGTCCACGCAGGGCTGGCGCGCGAAGTGCTTACACAGCGTTATTTCTTCACGTGAAAATATGTAGTGTGAGGACTACATATTTGCGTTTTCCCCCTTCCCCTATGCGGTGGCACTCTGCTATAAATCGATGCTGATCACGTTTTAGCAGGCATTCAGCGATTTTTGCGCTGCAATGTAGCAAAGGTACACAAGGAGAGCGCATGACTCGGGTACTGGTAGTCGGCAGTATCAATATGGATCTGGTGACCTCGGCCAGGCGCCTGCCGCAACTGGGCGAAACGCTGCTGGGAGAGGGCTTCGCCACCTATCCGGGCGGCAAGGGCGCCAACCAGGCCGTCGCGGCCGCGCGCCTGGGCGCGCAAGTGTCGCTGCTGGGCTGCGTCGGCAATGACGCGTTTGGCCGCCAACTCCTGGCGCACCTGGAGGCAGAGGGCGTGGACATCCGCCGGGTGGCGACCGTGGACGGCTCGACCGGCATCGCCGCCATCACCGTCAGCGGCGGCGACAACGCCATCGTGGTGGTGCCGGGCGCCAACCACCAGCTGACGCCAGCGCATTTGGATGCCGCCGAGCAGGCTTTTGCTGAGGCCGACGTGGTGCTGACCCAGCTGGAAATCCCGCTGGAGACGGTGCGCCATGCCGCGCTGCTGGCCCAGCGCCATGGCAAGCCGCCGCTGCTGAATCCCGCGCCGGCCGTGGCGCTGCCGGAAGCATTGCTGCAAAGCGTCGCCTTGCTGACGCCCAACGAACATGAATTCCTTACCCTGCTGGCCCAGCCCGACGCCGACTGGCGCGCCCAACTGGCGGAGCGGCCAGGCAAGCTGGTGATGACCCATGGCAAGCATGGCGCCTACTTCGCGCTGAAGCGCGGCGAGCTGCGCCATCAGCCCGGCTTCGAGGTGCAGGCGGTAGACAGCACCGGTGCCGGCGACACCTTCAACGGCGCGCTGGCCACCTTCCTGCCGCTGGGCCTGGAAGAGGCGGTGCGCCGCGCCAACGCCGCCGGCGCGCTGTCGGTTACCCGGCACGGCGCCCAGGGCGGCATGCCTACGCTGGCCGAGCTGGAAGCTTTTCTGGAGAGCAAAGCATGAAGAAGCATGGCCATCTGAACCGCGACATCGCGCGCATTCTGGCATCCATGGGCCATACCGACAGCCTGGTGATCGCCGACTGCGGCCTGCCCATCCCGCCCGGCGTGGAGTGCGTGGACCTGTCGTTGAAACTGGGCCAGCCCGGCTTCCTGGAAACGCTGGACAGCATCCTGGCCGATTTCCAGTGCGAACGCGCGGTGTTCGCCAGCGAATGCCAAGACCGCAATCCGCCGGTAGCCGCCAAGGCTGCCGCCATGGCCCAGGATGGCGTGGCGCTGGAGTTCGTCAGCCATGAAACGTTCAAGGCGCGCTGCCAGTCCGCGCGCGCGGTGATCCGCACCGGCGAATGCACGCCTTACGCCAACGTGATCCTGCACTCCGGCGTGATTTTCTGAGGAGCCGCACCATGCAAGTGACCATGCGCGGCATCAGCAAGGCCTTTGGCCCGGTGAAGGTGCTGCAGAACGTGGCGTTCCATCTTGAAGGCGGGGAAATCCACGCCCTGATGGGTGAAAACGGCGCCGGCAAGTCCACGCTGATGAAAATCCTCAGCGGCGTGCACCGCGCCGACGAGGGCGAGATTCTGCTGGACGGCAAGGCTGTCGGACTGGGCGACACCGCCGCCGCGGAAGCGGCCGGCATCGCCATCATTCACCAGGAACTGAACCTGATTCCGCAGCTGTCGGTGATGGAAAACCTGTTCCTGGGGCGCGAGCCGTCACGGTTCGGCCTCATCGACTTTGCCGCGATGCGCCGGCAGGCCAGGGCACAACTGGCGGCGCTGGGCGCGGAGGGCATCGATCCGGATGCCGAAGCCGGCAGCCTGTCCATCGGCCAGCAGCAGATGGTGGAAATCGCCAAGGCCCTGGCGCTGAAGGCGCGCGTGCTGATCATGGACGAGCCGACGGCGGCGCTGACCGAGCGCGAGATCGACCGGCTGTTCGGTTTGATGGCCCAGCTGAAAGCCGATGGCGTGGCCATCGTCTATGTCTCGCACCGCATGGAAGAGATTTTCCGCGTCTGCGACAAGATCAGCGTGCTGCGCGACGGCTGCTTTGTGGGCGAGCGCGCAATCGCCCGCACCGATTTCGACGAGGTGGTGCGGATGATGGTGGGGCGCGAGATCGGCGAGCGCTATCCGAAGCGCGAGACCGCGCCCGGCGCGGTGCGCCTGAAGGTGGAGAATCTGGCCGATGAGGACATGATCGCCGGCATCGGCTTCGAAGTGCGCGCCGGCGAGGTGCTGGGCATTGCCGGCCTGATGGGCTCCGGCCGCAGCGACATCCTGAAGACGCTGTTCGGCGCCAAGCGCCGCACCGCCGGCCGCGTCGAGCTGGACGGCAAGGAATTGAAAGTGGCCGCGCCGGGCGACGCCATCGCCGCCGGCCTGGGCTTCGTGCCCGAAGACCGCAAAAGCAAGGGGCTGGTGCTGGGCATGTCGCTGCGCGAAAACGCGACCCTGGTGCATCTGGACCAGTACGCCCGGCTGGGGGTGGTGAACGCCGCAGAGGAAAAACGGGCGGTGGACGGCCTGATCGGCCAGCTGCGCATCCGCACGCGCGACGCCGAGCTGGACGTCAAGTCGCTGTCCGGCGGCAACCAGCAGAAAGTGGTATTCGCCAAGTGGCTGGCCAATCCGCCCAAGGTGCTGCTGCTGGACGAGCCGACGCGCGGCGTCGACGTCGGCGGCAAGGCCGAGATCTATCACATCATCAACCAGCTGGCCGCGGCCGGCACCGCCATCGTCATGGTGTCGTCCGAGCTGCCCGAAGTGCTGGCGCTGAGCAATCGCATCCTGGTGCTGCACGAAGGGCGTCAGGCCGGCATCTTCGACGCGGCCGCCAGCAATCAGGAAATCTTGATGGCCGCCGCCGCCGGCGGGGCCGTTGCCACCGAAAGCAGGAAGCAAGCATGACTCCGCAACAGAAAGCCAATCTGCAACGTCTTGGCCCCTTCATCGCCCTGGTGCTGGTGGCCGTCGGCCTATCCGTGATGAGCCCGGACTTTCTCACCGTCAACAACCTGCTGAACGTGATGCGCCAGGTGTCGATCAATGCGCTGATCGCCTTTGGCATGACGCTGGTGATCCTGCTGGGCGGCATCGACCTGTCGGTCGGCTCCATCCTGGCGCTGTCCTCGGTGCTGACCGCCACGCTGCTGCGCAGCGGTTTCGATCCCATGCTGTCCACCCTGCTGGGCATTCTGGCCGGCGCGGCGATGGGCCTGTTCAACGGCCTGGTGATCAGCAAGGGCAAGGTGGCGCCGTTCATCGCCACGCTGGCGTCGATGACCATCCTGCGCGGCCTGGCGCTGGTGTTTTCCAACGGCAGCCCGATCACCGGCTTCGACAGCGAGCTGTTCTCCATGCTGGGCGGCGGCTATGTCGCCGGCCTGGTCCCGGTGCCGGTGGTGTGGATGCTGATCCTGTTCGCCGGCTTCTGGTTCCTGCTGAAGAAGACGGTGTTCGGCCGCCACCTGTACGCCACCGGCGGCAACGAGGAGGCGGCGCGGCTGTCCGGCGTCAAGGTGGACAGCGTCAAGCTGTGGGTGTACACCACCTCCGGCGCGATGGCGGCGATGGCCGGCGTGGTGCTGACCTCGCGCCTCAATTCGGCGCAGCCGACCGCCGGCACCGGCTACGAGCTGGACGCGATCGCCGCGGTGGTGCTGGGAGGCACCAGCCTCAGCGGCGGCCGCGGCTGGATTTTCGGCACTCTGATCGGCGCGCTGCTGATCGGCGTGCTCAACAACGGCTTGAACCTGCTGGGCGTGTCCTCGTTCTACCAGCAGGTGATCAAGGGCGCGGTGATCCTGCTGGCGGTACTGCTGGATCGCAGCAACAAGAAGTGACGATGGCGGCGCGCGCCGCTCAATGCAGTGCATCATTCCATTTTTCAGGGAGCATCAGCATGAAACGCATTCTTACCCCGCTTGTGGCCGGCATCCTGGCTTTCGGCATTGCCGCCTGCTCCAAACAGGGCCCGGGCGGCGCGCCGGCCGGCGACGCCAGCGCCGCGGCGGCAGACGGCAAGATCGCCGTCGGCCTGGCGGTGTCCACGCTCAACAACCCGTTCTTCGTCGAGTTGCGCGACGGCGCGGCGGCCGAAGCCAAGAAACAGGGCGTCAACCTGATCACCGTCGACGCGCAGGACGATCCGGCCAAGCAGCAGGCCAGCGTGGAAGACCTGATCCAGAAGAAGGTCAGCGTGATCCTGATCAACCCGACCGACTCCTCCGCCGTGGCCAACGTGGTGAAGGAAGCGACGTCCAAGGGCATCAAGGTGGTGTCGCTGGACCGCAGCGTCAACGGCGCGGAAGTCAGCGCCCACATCGCGTCCGACAACATCGCCGGCGGCGTGATGGCCGGCAAGTACCTGCTGGACAAGCTGGGCGGCAAGGGCCGCATCGTCGAGCTGGAAGGCATCGCCGGCTCCTCCGCCGCGCGCGAGCGCGGCGAGGGCTTCCATCAGGTGGTGGACAAGAAGGACGGCGTCAAGCTGCTGGCCAAGCAGCCGGCCGACTTCGACCGCGCCAAGGGCCTGTCGGTGATGGAAAACATCATCCAGGGCAACAAGGACATCCAGGGCGTGTTCGCGCACAACGACGAAATGGCGCTGGGCGCGGTGAAGGCGATCCAGGCAGCCGGCCTGAAGAACGTGGTGGTGGTGGGCTTCGACGCCACGCCGGACGCCGTGGCCGCGGTCAAGGGCGGCACGCTGTCCGCCACCGTGCAGCAGCAGCCGGCGCTGATCGGCCAGTACGGCGTGCAGACCGCCAAAAAGCTGGCCGACGGCCAGAAGGTGGACAAGTTCATCCCGGTGCCGCTGAACCTGATCAAGCAGTAAGCGTCCGAAGGGCCGGCCGGCATGGCCGGCCCTGGTTCTTCCGTTTATCATCCCTGCCGTCGCCCACCTCAACTATCCCGACCCATGAGCAGTTTCAAGCGTCTCACCATAGACGACATCGCCGCCCTGGCCGGCGTGTCGCGCACCACCGCCAGCATGGTGCTGAACGGCCATGCCGAGCGTTACCGCATCTCGCCGGCCACGGTGGAAAAAGTGGAGCGGGTGGCGCGCGAGCATCATTTCAAGCCTTCCCAACAGGCCCGCAGCCTGCGCAGCCGGCGCAGCAGCAGCGTAGGCCTGGTGGTGCCGGACCTGACCAACTCCACCCACGCCGCGCTGGCGCAGGCGCTGGAGAACCGCTGCCGCGAACGGGGCTACCAATTGCTGATGGTGACCAGCGACGAAGACCCGGAACGGGAGAGCGACGGCATCGGCCAATTGGCCGCGCGCCAGGTGGACGGCATGATCGTGGTGCCGTGCAGCGGCGACGCCGCGCGCTATCAGCCCTGGACCGCCCGGCTGCCCTTCGTGTTCGCCGACCGCCATATTCCCGGCAGCGGCATCCCGTCGGCGGTCACCGATGCCGGCGACAGCGTCGCCCGGCTGCTGTCCCCGTTGTTGGCCGGCGGAGTGGACGAGCTGGCATACTTTGGCGGCCAGCCGGAACTGTCGGCCAGCCGCGAGCGCCTAGCCGGCTACCGGCAGGCGCTGCAAGCCGCGGGTTTGGAAGAGGGCGCCGACTGGGTGGCCGAGCGGGATTTCCAGCGTGAATCCGGCTACTGGATGATGGCCGACTGGCATGCCCGCCACGGGCGCTACCCGCGCGCGCTGTTCACCGCGTCCATCACCTTACTGGAGGGCGTGCTGTCCTTCATCCGCGAACGGCATCGGCTGCGCGAGTCGCCGCGATATCTGCTCACTTTCGACGATCATCCGCTGCTCGACTGCCTGCCGTTGCCGGTGGACGCCATATGCCAGGACAGCCGCGCGCTGGCCGAGGCCAGCCTGGGCCAGGTGCTGGCGCTGCTGCAGGGCGAGGAGCTGGCCGAGCGCGATCTGCGCGTGCCGGCCAGCCTTAATTTGCGCCGTATCTAAGCGCCCTGAGCGGCCTGGCGCGCGGCGGGCTCCCGCGTTTCGCGCATCAGCAGCGAGCCCAGCAGGAAGGTGGACGACAGCAGCGTGGCGAACGCCATCGCCAGCCCGTAATCGCCGCCGCGCAGGTCCACCAGCTTGCCGAACAGGTAGGGCGCCACCGTGGCCAGCAGATAGCTGAGAAACCAGAACAGGCTGAAAGTGACCGCCGCCTTGTCCGGCGTCATGCCCGGCTGCTCCTGCGCCAGCGTCACCAGGCTGGTGATGGGCAGGAAGATGAAGAAGCCGGCCGCCAGCGCCGACGCGGTGACCAGCCCCGCGTCGTCGCTCCATCCCCAAACCTGGGCATGCAGGCCGATCACCGCCAGCAGTTGCAGCAGCCCGGACAGCCGCAGCAAGGGCAGGCGGCGCGTCATTTTTCTGGCCAGCCAAATGCCGGCCACCGTGCCGGCCAGTCCGGCGAGCACCACGTATTTCGCCTGCTGAATGCCGGCGTTCTGGTAGAAGCTGAACAGGATCACATAGAAGGACAGCGTGCCGCTGTAGGTGAAGGCCAGCAGCCAGTTGAAGCGCTCCTTCAGGCCCTGTCCCAGCGTGTGGCGCGGCCCTGAATCGCCCGGCTTCGCCTCCGCCGCCCCGTCCGCGCCGAAAACCAGCCACAGCGCCAGGCACAACAAGCTGCCCAGCGAAACGGCGAGCAGCGTGGTCTGCCAGTCATGAAACCAGCCCAGCATGGCCGGCAGCCCGAACAGGATGGCGGCGGCGCCGATGTTGAAGGCCACCGAATTCAAGCCATTGACGAAGGGGCGCTCGCTTGGCGCGAACCATTGCATGACGACGGGCGAGAAATAGACGATGACCAGCGCGCCGCCCAGTCCCATCAGGAAGCGCACCAGCAGCAGCCAGGGGTAGCTGTGCACGAAGGGCGTCAGCGCGCCCAGCGCCATCAGCGCCATGGCCAGCGCCACCGCCTTTTTCGCCAGCAGCCGCGACAGGATGCCGGCGGCGACGAAGGTGCCCAGCAGCTTGGCGGCGGCCACGGCGTTGCTGATGTGGGAGCCGGCGGCCAAGTCGTGCACGCCCAGTTCGCGCATGATCTGCGGAATGAAGGCGCTGCCGCCGGCCCAGCTCATGCCAAAGAGGACATAGCTGGAGAACAGCAGCGCTTCGATCAGATATTTGTTGGTTCGCATAGCGCTCTCGACTGAGATCGAAACCGCCAGTGTCAACGAGCGCTTTGGCGATGAAACCTGACCCTTCAGACAGTCCAGCTGGCGGCATGGCTGCCCAGGGGCATGGCTGGCAGCGGCCAGCGCGCAGGCGTCAGCGATAGCTCGGCCGCATGGCGCACGGCGAGCAGTCGGCCAAAGCCCGAGTCGGCTTCCTCCAGCCAGGGGCGGACGTCTTCCAGCGTGGGGATGGGTAAGTTGATCGCGCATTCGACCCTGCCGAGACCGCGCAACCAGTGCGCGGCCTGCGCCAGCGACACCTCCACATGCCAACTGCCGCCTTGCTGCCGCTGATGGCGCAGCGCGGCCGTCGCGCCCAGCGCCGCCAGATAGCCGGCGATATGGTCCAGCGCCTGCGCCGGAAAGGCGCGCGGCGTCTCGGAACCGGCGGCCTCGGCTTCGGCCAGGTTGAAGCCGCTGGCAGTTTGCGTCAGCGAATCGAAACCGCGCCGCCCGGCCCAAGGGCCTTGATTGCCGTAGGCGCTGAGCGAGACATAGACGATGCCGGGCCGCACCCGGGCCGCATCGTCTGGCGAGAAGCCGAGTCCGGCCAGCCCGCCTGGACGATAGCCCTGGATGAAGACATGCGCATCGGCCAGCAGTCGGCGCAGGGCATCGCGGTCGGACTCGCGCGTCAGGTCCAGCTGCGCATTGCGTTTGCCGCGTCCCATGTCCATGTCCAGCGTGGGAATGGTCGGCAGTCTGGGCGAAGAGATGTGCAACACATCCGCGCCATGCGCCGCCAGCACGCGTCCGCCCAACGGGCCGGCGATGATGCGGGTCAGGTCCAGCACTCGCACGCCGCCAAGGGGGCGGTCCGCATCCGTCAGCGCCAGCGGTTCGGCATGGTCGAGGCGGGTCAGCGAAAACACAGCTTGCGCCGCCACCGCCTGGCCCTGAGGGTGGGCATCCCATTCCGCGAAGCTGCGCAGCGCGGTGGCCACCAGGCCGCGGGCGGCGGCGGCGTCTTCAAAATCAAAGGCTGTCCATTTTTGCAGCGCCGCCGTTACCGCGGCCTTGTCGTACTCGCACTGCAACAGTTGCAGCACGCCTTGGCAGTGATGCGGGAAGTTCGTGTGGATGCGCAGCCAGCGGCCGTCCCCGCAGCGGTAGATGCCGGCGATTTTGTCCCATGGGTCGCTCGGTTGAGCGCCATCGACCCGCAGATAGTGCTCGCTGCGAAATTCCGCGACGGCATGATGCAGATTGACGCTGACCGTTTGCCGTTCCCCGCCTCTTGCGTGCCAGAACGCCGCCGCGGCCAGACCGCTTGCGGCGAGGCAGGCTTGGGCGGCGGCATCCAGCGCGAAGGAAGAGGGCAGTACGGGACCTTGGCCCTGGAGGCGCAATTGGTCCAGCCAAGCGGAATCCAGCTGGCTGGGCCGCCAGAGTTGTCGAATGGCCTGCTCTGTAATGTGGTTCATGGCTCCGCCCTGGATTGAAAATGACATTTAAGTGCGGCGGCCAGAAAAGGTCAATTTATAGTCGTTAGTGAGGACAGGTGGTTGGCATGGGAAACTTCGCAGTCGTCGTCATGCCCCCGGCTAGGGCTTAGCGAGCTCGGGGTTCGCCGACCTCTGCCGCCGTCAAATATTGCTGCAGCATGGCCAGGGCGCAGGCCGGCTGGGTGCGCGCGATATGCAGACCGGCGTCATGGATGATCAGATGGAAGAGCTGATTGTGGCGGAGAAACTGGCCTGCGGGCAGGCCGTAAGGTTGCCAGGTTTCGCGTTTTTGCTGGCGGAAGACTGCTGCATCGCTCCAGCAGAGCGTATTGAGCCACGCCTCCGTGCCGTGGTGGTTGCCTTGCATGCTGCATTCGCCATGAAAGAACAGCAGCTTCAGCTTTTCCATCAGTCTTGGAAACAGGTGGGAAGAGGATTCCTGCCATGCCGCCTGTTGCGCGGCGAATGGCGGGGGCGGCTTGAGCGCGCGCGGGTCAATATGCAGAGCTTGCCGCGCCGCAGGTTTGGCCAGGTAGTCGCCAAGCTGCGCGTGAGCACGACCGGGAGGGAGGCGGATGTCTTGCGAGTCTCGGCCGCTGCATTGTTCGATATAAAGCTCCAACTCTTTCGCCAGCTGATTTGCGCGCTGGCGCTGCAGCGGCGACGGCGAGGCATTGGCCTGGCGAAAATCCTGCAGCAAGGCTTCGGCGCGGCGCTTTTCTTCGGCATGGATCAGTCGGTGCTGGCAGGCAAACTCGATGTGGCTCTGCAGCTGGATTTCAGGCGCGATCAGCGCATTGCCCAAGCCCAGACCTCGCAAGCGGATCTCGGGCTGGCCGCCATGGTTGCCATCCAGGATGCGATGGGCCAGGTGAGCTTGCGTGTGGCAAGCCTGTCCAACGCCGAACAGATAGCAATCAAGTTGCCGGTAGCGGGGCCAGCGCAACAGGAATTCCTGCAGCGCGTGATAGGTTTGCTGACTGCTTTCCTCGTAGTTTGCCGGCTGGTAGCGCGGATGGCTCAGGAAGGACAATCCATGGCCTAGCGGCTGATCGATGATCAGGTAGTTGGCGTGGAGGTGCCAGCTGAACGGATTGGCGTGCACGCAGCCGGATTCGTCCAGCAGGTACGGGCCGTGTCCATCAAACAGGCATGCCAGCGCGTTCTGTTCCGCAGCGTGATTGATCCAGACCAGCAGCGGGGCGTTTTCTGGATTGCTGGCGGCCTCGCTGAACCAGAAATACAGCCAGCCGCCGGCGTCGTCGCCAATCGAAAGATAGCCGGACAGCTGGTGGGCGCGGACGGGGCCGAAACCGGGAAATTGGCTGATCACTGCGCTTTCTTGCAAAAACGGATTCGCCTGAGTATTCATCGCCGATGCTCCATCCATTTGATGACATTGGATTGGCTTGCGCATCTTCTTTATAGACTTGAAATGTGGCCACGGCATGCGGCTTGCGAAAAATGCCGTGATTTTTCACATTCTGTTGCAGTTTAAGTTGTATCGATGGCTGGCCGCCTTGTTCGGGTAGGGCAGAGATGCCGATTCACGACCCAACCAAGATGGAGCCTTTCCATGCTGAGCCTGTACACCAACATCGCAGCACTGAACACCAAGTCCAATATGAACAGCACCCAAGGCGCGCTGTCGACATCGATGACTCGCCTGGGCACCGGCCTGCGCATCAACTCGGCCATGGATGACGCCGCCGGCCTGCAGATCGCCACCCGTCTGGACGCGCAAAGCCGCGGCATGACCGTCGCCATGAAGAATGCCCAGAACGGCATCTCCATGCTGCAGACCGCCGAAGGCGCGCTGGGCGAAGTGACCAACATCCTGCAACGGATGAAAGACTTGTCCACCGAAGGCGCCAACGCCACTTCGACCGACGCCGACAAAAAAGCGATGCAATCCGAGTTCGATCAGCTGGGCAAAGAGCTGAGCAACATCATGAAGAACACCTCCTTCGGCGGCGAGAAGCTGCTGCAAGGCGGCAAGATCTCCGGCACCCTGAGCTTCCAGATCGGTGCGGCTGCTAGTGAGTCGATGTCGGTCGATCTCTCGGCGCAAATGTCTGCTTTGGGTAATGCGCTGGCGCAAGTCTCTTCGAAAAATTATTTTGCGGATGCGGCGTCCGAAGAGAAGGCAGTTAAGGATATTTCGGACCAACAAAAGAAAGTTGCTGACGCCAAAGATAAATGGGATAAAGCTGCGGCTGGTACTGCTAAGGATACAGCAAAGGGCGAATGGGATACTGAAGTGACTGCCCTTGAGAAGCTGACTAAGGGTGAGGAAATTGGCAAGTCCGAGACGATCACCACCATTGGCGCGGCTCTGGATGCCGTCGGCACCGTTCGTTCCTCCCTGGGCGCCAACGCCAACCGCCTGGACCACGTGGTCAACAACCTGAACAACGTGAACAACAACACCCTGGCCGCCAAGGGTCGCATCATGGATACCGACTACGCAGTCGAAAGCTCCACCATGACCGCCAAGCAGATGCTGACGCAGGCCAGCACCTCCATGCTGAAGCAAAGCGGCAGCATGAACAGCCTGGCCATGTCCCTGCTGCAGTAATCATCAGCATGGCGGCGCGTTTTGCCGCGATGCAAGCCAGCGGTCATGCCGATGGCTTTTTTATTGCGCCTTGCCAAAGCCATACGGCATGCAGATGGGGGATAATGTGGCGGGCTGTATGCAATTGCCGCGCAAAGCTGGTTGTTCCGCTGTTGTGGCGAATATAATTGCGCTTTTTGTGGTGGACGATGAGGATGGCTATGCGAAAGGCCTGGTGGGTATGGTTGGGCCTGTGCCTGAGCGCTTGCGCTCTGGCTGATGCCGATCCGGTAGTGCTGACGGTGTCGGGAAAGATCGGACGCTTCACCGATGCCAAGCGCGGGGTTTATCAATTTCGCGACAGCGATTTGGCGAAGCTGCGGCAGCTGAGCTTTCGCACCGCCACCAGTTGGACGCCGATGGTGACATTCAGCGGTCCGCTGGTGAAAGACATCCTGGCCAAGGCCGACGCCAAAGGCAGCATGGTGCGGGTGCTGGCGATCAACTATTACCGCTACGACATTGCCGTTTCCGAATTGAACAGCCGCAATGTGGTGCTGGCGCGCCGCATCGACAACAAGCCGTTCGATGTCGCTCATTACGGGCCATTGTGGCTGATGTACCCCCTGCCCGAGATGCCCGATGCCGAAAAAGGACCGCCGCTTGACGCCAAACTGGTATGGCAGGTTGAAGCGCTGGAGGTGATGTGACGCTGGCCAAGCTCAAAAAAACGCTGCGCATGCCGTGGTGGCTGATGATGCCGCTGCTGGTATTGCTGTTCGCCGCGGTGTGGAACTTTTACCGCATCGACCGCGCCAGCCAGGCTTTGATTGATGGCGGCAAGAGCGAGCAGCTGTATTGGAATGTCGCGCAGTTGCATATCGAGCTGGAAAAGACGCGCGCCGAATTGATCGGCTATTCCGCCGCGCCGCAGAGCCTGCCGGCGGTGAAGCAGCAATATCAATTGTTGCTCAGCCGCTATCAGGTGTTCGAGGCGCCCGACACCGTGCTGGTGCATCGCCAGCTCAAGGGCGTGGCCGGCTTCGATGAGCTGAAAGCCGCGCTCAGTCCCTTGCTGAAAGCCAATGACTGGCAGCACATGACCCCGCAGGCGGCGCGCAAGATGGTGTCGCGCATCGATGCCTTGCGCCCGGTGCTGGCGAATTTCGCCGTGCAAAGCCGCGAAGCCGAGGTGGCGGCGCGGATGGCGCGCACGCGCGCGCTGTCCAGCCAGCGCTCGCAAATGCTGGCCTTGCAGCTGGTGTTGTGCGGCGGCATCTGCGGCATCCTGCTGATGCTGATGCGCTTCCAGGAGGTGAAAACCCTGGCCGAAGCTCGTCAGGCCTTGCTGGATCAGGAGCGTGACGCCCATCGGGCGACGGTGGCCCTGGAATTGGATCGCACCACCTTCCTGGGCGCGCTGGGGCATGAGATTCGCTCCCCCTTGCAGTCGATGCAAATGTGCATGGAGCTGGTGGAGCCGGCCGTTTTGCCGGAACCGGCGGCGCAGCTGGCGCTGAAGCGGATGAAGGCCGGCATGGCGCAACTGACCAGCCAGGTGCACGACATCATGGATGTGTCGGCGATCAAAAACATGCAACTGCGGCTGAATCCGGGACGGATGAGCCTGAGCGGCGTGCTGCGCACGGTGGTGGATGTGATGCAGCCGCCGGCCGACGCCAAGGGACTGAAGCTGCTATGCGAGACTGCGGACCTGCCGGACATGGTGATGATGGATGAAATCCGTCTGCGCCAGATCGTCGGCAATCTGGTGTCCAACGCCATCCGCTATACCGACCAGGGCGAAGTCAAGATCCGCGCCCGCGGGCTGCGCAGCGAGGAGCAGCTGGAGTTGTGGCTGGAGGTCAGCGATACCGGCATCGGCATCGCCGAGGAAGACCGGCAGCGCATCTTCCAGCCGTTCAGCCAGGGGCGCAATCGCCGTCCCGGCAGCAGCGGCCTGGGCCTGTCCATCGTCAAGGAGCTGGTGCGATTGTTCGGCGGCCATATCGAGATGGACAGCGAAGTGGGCAAGGGTTCGGTCTTCACGGTGCGGCTGCCGCTGCGCGAGGTGTTGGCGGGCCGGGGCGGGCGCAGCCTGCTGCTGGTGGATGACGACGCCCAGATTCGTTCTTCGGTGGCGGAGTGGCTAGCTCAGGATGGTTTCCAGGTGCGCTGCGCAGCCACCTTGACGCAGGCGGCGGATTGCCTGGCGCAGCAGCGTTTCGACATCCTGCTGCTGGACATGCAGCTAGGGGGCGACAGCGGCTATCTGTTGGCGGAGCTGGCGCGCAAGCAGCCGCAAAGACCGTTGATGCTGGCGATGAGCGCCGATCCGGCCGAATTTGCCGATTCCCGCGCCAGCTGGTTCTCCGCCCGCTTGGGCAAGCCTTTCGATGGCCAGCAGCTGCGCGCGGCGCTGGCGGTGTTGCCGGCGTAGTCCGTGTCATCCGATGGCATGCAAACAGGCTCCTTGCGGAGCCTGTTTGTTTTTGCGCGGCTGCGGTTTAGTTCAGCCCGGCCGGTTCCAGCGCGTTGGTGACCATGTTCTTGATCTGCAGCGCCAGAATGGAGCCGGGCGCCGGTTTGCCGATGTAGTAGACGCCGTGCGTCTGCAGCGCCTGGGACAGCTCATTCTCGTGCTCCAGCGCGTAGCCGGTCAGCACGATGATGGGCACATTCGGAGAATGGCGGCGTATGGTTTCGATCACTTGCATGCAGCTGCCGGGTTCGTCCAGCACCCAGTCCAGCACGAAAGCGTCGAAATCTTCCTGCGGCAGCGCCTGCAGCAGCGCTTGCGATTGGTAGTAAGGCAGCGCGAACAGGCCCTGCTGCACCAGGATGGCGGACAGCAGGTCAGCGTCCTTGTCGTCCAGCACCGCGACCAGCAGGCGCTTGCTGTTGGCGCGCTTGGGCGGGCGGATGGTCAGGTAAGTGACTTCATGGCCGCCTTCGCCGTCGAATTGCGTGCCGGGGAAAACATGCCAGCAGTCGTGCAGACGCTTGGCCAGCAGCAGCGGGGCGCAGGAGTCGTCCGCCAACTCTTCGCCCAGCTGGATCCAACAGTGCGCTTCGCCGCTCTGATTGTTCAGATGCAGAATGGCCGGAATCAGCTCCTGCTCGTTGGCGGCGGGCGTGGCCGGGGCATCCGGCTCGGCGCGGTTCACCAGCAGGGTGGAGGTGGGGATGTTCAGATATTGCGCAAGCTTTTCCACCTGGGCCAGCTGCCATGGGCTGCTGCCGTTCAGCTTGCGGTAGGCCTGAGAGGTGCTCAATCCCAGAATCTGTTCGATCAGGCCGGCTTGTTGGGCTTCCGGCCAGCGGAAGTGCTCCAGCTGGGCGCGGATGTTGTCGCAAATGATCTGATTGGCGCATTTGGCATCGGACATGGTGAAGTACCTTCACATCAAATTCATGCTCTGCATGCTAGCACCCATTTTCTTGTCATGCCAGTGTAATGCGCATTAAATGACAAAATTTTCGCATTTTGCAAATCATGCAATTGCATTTTCACAACATGCAAAAAAATTCATTGGCATGATTCTTTTCCTGGCTAGGCTTGCAACCGATGCCATGGGCCTTGCCGCTAAGTGCCGCATGGCGCATGAAATGCAATAAGGTCAGCCCAGCGTGCCCGTCAGGCTCACCTGGCGGTTTTCCGGCACCTCGTTGTACGACAGCACGTTCAGGCCGGGAGCGAACAAGCGGCCATAGCGCGCCAGCAGCGGCCGGATCTGCGGCATCACTAGCAGCACCGGCGGCTGGCCCATTTGTTTCATCTGGTCGCGGATCACCGGCATATTGGCTTGCAGCTGCTGCAGCACGTTCGGGTCCACCGGGAAGCTGTCCAGCTGCGGCTTGCCCGTTTGCTGCGCTTGCGACAGCGCGGAGAGCAGCAGGTTTTCCAGTTCGGCCGACAGGTTGAAGGCGCGGATCTCGTCGCGCGGGCCGGCGATGGCCTGCACGATCTGCCGCTTCAGCGCGCAGCGCACCTCGGCGGCCAGCATGATGGGGTCCTTGGTGGCGTCGCTGGCTTCCAGCAGCGCGGTGGCGACAGGCACGATGTCTTTCAGCGAGATGCCGTCCTGCAGCAGCTGGCGGTAGGCGCGCAGCTGCTGCACTGGCGTCAGCGCCTGGCCCAGCGCGGCCGCCAGCTTGGGGGCGAGCGCCGCCAGCCGATCGGCCAGCGCCGCCACGTCGTCGTGGTGGAACAGCTCGGGCAGGTTTTCGCGCATCACCTTGTTCAGGTGTGTGGCCATCACGCTGGCGCAGTCCACCACCTGAAAGCCGAGCCCCAGCGCCTTGCTCTTGTCGGCCAGCGCGATCCACGTCACCGGCATGCCGTAGGCCGGGTCGATGCCGGGGATGCCGTCCACCTCGCCGTAAACGTCCGGAGACGGGATCGCCATCAGGCGGTCGGCGTAGACCTCCGCCTCCGCCACGGTGGCGCCGGAGATCTGGATGGCGTATTGCGAGGGTTTGAGCCGCAGATCGTCGCGCAGGCTGACGGTCGGCAGCAAGAGGCCCATCTGCTCGGACAGGCTTTGCCGCACGCCCTTGACCCGCTTGGTCAGCGGCGCGCCCTGGCTGGCATCCAGCAGCGCCACCAGCCGGTAGCCCAGCGTGATGCCCAAAACATCGGAATAGGGCAGCGTGTTCCATTCCAGCTCGATTTCCGCCTCGCCCTGAATGGCGGATTTGACCGCGGTTTGATTCAGCGCGGCGGCCGTAGGAGGCTGGCGCGCGTGCATGCGCCAAGCCACGTAGCCGAGCAGCGCAGCGAAGCCGAGGAAGGTGGGCCACGGCATGCCGGGGATGATGGCCAGCACCAGCATCATGCCGGCCGCGCTCATCAGCACGGTCGGCGAAGCCAGCATCTGGCTGCCCACCTGCTGCGGCATGTCGGCCTCGTCGTTGATGCGGGTGACGATGATGGCGGCGGCGGAGGACAAGAGCAACGCCGGAATCTGCGCCACCAGGCCGTCGCCTATGGTCATCAGCGCGTACTGGCGGAAGGCGTCGCCCATCGACAGATTGTGCATCAGCGCGCCGATGGCCACGCCGCCGAACAGGTTGATGATCAGGATCAGGATGCCGGCGACGGCGTCGCCGCGGACGAATTTGGACGCGCCGTCCATTGCGCCGTAGAAGTCGGCCTCGGTGGCGATATCGCGGCGTCGCTGCTGCGCCTGCTCCTGGTTGATCAGGCCGGCGTTGAGGTCGGCGTCGATGGCCATCTGCTTGCCCGGCAGGGCATCCAGCGTGAAGCGGGCCGACACCTCGGAGATTCGCTCGGCGCCCTTGGTCACCACCATGAAGTTGATGATCATCAGGATGACGAACACCACCATGCCGACCACGAAATTGCCGCCTATCACCACATTGCCGAAGGCTTCGATCACCCGGCCAGCGGCATGGGTGCCCTCGTGGCCGTGCAGCAGCACAACCCGGGTGGACGCCACGTTCAGCGACAGCCTGAGCAGCGTGGTGGCCAGGATGATGGTGGGGAACACCGAGAAGTCCAGCGGCCGCCGCGCCGATACGCTGACCAGGATCACGATGATGGCCAGCACGATGTTGAAGGTGAACAGCATGTCCAGCGCCAGGGGCGGCAGGGGCAGCATCACCATGGCCAGAATGGCCAGGAGGAACAGCGGGGCGGCGAGCTTGTGGCGGCCGATATCGGCAAGCAGTTTAGTCAGCGAGTTCATGATGCGGCTTCGGGGTCGGACAGTTCGCGCGGGACCGACAGGTCCGGCAGGGTGGGGAGGTTGCGGCGGTTGCCCGCTTGGAACGCTTTCAGTTGCAGAACATAGGTCAGCACCTGCGCCACCGCGCGGTACAGCGGTGCGGGAATCTGCTGGTTGACCTGGGTGGTGTGGTACACCGCGCGCGCCAGGGGCGGCAGCGGCAGCACGGTCAGTTTCAGCTCGTCGGCCAGTTGGCGGATGTACAGCGCCATCTCGTCCACGCCCTTGGCGACGATGAAGGGCGCTTCGGCCCTATCTTCGTCGTATTTCAGCGCCACCGCGTAGTGGCTGGGGTTGACGATGATGACATCGGCGCCGGGCAGCGCCTTGCGCACGCCGCGCTGCGCCAGTTGGCGCTGAAGCTGGCGGATGCGCTGGCGCACCTCGGGGCGGCCTTCGGTGTTCTTGTGCTCTTCCTTGATTTCCTGTTTGCTCATTCTTTGTTGTTTCAAGAACAGGAAAACCTGCAGCGGCAAGTCGGCCAGCGCGAAGAGCAGGAACACCGCGGCCAGTTTGAGCAGGCAGGACAGCAGCAGATCGGCGGCGCCGGCCAGCGTGGGTAGCAGCGGCATGCTGTGCAGGGCGAAAAAGTCATGCAGCGCGTCGCTGGCCACGCGGTACAGCAGCCAGCCCAGCACCAGCGCCTTGGCGATGGATTTGCCGATCTCGCTGGCGTGCTTGGGCGAGGCCAGCCGGGAGAGATGCGCCAGTGGGTTCATGCGTTCGAACTTGGGGCTGATCTGGTTCAGCACGAACACCCAGCCGCCTGGAAACAGGCTGAGCAGCAGCATGGCCAGCGGGATGACGGCCAGCGGCGCCAGCATCTTGATCAGCAACAACAAGGTACCGCCGAACAGCTTGGACCAGCTGTTCTCCAGCGCGCCCTGGCCGGCCAATGAGGCGAAGGCCAGCGCGAACAATTGCCGGAAATCGTCCAGCCAGCCCGGTGCCAGCCAGAACATCATCTTCAGCGCCAGCAAGAGTCCCAGCGCGGCGGCCAGGTCCTTGGAGCGCGGCACCTGGCCCTGCTCGCGGGCCTTGCGCAGCCGCTGGGGCGTGGCCTTTTCGGTCTTGTCTCCCTGTCGCGCCTCAGCCATGGCCGATCTCCAGCAGGCGGTTCAGCAGCCGCAGCGTCTGCTCGCTCAGGCTCAGGTATTGCGGCGGCAGCACCTGCATCAGCAGGGTCAGCGTGGACAGGCCGAACAGGGTCACCACCGGGAAGCCCAAGGAAAACAGATTCAGCGCCGGCGCCACGCGGTTGATCATGCCGAAACCGGCCTGGACGACGAAGGTGGCGAACACCACCGGCAAGGCCAGGATCATCGCCGCTGACATCACCCAGCCGACGCTGGCGGCCAGCACCGGCAGCGAGGCTTGCGGAATGCCGCCTCCCAGCGGCCAGGCGCGGAAACTGGCGTAGACAACTTGCACCAGCACCAGGTGGCCGTCCATGGCGAAGAACAGCAGCGCGGCCAAAAGATAGAGCAGGCTGGACACCACGTCCGAGCTGTTGCCGTTGCCTGGATCGTTCATCACCGCCATCGACAATCCCATCTGCGAGGACAGCAGGAAGCCGAGCAGCGACAGCACGGACAGCGTCAATTGGAAAGCGAGGCCGAACAACAGGCCGATGATGACCTGCTCCACGCTGGCGGCGACGCCGTGCAGGGAGAACGGGTCGATCGGCGAATGGGCTGGCATGCCGGGAATGCAGGCGACGGCCAATGCCAGCGCCAAGCCGATGCGCGCCGGCAGCGGCATCATGGCGTCGCCGATGAAGGGCGCGATGCTGAACGCCGCCAGCAGGCGGCAAAACGGCCACCAGACGGCGGGAATCAGATCCAGCAGCTGGGCGTACAGGCCCTGCATCTATCCCACCTGGCTCGCGGCGCGCTGGAACATGGCGACGCAGAAATCCATCAGGTAGCCGGTGATCCAGTGGCCGGCCAGCGCGATGGTCAGCAGCACGATCAAGAGCCGCGGCAGGAAGGATAGCGTCTGCTCGTTGATCTGGGTGGCGGCCTGCAGCAGGCTGACAATCACGCCGACGATCAGGCTGGGCAGCACTAGCAGCACCACCAGCGTCACCACCACGCGCAGGCTGTCGTTGACGATGTCGACCGCGATGTCGGGCGTCAGCATGCGTATCTCCTCAATAGGCCTGTATCGACGTGACCAGGGTGTTGACGGTCAGCGACCAGCCGTCCACCAGCACGAACAAGAGCAGTTTCAGCGGCAGCGAGATCACCAGCGGCGACAGCATCATCATGCCCATCGCCATCAGCACGCTGGACACCACCAGGTCTATCACCAGGAAGGGAATGAACAGCATGCAGCCGATCTGGAACGCCGTTTTCAGTTCTGACAGCACAAAGGCCGCCAGCTTGACGGTGAAGGCGTGGTCTTCCGGGCGGGCGATGTCGCCTTCGCCGGACAGCTTGGCCACCTGGGCCAGCGCGGTCTTGCCGGTTTGCGCCAGCATGAAGCGGCTGACCGGTTTGGCGGCGATCTCCAGCGCCTGCTGCATGGTGATCTTGTCCTGATCGAAGGGCACCATCGCCTCGTTCCACACCTGCAGTCCCACCGGCCGCATCACCAGCAGGGTCAGGATCAGCGCCACGCCGGTGATCAGGCGGTTGGGCAGACCCTGCTGCAGGCCCAGCGCCTGGCGCAGCAGGGACAGTACGATGACGAAGCGGGTGAAGCTGGTCATCATCAGCGCCAGAATGGGCAGCAGGCCCAGCGCCGTCATCAGGATCAGGATCTGCGTCTTGACGGTGAAGTCCACCGCCGCGCCGCCGGAAGTGGCGGTCAGCAGCTTCAGCGGCTCGGCCCAGGCCGGAGCGGCGCAGAGCATGCAGCCGGCCGCCGGCAGCAGGATGAGGGCGCGCTTCATCAAGCGAGGCTGTCCAGCTGCAGGTCGTTCAGTTCCACCACGCGCAGGCCGTAGTTGTCGCCGGACACCACCACCTCGGCGCGGCCTATGGTCGTGCCGTTGACCTTGATGTCCAGCGGCTCGCCGGCCGCCTTGTCCAGTTCCACAACCGAGCCGGGGCCGATGCGGCATAGTTCGGCCAGCGAGATGTCGGCGCCGCCGACTTCCAGGGTGAGCCGGACCGGAATCTTGCGCAGAAACGGCGTCATGTCGCGGGTGGGCGCGTCTTGAGCGGGCGTGGGTGCTTCCGTGTCCAGTCCGTCCAGAATGCCGTCCAGGTCGAAGTCTTGGTTGTGATCCATCGGGTTTCCTTCGGTGCTCATTCGATATCGGTGAAGCCGCTCAGGCACAGCTTGCCCTGCCGCTCCGCCACCTGGGCTGAAAACAGTGGCGTCTCGCGCACGCAGACTTCGGCGCGCGGCGGCAGCGATACCGGCAGCACGCTGCCGGGTTTCAAATCGAGGATGGCCCCCAGCGGCAGTTCCTGCTGCAGCAGGCGCGCGTTCAGCCGCAGTTGCAGCGTTTCGTCGAAGCGGGCGCGTTCGGTCGGACCGGCAAGGCGCGGCCGCTGGCCGGACAGGCTTTGCAGCAGCGCGTCGAAGGCGGTGTGGTCCAGGCGCAGGCGCAGCGCGCCCAGCGGCCGGTCGCCGTCGGCGACGTCCAGCTCCAGCTGCCACGCCGGCTGCGGCGCGAAGCCTTGCGGGCGGAGTGCGCTGGCTGGCGCGTCGCGGCCGGCCAGGCGGTGGATGACGCCGGCCAGCCTCGGCAGCAGCCGTTCGGCCAAGGTTCTCGCCAGCCTGCGCTCGGTTTCCGTCTCCGCCGGCAGCTCGCCTTCGGCCGCGGCGCCGTCGGCGCCGAAGCGGTAATCGAGGATGCCCAGCAGCAGGCCGCGGTCGAAATGGCTGCCCAGCTGCCAGTCGTCCAGCGCGTGCCATTGCCAGCGCAGCTCGTCTGCGGCGGGCAGATGCTGGCTGAGCGCAGACAGTCGGAAGCCGGCGTGATAGCGCCGGTTCAGCTCGCGCTCGAAGAAATCGACCAGATCCTGCCGCAGCGCGCGGGCGAACAAGGGCAGCAGGTGGGTCGGCCGGCCCAGGGTGCGCAGATCCAAGGCCTGCAGGCGGGCGCCGTCCTCCGGTGCAACGATTTTGGCTTTGGGCATGACGGTGTGTCGTTTGTGGGGAGGCTGCGGACAACCCCCGTCTATTGCTGGGAGTGTGCATCTTACTGGTTGGCCGCTTGCGGTAAAGGGGGAAAATTCACGCTTGCTGTTGTGAAAAGTACCGGCATTTAAATAAATCATTGAGTTTAAAATCCGGCAGCCTGCATCAAGACTTGTTAGCGCAGCCAATAAACGGCGCGGGCCTCAACGATTTGAACTCTAAGGATGGGATATGGCCGCCAATCTCGGTTTGATGATTCATGCCGACCGCAACCAGCTGCTGGGCGAGATGAACGCGCTTGGCCAAAGCGCCGTAGCGGCGCCTAAGCCCTCGCTGGACGAGCCCCCGGCCGCACACAGCTTCGGCCAGGCGATGGTGGCGGCCGTGCGCGACGTCGATCAGCAGAACCGTCTGGCGTCGGAAAAAATGACCGAGGTGGACAGCGGGCAGAGCGACGACCTGGTCGGCGCGATGCTGATGAGCCAGGAAGCCAGCCTGTCCTTCTCCATGCTGATGCAGGTGCGTAACAAAGTGGTCGGCGCGGTGGACGAGCTGATCAAGATGCAGCTGTAAGGGGCGGGCAAGTGGTCAAACAACTGCGCAGCGGCTTTGCCGCAGTACAACAAAGAATGGCCGGCCGCCGTCTGCTGCCGGACAACGCCTGGCGCACGCTGCTGCCCATCGTGCTGTTGGCCATAGGCGTCAGCGTGGCGGCCACCTTGTGGTTGTGGCGCGACGACGCCAGCTACAAGCCGGTGTTCGGCGCCCAGGAGAAAGTCAACAGCGCCGACATGATGGCGGCCCTCGATGCCGACAAGATCCCGTACCGCATCCATCCGCAAACCGGCCAGGTGCTGGTGCCGGATGCCGACCTTGCCCGCGCGCGCATGCAGCTGGCGGCCAAGGGGGTGGTGGCGCAGTTGCCGGCCGGGCTGGAGCTGTTGGACAAGAATGACCCCTTGGGCGTCAGCCAGTTCGTGCAGGACGTGCGCTTCCGCCGCGGCCTGGAAGGCGAGCTGGCGCAGAGCATCATGGCCTTGGACCCGGTGCGCGCCGCGCGCGTGCATCTTTCGCTGCCGCGCAGCACTTCTTTCGTCACTGCCGGCAGCGAGAAGGGCTCCGCCTCGGTGGTGGTGACGCTGAAGCCGGGCCAGCAGTTGTCGAATGAGCAGATCGCCGCCGTGGTCAAGCTGGTGGCGGGCAGCGTATCCACGCTGGAGCCGTCGCAGGTGACGCTGGTGGATCAGGCCGGCGCGCTGCTGTCCGGGCGCATCGATCTTGCCGACGGCAATCTGGCGGCGACCGACAACGAGGCAGCCAAGCGCTTCCGCCAGGAGGCCTTGCAGAATGTGCGCGACCTGTTGACGCCGGTCTTGGGCGCCGACAATTTCAAGGTCAGCGTGACGGCCGACGTGGACAACGACCGCGTCGAGGAAACACGCGAAAAATACGGGGAAGCGCCCAAGGTCACCAACGAGGCCTCGCGCGAGGAAACCAGCACCGAGCGCGCCGCGTTGGGCGTGCCCGGCTCCCTGAGCAACCGTCCGGTCAATACCGAGTCGTCCGGCGCGGCCAGCGAGAAAGCCGGCAACAGCAAGAATGCCGTCACCCGCCAGTACGCCTACGACCGCAACATCACCAATATCAAGAAAGCGCGCGGCACCCTGCGCCGCCTCAGCGTTGCGGTGGCGCTGAACCAGGCCGCGGCGCCGGGCGGCAAGGGTTGGCAGCCTGCCGACCTGGCCAATATCGACAAGCTGCTGCGCAACGGCTTGGGCATCAACGCCGAGCGCGGCGATGCGCTGGCGGTGTCCACGCTTCACTTCGCCGCCGCGCCGCAGGAGGAGCCGATCTGGCAGCAGCCGGAAACCTGGTACGAAGGCGCGCGCTGGACGGCCTATGCCGTAGCGCTGCTGTTGGCCTATTTGCTGCTGGCGCGGCCGCTGCTGAAGATGGCCCGCCAATTGGCCGAACACAAACTCCGCGACTATACGCCGGACGAACTGGACGTGACGCCGGAAGACCCGCTGCTGGATAACCGTCCGCTGCGCGAGGCCGCGGCCCAGCGCCAGGCCGCGCTGGCCGCCGCGCCGGGCGACAGCGCGGTGGTGCCGCTCTTGGAAAATTACGATCTGCCGCCGGCCGGTTCGCCGGTGGATGTGATGGTGGAGCACCTGAAGGGGCTGGCGGCCAAGGAGCCGGAGCGCGTCGCGGAAGTGGTCAAGCAATGGGTGCAGAACAATGGACGCAAACAATAATCCGCCGCCGGAATCCCCGGCTTACGTTCCCCCGCAACCGCCTGCCGGCCATGGCCAGATGAGCGCCATCGAGCAGGCCGCCGTGCTGCTCTTGTGCATGGGCGAGGAGCCGGCCGCGGCCGTGTTGCGCTGCCTCAGCCGCGAGGAGCTGCTGCAGGTGACGCAGGCCATGTCCGGCATGAGCGGCATCAAGGTGGACGCGGTGAAAACCACCATGCAGCGCTTCTTTGATGAATACCGCGAGCAGAGCGGAGTGCACGGCGCCAGCCGCAGCTTCCTCAAGCGCTCGCTGGAGCTGGCGCTGGGCGGCGACATCGCCGGCAGCGTGCTGGACACCATCTATGGCGACGCCATCCGTCCCAAGATGGCGCGGCTGCAATGGGTGTCGCCGCAATGGCTAGCCGACCGCATCGCCGTGGAGCACGTGCGGATGCAGGCGGTGTTCCTGGCCTTTCTGCCGCCGGCCTTGGCCGGCCAGGTGGTGGACGCTTTGCCGGCCGCCAGCCGCGACAGCGTGCTGGTCAATGTGGCCAGGCTGAAGGATGTGGACCGCGAACTGCTGCACGAGCTGGAAGAGCTGGTCGATCGCTGCCTGGAGAGCCTGCACACCCAGAGCACGGCGGTGGAGGGCATGCAGCAGACCGCCGACATCATCAACCGCCTGCCGGGCGACCGCAGCCGGATGATGGAGCTGCTGCGCGCGCACGATCCGGACATCGTCGACGAGATCGAGGCGAGGATGTACGACTTCTTCATCTTGTCGCGCCAGACCGAAGAAGTGCTGATGCGCATCTGCGAGGACATTGCGCTGGAACAGTGGGCCATCGCGCTGAAAGGCGCCGAGCCTGCCGTGCGCGACGCCATCATCCAGACCATGCCGCGCCGCCAGGCGCAGAACTTCGAAGCGACGATGCGCCGCTCGGGCCCGGTGCCCAAGAGCCGGGTCGAGGAAGCGCGCCGCGAGATCATGGCCCAGGTGCGGCAGTTGGCCGACGCCGGCGAGATCGACCTGCAGCTGTTCCCTGAGGAAGTGGTCGAGTGAAGGCCTGGAGACCGTTCCGCTTTCCGCCGCTGATAGACGGCGCGCCGCTGGCGCCGGCCGCCGCGGCCGAGGTGCAGGCCTCCGCCGCGGACGGTTTCCGCCAGGGCATGGATGCCGGCTACCGCGAAGGTTTTGACAGCGGCGAGGCCGCCGGGCGCGACGCCGGCTATCAGGCAGGCCTCGAGCAGGGCCGCGCCGAAGGCGTCGCCGCCGCGCGCGCCGAAACCCTGGCCGGCTTGGATCAACTGGCGGCGCCGCTGGAGGCTGCCATCGAACAATTGCGCAAGCTGTGCCGCGATTACCAGGCCGCGCAACGCGACGAAGTCGTCGATCTGGTGGCCAAGGTGGCGCGCCAGGTGATCCGCTGCGAATTGGCGCTGAAGCCGGTGCAGATTCTGGACCTGGTGGAAGAGACCTTGGCCGCCTTGCCGCAGGGCGCGCATAGCCCGGGCGAGGTGGAGGTGCTGCTCAATCCGGAAGAGTGCCAGCGCATCCGCGAGCTGGCGCCGGAGCGCGCCGCGCAATGGCAGCTGAGCGCCGACGCCTCGCTGGCGCCGGGCGAATGCCGGGTGCGCGGCGTCGAATTCGAGGCCGACGCCGGCTGCCAGCAGCGGCTGGAGCATTGCGTGGGCAGCCTGCGCGAGCAGCTCATGGCGGAAGAGGGCTAAACGATGCTGCGCCAGGCGCTGAGCCAGCTTTCCGTGCCGGAAACGCCGGTCGCCACCGTCAGCGGCAAGCTGGTGGGGGTGAATGGCCTGCTGCTGGAGAGCGTGGGCTGCCCGCTGCATACCGGCCAGCGCTGCCTGGTGGAAACCGCCGGCGGCGGCTGGCTGCAGGCGCAGGTGGTGGGCTTCCGCCGCGAAGTGTCTTTCCTGATGCCGTTCAAGAAGCCGGTAGGGTTGGCCACCGGCGCGCGCGTCTTGCCAGCCCCGGACAATAGCGGCCTGATGATTGGCAACGGTTGGCTCGGCCGCATCGTCAACGGCTTGGGCGAACCGCTGGACGACAAGGGCCGCCTGGCCGGCGACGCGCCGCTGGCCGCCCATCCGCCCCCGATCAATCCCTTGAAGAAAAAGCCGGTGGATAGGCCGCTGGACGTCGGCGTGCGCGCCATCAACGGTTTGCTGACCATAGGACGCGGCCAGCGCGTCGGCTTGTTCGCCGGCTCCGGCGTCGGCAAGAGCGTGCTGTTGGGCATGATTACCCGCCATACAGAGGCCGATGTCGTCGTTGTCGGTTTGATCGGCGAGCGCGGCCGGGAGGTGCGCGAGTTCGTCGAGCACGCCTTGGGGCCGGCAGGGATGGCCAAGGCGGTGCTGGTGGTGGCCCCGGCCGATGAGTCCCCCTTGATGCGGCTGAAGGCCACCGAGCTGTGCCACGCCATCGCCGCTCATTTCCGCGATTGCGGCCGCAATGTGCTGCTGCTGGTGGATTCGCTGACGCGTTACGCCATGGCCCAGCGCGAAGTGGCGCTGGCGCTGGGCGAGCCGCCGGCCACGCGCGGCTATCCGCCATCGGTGTTCGGCCTGCTGCCCGGCCTGGCCGAGAGCGCCGGCAACGGCGAAGGCGGCGCGGGCAGCATGAGCGCCATCTACACCGTTCTGGCCGAGGGCGACGACCAGCAGGACCCGGTGGTGGACACCGCGCGGGCGATTCTGGACGGCCACATCGTGCTGAGCCGCGAGCTTGCCGAGCGCGGCCACTATCCCGCGATCGATATTTCGCGTTCGGTCAGCCGCTGCATGAGCCAGCTGGTCGATGAAGAACACGCCGCCGCCGCGCGCGACTTGCGCGCGGCCTGGAGCCGCTACCAAGAAGTGCGCGGCTTGCTGCCGCTGGGCGCTTACGTGCCCGGCGCAGATCCGGCCACCGACCGCGCGCTGCGGCTGCAGCCGCGCATCGAGGCGCTGCTGCGTCAAAGCGCGGATGACGCCGCGCTGTTTGCCGAGACGCGCCATCAACTGCAGGAGCTTGCCCGCGCATGAATCCGCCCATCCGCCAATTGGACCTGTTGCTGACGCTGCGCTGTCGCGACGGCGACAAGCTGGAAACCGAGCTGGCCGCCAAGCGCCGGCTGCAGGAACGCTATCGCCGCAATATCGAACGCCTGGAGCAATTGAATGCCGCCAGCGGCGCCACGGCCGCCGCCGGCCACCCGGCGCTGGCGATGAACTGCGCCGGCTACAAAAGCCATCTGGCCGGGTTGAAGCAGACGCAACAGCAGGATTTGCGGCTGGCGGAAGCCGATGCCGAAGTCAGCCGCGGGCGGTTGGAGGCGGCGCGCCGGCGCGAGGAGCAGGCGCGGCGATTGCGCGAAGCGCTTGCGCTGGATTGGCGGCTTCAAATGCAGCGCGCCGAACAGAAACGAACGGATGAAACCGCTGGCCAGGCCTGGCTGAGAGGGCGCGGCGCATGGTGAATATTCACGGCATTTCAGTCTGGGTCCGCGACGGTCGCCACTTCAATGGTGCAGACCATTGATTAGCGGACGAAAGGGATAGCGATGGCGATTGACTTCAACGCGATGCCGCCCAGCACCTGGGCGGACAATCTGGCCAAGAACAGCCTGGGCAATTTGCAGAACGCGCTGGACAGCCAGAACAAGGCTTCCAAGGCGCGCGGCGACGCGCTGAACCAGCTGCAGAAGGCGCTGCAGGATTACAAGAGCAGCCTCACTACGCTCAGCGGCAAGAAGAGTCTGATGGCCATGAGCGCCAGCGCCACGCCGGACGGCGCGGCCACGGTCAGCGCCAAGGGCAATGCCCAAGCCGGCAATTACAGCGTGTTTGTCGAGCAACTGGCCAGCGCTCAGCAACTGCTGATGGGCGATCTGGCCGGCGCCACGGCCAAGGCCGGCGACAAGTTCACCGTCAAGCTGGCCGGCGGCGAGAGCTTCGACGTGGCGCTGGACGGTTCCGACCGCGATAACGATGGCAAGCTTTCTCCGAGCGAGCTGGCGCTGGCGATCAACCGGGCCGACGGCAATGCCGGCAAGGTCAACGCCATGGTGCTGAACAGCAACGGCAGCAGCCAGCTGGTGCTGTCCGCCGGCAAGAGTGGCGAAAAGAACGCGATTTCGCTGGACCTGAGCCAAGTAACCGATGCGGGGCTGAAAGCCGGCCTGTCTGCGCCCAAGGAGATGAGCAAGGCCCAGGACGCGGTGGCCTGGCTGGGCGGCAAGACGGCCGGCGTGCGTCTGCAGCAGGGTTCGAACACTTTCGACAACATCGAGGGCTTCAGCTTCACCGTCAACAAGCTGAGCAAGGACGGCGATCCGCCGCTGCAACTGGCCATCAGCCGCAGCGACAGCGACACCACGGCCAATGTGCAGTCCTTCGTCGATGCGTACAACAAGATCTACAAGGCGATAGCCGATCTGTCGCAGCCGGGCTCCAACGGCAAGCCGGGCGCGGCCTTTGCCGACGACTCCAGCGTGCGCGCGTTGAAGGGCCAGCTCAACGCCATCCTGCGCCAGTCCTACGACGGCATCACCCTGGGCCAGCTGGGCATCAGCGCCAGCCGCGACGGCACGCTGACGCTGGACAGCAAGAAGCTGGGCGACGCGCTGAAGGCTGCGCCGGACGCGCTGGATCGCTATTTCAACCCTACGGGGCAGGGCGGCGCGCTGAAGCAGAGCAGCGACTATCTGGACAAGTGGCTGAACTACAGCAACGGCCTGATCAAACAGCGGCGCGACAGCGGCGACCGCGAGCAGAAAGACCTGGCCCGCCGCCAGGACGCGCTGCAGCAGCAATACCAACAGTTGTACCAGCGCTATCTGGCCCAGTTCACCCAATTGCAGAACATGCAGGACCAGATGAAGCAGACGCTGGGCATGCTCAATTTCAACTGATTTGAAAAGACGGGATCGAGATCGTGGATTACGAAGCCTACCGCAGCTACCACGCGGTGAATCTGGAGTCGCAGACCCACGCCGCCAGCCAGGTGGAACTGGTGCTGGTGCTGTTCGACGGCCTGCTGGAGGAGATCGCGCGCGCGCGCGGCCATCTGCAACAGCGCCGCTACGAGCAGAAGGGCGAGAGCATCAGCAAATGCATCAACATCCTGAATGGTCTGTCCAGCGCGCTGGATTTCGAATCCGGCGGCGAGGTGGTGGCCAATCTGGCCCGCTTGTACGACTACTGCGCGCATCGCCTGTACCAGGCCAGCGTGGAGCTGGACATCGCCGCGTTGGACGAGGCGGAGCAGCTGCTGGCTACATTGAAGGGCGGCTGGATAGGCGTGCGGGACCAGCATGACGCGGCCTGATGTGCAGCGCTGGCGCCAGGCCATCGCCGAAGCGGTTGACCGACGTGACTGGGACGCGCTGACGGTTTTGGACGAACGCCTGCGTCGGTTGTTGTCCGAGCCGGGCCATGGCCTAGATGCCGACGATAGGGCGGCGCTGGCCTCCGCCTACCGCGCCGCGCTGGCCGCGAGCGGCGCCGAGCTGGACGCGCTGGGCGAGAAGATGTCCGCGATCGGACAGCAGCGCGAAGGCCGGCTGGCCTACGCGCAATTCAGTGAATGGGAACAAGCATGAGCAGAGTGGCACCGCCGCAATCCGCTCCCGCTTCCTCCGCGCCGGCGGGGAGCGGCGACGCGGCTGTCGGCCAGGCGATGGACGGCCTGGCGTGGATGGATGCCGATCCGGCAATCGGCTTCGCCGACGCGATGTCCGATGCCGGCGCGCGGCAGCCGCCGCCTGAAGATGAGCCGGAGTCGGCTCCGGCGGCGCGCGATGCGGCGCCGCTGGCGGCTGTCGTCCGCCAGGATTTGCCGGTCGCGCCGGCCGCCGTCGATCAGAACGCTGCGGCGGGAGACGGCGCGGACGGGAAAGCGCAGGCGGGAAAACCGGCGGATGCCGCGGCGCTGAGTCCGGCGCTGCTGCCGCAGACCTGGCAGGCGCTGATGTCGCGGCAGGCGCCGCCGCCAGCCGCTGCCGAGTCGGCTGTGGATGTCGGCGAACGCCTGGCTCCAGCGCTGGATGCCGCGGCCAAGCCGGCAGACAAGGCCTGGCAGGCGCCGTTGCCGGAGATGGCGCTGCCGCGGGAGGCCGCGCCGCGGCTGGACGGCTTGGCCGCGGTCTTGCCGCCGATCCATGCGGCCGAAGCCGGCAAGCCGGCGGAGAGCTTCAGCCTGGCCTTGCCGCCGTCCCAGCCGGAAAGCTGGAGCGGCAAGCTGCAGGCCGCCTTGGGCGAGCGTTTGCCGGCCATGCCCGCGCAGAACATGGATCGGGCGACGCTGCGGCTGGACCCGCCGTCGCTGGGCACGCTGGAAATCTCCTTGCGCCACCAGGCGGGCGCGCTGACGGTGGAGCTCACCGCGTCGCACGGCGAGGTGGTGCGCCAGCTGCAAGGCATAGGCGAGGCGCTGCGCCAGGACCTGGGCGGCCGCCAGTACACCCAGGTGGCGGTGGAGGTGCGGGAAGGCATGCCGTCCGGCCACGGCCAGGGCGGCCGCCAGGGGCGGGAGCAGCAGGCTCAGCAGCAGCCGGGTCGGGCCTTGAGCGAGCAGGGCTGGCAGGCGGCCGGCGGATTCCAACTGGATCAGGGCTGAGACAGCGAGAGGATAGCGATAGATGAATAGCAGGACCCTGATCGTGGCCGCCCTGGTGGCCATTGCGGTGGCGGGCGTGGGCGCAGGGGGCTGGTGGTATTACCAGCTGGCCGCGCATGACGAGCCGGCCAAACCCAAGCCGGTCGATTACCGTTTCATCACGCTGGACAAGAACATCGTGATGCTGAAGAGCGAAGCCGGCGGCGATACGCGCTTCATGGCGGTGGACTTGGTGTTTCGCAGCACGCCGGAAGACGAGGCCAAGGTGAAGGAGCAACTGCCGCTGTTGAAGAGCGTCGCGGTGCGCGCCTTGTCGCAACTGAGCCGCGAGCGCGCCAACGCCTTGGGCATAGACGACTATCAGCGCCTGTTGGACAAGGCCTATCGCGCTGCCTTCGCCCGCGAGCGGATGGAGCTGCCATTCAGCGAGGTCATGGTCAGCAAGCTGATCATCGAGTAAGCGCCATGTACGCCGAGCGCTACGAGCAGCCGCCCCAAGCCGCAGACGAGGCGCGCCATCTGGCCGTCTATGCGCCGCTGGTCAAGCGCGCCGCGCGCCAGCTCTCCAGCCAGGCCGGCGGCGTGTTCGACCGCGAAGACATGGAGCAAATCGGCCTGATGGCCTTGCTGGATTGTCTGCGCCGCTACGGCGGCGAACCGGACGAGCGCTTCGCCGGCTTTGCCATGCTGCGCATTCGCGGCGCCATTCTGGACGAGCTGCGGCGGCTGGATTGGCGTCCGCGCGCGGTGCGTCAGGAGGCGCACCGGGTGCGCGACGGCTTGCGCGAGCTGAGGCGCAAGCTCAGGCGGGAGCCGTCCGAAGCCGAGGCGATGTCGCTGCTGGGTCTGGACGCCGAGGCCTACCGCGACGCGCTGCTGGCGGAAAACGCGGAGGCGATGGCCAGCTTCGACGAGATGGTGGCCGCAGGCGTGGAGCTGGCGGGCGAGGGCTCGCCCGAGGCCAAGCTGGAGCGGCAAAGCGAGCTGGCGCGCGCGCTGACCGCGCTGAACGAGCGCGAGCAGCAGGTGATCCAGCTGTATTACGAGTTTGAACTGAGTCTCAAGGAGATCGCGGCGGTGCTGGAGCTGACCGAGGCCCGCATCTGCCAGATCAACAAGAGCGCCCTGAAAAAGATGCAGGCCTGCCTGATGGCCGCCTGAAGCAAGGAAATACCCCATGCAGCAATTGTTTGGCATTCTGATCGTGCTGGTTTGCGTATTCGGCGGCTTCATGCTGCACGGCGGCGCGTTGTCCATCATCTGGCAGCCCACCGAGCTGTTGATCATCTGCGGCGCGGCGCTGGGGGCGGTGGTGCTGGGCAACCCGCCGCATGTGCTGAAGGAAATGGGCGGCCAGATCAGGCGGGTGGTGATGCGCAAAAAACAGGGCGCGGAATTCCAGCGCCAGCAGCTGCTGTTGATGTACGAACTGTTGATCACCGCCAGCCGCGGCTTGAAGGCGCTGGATCAGCATGTGGAAGCGCCGCGGCAGAGCGCCTTGTTCAACCGCTATCCGCTGGTACTGGAAAGCCCCAAGCTGCTGGCCTTCATCGTCGACAACTTCCGGCTGATGGCGATGGGCAAGATCAACGCTCACGAGCTGGAGGGCGTGCTGGACCAAGAGCTGGACGCCATCCACGAGCAGTTGAACCAGCCATCGAAGTCGCTGCACAAGATCGCGGAGGCGATGCCGGGATTCGGCATCCTGGCCGCGGTGCTGGGCATCGTGATGGCGATGAATACCGTGGCACAGGGTGCCAGCGCCGGCGAGATCGCCGCCAGCGTCGCCGCGGCGATGGTGGGCACCTTCATCGGTATTTTCTTTTGTTATGGCGTGCTGGACCCGTTGTCCAATGTGATGGGGCAACTGGTCAAGGAAGAACTGTCGAATTTCGAATCGGTGAAAGTGGTGCTGACCACCCACGCCTCCGGCAAGCCGCCCTTGCTGGCGATCGACGCCGGCCGCCGCCTGGTGCAGTTGAACACCAAGCCCAGCTTCTCGCAGCTGGAAACCTGGATCAATACGCTGGAAGGGCTGGCTTAAACCATGGCGGGCTTGAAGAGCAAGGATGGCCAGGACGGCGCGGTGATCAAGCGCGTGGCGCGCCGCCACGCCGAAGACGCGCACGGCGGCGCCTGGAAGGTGGCGTTCGCCGACTTCGTGCTGGCGCTGATGTGTCTGTTCCTGGTGCTGTGGGTGCTGGCCGCGCGCGATCAGGAAAATCTGCAGCAACTGCTCACCACTTCCGGCGGCAGCCCGCTGCTGCAGGGCAACGGCCGGCAGATAGACCATATGGGCAATCCGCCCGGCACGTTGATTCCGCGTGATCCGATTCCCGGCCATAACGGCAGCCAGGCGGCCAGCAAGTCCATGGTTCGCGACGGCGACAAGCGGGCGGTGAATGATGAGCCGGAGCGCGAGCGACGCAGCTACGACAGTGAGGCCGATCTGCGCAAGCTGGCGGCGGAGTTGTCCGAGATGAGCCGCAAGGCGGGGCTGGAGAGCAATCTTCAGACGGTGATCACGCCGTATGGGCTGCGCGTGACGCTGCATGACACCGATAAGCAGGGCATGTTCGAGCGCGGCAGCGCGATTGTGGAGCCGCGTTTCCGATCCTTGCTGCAGCAGATCGGCGCCATGCTGGGCGAGATAGACAACCGCCTCTTGCTGGTGGGACATACCGACGCGGCGCAATACCACAGCGCAGGCGGCTTCAACGCCCTGTCCAACTGGTCCTTGTCCAGCAACCGGGCCATGGCGGCGCGCATGCACATGCTGCAGGGCGGGCTGGTCGGCGAGTCTGTGCTGCAAGTGGTCGGCATGGCCGATCGCGCGCCGTTGGACAGCGCGCATCCGCTGGCGGCGGCGAATCGCCGCATCGAGCTGCTGATTCTGACTTCCGGGCAGGCGCAGGCGGTGGTGTCGATGTTCGGCGCGGAGGCAAAAGACACGGCCGGCATCCCGGGCGTGGCGTCCGCGCTGCCCAGCGCATTAGACTTGAGCAATCTCAAACGGGATACCGTCGGGATGCGTTAATTTTTTGTTAATATTGTATGTTCAGAAAAATCCTTTTGTTGCAAGGATTTTTTTTTGTGAGAATTTCACATAAATTTTAATCAAATTATTTACAATATCCCAATAGTTGATAAGAATAACGACTCGCGAATCATATTCAATAATATAAAAGGTCAATCAATGACTTTGACATTCAGCGATGGATGTCAGTGAGTCGGGGACGTGTTACCGAGATGAAACAAGAACAAGCAATACAGATGTTGCGGCAGACGCCGCTGTTTGGCCATTTGGCCGAAGAGCAGCTGGATAGGGTCCTGGAGGAGGGCGAGACGATCCGCCTGGCCAAGGGGGAGGAGCTGTATTCGGAGGGCGATGCTTCCGACGAGGTTTACCTGCTGTTCGCCGGCTGCATGCAGGCTTATGTGGCGGAGCCGAACGGTAAAAAGTATGTGTTGCGGATCAGCATGCCGGGCGACATGCTGGGCATGGAGTCCTTCGTCGACGGCGGCATCCGCAACAGCAGCGCGGTGGCCGACGAGGACAGCATGCTGCTGCGATTCTCCCGCGGCATGCTGTGCCGGTTGTTCGACAGCGAGGATGGCCTGCCTGGCTGCCACATCGTGCGCGGCAGCATCATGCGCTACCTCGTTTCCCTGGTGCGCCACATGACCATGTTGGCGCGCAATCTGGCCTTGCTCGATGTGTATGGCCGCGTGCGCATCCTGATCAATCAGATGCTGGTGGAGCAGGACGGCATGCTGATTCTGCGCAAGCAACTGACGCAGCAGGAAATCGCCGATCAGATCGGCTCCTCGCGCGAGATGGTGGCGCGCATCCTGAAGGAGCTGATCTATGGCCACTATATCCGAATGGAGAACCGCCGCATCGTGGTGTTGAAGATGCTGCCGGAAAACTTCTGACCCGGCGCGGCCGCGCCGCCAGTCAGGCGGCCGGCCTTTTTGCCCTCCCGGCTTAAGTTCGGCGCGCTGGCGTCGCCTTGTATCGGTATCGTACCGTATACGGACAGCAGGCATTCTGATGCAGATCTCACTTCATTCCTCCTGGCGCGGCGAACAGGCCGCAAACCTCAAGACCGAAAACCGTCCGGCGGCGGAAGCCGTGCCGCGCGCGCCGGCGGCGCAGGATTCGTCCGCCTCGCTGGCCGCCAATCTGCGCGCCATGCCGGAAATCGACCAGGCCAAGGTGGACGCGGTGCGCGCCGCGCTGGCGCGCGGCGAGGTGCGCTTCGATCCGCAGCGCTTGGCCGGGCTGATCGAGCGATATCACGGCGGACGTTGATGGATAGAAAGCAGGTTTATCGCGAGTTGTTCATGACCATAGCGGCCGATCTGGCCGACTATCCGCTGCTGTTGGAGAGTCTGGAGGCGCAGTTTCAGGCCGCGCTGGCCCATGATGCGGCAGGCTTGGAGGCGTGCGCCTGCCGGATTTCCGAGCTGTGCGACCGGTTGGAGCGTAGCCGCCACGCCCGCCAGGCGTGGGTGCGGGATTTGCTGCCCGTCGGCGCTGAATTGTCGATGAGCGCGCTCTTGGATGCCTTGCCGCCAAATCTGCGCGAGCAGGGCGCGGCGCGTTGGCGGCGGCTGTGCGAGCTGGCGGCCGCGTGTCGCGAGCGCAATCTGCGCAATGGCCAATTGTTGCAGCAGCGGCAAGCCTTGTTGCGGCGGGTGTTGGAGGGGGAGTCCGATGTTTACGCAGCGCAGTGAGAGAGTGGCCGGTTTTGACTCCCCTTTGCGGGAGTCTGTCGCCTTGCCGCTGGACTTGCCCGGCGGCGGCGCCGGATTCGCCGAGCAGTTTTCGGGTTTGCGCCGCGAGGTGGAACGTTTCATCGCCAATGGCGAGCCGGGTGCGGCTGCGCAATTGACGCCCGAAGCCTGGCGTTTGAAACAGCAATTGCAGTCTGCGGAGCTGGCGGCTGCGGCTTCGCCTGAGAGGCAGGCTTTTCTCGATGAAATGAGGCCCTATGCGCAGGCGGCTGCGGCCAAGCTCGGCGTCGCGCCGGACATCGTGCTGGCGCAGGCGGCGCTGGAGTCGGGCTGGGGGCGCAAGCCGTTGACCTTGGCGAATGGCGGCAATAGCCATAATCTGTTTGGCATCAAGGCCGACTCGCGCTGGCGCGGCGGCGTCGCGGCGGCGCTGACCACGGAGTTCGTCGGCGGACAAAAGCAATCCCGGGTGGAGTCGTTCCGCGCTTATCCCAATTACCAAGCCGCTTTTGACGACTACGCCAGCTTGTTGGCGAGCAATCCTCGCTATCGGGCGGCTTTGGGCGTTGGCGGCGATGCGCAGGCGTTTGCCAAGGCTTTGGCGAGCGGCGGCTATGCCAGCGATCCGGGCTACGCCGGCAAGCTGGCCGGCCTGGTTGCTCAGCTGCGGCGAATGCCGCGCTGATGCGGAACGGCGGGCGAAATCGGCGTCAAAGCGAGCCGATTTTTGTTTTGAATTTTTTGGGAAAATAATAAAGGAAAAAGCCGAAATCTCAAGATTTCGGCTTTTTAACTGGTGGAGGTAAGCGGGATCGAACCGCTGACCTCTTGCATGCCATGCAAGCGCTCTCCCAGCTGAGCTATACCCCCAGTATTCGCTGGCGTCCCCACGGGGATTCGAACCCCGGTTATCGCCGTGAAAGGGCGGTGTCCTAGGCCTCTAGACGATGGGGACGTACGTCCTAAATTGTATTGTGGTGGAGGTAAGCGGGATCGAACCGCTGACCTCTTGCATGCCATGCAAGCGCTCTCCCAGCTGAGCTATACCCCCACATAATCTGTCGATTTCGCTTTCGCTTTTGACCGTTGGGTCTCGACAGGAGGCGAACTATACCCGGAGCAATTTTGGCGTGCAAGCGTTTTGTGGAAATATTTCGAAAATATGCAGAAATTACCCATTTTGACTGGCGAATCAGGTGCGAAGCGCGACACGGGAAGGCATTTTGGGTATTTATATTTCAATAAAGAATATAAAACTAAAATAATATTACTTAGTATTCTAACATTGTCGCTGTTAAGGTATCGCCATGGCCGGCCCGTGCTGCCGGAAGACACTGAGCAACGATGGAGATTCGACAATGAAAAAACTGAATACCGCACTGATTCTTGGCCTGTCCCTGGCGGCTGCTGTCGCGCACGCTGACGATCTGGCGGATATCCGCAAGGCTGGCGTGTTGAAGATAGGCACCGAAGGCACGTACGCCCCGTTTACTTATCACAATGCTTCCGGCGAGCTGACCGGTTTTGATGTCGAAATCGGCCAGGCCATCGCCAAGCGTCTGGGCGTCAAGCCGCAGTTCGTCGAGGGCAAGTGGGATGGCTTGATCGCCGGCCTCGACGTCAAGCGCTACGACGTGGTGATCAACGAGGTGGCCGTCACCGATGCGCGCAAGGCCAAATACGATTTCTCCGAGCCGTACATCGTGTCCAAGGCGGTGTTGATCGTGCGCGACGACAATCGCGACATCAAGCGCTTTGAAGATTTGAAGGGCCGCAAGTCCGCCAACACCCTGACCAGCAATTTCGGCAAGCTGGCGCAGCGCTACGGCGCGGAGGTGGTGCCGACTCAGGGTTTCAATGAATCGGTGGCGCTGCTGGAGTCCGGCCGGGTGGAAACCACCATCAACGACAGCCTGTCCTTCCTTGATTTCAAGAAGAAGCAGCCCAAGTCCCGCCTGAAGGTGGCCGCCACCGAGGCCAATGGCGAAGCTTCCGCCGTGCTGCTGCGCAAGGGCAATCCGGAACTGAAGGCGGCCATCGACAAGGCGCTGGCTTCGATCAAGGCGGATGGCACGTATCAGAAGATTTCGCAAAAATACTTCGGCGCCGACGTGTCGCGCTGATTGAGGAGGAGCGATGCCTTCGTGGTTGCAGTTGATGGCGGATTCGCTGCCGTCGCTTGTTTATGCCGGGCTGGTCTTCACCGTGCCGTTGACCTTGCTGTCTTTTGTCGGCGGCTTGGCCCTGGGCCTGGTGGTGGCCTTGATCCGGCTGTTCGGGCCGCGCCCCTTGGTGCTGTTGGTGCGCGCTTACTCCTGGCTGGTGCGCGGCACGCCGCTCTTGGTGCAGCTGTTCGTGATCTTCTACGGCTTGCCCCGCATCGGCATCGTGTTCGATCCGTTTCCTGCCGCGCTGCTTGGCTTCGTGCTCAGCGTCGGCGCGTATACTTCGGAAGTGATACGCGCGGCCATCGCCTCGGTGCCGAAGGCGCAGTGGGAGGCGGCGTATTCTCTGGGCATGAGCTGGTCGCAGGCGATGCGGCGCACCATCCTGCCGCAGGCGAGCCGGGTGGCGGTGCCGCCGCTGGCCAACTCCTTCATCTCTCTGGTAAAGGATACCTCGCTGGCGGCTGTGCTGACGGTGCCGGAGATGTTCCAGGCGGCGCAGCGGATTGCCGCCACCACTTACGAGCCGCTGGTGCTTTATCTTGAGGCTGCTTTTTTGTACCTGATGCTGAGCACGGTGTTGACCTGGCTGCAGGAGCGTCTGGAAAAACGTTTTGACCGCCATGTGGCGCCCGTGGGAGCGGCGGCATGATCAAGCTGAACGATATCGTCAAATCCTTCGATGGCCACCGGGTGCTGGACGGGGTGAGCCTGACCTTGCCCGAGGGTGGCGTCACCGCGCTGATCGGCCCGTCCGGCAGCGGCAAGAGCACGCTGCTGCGCTGCGTCAATCTTTTGGAGGTGCCGGATGCCGGCAGCCTGGAGTTGGCCGGCGATGCCTTGAGTTTCGCGCCGGGGCGCAAGCTGTCGCGCGAGGCGGTGTTGCGGATGCGGCGGGCGACCGGCATGGTGTTCCAGAGCTTTCAGCTGTTTCCGCATCAGACGGCGCTGCAAAATGTGATGGAGGGTCTGCTGACCGTGCAGCGCTGGCCGCGCCAGCAGGCGGAGCGGCGCGCGCGCGAGCTGTTGGACAAGGTGGGCATGGCGCATAAGGCCGACGCCTGGCCGTCCACGCTATCCGGCGGGCAGCAGCAGCGGGTGGCCATCGCCCGCGCCCTGGCGCCGTCGCCGCAGCTGTTGTTGTGCGATGAGCCGACGTCGGCGCTGGATCCCGAGCTGGCGGCCGAGGTGGTGGCGGTGCTGCGCCAGCTGGCGGCCGAGGGCGTCACCATGCTGATGGCGACGCATGATCTGCGCCTGGCCGCCAGCGTGGCGCGCGATGTCGTGTTCTTGGAGCATGGCCGCATCGTCGAGGCGGGCAGCGCATCGCAGATATTCGGCGCGCCGCGCGAGCCGCGCACGGCCGAGTATGTATCCACGCTGACCGCCGGGGCCAGGGATCTGGTGCAGATCTGAGGGCGGGGAGCCGCCGCAAGGCGGTTTCCCTGCGGCGGAATGCAAAAAAAGCCTGCTTGCGCAGGCTTTTTTGTTCGGTGAAGCAGTCGATTGGTGGAGGTAAGCGGGATCGAACCGCTGACCTCTTGCATGCCATGCAAGCGCTCTCCCAGCTGAGCTATACCCCCGTCGGATGTCGCTGCGTTCACAGTGCTGCGCATTGTATGCGTCTCCGGGCGGCTTGTAAATACCCTGTCGTCACAAAAGTGGAAAATGCCGGCGCAAGTCGATTTGGCATGTTCCGGCGGGATTGAACATGGCATTGTCAGCGCGCGGGACGCTGTCACGCAGGCTCGGTTATAATCCGCAGCCGGAATCGGTTTGAGAGGCGGCTATGTCGGTTGGCCATTATGAAAATTTCCCGGTGGGGTCCATCCTGTTGCCGCGCAAGATGCGGCGCGCGGTGCACGCCATCTACCATTTCGCCCGCTACGCCGACGACGTGGCCGACGAGGGCGACGCCGCGGCGGCGGCGCGGCTGGCCGAGCTGGACAGGCTGGAAGCCGATCTGGACCGCATCGCCGTCGGCGAGCCGCCGCGGATCGCGCTGATGGCGCCGCTGGCGGTGGCCATCGCTGAGCATGCCTTGCCGCTGCAACCGTTCCGCGACCTGCTGTCGGCTTTCCGGCAAGATGTAGGCAAGGCGCGCTATCAGAGCTTCGGCGAGCTGGTCGACTACTGCCGCCGTTCCGCCAACCCGGTGGGCAGGTTGCTGCTGGCGCTGTACGGGGAAACCGATCCCCGCAGCCTGGCGCAGTCCGACGGCATTTGCACCGCGCTGCAGCTGATCAATTTTTGGCAGGATGTGGCGGTGGATTGGCAAAAGAACCGGGTCTATCTGCCGCAGGAGGATCTCTCGCGCTTTGGCGTGACGGAGGCGCAGATCGCGGAAGGACTTTGCGACGCCAAATGGCGCGCGCTGATGCTTTACCAGGTGGAGCGGGCGCGCAAGATGCTGCAGGCGGGCGCGCCGCTGGGGCGGACGCTGCGCGGCAGGCTGGGGCTGGAGTTGCGGCTGATCGTGATGGGCGGCGAGCGCATCCTACAAAAGCTGCATGCCAGCGAAGGCGACGTGTTCCGCCAGCGGCCCAAGCTGAACAGCCGCGATTGGGCATACATGATATGGCGTGCGTGCCGGGGCAAATGAGCCGGCGCGACGCACACTACGGAATCCCGCCGGCAAAGTCCGGCGACAGTTTTGGGAGAGGCGCGTGACGCCCGATCAGTATTGCGAGGACAAGGCCGCGTCCAGCGGCTCCAGTTTCTATTACAGCTTCCGTTTTCTGCCGGAGGAGCGGCGGCGCGCCATCACCGCGCTGTACGCCTTCTGCCGCGAGGTGGACGACGCGGTGGACGAGTGCCAGGACCTGAACGTGGCCAAGGCCAAGCTGGCCTGGTGGCGCGGCGAGGTGGGCCGGGCGTATCTGGGCCAGGTGGACCATCCGGTGATGCGCGCGCTGCAGCCGCATTTGAAGGCCTTCCAGCTGCCGCAGTCGCAGCTGGAAGAGATCATGGACGGCATGGAGATGGACCTGCACATGGTGCGCTATCAGCGCTACCAGGACCTGCTGCTGTATTGCCACCGCGTGGCCGGCGTGGTGGGGCAGCTGGCCGCCCGCATCTTCGGCTACCGCGACGAACGCACGCTGGAATACGCTCATGAACTGGGCGTGGCTTTCCAGCTGACCAACATCATCCGCGACGTGGGCGAGGACGCCCGGCGCGACCGCATCTATCTGCCGATGGACGAGCTGCAGCGTTTCAATTGCCCGGCGATGGACATTCTGCATTACGAGGAGAGCGAGGCGTTCCAGGCGCTGATGGCCTTCCAGATCGAACGGGCGCAGGAGCAATACCGCAAGGCCTGGGATTTGCTGCCGGCGGAAGACCGCAAGTCGCAGCGGCCCGGCCTGCTGATGGCGGCGATCTACCGCGCCACGCTGGAGGAAATCCGGCAGGATGGCCCTGCCAAAGTGCTGAACCAGCGCCTATCGCTGGGAACCGGCCGCAAGCTGTGGCTGGCGTGGAAAACCTGGACCTTCGGCTACCAGCCGTGAAACCGAGAGTGGCGGTGGTGGGCGCCGGCTGGGCCGGCCTCGCCGCGGCGGTGGAACTGGCCGGCTGGGCGGACCTCGCCGTGTACGAGGCCGGGCGCGACCCTGGCGGGCGGGCGCGGTGCGCCGGCAAAGATGGCGCCAGGTTTGACAATGGTCAGCACATTCTGCTGGGCGCTTATGCAGAATGCTTGCGCCTGATGCGGACTGTAGGCGTCAGCTCGGAAAGCGCTTTGCGGCGGCTGCCCATGCAGTGGCTGCGCGATGGCGGCTTGCGTCTGCGCTGCCCGCACCTGCCGGCGCCCCTGCATGTGGCGGCTGGGCTGCTGCTGGCGCGCGGCGTGTCCTGGACGGACAAGTGGAAACTGGCGCGCGCGCTGGATGGATTGCGGCGCTCGGGATACCGCTTAGAGCGCGATTTGAGCGTGGAAGCCTGGTTGGCGGCGCAGGGGCAAAGCGCGGCCTTGCGCCGCGACTTCTGGCAGCCCTTGGTGGCGTCGGCGCTGAATACGCCGCTGCCGCGGGCATCGATGCGGGTGTTGGCCGCCGTCTTGCGCGACAGCCTGGGCGCCGCGCGCGAGGCCAGCGATCTCTTGCTGCCGGCGCTTGATCTGTCCTCGCTGTTTCCCGATCCCGCCTGGCGCTGGCTGGGCGAGCGCGGTGCGGCGCTGCGGAGAGGCGAGCGCGTGGCGTCGGTGGAAATCAAGGATGGCAGGCCGCAGGTGGACGGTACGGAGTATGATGCCGTGATCGTCGCCGTGGCGCCATATCATGCCAAGGATTTGCTGGCCGAGCCGGCATTGCGGGAGTCGGTAGCCGCCTACCGTTATTGCCCCATCGCCACGGTGTATATGCGCTTCGACCGCTCGCCGCGCTTGCCGGCGCCGATGATGGGCGTCAGCGGCGGCACGGCGGACTGGCTGTTCGATCGCGAGGCGCTGTGCGGCGAGGCTGGTTGGCTGGCCGCTGTGATCAGCGCGCCCGCCGCCCTGCCGCCGGCCGAAGAACTGGTCCACGCGGTGGCGGCCGATGCGCGCCGCTTGGCGCCCTGGCTGGGCGAGCCTTGCCAAAGCCAAGTGATTGTGGAAAAGCGGGCCACGTTTGCCAGCGAGATCGGCCTGATGAGGCCGGATGCTCGCACTGCGTGGCCGGGAGTTTATCTGGCCGGAGATTGGGTGCATCCCGATTACCCGGCGACACTGGAGGGCGCGGCGCGCAGCGGCGTAGCCGCGGCCGCCGCCGTGAAGCGGGATTTACAGGTAGAACAATGACAATGAAAACGGAATTTGCTGCAGACGCCCTGGCCGGGCGCGTCATCCTGGTTACCGGCGCCTCGCAAGGCATAGGCCGCGAGGCGGCGCTGGCCTTCGCCCGCCATGGGGCGACGGTGGTGTTGTTATCTCGCAGCGTCAAGGGCCTGGAGAGAGTCTACGATGAAGTGGTGGCGAGCGGCGCGCCGGAGCCGGCCGCGGTGCCGCTGGATCTGCTGAATGCCGGCGAGAACGAATTCAATAATCTGGCGCTGACCATACATCGGGAGTTCGGCCGCCTGGACGGGATTCTGCATTGCGCCTCGCATTTTTACGCGTTGTCGCCACTGAGCAACCAGACCATAGAAGAATGGATGAACCAATACCGCATCAATACCGTGGCCCGCTTCGCGCTGACCCGCGCCTGCCTGCCGCTGTTGAAGGATGCGCCGGATGCGTCGGTGCTGTTCGTCGGCGAGCATCACGCGCTGCATCCCGCGGCCTACTGGGGCGGCTTCGGCGCTTCCAATGCCGGCCAGGTTTATCTGACCACGGTGGCCGCCAGCGAATGGGACATGCATCCCAATTTGCGGGTCAATCTGCTGCTGCCGGGCCCGGTCAACTCGCCGCAGCGCAACCGGACGCATCCGGGCGAAGACAAGCGCGAGCGCGGCGATCTGGCCGACCTGATGCCGCATCTGCTGTACTGGATGAGCGCAGACAGCCGTGGACGCAGCGGCGAAGTGCTGGAACTGGATCTGCGTCAGCCGCGCGGCTGACGCATTAGCGAAAACGGGGGATGAGCATGAGAATTTTGCTGCTGCTGACGACCATGTTGGCCCTTGGCGGATGCAATTGGGTGAACAGCGTGACCGGCCTGACCCGCGACTCGGACAAGGCCGTGGGCGCCGCCTGCCGCCAGACCGGCCGCTCGCTCGAGGAGTGCTATATCCGCAACCCCGAGGCCGACAAGGCATCCATTTATGCCGGCTGGCGCGAGATGAACGAATACATGGCCAAGAACAAGCTGGAGACGATGGCGCCGCCGCCGGAGAAGCCGGTCGCCGCCAGCGGCGCCATGGCGGGCGCGCCAGCCGCCGCCGTCAACAAGCCGGCCGCGCTAGCCGGCAAGTCCAGCGACGCCGGCCCGCATCCCTTAACCAGCGAAGAGGCCGATCAGGCGGCCAAGAATGATCCGCAAGTCGCAGCCGTGTTGGCTGCGATGCAGCATCCCGACTCGCCGGCCAAGCCCAAGCAGTCCAACGGCAAGAGCGAGGCCGATCAGAAGCGCCTGCTGAACATCATCAACGAGCTCAACAAGTCCGACGCCAAGCATCCAGCCAATTGATCGTCCGCTTTTGCGGCATGGCTGGCCGGCTCCTGTTATCCTTCCGCCTTTGATTTCCATTGAATTGTCCCGAATGGCCAAGAGCAAAACCGTATTCAGCTGCACCGAGTGCGGCGGGCAAGCGCCCAAATGGCAGGGCCAATGCCCGCACTGCAACGCCTGGAACACGCTGGTGGAATCGGTCGCCGCCCCTGCTGCAGCCGGTCCGCGCTTCCAGTCCTGGGCGGCCAATGTCACCCAGGTGCAGAAGCTGTCCGAAGTGCAGACCGAGGAAACCCCGCGCGATCCTTCCGGCATCGACGAGCTGGACCGCGTGCTGGGCGGCGGCATCGTGCGCGGCGCGGTGGTGCTGATCGGCGGCGACCCCGGCATCGGCAAATCCACGCTGCTGCTGCAGGCCTTGTCGCAGATCGGCCGCAACCGCAAGGTGTTGTATGTGTCGGGCGAGGAATCGGCGCAGCAGATCGCCTTGCGCGCCTCGCGGCTAGCGCTGGATACCAGCAGCGTCAATCTGCTGGCCGAGATCTGCATCGAAAACATCCTGGCCACGCTGAAGCGCGAACTGCCCGACGTGGTGGTGATCGATTCCATCCAGACGCTGTACACCGAGCAGGTGACGTCGGCGCCGGGTTCGGTGTCGCAGGTGCGGGAGTGCGCGGCGCAGCTGACGCGCATGGCCAAGCAGAGCGGCATCACGGTGCTGCTGGTGGGCCATGTCACCAAGGAAGGCTCGCTGGCCGGTCCGCGCGTGCTGGAGCATATGGTGGACACCGTGCTGTATTTCGAAGGCGACTCCCATTCCAGCTACCGCATGATACGCGCGATCAAGAACCGCTTCGGCGCGGTCAACGAGCTGGGCGTGTTCGCGATGACCGACCGCGGCCTGAAGGGCGTGTCCAATCCGTCGGCCATCTTCCTTTCCTCGTATCGCGACGACGTCGCTGGTTCCTGCGTGCTGGTGACGCAGGAGGGCACGCGGCCCTTGCTGGTGGAAATCCAGGCGCTGGTGGACGACTGCCATGGCTTCCAGCCCAAGCGTCTCACTGTCGGCCTGGAGCAGAACCGGCTGGCGATGCTGCTGGCGGTGTTGCACCGCCATGGCGGCGTGGCTTGCTTCGACCAGGACGTGTTCCTGAATGCGGTGGGCGGCGTCAAGATCAACGAGCCAGCGGCCGACCTGGCCATCATCCTGGCCATGGTTTCGTCCTTGCGCAACAAGGCGCTGCCGGAAAAGCTGGTGGTGTTCGGCGAGGTGGGACTGGCCGGCGAGGTGCGTCCGGTGACGCGCGGCCAGGAGCGGCTGAAAGAAGCCGCCAAGCTCGGCTTCACCCGCGCCATCGTGCCCAGCGCCAACAAGCCGCGGCAAGAAATCGAAGGCCTGAAAGTGCTGGCGGTGGACCGGCTGGACCAGGCGGTGGAATTCTGCAGGGAGTGAGCATGATAGACGCGCAGCTGATCGAGCGGGAACGGCCGTATTTGTTGCGCTACGCGCTGGCGCAATTGCGCGAACGCGACGCGGCGGAGGAGGCGGTGCAGGAAACGCTGCTGGCGGCGCTGGAGTCGCAGGCCAGCTTTTCCGGCAAATCCACCCTGCGCACCTGGCTGACTTCCATTCTGCGCTTCAAATTGATAGACGCGATGCGCCGCAAGGGGAAGGAGAAGCTGTTCGAGTCGCTGGAGGACGAAGCGGACGACAGCGATTTCGACGGCCTGTTCGCGCGGGACGGTCATTGGCGCGAGCCGGTCAAGGCCTGGAGCGGGCCGGAGAGCCAGCTGATCTCGCGCCAGTTCTGGCAGGTGTTCGAAGAGTGTTCCCAAGTGATGCCGCGCCGCACCGCCATGGTATTTGTCATGCGCGAAGTGATGGGGATGGAAATCGCCGACATCTGTAACAATCTGGACATCAGCGCGACAAACTGTTCAGTACTGCTGTACCGGGCGCGGATGAGTCTGCGCGAATGTTTTTCAATACGCTGGAGCCGGGAGGACGAGCGATGAAGTTGAGTTGCCGCGAAGCCAGCCGGCTGATTTCGGCCGGCCTGGATCGGCCCCTGGGCGCCACCGAACATCTGAAATTGAGGATGCACCTGCTGCTATGCGGCAATTGCCGCCAATTCTCGCAGCAGTTGCAGCTGATGCGCCGGGCGGCGCGCCGGGCTGGCGATGGAGAAGACAGCATGCCCAACGGCTGATGCCTTTGACATGTCGGGTGGCGTTGTGGAAACTGGGCCTTTCTTTGAGAAAGGCCTTTTTCATGACCGCCGCCTCCACGCTGCAACAGCTGATTCAAATCCACGACGACAGTCCGGATGAGGTGATCGCGCAATTGCCCGGATTGATCGATTCTCCTGCGCTGCCGCCGGCCGACCATCCGCGCTTGGCCTGGCTGATCAATCACTTGCTGGGCGAGCAAAAGGGCGACTGGCGCGCAGCCTGGACGCTATTGCGCCGTTTGCCCCTGTCAGACGCCGGCCCCATCCTGCTGCGCCATAGCCTGGTTGCCGCAACTTTGTCCGGCGACGCTTTGGCGGCCTGGCGGCTGGAGCGGCAATGGCAGGCCGCGGGAATGGACGCCGGGATGATGCGGCTGCTGGCGCGGCTGGGCGTGTTGCAGGGTTTGCAACAGCATGGCCCGCTGTCCGGCTTGCTGCCGGCATTGGATGAGTTGCTGCAGGAGCTGGAGCCTATCGCGGCCAGCGCCAACGACGCCGCGCTGGCTTCGCTGGCCAACAATATCGTTTCCGGGCTGCTGGAGCGGGAAGACCTGGATGCCGACTCCTCAAGCCCGCGCATTGTGTGGCGGGCCGCGCAGTGCGCGCGGCGGCTATGGGGGCGGGCGGGGAGCTGGGTCCATCATGAGCGGGCCGAGTACCTGCTGGCTCTGACGGCGAATCGATTCGCGCAGTGGCGCGATGGCCTGCAATCGGCCGATGCCGGCCTGGCGTTGATCGCCGACAACGGCGAGGAAGACGTGGACCGCGCCTTTCTATTGCTCGAACGCGCCCGGGCATGCTTTGGCCTGGGACGCCGCGACGAGGGCGAGCTGGCTTACCAGCAGGCGCAGACGCTGGCGGCAGCGTTCGATGCCAGCCTGCGGCCCTGGTTTGATGGCTGCGCCAGCCGTGCCAAAATGGACGGCCAGCGCGCTTGAGGTTCTGCCTATGTCCGGCAAATTAAAAAGGCCTTCCGCGTGGAAGGCCTTTGTCTTGAAGCCGGGAAGCTTTACACCGATAGCGACATCAGCAGGCTGGAGATGTCATTGTTGCCGGCGCTGGCCTGGTACAGGCTGAGCGCGGCCTGGGCTTGCTGGTTGATGGCGTTGCTGCTGGCGCTGCTGTCCGTCGCCGCGCTTTGCTTGTTATTGCCGCCGTTCAATAGGTTGGCCAAACCGTTGTTTTGCTCGCCGCCGCTGTCATGGTGATGATGATGGTGGCGATGGCCGCCTTCGCTGGCTTGCGCCCCGTTGGCCTGTTGCAGGCCTTGCTGCAGTTGCTGGAAAGCCTGCTGCGCCTGGCTCAGGTTGCCGGATTGCAGATCCTGGCCCAGGGTTTTCAGCAAGGAGGAGACGGAATTGCCGGTGCCGCCGCTGGTCTGGCTGTTGTTCAGCGCGGCGAACGGGTCGGTTGCCGTGGCGCTGGCGCCGGTGGCGGACGTGGAGGATGCCGCGCTGATGGCATTGTTCAGCACCGCGCCGAAATCCTGGTTGCCATTGTCGGTGTTGTTGGAACCGTTCAGCTGCTGCAGTGCGGCCAGCGCTTGTTGCGCGCCGGCGATGTCGCCTTGCTGAACCGATTGCGTCAGGCTGCTGAAATCCTGGCGCCGCTGCTGATGCAGCGATTGCAGTTGCTGCCAGTACGTGCTGGTGTTGCTGCTGATAGACATATTGCCTCTCCTTGAAAACGTGGATGCCGGGCAGCGCTTCACGGATCAGCTGCTGTCCTGGGCGGCAGGGCTGCAATTTTTGCCGCTTTGCCGCTGTCGCTTGCCGCCATGCCGGTATCAAAGCGTCTATTTGCCGATTTTTCTTGCCGGAACAATGGCTTGCCGCTATGAGTGTCAGCAAGGCGCGTGCCAGAAATGAGCTAAGAGGAGAGGCAAATGTTTACAAATATTTTGTCATGCGCCTGAGTGGGGTTTGGCGCCTGCAACCCAAGCTCGCACAGAACCTGATCCAAGGCGGCAACGGCGCTTAACCGAATCCGCGCTGGCGCAGCGCCTGGTACAGCATGGCCACGCCCAGCGCGTCGTTCAGCGCGTCGTGCCGCGGCGGGGCGGGGATGGCGAGGTCGCGGTACAGCTCGGCCAGCCTGAGGTCGATATAGGCGCCGGGGTTTTGCTTGAACTTGTAGTCGTAGTAGCGGGCGGAAACCTCGATCTGCCGTTGCGGCAGGGCAATGCCGAGCAGCGGCTTCACGTATTTGTTCAACACCGCCACGTCGTATTCCAGGTAGTAGCCGAGCAATGGCCGGCCGCCGATGAAATCCAGCAGCTGCCGCACGGCCTGCGCCGGTTCCATGCCTTCGTCCAGATCGCGCCGGCGCAAGCCGTGGATGGCGATATTGTCGCCTTGCGGCAGGGTTTGCGGTTTGACCAGCAGGTACAGCGATTCGCTGCTGAGGATGCGGTTGCCGCGCAGCTTGACGGCGCCTATCGACAGCAGCTCGGCCTTCTTGACGTCTAGGCTGGTGGTTTCGCAATCGAGGCTGACCAGCTCCTCCGGGTGTTCGTCGAATACATGGCGCCAGGCCGGATCGCGCAACCGGGCAAGCAGCCAGCGGCGGTGCCATTGGCGCAGCATTACAGGCTGCCCAGGCGATAGTGGTGGCGCAGTTGCGCCTTGAAGCGCTTGACGACGGCCAGCGCCTCCTTCAGCAGGTCTCTTTCCAGCGACGATAGCCGTTCCGGCTCGATCCAGTTGTCTGCAGGCTGGCCCGCCTCGATGCGCCGCAGCCCCTGGTCCAGCCGCAATTGCGACAACACGCCCAGCGCCTCCACGATGTCGTTGGCCAAAGAGGATTCCAGCCGCCCGGCGGCGGCGAGCGCCTGCGCGCGGGCGTGGCTTCCGGTTTCGTCGATGCCGTATTCCAGCGCCAGCGCGCGCAAGCCATGCACCAGCGGGAAAATGCCGCCTTTTTTCAAATCCAGCGTGTCGCGGCCATCGCGTTCGCGGGTGCGCAGCCGGGCGAACGGCCCCAGCGGCGTGTCGAACTGATCGATGGCGCGGGCGAAGCGGGCGTAGAAGCCGGCGTCGTCCTGCAAGCGTTCGCGCAGGTAGCCGCGGTAGTCGGCCAGCAAGGAGGCGTCGCCGCATACCGCTTCGGCGTCGCAGAAGATGGCCAGCTGCATCATGCCCTCGCCGCTAGGCTGGGCCAGCCAGCCGTGTATGCGGTCGCGCATGGCGGCGCGGGTCAATCGCCATTCGGGGTGGCTGACCATGACGCCGCCTGGGCAGGGCGGGTAGCCAAAGCGGGCGAGGGCGGCAGAGAAGGCGCCGCAATATTCCGCCGCGCTTTCAGGGGGAACGCCGTCGCGCAATAGCAGCGCGTTGTCCTGATCGGTCTTGAGGATTTGCTCGCCGCGGCCTTCCGAGCCGAGCACGATCAGGCAGCTGTTGTCCGCCACTTCGGCCGGCGCGATCATCCGCCAGGCGCGGGCGAACAGCCGCGCGTTCAGCGCCTGCACCAGCCGACCAAGTTGCAGCGGCCGCACGCCGTGGCCGGACAGGATGCCGATCAGCCGGTCGATCTGGCTGGCGATATCGGCAAGCTCATCCAGGCTGCTGGCGCGCTCCAGCCGTTGCGCGATCAAATGGGAGTGGTTGGAGAAGTAGGACAGCACGTCGACCTGCGCCAGGATGCCGACCGGCCGGCCGTGTTCCGTCACCACCAGCCGGCGCAGATTGCGCTGCGTCATCAACAGCAGGGCGTTGAACAGGAAATCGTCGATGTCTATGGTCAGCAATTGGTAGCCGCAGTGGCGGCCTATCGGTTCGGCGCTGTCCACGCCGTCCAGGATCACGTCGCGGAAATCCGTGGTGGTGAAGATGCCCAGCCGCTCGCCATCGCGCACCAGCACGGATTTGCTGCGCTGCGCCTTCATGGCGGCAGCTACGTCCCGGATGCTGTCGGCGGCGTCGACAAATACCGGCTGGCGGCAGCCGGCGTCGCGCACGGTGGCGGTCAGCAGCGTTTGCAGTTCGCGGGTGCCGGCGCGCTGCGCCAGCATGCCCAGCTTTTGCGAGACGCTGGCGTAGAAATAGGCGCCGAAGCGCGGATGGCTTTCGGTCAGGGCCAGCAGCTCGGCGCGCGGCAGCGCCAGCAGCAATGCCTCTTCCTCCACTACGAAGCGGTGCGGCGTTTGGCCGGCGATCAGCGCGCGGGTGTCGAAGCTGTCGCGCGGATGGTAGCGCGAAACCACTTCCTCTCCGGCCAGCTCGCACACCTTGCCTTTGATCACCATGTACAGCGCGTCTATGGCCTGGCCGGGGCCGATGACCAGCGCGTCGTCGGGAAAGTAGACGATGTCGGCGCGGGCTTCCAGCGCGTCGCGCTCGGCGGGACCGAGCGTGTCGAACGGCGGCTGGCTGAAGTCGAAGCGGCTCATGGCGGATCCGGTCGTGGAGGGCTTGCCTTCAGCATACCGCCAATCGCCGCCTGGATGTCAGTCCGTCTTGTGCGTCAGCAGCGGCGCGCCGTCGCGGAACAGTATCAGTTCGCCCGGCGACAACGCGGTCCAGTGCTCGTTGTCGGTCAGCGGCTGAGTGGCGATCATCGCCACCTGGTCGCGCGGCGTGGTGACGGTGGCGAAATCGACGCTGACGTCGTTGTCCACCAGGTGGGCGGTGTTGAACGGCGCGCGGCGGATGATGTAGTGCAGATGGGTGGAGCAATGGGCGAACAACACTTCGCCATTGCTCAGCATGAAATTGAACACGCCCTTGCTGCAGATCTCCGCCGCCAGCGCGGCGACTTCCTGGAACAGCGTTTCCAGCTCGGGCGGCTGCGACCACTTGGCGCGCAGGCGCTCCATCAGGTGGCAGAAGGCGCGCTCGGAGTCGGTGGTGCCCACCGGGCGGTAATATTCGCCGGTTTCCGGCTGGAAGTCTTCCAGATTGCCGTTGTGGGCGAAGATCCAGTACTGGCCCCACATCTCGCGCATGAACGGGTGGGTGTTGGCCAGGTTGACCTTGCCCTGGGTGGCCTTGCGGATGTGGGCGATGACGTTCTCGGACTTGATCGGGTAGCGGCGCACCAGTTCGGCTACCGGCGATTCGACCGAGGGTTTGTCATCCAGGAAAACGCGGCAACCCTTTTGTTCGAAAAAGGCGATGCCCCAGCCATCGGCATGGTGGTCGGTCAGGCCGCCGCGGCGATGGAAGCCCTCGAACGAGAACAGGATGTCGGTCGGGATATTGCAATTCATGCCCAGCAGCTGGCACATCGATCTGATTCCACTTCATTAACAGGTTGCGTCACTGCCGGCGGGCGGCCGGCATATCGGATGTAGCTGAGCTTAGGCGATCTTGCGGCAACCGGCAATTGCCAATAGCCATTTGGCTCGAAAATGCACTTCTTCATGCTGATAAGGCATAAGCGGCGGCGATGCTTAAGCGGCGGCGCGGTCCCACGGCGGCAGCGGACCACCGAGTCTTTCCACCAAAAAATCCAGCAAGCTGCGCAGCGCCAGCGGCAGCAGGCGGCGCGACGGATACAGCGCGTGAATCCCCATCAGCTGCGGCTGCCAGTCCGGCAGCAGCGCCACCAGTTCGCCGCGGCGCACGTAGGGCGCGGCCAGATAGCTGGGTTGCAGGGCGATGCCGCCGCCCGCGGCCGCCGCGCACAGCAGGGCGCTGGCCTCGTTGGCGCTGATGGCGCCGCTGACTCTGACCCGCTGTTCTTCTTCTCCCTGGCGGAAGCGCCATTCGCTGCGGCCGAAGTTGCTGTAACTGAGGCAGCGGTGGTTTTCCAGATCCATCGGATGCCCGGGCACGCCGTGGCGGGCCAGATAAGCGGGCGAGGCCACCGCCAGCGAGCGGCAGTCGCATAACCGCCGTCCCACCAGCCCGGGATCGGGCTCATTGGTGATGCGGATGGCTAGGTCTATTCTTTCTTCAATCAGATTGACGGCGCGGTCGCCCAGTTGCAGGTCGATGCGCAGCTGCGGGTGGCGCTCGCTGAATTCGGCCATCAAGCCGCCCAGCACCGCCAGGCCAAACGAGGTGCTGGCCGCCACCCGCAACACGCCGCGCACCTGGCCGTCGCGCTGGCTGGCGTCGGCCCGCACTTCGGCCGCCAGTTCCAGCATCTGCTGGCAGCGCGCCAGGCAGGCCAGGCCGGCGTCGGTCAAGGTGACTTTGCGGGTGGAGCGTTGCAACAAGCGAACGCCCAGCCACTGTTCCAGCTCGTCGACATAACGGGTGACCATGGGGCGGGACATGTCCAGTTTGTCGCCGGCGGCGGTGAAGCTGCCCAGCTGGGCGACTTCGGCGAATACTTGCATCGCGGTCAGCCTGTCCATTTATATGCTCGTTTTTTGAAACAATAATGTGCATTTTAAGCGATTTATTGGTGCGATTACTAAGCTTATAGTGTGCGCATCTTCACTGATTCGCAGTGCAACCCCGCCGGCGGGCGCCGGCACCAGACTTAAGGAGTCTCACCATGATCCGTCAAACCCTGATCGCCGCCGCTCTCGCCGCCGCCGGTTTCGCCCATGCGGGCGACCTCAAGCTGTCGGTCTACAATGCCGACGGCAACAGCTTCAATGTTTCCTCCGTGCTGGTGACCGGCGACAAGGACGCCGTGCTGATCGACACTGGCTTCACCCGCGCCGACGCCTACCGCATCGCCGCCAAGGTGCTGGACAGCGGCAAGAATCTGAAAACCATTTACATCAGCCAAGCCGATCCGGACTACTACTTCGGCGCCTCGGTGCTGAAGCAGATCTTCCCCAAGGCCGAACTGGTGGCCGCGCCGGAAGTGCTGGCCCACATCAAGGGCAATGTGAAGGGCAAGGTGGCGTTCTGGGGCCCGAAGATGGGCGCCAACGCGCCGCAGGCGAATCCGCTGCTGCCGACCGAGATCAAGGCCGACAAGATCATGCTGGAAGGCAAGGCGCTGGAACTGCGCGACACCCAGGGCGTGATGGCGCATCGCGGCTATGTATGGATTCCGTCCATCCGCGCCATCGTCGGCAATGTCGGCGTCTACTCCGGCATGCACGTCTGGACGGCCGATACTCAGAACGACGCCGAGCGCAAGGGTTGGTACAAGCAGCTGGACGACATGGAAGCGCTGAAGCCGGAGGTGGTGGTGCCGGGCCATATGATCGCCGGCGACAAGATGGACGTGTCCGCCATCCGCTACACCCGCGATTACCTGAAAACCTTTGAGGCCAAGAATGCCGTCACCGCCAACAGCGGCGAGCTGATCGAGGCGATGAAGCAGGCTTATCCGCAAGCCGCCGAAGTGTCGACGCTGGAGCTGGGCGCCAAGGTGCGCAAGGGCGAGATGAAGTGGTAACAAGCATGAAACTGCATTATTTCTACGATCCGCTGTGCGGCTGGTGCTACGGCGCTTCTCCCTTGCTGAAGGCGGCGGCCGCCGTGCCGGGATTGGAATTGATCATGCATGCCGGCGGCATGCTGGACGAAGCGGAAGGCCGCACCATCACGCCGGAGTGGCGCGGCTATGTGATGCCGCACGACGCGCGCATCGCCCAGATGAGCGGCCAGCCTTTCGGCGAGGCTTATTTCGAAGGCCTGCTGCGCGATATCGGCGCGCCTTTGGCGTCGGACCCGCCCATCGCCGCCATCCTGGCGGCTGGCAAGCTGGGTTTGGAGCCGCTCGCCATGCTGGCCCGCATCCAGCGCGCCCACTATCAGGAGGGGCGACGCATCGCCGAGTTCGAGGTGCTGGCGCAGCTGGTGGCGGAGCAGGGGGCCGACGCGGCGGCTTTCGCCCAGGCCTGGCGCGCGGCGCGGACGGAGGCGGCAAGCCATATCGCGCAGACCCGGCAAATGATGGCCAGGCTGGGCTTGCGGGGCTTCCCGTCCGTGATGCTGGAGCAGGATGGCCAACTAGAGCGGCTGGAGCTGTCCAGCTGGTTCGGCAAGCCCCAGCAACTGGCCGCCGATCTGGCCAAGCGCCTGCCCAAGCCGGCGGAGACAGGAGACGACGCGCTATTCTGCACGCCGGACAGCTGTCGATAAAATGCGGCGCAGCCGAAACCGCGTCCCGAAAGGGCGCGGTTTTTTTTGCGTCTGTTTGCTTTGATAAATATACGAAATGGATTTTCACCTTGCATTCTCGATGGCATGGCATAGTCTGAAATACCAATTAAATACCAATTGGTTCAGTCAAGACGAGGAGCATGGAGATGCACAAACAATTCGGCATGTCTCTGCGCGCGGCCGCGCTCGCGCTGCTGCTGGCCTGGGGACAGAGCGCCTTGGCGGCGTGTACCGCCTGGGCAGAGGGCGCGACTTACAAGGTGGGCGATGTCGTCAGCTATGGCAATGCCAATTACACGGCGTTGGTGACGCATACGGCCTATGTCGGCGCCAATTGGAATCCGGCGGCCTCGCCCACGCTGTGGGCTGCGGGCGGCAGCTGTTCCGGCGGCGATCCCACTCCGCCGACGCCGCCGAATCCGCCGACCCCGCCCAGCCCGCCGCCGGGCAATACCGTGCCTTTCGCCAAGCATGCTCTGGTGGGCTACTGGCATGATTTCGCCAATCCCAGCGGCCCGGCCTTCCCGCTGTCCCAGGTTAGCGCCGACTGGGATGTGATCGTGGTGGCCTTCGCCGACGATGCCGGCAACGGCAATGTCAGCTTCACGCTGGACCCGGGCGCGGGCAGCCAGTCCCAGTTCATTCAGGACATCAAGGCCTTGCAGGCCAAGGGCAAGAAGGTGGTGCTGTCGCTGGGCGGGCAGAATGGCTCGGTGACGCTGAACAACGCCACGCAGGTGCAGAACTTCGTCAACAGTCTGTACAGCATCCTCACCCAGTACGGCTTCGACGGCATAGACCTGGATCTGGAGAGCGGCAGCGGCATCGTAGTGGGCGCGCCGGTAGCCAGCAATCTGGTCAGCGCGGTCAAGCAACTCAAGGCCAAGGTGGGGCCGAGCTTCTACCTGTCCATGGCGCCGGAGCATCCGTACGTGCAGGGCGGCTTCGTCGCCTACGGCGGCAACTGGGGCGCCTATCTGCCCATCATCGACGGCTTGCGCGACGACCTGTCGGTGATTCATGTCCAGTATTACAACAACGGCGGCTTATACACGCCGTATTCCAACGGCGCGCTGGCCGAGGGCTCGGTGGACATGCTGGTGGGCGGCAGCAAGATGCTGATCGAAGGCTTCCCCATCGCCAACGGCGCGTCCGGCAGCTTCAAGGGTTTGCGGCCGGATCAGGTGGCCTTTGGCGTGCCCTCCGGCCGCAGTTCGGCCAATTCCGGCTTTGTCACAACGGACGCCGTGGCCAAGGCGCTGAGCTGCCTCACCGCCTTGCAAGGCTGCGGCGCGGTGTTGCCGGCGCAAGCCTACCCCACCTTCCGCGGCGTGATGACGTGGTCGATCAACTGGGACCGGCACGACGGCTACAGCTTCTCCAAGCCGGTGGCGGCCAGCCTGCGTCAGCTGCCGGCGGCGGCCGCCATGAAAAAGGCCGCCGGCAAGAAACCGGCGGCCCGATAGGTTGGCAGGATGGCCGCTTAGGCGTTCATCTGGTAACCGCTGATCTGAGCGGCCGACACCAGGCCGTTCAGGTATTCGTGCATGGCCTGATTGACCGCCAGGTCAGTCAGGTAATGCTGCAGGCGTTCCTTGATCTCGTCGAAGCCGATCTTGCCGCCTTCCACGCGTTGCTCTACCTGGATGATGTGGTAGCCGAACTGTGTTTCCACCAGGTTGGGGGTGATTTCGCCGGCGGCGGTGCTGAATACCGCTTGTTCGAATTCCGGCACCATCTGGCCACGGCCGAACTGGCCCAGGCTGCCGCCCTGCTTGCCGGACGGGCAGGTGGAATGCTCTTGCGCCAGCGCGGCGAAGCGCGACGGATTGGCCTGGACTTCGGCCAGAATGCCTTCAGCCTTGGCCTTGATCAGGCCGGCTTCCAGGCCTTCGCCCTTGGGCAGCAGAATGTGGTTGGCCACGGCGCTGTCGCCGGCGCTGAAGCGTTCCGGGTACTGTTCGTAGAATTCGCGGCAGCTGGCTTCGTCGATGGCCGGCACTTGCAGCTTGCTGTCCAGCAGCGATTGGATGGCTTGCTGCTCGTCGGAGACGTCCAGGCCCTCGCTCTTGGCCTGCTGCACCAGCAGGGCGTGCAGGATCAGTTGCTGGATCGCGGTGTCGCGCGGGCTGGGCGTGTCGGCATAGTGGTCCAGTTGGGACGCAATCATCTCTTCGCTGATTTCAACGCCGTTGACGGTAATGGTCATGAGAATTTCCTGTGCGGAGCAGCCATCGAGGCGGCATTTCCGGATGAGGCTGCCTGCGGCAGCCGGTGACAAGGGCAGGGCGGGCCTGCGCGACGATGTGCCGGCAAGGTAAGCGGGACGGCGCGGGCTGTCAAGTCCGCTTAAACGAAACGGGGACGGCAAGCCGTCCCCGTTGTTGAAGCATGGCGCGGATTATTGCTGAACTTGGGCCTTGGCCTTCAGATCGGCAACGTATTTCTCGATGCGGGCGCCCATCACGCGCTGGGTCAGCTGCGGACGGATGTCATCCAGCGACGGCACGTTGCGCTGGGTGCGCATGTCGTCCAGCTTGATCACGTGCCAGCCGTACTCGGTTTTCACCGGGGAGGCGGTCACTTCGCCCTTGGCCAGCTTGCTCATCGCTTCCGAGAACGGCGCGACGAAGGTGCCGGCTTCCTGCCAGCCCAGATCGCCGCCATTGGCCTTGCTGCCCGGGTCCATGGACTTTTCCTTGGCCAGCTTGTCGAAGGACTTGCCCTTCTTCAGCGCGTCGATCACCGCCTTGGCTTCCGCTTCGGTCTTCACCAGGATGTGGCGCGCGTGGTACTGCTTGGTTTCCGGAACCGAAGCCACCAGCTTGTCGTATTCGGCCTTCAGATCGGCGTCGCTGACCGGGTTGGCCTTCTCAAAGTCCTTGATCAGACGGTTGGCCAGCGCCATCGCCTGCATATTGGCCAGTTCGGCCGCGAATTCCGCAGACTTGTCCAGGCCCTTTTTCACGGCCTCCTGGCGCAGCACTTCTGCAGTGACCAATTGGTCCTTGATCTGGTCGCGAGCTTGCGGGGTGACATTCTGGCCCTGCGCTTCCATCATCTTGGCCACGGCGTCGATGCGGACGTCGGAGATCTGCTGGCCGTTGACGGTCGGGCCGGCTACGGCGATGGCGCTGCCGGCGAAAGCGGCGACGAGGGCGGTGTGCAGCAGGATTTTACGCATTCTGTTTGATTCCTGATTCGGTATCGGGGGTGTTATTGGATTTTGCTCTTGGCGCGCAGGTCTTCCACGGCCTTGGCAATGGCTTCTTCCTGCAGCTGGCGGGCGAGCTGAGGCTTGACTTGATCCAGCGACGGCACTTGCGCGTCGCGGATATCGGCGACCTTGAACACATGCCAACCCAGCTGCGACTGGAACGGCTGGGCGCTGACCTGGCCCTTGGGGATGGCCTTCAGCGCTTCGGCCAGCTTGGGCTCCATGCGGGATAGATTGCCCCAGCCCATGTCGCCGCCGGTTTGCTTGGCGTTGGGGTCGATCGAGCGGGTCTTGGCCAGCTCTTCGAACTTGCCGCCCTTCTTCAGTTGGGCGATCAGCTTTTGGGCGTCGGCCTGGCTGGACAGGGTGATCTGGTAGGCGTGCAGTTCCTTGGTGCCGGCGTACTTGGCGACTTCCTGATCGTAGCGGGCCTTGATGTCGGCATCGCTGATGCTGGCCTTGTTGGCGATGTCGGCGAACAGCGCGTCGCGCAGTAGCTCGGAACGAGCTTCGTCCAGGCGTTTGACGAATTCCGGCTGTTTGTCCAGGCCGCGGCGGTTGGCTTCCTGCAGGATGACTTGGCGGCTGATCAGCGAATTCTTCAGCTGTTCGCGCAGTTCCGGGGAGTCCTGCACCCGGCCGCCGTTGCTTTGCACCACATTGGCGACGGCCGCGTCCAGTTCGGATTTGTCGATGGAAACGCCGTTGACCACGGCGATCGATTCGGCGGCGGCCGGCAGACTGATCGAGGCTGCCAGCAGCAGCGCGGCGATACGGGAGTGCTTCATGTTAGCCCTTTGGTAGAAATTCAGAGTTCTTCTGGAGTGAGCGCGCGGATGGCCAGCGCATGCACGCGGCTGGTCATTAGTTCGCCCAGGGTTTGGTAGATCAGCCGGTGGCGTTGCACGCGGCCCAGGCCTGCAAAGCGGGCGCTGACTATCGTCAACGTGTAGTGGCCGCCACCGCCTTTGGCGCCGGCGTGGCCGGCGTGCAGGGCGCTGTCGTCCTGGATGTCCAGATGCTCCGGCGCAAGCGCCTGCAGCGCCGTTTCCAGCAGTTGCACGGTGTCGCTCATGCCGGGAACACCTGGCGGAAGGGCTTGACCTCGACGCGGGCGTAGACGCCGGCGGCGCGGTAGGGGTCAGCGTCGGCCCAGGCTTGCGCCTCGGCCAACGACGGGAATTCGGCGACGATCAGGCTGCCGGAAAAGCCGGCCGGACCGGGATCGATGCTGTCGATGGCCGGGAACGGGCCGGCCAGGGTCAGACGGCCGGCGTCCTGCAGCGTCTGCAGCCGGGCCAGATGGCCAGGGCGGGCGGCGAGGCGCTTGTCCAGCGTGCCGGGGGCGTCTTGGGCGACGATGGCGTACAGCATTATTTCTTTTCCTCGATGTACTTGGCCAGGAACAGGCTCTGGGCGATCACGAACAGCAGCATCAGCCCCATGCCGCCGAACAGCTTGAAGTTGACCCAGACGTCCTCGCTGAAATGGTAAGCGACGAACAGGTTCAGCGCGCCCATGAAGCCGAAGAAGCCGCACCAGGCCCAGGTGAGCTTGCGCCACACCGGGTCCGGCATGCTGATCTGCTGGCCCATCATCAGGCGCAGGCCGTTCTTGCCGGCGAAATCGCTGATCAGCAGGCCGCCGCCCATCACCCAGTACAAGACGGTGGGCTTCCACATGATGAAGTGCTTGTCGTGCAACAGCAGCGTGGCGCCGCCCAGCACCACGATCAGTCCCAGGCTGATCCACTGCATGGTGTCCACCTTGCGGTGTTTGTACCAGGCCCAGGCCACCATGACGACGGTGGCGGCGATGGCCACGCCGGTGGCGACGAACATGTCGCGGGTCAGCCAGTAGGCGCCGAAGAACAGCAGGACGGGGAGGAGATCGGTAAAAAATTTCATGCGGGTGATTATGCGGGCTGACGCCGGCATATTCAAGCCGCGCCAGCGCCAGTTTTCCTGAGTTAAGGAAGGTCTGAACAACCTGCCACGCAAACAGAAATGCAATTTCTCGCGGGGCTTCGGTTGCATTTCACCCACCAATTCCAGATCGCCCGCCATGAGGATGACCGGGTGCTTCCGGTCATCCGGCCTTTTAACTCGCCGCCAGCAAGGCCTTTCGCGCCAGCCAGATGTTGGCCAGCCCAAACAGCGTCATCAGTTGCGCGGTGTTCTTCTTCAAACCGCGGTAGCGTGTTTTCAGGTAGCCAAACTGCTGCTTGATGACCCGAAACGGATGCTCCACTTTGGCCCGAATCTTGGCTTTGACCATTTCGCCCAGCTGGATCTGCCGGTCGTCGGCTGAATCGGTCAGCGCTTTGCGCTGGCCGGGCCTCATCGCAATCCACCAACGCACCGCTCGCGATTGGTGTTCGGCTCGCTTGTGCACGCCAGCAAAGCCGGCGTCGCCAAACACATCGATTTCCTCGCCGTGCAACAACTGATCGACCATCGTGACATCCGCCACATTGGCGGGGGTGCCGGCCACGTGATGCACCAAGCCGGACTGGGCGTCGACGCCGATATGGGCCTTCATGCCGAAGTACCACTGATTGCCCTTCTTGGTTTGATGCATGTCCGGATCGCGCTCGCCCTGAGCGTTTTTGGTGGAGCTGGGCGCGTGGATCAGGGTGGCATCGACGATGGTGCCTTGCTTCAACATCAGCCCTTTGTCGCAGAGATGCTGGTGGATGGCGGTAAACAGAGCGTGGGTCAGCTGGTGCTTTTCCAGCAGATGGCGGAAGTTCAGCAGGGTGGTTTCGTCCGGGACGGCGTCCAGGGAGAGGCCGGCGAACTGGCGCATGGAGGCGATCTCGTACAGGCTTTCTTCCATGGCGGGATCGGACAGGCTGTACCAGTGCTGCAGGCAGTAGACGCGCAGCATGGCGGACAACGGGTAGGGGCGGCGACCGTTGCCAGGCTTGGGATACACTGGATCGATGACGGCTTCGAGCTGCGCCCAAGGCATGACCTGATCCATCTCTGTCAGAAAGATTTCGCGGCGGGTGCGCTTCTTCTTAGCGGCGAGTTCGAGATCGGTGAAGGTCATCTGCTGTCGCATGCTGGCGTCCTGGATCTGACTGAGGGGGAGTCAGTTTACGGGAAGATTGGAGACTTGTTCAGACCTTCCTTAACGGTTAGTTTGTTTGACGACGCTGAGCGCGCTGGCCACCAGTCCGCCGACGTCGGCGACGTTGCTGGGCATGATGATGGTATTGTTTTCCTTGGCCAACTTGCCGAAGGCGGCGATGTATTGCTCGGCTACTTTCAAGTTGACGGCCTCCAGGCCGCCGTCGGTGCGGATGGCGCCGGCGATGCGGTTGATCGCGTCGGCGGTGGCGTCGGCCACCAGGCGCAGCGCCTCGGCTTCGCCCATGGCCTGGTTGATCGCCGCCTGCTTGTTGCCCTCGGAGTTGTTGATGGTGGCTTGCATTTCGCCCTGGGACTTCTGGATGGCGGCCTCGCGCGCGCCGGTGGCCAGGTTGATCTGCTCCACCTTCACGCCCTCCGATTGGGCGATGCGGGCGCGCTTTTCGCGTTCGGCGGTGATCTGCGCCTGCATGGCGTGCAGGATGTCCTGCGGCGGCACCAAGTCCTTGATTTCATAGCGCAGCACCTTGACGCCCCAGTTGATCGCGGCCTCGTCCAGCGAAGCCACCACGGTGCGGTTGATGTCGTCGCGCTCTTCAAAGGTCTTGTCCAGCTCCAGCTTGCCGATGACCGAGCGCAGCGTGGTCTGCGACAGCTGAGTGATGGCGACGATGTAGTTGCTGGTGCCGTAGGAGGCCAGCTTGGCGTCCGTCACCTGGAAGTAGAGGATGCCGTCCACTTTCAACTGGGTGTTGTCGCGGGTGATGCAGATCTGGCTGGGCACATCCAGCGGGACTTCCTTCAGGCTGTGCTTGTAGGCGATGCGGTCGATGAACGGGGTGATGATGTTGAGGCCCGGCGTCAGGGTGGCGTGATAGCGGCCCAGGCGTTCGACGATGAAGGCATGCTGCTGCGGCACGATGGCCAGCGATTTGAAAATGAAGACGACAACGGCCAGGAACAGGATCAGGGCGATTTCCATGGTGGACTCTTATTCGGGTTGTGTGGACGCGATTTTGAACAGATTGCCTTGGCGGCCGGCGATGTAGCCGGTGGCGCCGGCATGCAGCGCCGGATCCAGCAGCTCGGCATCCCACTCCGCGCCGCGGTAATGGATGCGGGCGCGGCCAGGCGACGTCAGGGTGAGGATTTCCACCTGCCGCCCCCAGTCCGGATCATCCTGGGGGAGCGACGGTGCGGCGATCCGGCGGCGTCGCTGGCGCACCAGCAGCACGCCTGCGACGCCGCTGACGCTGGCGAGCAGCCATTGCCAAAGTTCCGGCGCGCCCAGCCAGGCTGCGAGGCCGCCGCAGGCCATGGCCAAAGAGACCATCAGCAGATAGAAAGTTCCGGACATGAATTCGGCGATCAGCGCGACCAGCGCGCCGACCAGCCAGAAAGTGAGGGCTTGCGACATGGGTTTCCCGCCAGATGGCCACGGCTTCATTGTCGGGCCATTCACTGAAAATGACAACGAGCTGAATCATCAGCTTTTGTCAGCTTGCGGGGATTCAGACGTGATCGCGATCCGGCAGATAGTGCGACAGGTGGATGGCGTCTTCGCTTTGCAGCCAGAACTTCTGGATGAACAGCCAAAGGCCGGCCACTACCAGCGCGGAGGACAGCAGCAAGGTTTTCATGGCGCTTCTCCATGAGATTTCCCGCTTTCAGTCTAGACCGTAATTGGGCGCTCCGCGGCCACGGCGTTACAATGCCCGCCCTATTCAGACTGCTGGGTGCGATAAATGTTCCAACTGGAAGCCATGGCCAGCGCCGAGGTGGAAATCCGCAAGAGCCGCTTCATCGGCATCGTGCAGCCCGTGTCCAGCCGGACGGAGGCGGAAGCGGCACTGCGCGACATCCGCCAGCGCTGGCCCGATGCCCGCCATTACTGCGCGGTGCTGCTGTGCGCCGGCGATTCCATGCTGGACGACGATGGCGAACCTTCCGGCACCGCGGCCAAACCGATGTATAACGTATTGCAGCATCGTGAAATCGCCAATGTGCTGGCGGTGGTGGTGCGCTATTTCGGCGGCATCAAGCTGGGTGCGGGCGGCTTGGTCAGAGCCTACACTCAAGCTGTCAACGCCGCGTTGGCCGAAGCCAGCTTGCTGCCGGTGGTGCGGATGCGCCGCGTGCGGCTGGCGGTGGATTTTTCCGGCGAAGCCAGGCTGCGCCGCCTGTGCCATGACGCCGGCGCGACGGTGCTGGAACAGCGCTACGCCGAACGGGTCTGGCTGACGGTGGCATTGCCGGAGGCCGGGCTGGACGCGACGCTGGCGGGATTGGCGGACGGCATGGCCGGCGCGCTGGAGGCGAAGCCGGACGATTGACGGCGGATGGGTAAACGGGAGGCAGGCAAGATGACGCAGAAACAGTATCGGCTGGTGACGCGCAGCGATTTCGACGGCTTGGTGTGCGCCGTGCTGCTCAATGAGCTGGGCTTGATCAAGGAGGTGCAGTTCGCCCACCCCAAGGACATGCAGGACGGCAAGGTAGAGATCACCGGCGACGACATCACCACCAACCTGCCTTACGTGGCCAAGGCGCACCTGGTGTTCGACCACCACTTGTCGGAGACGCTGCGCAACGCCACCGATGCCGACAACTACGTGATCGACCCGCGCGCGCCGTCTGCCGCCCGGGTGGTGTACAACCACTACGGCGGCAAGCAGACCTTTCCCGGCATCAGCGAGGAAATGATGGCGGCGGTGGACAAGGCCGACTCCGCCCAATTCAGCATCGAGGAAATTCTCAACCCCAAAGGCTGGGTGCTGCTGAACTACCTGATGGACGCGCGCACCGGACTGGGGCGTTTCCGCGAGTTTCGGGTGGGCAATTTCCAGCTGATGATGGACCTGATCGGCTATTGCCGAAACCATACGATAGACGAAATTCTCAGCCTGCCTGACGTGCAGGAGCGGGTAGCCTTGTACCGCGAGCACGAGACCGAAGCCAAGGCGCAGATTCTGCGCTGCGCCAGGGTGCACGGCAATGTGGTGGTGCTGAACCTGCAGAACGAGGAAATCATCCATCCGACCAACCGCTTCATGGTGTACGCGCTGTTTCCGGACTGCAATGTCTCCATCCATGTGATGTGGGGCCTGAACAAGCAGAACACCGTGTTTGCCGTCGGCAAATCCATCGTCAACCGCAGCTCGCACAGCAATATCGGCGCGCTGATGCTGCAGTACGGAGGCGGCGGGCACGAGGCGGCCGGCACCTGCCAGGTGCCGCACGACAGGGCCGACGACGTGCTGGACGAACTGGTGGCCCGCATCCGCGGCTTGGGCTGAGGGGCTTACAGCGCGCGGATCAGCTCCAGCGCCTGGTGCAGGTCGCCGCATACCGCCAGCGCGGCGGCGCGGTCGTCGTCGCTGGGCGACAGCAGGTCCGGCACCAGGATCACCCGCGCGCCGGCGGCCACGCCGGCCTGCAGCCCCATCCGGGAGTCCTCCAGCACCAGGCAGCGTCGCGCGGCCACGCCCAATCGGGCGGCGGCGTCGTGATAGACGTCCGGGGCCGGCTTGGTGCGGGCCACTTCGTCGCCGGCCACGGTGACGTCGAAAAACTCGCCCAAACCGCTGCGCTGCAGTTTGATGTCGGCGATATGGCGCCGCGTCGAGGTAGCCACCGCGCGAGGAATGCCTTGTTCCCGGACCCAGCGCAGCAGTTCCAGAATGCCGGTCTTCAGCGGAATCTCCTCATGCCGCAGGATGTGCTGATAATGGCGGTCCGACCCCTTCTGCAGGCGGTCGGCGGCCTCGGCGTCGCCCAGATAGTCCTCGACAAAGCGGATGCAGTTCTGGAATGACATCCCCACCATCGCGTGCAGCATTTCGTCCTGAATCTCTATGCCCAATTCTGCGCCGGCCCGGCGCCAGGTCTCGTTGGATAGCCGTTCGGTATCCAGCATCAATCCGTCCATGTCGAACAGCAGGGCATCGAAACTGCGGGGCATTGCGACTCCTTTAGGGCTTGGGTTGGTCTGGCGTGATTGTGCGGCGGCGGCGGCGGGCTGTCGAGCAGCTGTTTTTGTCATGGGGCGGCGCGGCTCGCCATGGCTCTGGTATAGTGGCTGGATGCAGCGGAAAGGGAGGATGATGTGCGGTCGGTATTGATAGCGAATCCCAAGGGCGGCAGCGGCAAGTCCACGTTGGCCACCAATCTGGCGGGCTACTTTGCAGCCGGTGGCAAGAAGGTGATGTTGGGTGACGTGGATCGCCAGCAGACCTCCTTGCACTGGCTGTCGCAACGCCATGCGGCGCTGCCGGCGATTGCCGGTTGGGAAGTGCTGCCCAACGAGCCCAAACGGCCGCCCAAGGGCACGGAAGTGGTGGTGCTGGACAGCGCGGCCGGCCTGCGCGGCAAGAAGCTCAGCGCCTTGCTGTCCCAGGTGGGGCATGTGATCGTGCCCATCCAGCCGTCGCCGTTCGACATGTGGGCCAGCGAGGACTTTTTCGAGCAGATGCTGGAAGAGAAGACCATCCGCAAGAACAAGGCCTTCATGGCGGTGGTGGGCATGCGTGTGGACCCGCGCACCCGCTCGGCGCGCGAGCTGGAGCAATTTCTGGCCCGCCACGAAGTGCCGGTGCTGACCTGGCTGCGCGACACCCAGCTGTATGTCCAGGCCGCGTCGGCCGGGATGTCCTTGTTCGATCTGCCGCCTTCGCGCACGGAGCGCGACCGCGAGGCGTGGCAGCCGATTTTGCGCTGGTTGGGCGAAGATCCGCAGGCCTGGTGCGACAAGTAGCAATCATTCTGCCTGATAACTCTTGACGTGGAGAAAAAATCGGCGTAGCTTGTATTCGTAACTGCGTGCGAGCCCAACCAAGGCGTCGCAGGGGAACGCGCAATCGGGAGCCTATACGGCTCCCGTCATTGTTTGGGGCCCCTGTTTTTTTCGTTCACCTCATTCAAGCTTTGGGAGCACACGCATGATCAAGACCGAACTCAATTACGGCGACGTATACCTGGTACCGAAGAAAACCGTGGTGGACAGCCGCAAGGCGTGCGACACCTCCGTGCAATTCGGCCCGCGCCGTTTTGTCATGCCGGTTTACCCGTCCAATATGAAGTCCGTGGTATCGGCCGAGACCTGCGAGTTCTTCGCCCGCCAGGGCTGGTTCTACACCATGCACCGCTTCAATGTCGATGCGGTGGCTTTTACCCGCGACATGCAAGCCAAGGGCCTGTTCGCCTCGATCAGCGTGGGCGTCAACGAAGACACCATCGAGCAACTGGAGGCGCTGCAAGCAGCCGGCCTGCAACCCGAATACATGACGCTGGACGTCGCCAACGCCTGGTGCGTCAAGGCCGAGCGCATGATCAAGCACATCAAGCAGCATTTCCCCAATACCTTCCTGATCGGCGGCAATGTGGCCACCGCCGAAGCGGCGCGCGATCTGGAAAGCTGGGGTTGCGACGCGATCAAGGCCGGCATTGCCGGCGGCCGCGTCTGCATCACCAAGAACAAGACCGGCTTCCATCGTCCGATGGTGTCCACCGTGCGCGACTGCGTGTCCGCGGTGACGGTGCCGGTGATCGCCGACGGCGGCATCGTCGAGCATGGCGACATCGCCAAGGCGCTGGTGTGCGGCGCCACCATGATCATGGCCGGTTCGCTGTTTGCCGGTTACGACGAGTCGGCTGGCGACATCGTCGAAATCGGCGGCAAGCACTACAAGGAATACTTCGGCAGCGCCTCGCAGTTCAACAAGGGCGCCTATGTCAACGTGGAAGGCAAGAAGATTCTGGTCGAGTACAAGGGCAGCATCCCCAAGCTGCTGCGCGAGCTGCAGGAAGACCTGCAGTCCTCCGTCAGCTACGCCGGCGGCAGCACGCTGTCCGCGCTGCGCGAAGTGGAGATGATCCAGGTTTACCGCTGATGGGCTAGCGCCTGAAGCGAGAGTCGGCCGCTGGCGTTTGCCCGCGGCCGTTTTCTTGTTTGCTATCAGCCGGCGTTGAGCAGCGCTGGCTGGTCTTGCGTAAGCATGCTGCGGCATTGCAGCCAGATGGCGCACTCCAGCTGCATGGCGATGGCGTCGTCCTGGTTGCGCGTGGTCCATTTGACCTTCGCCACGCCGAAGCCGGGCTGGCTGTTTGAGCGGCGTTTGTCCAGCACTTCCACTTCCACTTGCAAGGTATCGCCGGGACGCGTGGGCTGCGGCCAGCGCATCTTGTCGATCTGCATGCCGATCAGCCCGTTAGCGGCGCGGCCTAACTCAGATTCCGCCACCAGCCGCATCGTCAGGCTGCTGGTGTGCCACCCGCTGGCGGCCAGGCCGTTGAAGATGGTTTGTTTCGCCGCCGCCGGATCGGTGTGGAACGGTTGCGGGTCGAACTGGCGGGCGAAGGCGATGATTTCGTCCTCGCTCAGGGTATGGCTGGCGCTGAAAAAACGCTGGCCGAGCTGCAGGTCTTCGAAGTAGAGCATGATCGAACTTACGTTAACGTAATCAGAAGGCCAGCATAACGGCAGTCGAGCAGATGGTCAAAGAATGGAATGTTTTGATCGGTAAATGTAAATCCAGTCGGTCGAGGCCTCGCCATGCAGTTCTGCCGCCTCCTCCCGTAGTTTGACGAAGCCATTTTTTCGCAGCACTTGCTGCGAGGCTGGGTGTCGGCTATCGACAGCTGCCAGCAAGGGGCCATATGGCAGCCAGTTTTCCAGCTTGCGAATCAGCCAGGAGACAGCCTCGCTGGCCAGGCCTTGCCCCCAGTGGCTGGGCGCCAGTTTATAACCCAACCACTGGCTGCCGTCTGCAAAGCGGGTGGCTTGCAAGGTGCCAATGGCGGTACCGTCAGCCTTCAGGCGCATCGCCCAGTTCAGCCAGATTTCCCCGCTGTCGGCCGGCGCGCCGCCGGCGAATTCGCGGTATTCGGCGCGCATCGATTCCAACGAGCGGTGAGGGCGTTCCGGGATGAAGCGGTACAGCTCCGGATGCTGAAACGACCGGAACAGTTCATCGGCATGCGCTTCCGCCAAGGGCTCGATGCGCAGGCGGTGGGTATCTCCAGATAGCGTCAGGGATGGCATGCGTTGAATTCCAGAGCGGCATGAATGGCGGTGGCAAGCCCTGACGGATTGTCCCAGGCCATCGAGTGGCCGGCGTCGGAGACGATGCGGATGGCAATGCCATGCTGCGGCAGCCATTCGGTATCCGGGTCTGGCAGCGAGCGCTCGCCGAAAATCACGTAACGCGGCATGGGCAATGCCAGCAATTGTTCGCGCCAGCTGACCGGGCTGCCTTGGATCAGTCCTTTCGCCGCGCGGTGCACCGCGAGCGGCGAGGCGACGGCCATGCTGCCGGCCAAGTTGGGGTTGTCCGCACGAAAGGCCTGAATGCTTTCCTTGTGGCCGCGCGCGACGTAGTCGGCCTCGCTCCAGGCCGCTATCGCGCGGCTGTAAGCGCCGCCGCCGCTGTCCAGATTCGGTTCGGCCAAAATCAGATGGCCGATGCGATCCGGCATCAGTGCAGCCAGTTCGATGGCGACGCTGCCGCCCATGCTGTGGCCGAACAGGTCAACGCCGCGCAAGTCCAGATGTTCGATCCATTGCGCCAGCGCTTGCGCCTGGGCGCGCGGGGTGTAGCTGAAATTTTCAGGCTTGTCGCTGAAACCATGGCCCAGCAGATCGACCAGCAAAGCGCGGCGGCCGGCCAGGCCGGGTTCGGCCAGCAGGCGCGGATAGTCGAAGGAGGAGGCGCAGCCTATGCCGTGCAGCATGACGAGCGGCGCTCCGTGCCCGGGAATATCGTGATAGCGCAGATGAGCGGCGGGTTGGGTGAGTCGGTGCGATTTCATCATCAAACTTCAGTGCTTAGTTGGTCAGGGCATATAGGGCGGTATCGCGCATGCTGCCGTCAGGGGCGATGCGCTCGTTGCGCAGTATGCCTTCCAGCTGGAAACCGGCGCGCTCCGCCACGCGGCGGCTGTCCAGGTTCAAGGTATCGGGCAGGCAGGTCAGGCGGCGGAATTGCAGTTGAGTCATGGCGAAATCGGCCACGGCTTTCACCGCTTCGCTGATCAGGCCTTGGCCTTGCCATGCCCGATGGCACCAATAACCGATTTCTGCTTGTTTGTGCTTCCAGTGGATGCCGTGCAGGCCGGATGCGCCGATGAAGTGGCCGCCGTCTTTCAAAAACAGCAGCAAGGGCAAGTTTTTGCGAGCCAGATAGTCCACGCGGCCTTGGCGGCAGAATGTTTCCGAAGCCTCCGCCGAAGGCGCCTCCTGCGCCCAGGGCATGGAGGCAGGCCAGGCGCGCAACTGTTCCAGCGTGGCCACGACGCCGGCGTGGACGGCGGGGCCATCGCCAGGCATCGGGCTGCGCAGAATCAGGCGGCGGCTTTCGATTTGATCGGGTATGTCCAGCAGGATGGCGCTCACTTCATGCTCCTTGCATTGTGCAATGCAATGGTAACAAAGCGAGCCGGATATTCAAACTAGATTGTTCAGATGCGAAGCGCTGCGATCAACTCCGCTTCCAGCGCCAGCGCGGTCTTGTCGTCTTTGAGCCCCGGGCCGGAAATCAGGAAGGAGTCCTCGGCGCGGCTGCCCAGCGTCATGATCTTGGCCGACTGCACGTTGAGGCGATAATCGGCCAGCACCTTGGCGATGCGGGCCAGCAGGCCGGGGCGGTCGCCGGCCACGATGGACAGGATGAAGTAATTGTCCTTGTCGTCCGGGCGGATGGATACCTGCGGCGTGATCGGGAAATGCTTCAGATGGCGGTTGATGCGGCCTTGCGGCGGCAACTGCAGCGGCTTGTCCTGCGCCAGCGTGGCGGCCAGCTCGAACTCGATGAAGTTGATCATGTCCCGGTAGTCGCCATCATGATGTTCCGGCACGAAGACATGGAAGGTGTCCAGCGCATAACCGTGGCGCGTGGTATAGACCTTGGCGTCGGCGATGCTGTAATTGGTGCGCCCGAAGAAGGCGCAGGCGCGGGCGAACAGTTCCGGCCGGTCCGGCGAGTAGACCAGCACCTGGATGCCGTCATGGTCGTCGGCCAGCCGCGCCTTGACCTGCGGCGCGTCGGGCGTGAGCTGGCGGTTCAATACGCGGGCGTGCCAGGCGATTTCCTTGGCTTCGTGGCGCAGAAAGTAGACGGTGTCCAGCTGCGCCCACAGGCCGGCTTCCACGCCGTCCGGGATGGCGTGCAGCCGGAGCAGCGCCCGGGCCTGGTTCTTGCGGGCTTCGAGCTCCGAGGCGATGTCGGTTTCGCCGCCGCGCGACAGCACGCGCAGCGTGGCGTGGTACAGGTCTTCCAGCAGCTTGGCCTTCCAGGTGTTCCATACCTTGGGGCTGGTGCCGCGGATGTCGGCCACTGTCAGCAGGTACAGGGCGGCGAGGCGGCGCGGCGTCTGCACCAGTTCGGCGAAGCGGCCGACGGTTTCCGGGTCGTAGATGTCTTGCTTCTGCGCGATGCTGGACATGGTCAGGTGGTGTTGCACCAGCCAGACGATCAGCGCGCAATCTTCTTCCAGCAAGCCGTGGCTGCGGCAGAAGGCTTCGGCGTCGGCCATGCCCAGTTGCGAGTGGTCGCCGCCGCGGCCTTTGGCGATGTCGTGGAACAGGCCGGCCAGATACAGCGCTTCCGGCCGTTCGAAGTCGTTGATCAGCCGCGACAGGAACGGGTATTCGTGGTTGTAGGCGCTGATGGCGAAGCGGCGCAGATTGCGCACCACCATCAGGATGTGCTCGTCCACAGTGTAGACGTGGAACAGGTCGTGCTGCATCTGGCCGACGATCTGGCCGAAGTTGGGCAAGTATTGCCCCAGAATGCCATACAGGTTCATCCGCCGCAGGGTGCGGGTGAGGCCGGACGGTTCGCGGAAGATCTGCAGGAAGGTGGCGCGGTTGCGCGCATCCTGGCGGAAGCGCTCGTTGATCTGGCTGCGGGCGTGCCACAGCGCGCGCAGCATGCGCGGCGCGAAGCCGGACAGCTCCGGGTGGCGCTGCAGCGTCAGAAACGCTTCCAGAATGGCGTGCGGATGCTTGTCGAAGACATTGACTTCGCGGATGCCCAGCATGCCGTTGACGGCGTGGAAGTATTCGTTGATGTGCTGGGTGACGCGCGGCACCTGGCAGTAGATGCGGCCGCGCAGATTGGGCAGCAGAATGCCGTTGAGCTGGTTCACGGTTTTGGCGGCGCGGAAGTACAGCTGCATCAGCTGCTCGCTGGCGCGCTTGGCCGGGGTGTCGGCGAGGTTCCAGGCTTGGGCCATCTGCTGTTGCAGATCGAAGATCAGCCTGTCCTCGCGGCGGCGGGCCAAGAGGTGCAGGTCGATGCGCAGCTTCTGCAGCTGTTCCTCGCTGTGCTTGATCAGCCGCGCTTCGGCCAGGGTCAGGATGCCGCGCCGCACCAGCGCGTCCCAGTTGTCGCCCAGGCCGGCCGCCTTGCTGATCCACAAGATGGTGTGCAGATCGCGCAGCCCGCCGGGACTTTCCTTCAGATTGGGCTCGAGATTGTTGCTGACGCCGAAGTGCCGGGTGTGGCGCTGCTGCTGCTCGCGCGTTTTGCCTTCAAAGAAAGCCAGCGGGTCGCGTTGGGCTTCCAGCTTTTGGATCAGCTGCAGCCACGGCGTGACCGGCCCGGCCACCAGGCGGTTTTCCAGTAGATTGGTCTCGATGGTGATGTCCGACTGCGCCTCGCGCAGGCATTCCGCCTCTGTGCGCACGCTGTGGCCGATCTCCAGGCCGATGTCCCACATCAGGCCGATGAAGCGGGTGACGTTGTCGTTGACGTCGGCCGGCGTCGGGTCCGGCAGCAGGATCAGGATGTCGATGTCGGAGCCGGGAAACAGCTGGCCGCGGCCATAGCCGCCGACCGCCGCCAGGCTGGCCTCGCCGTCCAGGCCTTGCTCGCGCCACAAGGTTTGCAGGGCTTCATCCACCGCCTGGCAGTAGCGGCGCAGATAGGTTTGAGCGTCGCGCGTTTCGCGGTAGCGCTCGGCCAGTTGTTGTCGCTTGTCGGCCAGCGTCTGCCGCCAGTGTTGCAGAGGAGTGGCCGCAAGCGTCATGTCAGCGCCTTTCCTGTTTCGTGATGATGGCAATGCCGCCCAGGAAGAAGATCAGCGTGGGCAGGGTGGCCGACAGGATGGCGTTCCAGTCGTACAGCAGGCCCAGGTGGCCGAACAGGCGGTTCACGAAGTGGAAGCTTACACCCAGGCAAATGCCGGCGAACAGCTTGATGCCGAGTTGCCCGTGGCGTCGCTGTTGCGGCGTGAAAGCCAGCGCCACTAGGGCCATCGAAATGCAGGCCAGCGGGTAGAACAGTTTGCTCCACAGCGCGATCTCATAGCGCTGGGTCTGCTGCTTGTTCTTCTTCAGGTGCTCGATATAAGTCAGCAGGTTCAGCGCCGACATCTGTTCCGGCACCACCAGCAGCACCGACAGAATGGCCGGCTCGACAATCGACTTCCAGCGCAGCGTGGGGTAGAAGGCGCTGGCAGTGTGGTCGCTGGAGAGCACGGTTTCCTTGACGTTTTCCAGTTGCCAGACGTGGTCCTGCTTGGAGAAGGTGCCGCGCTCGGCCAATTGGGTGCGCACCAGCTTGAAGTCCTGATCGTAGGTATAGATGCGCACCCCTAGCAGGGTGTTGTCCGGCAGCATTTCGCGCACATTGATGAAATTTTGGTTGTCTTTCACCCAGGTGCCGGAGCGGAATTCGCGCGCGATGATGGAGTGGGTGGCGGTGAGTTTGCCGCGCTCGGCTTCCTGCATCGACCAAGGGGCGACGAATTCGCCCAGCACGATGGTCAGCACGGCGAAACCCAGGCCAAATTTCAGCAGCGTGGCGGCGATCTGTTTCAGCGTGACGCCGGAGGTGCGGATCACCGTGTATTCGCTGGAGCTGGCCAGCTGGGTCATGGCCACCATGCCGCCTATCAAGACGGCCAGCGGCATCAGCTCATAGGCGTGGCCAGGGGCCAGCAGCGCCACATAGGTGGCCATCGCGCCGGCGTTGTAATTGCCGGTGCCGAGCATCGGCACCTCGCCCAGCAGGTCGAAAAAGCCGTACAGGCCAAGCAGCGCCAGCAGAGTGAACAGCGTGGACTGGGTCAGCGTGCTGATGATGTAGCGGTGGATCAGTTTCATCGATGTGTACGTGTCAGTTTTTGCCGAACATCTGGGCCAGAGATTGGCCGAACGGAAGCTGGGGGCGGTTGCGATGCCTGAGCAGCGCCAGCGCCAGCAATAGCAGCAGGGCATGGACCAGCGCGATGGACCAGACGCCGGTTTTGCCCTGCGCGATCCAGTTCCGGGCCACGGTGAGGCCGTTCTGGTAAACGAAGAATGTCAGCAAGGCAAACAGCAGATTGTAAGTGTGGCCGCTGCGCGGGTTGTAGTAGGACAGCGGCAGCGCCAGCAGCGCCAGCAGGACGCAGCTGATGGGCATGGAAAGCCGCCACGCCAGTTCCGCCTTGTATTCCGGGTTGCTGCTGCCCAGCAGCTGCCGGGTGGGAATGGACTGGCGGTTGCCGGCCGGGCCGGTGGCCATCTGGCTTTCGCCTATGCTGGCCGTATAACGCTTGAAGGTGCCGACCTGATAATCTGCCTTGCCCGGGTCGCCGACGTAGCGCGTGCCGTCTTCCAGCACCAGCACCCGTTCGCCGTCTTTCTTGGTGGTGATGTAGCCGTGCTTGGCGAAAACGGTGCTGACTTTGCAGTCGGTCATGTCCTGCATGAAAATATTCGAGGCCGCGCTATTTTGGCCAGTGTAATTTTCGATGAAGTAAACCTTGGTGGCGGAAGAGGATTCCTTGAAGACGCCCGGCGCGATGGCGGAGACTTCCTCGCGCCGTTTAATGATTTCCGCGTAGTCCTGGCTGCGCTGGTCGGCCCATGGCCCGACGAAGAGCGTGACGCCGGCTACCAGAATGGCCAGCGGCAAGGTAAAGCGCATGATGGGCCAGATCCAGTCGCGCAGCGACAGGCCCGCGGACAGCCACACTACCATTTCGTGGTCGCGCCAAGTGCGGGTGAGCACCACCAGAACACTGACGAAAACCGTCAAAATCATCAATACTGGAAAAAATCCCAGTGTCCAGAAACCGATCAGCGCCGTGATCGCCTCATTGGCGATCTGGCCTTCGGCGGCGCGGCCCAGCATGTTGATGGCCTGGGTCGATACGATAATGGCCAACAACACGACGAAGACGCCCAGGGCGGTGAAAGTCAACTCGCGTGTCAGGCTTTTTTGAAAAACCATTTATTCAGTGCCTTTTTGACTTTTTATGAAAAGCATTGTGATAATTCAATGAGACAATCCTGAGGCGCCATTTCCGGCAAAATCGGACCAAACAACAATCCTGCGTTCAATGGCGGCCTAGCCGTCCGTCTTCCCCGAGCTTAGACGGCCGTCATGAGGTGGGCAACGACACTCGTTCTACAGCGGAGTACCTATGGAATTTAACATAAAAAGCGGCAGCCCGGAGAAGCAGCGCGTCGCGTGCGTGATCGTCGGCGTTTACGAATCCCGCAAACTGACTTTCGCCGCGGATTTGCTTGATCGCATCTCCAACGGCTTCATCAGCGACGTGCTTCGCCATGGCGATATGGAGGGCAAGCTGGGCAGCACGCTGGTGCTGCATTCGGTGCCGCATACCCTGTGCGACCGCGTGATGCTGGTCGGCCTGGGCAAGGAGCGCGACTTCCGCGCCAAGGAATACCGCGAGGCCGTTCGCGCTTCGATCAAGGCCCTGACCCAGACCGCCGCCGGCGAGGCGGTGAGCTATCTGTCCGAACTGACAGTCAAGAAGCATGACGTTGAGTGGATGATCGAACAGGCCGCCGTGGTGACGCTGGACGCGCTGTACCGCTTCGACCGCTTCAAGAGCAAGCAGGATGAGTCCGTGCGCGAGCCGCGCAAGCTGACGCTGGCCGTGCCGCGCCGCAGCGATCTGGCCGACGGCGAGAAGGGCCTGCAGCGCGGCCTGGCCATCGGCAACGGCATGAAGCTGGCCAAAGACCTGGGCAATTTGCCTGGCAATGTCTGCACCCCGAACTATCTGGCCGAAGAAGCGCGCAAAGTCGCCGAAACCTTCGGCGCGGCCGCGGAAATCCTCGGCCCCAGCGAGATCGCCGAACTCGGCATGCATTCCTTCCTGTCTGTGGCCAAGGGCAGCGTGGAAGAGGCCCGTCTGATCGTGCTCAAGCACAACGGCGCCAAGGACAAGAACGACAAGCCCATCGTGCTGGTGGGCAAGGGCATCACCTTCGACTCCGGCGGCATCTCTCTGAAGCCGGGCGAGGGCATGGACGAGATGAAGTACGACATGTGCGGCGCCGCCACCGTGCTGGGCGCTTTCCGCGCCGCGGTGGAAATGAACCTGCCGCTGAACGTCATCGCCATCGTGCCGGCCTGCGAAAACATGCCCAATGGCAACGCCAACAAGCCGGGCGACATCGTCACCTCCATGTCCGGCCAGACCATTGAAATCCTGAACACCGATGCCGAAGGCCGCCTGATCCTGTGCGACGCGCTGACCTATGCCGAGCGCTTCAACCCGGCCACGGTCATCGATGTGGCCACGCTGACCGGCGCCTGCGTCATCGCGCTGGGCCACATCGCCACCGGCCTGTACAGCAACCAGGACAGCCTGGCGCGCGAACTGCTGGCCGCGGGCGAGGAAGTGGCGGACCGCGCCTGGCATATGCCGCTGTGGGACGAATATCAAGAGCTGCTGAAGAGCCCGTTCGCCGACATGGCCAATATCGGCGGCCGTCCGGGCGGCAGCATCACCGCGGCCTGCTTCCTGTCGCGCTATGCCAAGGCTTACGACTGGGCGCACCTGGACATCGCCGGCACCGCCTGGAAGGGCGGCAAGGACAAGGGCGCCACCGCGCGTCCGGTGCCGCTCTTGGTGCAATTCCTGCAGGATCGCGCCGACATCGCGCTGGGCAACGTGGTGCGCCGCGGCCGTCCGCGTCGCGAGGCACCCGAAGTGGCGGAAGATGAGCAAGATTGATTTTTACACCAATGTCGCCGACCCGCAGGAGTTTGCCTGCCGGTTGGCGGACACGGTGCAGCGCAAGAAGGAACGGTTGCTGATCTGGCTGGACAGCGAGCGCAGCCTCGATGTGTTCAGCAACCGGTTATGGAGTTTTGGCGATACCCGCTTCGTGCCGCATTGCAGGCTTGAGGCGGCGGAAGCGGCCGAGACGCCGGTGTGGCTGGCCGCTACGCTGCCGGACGATCTGGCGCACCCGGTTTTGTTGAATCTGGGACCGAATCTGCCCTATGCATTCGAGCGGTTTACGCGCATTCTTGAAATCGTGGGGCGCGATCCGGCCTCGCTGGCAACTGCCCGCGAGCGTTTCCGCGCCTACCGAGAGCGAGGTTGCGAAATCGAACATCACGACATGAGTCAAACGCAGACATGACTGAGTCGCCGAAAGCCAATGAACCCGACTGGTCCGGCTTGAATCTGCCGGTACTGACCGAGGTGGTGGACGAGCAGGCCGTGCCGACGCTGGCCGAAGAGGCTGGCATCGACGTGCCCGAGTTCGATTTTTCCTCTGAGTTGGACCTGCTGGAGCATGAGTTGACAGAGGAGTCGCCGGGGGCGGGCGGCGCGGCGCTGGAAATTCCCGAGCTGACGCTTGAGGATTTGCTGGCCGGTGAAGAGCTGGCTGCGGAGCCGGCTTCTCCCGTCCTCGACTTCAGCTCCTTGCCCTCGTTGGAGCTGACCGACGCATCCACCTCGCTCGATGAACACACCGCGCTCGACTTTGTGCTGGAGCCGCGAGAGCCTGCCGCGCCCACGCCAGGGCCGGAGGCTTTTGTCGAGGCGGCGGATCTGCAGCCGGACTCTTTGCCGGACTTGCCTCCCGTTGCGCAAGACGACGTCGCGCCGCCAGAGCTTGCGCCTGCCGATCAAAGCCTCGCTAGCGAGGATTTGAGCTGGGACGACGTGGCCGCCGCCGCTGCGCAACTGCCTGCGGATGAATCCGGCGTAGCGGAGCTTCAAGAGACGCTAGCGGCCGAACCCGTGCCAGAGCTTGCGCCTGCCGATCAAAGCGCCGCTAGCGAGGATTTGAGCTGGGGCGACGTGGCCGTTGCCGCTGAGCAATTGCCTGCAGATGAATCCGGCGTGGCGGAGCTTCAAGAGGCGCTTCCTGCCGAACCCGTGCCGGAGCGGCAGGCCGAGGCGGCGCAGGCTTCGCTGGCAAGCCCGGCGGAACCGGACGCGCCGCAGGATGATGCGGCCCAGCCTTTTGTTTCGATCTCCTTGGACAGCTTGCCCAGCGGCGTGCTGGGCGGCGGCATCGGCCGCGAGCCGGCGCCGGAAACCGGGCTGGAATGGCTGAACGATTTGCCCAAGCCCGAAGGCCAGCCCGCAAGCGAGACGCCTCCTGAGGCGCCATCGCTGCAGGATGTGCTGCAGGAGGCGGAGCGAGTCTTGGCGGAAGAGCGGGCGCAACTGGCTGCGCAGGCGGACTTGCCGGCCGACGAAAACGCAGTCGTCGCGGACTCGCATGAAGCGCCAGAAGCCGAGGCGGGGTTGGCGAATGAGCGGGATGCGCTCGAAGCAGTGGGTGAGGATATCGAGCCGGCGCAGTCCATTCCGTCCGAGGGGCCGGAGATGGACGCTTCAGTAGCAGTGGCCTTGCCTGAGCTTGAAGCGTCCCTGATTGAGCCGTCCATCCCCGAACCTTTGGCAGTTGCAGACGCCGCATCCGAGGCGAGTCCGGTCGATCAGGATGGCGAGTCCGCTCTGGGTGAGCGGCTTGACGAAGCCATGGGGCTGCCGGAGTTGCCGAGCGCGGCAGAAGCGTCTACGGACGCCCAGGCCGCCGAGGCCGAGCCGCCCATGGCGGCTGGCGAAGCCGCGTCTGAAGCGCTGGCTTACGATGCCGTCGCCTTGCCCGAACTGCCGGTGGTGACCGAAGTGGCGCAGGACGAGGACGACTTGCCTACGCCTCAGGCGGCTATTGTCGAGGCGGCTCCGGCCGACGAGGCGCCCGCATTGTCGGAGACGCCAGCGAGTGCGCAGCCGGCTACGGAAGCGTTGCCAGCTGATGCGATGGAGGGCTTGGGCGAGGAGGGCGTGGCGCTTGCCGAAGAAGCCGCTGCGGCCGCATCGCTTGCGCCATTGGTCGAGCAGGCGCCATTGCCGGAGCTTGCGAGTGAGGCGCCGGCGGCAATCGAGCCGGAGAGTGCAGCGCTGAGCGATGTCGATTTTGTCGAGAAGCAGGCGCTGCCGGAGCTGGCCATAGACCAAGCGGTTTTAGAGTCTGAACCGGTGATCGACTTGGCGCAGGAGGATGTCGCGTCCACAGCATCGATTCAGACTTTGTATGAGCCTGTGCCGGAGCTGGCGCCGGCCGATGCGATGGATAGCGAGTTTGCGGCAGAGCCCGAGGCTCGAATCGAGTCCATCGATGCTGAAGCAACCGTCGCCATGCCGGAGCCGGCTTTGACCGCATCCATGGCCAGCGAGCTGGCTGCATTTGCCGGGCCGCAACCGGAAACCGAAGTTACCCGGGATTTGGATGCTGCCGCAGTCAGCATGCTGTATGAGGGCGTCCCGCAGCCTGCGCCGCTGGAGGACGAAGACATGCCCGCCTTGTCCGGCTTGCTGGAGCGAGGACAAGAGCACGCGGGGGGCAGTGGCGAGGCATCGGTGGCGGATGCCGCCGCGTCGCCGGTATCTGTGGTAAGCGTCGCCGCCATGGCCTCTGCGGCGGCCGCTGGCCGGCCGCTGCCGCCGCCCTTGGACGAACAAGCCTTGTTCGAGTCGCTATACGAGCAGATGCTGCCGAGGATGAAGGTGGAGCTGTCGCTGTGGCTGCAGGACGCCATCGAAGTGCAGGCCAAGCAGATGCTGTCCGGCATGATGCATCAACTGAAAGAGGATTACGAAATGCTATTCAGCGACGCGCTGAAAGAAAGCCTGCGCGAGGCGCTGCACCATGCCGGCAGCGCAGGCAAGGATGAGGAGCAGCCATGAGCGACCGATTGTCGGATATCGTCACCCGCACCGGCGACGATGGCTCCACCGGACTCGGCGATGGCAGCCGCGTGGCCAAGGACAGCCCTCGGATTCAGGCATTGGGCGACGTGGACGAGCTGAACTCGGTGATTGGCGTGTTGCTGGCCGATCAGCCGCCGCAGCCGATGGCGCAATGGCTGGCTGAAATCCAGCACGATCTGTTCGATCTGGGATCGGAGCTGGCCGTGCCGGGCTATAGCGCGCTTGCCGACAGCCATGTGCAGGCCCTGGAAGGCTTGGTGGCTTTCATGAATGAAGAGCTGGGTCCGCTCAAGGAGTTCATCCTTCCCGGCGGCTTGCGCACGGCGGCGCTGGCCCACCAGGCGCGCGCCATCTGCCGACGCGCCGAGCGCAGCATCGTGGCGTTGGCGCGGGAGGAAGTCTTGTCCCAGCCCCTGCGTCGCTACTTGAACCGCCTGTCGGATTTCCTGTTCGTGCTGGCCCGCTATCTGAATCGCGAGGGCGGGGTGCCGGATGTGTTGTGGAAGCCGGGGAGGGAGCGCTGAGTCTCGGCTCAGATACTCTGCGCGGTTGTGTTCGCCGCGCAAAGCCAAAACAGGCTGGTTGTCCAATGGACGGCCAGCCTGTTTGGCTTGCCGGCCCTTGCGCATGATCGCAACATCATGCCATACGAGGCCGCCACGGCCCCTGGCCTGTAACGCAAGCGCGGCACGATGAGATGCGCCACGCCGATCCCAGCCGCAGTCTCCTCAGGGGGCCGACTCCTGGCCCCCCGCCGCACTCATGCTAATATAGGCTGATACCGCTGCGATCCAGTTCGTCAGCCATGACCAACAAAATCCGATAAAAACATGAATCTGATCAAGCTCATCAGTACGTTCATCGCCATCGGCCTGGCTGTTGCTAGCCCGCTAAGCCACGCCGAACCAGAAGATCAGCCGCTGCCTGGCGATTTCCAGCCGGCGCCTGCAGCCAAGCCGCTGCATCAGCCGCGCGCCAAGGCTGCGCCGTCCCACAGCGCCCCTAAAGCCACGCGCGCGCCGAAAGCCAAAGGCACGCATGCCAAATCTGGCAAGGCCCATGGCAAAAAACATGCGGCGAAAACGCACGAAGCCAAGAAACATCGCGCCAAGGCCAAGCCAGCCCACTCCGCCGCCAAAGCGCCCAAGGCCCGCCAAGCAAAAAAACACGCTCATAGGCCGTCCAAGGCGCATAAACACAAAGCGCATAAAAACAAAAAGTTAACTACCCATCCTCATCAAAAGCACAAGAAAAAACATTAAACCTCTTGTCAGCCAATAAACGGACAGGCATAATTCCCATCTCTTCGCCGGTGTAGCTCAGTTGGTAGAGCACCTGACTTGTAATCAGGGGGTCGCGAGTTCGATTCCTGCCGCCGGCACCATATTCCACGGGCCTTGTAGCGATGCAAGGCCCGTTTGTTTTTCCGCAAATCCAAAACTTCCCCCGGCCAGTAGTTCGCTTTTCATAGTCTCAATCCTACCGCTCGCTCTACGGCTACGCAAAATCCCCTCGGCATTGCTGCTCTCAAGCCGCGGGTGGAGACAGCCAAGCTGACAGTTAAAGGAAATCGAAATCCGCACGCCCACCCTGGGCGACATGATGGATGCGGAAGAAGAGGCGTCCCCCGCCCAGCCCATCACCTTCCGCGCGGCGCTGTTGGCAGCCAGCTCGAGGACGGACAGCCTGGACCTGGCGGCGCACCAAGCAAGAGATGGCCGAGCTATACGCCTTGTTGACCTCACAAGCCCAGCAACGCCACTACGCAGCCCTGGCGGACACGCTAGAGCGCATTGCCCGGCAGCCAGGGTTTCATGGTGTCAGGACGCAATCCTGGGCGCTTTGCCAGGAGGCATGCAGGCTCGGCTACCCGGGCGAGCTGCCGCATCTGTATTACCTGCAGAAGGTCAACCACGGGGAGCGTTTAATCCTTGCCGGCTAGAGTCAGGCCGGCCAGTAAACCCGTTTCAGCGGCAACAGTACGCGCGTTTCTAGGTCCATCGCCTCATAGTGTTCGAGGATGGCCTCGACAAGGTCATCCAGGTCCATCAAGGTGATGGGGTTATTTGCGCGTTCGGCCTCGTAATAGGCCTCACGCGAGAACCCGCCAGTGCTGACGTACAAACCCTTGTCGCCAGGGTGCCGGATGACGGCCAGAAAGCCACGCACTTCCTGTGTCCCCATTTGGCCGCGGCGATGCTTCACCTCGACGATGATGCGCGGCTGTTCAAAACCGAAGCCATCCGGCGAAGCAACAATATCCTTACCGCGGTCGGGCCCCGAGGGCGACACGCGGGTTTTATACCCCATAGCACGCAGCAACCCTGCCGTCAGGTCCTGCATCTGCTCCCAATCGAGTTTGCTCACCCGGTCTTTGATGAACTCGAGGGACCTTGCTTGCAAATCCTGCAGGAGGTCCTCTTCCTCAAGCCCCTCGTCTTCCTCGCTCGCTTGTTGTGGCTGCCCGCCGCCCATCAGGGCTTCAAACTCACGGTAGATTTCTGCCGAGACCTTGAAGAGGGTCAATGTCGAACCCAGCGAGTTCTTGGCCTTGACCGTCAAGTCATCCCGCGCCACCTCGTGCAGCCACTCAATCTGGCGGTAGGTCGGAAACTCCCCCTCAAACAGGGTGGTGTCATACCGTGCGGCGCTGACAATCCTGCCAACCAGATAAAGACGGCGGGCACTGTCGTAGGTAACCACTTGGTCGCCGACTTGCACTTCGCGCACAAACCGGAACACCTGCCCCGCGGCGCTGCGCTATTTGGGCTTTGAATCCTCCGGATAAGCCTCTGCCATACGCTGCGAAAAGTCTTCGCGCGTGACGAGGTCCAAGGTATTCCCCGCTTCAATCCAGCCAATGGCGACGATGGCCCTGGATTTGAATTCCGGAGCAAGACGGCCGCCGCTATCGGCGCGCACGAGCCAGGTTGAGCCCATGGCAATCCTTTTTTGACATTATTTTCACAACAGCCTGCATCAAATCCACGCTTCCCCCAGGGCTTGCGCCTGCTGCAGCACCAGCTCCACGGCGCCGTCTTGCTGGTCTGGCGGATATTTGTACTTGCGCAGAATCCGCTTCACCATCAGCCTCAGCTTGGCGCGGACGCTTTCGCGCGCCGACCAGTCCACGGTGAGGTTTTTTCGCAGATTGTCAGTCAGCTCATGGGCAATCTTCTTCAGCGTCTCGTCCGTCAGCTCGCGCACCGCGGACTCGTTGTTGGCCAGCGCGTCGTAAAAGCGGATTTCATCTTCAGTGAGGCCCAATGCTTCGCTGCGGTTGGCCGCTTCATGAAACTTCTTGGCCATCTCGATGAGTTCCTCGATGACCTGAGCCGTTTCAATGGAGCGGTTTTGGTAGCGCTTCACCACATTGGCCAGCATTTCGGAGAACTTCTTCTCCTGCACCACATTGCCGGAGAAGCGGCTTTTCACCTCGCCTTCCAGCAGGCGCTCCAGCAGCTCCACCGCCAGGTTGCGCTCAGGCAGATTGCGCACTTCCGCCAGGAAAGCTTCATCCAGTATGCCGATATTGGGTTTATCGAGTCCAACGGCTTCGAACACATCCACCACTTCGTCGGACACCACCGCCGAGCCGATGATTTGGCGGATAGCCAGCTCCCGCTCTTCATCGGTGCGCTTTTGCTGGCTGATATCGCGCTTGGTCAGAATGACCTTGACCGCCTGCATGAACGCCACTTCTTCGCGCACCGCCTTGGCTTCGTCCAGCGTGCAGCACAGCGTGAAGGCCTTGCTCATCGCCAGCGCGGCATCGGCGAAGCGCTTCTTGCCATCCTCCAGCCCCAGAATATGGTTGGCTGCACCGGCCAGGCATTTGTGGCCCGCCGTCAGGAAGTCGCCATAGTCGTAGCCATGCAGCATGCTCTGCAGGATGTCGAGCTTCTCCGCCAAAATGGCATAGGCTTCGGCGGCATCCACGGTCGGCTTGCCGCGGCCATTGCTGGCGGTGTATTCCTTGAGCGCCGATTTCAGCTCGTTGGCGATGCCGATATAGTCCACCACCAGGCCGCCTTGCTTGTCCTTGAACACCCGGTTGACCCGCGCGATGGCCTGCATCAGGTTGTGGCCCTTCATCGGCTTGTCCACGTACAGGGTATGCACGCAAGGCGCGTCGAAGCCGGTGAGCCACATGTCGCGCACGATGACCAGGCGCAAAGGGTCGGCGGGGTCTTTGAAGCGTTTTTCCAGGCGTTTCTTGGTTTGATGGTTGTAGATATGCGGCCGCAGCAGCGCTTTGTCGCTGGCCGAGCCGGTCATCACAATCTTGATGGCGCCTTTCTCGGGGTCGGCATCATGCCAGTCCGGACGCAGCCTGATGATTTCGTTGTAGAGGTGGACGCAGATGTCGCGGCTCATCGCCACCACCATGGCCTTGCCGTTTTGCGCCTTGCAGCGTTCCTCGTAGTGGGCCACCAGGTCCGCCGCCACCGCCTCGATGCGCGGCTCCGCGCCCACCACCTTTTCCAGGGCCGCCCAGCGGCTCTTCAACTTGGCTTGCTGGCTTTCCTCTTCATCCTCAGCCAGCTCGTCCACTTCCTCGTCTATCAGCGGCAGCTCGTCCGCCTTGAGCGACAGCTTGGCCAGGCGGGACTCGAAGTAGATGGCCACCGTGGCGCCGTCTTCCTTGGCCTGTTGCATGTCGTAGACGTGGATGTAGTCGCCAAACACCGCCCGGGTGTCGCGGTCCTCGCTGGACACCGGCGTGCCGGTAAAGGCGACGAAGGTGGCGTTGGGCAAGGCGTCGCGCAGATGCTGGGCATAACCCACCTGATAGACGGCGTGCGGCTCGGCCGCCCGCTGGACCTTATCGTCATTGGCGGCGGCTTTCGGGGCTTTCAGGGTCTTGAGCTTGGCCTCAAAGCCATATTGGGTGCGATGCGCCTCGTCGGCGATGACCACGATATTGCGGCGGTCGGACAGCATGGGGAAGCTGTCTTCATCCTCCCCGGGCATGAACTTCTGGATGGTGGCGAACACGATGCCGCCGGAAGGCCGGTTGGCCAGCTTGGCGCGCAAGTCCTGGCGTGTGGCCACCTGCACCGGCTGCCCGCGCAGCAGGTCCTGCGCCAGCGAGAACACGCCAAACAGCTGCCCGTCCAGGTCGTTGCGGTCGGTAATCACCACAATGGTCGGGTTTTCCATCGCGGCGTCCTGCATCACCCGCGCGGCAAAGCAAGTCATGGTGATGCTCTTGCCGCTGCCCTGGGTATGCCATACCACGCCGCCCTTATGGCTGCCGCCGGGGCGCGACGACATCACCACCTGCTGAATGGCGGCGCGCACCGCGTGAAACTGGTGGTAGCCGGCAATCTTCTTCACCAGCTTGCCGTCATCCTCAAACAGCACGAAGAAGCGCAGATAGTCGAGCAAATAGGCCGGCGCCAGCACGCCGCGCACCAGGGTTTCCAGTTCGTTGAATTGGCCCAGCGGGTCCAGCGTGACGCCATCGATGGTGCGCCACTGCATATAGCGCTCGGCATTGGCCGACAGCGAACCCATGCGCGCTTCGGAACCATCGGCAATCACCAGGATTTCGTTGTACTGGAAAACGTCCGGTATCTGTTCCTTGTAGGTCTGAATCTGCTCGTAGGCTTTCCAGATATCGGCGTTTTCATCCGCCGGGTTCTTCAGCTCCAGCAGCGCCAGCGGCAAGCCATTCACAAACAGGATGATGTCCGGCCGGCGGCTATGGCGCGGCCCCTTGATGGCGAATTGGTTCACCGCCAGCCATTCGTTGGCGGACGGGTTCGCCCAGTCGATGAGGCGGACAAAGTCGCCGCGCGTTTCGCCGTCTTTTTGCACCTCCACCGGCACCCCGCCCACCAGCAGCTGGTGGAAACGGCGGTTGGCGGACAACAAGGCCGGAATGCCCAGCTCCTGCACCTGGCGCAGCGCGTCCTCGCGCGCCGCCAGCGGAATGCCCGGGTTGAGCCGGGCTATGGCGCCGCGCAGCCGCTCCAGCAACAGCACCTGCCGATAGTCGGCCCGTTCGCAATCGGCGCCTTCCGGCACCAGGTCGGGGCCGAACAGGCGGGTGTAGCCGACGTCTTCCAGCCAGCCTAGGGTTTCCTGCTCCAGTTGGTCTTCAGTCATGGTGTTCTCAGGCTATGAGCGCTTCCGCTTCGGGCAGGCGCAGTTGGCCGGAAATTAGGCGGGGGAGGAGGGTGTCGCGGAGAGCAGCTAGATTTGCAGCCATCTGCTTTCCTTGGACTATCTGCAAATAGAGTGGTCTGACTACATCGTTGAATGCATTCAACACCTCATTGGCCGGACGCAATACACGGAATCGGTCAATATCATTCTTGCCCAAGTGAATAACTGTTGTTGCAGTCTCGGATGCCTCGACAGCTGCGAGCAGTGGGCGAATCGAGAAAAGTACAAACGCGTGGCTAATCCCCGGCAATGGTTGAAATACACATACTCGTTGATTTAAGGAAGGTCTGAACAACCTGCCACGCAAACAGAAATGCAATTTCTCGCGGGGCTTCGGTTGCATTTCACCCACCAATTCCAGATCGCCCGCCATGAGGATGACCGGGTGCTTCCGGTCATACGGCCTTTTAACTCGCCGCCAGCAAGGCCTTTCGCGCCAGCCAGATGTTGGCCAGCCCAAACAGCGTCATCAGTTGCGCGGTGTTCTTCTTCAAACCGCGGTAGCGTGTTTTCAGGTAGCCAAACTGCTGCTTGATGACCCGAAACGGATGCTCCACTTTGGCCCGAATCTTGGCTTTGACCATTTCGCCCAGCTGGATCTGCCGGTCGTCGGCTGAATCGGTCAGCGCTTTGCGCTGGCCGGGCCTCATCGCAATCCACCAACGCACCGCTCGCGATTGGTGTTCGGCTCGCTTGTGCACGCCAGCAAAGCCGGCGTCGCCAAACACATCGATTTCCTCGCCGTGCAACAACTGATCGACCATCGTGACATCCGCCACATTGGCGGGGGTGCCGGCCACGTGATGCACCAAGCCGGACTGGGCGTCGACGCCGATATGGGCCTTCATGCCGAAGTACCACTGATTGCCCTTCTTGGTTTGATGCATGTCCGGATCGCGCTCGCCCTGAGCGTTTTTGGTGGAGCTGGGCGCGTGGATCAGGGTGGCATCGACGATGGTGCCTTGCTTCAACATCAGCCCTTTGTCGCAGAGATGCTGGTGGATGGCGGTAAACAGAGCGTGGGTCAGCTGGTGCTTTTCCAGCAGATGGCGGAAGTTCAGCAGGGTGGTTTCGTCCGGGACGGCGTCCAGGGAGAGGCCGGCGAACTGGCGCATGGAGGCGATCTCGTACAGGCTTTCTTCCATGGCGGGATCGGACAGGCTGTACCAGTGCTGCAGGCAGTAGACGCGCAGCATGGCGGACAACGGGTAGGGGCGGCGACCGTTGCCAGGCTTGGGATACACTGGATCGATGACGGCTTCGAGCTGCGCCCAAGGCATGACCTGATCCATCTCTGTCAGAAAGATTTCGCGGCGGGTGCGCTTCTTCTTAGCGGCGAGTTCGAGATCGGTGAAGGTCATCTGCTGTCGCATGCTGGCGTCCTGGATCTGACTGAGGGGGAGTCAGTTTACGGGAAGATTGGAGACTTGTTCAGACCTTCCTTAACCAAGCTGGCTTACCTCCCCAAATATATGCTCTGAATTCTCCATCCATGCCTACGACTATGTCACCTGGCTGTGTCATATACCCTTTAGGGTGGACTTCATCAGTGAACACTCCAGGATTTTCATCCTTTAAGTCCCTGATTCGTATTAAAGGGCTACCAACCTGCTCGGTATTGAATCGTTTCGAAGCAAAGGGGGCACCATAAATAACCTTGGAGACATCATATACGCTTTGCGAACTCCATCCCCTTGGCACCAAGCCCAGCTCTGACTCCTCAAACCCATCCGGAAACAGCGCCGCCGTGGCTTCGTCCATGCCTTCCGGGGCGCGGCCTTCCATTTTGGTGCGCACGGGGTCGAAATCGACAAACCAGGACTTGAACAAGGCTTGGGCGATGGCTTCCAGGGTGGCGTTGGTTTCGCGCAGGAGGGTGATGCGGTCGTCTAGGGTGCTAAGAACTTCCACAATCGCATCTTGCTCTTCTCTCTGTGGAATCCTGAGCGACATACCATAGATATAATTTCGATTCAAAGAAGGCTGTGCACTGCCCGAGTTATAGCCCGCCAAGTCGAGCGAGCTCAGGAGATAGTACGCAAATCTCGGACTATTGCCTTGAAAGTCCGTCACGTAGAGGCACGTATTGTGTGGCCAGTAGTCACATTCTGAATAGTGAACTTTGCCCATTGATGCGCCACTGCGACCGACCACCACACCTGGTCCTTGCGCCTTTGCAACGTTGTGGCATCCGTTCTGCCCAGCTGACCCCATGACTGGGTATGGGCCGGGCTGCTGTTCGCTTGCGGTTAGGTCGTGACCTCGTTGGAGTCGGACAAATCCACCGAGAGTTGTATCGGACCACTCAGAACTCATACCCCAGCCCTCCCAGCTTCTGCCGAATCAGCGCATCCAACTCCGCGCCCTTGGCCATCTGTTCGCCCAGTTGTTCTGTCAGCTTCTGCATCTTGTCGGCGAAGGCTTCGTCGTCGTCTTCCACTTCTTCCGCGCCGACATAGCGGCCCGGCGTCAGCACATGGCCGTGCTCGGCAATCTCGGCCAGCTTGACGCTGCGGCAGTAGCCGGGGATGTCCTGATACTCGCCAGCCTCGGCCTCGCCGCGCCAGGCGGCGACGGTCTGGGCGATGCGGGCTATGGTGTCGTCGGTCAGTTCGGCCTGCACCCGCGAAATCATCGTGCCCAGCTTGCGCGCGTCGATGAACAGCACTTCGCCCTGGCGGGTAGCCTTCTGTTTGGCCAGGAACCACAAGCAGGCGGGAATCTGGGTGTTGAAGAACAACTGGCCGGGCAGCGCAATCATCACTTCCACCACGTCGGCGTCCACCATGGCGGCGCGGATGGCGCCTTCGTTGTTCTGGCTGGAGGACATGCTGCCATTGGCCAGCACGATGCCGGCGCGGCCATTTTGCTTGAGGTGGTGCAGCATATGCTGCAGCCAGGCGTAGTTGGCGTTGCCTTGCGGCGGGGTGCCGTATGCCCAGCGCGGGTCGCCTTCCAGGCTGCCGTGCCACCAATCGCTGATATTGAACGGCGGGTTGGCCAGGATGAAGTCGGCACGCAGGTCCGGGTGCTGGTTGCGGGTGAAGGTGTCGCCCGGTTCGCGGCCCAGGTTGTAGTCTATGCCGCGAATGGCCAGGTTCATCGCCGCCAGACGCCAGGTGGTGGGGTTAGATTCCTGGCCGTAGATGGAGACGTCGCCCAGCTTGCCGCCGTGCGCCTCGATGAACTTTTCCGACTGCACGAACATGCCGCCGGAGCCGCAGCAGGGGTCGTACACCTTGCCGTGGTGCGGAGCCAGCACGGCTACCAAAGTTTTGACGATGGAGGCCGGGGTGTAGAACTGGCCGCCTTTCTTGCCCTCGGCGCTGGCGAACTGGCCGAGGAAGTATTCGTAGACCTGGCCCAGCACGTCGCGCGCCTGGCTGGCGTCTTCGCCAAAACCAATCGTGGAAATCAAATCCACCAGCTCGCCCAGTTTGCCATCCGGCAATTGGGCGCGCGCGTAGCGCTTGTCCAGAATGCCCTTGAGCTTGGGGTTCTCGCCTTCGATTTCGGCCAGGGCATTATCTACGCGCTTGCCGATATCGGTTTGCTTGGCGGCGGCGCGCAAGTTTTCCCAGCGGGCCGCTTCCGGCACCCAGAAGACGTTCACCGCCGTGTAGTAGTCCCGGTCGTTCAGCTCTTCCGCCAGCAGCTCATCATCGCAATCGTGCAGGAAGTATTCGTCGCTCTCGTCGGCGAAGCGCTTTTTCAGTTCGGCCTGCCGGGCGGCGAAAGTGTCGGAGATGTACTTGAGGAAGATAAGGCCAAGAACGAGGTGCTTGTATTCGGCGGCATCCATATTGGCGCGCAGCTTGTCCGCTGCGGCCCAGAGGGTTTTCTTGATATCGTCAAGCATGGGTATGGGTATTTCCGTTCAAAAAATAGCGGGAAAGCGCGGCGCATGCCCGCATCAGCATTCAATAGCTCGCTATTTTACGCTATATGGGATTTTATCGGGCGACGGGATGCAAGGATGGCGCCTTGGGGCGTCCAGAGGAAAGGCGAACGATATATTTCGCCCGTCAGGCTGTCAGCCCAGCCGCCTCCTGGGCAGCGAAAGGCGCGACGATGGGCGGCAATAAAAGTTGCAAGCAGCGCGGCATGCCGGCTTGCGCAACAGCGGTTTTGCATTTGAATCCAAGACTGAAGCCAAGGCATGGGCGGCTGCCATAGGGGCTGTTGACGTTTGGTGGGCGGTCGCGCCGGGATGCATTTTGCGACGAATCGAGGCGTTTCGCGCGCCGCGTAGTCATTCTCTGCCAGCGCGGAACAACGAAGATTCGGCGCGGAAAGGCGCCCGGCCCTGCGGGTTTGGCCGCTTTGGGCCGGAAGCCACGTTGCCCAGCCCTTGCATAGAATGACTATGCGGCGGACTGTGCGCCTTGCTTCCGGCACAAATCGGCGCAAACGCGATCCACTCACCAAACGTCAACAGCCCCTAGTGTCCGCCATGACGCATGGCGTCTTCATCGCACCGTTCTGTCAGCGAGTCGCCCGCATTCTCAATGCGGCACCTCGATGCCGCTTTGCGCAAGGGGCGTCCATCCCACTAACAAAGCCACTCAGAGTAAATGGTTTCGAATCTGCTCGCAGCTGTGGGTAATCAGGTGGTTGGCGATGGAGATGACGGTCGGCAGCGGGGGCAGGGCGTCGATATCGAACCAGCCGGCGTCTTCAATCTCGCCTTCTTGCGGGCGGATGTCGCCGCTGTCGTACTCGGCGGTGAATGCCAGCATCAGCGAGTGGGGAAACGGCCAGGACTGCGAGAAGGCGTAGCGCAGGTTTTTCACCTTGATCCCCACTTCCTCCCAGGTTTCGCGGTGCACGCACTCTTCCAGCGTCTCGCCGGGCTCGACGAAGCCGGCCAGCGCGCTGTACACGCCGGGCGTGAAGTGCGGGCTGCGCGCCAGCAGCAGCTCGCGGCCGCGGTGCACCAGCACCATCATCGCCGGCGAGATGCGCGGGTAGTAGACCTGGCCGCAGCTGGGGCAATGGCGGCCCAGTTGGTCGCTATTGACGGCCAGCGGTGTGGCGCAATGGCCGCAAAAGCGATGGTTGCGCAAAAACTGGCGCAACTGGGCGGCGCGCGCCGCGGCCTGGCCCTGCTCGGCGGGGAGCGCGAGCAGGGCCGGGCGCAGCGGCAGCCACTCGCCGCTGGCAGGCGGCGTGCCCACGAGTTCCGCCAGAAACAGATTGTGTTGCTCGTGGATGCCGAGAAAACGTTGGCCGGTCAGCGCGCAGCCAGCCGGGGCGGATGCCGGCAGGGCTTTGTCCAGCAGCCATAGCCGGGAATCATCAAAAATGCACCAACGCGCAGGCAGGTCTGGCGCCGGTTGTGGCGGGAGTTCGAAAGCCATGATGCGAAAGTCATGATGGAGATCGCTCAGTTTACGCCGACTCCTGGCGCCGCGTACATCCAGTGTTCGCTTTGCCGGCGCACCACCTCGCTGAGCGAGCCGCTGTGCTCGTACACCTGGCGCAGCCATCGGCTATCGCTGTGGCATTTCAGCGCTTTCTGCCGCAGCGCCGCCAGCTGGCGTTGGCTGCCCAGCGCCTCGGCGTGCGGCTCCAGCTCTCGCAGGGTGTCCAGCAGGTCTTCCTGCAAGCCCTGCTGGCGATTGCCGCGGGCGTCCACCAGCACGCCATCGAAGCCGAAGCGGCAAGCCTGGAAGCGGTTATAGCTGTAGGTGAGGTAGGGTTCCGGGCTGATGTCGTCCCAGCCGTCTTCCTGGCAGCGCCGCGCCAGCATCTGGGCATAGGCGGCCAGCAGCACCGGGGTGTCGATGGATAAGGGCGTGTCGCAGATGCGGATTTCCACCGTGCCGTATTCCGGCTTGGGACGGATGTCCCAGTAGAAGTCCTTCATGCTGGCGACGATGCCTAGCGATTCCATTCGTTCGAAATACTCGTTGAACGCGGCCCAGTCGCGCACCACCGGCATGCAGCCGGACAGCGGGAAGGCGTTGACGCTGGTCAGGCGCGAGGTCTGGAAGGCGGTGTCCACGCCTTGATAGAACGGTGACGAGGCGGACAGCGCGATGAAGTGCGGAATGTAGCGCGCCAGGTAGTGGGTGAGCCGCACCGCGGCGTCGCCGTCCGGACAGCCGATGTGGATGTGCTGGCCGTAGACGGTGAACTGCTTGGCCAGGTAGCCGTACAGTTCCGATACCAGCTGGTAGCGCTCCTTGGGGTAGATGCGCTGATCGTCCCAGTGCTGGAAGGGGTGGGCGCCGCCGCCGGCCAGGCCCAGGTTCAGCTTGTGCGCGCTGTCCACCAGCAGCTGGCGGATGGCCAGCAGCTCCTCCAGCATGGCGTTGACGTCGCTGTGGACGGCGGTGCCGATTTCTATCATGCCCTGGGTGATTTCAGGCTTGATGTCGAAGCCATGCGGCTTGCGGTTGACTTGCAGCAACAGGTCGTCGGAGCCGCGCGTCAGGTTGTAGTCGCGGCGGTTCAGTATCATCAGCTCCAGCTCCACGCCCAGGGTGAGCGGCTGGCTTGTGTTGAATTCAAGCATGATTGGCTCCCGCGGTTTCGCCGGCCAGGCGCAGCGCCAGTCGGCTGAGGATGGGGGCGAAGATCTCATTGATCAGCAGCGCGGCCATCAGCGCCGCGCTGAAGCTCTGTGCCGCTTCGCCCAGCGACACCATGCCCAGGCCCAGCAGCAGCGCCGAGCCGCTGTTCATCGGACTCAGCGCCAGGCCCAGCAAGGCGCCCTGTTTGCGCGACAAGCCGTTGCCGCGCGCCGCCAGCCACCATACCAGCATCCCGATGCCGCAGCGCAGCAGCAGACACAGCAGCGCCAGCTGCCAGTGCGCGGCCAGCGCCTGCGGCGACAGGTGGGCGCCGGCGGAGACAAAGAAAGCCACAGTAAAGACATGGCTCAGCGACAGAATGCCCGGCTCGCTGACGGTATAACCGTGGCGTAGATTGCGCGTGCTCATCCCTGCGATCAGCAGGGCCAGCAAGGCCAGCAGCTGCAGCATGTCGGCCAGGCCGACGACCAGCGCGATCAGGCCGAACAACAGCACGCGCTGAGCTTCGCGCTGGTGCCCGCCCAGCCAGCGGTTCAACTGGGTAGTCACCAGCCCGGCGACCAGACCCAGCGCGGCCGAGCCCAGGATCAGCCAGCCCGGCATCAGGATGCCTTCTTCCACTGTGTGATTGGCGGACAGGTGGCTGTAAGACAGCGCCAGCGCGAAGCCTATCATCGCCAACAGGCTGGACAGCGCGGTGGCGGTCAGCAGCCGCTCGCTGACCTGGCCGTCGGCGCGCGATTCGCGCACGATCTCCAGCACCACGATGGGCGAAGTGGCCATGCCCAGCGCCGCCAGCATCAGGCTGGCCGGCGCGCCAAAGCCGCCGGCGTTCAGCAGCGCGAACAGCGCGGCGAATACCAACACGCAGTAAAACAGGCTGGTGGCCAGCAGCGTCTTTTCCACGCGCAGCCAGCGCAAGTCCACGCGCCGCCCGGCTTCGAACAGCGCGATGCCCAGCGCCAGCTGCACGAACAGCGACGCTTCGTTCAGCAATTGCTGGTTCAGCAGATTCAGGCTGTAGGGGCCGATGATCAGGCCGGTGACGATATAGCCGGTGATGGCGGGCAAGCGCGCCACGCGCACGGCGATCTGGCCGCCTATCACGCCCAGCGCCAGCAAGATGCCGAACGCGGCCAGCGGATTCAGCATCAGATTGTGCCAAGAGGGGAATGGCATAGTGGTTTCTCCTGTATTGCGCGAGGCAAGGCATTGAATTGCCTCTCCTCTGCCCTAAGGTATGAATGACTGACGCGATTTCGAGCCAAGAGTTCATGCTAATAGACTGGATGCGCCGCCTGGGCGGCAAACGGATGCCGCCGGCCTTGCTGTCGCGGCTGCGGGAAGAGGCAGACGGCATGCTGCTGCTGGGGGGCTTGTCGGCCGATGAGCGGGACCGTCTGCTCAGGCTGGCGGGCGACTTGCTGCTGGCCAAGGCCATCACCGGTCTGGAGGACATGGAAGTGGACGACACCATGCGCTGCCGGCTGGCGCTGCAAATGGCATTGCCGGGCATGAATCTGGGCATGCGCGCCTATGAAAACTGGCGCGAGGCGGTGCTGTACCCCGCGCCGTTTGTGGTGCGCAACCGTTGGCAGGACGGCATGGGCCTGGCGCATGAAGCCGAACAGGTGTTGATAGGCCAGGCGCATTACCAGGGGCCGCTGGTGTTTTCTTGGCCGGATGTGAATGAATCGCCGTTGCTGGATGGCTGGAATGTGGTGATCCACGAGGTGGCCCACCAGTTCGACATGCTGGATGGACCGGCCAATGGCGCCCCGCCGCTGCACAAGGGCATGAACCGCAAAACGTGGAGCCAGGCCTGGAATCAGGCCTATCGCCAGTTTTGCCGCACGGTGGATCATGGCGTGGAGGGCTGGCTGGACCCATACGCCAGCGAGAACCCGGCCGAATTCTTCGCCGTGCTCAGCGAAGCCTTTTTTGAAATTCCCTACTTGGTGGCCAGGGATTTCCCGGAGCTGTATGGTTTGCTGAAGCTGTTCTATCGACAAGATCCGGTTGCCCGGCTGCCAAGGGTGGCGGAAGACGCCCTGCTGCCGCCTCCGCCGCCCGATGGCATGGGTCAGGGTTGATCTATCGTCTCGGCCAGGACGCCGCCTTTTTCGCGCAGCAGCAGGTAGATGCCGGCCGCCAGGCCGATCAGGCACTGGACCATCAGATAGTAAGAAGGCGCCATCGCGTCGTATTTCAGCCAGATGGACAGCAGCACCGGCGTCAGGCCGCCGGCAAAGGCGTAGGCCACATTGTACGAGAACGACAGGCCGGAGAAGCGCACCGCAGCCGGAAAGACCCGCACCATCACCAGCGGCACCGCGCCGACGATGCCCACGCTGAAGCCCAGCAGCGTGTACAGCGGATACAGCTGGCTGCTGTCTTGCGCCATGATCGAATAGAACAAATGGCTGCTGATGCCCAGCAGCAGGCTGCCGCCAATCAGCGTGAAGCCGCTGCCGATGCGGTCGCTGAGCCAGCCCGCCACCAGACAGCCGCAAGACAGCGCGACCACGGCCAGGCTGTTGGCGCGCAGCGAGTCAACCGGCAGGATGCTGAACTGTTTCTGCAGATAAGCCGGCGCCATCAGGATGGCGACGACGATGGCGATGGCCAGGAACCAGGTCAGAAACATGGACAAGGCCACGCCGGTCTTGTGCTGTTTCAGCACCGTTTTCAGCGGCAGCTCGCGCGACAGTTTCTTGCGCGCCTTCATCTCCGCGAACACCGGCGTCTCATGCAGCCACTGCCGCAGCTGCATCGCTACCAGCCCAAACACGCCGCCGATCAGAAATGGCACGCGCCAAGCCCATTCCGCGATCTGCTGCTGGGAAAACGCCATATTGATGGCCGTGGCGATCAGCGAGCCCAGCAGGATGCCCACGGTCAGGCCGGCGGTGATCACGCCGCAGGCAAAGCCGGTATGGCGGGATGGCGCGTGCTCGGCGACGAACACCCAAGCGCCCGGCACTTCGCCGCCTATGGCCGCCCCCTGCAGGATGCGCAGCGTCAGCAGCAACAGCGGCGCGGCGATGCCGATATCGTGGTAGGTGGGCAACATGCCCATTGCCAGCGTGGGCAGCGCCATCAGTACGATGCTTAGCGTGAACATGCGCTTGCGGCCGAAGAGGTCGCCGAAATGCGCCATCACGATGCCGCCCAGCGGCCGCGCCAGGTAGCCGGCGGCGAAGATGCCGTAAGTTTGCAGCTGGCTCAGCCAGTCCGGCATGCTGGGCGGGAAGAACAGCTTGCCCAGCACCACGGCGAAGAACACGAAAATGATGAAGTCGTAGAATTCCAGCGCGCCGCCAAGCGCGGCCAGAGAGAGCGTCTTATAGTCCTGTCGCCCCAGCGGGCGAGCGGAGGGCAGGGTCAGTGGGCGGGCGTTCATCCAGGTGCGGTCCTCTTGTCCAGTTTATTGTCGGCTGCTTGTTTAAGCGCGGCCGTGCGGACCAGATTAAAGGAGCGGGGATTGTCTGACAATACGAATCTATTGCATTCGTGTATTCACGAGATACGCGGCGGGCGGGCGGGGCGCTTGCGGAAAGAAAAAAGCCCCGGCGGCAAGGCGCGCGCCGGGGCAAGGTTAGGCTTACTGCAGATCGAAGCGGTCCAGGTTCATCACCTTGTTCCAGGCCGAGGCGAAGTCGCGCACGAACTTCTCCTTGGCGTCGTCTTGGGCATAGACTTCGGCCAGCGCGCGCAGCTGCGAGTTGGAGCCGAAGACCAGATCGACCCGGGTCGCCGTCCATTTCAGCGCGCCGCTGGCGCGGTCGCGACCTTCATATACGTCATGCGCGTCCGAAACCGGCTGCCACACCGTGCCCATATCCAGCAGGTTGACGAAAAAGTCATTGCTCAGCGCCTGCGGCCGCTGCGTGAACACGCCGTGCCGCGATTGGCCGGCATTGGCGCCCAGCACGCGCAGGCCGCCCACCAGCACCGTCATCTCCGGCGCGCTTAAGGTCAGCAACTGCGCCTTGTCCACCAGCAGCGCTTCCGCCGGGGCGGTAAAGGCTTTTTTCTGGTAGTTGCGGAAACCGTCGGCTTGCGGCTCCAGCACGGCGAAGGACTCGACATCGGTCTGGTCTTGCGACGCGTCGGTTCGGCCGGGGGTAAACGGCACGTCCACCACGAAGCCGGCAGCCTTGGCCGCGGCTTCCACCGCCGCGCAGCCGCCCAGCACGATCAAGTCGGCCAGCGATACCTTCTTGCCGCCGCTCTGCGCGCTATTGAAACCGTGGCGGATTTTGTCCAACGCAGCCAGCACCCTCGCCAATTGCTCGGGCTGATTGGCTTCCCAGTCTTTTTGCGGGGCCAGCCGGATGCGCGCGCCGTTGGCGCCGCCGCGTTTGTCCGAGCCGCGGAAAGTGGAGGCCGATGCCCAGGCGGCGGAGACCAGCTCCGCGATCGACAGGCCGGAGGCCAGTAGCTGAGTCTTCAGCGCGGCGATGTCCTTGGCGTCGATCAGCGGGTGATCGACGGCTGGGATCGGGTCTTGCCAGATCAGCTCTTCCGCCGGCACTTCCGGGCCGAGGTAGCGCGCCTTCGGGCCCATGTCGCGGTGGGTCAGCTTGAACCAGGCGCGGGCGAAGGCATCCGCGAAGGCTTGAGGATCCTGGTGGAAGCGGCGGGCGATCGGTTCGTAGATCGGATCGAAGCGCAGCGACAGATCGGCCGTGGTCATCATCGGCGGATGCTTCTTGGACGGATCGTGCGCGTCCGGAATCATGTGTTCCGGCTTCACGTTCTTGGCCACCCATTGATGCGCGCCGGCCGGGCTCTTGGTCAGCTCCCACTCATAGCCGAATAGCACGTCGAAGTAGCCATTGTCCCAGCGGGTCGGGTTGGGTTTCCATGCGCCTTCAATCCCGCTGGTGGTCGCGTGCGCGCCTTTGCCGGAGCCGAAGCGGTTGATCTAGCCCAAGCCTTGCGCCTCCAGCGGCGCGGCTTCCGGTTCCGGCCCCACCAGCGCCGGATCGCCGGCGCCGTGGGCTTTGCCGAAGGTATGGCCGCCGGCCACCAGGGCGACAGTCTCTTCATCGTTCATCGCCATGCGGGCGAAGGTTTCGCGCACGTCGCGGCCGGAGGCCACCGGGTCCGGATTGCCGTCCGGACCTTCCGGATTGACGTAGATCAGGCCCATTTGCACGGCGGCCAGCGGGTTTTCCAGTTGGCGGTCGCCGGTGTAGCGGCTGTTAGGCTTGTCGCTGGTGGCTAGCCAGGTCTGCTCGGCGCCCCAGTAGATGTCTTCTTCCGGTTGCCAGATGTCCACTCGGCCGCCGCCGAAGCCGAAGGTTTTGAAGCCCATCGATTCCAGCGCGCAGTTGCCGGCCAGGATCATCAGGTCGGCCCAGGACAGCTTGTTGCCGTATTTCTGCTTGATCGGCCACAGCAGGCGGCGGGCTTTGTCCAGGTTGCCATTGTCCGGCCAGCTGTTCAGCGGCGCAAAGCGCTGGTTGCCGGTGCCCGCGCCGCCGCGGCCGTCAGCGGTGCGATAGGTGCCGGCGCTGTGCCAGGCCATGCGGATGAACAGGCCGCCGTAGTGGCCCCAGTCCGCCGGCCACCACTCCTGCGAAGTGGTCATCAGCGCGTACAGGTCTTTTTTCACGGCCGCCAGGTCCAGTGTCTTGAAGGCCTTGGCGTAGTCGAAGCCATCGCCCAGCGGGTTGGACGCGGGCGCGTGCTGGTGCAGAATGTTCAGATTCAGTTGATTGGGCCACCAATCCCGGTTGCTGCGGGCGCCTGCCAGCGTCTTGCCGGCATGGGCGGGGGCGAAAGGGCATTTTTGTTCCTGGCTCATTGTGTTCTCCTTGCGTGTGAGGGCAATGGGATGACTTGCTGAACCTAGGTTAGTTGCCAATCCGTCGGCTGGCTATTGAGTATGTTTTATCGATTCAATTTCACAAAACTATCGATTGGTATTGGTGGTTATAATTTAACTATTGAATGTTTGCCGTGCCAGAGCGACCGTCCGGCAAACCTCAATAGCGGCTGCCGCACGCGGCGTTAGGCCGTCCTGGCTGGCATGCTCAATCCAGCAGCGTGGTTTTCTTCAGCATGTCGTTCGGCAGCTTGATATGCCAGCGATCCAGGCCAGAGCGGCTGAAAATGAATGCGCCTTCCGAGGGGATGGTCGGGAAGATGCTGGACGGCGGCTTGTGATGGATCAGGATGGATTTGGTGATGGAGGCTGCGGCCTGGCCCTGTTCCGTCCCCGTCAGCACAATGCCGCCGATGGCGCGGTTGGGCCCGACGGCAAAACTCCAGAACGCAAAAACCGGCACCGGCGTGTGCTGCATGGTCCATTGCATCACCTCATCGCCCGGCACATAACGACCGTTGCGGTCATGCAGCGCGAAATACAGCCCGACCCAGATGGCGCGGTACTTGTCTTTGGCGCTGATTACGATCTGCTGCCAATCCTCGAAGGTGGCGGCTTCCGCCATCATCACGTCGAACATGCCCAATTTGATGGCCGGCAGATTATCGAAGCTTTCCTGCTCAATCACGTCCGCCGTCATTTCCTTGTCGAACAGAATCAGGATGTTGCGCGCGTTTCCGGGAGCAAACGGGGCAATGCTGAGAATGTTGCGGGAGAACAGGGGCCGTTCCAGCACGCCGGTCACGTTTTGCTGAGGGGTTTTGAAGTATCGCCTGGGGTTGTTGTTGATGCCGAGGTACACCACAGGAATTTTGTTGTCTATCATGGCGCCCACTAACTCAAGCGAGGCGTCGTCGCCGGCGATGACCAGGTCAGGCTTGTCATGATCGATGAGGCGAACCAGTCTGGCTGCCGTCGCCTTCACCTTATCCGGCTTGTCCACCTTGGAGTTCAGTTCGAAGAATGACAGCGCCGCCAGCGGCGTCAGTTCGGTTTTCAGCACTTCGCGGTAAGCATGGCTCCAGGCGTACTGGCTGGAGTAGCTGTCTATCACGTAGATGCGCTTCAGGCCTTGAGCGCAGGCCTGGGATGCGCTCAGCAGCAGAATCAGCAAGAGTGCCATGGATCTCATGGGAAAATCTCCATTCCCTTGCGGACGAATGCCGGGGCGGCAGGCGGTGTATGGTGTTGTTTTAGATCATGTTAGGCGCTGTCGCGTGTTTTCTCCAGTTTGCGGCCGCGCGGGCGGGGCATCATTTTACCGCCCCATCCATGCCGCGCATGAAGTAGCGTTGGCAAAACACAAACACGGCCAGCACCGGCAGGATGGCCAGCACCGCCCCGGCCGCCACCATTCGGGTGGAGGTGGCGAAGGCGCCCTTCAGGTACAGCACGCCGATGGACAGCGGGTACAGCTCCGGCGTTTTCAGCACCACGCTGGGCCAGACGTAGACGTTCCACGACCATACCAGCGTGAAAATGCCCAGCGTAGCGAGGTAGGGCCGCGACAGCGGCAGGCAGATGCGCCAGAACACTTGCCAATCATTGGCGCCGTCCATGCGAGCGGCGTCGATGATTTCGTCCGGGATGTCCTCGAACGCATGCTTCATCAGGTAAATGCCGAAAGCGCCGGCGATGGACGGCAGCACCACGCCCAGCCGGCTGTCGTCCAGCCCCAGCCGGGTGATGGTGACGTAGTTGCTGATGAAGTTGATCTCGCTCGGCAGGAGCAAGGTGGCGATGATGGCGTAGAACACCAGTTGCCTGCCGCGAAAGCGCAGTTTGGCCAATGGGAAGGCCGCCAGCGCCGATACCGCCAGCGTGCCCAGCGTGGTCAGGCCGGAGATGCATAGCGAGTTCCACAAGAAACGCCCCAGCGGGATGGCGTCCCAGACGGCGGCAAAGTGCTGCCAGCCGGCATCCTTGGGCCACAGCGGCGGCGGGAAGTCGAACACCTGCTCGCCATTGCCGACGGCGATGCCCAACGTCCAGATGAAGGGATAGCAGCAGGCGAAGGACAGCGCCAGCAGCAAGATGGAGTCGGGCAGCCGGCGCAACGCGCGGCGCGGGGAGAAGCGGGGAAGGGCGAGGGTAGTCATGCGGTTCTCAGCGGCGATCGGCGCGCATCAGTCGGAAATTGAGCCAAGCCAGCAGCAGGCAGACCAGCGTCAGGATCAGCCCGGCGGCGCTGCCGCGGCCGAAATCCAGCTGGTTGAAGCCCTGGTGGAAGGCGTAATAGAGCGCGGTGTAAGTGGCATTCATCGGCGCGCCGCGCGTCATCACCAGCACCTCCTCGAAAGCCTTGATCGCGTCCAGCGTGGAGATCAGGCTGCAGAACAGGATGGTGGGCTTGAGCATGGGCACGGTGATGCGCCAGAAGCGCTGCCAGCGGTTGGCGCCGTCCAGCCGCGCCGCCTCCTGCATCTCGGCTGGGATGGCTTGCAGTCCGGCAAGATACAGCACCATGTAGTAGCCCAGGCCGCGCCAATAGGTGACGAACATCACCGAATACAAGGCCAGGTCTTCGTCGCTGAGGAAGCCGATGTCCTGCCCCGGCGGAAGCCAACCCATCCAGCGCAGCGCGCTGTTGAGCACGCCGTAGTCTGCGTACATCCAGCTCCACATGATGCCGACGACGGATACCGTGGTGATCACCGGCAAATAAAGCGCGGCCCGGAATAGCCGGATGCCTGGCAAGGCCTGGTTGACCAGCAGCGCCAGGGCGATGCCGGACAGCTGGATCGCCGGCACCACCAGCAGGTAGCGCAGCGAATTGGCCATGGCCTGCCAGAACACCGGGTCGTCCAAGAGGTAGCGGAAATTGTCCAGGCCGATCCATTGCGGCGGCGAGATCAAATCGTAGCGGGTGAAGGCGACGTAGCTGCCGAACAGCAGCGGCCAGAAAGTGAACGAGCCCATCAGCAGCAGGGCGGGCGACAGAAACAGCCAGGCGTTGCGGGACGAGGTCTTCATCGTGCATTCCGTGTGCGGCGCGGCGGAAAAAAGCCCCTCCGGCAGACGAGGAGGGGCAAAGAGAGGAGGATGGGCGCGGATGCGCTTATTTCAGCTGCCGGTTCCAAAACGCCGCGGCGTCGTCCAGCGCCTTTTGCGCGTCCTTCTTGCCGGTGACGGCGGCTTCCACATTGTCGACCAGGTTTTTCTTCAAATCGGCGACATTGGGCACGCCGGTCAGCACCAGGGTGCGGATGTTGCGCGCCACCTTGGCGCCCTGGATGCGCGAATCCTCTATGGCGCCGCCGGCCGATGTCTTGACGAAATAGCTGTCGGTCAGCGCTTTTTGGGTGGACGGGAAGGTGGCGCCGGTCACTTTGGCGAAGGCCAGCTGTTGGCTGTCGCTGGTCAGGAATTTGGCGAATTTCACCGCCTCGGCCTGGGTCGGCGCCGGCAAACCCTTGGATACGGCCCAGCTGAACAGATAGCCGCCTTGGGCGATCTTGGTCGGCCCCAGCGGCGCCGGCTGCACCACGGTGACGGCGTAGATGGCGCGGGCGTCGCTTTGCGTGCGCTGCGCGGCGGTGGGGGCGGTTTCCATCATCGCCAGCCGTCCGCTGTTGTACAGTTTGACGCTGGCCTGGTAGTTGTCGTCGGCGAACAGATTATCCTTGGCCAGCGCACCGGCCTGGTAGGCGTCGGCGAATTTGCGGATCAGCGCGACATGGCGCGGACTGTTGAACATGGCCTTGCCGTTTTCGATCAAAGGCAGGCCTTGGCCCAGCATGATGCCGTCTATCTGCCCCAGCTGCGGCAGCAGGCCGGGCACGCCGGTCTTGGCTTTGATGGTCTTGGCCAGCGCCAATTCCTGCTCCAGGCTGGTCACCGGCGCGCGCGGGTCCAGCCCGGCCTTCTTGAATAGTTGGCCGTTGATCGCAAGGATATTGATATTGTTGTACCACGGCAGGCCGTACAGTTTGCCGCCGAAGCTCAGGTCGGCCAGCGCGTTCGGCAGATAGGCCGCCTTGTCCGCGCCCAGCGCCGCGTCCAGCGGGATCAGCGTGCCTTTTTGCGCGTATTTGAACAGGCGGGGCACATCGTGGTTGACCAGCGCCGGCGGTTTGCCGGCGGCAATGGCGGCGTTCAGCTTGGTTTCGAAATTCTCGTTGAATACATCGACCCACTGCACTTCCACATTGGGGTGTTGCGCTTCGTAGCTTTTCTTCACATTGGCGAAATAGCCGTTGAAGGTCGGTTGCAGCGAGTCGGTCCAAAATTCCAGACGGATTTTCTCGGCATGCGCAGCGGCGCTCAGCCCGCAAGCGAGCAGGGCCGCGCTGGCTAATGCCAGGCGATAGGTTTTCATATTCATCTCCTCTTGCGTTGTGTCAGCGGCGCAGCAACAGCAACGCGCCGCTTGCCGAATCGCCCTTGGCGGGCGTCAGTTGCTGGCGGAAGCCTGGCGGGAGCCAGTCGCGCAAGGCCTGGCCGAGTCCGCCGCACAAGGCCACTGGCAATTCGCCGGCGGGGTCTAGCGCCCGGGCGATGGTCCAGGCGTCTTCGCCTGCCTGGCGCAGCAGCGCGTCGGCCTCCGGATCGGTGCGCGCCGCTGCGAGCACCAGCGGCGCGAGCTGGGCGAAGCGCGTTGGATTCGCCGCGCTATTCCACTGCATCATCGCCTGCCAGTTGCCGCCGACGAATTCCAGCACGGCGCGGGTAAGAGGGGTATGGGTATAGCGTCCATCCAGCGCCATTTGCGTCAATTGCGCGGCGCGCTGTCCCAGCCAAGCGCCGCTGGCTTCGTCGCCGCTGGGGTAGCCCCAGCCGCCTACTTCTCGGTGGCTGCCGTCGGGATAAAGCGCCTCGCCTACGCTGCCGGTGCCGAGGGCGACGACGACGCCGGGCTGGCCGCCATGCGCGCCCAGCAGAGTGGTGTAGCCGTCGGTAGCCAATTCCAGTCGGGCGAGATCCGGCGCGCGCTGACGGAATTGCCATGCCCATTCCGGATTGTTCGCGCCGGCCAGTCCGAGTCCCATGGCGCAATCGGCGTAAGGCGGCAGGGCTTTTCCTATTTCGCCGAAAGCGCGCTCCAGCAAAGCCAGGATGGTGCGCCAGGCCGGCTCTATGCCCTGGGCCAGCGAGGAGCCCGGCCCTTCCGCCTGGGTCAGCGGGCGGCCATCCGGCGATTCGACGCGCAAGCGCGTGCCCGTGCCGCCGCCGTCGACGCCGATCAGGTAGGGAATGGAATTGTCCATGGAGGATATGCCTCGTCGCTGAAGATGACAATTGTATTTATGATTGGAGCATTGCTGGATTATTTCGTCAACTTGATTTATTTAAATGCGGAATTCATGTCATTCGCTTGCCGGCCAGCTGTGGCGCTTGCGATACTGCCGTCATGAAATCCACCGTTACCCGCCCGAACGCCCTGACCGTGTCCGGCACCAACCTTGAGCACGCGCGTTCGCACAACCGCCGCGCCGTGTTGGAAACCGTGCGGCTAAACCGCCAGCTGACGCGAGCCGACCTTGCCCGTTTGACCGCGTTGACGCCGCAAACCGTGTCCAATATCACGGCGGAATTGCTGGATGCCGGGATGCTGCTGGCAGGCGCGCCATTGCGCGGCGGCGCGCGCGGCCAGCCTGCGGTGCCGCTCAGCATCAATCCGGATGGCGCGTATTCGATTGGCGTGCAGCTCGATCATCAAACCATGATCGCGGTGGTGTCCGATCTGGCCGGCCGAGTCCGAGCGCGAGCGGAGCGGGCGGTCCATCGGCCCGATCCCCAGACCGCGCTGCCCTTGATCACGCAGATGCATGATGAATTGAGGCGCGCATCCGGACTCGATTGGACGCGGCTGCTGGGGATGGGCTTTGTGATGCCTGGACCATTCGGCGTGGAGGGCATGACTTCGGTCGGGCCCACAACCTTGCCTGGCTGGGAGGCGGTGGATGGCGCATGGCTCAGCCGCCGGCTGGGCTTGCCGGTGTTATTGCAGAAGGATGCCACTGCCGCCGCCATCGGCGAGCGCTTGTACGGCATGGCCAGCGAATTGCGCAATTTCATCTATCTGTTTATCGGCACGGGCTTGGGCGCCGGCTTGTTTCTGGATGGCCGCTTGTATACCGGCGGCCGCGGCAATGCCGGCGAAGTGGGCCACATGATCGTGCAGCCGGGAGGTCGCCCTTGCGAATGCGGCAATCGCGGCTGCCTGGAGCGCTATGTATCGCTGCGGGCGTTATATGAAACGCTGGGCGTGGCCGATGGCGCGCTGGCAACGCCGGCTCACCTGTCCGGCCTGCCGATTGCGCAAAACGGCGAGCGCTGGCTGGATAGCGCGGTGGAGCCGTTGCGCCAGGCGGTGAATATCCTGGAATCGCTGCTGGACATCGAGGCGGTGGTGGTCGGCGGCTTGTTGCCGGCGCACTGGCTGAATGCATTGGTCGAGCGCTTGCATCCCTTGCCGGTATCGATTCGCCACCGCGATGGCGAGCGGCTGCGGCTGGGCAGCGCCGGCCGCGATGTGGTGGCGCTGGGCGCGGCGGCGCTGCCCATCTTCGATGAGTTCAATCCGCAGTACGAGGTATTGCTGAAAAACGGCCGCGGCTGACCGGCGCGCATCGGCAGATCCATCACGATCCGAAGGAGGCGAGAATGGCATTGCGGTTCCTGTTCAATCACTTGGGTTTTGAAACCGTAGCGGACAAGAAGGTGCTGCTGCAGGGCGAAGCGCAGGCCCGGGTGGATGGCGTGGCGGTGCTGGACGAGGCGGGACTGGTCGTGCTGCGCTGCCCCTTGCATGCGCTGGGCCCGGCGGAGGGTTGGCCGGGATGGCATTACTGGCAGGCCGATATCGGCGCGCTGAGTCGGCCCGGCGTCTATCAGTTATGGCTGGAGGGTGTCACTCCGCCGGTGGTGTCGGCGCCGTTCGCGGTGGCGGATGGGCTTTACGGCCCGGCCTTGCTGTCTGACTTGCTGTTCTATTTCAAATCTCAGCGCTGCAGCGGCCTGTACGACGCCGCGGACCGTGCCGCGCCGGAAGAGGGCGGCGGCGAAAGGCGCGATGTCCGCGGCGGTTGGTACGATGCCTCCGGCGACTGCTCCAAGTATCTGAGCCATCTGTCTTACGCCAATCATCTGAATCCGCAACAAACCCCGCTATTGGTGTGGAACCTGATCCGCGCCCGGCAGGCGCAGCCCGGCCACGGCAAGTGGTTTGACGAACGATTGGCGGACGAGGCTTTGCATGGCGCGGATTTTCTGTTGCGGATGCAACATCCCGACGGCTATTTCTACCAGACGCTGTTCGATGGCTGGAGCAAAGATGAGCGCAAGCGCAGCTTGTGCGCCTATGCCACGCAGCAAGGCTTGCGCTCGGCGGCGTTTCAGGCCGGCTGGCGCCAGGGTGGCAGCCTGGCAGGCCGCGCGGCATTGGCCGGAGCATGCGGCTGCCTTGGGCGGCTATGCCCAAGCGGCGGTGGACTGGATATTGGGCCGCAATCCATTCGATATGTGCATGTGGCAGGGGCATGGCCGCCGCAATCCGCAATACGAGCCGGGCTATTTCAATGCGCCGGGCGGCGTGTGCAATGGCATCACCGCCGAGCCGGGGCGGGATGACGGAGTGGCTTTTTTCCTGCCGGAGCAGACGGATATCAGCCAATCCTGGCGCTGGAGCGAGCAGTGGCTGCCGCACGGCGCCTGGCTGTTCCTGGCGCTGGCCTTGCGTCAGTCTTGAGTGGCGCAGGGCAATGAAAAACGCCACCGTTTGAACGGTGGCGTTTTGTCGGGCGAGCAGGCTGATTACTGGGCGCTGCTGCGCGGGCCGCGGTTGCCCTGATAGCCGCCCTCGCGGCGCTGGCCTTGGTAACCGCCTTCGCGGCGATTGCCTTGGTAGCCGCCGCGATTGCCGCCATTGCCGCGGCGATCGCCGTAACCGCCCGGCTTGCCGTTGCGGCGCGGGCCGCCCTTGGACGGGCGACGGGTCGGTTCCATGCCTTCGATCACGCCTTCGGTGATGGAGCGCTTCAGGTATTGCTCGATGCGACGCACCTTGTGCGACTCTTTCGCTTCCGCCAGAGTGATGGCGGTGCCGTCGCGGCCGGCGCGGCCGGTGCGGCCGATGCGGTGCACGTAGTCTTCGGCTTGCTTCGGCAGGTCGAAGTTCACCACGTGGGTGATGGTCGGCACGTCGATGCCGCGAGCGGCTACGTCAGTGGCAACCAGCACTTTGATGCGGCCGCGACGCAGGTCGTTCAGGGTGCGATTGCGCCAGCTTTGCGGCATGTCGCCGTGCAGGCAGGCGGCGGAGTAGCCCTGGTCGGACAGCTTGTCGGCCAGTTCTTCCGAGTATGCCTTGGTGGCGGAGAAGATCACGCACTGGTCGAAGCCCGATTCCTTCAGGATGTGATCCAGCAGGCGATGCTTGTGGTTCAGGTCGTCCGCGTACAGCAGGTGTTCTTCGATGGTGCCGCCGGAGGTTTCGGTGCGGGCGATCTCGATGCGCTGCGGATCGCGGGTCATCTTTTCAGCCATGCGGCCGACGATGCCGTCCAGCGTGGCGGAGAACAGCACGGTCTGACGCGATTCCGGGGTGGCCTTGACGATGGCTTCGATGTCGTCGATGAAGCCCATGTCCAGCATGCGGTCGGCTTCGTCCAGCACCAGCATTTCCAGGCGGGAGAAGTCGATGCGGCCGGAGCGCATGTGGTCCATCAGGCGGCCCGGAGTGGCCACGATCAGATCGATAGGACGGGACAGGGCGCGAATCTGGAAGCCGAAGGAGGAGCCGCCGACCAGGCAGGCCGTTCTCATCCAGCGCAGGTCCTTGCCGTATTCCAGCGCGTTCTTTTCAACCTGCTGCGCCAGTTCGCGGGTCGGGGTCAGCACCAGCACGCGCGGGCCTTGTCCCTTGCCTGTGGAGCGTTCCGACAGCTTGGTCAGCGCGGGCAGCAGGAAAGCGGCGGTTTTGCCGCTGCCGGTTTGAGCGGACACCAGCAGATCGCGGCCGGCGATGGCGGCCGGGACGGCTTCGGCTTGAACCGAGGTCGGGGAGGTGTAGCCGGCAGCTTCCAGAGCGCGCAGGATGGTCGGGGCGATGCCCAGATCGGAAAAGTTCATGTATGTCCTTTCAGGCCGGATGATGCCGGCGTCACTTATAGCCAGATTTCGTGGCGGTTATACGGCGCCTTTGGGCCGTAAATCATCGGCACTAACCTGGCAAGCGGCGAACAGCGGTCCAGTCGAAAGCGACATTATTGCTTGGACGAAGCCTGGAAAGGGTCAGGGACGATGAAAACACACTCGGGCAGAGGCGTGGTGTGGGTTTGCCCGGTGAAAATGCAAGAGACCGGACTATACGGTAAATATTGCCCTGTGGCAATAGTTTTTCGCAGTTTGTCAGTATAAGTGTTTGATTGCTTATGCCTTGAGTTGCCGCTTTCGGGAAAAAATGGCACTTGCGGCCGAGAGTGGGCGTTCTATGCGGCGCTGGCTTGGGCGAGGGGGCCTGGTTTGCTACAATGCCGCCTTTTTTGTTTCGCAAGGAATCATGGGAATGCAATACGCTGTGCAGCGCTACGCCGCCACCCGGCCCTGGGCCAGACGGATCGCCCAGCTTTACGCGCAGGCCATTCAGGCTGCCGAAGCCAGGGCGCAGATGAAGGATGTGATCAAGCGGGAGCTGGAGCGGGCTGCGCAGGTATTCGACATTCCCCAGTCGGCCATCGTGACCGAGTTGGCGTTGGCGGAGGCGTGGGGGCATTTCGCGCGCCATGGGCGCGTGGTGTCGCATCTGGACGCGGCGCTGGCGGACGCGTTGTCGCATACCCGTCAGCCAAGCAATCTGCCGGATACGCTCAGCCTGCCCGCCGATGCTTTCTTCCTGCATGTGCCGGGCGAGGGCGGCGCTTTCATCACGCATCAGCCGGAGCGGCGCGCCCTGTTGCTGACTTTGGTGCGGATGGGGTTTGCGCCGGATGGTGTTAACTGGCTGCAGGCGGCGGATCAGGTTGAGTTGGTGCGGGTGGAGTATCCGGGGGAGCTGGCGCCGCAATTGAAGGAAGTGGCGGCCGAGTGGAATGGTTTGCTGGCTTCGGTGTTGAATGGTCTGGCGATGATGACCCAACCCAAGCTGAAGCTGGTTCGGGAGTGGGAATCGGCGGCGCCGTCGGAATGGGTGGCGGCGGTTGCGCACCCTAGCTGCGCCAAGACCCGGCAGAAGGCGCGCGGCCAGTTGTTGAAGGCGGGGTTCGGCGAGATTACCTTCTGCCGCGTCGAGGATTTGCCGGCTCAGGCGGAGTATGGGGCGCAAGGTTATTGGCGCCGACAGTCTTTTGGCGAGGACAAGGCGCATTCGCGCCTGGTGTGGGTGGCGCCGCGCTAGTGCTGGTTGGCGTTTGCGGCTAAGCCGCGACGCAGGCGGCGACAGTCCCTAATATTCGTTGAGCAGGCGGCGAACCAGTTCGCGCATCTGCTCGATATCGAATGGTTTCTCGCAGCAGGCGGCGATGCCGGCGTCTTCCAGATCTTCCTGGCTGGCCGGTTCGTTCTGGCTGGTGATCATCAATACCGGGGTGCCTGGTTGCAGCTGGCTGTCGCGAACGTAGCGGGCGAAGTCCAGGCCGTCCATGCCGGGCATGTGGAAGTCGGTGATGATCAGTTTGAACGGCTCCTGCTCGAGGTACGGTATGGCGGTTTCTGCGCTGGCCGCTTCGCAGAAGTGTTCGAAGCCTAGTTTCTCCATCACTTGGCGGATGTGGTGGCGCGAGGTTTGGCTGTCGTCGACGATCAGCACGCTCATCAGCGCCATGTCCGCATCGATTTCCGCGCCCAGGCTGGCGCAATTGATGAAGCTCATCACGCTTTGCATGGCTTGCGCCAGTTGCGGGCCATCGAAAGGCTTGGGCAGGATGGCCAGGCTGCCGGCCTGGCGTATGGTTTCCAGGCGTTCCGGGTTGGTCTCGCTGCTAATCAGAATGAAGGGCAGGTCGTAAAGGTCCGAGCTGCCGCGCAGCGTCTGGACTAGATCGCTGCCCGTCATGTCCGGCAGGTGATAGGCGCTGATCACCAGATTGGGACGGCGTTCCCTGGCCTGGCTGATCAGCTCCTCTCCCGTCGTGTGCACTTCGACTTGACGCGCTCCCAGTTCTTCCAATGCCTTGGTGATGATTTGGGCTTGTACCGGCGATGGCTCCGCCAGCGTGATCAACAATTCTTCCAGGGCCAGCATGGTCCACTCCCACTTTTCCCTGACTACATTATTGACGGTTTTGGCACGATTTGGCGCGCTGGGCAAGCAAAATCCTTGCATCAGCCCCTGAATTTGCTGTTTAAGGCGGGTGGGCGGCAAGTTTTGCCGCTGTGAAACCGCACAAGTTTGCCGTTTTGCCATCCGTTCTTTGTAATCAATGGCTTGGGTGGGTGGTTTTTCCTGGCACGGTTCGTGCTTAATAGTTGCCGTCAGTCAGGAGACGTTCATGTTAGACAAGATTGCCCACTATTTCGATTTCCAGCAGCGCGCGCTGAATCTGCAGGCCTATCGCGCCGAGGTGATAGGCAGCAATGTGGCCAACGCGGAAACGCCGTATTACAAGGCGGTGGATTTCGATTTCAAGGCAGCCTTGCTGGCGCAGACGGAGCAGCAGGGGCGCTTGTCCTTGGCGGTGACCGATCCGCGCCATATCGCCAGCGCGCCGGAAGGCTCGGCTGCGGTGCCGCTGCAGTATCGCAGCGCCGTGCAGCCTAGCCTGGACGGCAACACGGTGGACATGGATGTCGAGCGCGGCGCGTTTGCCGACAATGCCTTGCAGTATCAGACGACGTTGGCATTCCTGAACAAGCGGATCGGCGGGCTGAATGCCGCGATCCAGGGCAACGGCAGCGGAGGTTAGGCTTAAATGTCCTTGTCGAATTTGTTCAATATTTCCGGGTCGGCGCTGTCTGCGCAGTCGATGCGGCTCAATGTGGTGGCGAGCAACCTCGCCAACGCGGAAAGCGCAACCAGTTCCACTGGTCAGCCGTACAAGGGACGCCATGTGGTGTTTACGGCGGTGCCGGTGGATAGCGCGCAGCCTCATGTCGCAGGCGTGCGCGTCACCTCCGTGGTGGAAGACCAGACGCCGCCGAGGCTGAAGTATGAGCCGGGCAATCCGCTGGCCGATGAGCGCGGCTATGTGACGATGCCAAATGTGAATGTGGTGGAGGAGATGGCGGACATGATCGCCGCCTCCCGCGCGTATCAAAACAATGTCGAAATGATGAACACAGCCAAGACCTTGCTGCAGAAGACCTTGCAGCTTGGCCAGTAAGCTTTTCCAGGGAGATGGCCATGGCCACTAGCGGCAGCTTCAACTACGGCAATTTGAACAACCAGCCGGCGCCGGGCGCTACCAGCATTCAGGCGGCCAACGGTTCGTCCGGCGGCAATGCGCAGTCGGCGACCAGCGCGCAAAGCATGCAGAGTAATTTTCTGACCTTGCTGACCGCCCAGCTGAATGCCCAGGATCCGCTGAATCCTATGGACAATAGCCAGATCACCAGCCAGATGGCGCAAATCAGCCAGGTGGCCGGCATCCAGTCGCTGAATCAAACCATGCAGCAACTGGTGAATGCCCAGAGCGCCAATCAATCGATGATGGCGGCCAGCATGATAGGGAAGAACGTGCTGGTGGCGGGCAGCGGCTTGCAGACCCCGGCTGCCGGGCAGACGACGCAGGCCGGCGTGATGCTGAATGGTCCGGCCTCGTCGGTGCAGATCAATGTGCTGGACAAGAGCGGCAACGTGGTGGCGACCCAGTCGATTGCCAGCCCGACGAAGGGGATGAATACCTTCACTTGGGACGGCACCGACGGCAATGGCAATGCCCTGCCCAAGGGCAATTACACATTCCAGGCCAAGGTCAATCAGGCCAGCGCAGGCGGCACGACCACGGCGACTGCGTACAACACGCAGCAAGTTCAGGCCGTATCGTGGGTGAATGGCGCGCCGATGCTGGTGCTGCCGGGCAATGCGCAGGTTTCCTTGTCCAGCGTGGCGCAAATGTCCTGATTCGCCGCCCTGCGGCGACATGGTTAGAGTTCAAGGAGTACGAAAATGGGTTTCCAGCAAGGTTTGAGCGGTCTGAACGCGGCATCGGTTCAGCTTGACACCATAGGCAACAACGTCGCCAACGCCAGTACGGTCGGCTTCAAGAGTTCGCGTACCGAATTTGGCGACTTGTACGGCCAGACTTTGTACGGCATCACCGCTACGACTCCCGGCATTGGCGTGCAGGTGCAAGGCATCACGCAGAATATGACCAATGGCAATATCGAGACCACGGGCCGCAGCCTGGACCTGGCGATCAATAACAGCGGTTTCTTCATCGTGCAGACGCCCAACGGCACTCAGGCGTATACCCGCAATGGCGAGTTTCAGGTCAACAACCAGGGCTATATCGTCGGCACCTCGGGCAATTATCTGCAGGGCTGGACGGCAAATGCCGCGGGCGGGATTTCCTATGGTCCGGTGGGCAAGCTGCAACTGACCAATACCTCGATTTCCCCGGTGCCGACTTCCAAGCTGTCCTTGGCGGTGCAATTGAATTCAAACAGCACGACGCCGACCGGCACCGGCATTCCGCCGTACAATAACCCTGCGGTGAGCACGTCGTACAACTGGAGCAATAACCAGACGGTTTACGACAGCCTCGGCAACTCCCATCAGATGGTGTTTTACTACACGCTTACCTCGCAGGCGGCAACGGGCAATACCTGGACGGTCAACGCCTATGTCGACGGCAATCAGGTGACGTCGACCGGCACCTATCCGCTGACATTGGGCTACAACACCAATGGTTTGTTGTCTACCGTCAACGGCGCAGCGCCAGGCGCCGTGCCGCTGTCGTTCACCATCGCGCCGCCCAATGGCAGCTCCGCCTCGACATCGCAGACCGTCAACGTCAACTTCGCCAATTCCACGCAGATCGCCCAGCAATCGGCGACGCTGTCTGCCACTCAGGACGGCATCGCGCCCGGAACCTTGCAGAGCATCAATATCTCCAGCAACGGCACCATCCAGGCCAGCTTCTCGAATAGCCAGACCAAGACCATAGGCCAGGTGGCACTCGCCAACTTTGTGAATCAGCAAGGGCTGCAGGCGATGGGCGGCAACTTGTGGTCGGAAACGAATAACTCCGGCACGCCGACCACCAACGTGCCTGGCACGGGCAATACTGGCACCTTGTCCGCGGGGCAGGTAGAGGACTCCAATGTCAACCTGACCAACGAGCTGGTGAATATGATCACTACGCAGCGCTACTATCAGGCCAATGCGCAGACGGTGAAGACGCAGGACACGCTGATTCAGACCCTGCTGAATATCTGATCGACCCACTAGAGACTGAAGCATGGATCGAGTGCTGTTTCTGGCCATGACCGGCGCCAAGCATGAAATGTGGCAACAGGCCACCACTTCAAACAATCTGGCCAACGTCAACACCAATGGCTTCAAGGCCGATCTGGCGGCGTTCCGCGCGCTGCCGGTGCTGGGCGACGGCGCGCCCACGCGGACCTATGTGGTGGACAACACTATCGGCTTCGATGCCAGCCAGGGCAGCTTGCAGCATACCGGCAATCCATCCGACTTCGCCTTGGGTTCGCCGGGTTTCTTTGCCGTGCAGGGGCCGGATGGCCAAGAGGCCTATACCCGCGACGGCGGCTATGTGCTGGATCCCAATGGACTGATGCGCACCCGCGCCGGCTTGATGATCATGGGCGACGGCGGCCCGATCACCGTGCCCGCCGGCTCGCAGGTGCAGCTGGGCGCCGATGGATCGGTGCTGGCGATTCCGCAATCCGGCACCAATCGCACGCCGCAACTGGTCGGCCAGATCAAGATGGTCAACCCGGGGCCGAAGGACGTGTACAAAGGCGAGGATCGTTTGTTCCACGTCAACGGCGGCGGCACCTTGCCGGCCAGCGCCGATGTCAAGCTGGTGCCGGAAACGCTGGAGGCTTCCAACGTCAATTCGGTGGACGCGCTGGTGCAAATGATTTCGCATGGCCGGCAGTATGAAATGAATATCAAGATGATGCAGACCGCGCAACAAAACGATCAGCAGGCTGCGCAGTTGTTGTCGATGAGCTGACGACGAGCAAACGAATAAAGAAATAGGTAAATCGCCATGATGCGCGCACTGTATATCGCCAAAACCGGCATGGATGCCAGCCAATTCCAGCTGGATGTGGTGTCCAATAACTTGGCCAACGTCAATACCATAGGCTTCAAGCGCAGCAGGGGCATATTCGAGGATTTGTATTATCAGACGCTGCGACAGCCCGGCGGGCAGTTGGCCAACGGCAATCTCTTGCCGTCCGGCTTGCAGGTCGGCACCGGCGCGGCGGCCGTCGCCACCACCCGCATTTTTGCCCAGGGCACGCCGCAGCAGACCGATCAGCCGCTGGATTTGCAGATCAACGGCGACGGTTTTTTCCGCATCCTGCAGGCGGACGGCACCACGGCCTATACCCGCAATGGCCAGTTTCAGCGCGATCCGAACGGCAATATCGTCAACATCGATGGCTTGCAGCTGAACCCGAACATCAATATTCCGGCCACCGCGCAACAGATCACGGTCTCGCCCGCTGGGGTGGTGCAGTACACGCTGGCCGGCGCAACCGCGCCGCAAACCGCGGGCACAATCTTGCTGACCACCTTCATCAATCCGCAAGGCTTGCAGAGCCTGGGCAATAATCTGTACCTGCAAACCGCGGCTTCGGGCGATCCGCAGGACGGCAATCCCCAGACCGATGACCGCGGCACCATCCGCTCCGGTTTTCTGGAGTCGTCCAACGTCAATGTGACCGAGGAATTGGTCAATATGATCACCGCGCAGCGTTCCTACGAGATGAATTCGCGCGCGGTGACGACGGCGGACCAGATGCTGCAGAAGCTGAGCAACTTGTAACACGACAGGGCGGCGATGAGCCGCCTGTCGGGATGGGAGTAAGACCATGAAGATCAAACTGGCGATGATGGCGGCTGCCGTCATGGTATTAGCCGGTTGCGCGGTGCAGGAACCGCAACTGGTGCAGGGGCCGACCACCGCGCGACCGCAGCCGAAGCCGGTGGGCTTGCCGGCCAATGGATCGATCTTCCAGGCGGCCAGCTATCGACCGATGTTCCAGGATGCGATGCCTATCCAGGTGGGCGATACCTTGCAGATCACCATCCAGGAAAACTCCTCGACCTCGCAGTCGGAGCAGACCACCGATACCCGGACCTCGTCGCTGACCTCCGGCATCAATGCGGGCCTCAAGATTCCATTCCTGCCTTCCGGGCTGGCGAGCGGTTTGGGAGGCACCAGCTTCAATGGCACAGGCTCCGCCAACAATACCGGCAAGGGCAATAGCCAGGTTGCCACCACTTTTGTCAGTTCGATCACTGTCACCGTCATCGATGTCTTGGCCAATGGCAATCTGGTGGTCAGCGGCGAGAAGCAGGTGAGGATCAACAGCGACACCGAGTCGATCCGCCTGTCCGGCGTGGTCAATCCGCGCGATGTGGCGCCGGATCGCACGATTTCATCGTTGAAGGTGGCCGACGCGCGCATCGAACAGCAAACCAAGGGCAACAACCGTCTTTACAACGAGCCGGGTTGGCTGACCAAGTTCTTCATGTCGCTGCTGCCCATCTGATGGCGGCGGCGGGAGTAGCCTAATGAAAAGATGGATTGTCATGGCCAGCTTGTTGCTGGCCTCGCTGCCTGCGCTGTCCGCGCAGCGGCTGAAGGATATCGCCAATATCGGCGGCGTCCGTCCCAACCAATTGATCGGCTATGGTTTGGTGGTGGGCCTCGATGGCAGCGGCGACAAAGTCACCTCGTCGCCGTTCACCGGGCAAGCCATGATCAATATGCTGAATCAACTCGGCGTGCAAGTGCCGCCAGGCACCAAGATTGATCCGAAGAACGTGGCTGCGGTGTCCTTGACCGCCACGCTGCCGCCGTTCGCCAAGCGTGGCCAGGCGCTGGACGTGACCGCTTCGTCGATTGGCGATGCCAAGAGCCTGCGCGGCGGCACTTTGCTGCTGTCGCCGCTAAAGGGCGCGGATGGCCAGATCTATGCGATGGCGCAGGGCAATGTGGTGGTGGGCGGCGCCGGAGCGTCGGCCGGCGGCAGCTCCACCCAGATCAATCAACTGAGCGTGGGCCGTATTCCGGCCGGCGCCACGGTGGAGCGCGAGGTGCAAACCGCGCTGGGCGACGGCGAGTTCATTCATCTTGAACTGCAGGATGCCGACTTCACCACGGCTAACCGCGCCGTCCAGGCCATCAACAAGGTGTTCGGCGCGGATACCGCGCGCGCGGTCGATGGTCGGCTGATCGAAGTGCGGGCGCCGTTCGACAACAATCAGCGGGTGCAGTTTCTGTCGCGGATGGAAAATATTGCCGTCGACCCGGCAGATGTTTCCCCCCTGGTCATCATCAATGCCCGCACCGGCTCCATCGTGATGAATCAGGCGGTGACGTTGGGTGCCTGCGCCGTCTCGCACGGCAATCTGTCGGTCACCATCAATAATACGCCGCAAGTCAGCCAGCCTAATCCCTTGTCCGGCGGCAAGACCACTGTCACCAATCAGGCCGACATCACCATCAACAGCACCAGCGGCAAGGTGGTGGGTTTGAAGGGCGGCGCCAATCTGGCTCAGGTGGTCAATGCCTTGAATGCGCTGGGCGCGTCTCCGCAGGATCTGATTTCCATTCTTCAGGCGATGAAGTCGGCCGGCTCGCTAAAGGCCGATCTGCAAATTATCTAATCTTTGGCATGTTTCTTGCTCTTTATTTAAGTCAAGGAGCGGGATATGACGATGAAGTTTCAGGGCGTTTTGCCGCAGGATCCGCTTAGCCATACCCTGGCGGCGGACCCGACCGGCATGCAAAAGTTGAAGGCGGCGGCGAGCAAGAATCCGCAAGCGGCAGCGCGTCAGGCGGCCTCGCAGTTCGAGGCCTTGCTGATGAATACCATGCTGAAATCGATGCGGTCGGTGCGTTTCGACGAGGAAAGCCCGTCCAATAGCCTCGACACCTTCCAAAGCTTGTCGGACCAGCAGATGGTTCAATCCTTGTGCGAGCGCGGCGGATTAGGGCTGGGCGACATGATCTACCGACAGTTGGCCAAGCAATCCGGCTTCAAGCCGGATGCCAGTCAGATGGCGGCGTTGCAGAGCAATGGCCCGGCCTTGACTGCGCAGCCTGCCGGCTTGCGCTCCTTGCAAGCGTATCAGGAAGCGCAGGCGGCGTCGGCGCAGGCTGGGGTTTCAACAAGCGGAAGCAGCCGGGAGTTTGTGAGCGGCTTGCTGCCGCACGCTCGCCAAGCCGCGCAGCAACTGGGCGTGGCCCCGGAGTGCGTGGTGGCGCATGCCGCGTTGGAAAGCGGCTGGGGCAAGCGGGCCATCCGCAATGCCGATGGCAGCGACAGCCATAATCTGTTCGGCATCAAGGCCGGTTCTGACTGGCATGGCAAGACCACTACCATCGTCACCACAGAATACAGCGGCGGCGTGCCGCAGAAGAAGCAGGAAACCTTCCGCTCCTATGGCTCCTACGCGGAGGCGTTTTCGGACTACGCGCAGTTGCTGAAAGGCTCCTCGCGCTACCGCAATGTACTGAACCAAGGCCAGAACATGTACGGATTCGCGCAAGGCCTGCAGTCCGGCGGCTATGCCACCGATCCGCGTTACGCTCGAAAACTGGTCGATGTGGCGGCGTCGCTGGCGCAGCAGGTGGCGCGTATTTGATCAAGTCCGGCGCGGCGCTGCCGATAAAGAACTAGGGAGAAGTTAATCATGGCTATCGTTGGCGCGGATATTTTCGGGATTGGAGTGAGCGGATTGAATGCCGCTCAGAACGGCTTGTCGGTGACCAGCAACAACATCTCCAATGTCAACACCCCGGGCTACACCCAGGAATATACCACCCAGGCCAGCCGCCAGCCTCAGTTTGCTGGTTTCGGCTACCTGGGCCAGGGCGTCGATGTGACCAGCGTGCAGCGCAGTTACAATCAGTTCCTGGCGCAGCAGCTGCAAGGCGCGCAAACCAATAGCAGCTTCTACACCACGCAATATCAGCAGTTGGGCCAGATCAACAATATGATCGCCGACTCGACGCAAAGCCCCAGTCCGGCGCTGCAGGACTTCTTCGGCGCGATGCAGACGCTGACGCAGCAGCCGTCGTCCCTGCCTAGCCGCCAGACGGTGCTGAGCATGGCGCAGGCCCTGGCAAGCAAGGTCACGGCCATGAACAGCCGCCTGGTGCAAATGCAGCAGGGCGCCAATGGCCAGATCACGACCTCGATACAGAGCATCAATGCCTTGGCGCAGCAGATCGCTTCGTTGAACCAGCAGATCGGAGCGGCGACCGGCGGCAATCCCAATCCGCCGCAGGGGCAGCCGAATTCCTTGCTCGATCAGCGCGATCAGGCCGTGCTGCAGTTGAATCAGCTGGTAGGCGCCTCGGTGTTCAAGCAGAGCGATGGTTCCTATACGGTTTACATCGGCAGCGGCCAGTCGCTGGTCTCTGGCAACAACGTCAACAAGATGGGTACCCAGACCGATCCCAATAATCCGTCCAATGTGCAGGTCGGCTTCACCAATGGCAACGGCACGCTTACCGTGTTGTCGGATAGTCTCTTCGGCAGCGGCCAGCTGGGCGCCTTGCTGAATTTTCGCGACAATGCGCTGGCGCAAACGCAGAATCAGCTTGGCTCCATGGCGATCAACCTGTCTGCGGCGATGAACTACCAGAATAAACTGGGTATGGACTTCAACGGCCAGCCCGGCGGACCGATCTTTCAGGATTTGTCGGCCTATGCCAACAATCCGCAGTACGCGGCCAGTCAATTCGCAGTGGTGATGTCGGACCCCGCTAAGCTGGCAACGGCGTCGAATCTGGTGCCTACCGGCACGGCAGGCGGCAGCGGGACGGTGATGAGCGGCGTGTGGTCTACCTTGCCGGGAACCTATACCGCAGGCCTGAATACGACGCCGCCGACTTTCACGTCGATTGCGCAGCATCCTTCCACCGGTTTGACCAGCATGACCGTCGCCGCGGCGGGCTCCCCGGCGACCATGACGGCTACCATCACCGGCACCAATGGCGGCGGACCGTATAATGTAGTGGTCGATCCGTCCTTGCCCAACAGCTACAAGCTGCAGACGACGGCCGTTCCGCCGGTCGATGTCGGCATCGGCTTCCAGTTGTCCGGATCCCCGGTCAATGGCCAGACATTTACGGTGGGGCCGCAAACCCCAGGCACGCAGTCTCTGGGCGATGGCAACAATTTGCGCCAATTGACCGCGCAGCAGAACCAGAACTTGGTGAATAACCAGTCGTATCAGACTTATTATTCGACTCTGGTGGCATCAGTGGGCAACCAGACCAATACTTCCGGCCTGCAGAATACGGCGGCGCAGGCCTCGTTGCAGCAGGCCACCACCAATAATTCCAACGCCACTGGGGTGAATCTGGACCAGGAGGCGGCAAACCTGATCAAATACCAGCAGTCCTACCAGGCATGTAGCAAGGTAATCCAACTTGCCCAGACTACGTTCTCCAGTATTCTGAACATCATGTCCTGAGGCGGTTAGTTATTGAAGGAGCGCGACGATGCGTATCAGTTCTTCCACGCTATACCAATCTGGCGTGAACAATATGTCGAATCTGCAAGCCAGTCTGGTGCAAATCAATACGCAGATCGACAACCAGAAACGCGTGGTTACGCCGGCCGATGATCCCGTAGCTGCGGCGCGCATCCAGTTGCTGGAAACCTCGAACGGCCAGAACAGCCAGTACCAGAAGAACACCCAATCGGTAGATTCTTGGCTGTCTTTGTCGGATACGACGCTGAAAAGCGCGATCGATCTGATGAATTCGATGAAGAGCCAGGCGATCTATGCCGGCAATGGCGCGTTGTCCACCGTCCAATTGCAGCAGATCCAGAAAACCGTGGGCGAGGGCATCAACGAGCTGGCCGGCTATGCCAACGCGACGGACGGCAACGGCAGTTATCTGTTCAGCGGCAATCAGGTGACGACCGCGCCGTTCTCGGTCAATCTTTCCGCCGTGCCGCCAGTCGCCACTTATAACGGCGACAATGGCCAGCGCAGCGTGCAGGTGGCCGCGTCACGCACCATGACGATCTCCGATCCCGGCAATGCGGTCTTCGGCATTCCCGGCGGCAGCCCGACGGCTGCTTTTGACTCCTTGATCAATTTGTATAATCTGTTGGGACAGAACCCCAAGCCCGCCAACTATGATACCCAGGTTCAGGGGGCGATCAATCAGATCACATCGGCTACGCAGCAGATGTCGGTCAGCCTGGCTTCCGTCGGCTCGCGCGAGGCGGAGAACTCCAACCTGCAGTCCATGAGCAGCAGTCTGGGATTGCAGTACAACAGCAGCATTGGCAATTTGCAGGATCTGGACATGGCGAAAGCGATTTCCGAGTTCACGATGACGCAGACCTCGCTGCAGTACACCCAGAAAACCTATGCGCAAGTGGCGCAGTTGTCCTTGTTCAACTACATCTCCAGTTGATCCAGCGCGCTATTTCTGATTGGGTCGGGCTTTATCAAGCCGTCTGTGGCTTTTGCTGCAGGCGGCTTGTGTTTCTCGATAGTGGCGCAGGCGGACTTTAAGGCGCGTGCGCCGTGACATCCACAGCGCAAGGGCAGCCCCCGTGGCATCGGGAAGCCGCCCTTGCCGCATCAATCTGGGCGTGTGGGTTTAAAAGGTGGCGTCTATCAATCGCCGCACTTCGGTCTCGTCCCATTGCTGCTGCGATACCTTCAGGTAGGCTACGCGATCCGCCAGCAGCACCGAGGCCTCATGCACTCCGGCCACCCCGGCCAGCTCGCGCGACAGCGCTTCTGCGTCGCCGCGCCAGGACTCGCCGATGTGAAACATCACCGAGCGCACGGCCTTGGGCGGCTGCATGCCCAGCGACCAGATCAGCCAGGACAGCATCAGCAAGGTGGTGAAGCCGAACACTCCAGCCGGACCGTAATGGGTGTACAGCCAGCCGCCGGCGGCGGCGCCGAGAAACAGGCCGAATGACTGGGAAGTGTTGTACACGCCTATCGCGGTGCCCTTGGCTTCGGCCGGCGCGATCTTGGAGATCAGCGAGGGCAGGGTGGCTTCCAGGATGTTGAAGGCGATGAAGTACAGCGACAGCCACGCCACGATCAGCCAGAAGCTGTCCAGCGCCAGCGCCATGCCGAGCTGCGCCATCGTCATCAGCGCGATGGCGCCGACAAAGACTTGCTTCAGACGGGCTTTTTTCTCGCCGTAGATGATGGCCGGCACCATCAGGATGAAACCGATCACCGCCACCGGCAGATACACTTCCCAGTGTTGCGACTTGTCCAGGTGGCCGGTCTTGATCAACGCGAACGGAATGGTGACGAACATGGCCATCTGCGCCGCGTGCAGCGCGAAGATGCCGTAGTTCAGGCGCAGCAGCTGGCTGTTCTTCAGCACCGCCGGCAGCCGCTTGGTATTGGCCTCGGCGTCGGAATGGAAGCGCGATTGCGCCGGATTCGGGATGATCAGCCAAACGCCGATCAGCGCCGCCAGCGACAGGAAGCCGGTCAGGGCGAAGATGCCGTTGACGCCGATATATTTGGCCAGCAGCGGCCCCAGCACCAGGCTGGCGGCGAAGGTGGTGCCGATGGACATGCCTATCATGGCCATCGCCTTGGTGCGGTTTTCCTCGCGGGTCAGGTCGGCCAGCAGCGCGGTGATGGCGGCGGAGATGGCGCCGGCGCCCTGGATGATGCGGCCCAGCGTCAGCGTGGCGATGTCGTGCGCGCCGGCGGCGACGAAGCTGCCGATGGCGAACAACAGCAGGCCGCCGTAAATGACTTTTTTGCGGCCGATGCGGTCGGACAACATGCCCAGAGGCAGCTGCAGCAGAGCCTGGGTCAGACCGTAGCTGCCCAGCGCGATGCCGATCAGCGTATGGTTGTCCGCGCCTTGCAGTTTTTCGGCATAGATCGCGAACACGGGCAGGATCAGGAACATGCCCAGCATGCGCAGGGCGTAGATACCGGCCAGCCCCAGGCTGGCCCGCAATTCAGTGGCGTTCATGCGGTATTCGAGGTTAGTTTGGCTGAATCTGGTTTTAACGACCGCGGCAGGCAAAGGATGACGCGTTTACACGCGCAATGCACGGACAAGTGGAGCCGTCCCGGCCAAGTCGGGTATATTAACAGGTTCCCTGACCGACGGTGAGTAACAGCTTCTTATGGACAGCATCCGTATCCGTGGCGCCCGCACCCACAATCTGAAAAACGTCAATCTGGACCTGCCGCGCAACCAGTTGATCGTGATTACCGGCCTGTCCGGCTCCGGCAAGTCCTCGCTGGCTTTCGACACGCTGTATGCCGAGGGCCAGCGCCGCTATGTGGAAAGCCTGTCGGCCTATGCCCGCCAGTTCCTGCAGTTGATGGAAAAGCCGGACGTGGACCTGATCGAAGGCTTGTCGCCGGCGATCTCCATCGAGCAGAAGGCCACCAGCCACAATCCGCGCTCCACCGTCGGCACCGTCACCGAAATCCACGACTACCTGCGCCTCTTGTTCGCCCGCGTCGGCGATCCGCACTGCCCTGAGCACAACGTGCCGCTGTCCAGCCAGACCGTCAGCCAGATGGTGGACCACGTGCTGGCGCTGCCGGAGGAAACGCGGGTGATGATCCTGGCGCCGGTCATCGTCGGCCGCAAGGGCGAAAACCTGGACCTGTTCGACGACCTGCGCGCCCAGGGCTTCGTCCGGGTGCGGGTGGACAGCGAAGTCTACGAGCTGGACGCCGTGCCCAAGCTCGACAAGAACAAGAAGCACACCGTCGAAGTGGTGATCGACCGCCTCAAGGTGCGCGCCGACATGCAGCAGCGCCTTGCGGAAAGCTTCGAAACCGCGCTGCGCCATGCCGAAGGCCGCGCCATCGCCGTGGAAATGGATAGCGGCAAGGAGCACTGGTTCTCCGCCAAATTCGCCTGCCCGGTGTGCAGCTACAGCCTGCCGGAGCTGGAGCCGCGGCTGTTTTCGTTCAACAACCCGATGGGCGCCTGCCCCAAGTGCGACGGCCTGGGCGAGATCACTTTCTTTGATCCCAAGCGCGTGGTCGCGCACCCGGAGTTGAGCCTCGCCTCCGGCGCGATCAAGGGCTGGGACAAGCGCAACCAGTTCTACTATCAGATGCTATTGGCGCTGGGCGAACACTACGGTTTCTCCGTCACCGATCTCGCATTTGAAGACCTGCCGGAAAAGATCCGCAACGTGGTGCTGCATGGCTCGGGGCGCGACAGCATCGAGTTCAGCTATATGTCGGAGAAGGGCAGCAAGTTCACCCGCGAGCATCCGTTCGAGGGCATCATTCCCAACCTGGAGCGCCGCTACCGCGAGACCGACTCCATGGCGGTGCGCGAGGAGCTGGCCAAGTACCAAAATAATCAGGCCTGTCCGCATTGCAGCGGCTCGCGTTTGCGGCTGGAGGCGCGCCATGTGTTCATCGGCCAGCGCACCCTGCATGAAATCAACCAGCTGCCGCTGAAGGAAACCGCCGATTTCTTCGATCAGCTTGAATTTTCCGGCCAGAAGCAGGCGGTGGCGGAGAAGATCGTCAAGGAAATCCGCGAACGGGTGTCCTTCCTGAATAACGTAGGCCTGGATTATCTGAACCTGTCCCGCTCCGCCGACACCCTGTCCGGCGGCGAGGCCCAGCGCATCCGCCTGGCCAGCCAGATCGGCTCCGGCCTGACCGGCGTGATGTACGTGCTGGACGAGCCGTCCATCGGCCTGCACCAGCGCGACAACGACCGCCTGCTGGGCACGCTGAAGCGCCTGCGCGACCTGGGCAACAGCGTGATCGTGGTGGAGCACGACGAGGACGCCATCCGCGAGGCCGATTATCTGGTGGACATGGGGCCCGGCGCCGGCGAGCACGGCGGCGAAGTGCTGGTGTCCGGCACTCCGGACGAAGTGGCGGCTTGCGAGCATTCCGTTACCGGCGCCTTCCTGTCCGGCCGCCGCAAGATCGCGCTGCCGGGCGGCCGCCGCGAGCTGTCCGAGGAGCGGATGCTGCAGCTGATCGGCGCCACTGGCAACAACCTGAAGGATGTGACGTTGAATCTGCCCTTGGGCGGCTTGGTGTGCATCACCGGCGTGTCCGGCTCCGGCAAGTCTACGCTGATCAACGACACCTTGTACAAGATCGCCGCGCGCGACCTGAACGGCGCCAGCGAGGAGCCGTCGCCGTACCGGGAGATCAAGGGCCTGGATCAATTGGACAAGGTGATCAACGTCGACCAGAGCCCGATCGGCCGCACGCCGCGCTCCAATCCAGCTACCTACACCGGGCTGTTCACGCCTATCCGCGAGCTGTTCGCCGGCGTGCCGCTGGCGCGCGAGCGCGGCTACGGGCCCGGCCGTTTCTCCTTCAACGTCAAGGGCGGCCGCTGCGAGGCCTGCCAGGGCGACGGCGTGATCAAGGTGGAAATGCACTTCCTGCCCGATATCTACGTGCCCTGCGACGTTTGCCACGGCAAGCGCTACAACCGCGAGACGCTGGAGGTGCAGTACAAGGGCAAGAGCATCCAGGAAGTGCTGGAGATGACGGTGGAGCAGGCGCTGGAATTCTTCGCCGTGGTGCCGCCGGTGGCGCGCAAACTCAAAACGCTGATGGATGTCGGCCTGGGCTACATCCGCCTGGGGCAGAGCGCCACCACGCTATCGGGCGGCGAGGCGCAGCGCGTGAAGCTGGGCCTGGAACTCTCCAAGCGCGACACCGGCCGAACGCTGTATATCCTGGATGAGCCGACCACCGGCCTGCACTTCCACGACATCGACCTCTTGCTGCAGGTGCTGCACCGCCTGCGCGAGAGCGGCAACACCGTGGTGGTGATCGAGCACAATCTGGACGTGATCAAGACGGCGGACTGGCTGATCGATCTGGGGCCGGAAGGCGGGGCCGGTGGCGGCCAGATCATCGCCAGCGGCACGCCGGAGCAAGTGGCCGCCAACCCGGCCAGCCATACCGGACGCTATCTGGCGCCGTTGCTGGAGCGGGACAAGAAATAGTCGTCATGGCCACGGAAACATACGGAAGAACTTAGCTCGCCTCTGCCGGGGTCTTGGGGCTTTATGGTTTTTGTACTTCTTTCCGCGTCGTTCCGTGTGTTTCCATGGCTAAAAAGATTTTAGATAAAACCGACGCCGGCTTGTCCGGCGCCCACCCATCGTATACATCAGAGGTAGGCATGCTGAGCTTAGGCAAGATCGATCATATCCATATCCGCGTCAAAGACGCTGCGGTGGCGTTGAAATGGTACCAGCGGGTATTGGGATTGGCCCCGGATGCGCGCTACAAGACGGATGGCGAGCACAATGCCGCCATGCTGGTCAATGCCAGCGGCAGCGTGCGCCTGGCCATCAGCGAGGACCCGGATGCGGTTTACGGCGCCCAGGGCGCGGTGGCCTTCGTGGTCAGCGGCCAGGATTTCCTGGAATGGATAGACCGACTGGCCGGCGAGCGGGTCACCAATCGCGAAGGCCAGACCATCGCCCGCGACTCGGTGCACGATCATCGCTTCTTCTGCGCGCTGTCATTCGTCGATCCGTTCGGCAATCCGTTCGAGATCGTCAGCTACGACCACACCTGGCTGGTCGGCAAACTGAAGCTGGGCGGCCATCTCGCTGTTTGACGCCGTTTATCTCGCACCCGCGCCAGCGGGTGTTTTTCTTTGGAGGCAATCATGGCTCATTATTTGGCCGACAATCCCACGCCGGAGGCGGTGGCGGCCTTGCCTGGCCTGACCTTGCTGGAATTCGGCGTGGACTGGTGCCCGCATTGCCAGGGCGCGCAAGCGCTGCTGGCGCAGTTTCTGTCCGCCCATCCTGGTTTGCGCCACCTTGCGCTGGAGGATGGCAAGGGAAGGCCGCTGGGGCGAGCCTACCGCGTCAAGCTGTGGCCCAGTTTCATCCTGCTGCGTGACGGCGCGGAGATAGCCCGCGCGGTGAGGCCGCAGAGCCTGGCCGAGCTGGAGTCCCTGATGCGAGGCGCGTAAAGGGCTTTGATGCCGATTTTGCGCGTTGAGCCTCCGGTTTTATCTGGCGTTTAAGCAAATTTGGATATCTTGCATGCCCGTCCCATCAAAGGCTGCCGCAAGGGGCGGCGGCCGGACGGGTAAGGTTTGGAGATATCCATGTTTGAAAAGGGCAAGAGCTATACCCGCGAGGAAATCCACGCCGTAGTCGGCGGCAACAAGCATTCCTACTTGCCGCGCAAAAAAGGCAAGGTGGTGGCCGCCTGCCTGCGTCCGGATCTGAATCCGGACGCGCCCCATGTCATCCTGTGCAATTCCTGCCCGCCGGAGCGCGCCGCTGGCGAGCAACTGGCGCGTCAAGGCGGGGTGATCCCGGTATTCCTGAAGGAAAATGCCAGCAGCTGGAAGTTTCAGGGCCTGTTCCGCGTAGTGGGGAGCGAGACGCATCCGGATGCATGCGCGCCTTATGCCGCGCGCAGCGCCTGGACCAAGGGGCAAATCAAGCAGGTGTTGAAGCTGGAGCAGCAGGTTAAATTCTGACTCGCAGCGTCTGGCTTAGGGGCGCATGGACATGTTGGCAGGCCGGAACCCGCAGCGGATTCCGGCCTTCGCTTTTCCGCGCCTACTTCAGCTTGACGCCCCAGTTGTCCTCGACGCAATGCTGGTAATTGCCCGGTTGCAGCGCGCTGTACGGGGTCTGGTAGCTCACCAGTTGGCACTGGTAGTCATGTCCCCATTGCCAATCCTTTTCCCAGTAGATGTTGTAGGCGGCGGAGCTGGCCGAGGTGAATCGCTGCATATTGGCGCAGGACAGCTGCTCGGCGCCGTAGTCCCATCCCAGGTCATGGGCGAACTGCTTGTAGTAGTCGATGCGATTCTGCGCGGCCTGGCGTTCCGTGCCGCCGCCGCATTCGGCGTTGATGATCATGATGGTGGTGGCGAAGTTGTTGCCGGCGCCGGCGGCGATGTCGGCCGCATTCGGCACCCAGGTGCCGTCGATGACCTGCAGCATGGAAGGCTTGGGCGGCTGCGGATAGACGAAGAAGAAGGTGGCGGAGGCCAGGTTCAGCCAAGTGCTGGCCACCAAGTCCGGGTTTTGCAGCAGCACGGACTGGTCGCCGTTGTTCATGGCCTGGGAGAACGGGCCGTAGTTGTAGTTGTAGGACAGCTGCTTGGCGCCGCGGCCGAAATATTTTTTCCAGCTGCCGTCCGGATTCTTGCCGCAGGCCCATACCTTGTTGAATACCGGGTCGTCGCATTCGGTGTTGTAGCCGCAGCCGGGGCCGGTATCGGAACAGCCCATTTCGCGCAGATAGGCCAGGCCCTGGCGCCATTGCGGGATGGTGTCGCTGGCGTCGTGGTTGCCGGTTTCCTGGGCGAAGTGGGCGAACATGGTGGCCAGGCTGTGGCGGCAGATGGCGTCGGCATCGCGGCCGTCCGCGTAGTCATCGCACACCGCAGGGAATTTGGCCACGGCTTGCAGGAAACGGGTGTAGGTGTAGCTGGGATCGCGGCGGCTGAAATAGTAATCCCATTTGGCGGACGGCAGCAGCCGCTCGACGCGGCGCACGTTGACGGGGTTGGCGGCATTCCCCGGCGCGACCCGCGCCACCTGATCGTTGGAAAGGGTGCGGATGGACGCCTTCACCTTGCGGAAGAAGTCGTTGTTGGTCAGATCGGCTTCATGCTGCAGCGCCTGCTGCAGGGTGGGAATGGTGGGCGCGGCATCGTCAAGCTTGCGCAACGCGCCGCCGACGTGGGCAATCCACGATCCTTTGGGGTTGGCGCCTGGCGTTTCCCCGCGGGTAGGCCATTTGGCCTGCCAGCTGCGGCCCTGCCATTGCACAACCTGGCCTTTGCCATAGGCCATGCCGGCATTCCAGGGGGCGGCCAGCGCGGAGCCAGCCAGCAGTGACAGGGCAAGAGCGGCGATAAGTTTCATATTGGTCTTCCTATAGTGGAGCATGCCGGCTGGCACGTAATACCACTATGGAACCAATACAAGATATGTCAAATGATTTTCATGCCGGATTTTTAGCCGCGCAGACTGAGCGGCGGTTTCCGGCGCTGGCTCAGGCGCGGGTCGCGCGGATCCAGGCGTCTCCGGCGTAATTCGCGCTGGCAAGGCCCAGCGCGGAATGGAAGGTGACGGCGAAGCGTCGTCCCATCTGCTTGATGGCGACCACTTCAAAGGCGATGGTATCGGCACCGTGTTGTTCGGTGACCAGATCGCCTGGCTGCAATTCATGAATCTTCATTGGTTTACCAAGGCGTGACCGCAAGGCGGCCATGCCGTAAATATCAACGGCGGCGATGTTGCGGCGGACGGGAACCGGCGCCGATGTTGGCGGTGGGGTGACGGAAATTGATGCGGCCCTTGGTCAGGTCGTACGGGGACATTTCCACGGTGACGCGGTCGCCCAGCAGCACGCGGATGCGGTGCATCTTCATTTTGCCGGAGCCGTAGGCGAGGATTTCCATATTGTTGTCCAGGCGCACGCGAAAGCGCGATTCCGGCAGCATTTCGATGACGACGCCTTCCAGTTCGATCATGTCTTCTTTGGACATGGGATTCCTTTCAGTAAATACGGGTAATGCATTGGCCGCGTCGGCTGTCGATACCGACTACCGCAGACGGGCGATGGAGCTTCGATTCGGTAACCCAGCGGGCCGGGCGCGGCCCGGGAGGCAAGGCGTCGCGTCAAACAGCGTTGGCGCGACGAGAAGTAGAGGCAATGCCTATTTTAACGCCAAAGGGCCGCCGCGTCAGCCGTTAATTTCACGGCCATGGCGACGCGCCTGTTCTTGCTGCTCGCAAGCCAGCTGGCCGACGCGCACCAAGGCCGTCAAATAGCGTTCATCCAGCGGATAACAGCAGGACAAGCGCATCGCATTGCGGTAGCGGCCGCCGGGCGAACTGAGCGGGCCGGGAATCAGGCTGATCTTCTCCGCCATCGCCGCGTGGAACAGCGCCACGCTGTCGCAGCCCTCCGGCAGCTCCAGCCAGATCAGGAAGCCGCCTTGCGGCTGCGTGGCGCGCGTGCCGGCGGGGAAGTGGCGAGCGATCAGGCCTCGCACCTTCTCCACATGGGCGGCGTAGCGGCGCTTCAGCGTGCGCAGATGGTGATCGTAGCCGCCGGACTCCAGGAACGCGCCCAGGGTTTCCGCCAGCACCGCCGGCTGCGCCACCGATGAGGCGAATTTCAGCTTGCGCAGCGCGGCATCGAAGCGGCCGCCCTCCATCCAGCCGATGCGGAAATCCGGCGCCAGCGTCTTGGTATAGCTGGCGCAGACGATGACCCAGCCGTCGGCGTCGAAGGCCTTGACTGCCGGCGCCAGCGTGTCGGCGAATTGCAGCTCGGCGTACAAAGCGTCTTCGATCAGCGGCACCTGGTACTGGTTGACCAGCTTGGCCAGCCGCTTCTTGTTGTCCAGCGGCATGCAGCAACCCAGCGGATTGTGGACGTTGGGCATGGCCACCAGCGCCTGGATGCGCTGCTCGGCCAGCAACACCTCCACCGCGTCAATGGACAGGCCGGTTTGCGGGTCGGTGGGGATTTCCACGGCCTTTAGGCCCAGGCTGGCCAAGAGCGGCAGCAGGTTGAAATAGGTGGGCGACTCCAGCCCGACGGCGTCGCCGTGGCGGGTGACGGCGCGCAAGGCCAGTTGCAGCGCCTCCATGCAGCCGTGGGTCAGGATGATGTTGTCCGGCTGCAGCGTCATGCCCAGATCCATGCCGCGGCGGGCTATCTGGGTGCGCAGCCGCTCCGCCCCCGGCGGCAAGGCGTAAGTGCTGACCATGCCGGGGTGGCGGCGCAGGATCTGACCCATCAGCCGCGCCAGCTTGTTGCCGGGGTAGAAGTCCCCGCCGCGCGGGCAAGCCAGCGCCAGATCGATGAAGCCCTCGGTCTGCTGCGCCTGCAGAACGGTGCCGATCAGGTCCAGCACGGCGTTCTGAGTGGGGGAGGCTGGGCCGCTTTCGGTGACCGCGGGCCGCGCCGGCGACGGCAGCCGGGCGCGCACGTAGTAGCCGGATTGCGGCCGGGCTTCTATCAGTCCGCGGTCTTCCAGCACGCGGTAGGCGCTGACCACGGTGTTGAGGCTGAGCTGGCGGCTGTGCGCGGTACGCCGCACCGATGGCAGACGCGACCCCGGCGGCAGCGTGCCGCGGCGGATTGCCAGCGATAGGTCATCGGCCAGTTGCTGATAGAGGGTGGGGGCGCTGTTCTGCATCGTTGGTCTGGGTGATGGGGCACAGCGCCTATCATAGAGTCAGGTGACAGTTTCTGAAAAGAACAATCTGTAACCAGATCAATAATGGATTTTTGAATCTGTATCCATTCAACGGCTGCGCATAGCATGTTCGGGTGGGCGACAGTCTGTCGCCGTTTGCCGATTTGCAGGAGACGCACCATGCCCGAATTCGCTTTGCTGTCCTATGTCGCCCTGATGTCGATCACGCCGGGGCCCAATAACCTGATGCTGGCCAGCTCCGGCGTCAATTTCGGCTTCCGCCGCACCTTGCCGCACATGCTGGGCATCAGCCTGGGCTGCGCGCTGCAGGTGTTCATCGTGGCCATGCTGTTGGCTCAGATGCTGGGCTGGCTGGAAACCTGGCGTTTGCCGTTGGCTGTGGCTGGGTGTGTCTATCTGTTATGGCTGTCCTGGACGCTGGCGATGGCCGGCTTGCCGGAGGGCAGGGCGCAGGCGCGGCCGCTGGGTTTTGTCGGCGCGGCGATGTTCCAGTGGCTCAATCCCAAGGCCTGGGTCATGGTGCTGAACGCGTCCATCCTGTTCATGCCGGCCAAGGCGGATGGCAGGATGGCGGCGGCTTTGCTGCTGGCGCTGGTGTTCGCCGTGGTCAACCTACCGTGCATCAGCGTGTGGGCCTGGGGCGGGGAAAAGCTGCGCCGTTGGCTGCAAAGGCCCGAGGCGCTGCTGGTATACAACCTGTCCATGGGCGGCATGATGGCCGCTACGGCGCTGTGGCTGATGTATGACGAGCTGCAGCCAGTGTTGGGCTGGATCTGAATGATGTCCTTTTTTGGCAGATGATTGTCCTCGTTAGGCCTTCAGCCAAGGCGATGGCAGGATTAGCATGGCGTCCATATTCCACCTGAGCCGAGGATAGGCCGCATGAAACAGACTGCTTTGCTGGTGATAGATGTTCAGGACTCTTTTCTTTCCCGCCCTTATTGGGATGAGCGTGAGCTGCCGGCCTACCGCGAGGCGCAGCGCGCGCTGATCGCCGGCGCCGAGGCGCGCGGCGCGCCGGTGGTCAATATCCTGCATGTGGATGACGACGCGTCGTTTCGCGTCGAGTCCGGCCTGGTGCGTCCGCAAGCCTGGCTGACGCATCAGCCGGCGGCGACTTTCGTCAAGCATGTGCACAACGCGCTGACGGATTCTGGCCTGCAGGCCTGGTTGGACGCGCGCGGCATTCGCCGCTTGGCGATTTCCGGCATCCGCACCGAGCAATGCTGCGAAACCACCGCCCGCGTGGCATCGGACCTGGGCTATGAGGTGGACTTCGTCAGCGAGGCCACGCTGACTTTCGCCATGACGCATCCCCTCAGCGGCCGCGTCTACAGTCCGGCTGAAATCCGCGAGCGGACCGAGCTGGTGCTGGCTGGACGCTTCGCCGCCATCGTCACGGTCGATGAGGCGCTGCGGCGGATGGCGCGCGCGGCCGAGCTTGTCGATTGACATCGGCATGGCATAAGGTGTCGGAATCGGTTTTGTTCAGATCAGGAGTAAGCATGGCGCAAGACGCATCGAGGCTGCCGCCGGACGGGCTGCCGGCTTATCGGCTGCTGACCGGCCCTGACGATTCGGCCTTCTGCAAGCGGGTCAGCGAGGCGCTGGCTTTGGGCTACCGGCTGTATGGCTCGCCGGCCGCCACCTTCAATGGCGAGCGTGTCATCGTGGCGCAGGCCGTGTTGTGGCCGGGAGCGGACCATGCCGCCGATTGACGTGGCGCAGGCGCTGGCCATCGTGGTGGCTTGGGGCGTCAACTTCGTCGTGATCAAATGGGGCGTAGCCGGTGTGCCGCCGCTGCTGCTGGGCGCCTTGCGCTTTGCGCTGGTGGCGCTGCCGGCGGTGTTCATCGTCAAACGGCCGCCGCTGCCGTGGCGCTATCTGGCGCTGTATGGATTGACGGTGGGCGTGGGGCAGTTCGGCTGCCTGTTTTCGGCGATCAAGCTGGGCATGCCTGCCGGGCTGGCCTCGGTCGTGCTGCAGTCGCAAGCCTTCTTCACCTTGCTGCTGGCGCGCTTCCTCCTGAACGAGCGCTGGCAGCGCAGCCAGCTGGCGGGTTTGGCGCTGGCCTTGGGCGGCTTGGCGCTGATCGGGGTCGGCAAGGACGGCAATATGACGGCGCTGGGCTTTGGGCTGACCATCGCCGCCGCGACCAGCTGGGCCGCGTCCAACGTGGTGGTGCGCGCCATCGGCCGCGACGGCTACAAGGTGGCGCCGCTGGGGCTGGTGATCTGGTCCAGCCTGATCCCGCCGATTCCGTTTCTGCTGCTGTCGTGGTGGCTGGAGGGCGGCGAGCGCATCTTGCCGGCACTGCGCGATTTCAATCTGCAATCGCTGTTCGCCGTCGCCTATCTGGCGGTGGTGGCCTCGATGTTCGGCTATGGCCTGTGGAGCCGGCTGCTGACCCGGCACGCCGCCGCCAAGGTGGCGCCGTTTTCGCTGCTGGTGCCGGTGGTGGGCTTGCTGGCCTCGCATCTGCTGCTGGGCGAGAGCCTGACGCCGGCGCAATTGGCCGGCAGCGGCCTGCTGCTGGCTGGGTTGGCGGTATCGGTATTCGGCGGCCGCGCGCTGTCGATGGCGGCGAGGGGTGGCCGTGCTTGAGGTGTACTTCGTTTTGCCGCCAGACCTGCTGCTGCTGGATTTGGCGGGGCCGGCCGAGGCGTTGCGCCTGGCTGGCGAGTTTGGGGCGGACCTGCGCTTGCATTTTGTCAGCCCGATGCCGGAAACCGCGACGTCGCTAGGCTTGCCGCTAGCCAGCCTGCAACCCTTGCCGGAGGAGCTGCCGGAGGGCGCGCTGGTGGTGGTGCCGGGTTCGACGCCGTCCGCCGTGGCTTATGCCAAGCCGGATGCGCGGCGCATCGTTGCCTGGCTGGCCGCTCGCAAGCGTCAAGCAGGCGTGTCATGGGTGGGCATCTGCTCCGGCAGCTTGCTGCTGGCCGAGGCCGGCTTGTTCGATGATCGCGCCTGCACCACCCATCATACCTTGCTGGAGCGCTTGCGCGCATCGGCGCCGGCGGCCAGGGTGCAGGAGAACCGGGTATTCGTGCAGGACGGACCGTGCTGCAGCAGCGCCGGCATCACCGCCGGCATCGATCTGGCGTTGCATTTGATCGGAGAGCGGATCGGCCCGGCCACTGCGCGCGCCGTGGCGCGGGAGATGGTGGTTTACTTCCGTCGCTCGCCGCAAGACCCGGAGCTGTCGCCGTGGCTGGCCTGGCGCAATCATCTGCATTCGGCCCTGCACCGCGCGCAAGATCTGATCTGCGCCGATCCGGTGCGCGATTGGCCGCTGGGCGAGCTGGCGGAGCGGGCGCATGTCAGCGCTCGGCACTTGTCGCGCTTGTTTCGCGAGCATGCAGGCATCAGCGCGCACGATTATCACCAGGCTTTGCGGCTGGCGCTGGCCATGCAATGGCGCGCGGCCGGGCTGGGCAAGGAGAAGGCGGCGCTGGCCGCCGGTTTCTCGTCGGCGCGGCAGTTGGCGCGGGCGGCGTCCCGCCGCTAAACCTTGCTGGACAGCATATTTCTTAAGTTTTAACGATTCTGGACGATATTCCGGGTTGACGCGCTCCGGGAATGGTTCATACCATTCCATCAATATCTACCGGTAATTGCCATGAAAACTGTCCGCAGCCTGTCTTGTCTCCTGCCTCTGGTTCTGTTGGCCTCCCTGTCCGCTTGCTCCACTGGCACGCCGCCGCAAAAAATGGCTGCGCCTGCGTCAGCCAAGGAAGGCGGCATGGTGCCGTCCGGCGTCGGCTATGTCGGTCCCAGCGAGGAAGGCAATAGCGGCGAGGATGTGAAGGTGGTGGTGCGGGAGGTCAATCCGTTCCAGCCCATCGTGGTGCGCGTCACCGGGAGCGGCGCCGCGCCGTATACAAATAGCCTGACGCCGTCTCAGCGCAAGCTGCTGGCGATGCGCGCCGCGCGGCTCGATGCGTTCCGCGCCATTGCGGAACAAGTGCAGGGCATGAAGCTGGTGGGCAACAGCACGGTGTCCAATATGATCGCCAATAGCGACAGCTTCCGCACCTATGTGGACGCTTATTTGCGCGGCGTCACCATCGTTTCCACCACGATGAAGCCGGACGGCACCAGCGAGGCGGTGGCGGAAATCACGCTGGATCAGGACTTCTACAAGCAGTTCAAGAACTCCTTCGACAAGACCGGCAGCGTGATGCGCGCGGCGCAGGAAACCGGCGCCGTCGGCGCGCAATGCGCCGAACCTAACTGCGGCGCCACCAAGACCATGCCGGCCGCCAGCCCGGCGCAAACCATGATGGTGGCCCCGGCGCGCTACAGCAGCAATTTCTATGTGAACCAATGATGATGACGCGAATTCGTCAAACGGCTGCCGCCCTTGTGGCGGCATTTGTTTTGTCCGCATCGGCGCAGGCGCAAATCCTGAGCGCGGAGGGCGTGGCGCCCTTGGATAACGGCACGGTGGCGGCGCGCGAGATGGCTATCCGCGACGCGATGCGGCTGATCACCATCAATCAGGGCGCGCGGGTGGAGTCGGTGCAGGTGTTGGAGAACGGCAAGCCTGCCGAGTCCGCCACGCTGACCGCGAGCGGCCAGCTGCAGGGCGCGGTGCGAGTGGTCAATGAGTACCAGCAGGGCAAGCTGTACCACGTCAAGATCGAGGTCGATACGGCCGGCGCGGCAGAGGCCCAGGCCCCGACGCGCAGCCGCGATCCGTCCTGCGCGATGCCGCCGGGGCGCTCGCTGCGGCGCAAGCTGGTGACGACCTATTTCGACGTGGCGCGTCCCGCCGACGCGTCCGACCTGGCGAATCTGTCCACGGCGTTGCCGACCGAGCTGTCGCGCCGTTTGTCGCGCAATCCCTTGCTGCTGGTGCGCGACGCCAATACCGTGTCGGTGCTGTCGGACAGCCGCATCGCCGAGCCCGCTGCCGGCCGCGACGTCGCCAGCCAGTTTGGTCTGCGCCAGGGCGTGCAGTTCGTGGTGGCCGGCCGCGTGCTGTCCACCTCGGTGACCGACAAAGGCCTGAAGCCATCGTTTTTCGAATCCAACAATACCAGCGAGCAGAGCGCCATCTATAACGGGCCATTTTCCGGCCTGCTGGGCGGCGGGGCCAAATACAAGGCCACCGAGCGCCAGTTCGACATGGAAGTGTGGATTTACGATGGCCTGACGGGTTCATTGCTGGCCAATGAGCGCGTAGGCGGCCTGATGCGCGGCGATGTGGCGCCCAAGCTGCCCAAGCCGTTCGCCTCCGCCGCGTTTTGGGCCACCGATTACGGCAAGTTGGTGGATAAATTGATGGACAAGGCGGCGCAGCGCGTCGATGACGTCATTTCCTGCATACCGTTCTCTGCGCGCATCGTGCGGCAGGAGGGTAAGCGCGTTTATATCAATGCAGGCCTGTTGGACGGGATGGCGGTGGGCGACAAGATGCTGCTGTACAAGCGCTCTTCCGGCCAGCCGGTGCGCGACTTGGTTTCCGGGACGGATTTGGGCATGCCGGAAAGTCTGAACGGCGACATCTCGCTGATCCAGGTGCAGCCGAACTTCTCGATCGGGGTCGTCCAGAGCAATAGCCAGCCGGTATCGGAAGGCGATTTCGTCCGTTTCGCTTCCACCCGTTGATATGGGCCGGTTGCCGCCGCGGGCGGTGACTGGTCGCTCGCGGGTTTGCTGGCCCAGTTCCCCTGTTTACAAAATATTTTTGTATTGATACCTATTATCACTTGATGCTACGGTGCATCCCGCACTTCGCTCTCAAACAGCCAAACAGGGGATACACCTTGAAGCAGCAACTGATTTTCGCCGCCGTACTGGCGGCGCTGGCCGGCCAGGCGCTGGCCGAGGACGTGGTCGTTTACAGCGCGCGCGCGGAACAACTGGTCAAGCCCTTGATAGACGCCTACAAGAAGGAAACCGGCGTGACCGTCAAGCTGGTGTCGGACAAGGAAGGCCCGCTGATGGAGCGGATGCGGGCCGAGGGCCGCAACAGCCCGGCCGACCTGCTGCTGACCGTGGACGCCGGCAATCTGTGGCAGGCGGAAAAAATGGGATTGCTGCAAGCGGTGAAATCGCCGGTGCTGGACGCCAATGTCCCTGCCCACCTGCGCGACCCCAACCATCAATGGTATGGCCTGTCGATTCGCGCCCGCACTATTTTCTACAACACCCAGAAAGTCAAACCGGCCGAGCTGTCCAGCTATGCCGGCCTGGCCGATCCCAAGTGGAAGGGCAAGCTGTGCCTGCGCACCTCCAAGAAGGTGTACAACCAGTCGCTGGTGGCAATGATGCTGACTGAGATGGGTCCGGCCAAGACCGAGCAGGTGGTCAAAGGTTGGGTGAGCAATCTGGCTACCGCCCCTTTCCCGGACGACACCAAGATGCTGGAGGCGATCGCCGCCGGCCAGTGTGATGTAGGCATCGCCAATACCTATTACTACGGCCGTTTGATGGAGAAATCTCCCAAGCTGCCTATCGGCATCTTCTGGGCGGACCAGGCAGGCAAGGGCACCCACGTGAACGTTTCCGGCGCCGGCATCGCCCGCTACGCCAAGAACGAGAAGGGCGCGTTGAAGTTCCTGGAATGGCTGAGCTCGGAAAAGGCGCAGAACCTGTTCGCCGACGTCAATATGGAGTTCCCGGTCAATCCCAAGGTGAAGCCGGATGCCCGCGTCGCCGCCTGGGGCGACTTCAAGCATAACTACATCAATGTCTCCAATGCCGGCGCCCGGCAGGCCGAGGCGGTGAAGCTGATGGACCGCGCCGGCTACAAATAAGCGCCGCCCATTATTGGTATCTTCGGCCCGCCGTTTTTTCAACGGCGGGCCGTTGTTGCTGGATCAATCTCATGTTTGCTTCTGTTTTGCGCTGGCGGACGCTGTCCGCGGCCATCAGCCTGCTCACGCTGCTGCCGCTGGGCGTGATCGCCCTAGGGCTGCTCACGCCGGATATCGAGGTTTGGCGCCATCTGTCGGCGCATGCGCTGCCGGAGCTGTGGCGCAACACCGTCATTCTGCTGCTGGGCGTGGGCGCGGGCGTGTTGCTGCTGGGCGTGCCGCTGGCCTGGTTGACCGCGGTGCATGATTTTCCGGGCCGCCGGGTGTTTTCCTGGGCGCTGATGCTGCCGTTGGCGATGCCTGCCTATGTGATGGCGTTTTCGCAATTGGGCCTGTTCGACTTTACCGGACCGCTGCAAACCTGGCTGCGCGAGACCTTCGGCAGCTCGTCCTGGGTGCCCAATGTCCGTTCGACGCCGGGCGTGGTGATGGTGCTGACGCTGGCTTTCTACCCCTATGTTTATTTGCTGGCGCGCAATGCGTTTGCCACGATGGGGCGGCGCGCGCTGGAAGTCGGCCAGTCGCTGGGCTTGTCGCCGCTGGCCGGTTTTTTCCGCGTGGCGCTGCCCATGGCCCGGCCGTGGATCGTGGCCGGACTGAGCCTGGCGCTGATGGAGACGCTGGCCGATTTCGGCACGGTTGCCGTGTTCAATTTCGACGCCTTCACCTCGGCCATCTACAAGGCCTGGTTCAGCCTGTTCTCGCTGTCTGCGGCCAAGCAGCTGGCATCGCTACTGGTGTTATTGGTGCTGGCGCTGGTATGGCTGGAGCAGCGGGCGCGCGGCCAACGCGCCTATGGCCAGGCGGGCAGGGCGGCGCCCTTGCCGCGGACGCGCTTGCCCGGCGCGCGCGGCTGGCTGGCTTGCGCCTGTTGCAGCCTGGTGCTGCTGCTGGCCTTCGTCCTGCCGTTCGGGCAGATCCTGCTCTGGGCCGCCGAGCATGCGGCGGATGATGCGGCCGATCTGCTGGATTATCTGAAAAGCTCGCTTGTGCTGGCCGCGCTGGCGGCGTTGCTGGTGCCGGCGCTGGCCTTGCTGCTGGTTTTCGCGGTGCGCCGCGATCCTCGCAGCCGGCCATGGGCCAGGCTGGCCACGCTGGGTTACGCGGTGCCGGGCACGGTGCTGGCGGTGGGTGTCTTCGCCCCGGTGGCGGCGTTGGACAACCTGTTGCTTGATCATTTCGGCCATTGGCTGCCGGCGGGCAGCACCGCCGTGTTCAAGGGCACGCTGCTGGTGATGCTGCTGGCCTATGCCTCGCGCTTTCTGGCGGTAGGCCATTCGCCGCTCGACGCTGCGATGCAGCGCATCGCGCGCAGCCAGGAGGAAGCCGCGCAAAGCCTGGGCCTGCATGGCATGCGCCTGGCCTGGCGTTTGCATCTGCCGCTGCTGCGAGGCGGCCTGTTCACCGCGATGCTCATGGTGTTTGTCGACGTGATGAAGGAAATGCCCATCACGCTGATGACGCGGCCGTTCGGCTGGGACACCTTGGCGGTGCGCATCTTCAACTTGACCATAGAGGGCGAGTGGCAGCGCGCCGCGTTGCCATCGGTCGCCATCGTGCTGGCCGGCCTGTTGCCGGTGCTGCTGCTGTCCAGACAGAAATCCGGAGCCTGATATGGAAAACCTGCTCGAATTCGACAATGTGAGCCTGGACTTCGCAGGACGAACGGTGCTGGATGGCATGAGCTTCACCCTGCAGACGGGGGAGATCGCCTGTTTGCTCGGCGCTTCCGGCTGCGGCAAAACCAGCGCGTTGCGCAGCATCGCCGGTTTTGAGACGCCTACTGCCGGCGCGATCCGGCTGGGCGGAGAAACGGTGTTCGGCGGCGTGGCGCAGCCGGCCCATCGCCGCCGCATCGGCATGGTGTTCCAGGATCATGCGCTGTTTCCGCATTTGACCGTGGCAGGCAATATCGCCTTTGGCTTGTCGGCCTTGAGCCGCGCCGCCCGCCGCGAACGGGTGGCGGAAGTGCTGAATCTGGTGGGCCTGGCGGCGGAGGCGGATCGTTACCCGCACCAGCTGTCCGGCGGGCAGCAGCAGCGGGTGGCGCTGGCGCGCGCCTTGGCACCCTTGCCCAGGCTGCTGCTGCTGGACGAGCCATTTTCCAATCTGGACGCGGAATTGCGCGAACGCCTGGCGCGCGAGGTGAGGTCGATGCTGAAGTCGCTGGGCATCGCCGCGTTGATGGTGACGCATGATCAACACGAGGCCTTCGCCTTCGCCGACAAAGTCGGCGTGATGCATGGCGGGCGGCTGGAACAATGGGATGCCCCGGAGGCTTTGTATCACGCGCCGGCCACCCGCTATGTGGCCGGCTTCATCGGCCAGGGCGCCTTTTTGCCGGGCAAGGCGAGCGGCGGCCGCAGCGTGGCGCTGGAGACCGGCGAGCTGCGGAGCGAAGTCGGCTTGCCCTTTGCCGATGGCGCGGCGGTGGAGGTGCTGCTGCGGCCAGACGAGGTGAGGCTGGAGCCGGGCAGCGCGCTGCGGGCCAAGGTGGCGGAGCGCATCCATCGCGGCGGCGTGTGCCACTATGCGCTGGAACTGCTGTCAGGCCGGCGTCTGGTGGCCGAGCTGGGCCATGATCAGCCGCTGGCGGTGGGCGAAACGGTGGGCATCCGGCTGCAGCCGCGGCGGCTGTTGGCGTTTGAGGCGTGAGGCCTTTGGGGATGGGCAAAAAATCAGCGGCGCGGCTGATGCGAGGCGACGCGGCGCGCGATCACGATTCTGCTGAGCGGGTTTAGTCGAAGGACTGGCAGACATCCACCCATTGCCCGGCGGTGATGTCGCTCAACTTGCTGGGGCTGATGCGCACCGCGCTGTGCACGGCGCCGGCGGCGGGCAGAATCTCGTCAAAGGCCTGGATGGATACGTCTAGGTATATCGGCAGTTCGCGCGCCAGGCCGAAGGGGCAGACGCCGCCCACCGGGTGGCCGGTGATCGCTTCCACCTCCTGCGGCGGCAGCATTTTGCCTTTGCCGAACGCATCCTTGAACTTGCGGTTGTCGATGCGGGCATCGCCGCGCGCCACCAGAATCACCTCTCGGCCGTCGTTGAGGCGGAAGGCCAGGGTCTTGGCGATGCGGCCGGGCTCCACGCCGTGGGCGGAGGCGGCCTCGGCCACGGTGGCGGTGCTGACGTCCAGCTCGATGATGGCGATGTCCAACTGGCGGCGGGCGAAAAACTGACGAACGGACTCCAGGCTCATATCATCTCTTGGCCAAGCGTGAAAACCCAAAGCTAACGCATGCGCCGTCGCGCCGCCAGTCTGGCGTCAATGGCCCTGTACGATTTCCGCCAGCTTGTCGGCGATGTCTTGCGATGTGGCCGCCTGTTCCTCCGCCGCATTGGCGATCTGCACCACGAAGTCGCGCATATTGTTGATTTCACGGACGATGGCTTCCAAGGCCTCTTCCGCGCGCAGAAAATCGCTTTCCGTGGCATCCACCTTGAGCCGGCCGTCTTCGATAGCCTTGACGTTTTGCTGCACTTCGGTCTGGATCATGCGTATCATTTCGCCGATTTCCTGCGTCGCCTTGGCGGTGCGTTCCGCCAGCTTGCGCACTTCATCGGCCACCACGGCGAAGCCGCGGCCCATTTCGCCGGCGCGCGCCGCCTCGATGGCCGCGTTCAAGGCCAACAGGTTGGTCTGATCGGCAATGTCTTTGATCACGCTGATGATCTGGCCGATGGTTTCGGAGCGCGTGCCCAGCGAAACCAGACTGTCGGCGGTGTGGCGCACCATGGTGCCGACGCTCTTCATGCCGCTGCTGGTTTCGCCGACGATGGTGGAGCCCTTGCGGCTCTCCGCCAGCATCAGCTCGGCGGATTCGGAAGCGGAAGAAGTTTGCACCGCTACGTTCTGGATGGTCGCGCTCATCGCCTGCATGTTTTCGGAAAGCTCATTGATGCGCGCTTCCAGGAATTGCCGGCGCTTGTCGTTTTCTTCCTGCAATTGACGCGCTCTTTGCTCGGCCGACACGTCTTTGAAGCTGGCCATGAAGCACAGCAGCTTGTTGCTGTCTTGCCGGCTCCAAATCGGAAAGACCTTGGTTTCGAAAATGACATCACCAACCGGAATCTGCGCGCTGTGAAACGGCATCTTGCGGGCGGCCAGGTCGGCCAGAATCTTGCGGTTGTGGGAAGGGTCGCGATGGAACTGGTGGATGGTGTGGTTCATCGCCTGATTGACGTCCACGCCCGCGCGAAAGCGCTGGTTCAGCGAGGCATGATGCTGGTTGAGCACATCGCGCGCGGTCTTGTTCATATAGAAAATCACATTGTCCGAGCTGGTGTCGCACAACATGATCAGGTTGTCGCTGTTGTCCAGCACGCACTGAAATTGATGGATGGTTTGTTCCAGATCTTCCGATTGCGCGGACTTTTTGAACCAGCCTGCCATGGCCACCTCCTGCTAACGATGATGTCGGGCGTGGCTGACGAGATGGCAATGCCATTGCGGCCTGTAGGCGCTATGGCTTGTGGAATCTTGCCGGACACGCTGAGCGCAGCGTCCAAGCCTTGCGGCATGGACGACTGCTTAGACGCCTGAAAATGCGATGCATTTAGTTGCGACTGTCTCAATCCATCATAAGTGTTTTTACTGAAGATGCAGCCTGGAATGCGCATGGATGAGACATAGGCAGACGAAAGCCTTGCCACGCGCAGCGGCTGATTGGGGTACGCGCGGCAAACTGTCGGCTCAAGCGTCGTTCAGGGGCAAGGCTAGGGTTTCCTTGACCTCCTCCATCACCACATAGCTCTTGGATTCCTTAGCCGACGGCAGCTGCAGCAGGATGTCGCCCAAGAGCTTGCGGTACATGGACATGTCGGCGATGCGCGCCTTGATCAGGTAGTCGAAGTCGCCGGATACCAGGTGGCATTCCAGAATTTCCGGAATGCTCAGGATCTCGCGGCGGAAGGCGTCGAAGATATTGCCGGACTTGGCCTCCAGCTTGATCTCGACAAAGACCAGCAGCGAGCCGCCCAGCGCGTGCGGATTGAGGCGTGCATAGTAGCCGTCGATGATGCCGTCGCGCTCCATGCGGCGCACTCGCTCGGTGCAGGGCGTGGTGGAGAGCCCGACTTTTTCGGCCAGCTCGGTCATGGCGATGCGGCCGTTTTTCTGCAGGATGCGCAGGATTTTGCGGTCCATCTTGTCCAGCGCCTTGCCGGAGGAAGTGACAGTCTTCATTTTTTCACTGCTTACGCGAAAAATTCTTATTAGTCATCTATTGATTCTCGTCAATTTCAGTGAAAAAAACCAGATATCAATGAATATACTAGCGGAATTCACTAGCTGTAGTGACATGGCTACAAACGGAGAGGGAATCATGAAGGTAATCGTGCTGGGTGGCGGCGTTCTGGGCGTATCGACTGCGTGGTATCTGGCCAAGGCCGGCTGCCAGGTGACGGTGCTGGAGCGCCAGGACGGCGTGGCCTTGGAAACCAGTTTCGGCAACGCCGGCCAGATCTCGCCCGGCTACTCCGCGCCGTGGGCGGCGCCCGGCATTCCGCTGAAGGCGATCAAGTGGATGTTCCAGCGCCACGCGCCGCTGGCCATCCGTCCGGACGGCAGCCTGTACCAGCTGCAATGGATCGCCAAGATGCTGGCCAACTGCAATGCAAAATCCTATGCGGTGAACAAGAGCCGCATGATGCGCCTGGCCGAGTACAGCCGCGACAAGATCAAGGAGCTGCGCGCCGAGACCGGCCTGGATTATGAAGGCCGCCAGGGCGGCACGCTGCAGTTGTTCCGCAGCCAGGCCCAGGTGGACGGCATGGCCAAGGACATCGCCGTGCTGCGCGAATGCGGAGTGGACTTCAATGTGCTGGACCCGGACGGCTGCGCCCGCGTCGAGCCGGCGCTGGCGGCGGTCAAGCACAAGCTGACCGGCGGCCTGCAGCTGCCCAATGACGAAACCGGCGACTGCAATCTGTTCACCAGCCGCCTGGCAGAATTGGCTCGCGCCAAGGGCGTGGCGTTCCGTTTCGGCGTGACGGTGGACGCCATCCTGAACGATGGCAAGCGCATCACCGGCGTGCGCGTCGGCGACGAGACACTGACCGCCGACCACTATGTGGTGGCCATGGGCAGCTACTCGCGCGATCTGGTGAAAGCCCTGGGCATCGACATCCCGGTCTATCCGGTCAAGGGTTATTCCTTGACCGTGCCGATCACCAACCCGGCCGGCGCGCCGGTGTCCACCATCCTGGATGAAACCTACAAGGTGGCGATCACCCGCTTCGACAACCGCATCCGCGTCGGCGGCATGGCCGAGCTGTCCGGCTACAACCTGGAGTTGAACCCGCTCCGCCGGAAAACGCTGGAAATGGTAGTCGGCGATCTGTACCCGAACGGCGGAGACATCCCGGCCGCCACCTTCTGGACCGGCCTGCGCCCGATGACGCCGGACGGCACGCCCATCGTCGGCGGCACCCGCTACGCCAACCTGTCCTTGAATACCGGCCACGGCACGCTGGGCTGGACCATGAGCGCCGGCTCCGGCAAGGTGCTGGCCGACATCATCACCGGCGCCAAGCCGGAAATCAGCATCGACGGCCTGTCCATGCAGCGCTACGCCAAGCAGGGCGAAACCCTGGTGGTGCCGGCGATGCGCCCGTCCGTGCAAGGGGCCTGATGCGATGCGTCCCCTGATCGCGACGATACGGCTGGATAACCTGCGGCATAATTACCAAGTGGCCCGCGCAGCCCATGGCGATAAGACGCTGGCCGTATTGAAAGCCAATGCCTATGGCCACGGCGCGGTGCGCTGCGCCCAGGCGCTGGCCGACATAGCCGACGGCTTTGCCGTCGCCTGTCTGGAAGAGGCGCTGGAGCTGCGCGCGGCCGGCATAGCCCGCCCCATCCTGTTGTTGGAAGGCGTGTTCGAAGCCGAGGAACTGAAGGCGGTGGACGAGCATCAGCTATGGCTGGCGGTGACCAGCGAGGAGCAGCTGCGGATGATCGAACAATCCGTGCCGCAGAAGCCGTTCAACGTATGGCTGATGCTGGACTCCGGCATGCATAGAGAAGGCTTTCTGCCGGAAGCCTATCACGCGGCCTGGCGCCGGCTGGAGGCCAGCGGCAAGACGGGCAAGATCACCAAGATGACCCACTTCGCGCGCGCCGACGAGCCGGAATTGCCGATGACCGCGGCGCAGCTGGAGCGTTTTGACGCTGTCGTCCGAGAGTTGCCGCCCGGCGACGAATCTGTGGCCAACTCTGCCGGCATCCTCTGCCACCCGCGCGCGCAACGCAACTGGGGCCGCGTCGGCATCGCGCTGTACGGCGTGACGCCGCTGCCGGCCGGCTTCGAAGACGCCGCCGACCTGCGTCCGGTGATGCGTTTCAGCAGCCGGGTCTTCGGCGTGCGCGAGTTGGCCGCCGGCGAGCCGATAGGCTATGGCGACAACTTCGTCACCGACCGGCCTACCCGCGTCGGCCTGGTAGCCTGCGGCTACGCCGACGGCTATCCGCGCCGCGCCTCCAGCGGCAGCCCAGTGCTGGTGGACGGACAGCGCTCTCTTCTGATCGGCCGGGTGTCGATGGATATGCTGACGGTGGATCTGACCGACCTGCCCGCAGCCGGCATCGGCAGCGAGGTAGAGCTGTGGGGCGATGGCGTGTCGGTCAACGAAGTGGCGGCCCATGCCGGCACCATAGGATACGAGCCTTTGTGCAACGTCAAGCGCGCGCATTTCGATTACCGCTGAAGCACGCTTGGCTATCGAAAACAACAGCCCGGCATTCGCCGGGCTGTTGTTTTGCAACCTAACATTCAATTGCTCTGTATGACCAGTTTTTCCACCCTCTGAGTCGCATCGCGCGTGCGCTCGGCGAGCTTGCGCACTTCGTCGGCCACTACGGCGAAGCCGCGGCCGGTTTCGCCGGCGCGAGCCGCTTCAATCGCTGCGTTCAGCGCCAAGAGATTGGTCTGGTCGGCGATGGACTGGATGGTGCTGACGATGGCGCCGATCTCGGACAGGCTCTTTTCCAGTTGCTGCCGTTGCTGGCTTTCGCTGTCCAGCGCGGCTGAGCGCTTTTCCGCGTCGATGTCGATCAGCGCGCCGACCACGCGCAGCGGCGTGCCGTCCGGCGCGCGCCGGGTCTGGCCGCGGGCGCGGAACCAGTGGTATTCGCCGTTTTTGCATTGCAGGCGGTATTCCAGATCGTACGGCGTCTGGCCGCTGCGGTCGCTCAAATGGGCGGCGAAGGCGTTCAGCACGCCTGGCTTGTCTTCGGGATGCAAGCGGTTGGACCAGCTCTCCAGCACGTTCGGAAAATCCTGCTCAGTGTCGAAGCCGAGCAACTGGCGAAACTGCGGCGACCACCAGAAGGCGTTGTTGCCGCTGACAGGATTTGCGGGGTCCACTTCCATGTCCCACAGGCCTTCGGCCAACATGGCGCTGCCCAGTTCGAAGCGGGTCATGGTCCGCTCCAATTGCAACTGCTGGGCGCGCCATTCCGTGATGTCGGCCAAGGATCCTGCCACTCGCAAAGGCACGCCCTTGTCGTCGCGCAGCGTCGCGCCGCGGGCGCGGAACCAGCGGTACTCTCCGTTTTTGCATTGCAGCCGGTATTCGATGTCGTATGGCGTCATGCCGCTGCGGTCGTTCAGATGCGCGCCGAAGGCGTCCAGCACCCGCTCCCTGTCATCGGGGTGGAGGCGGCCGGCCCAGCTGCCCAGCACGTCCGGAAAGTCGCGCTGATCGTTGAAACCCAGCAGCGCGCGGAACGTTTGCGACCACCAGAACACATTATTCGGGTTGAGCGGGTCGCCGGCCACTACCGACATGTCCCACAATCCCTCGCTGGCCGCGCGGTTGACCAGGTCGAAACGGACGCTGAGCAGCGTCAGTTGTTCCTCGGCCCGGCGCAACGCGTCCTGCAGTTGCGTCAGTTGGCGGTCGGCGGCCTGGCGCTCCGCGTCGGCTTCGTTGATTTGCCGGTCGCGTTGCTCCCACACGCGCGACAGTTTTTCACCCAGAGCCCGCCAGCGCTCATCGCCGTGAATCTGCCATTTGGCCGATTCTCCACGCAATACGGCTTCCGCGGCGGCATCCAACTGGTTGATCATCTTGTTTCCGGCAAACCACATGGCATTCCTCCCGATGTGCTATTCAGAGTTTCAGCATAGCCTTACGTCATGGATGTGGAATTAGGTATAACTACTTGCGACGATCACCATCGCTTGCTGCAGCGTATGGCGTGGCAGGCGCTATTTCGATATATGATGCCGGTTTAACGGAAATACCTGCAGTCATCTGTCAGAGGCGCTGATAGATGGCCTTGAATCTTTCGCAATGTCCGCGCCGGTCGCGCCGGCGCGGAATCGGAATCGACTCCGCGTGATGAAACACTCTTGGTTATTTTTCGGCTTGCTATGTTGCGCCGGCCCCCTGCGAGCGCAAACCCAACCCTTGCCCCCAGACTTGCGAATGGGGGATGACGATGCCCGGCGTTTGCTGCAGGACTCCAGCCGACAATTCGACGATTTGATCCGGCAGCAAAAGCTGCGCCAGTTGCAAGTCGGCGGCAGCGCGGCGGAAACCGTCAGGCAGCCCGTGGCGTCCGGCGAGGCGTGCCTGCCGGTGACGGGTTTGCGCCTGGCGGGCATCACCTTGTTGACGCATCAGGAAGTTGCCGCGCTGGGACTGCCGCAGGGCGATTGCCTGGACGTCGGCGAGTTGAACCGCTTCAGCCGCGCGTTGACCGCGCTTTACCTCGACAAAGGCTATATCGCCGCGCGGGTGTTGGCCGAGGGGCCGAACGCGAACGGCTTGCTGACGCTGCGCGCGGTGGAGGGGCGGGTGGCGGCGATCCGCAGCGACGATGCCGCCTTGCGGCCTGGCAATCTCTTCCCCGGCATGCCGGGCAAGCCGCTGAATGTGCATGATCTGGACCAGGGGCTGGATCAGGCCAACCGGCTGCGCTCCAATCACGCGACGGTGGATGTGCTGCCCGGCGACGGCATCGGCGATTCCATTTTGCAGTTGCACAATCGGCCGGATTCGCGCCTGGCGGGCGGGCTGACGCTGGACAACACCGGGCGGGCGTCTACCGGGCGCATCCAGGCCGGCGCCAATCTGGGCTGGGACAATGTCACCGGTTGGTCCGACTTCCTCAGCCTGTCGGCGCAGACCACCACGGAAAATCCCGCGACGCGGCACAGCCGCAGCGAGTCGCTATTCTATTCGCTGCCCTATGGCTACTGGACGGCCAGCGCTTTCGCCAGCCGCTCCGATTATCTGAACCCCTTGCAGCTGGCGCATAGCGCGGTGCAACTGTCCGGCTCCACCGCGCAGAGTGGCTTGCGGCTGGACCGCGTGCTGACGCGCGACCAGGGGCATATCCTGACCGCGGACCTGCAATTGACGCAAAAGCGCGTGCGCAACTATCTGCAGGATGCCGAGATTCCAGTCAGCAGCCCCAGCCTGACCGTGCTGGAGGCCGGGGTGTCGAGGATGACGGTGCTGCCGGGCGGCGTGTTGCAACTGGAGGGCGGCTTGCAGCGCGGCACGCGCTGGATGGGCGCGGATGCGCAGGACACGCGCTTCCCCGGCACGCCTAATCCGCAGTTTCTCAAGCTGCGCCTCAGCGCCAATTGGCTGCAGACCATTGCCTGGCCGGGCGGGCCGTTCCAGCTGCAGTCCAGCCTTTCCGGGCAAGCCAGTCGCGACCAGCTGCCCGGCGTCGAGCAGCTGGATATCGCCGACAGCAGCGCGGTGCGCGGTTTCCGCAATAACGCCTTGTCGGCGGAAACTGCTTGGTACTGGCGCAATACCTTGTCGCGGCGTTGGCAGCTTGGCGGATTCGCCGTCACGCCGCGGCTGGGTTTGGATGGCGGCCGGGTATTGCAGCGCGGCGGCAACGAGACTTGGCAGGACATCGCCGGCGCGGATGTCGGGGTGGCGCTGGCGCGGGGCGGCCTGACGCTGGATTTGGACTATAGCCGCCCGCTGCGCCATCCGCAGGGCTGGTTGCCGGAAGGGCACATCCTGTTTGCGCGGCTGGCGTGGCAATGGTGAGGGCAAGGTGTTGTAAATGCGCGGAAAATAATTGAAATAATATTGTAAAATTGTGTTTCGATTGATTTGCTTTAAAAAACCCCTTAGATTCCAAACTAAACACTTGTTTTATTTGGTCGCAGGCCACGTCAAGAGGGCCGACGAACCTGGATTCGAGGGGATGATGATGAAAAAAAGCAGATTCGATTTGTCCGTGAGCGGCAAAATCGCCGCGGCGCTGACGCTGGCCTTCGTGCTGGCCGATGCGGTTCAGGCTGGCGGCATCGTGGCCGCCGGCGGCAATGGCCAGCAGCCGCAGGTTTCCACTGCCGGCAATGGCGCGCAGGTGATCAACATCACCGCGCCGACGGCCGGCGGGGTGTCGGTCAACCAGTACCAGGACTTCAATGTCGGCAAGCCGGGCGCGGTGTTCAACAACGCTTTGCAGGCCGGCCAGTCGCAGTTGGCGGGCCAACTGGGCGCCAATGCCCAGCTTGGCGGCAACCAGGCCAGCGTAATCCTGAACGAGGTAGTCAGCCGCAATCCTTCGCTGCTGTTGGGCAAGCAGGAAGTTTTCGGCAAAGCGGCCGATTATGTGCTGGCCAACCCCAACGGCATCGCCTGCAACGGCTGCGGCTTCATCAACATCCCCCGCGCCTCCCTGCTGGTGGGCACCGCCAATCTGCAAAACGGCGCCATCGCCTCGCTGCAGGCGGCCAATAATGGCAACGCGCTCAGCATCAATGGCGGCGGCGCGTCCGGCGTCAACGTGCTGGACCTGATCGCGCCGCGTCTCGATATCCGCGGCAATGTATCGGCAAGCGACGCCATCCGCGTCCGCGCCGGCTTCAATACCGTCGACTACGCCAGCGGCCTGATCACGGCCACCGCCGCCGCGCCGGACGGCGTGGGCAAGCTGGACAGTTACTTTCTGGGCGCCATGCAGGCGGGCCGGATCAATATCGTCAGCACCGCTGCCGGCGCCGGCGTCAATGTCGGCGGCAATCTGTCCGGCGGCGACGAACTGACGGTCAACTCCGCCGGCGCGCTGGCTGTGCAGGCGGCCCAGCTCAAGGGCAAGCAGCTGGCATTGGCCGGCGCCAGCGTGGACATCTCCGGCCGGGTGGACAGCGAAACCAGTAACGACAGCAAGCATGACGAAAGCTGGTTCATCTGGAAAACCGGGGAGAGCAGCAGCGTGTCCAGCAAAACCGACGCCAGCGTCAAGCGCGCGTCTCTGCAGGGCGATAATGTGTCGATCAGCGCCAGCGGCAACGCCCATGTCGGCGCGGCCGACATCCAGGGCCAGGACGTCAAGCTGTCCGCCGCCAGCGTCAGTCTGGACGGCCAGCTGGCGCAAAGCAGCGCCAGCAGCAGCGACCACGCCTGGAAGAATTCCTGGGCATTCAACCAGGACAAGAGCAGCGCCATCCAGGAGCAATCGGTGGCGCGCATCAAGGCCGGCCGCGACGCGGAGATCTCCAGCACCGGCGGCGACATCGCCATCGCCGGCGCCAGCGTGCAGGCCGGCAACAATCTCAAACTGAACGCCGTGGGCGGCGTTCAATTGTCCGCGTTGACCGAAACCGATACCAGCAGCGACGTAGGCAATCGCAAGAACGACGGCGCGGCGCTGGAAACCGGCAGCTGGAACAACAACAGCAGCCAGCAGCGCCTGGTGCAGGTGCAATTGCGCGCCGGCAACGCGCTGGGCGTGAGCGCCAGCGGCGACATTAACGGCCAGGCCGCCATTCTGCAATCCGGCGGCGACGCCATCCTGTCCGCCCAGGGCAAAACCACGCTGGCGACGCAAACCAGCGCCAACAGCAGCAGCGTGCAGAACGGCAAGACCTACTGGGGCGGCATCGGCGGCGGCGGCAACCAGAACAACAGCAGCAGCGCCACTGTCAATACCGGCAGCGCGGTAAACGCAGGCGGCAAGCTGTTCATCAACGGCGACGCCGGCATCGCCATCAACGGCAGCCAGGCCAAGGGCGCGCAGGGCGCGTACGCCAAGACCCTGTCCGGCGGCGTGGTGATCGACAGCGCGCTGGATCTGACGCAGACCCATACCGACCAACGCACCGGCACCGCCTTCAACATCACCAGCAGTTCCAGCAAGGGCAGCAGCAGCCAGCAAACGGCGGTCGGTTCGGCGTTGAAGTCCGATGCCGATCTGCAGCTGATCTCCGCCGGCGACGTGGCGGTGACCGGCAGCCTGGTCAAGGCCGCGCAGGCGCTGGACATCCAGGCGGTGGGCGACATCAAGGTGGCGAGCCAGGCGTCCGAAACCCATAGCCAATCCAGCGACACCCAATTGGCGCTGCGCGGCGTCGGCGCCGAAACCGGCGACAAGCAATACCGCGGCGGCGTGCGGCTGGAACATGCCAGCACGGACCAGCAGCTGGACCAGGCCAGCCAAAGCGGCTCGCAGCTGTCCGGCGGCAGCGTCAAGCTGGCGGCCGGCAATGATCTGACGGTGACGGGGTCCAAGCTGGAGAGCGCGGGCGACGCCAGCCTCGCGGGCCAGAACGTCAGCCTTAACGCGGCGCACAGCACAAGCCACAGCGACAAGGCCAGCACTGTGACCGGCGGCGGCCTGTACCTGACCGGCGGCCTGGATAAGGCCGGCGCCGGCATCGAGTTCGGCCAGAACAGCAGCCGCGCAGTCAGCGACGGCAGCACCGCGCAGGCGACCGAGGTAAAGACCGGCGGCAAGCTGGACATCACCGCCGGCAACGGCATGGGCAGCGTGCAGAACCAGGGCAGCCAGATCAAGGCGGACGGCGCGGTGAATATCGCCGCGGGCGACGTCAGCAACCAAGTAGCCGTCAGTCAACAATCTACCCAGCAGACCAGCAGCCATTGGGGCGTGGATGTCGGCGTCAATGTCGATTACAGCGGCATCACCCGTCCCATAGCCAATGCCGGCGGCAGCGTAGCCAAGGGCGATGTGGCCGGCGCGGCCGGCCAGGCGGCCAATCTCCGCGCGGCCAATCTGGGCGTGGACGTCGGCGCCACGGGCGGCAGCGCCAAATCGCAAAGCCAGAGCAGCACCGCGCAGGCCACCAGCATTGCCGGGGCATCGGTCAATGTGGCTGCCGGCGGGGCGCTGAAGGATCAGGCAACCCAGTACCAGGCGACGCAAGGCCAAGTCAGCATCAGCGCGGACAGCCACCAGATGACGGCGGCGGCCAATACCCAGAGCCAGAGCGGCCAGGCCAGCGAAGGCGGCGCCACGGTGCGCGTTTACACCACCACCGGCGAGGACATCAACGTCAAGGGCAGCGGCCAAGGCAGCTACAGCAGCAGCCAGAGCGCGTCCAGCAACGCGGTGACCGGCTCCATCCAGTCCGCCGGAGGCGTGAGCATCAAGGTGAACAATGATGCGAGCTATCAGGGCGCAGCGATCAACGGCGGCAGCGGCCAGGCCAGCATCCAGGCCGGCGGCAAGCTCGCCCTGACCCAGGCCGACAATACCGGCAGCAGCCAGCAGCGCACGGTGGGCGCCTCCGTTGGCGTGGGCATCAGCACCAGCCCGATCGATGGCGGCAGCCAGCTCGGCGGCAGCGGCAATCTGGCGGTCAACAAGCAGCAGAGCCAGGCGTCCGGCAGCCAGGCGGTGACCGGCTCGGTGCAGTCGGCCGGCGGCATCGCGCTGACATCCGGCAATGGCTTGACCGTGCAGGGCGGCAGCCTCGCCAGCGGCGGCGACATCAAGCTGCAGTCCGATGGCAAGGTGAGCCTGCAGGCGGCCAATGGCAGCGACAGCAAAACCGGCGGCGGCTGGGGCTTCAGCGTCAACGCCGGCGGCAACAACAGCAATGGCAAGGATGCTTCGGCCAAGGGCTTCAATGTGGGCGGCGGCGTGCAGCTGTCCAGCCAGAATGAGGCCAACAGCGCGCAGTCTGGCACCCAGGTGGCGAGCGGCGGCGCCTTGAGCGTAAGCAGCGGCGCCGCCGGCAACAACGCGGTGGCGCTGCAAGGCAGCCAATTGGCCGGCAAAACGGTCAATGTGAGCGCCGACAATGGCGGCATCAGCCTGCAGTCGGCGCAGAACAGCAGCCAGAAAAATGATTGGAGCGCCAATGCCAATCTGGGTGGTGGGGCAGGCAACAGCGTGGCCAAGGAAAATGGCCAGCCCAAGGCCGACGGCGCGAGCAAGACCTATCAGGCGAACGGCGGTTTCAATGTCAAAGTCGATCAGCAGGATAAGCTGACCAACGCCAACGCCGCCATCAAGGGCGATCAAGTCAATCTGAAGGCCGATGGCCAATTGACGCTGGCCGGCGGCAACGTCAGCGCCGGCAAGGTGGATGGCAGCATCGGCGGCAATGTGGTGGTGCGGAGCCAGCAGGACCGCAACAACAGCAATCATGTAGAGGTAGGCCTGAACGTCAACAGCTCCAACGCCAAGAACCCCAGCCTGGTGGATCAGGCGGCCAATCTGGCCGGCCCGCTGTCCGGCAAGGCGAAGGAAAAGGCGACCGACGCGGTGAACGCCGTGGCCGACAAGGTGGAAGACAAGTACAACAGCTTCGCCTTCAAGAACGGCCTGAAGGAAGACACCACCCAGCCGGTGGCGTTCAACAAGGATGCGAACGGCGGCAGCGTGACGCTGCCGGCGCAGCCGACCAGCGGCGAGGCCAAGTCCGGCGTGGTGGACAGCGCCTTGCGCAAAGGCGGCAATACCTTGAAGGACAAGTTGCTCAACCCGCAGGACAAGGGCACTCAGGTGTCCGGCGTGATCGACGTCAGCGTCAAGTCCGACAATGGCGTGGGCACGGCCAGCGCGATCAGCGGCGACCAGGGCGTGAATTTGGCGGTGGGCGGCAAGGTGCAACTGACCGGCGGCCAGATCGATTCCAGCGCCGGCAAGGTGAGCTTGGGCGACGCCAAGGTGGAGACCGCCAATATCCAGACCAGCAGCTACAACGGCGCCGGCGGCGTCAAGCTGGACGGCACGCCGGCGGCCATCATCCAGCAGGCGGTCAAGGACGTGACTTCCGGCAAGGCGCCGCTGATGCATGTCGATATCGACAACCAGAAGCAGACGGTGAGCGGCGAGGTGAAGTCGGGCGCTTGAGCAGGGCGTTCCGCCTCGCGCAATCCAAAACGGCAGCCTGCGGCTGCCGTTTTTCGTGGCGCGGATCAGAACCGGCCTTCGCTGTAATCGTCCATCGCCTGCTCGATTTCCTGGCGCGTATTCATCACGAACGGTCCCCATTGCGCGATGGGCTCGTTCAGCGGTCTGGCAGCCAAGACCAGCAAGCGGCTTTCCGCGCTGCCGTTGAGCAGCTCGACGCCGTCTCCGTCATCGTCCAGCACGGCGAGCTGGCGCTCTCCCATCACGCTGTCCGCCGCCTGCGCCGCTCCCTGGTAAAGATACAGGAAGGCGTGGTGGCTGGATGGCAGCGGCAGCCACAGGCGATTGCCTGGGCGCAGCGCGATGTCCAGGTATAGCGGATCGGTCACCGGGCGCTCGATCGCGCCCTGGCGGCCGTCAAAGCGGCCCGCCAGCAGCTTCAAGGCATTGCCATCACCGTCTTGCCATTGCGGGATGTCCGCTGCCGGGATGTCGCGGTAGCTTGGCGCGGCCATCTTGTCGGCGGCCGGCAAGTTGATCCACAGCTGGAAGCCATGCATCAGTCCATCCTGCTGCTCCGGGATCTCCGAGTGAACGATGCCGCGTCCGGCCGTCATCCATTGCATGCCGCCGGGGCCGAGCAGGCCTTCGTTGCCGGCGTTGTCGCGGTGGCGCATGCGGCCGTCCAGCATATAGGTCACGGTTTCAAAGCCGCGGTGCGGGTGGCTGGGGAAGCCGGCGATGTAATCGTCCGGGTTGTCGGAGCGGAACTCATCCAACATCAGGAAGGGGTCGAGCCGCCGTTGCAGCGATTGGTTCAGCACCCGCTGCAGGCGCACGCCGGCGCCGTCTGAGACTTCGCGGCCATTGACCAGTTGTTCGACTTTTCTGCTGAGGGCGCGCATGGACATCTCCTGTTCAGAGTTTGATGCTGCCATTTTCCTGGTGGAAAACTAGATTAAAAAGCGCAAAATTTTGTGGTCAATGATCGAAAAATTAGATGTGTATGCTTGCGCGGCCATCCGGGGTGGGGAGGGCGTTTGGGGGTGGGCGGATGGGGCGCGGCGCAGCCGGCATCGGGCAGCCGTGACGGCGCGGTTGCGCGAGAGGAGGGGCGAGCATGCATGCGGCAGGACCGCATCAAGCCGGACGGCGCGGTGAGCAAGGCCGCGCTATGTCAGATCTGGCATAAGCCTTCTTGTCGCGCGGGGGCTGGCTGCGGCGCTCAGTGATTGGCCTGCTGACCCTTCAGGTAGCTTTCCAGCGCGTGGCCGGCAGACAGGATGTGGAAACGCAGGAACTCGGCCGCCTCGTCCGCCTTGCCTTGTCGGCACAGCTCCAGCAGGCGGGTGTGTTCTTCGTGGGCCCGCTCCATGGTGCGGGTGAACAGGATCTGCATCCGGGTGTAGCGGTCGGTCTTGTTGTGCAACTGCTCGATCAGCGCCAGGGTATTGGGGCGGCGCGCGGCGCGGTACAGTGCCAGATGGAAGCGGGAGTTGATCTCTCCCCAGTGGCGCACGTCGTTGTTGTTCAGCGCCACTTCGAATTCGCGCAGCGTCTGTTGGGCGGCGTCCAGGTCCGCCGCGCTTTGACAGGAGATGGCGGCTTTCAGCAGCGAGCATTCCAGCATGGCCCGCACTTCTAGCAGCTCCAGGATGTCTTCCAGCGACAGCTTGGACACCAGGGCGCCCTTGTGGTCGATGATCTGGATCAGTCCCTCCGCCTCCAGCTGGCGCAGCGCCTCGCGCACCGGCACCCGGCTGACGCCGTATTCGTGGGACAGCGCCTCCTGGCGCAATTGTTGGCCGTCAGCGAATTCGCCCGACAGAATGCGGCGGCGCAGGGATTCGGTGACGGCACTGGTAAGCGTCTGGCGCTTGATCGGCTGCAGGGTGGTCATGGTGGGTGTCGTTATCTGTCAGTCAATCGGATACATGCAAATGTATTCGATTATACGGAGCTTGCCCGTTCCGGCAAGCATCTAACTTGAATATTTTTGTCGCGAATCTGTAATTTTCGGAGAAGGGCATGAAAAAAGCCCGACGGATGCGTCGGGCTTTGAATTTCTGGGGTGGATGATGGGACTCGAACCCACGACAACCGGAATCACAATCCGGGACTCTACCAACTGAGCTACATCCACCGCTGGCGACTCGATGGTCGTAATCTTGGGGTGGATAATGGGACTCGAACCCACGACAACCGGAATCACAATCCGGGACTCTACCAACTGAGCTATATCCACCGCTGAAACGGCTTGGACCGCGGCTGGGCCGCAATCGGGCAAATTGTGGGGTGGATAATGGGACTCGAACCCACGACAACCGGAATCACAATCCGGGACTCTACCAACTGAGCTATATCCACCACTGGGTACTGCAATCAAGCAAGCTTGGCGCGCCCGACAGGAATCGAACCTGTAACCCCCAGCTTAGAAGGCTGGTGCTCTATCCGGTTGAGCTACGGGCGCTCTATCGGGCTGCTTGTTGTGTCTGGTCGGGGCGGCGGGATTCGAACTCGCGACCCCCTGATCCCAAATCAGGTGCGCTACCAGGCTGCGCTACGCCCCGAACAGAGACCGCAACTATACGGATGAGGCCGAGGCCTGTCAACGGCTTTGTGCAAATAATTTGGCCGGTTTGCGGGGAGTATTTGCCGCTGTTTTCCGGCTTGCGGATTCTGTCTGGACTTTTCTCTTTATTTATCTTGATCTTAAGAAAAATAAACCGCGGAACCGCTCTTACTGCGCTGCGCAAATAATGCGACAATAGCGCCCGTTATTTATTTGCATCAATATGGGATTCAGGCATGTCGGCACAATTGATCGATGGCAAGGCGGTAGCGGAACGGCTGGTTGAAAAGGTGCGCGTGGGCGTGGAAACGCGTCTGGCGCAAGGCAAGCGCGCGCCGGCGCTGGCCGTGGTGCTGGTGGGGGATGATCCGGCTTCGGCCGTCTATGTGGGCGGCAAGAAGCGCGCTTGCGAAAAAGCCGGGGTGCGTTCGGTATCGTATGAATTGCCGGCCGAAACCAGCCAGCAGCAATTGCTGGAGATAATCGACGAGTTGAATGCGGATGACGGCGTGGATGGAATACTGGTGCAGCTGCCGCTGCCGAAACAGATCGATCCGCAAACGGTGATTGAACGTATTGATCCGAAAAAGGATGTGGACGGTTTCCACCCGTATAATGTCGGCCGCCTGGCAATCAAGATGCCGCTGATGCGTCCCTGCACGCCGCGCGGCGTGATGACGCTGCTGGAAGAATACGGCATCGATCCCAAAGGCAAGAAGGCGGTGATCGTCGGCGCCTCCAATATCGTGGGTCGGCCGCAGGCGCTGGAAATGCTGATGGCGCGCGCCACCGTTACCGTCTGCCATAGCGCCACGCAGAATCTGGCCGCCGAAGTGGCCGCCGCGGACATCCTAGTGGTGGGCGTGGGCATCCCCAACTTCGTCAAGGGCGAATGGGTCAAGCCGGGCGCGGTGGTGATCGACGTCGGCATCAACCGCCTGGATAGCGGCAAGTTGTGCGGCGATGTGGAGTTCGACGCCGCGCGCGAGCGCGCAGGCTTCATTACGCCGGTGCCGGGCGGCGTGGGGCCGATGACCATCGCCACCCTCTTGCAGAATACGCTGGATTCCGCCAATCTGAATGCCTGAGCTTTCTCCGCCGCGCGCGCGGCGGGTCTGAGCATGCTCGCCACAGCGGCCGGTGCAGCCGGGCTGTGGCGATTTTGTTTTTCGCCGCCACGTCGGCGCGAGAGTTGCAGACAGCCGCGCGCGGCTGTTTTAGTATTACGTAAAACTAATTTACAGATTGATCACGGGTTTACTGAATGAGTCACGAGAAACACTCGGCCACGCTGCTGATCAGCGCGCCGGACAAAAAGGGCCTGGTTGCGGCCATCGCCAATTTCCTGATGACCTATAACGCCAACATCATGCACGCCGACCAGCATCAGGATACCAGCGAGAACCTGTTCCTGATGCGGGTGCAGTGGGATTTGGACGGCTTCACGCTGCCGATGGACAGCTTCGCCGCAGCCTTCCAGCCCATTGCCGACGAGCATGGCATGAATTGGAAGGTGTCGCTGTCGGCGCGCAAGCCGCGCATGGCCATCTTCGTTTCGCAGTACGAGCACTGTCTGGTGGACCTGATGCACCGCTGGCGCATCGGCGAGCTGGATTGCGACATCCCGTTGGTGATATCCAATCACGAAACCTGCCGCCGCTTGGTGGAGTTCAACGGCATTCCGTTCCATGTGATCAAGGTGACCAAGGACAACAAGGCCGAGGCCGAGGCCGAGCAATTCCGCCTGCTGGAAGAGGCTGGCGTCGATTTCATCGTGCTGGCGCGCTACATGCAGATTCTGTCCGGCGAATTCGTCACTCGCTACCCGGACCGCGTGATCAACATCCATCACAGCTTCCTGCCGGCCTTCGACGGCGCCAAGCCTTACCATCGCGCCTTCGCGCGCGGCGTCAAGCTGATCGGCGCCACCAGCCACTATGTGACCGAGGATCTGGACGAAGGCCCGATCATCGAGCAAGAAGTGACCCGCATTTCGCATCGCGACACGGTGGAGGACCTGGTGGAGAAGGGCCGCGACCTGGAAAAAATGGTGTTGTCGCGCGCCGTGCGCTGGCATCTGGACAATCGCGTGCTGTCCTACAACAACAAGACCGTGGTTTTCGATTGAGCCGGCCATGCGCGTGCTGATCGACGATTTATTCGACCTGTTGCGCTTGCGGGTGAAGCCGCTGGCCGCCTATCAGTACCCGTGGTGGCAGCCGGCGCTGCTGCTGACGCTGCTGGGGGTGATCGCCAGCGGGGACACCACGGAGCTGGGCAGCAATGTCGCCGGCCGCATCGGCTTCATGGTGGCGTTCACCTGGATGGAGACGGTGTTCTTCACCCGCTTCATCGGTTTCTGGCTGCGGCTGGGCAAGGCCGAGCTGGCGGGGTCGCTGTTTGGCCTGGTGGTGGTGGCCAGCGGCTTGCAATTCATCGAGCCCCTGACCAGCTGGCTGCCGGACGATGTGGCGGCCGGCGCCGACATGCTGTTGTCGCTGCTGGGCATGGTGGTGCTGGTGAACGCCCTGTCGCAGGTGTCGGGCGTGTCCAAGCTGAGGGTGCTGGCGGGGGTGGTGCTGTTCGCGCCGCTGGCCCTGGTGCTGCTGGCGGCGACGCTGTCCTTGGCCAATACCGCTGGCTGGGTGGATCTGCCGGCCGACATGGTGGCGATGATGCAGCAGAAGGGCGCCGCCAGCTCCGGCTCGGCGGCGATAGCCAAATAAGCCTGGGCTGCAGCCAAGAAAAAAGGACACGCTCAAGCGTGTCCTTTTTGTTTTCCCGATGGCGTCAATCGACCTTGGCGATGTAGCGCGCCAGGCCAAGCATGGCGCGCAAGGCCTGGCCTTTGGCGGTTTCCTCGTTGCGCAGATGGGCGTAGCGGCGCAGGATGGCGCGGCCTTCGACGAACAGATCCATATCGGTGTCCGGCGACGATACCAGCGCGATGCGTTCGATCTCGTTCTGCGGTTTGGGCTGGCCCTGCGCGATGCAGAGGTAGACCTTGTGGGCGTTGAACGGGGTGATGTGGTCGAACAGATAAAGCATCGAGTTGATGCGCAGCCCGGTTTCCTCGCGCACTTCGCGGATCAACGCCTGCGAGCGGAGTTCGCCGCGGTTGGCTTTGCCGCCCGGCAAGTTGTAGCGGCCGCCGCGGCTGGCGGTGACGAGCACGCCGTCGGGGAGTTCGATGATGGCGGTAGCGCGCCTGGCCAAATCATCGGGCAGGCGGTCATTTTTACGATCTTCCAATACACTCATTCTTCCGAAAATATTGATGTACGAGGTCTTTCGCCTCCTGTGTGAGATCAGTGATTCCAAGAAAACCGCCGGTTGTGCTCCACGCGCGTAGAGCAGGGCCGGCGGCTGCCATGAAGGCTTTAGCCCGGAGGGAACCGGGTTTCAATAAGTAGAATTACTGTCTGTTGCAATTCTATAGGATTGACGACGTAAGTCCAGCGCTTTACAGCGCTTTTGCCAGCAGGCCGCCGATGCCGACCAGCAGGCAATAGAAGCCGAAGGGCCGCAGCGACTCGATCTCGGTCTTCTTGAAGTAGCGCATCAGGAACCAGGTGCTGGCATAGGCGCACAGGCCTGCTACCGCGCCGCAGGCCAGCAGCAGGCCCCATTCGGCGGAGCCATGGCCCTTGTGCGCCAGCTTGGGGATTTCCAGAATGCCGGCCGCGGTGATGATGGGGGTGGCCAGCAGGAAGGAGAAGCGGGCGGAAGAGGCGTAGTCCAAGCCGTGGGCCAGGCCGGTCACCAGGGTGGCGCCGGAGCGGGAGAAGCCCGGCAGCAGCGCCAGCGCCTGGCCGGCGCCGATCTTGATGGCGCCGGCAAAGCTCAGCTGCGACAGATCGTGCGAGGCCGCTTTCTTTTTCAGCCGGTCGCCCAGCAGCAGCAGCAGGCCGTTCAGGGCCAGGAAGATCAGCACGGCGGTGGTGCTGGTGAACAGCGCGCGCAGCTGTTTTTCCAGCAAGAGGCCCAGCAGGCCGGCGGGGATGGTGCCGGCGATCACCAGCCACATCAGGCGCGCTTCCGGATTGCTGGCGCGGCCGCCGGCTCTGAGCCAGCCGCCGATGAGGTCTATCCAGTCGCGGCGGAAGTAGACCAGCAGCGCGGCGGCGGTGCCCAGGTGCAGCATCACCATGAATGGCAGGAAGTCCGGGCTGGTGCGGTTGATCGACCAGTGCAGCCAGTCCGGGATCAGCACGCCGTGCCCTAGGCTGCTGACGGGAAACAGTTCGCTGACGCCCTGGATCACGGCAAACAGCAAGGCTTCGATTGGATTCATGGATTACCCCTTGAAAATAGACTGCGGCTGCCGGCGCGTGAGCCATGGCCGGCTCGCCTGGTGATGGTCAGTCTATGCTAAACGCGGCGGCATGGCCGCTGGTTTACCCGGTTTTCAATGCCTGTGCCTGGGGTGCGGGTCTGATTCCTGCTCTTCCTGTTCCAGTTGGCGGCGGATGCCGGCGAAGAAATCGTGGATGCCGTGCACGGAGGGCGAGATGGCGGCCAGTAGCTCGGCGCGGACTTCATTGGAAATGCCGTCCACGAAAGGGCGCATGTCGGCATCCGGGTGGCGTTCGAAACCCAGGGCCATGATAGGCTCCAGAAGCGGGGCGCTGTCCGGGGAATCGAACAGCATGCCCCAGTCTTCGTTCAGCAACTCCATGCCGGCGACAAAGCCTTCGCACCAGTCGTTGCCGCGGATTTCGCCATCGGCGCCGGCGTCCAGCCAGGGCTGGAATTCGCCTCCGCTCAACGCTTCGGCGATGTCCTGCCAGTGGCCGCGCAGCAGGGATACGAACTGTTCCAGCGCTTTTTCGCTGGGGAAGGCTGATTCGTCGTCGAAAGCGTCGCCCAGGATCAGCGGCAGGCATTCCGCCGGGCGGATGGCTTCCGGGCCTGCCAGCAGCGCGGCGAAGAAACCGTCCAGTTGTTCCAGATTCATGCAACCCTGATCAACGAAACGGGACAGGGTGGCGGACAGGCGTTGATAGTCTTGCTCGCTGAGCGCTTGGTGCGGCATGGCGGACTTTCCTTGTGGATCAGGCGGCCATTATGCGGCAGGGGCGGACAAAACAAAACCGCCCGCAAGAGCGGGCGGCTGGATGTTCGGGACAGGCTGGCGGTTTGGCTCAGGAAGCCAGCACCAGGCCGGCGATCAGCGCGGACAGGATGCTCACCAGCGAGGAGCCGTAGACCAGCTTCAGGCCGAAGCGGGACACCATATTGCCGCGCTCTTCGTTCAGGCCCTTCACCGCGCCGGCGATGATGCCGATGGAGCTGAAGTTGGCGAAGGACACCAGGAAAATGGACAGCACGCCGCGGGTGTAGTCGGACAGGTGGGCTGCGTGGTTCTTCAGTTCCAGCATGGCGACAAACTCGTTGGTCACAAGCTTGGTGGCCATGATGCTGCTGGCGGTCAGCGCCTCGGGCGCCGGCACGCCCATCAGCCAGGCGAACGGCCAGAACACATAGCCGAGCATGGTCTGGAAGTTGATGCCGAAGATGGAGGTGAAGATGAAGTTGACGCAGGAGATCAGGGCGATGAAGCCGACCAGCATGGCGGCCACGATCACGGCGATCTTGAAGCCGGTCAGGATGTATTCGCCCAGCATCTCGAAGAACGATACGCGGTGGCCTTCGTTGCTGATCAGCTCGTCTTCGCCCAGCGCGCTGTCGTAGGGGTTGATCAGCGACAGCACCACGAAGGTGCTGAACAGGTTCAGCACCAGCGCGGTCACCACGAAGCGCGGCTCTATCATCTGCATATAGGAGCCGACGATGGACATGGACACGGTGGACATGGCGGTGGCGGCCAGCGTGTACATGCGCTTTTCGTCAAAGGTATGGATGATGTTCTTGTAGGCGATGAAGTTCTCGGACTGGCCCACCATCATCGAGCTGATGGCGTTGAACGATTCGATCTTGCCCATGCCGCTGACCTTGGACAGCACGAAGCCGACGGCGCGGATCACCACCGGCAACACGCGGATGTGCTGCAGGATGCCGATCAGCACAGAAATGAACACGATGGGCATCAGCACCATCAGGAAGAAGCTGAACTCGCCCTTGTTCTGGATGCCGCCGAAGGCGAAGTTGGTGCCTTCGCCGGCAAATTCCATCAACTTGGTGAAGACGCTGGAAATGCTGCCGACGATGGCCAGGCCATATGTCGTGTTGAGCAGGAAGAAGGCCAGGGCGATCTCGACAACCAGCAGCTGCAGGACGGAGCGGATCTTGATGTTCTTCCGGTCGCGAGCGACCAGTTGCGTCAGGGCCAGCACCACGAGTAGGCCGATCAGAAATTGAACGATATGCATGATAAGTGTCGCTTTAGGGTTTCCCGTTGCCGGGGGCGAGTTACGAGCAAGGCATGGGTCCGGCTAAAAGCTCGCCGGCTGATGCCCATTCTTATTGGCGGTGCGGGTCGGCTTCGCAAAGCCGGGATAGCGCCACGCCTTGCCGCCATGACCGATGGGTGGCGGTTTCGGTGTGTGCACAATGCGCTGAAGTCGCGATAAAAACTTTTCTTTAGATCAAACAATCTGTCTTTATGTGAAGAGAATTTAGCCCGGTTTGACTCAGCGGTCAAAACCGGGCTTGTCGTCACGCTTCAGACGGATGGGATTCGCTCTCGCGGCGAGCCTTCTCTGCGAAGTAATGCGCGCGGCGGGCTTCCTTGGCGGCGGCCTTTTCGGCCATTTCCTGCGCCTTGCGCGCCTTTTCGGCGTCTTCCTCGGCCTGGCGCGCGGCGCGGGCGGCCTCGCGCTCGGCGGCTTCGGCGGCTTCAATCGCCTCGACTTCCTTGCGCGTCTTGCACGGGCTGGTTTTTTCGAACCAGGCCACGGATTCCACGTGCGCGGTGTGCGGGAACATATTGATGATGCCGGCGGCCTTCAGCGTGTAGCCCTTGGTGTGCACCAGTACGCCGGCGTCGCGCGCCAGGGTGGCCGGGTTACAGGACACATAGACGATGCGCTTGGGCGCGGTTTCTTCGGTGATGGCCTTCAAGAGCTGCACGGCGCCGTCGCGCGGCGGGTCTACCAGCATCTTGTCGAAACGGCCCAGCGCCGCGAACGATTCCTCGGTCACTTCGAACAGATTGGCCATCTCGTAGCTGACGCGGTCCTGCAGCTGGTTGTGGGTGGCGTTTTCCACCGCGCGCTTGACCAGCGCCTGGCTGCCTTCCATGCCGTGGACGATGGCGCCGGAGCGGGCGATGGGCAGGGTGAAGTTGCCGATGCCGCAGAACATGTCGGCGATGCGCTCGCCCGGCTGCGGATCGAGGAACTTCAGCGCGCGCGCCACCATCACCGCGTTGATCTGCGGGTTCACCTGGGTGAATTCGGTGGGGTAGTACGGCATCTCCACCGCGTATTCCGGCATGCTGTAAGTCAGCTTGGGCGCGTCCAGCGGGTAGATCGGGTAGCAGGTGTCCGGGCCCTTGGGCTGCAGCCAGATCTGCAGCGTGCGTTCCGACGAACCGTGCCGATCGGAAAACGCCTTCAGAACGGCGAAGTCGGCATCGGTGATGTCGTCCATATTGCGGAACACCAGGATGTCCAGCTTGTCGCCGACCGCGACTTCCACTTGCGGCATGCGCTGGCTGATGGACAGCGTAGCGATCATTTCGCGCAGCGGCATGATCAAGTCGGAGATGTGCTTGGGCAGGATGTGGCACTCGCGCATTTCGGCGATGTAGCTGGAGCTTTTCTCATGGAAGCCCACCAGCACGCCGCCTTTCTTGGCCACCATGCGCGCGGACAGACGGGCGCGATGACGGTAGTGCCAGGCCGGTCCGGCGATGGGGGTGAGAATGCGTTCGGACTTGACCTTGCCGATGCGCTTGAGATTGTCTTCCAGCACGCGCTGCTTGATCGCCACCTGGGCGCTGAACTCCACGTGCTGCATCGAGCAGCCGCCGCAGACGCCGAAGTGCGGACAGCGCGGATCGGCGCGCATGAAGCTTTCCTTCAATACCGCGCTGGTATTGGCGTTTTCGTAGCTCGGCTTCTTGCGGTAGCTGCTGTAGATAACCTTTTCGTAAGGCAGCGCGCCATCGATGAAGATGGTTTTGCCGTCAACGTGGGAGACCCCCCGGCCTTCGTGATCCAGCGACTCGACCAGGGCAATCGTCTGTGGGTGCGTCATCGTCTTGCTTGCAAAATCAAACGGTAAGGCGCGGATTTTCTCAAAAATCGGCAATCCGTGCTGGTTTTTTTACAAACGCGTTGCGCAAACGCTTTCTGTTAGAATCTACGGAATGATTCAAAGCAATGGAATGAGCAGTATGTGCAAGTGGTTGACGCTGCTGGCGCTGGGGTGTTTGTCGGCGTTCCCGGCCGCTGCGGCGGCGATGCCCGAGCCGGATGTCCAGATCAATCCGGCCGGCAGGCACTTGGTGCTGAATCTGCCGCAGGCGCGGCTGTTCCTGTACCAGGATGGCAAGCTGGAGCGGATTTTCCCGGTGGCCGTGGGCAAGATGCTGACGCAAACGCCGATCGGCAGTTTCGACATCACCGGCATTTACCGCGATCCCCGCTGGCATGTGCCCAAGTCCATTCAGGACGAGATGAAGCGCAAAGGCAAGCCGGTTCAGACCGTAGTGCCGCCGGGGCCGGACAATCCGCTCGGCCCGGTATTCGTCCGCTTTGGCGAAAGCAAGCTGGGTCTGGGTTTTCACGGCACCAACGCGCCGGCTTCGGTGCCTGGCTTCCGCAGCCATGGCTGCGTGCGGATGAAGAACGATGACGCGCTTTCGCTGGCCAATACCGTCACCCGCGGCGATTCTGTCACCGTTGCCTACCAGACCATTCTGCTGAACGAGGACGAAACCGGGCAGCTGTGGCTCACCGTCTATCGCAACCACTACAAGCAGGACGACCCGTCGATGCCGTATCTGGCGGATACCTTGCTGGCCTGGCAGCATCAGCATCAGATTGCCTTGTACGGCCAGCGGGTGGACGAGGCGCTGAAGCAGCGCAGCGGCAAGCCGGTCTGCATCAGTTGCAAGAGCACCAAGGCGCAGGCCAGCGGCAAGCTGGCGGCGCTGCCCTGGCTATCCAAGATGACGCTGCCGCAGCCCTTGCCGGCCACCGACGGGCCGGCCTCGCATGAGTCCGGTGCGCCGATCAGCCAGCGCGGACATGCCGCCAAGGCGGGATAGGATGTAAAATTGCCAATGACAGGGCTGCTGCTGCGGCCCTTTTCTATTTCAAAGCGCGGCGGCTCTCAGCGCTTGGCCGATGTCCGCCAGGATGTCGTCGATATGCTCGATGCCGATGGACAGCCGCACCAGCTCCGGCCGCACGCCGGCCCGCAATTGCTCCTCCGGCGACAGCTGGCGGTGGGTGGTGGTGGCCGGGTGGCAGGCCAGCGATTTGGCGTCGCCGATATTCACCAGCCGCGTCACCAGCTGCAGCGCGTCGATGAAGCGGCCGCCGGCCTCCGCGCCGCCCCGGATGCCGAAGGACAGGATGCCGGAGGCGCGTCCGCCCAGGTAGCGGTCTACCAGCGGCTTGCTCGGGCTGTTTGGCAGGCCGGCGTACTCCACCCACTCCACCGCCGCGTTTTCCTGCAGGAAGGTGGCCACTTTCAGCGCGTTTTCGGTAATGCGGTCCATGCGCAAGGCCAGCGTTTCGATGCCTTGCAGGATCAGGAAGGCGTTGAACGGCGAGATCGCCGCGCCGGTATTGCGCAGCGGCACCACGCGGGCGCGGGCGATGTAGGCTGCCGGCCCCAGCGCCTCCACGTAATTGACGCCGTGGTAGCTGACGTCGGGGGTATTGAGGCGGACAAAGCGCTGGGCGTGCTGGCCCCACGGGAACTTGCCCGAATCGACGATGATGCCGCCTATGCTGTTGCCGTGGCCGCCCAGGTATTTGGTCAGGCTGTGCACAACGATGTCCGCGCAGTGTTCGAACGGCCGGCACAGATACGGCGAGGGCACCGTGTTGTCGACGATCAGCGGCAGGCCGTGGCGGTGCGCCTCGGCGGCGAAAGCGGCGAAGTCCACCACATTGCCCAGCGGATTGCCGATGGATTCGCAAAACACCGCCTTGGTGCGCGCGTCCACCAGGCTGGCGATGGCGGCCGGGTCCTGGTAATCGACGAAGCGCACCTCGATGCCGAACTGCGGGAAGGTATGGGCGAACAGATTGTAGGTGCCGCCATACAGCGTGCGGGTGGCGATGATGTTGTCGCCGGCTTCGGCGATGGTCTGGATGGCGTAGGCGATGGCCGCCATGCCCGATGCCACCGCCAGCGCGCCGATGCCGCCTTCCAGCGCCGCCACTCGCTTTTCCAGCACGTCGGTGGTGGGGTTCATGATGCGGGTGTAGATATTGCCCTGCACTTTGAGGTCGAACAGGTCTGCCCCATGCTGGGTGCTGTCGAAAGCGTAGCTGGTAGTCTGGTACAAGGGGACCGCCACTGCCTTGGTGGTGGGGTCCGGGCTGTATCCGGCGTGCACGGCTAGGGTTTCCAGTTTCATCGGGCGCTCCTCCGCTTAATCAATATCAATGGCGATACGCTCGAACTTATCCGCAAAGTATTTCAAACGCAAAGAAATAAAAAGCGGGTTCCATATCGCATTTTTTAATATGGGAAATGGAGCTATCCGGGTTGGCAAGAATCGGGTCGCCGCCATTGCCGTCCTCTGCCACTTTGCCGGTGTGGTTCACTCAATTAGGAGCAGAGCATGGAAGCATTGGCGGGCAAGGTTGCCCTGGTGACGGGCGCAAGCTCCGGCATAGGCCGCGAGACGGCCAAATTATTTGCGCAAAACGGCGCAGCCCTGGTTTTGGTGGCGCGACGGCGGCAGGCGCTGGATGCGCTGTTGAACGAATTGTCCGCCAGCGGCGCGCGCGCCGTGGCGCTGGCCGGCGACGTGGCCGACGAGGCATGCGCGCAAGAAGCCGTCCGTCTGGCTGTGGCGAGCTTTGGCGGGCTGGATGTCGCCGTCAATAACGCCGGCGCGCTGGGAGAGGCCGTGCCGACGCCGGAGCTATCTTTGACGCAGTGGCGAAACACGCTGGACATCAATCTGACCGGCGCGTTTCTAGGGGCGAAGCATCAACTGCCGGCGATGCTGCGGCGCGGCGGCGGTTCAATGATCTTTACATCCAGTTTCGTCGGCTATCGCGTAGGGCTGCCGAATATGGCGGCGTACGCGGCCAGCAAGGCCGGTTTGATCGGCTTGACCCAGGCGCTGGCCGGCGAGTTCGGCGGCCGGGGCATCCGGGTGAACGCCTTGCTGCCGGGCGGGACCGATACTCCCATGGGGCGCGAAGCGGCCAGCAGCCCCGAGGCCAGGGCCTGGGTGGAAGGCTTGCATGCGCTGAAGCGGCTGGCGCGGCCGGAGGAGATCGCGCAGTCGGCGCTGTACTTGGCCTCGGATGCCTCCAGCTTCACCACCGGCACGGCCTTGTTAGTGGATGGCGGGGTGTCGATCAGCCGCAGTTGAGGCCGCGTCAGCCGGCTAGTTCTCCGGCCAATTCGCCCACCCGCGCCAGCGCCCGTTGGTAGGCCTCGTTCCACGGATAGCAGCAGGACAGGCGCAGGCAGTTGCGGTAGCGGCCCTTGGCCGAATACATCGCACCCGGCACTACGGTGATGCGTTCGGCCAGCGCCTCGCGGAACAGCTGCATGGTGTCGGCGTGGCTGGGCAGCTCCACCCACAGCAGGCAGCCGCCGGAGGGCAGGGTGGCGCGGGTACCGGCCGGGAAGTGCAGAGCCACCGCGCCGCGCAGCTTTTCCATCTGGCTGATGAAGTGGCGGCGGATCAGCCGCAAGTGGTGGTCGTAGCCGCCGCTTTCCAGATATTCGGCCAGGGTTTCCTCCAGCAGCGCCGGCTGGCCCAGGCTGCTGGAGAATTTCAGCCGCCGCACCTCGCTGAGGAAGCGGCCGGGCGCGATCCAGCCGATGCGGAAGCCCGGCGCCAGCGTTTTGCTGTAGCTTGCGCACAAGAGTATCCAGCCGTCGCGGTCGTAGGCCTTGACCGCGTCTGGCGTGGCGGCGCCGTAATACAAGTCGGCGTGCGGCACGTCCTCGATCAGCGGCACCTGGTAGTCATTGACCAGCTGCGCCAGCCGCTGCTTGGCTTCCGGCGGCATGGTGCTGCCCAGCGGGTTGTGCACTGTGGGCATGGCGACGATGGCATTCAGCCGCTTTTCCGACAGCAGCAGCTCCAGCGCGTCCAACGCCAGCCCGCTGGTGGGGTGGGTGGGAATTTCGATCACCGCCAGGCCCAGGTCCTTCAACATGGGCAGCAGGGCGAAGTAGGTGGGCGACTCCACGCCCACCGTGTCGCCGGGCTTGCAGGTGGCGCGCAATGCCAGCTGCAGCGCCTCGGTGCAGCCATTGCTGATCACCAGATCATCGGCGGCCAGCACGCAGCCCCAGCTGACCGCGCGCTGGGCGATCTGGCGCCGCAGCCGTTCAGAGCCGGGCGGGAACGGGTAGTCGGTGGTCAGCTCCGGGTGCTGGCGCAGCAGGCGGCCCATGATGTGTTTGAAGCGGGTGGTGGGGTAGAAGTCGCTGCCGCGCGGGCTGGCCAGCGACAGGTCGATGAAGTCGGCCTGGTTCTGCGCGCCCATCACCGCCTCGATCTGATCCACCACCTCGCCGGTGTGGTGGGCGGCGCTCTGGCGGCGCATGCGCGGCAGCGGCAGGCTGGCGGCCGATTTGACGTAGAAGCCGGACTGCGGCCGCGCCTCGATCAGGCCGCGATCCTCCAGCGTGCGGTAGGTCTGCAGGATGGTGGACGGGCTGACCTTGTGCATGGCGCAAGCCTTGCGCACCGAAGGCAACCGCTCGCCTGGCCTTACCGTGCCGTTCTGGATCAGCGTGATCCACTCGTTGACCAGCTGCTGATATAGCGGCTCTTGGCTCATGTTTGCTCCCCTGCCAATCCAAACAGTACAGTTTCGAACGAAATTGACCATAACAGTTTTGCAACTGTGAAACTGTTATGGTCTCAATTCTATTTTTCTGAATCTGTATTTGTCCAGCCGCAAGGCATATGATGGCGGCCTTGAGTCGGGGGACTGCCCCGAGGATGCCGGCGCCTTGCCGGACGCGGTTTCAGGAGTCGTCATGAATCTGGTTGCGCTTGTCACTTATCTGCTGGTGATGTCCATCACCCCTGGCCCCAATAATCTGGTGCTGGCCTCGTCCGGCGTGAATTTCGGTTTTTCCCGCACGCTGCCGTCGCTGCTGGGCATGACGCTGGGCCTGTCGCTGCAGATCGGCATCCTCACGGTGTTTCTGGGCGAGGTGATGGCGACCATGGCGTCGCTGCAGCTGTACCTGGCGCTTGCCGGCTGCGGCTATCTCTTGTGGCTGTCCTGGGGCATGGCGCGCTCCGGCAGCGCCAAGCACGTGGAAGCCGGCGCCCGGCCCATGGGCTTCTGGGGCGGCATGCTGTTCAACTGGCTGAACCCTAAGGTCTGGCTGATGGGCTTCAATATGGTGATGGTGTTCCTGCCGGCGCAGATGAATCCCTGGCGCGCCGCCGCGCTGTTTGTGCTGATCACCTTCCTCACCAGCCTGCCGTGCATCGCGGTGTGGGCCGGTTCCGGCGTGGCCATTCGCCGCTTTCTGGATTCTCCGGGCCGTCTGCGCCTGTTCAACTGCGCCATGGCCGCGCTCTTGGCGTTGACGGCCTTGTGGCTGCTATCGGAAATGCTGCCGGCCAAGCCGTTGCCCAACATGATCTGACGTCGAAAAAGCCCGCCTGTTTGCGGGCTTTTTTGTTGGCGGCGTACAATAGCCGTCTTTCAGTGTTTTCGTAGAGTCCAACCCATCATGATCCGTACCCGCTTCGCTCCCAGTCCCACCGGTTACCTGCACATCGGCGGCGTCCGCACTGCGCTGTTCTCCTGGGCTTTTGCCCGCAAGAATAAGGGCGTATTCGTGCTGCGCATCGAAGACACCGACCTGGAGCGCTCCACGCCGGAATCGGTCAAGGCCATTCTGGACGGCATGCACTGGGTGGGTTTGGACTACGACGAGGGCCCGTTCTATCAGACGCACCGTTTCGACCGCTACAAGGAAGTGATCCAACAGTTGCTGGCCTCCGGCCATGCCTACCATTGCTATTGCAGCAAGGAAGAGCTGGAAACGATGCGAGCCGAGCAAGAGGCGCGCGGCGAGAAGCCGCGCTACGACCGCCGCTGGCGTCCGGAAGCCGGCAAGACCCTGCCGGCGATTCCGGAGGGCGTGCAGCCGGTGGTGCGCTTCAAGACGCCGCTCTCCGGCGTGGTGGCCTGGGACGACGCGGTCAAAGGGCGCATCGAAATCTCCAATGAAGAGCTGGACGACCTGATCATCGCCCGTCCGGACGGCAGCCCCACCTACAACTTCTGCGTGGTGGTGGACGACTGGGACATGCAGATCACCCACGTGATCCGCGGCGACGACCACGTCAACAACACCCCGCGCCAGATCAACATCCTGAAGGCGCTGAACGCGCCGCTGCCGGTGTACGGCCACCTGCCGATGATCCTGAATGAAGATGGCCAGAAGATGTCCAAGCGCCGCGACGCGGTCAGCGTGGTGGACTACGCCGACAAGGGCATCCTGCCGGAAGCGCTGCTGAACTATCTGGCGCGCCTGGGCTGGGGCCACGGCGACGACGAATTCTTCACCATGGAGCAGTTTGTCGAATGGTTCACGCTGGAGGCGGTGAGCCCGTCTGCCAGCCGTTTCAACCATGAAAAATTCATGTGGCTGAACGCCCAGCACATCAAGGCCGCCGACAACGCTCGCCTGGCGGAGCTGATCGCCCCGCGTCTGGCCGCCGCCGGCATCGAAGCGGCGAATGGCCCGGCGCTGACCGATGTGATCGCGCTGGTGAAGGATCGCGTGCAGGATCTGAACGCCTTGGCCGTGGAGGCTGATTACTTCTACCAGAAGCGCCAGCCGGCCGCCGCAGATGTGGAGAAGCATCTGGCCGGCGACGCCGTGGCGCGCATGGGCCGCTTCGCCGACCGTCTGGCCGCGCTGGAAGCCTGGACCGCCGAATCCATCCATGAGCTGTTCAAGCCCTTCTGCGCCGACGAAGGCATCAAGATGGGCCAACTGGGCATGCCGCTGCGCGTGCTGGTGTGCGGCACCACGCAGACGCCGTCGGTGGACGCCGTATTGGCCTTGATCGGCAAGGAAGAAGTGCTGCGCCGCATCCGCGGCTGAACTGGCCTGTCAGCCGGCTAAACCAACAGCCCCGCCATGAGCGGGGCTGTTTGCTGTCGGGGCGATTCGGGGCGCGCCGAATGGCGATGGCTTGCTTCGGTTCTCACGCGCGCGGGAGATGGCAAGCGGCCTCACAGGATTTCGGCGATGGCGCGGGCGGCGCGCTTGGCGTCCAGGAAAATCAGCCCGAGTTTGGCCTCCTTGCGCGCGATCACCGCCAGCACCGCGTCGCGGCTGGCATGGCTCATCAGGATGTAGCCGTTGTCGCCCTTGACCATGACCTGCTCCAGCTCGCCGCGCGACAGCTCGCGCGCGGTGCGTTCGCCCAGCGACAGCATGGCGGCCGCCATTGCGCCGACGCGATCTTCGTCCACGTCCTGCGGCAAGAGCACCGCCATGGTCAGGCCGTCGGCTGAGATGATGGCCGAGGCTTCGATGTCGGCGGAGGCGCCGTTCAGGTCTTTCAGGATGGATTTGAGCATTTGTTCGCGCATGGTGTTCTCCGGGGCTAGGCGTAGCGGCGGGCCAGCAGCTCCACCAGCGTGACGAAATGCTGGTCTTGCAGGCGCGGCATGCCGCCGATGATCAGGACAAACGATTGCTGGCCGATGTACAGCGGGTAGAAGGCTAGCTCGCTGGCGCCGGCCGGATTGGCCACCGCCCAGGCGGAGCTGCCCAGGTTCAGATGCTGTTGCAGCAGCAGGGCGTGGCGGCGGCCCAGGCTGATGATGTCGCCGGCGAGCGCGGCCACTTCCTCGGCCGTTTCGTGATGGAAGCCGGCTGCGGCGTAATACAGGCCGTTGTCGTCGGCCAGCAGGGCGCGGCCGCTGTCGGACAGCGCGGTCAGCACCGGCGGCAGCTGGCTTTCCAGATTGCTGCTCAGCGAGGGGCGCGGCGTTTCCGTGCCGTGGACGAAGTCCAGCCGCTGCAGCCGGTACAGCGTATCCAGCGCGGCTTCGCCATCGCCGTCGCACCATTCGGCCAGCAGTTCTTCCGTCAGCGGCACGCTGTGGCCCAGGCGCAAAATCTGCGACAGCAGGCGGCGGGCGAGGGTCTTCTCCTGGCTGGCCACCGCGAAATACGCGCCGGCGGGGGTGGCCATCGGGTAGAGCCGGTCTTTCAGTTTCAAAGTGCCGTCCATCTCACGCCTCCAGGCCCGGGTCCAGCGAATACAGCAGCGCCAGCACCAGTTGCTTGACGTCCTCGCGGCGGCGGCAATCCACCTCGAATACTGGCGGCCGCATGCCGAAGCGGGCCAGCAGCAGCGCGTAGGATTCGACGTCCGGCTCGCGCTTGAGGTCGGTCTTGCTGATGCCTATCACCAGGGGTGCCTGGCGCAGCAGCGACTGAAACGCCTTCAGGAAAAATTGCAGATCCTTGACCGGATTGGGGCGGGTGTTGTCCAGCAGCAGCACCAGGCCGATGCCGCCGCGGCTGACGATCTCCCACATGAAATCGAAGCGCTCCTGGCCAGGCGTGCCGTACAGGTGGACCTTGCAGTCCTGGTCCAGCCGCAATAGGCCGTAATCCAGGGCGACGGTGGTTTCCTCCTTGCGTTGCAGCGTCATGTCGGAAGCCGCCGCGTCGGTGCGCACCGGCTCGATGTCGCTGATTGAGGCGATGGCGGTGGTTTTGCCGGCGCCGACCGGTCCGGCGAAGATGATCTTGTTGTCTGGGCTTGGCATGGCGGAAGAGTCCTGATGGCTTACAGGCCGGTAATCTTGCGCAGCAGCCGGGACAGCAGGCTCCGGCGCGAGGCGTCGGGCGCGGCCTCCGGCTGCGGAGGCTGGCCGCGCACGGGCGGGGAGGCGATGACGCCCAGCTTCCCTTCTTGTGGGATGTCCAGCGCGCCTATGCTGTGGGCCGCCGCGAGGAAGTTGAACAGATCGGCCGGGGCGATGCGCAGCATGCGCGCGATGACGCGCAGGTTGACCGTGGCGCGGCACAGCAGCGCGCTGACGCGCAGCGCGTCTGGAATCGGCGCCAGGCGGGTCAGGTTGGGCCAGTGGCGCAGGCGCAGCGGGGTGTCGGCCTGGATCTGGCGCATCAGGCGGCCGCGCGCGCTCCAGATCGCCAGTTGCCACAGTAGCGGCTTCAGCGGGCAAGCCGGGGCCTCGGCGGGCAGCGGGGCGCGGGTCAGCGGTGTCGGCTGGATGGCCGCGGCGCCGATCTGGCAAATCTCGCGCAGCCGCGCTGCGCCGCATAGCGGCCGCGCCTCGTTGCGGCTGCCCAGGATGGCGACGATCGGTTCGCCATCGGCCAGGATCAGCGCGTCCTGATGCTGGCGCTGCAGCAGGCAGGCTTGGCCCAACAGTCCGCTAGCGGGGTCAAAGCGTTCGATCACCGCTGGCCGTGCGGGCCGGGCGCTTGGCTTGGGCGGCGGCGCGGTGGGCGGCGACCAGGCCGTGTCCGCAACGGGTTTTTCCTGTAGCTCGCGCAGCAGCGGGAAGAGCTGTTCGACGCGCAAGGGTTTTTTCAGGATGGCGGCCGGGGCGCGCTGCGGCGGGATGGCGGAAACGATGGCGGCCGGCAGCTTGGGATGCGCCTGGCGAAAGCGCTGCCACAGCGGCCAGCCTTCGCCGTCGATGTCCACAAGGGCGAGATCGGGCTGGGCGTCCGCGGCGTCGACGGCCAGCCGGTAACCGAGCCCGGCATGCATGCGAAAGGCGAGCCGCAGCAGCGCCAGTTTGCGCTCGTCCATGCCGGCGGTCAGCACGGTCACCGGCGCGGATGCGGGACGGAGCAGGCGGCGGGCGTCAAGCGGCAAGTCCACGATGCCGCCGCTCCTGCATGGCCTGGACAAAGGCGCTCAAGGTCAAAGTGATTTCGCCGGGCGGTTGCCGGCCATCGTCTTTCAGGCGGCGCAGCAGCCAGGTGAAGCGCGGCAGATCGTCCAGCCGTTCGTACAGCTGCAGCAGCGGCGGGTATAGCGCCGCATCGTCGGGGCGGCACAGGATGGCCTGCTCCAGCACGCGCGTCGCTTGATCCACTTGGCCGTAGTCGAGATAGCGCTCGGCTTCGCGCAGCGGGTCCGGGCTGTCGTCGCCGCCTTGCGCGGCGCGCCGCTCCACCAGCCGCAGGCAAGGTTTGGATGGGGGCGCGCTCAATGGGCTGTAGCCCGCCTGGCGGCCGATTCTTTCCAGTTCGGGGCGGTCGGGATCGGCTGCCAGTTGTTTCAGCACCGGGTGGCTGCCGATGATCAAGCCGGCATGCACCAACTGTTGCTTCAGCCTGGCGCCGTAAGGCCCCAGCGCCAAGTGGAATTGCCACAGCGTCCGGCAATAGCCGTCCAGGTCGCGTTGCTGGTAGTGAACATACAAGACGTCCAGCCGGTGCGACAGCGAGCCGGGACGCAGCCGCAGAATGGTTTCCAGCACCGGCAGAGCGTGGCGGAAGTCCTGGCTGGACAGCAGGATGCGCGCCTGGCGTTCGGTCGGCAGCAGGCTGGAGACGATGTCGCGCTCCATGGCGTCTAGCGCTGCCAGCGGCCGGCATCCGTCCACCAGCGCCACTGGCGTCAGCGGCGAGCCCTGGCCGCTTGGAGCCGCTTCAGGTTCCGGTTCCGGCACAGCCAGGGTTTGCAGCGTGATTTCTTCTATGCCGTCGCCCAGCGCCGAGGCGATGTCCGCCATGCCGAGGCCGAGGCGCTGCTCTGCCAGCAGCCGCAGCTCAAGATTGTTGAAGTCGCGGCGCAGCCCCTGCAGCACGGCATCCTCCAGTTGCGCCCTGTCCAGCAAGGCCTGGTCGTGCAGACTGCGTAGCGTTTCGGCGTAGTCGTGGATGTGGCCCAGTTGCAGGTACAGTTCGGCCAGGCGCTGCAAGTGTCGCCTGGAATGTCCCGCATAGTGTTCGACATAGCCGCGCAAGGCCTGGGCGGCGTTCTCCAGCTGGCCGAACTGCATGAACACTTCCACCTCGGTCAGCGCATCGACGGCGCCCACTTCGTAGTCCGGCGCGTTCTCCGTCTTGGCCAGGGGAGTCGGTTCGGACATGTCGGCGTGGGGCTGGGCGGCATGCGTCGTCTGCACGGCGGCGTTTGCCGGCGTGATGCGGCGCAGACGAGGCAGCGACATCAATATGACGGCGATCGCGCCGGCCAGCGCCGCCAGGGCCAGCCAGCCGCTCTGGGCAGGGGCGAGTGCCAGACCGGTCCAGTCAGTGGCGTTCATATCAGCGGCTCATGTTTTTGCCGCAGCGCGTAGTCGTCGCTGCTGAGTAGGTCGGTGCCGCACTCCAGCCGTTCGAACCAGTCTAAAAAGCGTTTGACCATGTCCTTGCCTTGGTAGGAGCCGCCGTGCTGCGGCACCAGCCATTCGATGTCGAGCTGGCGCACCATCTCCACCCACAGCCGGCAAGCCTTGTTATTGCTCATGTAGCGGCGGTGGAAGCCTTCCATGTGGCTCTCGCGCAGGTGGCGCTCGAAGTCCTGCACCGGCAAGCCGGCCTCGCGGCCGTCCATCAGCGAGGCGCCGATGTCGCCGGAAAACAGGATTTTACTGAGCGGGTCGTAAATCTGGAAAAAACCCACGGTGTGCAGGTAGTGAGCCGGCACGATGCGTAGTTCGCAGCCGCCCAGGTTCAGCAGCATGCCTTGCGGCGGAATGGCGATCAGCCGTCCCTCGGTGACGCCGCGCACGCAGAAGTGCGGCAGGAAGCGCACCCACTCTTCGGCGATGATGATCTTGGCGTCGGTGATCAGCAGCCAGCCGTTGGCGGAGGCGACAATGTCCGGATCCTGGTGCGAAGCGAAGATGTAGCGGGTATGGGACGGCAGGAAATATTCCGCCATTTCCGCCAGCAGATGCTTGTAGGTGAGATTGCCGCCGGGATCGAGCAGGATGCCCTCTCCCTGATCGATGATGGCGAATTGATTGGCCTGGATGCCGTCGCCCTGCACCAGTTCAGTGAAGGCGACGCACTTGTGGTTTCCGTCGTCGTAAAGCACCTGCGCCATGATGACCTCTGCCAGCGTAACGGGGTTTCTCGCCTGGGGCGAGTGTGACGTTGGGATATTAGGCGGTCTCGGCTGGGGCGGGCTTGATTGAAATCAATATGTCATAAACGGCGCGGGGTAAAAAAAAGAGCCCCATGTGGGGCTCTGAATTGCACCTTCGCTCAGGTGATCGAACCGCGAGCCGCATTCGGCAGGCCATTCGATCGCGTCCGGCTCGCTGGCTCCATGGAGTTGGCGAACTGACGAAGCCATTATCCTGACCTGCGGGGTGAGGGAGTAGCGTGATTGTTGATGGCTTATGTGACGGCATGTAATGAAAAAGGCATTTTTCTTAACACTTTAGAAAACAATTTGCGTGGACTGTTCTGGTTCGCCGCCGGCAGTCATTTTACGTTTATGATGTCGCTTTGCATGACAAGCAGGAGAGGCCGCTTTGACTACGCAGTTTCCGGTGATAGACCGTCGCGTCATCAGCATGCGCTGGGGCGACATGGATGCGGTGGGGCATTTGAACAATACCTATTATTTCCGCTACCTGGAGCAGGTGCGCATCGAGTGGCTGCAATCGTTTGGCTATGGCATAGAGCCGGATGCGATCGGCCCGGTTTTGGCCAGCACCAGCTGCACTTTCCGCAAGCAGCTGACCTATCCGGCCACGCTGGAGATCACCATTGAGCTGGAAAAGCTGGGGCGCAGCAGCCTGAAGCTGCGCCACCATTTCTACCGGCAGGATGATCCCGGCACGGTATACGCCAGCGCCGAGGTCATGCTGGTGTGGGTGGACTACAAAGCCGAAAAATCCGTGCCGATCCCGGACCCGATCCGCGAGGCCATCCTGCAGGCCGCGCCGCAAGCCTGAACTCAGCTTTCATCCAGCGCGAGCTTGCGGCGGATCAAGTCCCGCAGCAGGAAGCGGCTGGGGTGCGCGGCCTGCATCAGGTCCGCCGGCAGCGGCGCCGGTTCGTCTTCCAGCAGCGCGGCCAGGATTTCGCCGGATAGCGGCGCGGTGATCATGCCGCGCGAGCCATGGGCGGCGTTGAGGTATAGCCCAGCGGTCCATGGGCAATCGGCTTCCGGCTGCAGCGTGGCGTCGCGCGCCAGTTCGCGGTAAGCGCGCACAAAATCGCTTTGGGTGACGACGGGGCCGATCAGCGGCAGGTAGTCCGGGCTGGTGCAGCGGAAGGCAGCGCGGCCGGCGATGGCTTGGGGAGGCTGGCCCAGCGCGGCATGCAAGGCCGGCGCCAGCTCGGCCAACATCGCCAGGTTCTCCGCGTGCTCCTCTTCGCGCACCGTCAGGTCATCCGTATCGAACTTGAATGTCGCGCCCAGGCAGTGGCGGCCTTGGCGCGCCGGGGAGATATAGCCTTCGCCGCACAGCACGGTGCGCAGGGCGGCGCTGCTCTCGGTGGCCGCTACCTCGCTGACCTGGCCGCGTATCTTCTTCAAGGGCAGATGGCTGGTGGGGTCGAACTGGGCGGTTTCCGACGCGGCGGCCAGCACCACGACAGAGGCCGCCGCCAGCGGGCCCTGCTCATCGCTGACGGTCCAGCAAGACGCCGCGGGATTGTGGCTCAGCTCCAGCGCGCTGCGGCCGGTGCGGTGCGTGATATTGGGATGCGTCGCCAACTGACGCGCCAGCGCCGGTGGGTGCACCCAGCCGCCCTGCGGGAAGAACAATCCGCCGCTGGGCAAGGGCATGCCCGCCAGTTCGCTTGCTTCGGCTTGATCCAGCTGGCGCATGATCTCAAGCGGCAGGCCCAGCGCGGACAGCGCCTGCTGTTTTTCCGATTCTTTGGCGTCGTAAGCCAATTGCAGCACGCCACAGGCTGCCCAGTCTTTGCCATCCCTGGGCAACTGCGCGGCCAGGGTGCGCAGGCTGTAGGCGTAGCCGGACAGCACCAGTTGCGTCAGCGGCGTCATGTGCGGCGACAGTTTGGTGTACAGCACGCCTTGCGGATTGCCGGAGGCGGCCCCGGCCAGTCGCGGCAGCCGCTCGATCACGGTGACCTGCCAGCCGCGCACGGCCAGGCTGTGCGCCGTGGCCGCGCCGGCGATGCCGCCGCCGATGACAATCGCGCTGCGCTCGCGCCAGCGTTGCGGCGGCCGCGCATACCAAGGGGGGCGCCAGCCCGCGGTCGGCGGCTGGGCGATCCAGCCATGGCTGATGTGGCGTTTGCGACCGTGGCCAGGGGCTTTTTTCACCTCGAACCCGGCTTCCGCCAAGCCGCGACGCACTACGCCGGCGCTGGTGAAGGTGGCGAAACTGGCGCCGGGCGCGGATAGCCGCGCCATCTGCCGGAACAGCTCCGGTTGCCACATGTCCGGGTTCTTGGCGGGGGCGAAACCGTCCAGAAACCAGGCGTCGATGCGGGCGTCCAGCCTGGGCAGCGCGTCCAGCACGTCTCCCACCATCAGCGTCAGCGTGACGCGGCCATCGGCCAGCAGGAAACGGTGCCAGCCCGGCGTCAGCGTGTCGTACTGCGCCAGCAGCTGCGCGGACCAGGGGGCCAGCTCTGGCCATAGCGCCAGCGCCTGGGACAGATCCCGCCGCGTCAGCGGATACTTCTCCGCGCTGACGAAATGCAGCCTGGCATCGGCCGGCGCCAAGGCCTCGAATTGCTGCCAGGCGCAAAGAAAATTCAAGCCCGTGCCGAAGCCGGTTTCGGCGATGACGAAGCGCCCATGCGGCGGCAGCGCGGCGAAGCGTTCTTCCAGCTGGTTGTGCTTCAAAAAGACATGGCGGGTTTCCTCCAGGCCGGAATCGCGCGAGAAATACACGTCGCCGAAGGCGATGGAGAATGGTTGGCCGTCATGCCAGTCCAGTTGGGCAGGCGCTGTCGCGCCATGGGGAAGTGAGCTTGTCATCTGCGGTGATGCCGCCTGGCGGAGGCGGGCGAAGGTGGATCCGGGACCGGATTGTCGCATGGCTCATACACCGCGGCCAGCCTGAAGAGGCTGGTTTGCGCACGGCACGCCTGTTCCGTCATCAATATGTCATGATGCGATGTCGTCTATCGCCGCTGGGGCGATTTTTGTCTCATCCGCGCCATTCAAGACGGGAACGCATGTAATAAGATGAACAAACGACGGGCCGCAGCAGCGGCGCGTCCATACAAGGAATTGCCAGCCCCGGCGACCGGCGCGGCGTACCGCATGACCCGCGGCCAAAACGGCGGCTGGCGGATCGGGGGAGTGAGTATGAAGCGAGCGATGAGCATTGGCGGCCGCCTGGTGCTGACCCAGACGCTGCTGATGGTGGTGGTGGCCTGCGCCATCATGTACCCCTTGTATCTGTTCAGTCAGAAGATGTTGCTGGAGCGCACCCAGAAAGTGCAGAGCCAGTTGCTGGCGCAATCATTGAACATGGTGGACGGCTTCAATGAATCCTTGAAAATATCGACACGCCAATTCGAGAAGGTGTTCCTGGCGGAATTTCCCAGCGGCTTCAGTCTGAAGCCGACGCAGAAGGTAACGGTGGCCGGGGTGGCGACGCCGACCTTACAGATGGGCAATACGGTGATCAATGGCAATAACCAGATGGTCGATCACTTCTCCACCGTCAGCGGCAATGTCGCGTCCATCTTCGTGCGCGACGGCGACGACTTTGTGCGCATCGCCACCACCTTGCTGATGGAGAACGGCAACCGCGCCATGGGCAGCAAGCTGGACCCGGCCAGCGCGGCCTATGCAAACCTGAAGTCCGGCGACGGCTATATTGGCTTGGCCAGTCTGTACGGCAAGGATTACGTCACCAGCTACAGCCCGATCAAGGACAGCGAGGGCAAGGTGATCGGCGCCACTTTCGTCGGCGTGGGGGCGACGGAAGGCATCGCCAGCCTTTTGGTGAGGCTGGGCAAGGTCAAGCTCGAAGAGAGCGGCCACATCGATGTGATCGACATCAATCCCGCGTCTCCCAACTACGGCCGCTATCTATTGCATCCCAAGCTGAACGGGCGCGCCATCGACAAGTCCGTGGACGCGGTTGGCCAGCCTTATCTGCGCGATGTCTTGAAGGCAGGCAGCGGCAATTTTTCCGTGCGCCTGCCGACCGAAACCGGCAGCGCGGCGCATATGCTGTCTTACGCCACTTTCGGTCCATGGAACTGGCTGCTGGTCAGCGACGAAAGCGAGTCCGAGCTGCAGCGCGAAAACCGCATGTTGACGATCTGGCTGGCGGCCGGCTGCGGCATTCTGCTGCTGGTGCTGGCTTTGGGCTCGTGGCTGGTGACGCGGGTGCTGGTGACGCGACCGGTGCGCAGGCTGGTGACGGAGGTCGCCGCCATTCAGGACAACCACGATCTGCAGCACCGCCTGCCGATGGCGCGGCGCGACGAGGTCGGCGAGGTGGCCGACGCGTTGAACGGCCTGCTCGACAGTTTTCAGCAGGCTTTGAATCGCACCGGCCAGCACGCCGAGAACCTGGACCATGCGGCGCGCGACTTGTCGCAGAAGGCCAGCGCGGCGGCGGCCTCGTCCGGCGAGCAGCGCAGCAGCGCCCAACAGATGGCGCAGCATGCCGACCTGCTGATCGCCGGCGTGCAGCAGATCGAAGAAGTGGCGGCGCAGGCAAGCGAGGTGGCGCAAGCGTCCAGCGAAGCGGCGCAAAACGGCAGCGCCAGCCTGGTGGCGGCGGTGGACGAGGTCAATCGCATTTCCGCCACGCTGGACAATGCCGCCGACAGCCTGCAGGCCCTGGAAAACAATGCCCGCCAGATCAGCGACATCGTCAATGTGATTCACGACATCGCCGACCAGACAAATCTGCTGGCCTTGAATGCGGCGATCGAAGCCGCGCGCGCAGGCGAGATGGGGCGCGGCTTTGCCGTGGTGGCGGACGAGGTGAGGAAACTGGCGGAGCGCACCAGCCAGTCCACCCGCCAGATCAGCGAGATGATCAGCGCCATGCAGCAGGCCACGATGCAGGCGGTGCAGGCGATGCGGCAGTCGGTCAGCTGCGCGTCGGAAGGCGCGTCCATCACCGCCAGCGCGCGCCAGGCCATGGCCTCCATCGTCGCCGACGCCGAGCGTTCGATGGCCGTGGTCGCCGCCATCAATCAGGAGTTGGCCACTCAGCGGCAAACCGTGGCGAGCATAGCCGAACAGATCGCCCAAGTGGCGCAACTGGCTGAAGCCAACAACGAGGCGGCAGAACGTTCAGCCGATACGGCCGGGGAGATGACGCAGCTGGCGGATTCGCTGAAGCGGGAGGTGAGGGTTTTTCGGACATAAAGCAAGCCAAGGAGGGGATTGCCATCCTTGGCTGATTTTAATGGATGAGGAAAAACTTTTTTGTCATTGGATTTTTATAATGATTGGTCTTGTGTGCCGCTTAGCTGGGGAAAATCAAAAGGTCCAGCGTAGATTGAAGGTGGTAACCGCTGTTTTGGCATGGTGGTTTCCTGCTGAAACTTTCGGCAGATAGCCAACCTCAAGAGCCACTGCGCGGGTGCCTATGCTCAATATGGGCAAGGCTGCCAAGCCATGTCGGCCAGACCCGTCCAAATAGCCTGCCTGTAGGCCAAGGCCTGCCACAATCGGGCCTGCAATTTGCCATTCCTTCCGCCAGCCTATGGAGCCAAAATAGGCAGTTTCTCTGAATGAGTCGCGGTAGCTGCCCGCACGCGCAAATCAGCGGCCCTGGTCGTCATCTCCTGAAAACTTCCATTCCAGGCCAGCTCCAGGATTGCTTTCATTTAAATGGCAAGTTGAGCATCCGTGATGGTCTGAGGCGCCAAACAACAACAAGGAGAAATCATTGATCGTAACGTCAGCACATGCATTCTGTGCGCAAAGCAACAGAGTCGCCGATGCTAATAGAGCATGCTTCATCATGATTGGTTTTCCCTGTGCTAGATAAGTGACGATGGCTACTTCTTTGTGGTTTCTTAATGCGATTATTCTTTTTTGAGATTAGTCAATGCTTTCAGTTTGGCAAGGCTTGAAAAGCCCTGCGCTCTCCCCAAAATGAAATCTATCGATTTTGACTGCAGGAGCCTCAACCATGCGATTCGACAAGCTGACCACCAAGTTCCAACAGGCGCTCGGGGATGCCCAGAGCCTCGCCGTAGCCAACGACAACCCTTTCATCGAGCCGCAGCATCTGCTGTTGGCCATGCTGGATGACGCCGAGGCTGGCGTCGGCGGCCTGCTGGCGCGCGCTGGCGTCAACGTGCCGGCGCTGAAAGCCAGCCTGAAGCAGGCATTCGAGCGCCTGCCGCGGGTGCAGGGCAACGGCGGCGAGATCACCGTTTCGCGCGATCTGGCCAACCTGCTCAATGTCACCGACAAGATCGCGATGAAGCTGGGCGACGAGTTCATCGCCAGCGAGCTGTTCCTGTCCGCGCTGTCCCAGGACAAGGGCGAGACCGGCCGCTTGCTGAAAGAGCACGGCGGCAGCCACGCCTCCATCCAGGCGGCGATAGACGCAGTGCGCGGCGGCGAGAACGTCAGCAGCGCCGACGCCGAGGGCCAGCGCGAGGCCTTGAAGAAATACACCATGGACCTGACTGAGCGCGCCCGCCAGGGCAAGCTTGATCCGGTGATCGGCCGCGACGATGAAATCCGCCGCGCCATCCAGGTGCTGCAGCGCCGCACCAAGAACAACCCGGTGCTGATCGGCGAGCCGGGCGTGGGCAAGACCGCCATCGTGGAGGGCCTGGCGCAACGCATCGTCAACGGCGAGGTGCCGGAGAGCCTGAAGAACAAGCGCCTGTTGGTGCTGGACCTGGCGGCGCTGATCGCCGGCGCCAAGTACCGCGGCGAGTTCGAGGAGCGGCTGAAGGCCGTGCTCAACGACCTGGCCAAGGACGACGGCCAGACGCTGATCTTCATCGACGAAATCCACACCCTGGTGGGCGCCGGCAAGGCCGATGGCGCGATGGATGCCGGCAATATGCTCAAGCCGGCCCTGGCGCGCGGCGAGCTGCACTGCATCGGCGCCACCACGCTGGACGAATACCGCAAGTACATCGAGAAGGATGCCGCGCTGGAGCGCCGTTTCCAGAAGGTGCTGGTGGGCGAGCCGTCGGTGGAGGACACCATCGCCATCCTGCGCGGCCTGCAGGAAAAGTATGAGATCCACCACGGCGTGGACATCACCGACCCGGCCATCGTTGCCGCCGCGGAGTTGAGCCAGCGCTACATCACCGACCGCTTCCTGCCGGACAAGGCCATCGACCTGATCGACGAGGCCGCCAGCCGCATCAAGATGGAGCTGGATTCCAAGCCGGAGGCGATGGACAAGCTCGATCGTCGGCTGATCCAGCTTAAGATCGAGCGCGAGGCGGTCAACAAGGAAAGCGACGAGGCCAGCCAGAAGCGGCTGAAGCTGATCGAGGACGAGATCGCCGAGCTGTCGCGCGAGTACGCGGACCTGGAGGAGATCTGGAAGGCGGAAAAGGCCGCGCAACAGGGCACACAGAGCATCAAGGAAGAAATCGACCACCTGAAGGTGGACATGGAAGACCTCAAGCGCAAGGGCGACTGGCAGAAGCTGGCCGAGCTGCAGTATGGCAAGCTGCCGCAGCTGGAGGCGCGCCTGAAGGAGGCCGAGGCCGCCGGCGACCAGGGCGAGACCAAACCCAACCGCCTGCTGCGCACCCAAGTGGGCGCGGAGGAGATCGCCGAGGTGATCAGCCGCGCCACCGGCATCCCGGTGTCCAAGATGCTGACCGGCGAGCGCGAAAAGCTGCTGAAGATGGAAGACGTGCTGCACCAGCGCGTGGTAGGGCAGGACGAGGCGGTGACGGCTGTGGCCGACGCCATCCGCCGCTCGCGTTCCGGCCTGGCCGATCCCAACAAGCCGTATGGCTCCTTCCTGTTTCTGGGGCCGACCGGCGTGGGCAAGACCGAGCTGTGCAAGACGCTGGCCAGCTTCCTGTTCGACAGTGAGGAACACCTGATTCGCATCGACATGTCAGAGTACATGGAGAAGCACTCGGTCGCGCGCTTGATCGGCGCGCCGCCGGGCTACGTCGGTTACGAGGAGGGCGGTTACCTGACCGAGCAGGTGCGCCGCAAACCGTATAGCGTGATCCTGCTGGACGAGGTGGAAAAAGCGCATCCGGACGTGTTCAACGTGCTGTTGCAGGTGCTGGACGACGGCAGGCTGACCGACGGCCAGGGCCGCACTGTCGACTTCAAGAACACGGTGATCGTGATGACGTCCAATATCGGCAGCCAGCAGATCCAGGCCATGGCCACCGACGATTACCAGGTGATCAAGCTTGCCGTGATGGCGGAGGTGAAAACGCAGTTCCGGCCGGAATTCATCAATCGCATCGACGAGGTGGTGGTGTTCCATGGCCTGGACGAGAAGCATATCCAGTCCATCGCCCGCATCCAGCTGAAGGGTCTGGAGGCGCGCTTGGCCAAGCTCGACTTGAATCTGCAGATCAGCGATGAAGCCCTGGCGCTGTTGTCTGAGGCTGGCTTCGACCCGGTTTACGGCGCGCGTCCGTTGAGGCGCGCTATCCAGTCGGAGCTGGAAAACCCGCTGGCCAAGGCCATGCTTGCAGGCAAGTATCCGCCTAAGTCCACGGTGCTGGTGGGCGCGCGCAACGAACAGCTGGTGTTCGATTGAGCCTGATGGCGTGGATTGAGTGAGAAAACCGCCTGCGATGTCTGTCGCAGGCGGTTTTGTTTTATCGGCATCAGTCCAGCGCGGCCGGTTCCACCACGATGCCGGCGCGCAAGCCCGGTTTGACTGTCGGGTTGGGGAACAGGATACGCTCCGCGCCGCCGGCGGCGACGTAGCGCGTGTCGCCATCGTCGGCAATCAGCATGCCGTCCGGCAGTTCGGTGAAGTTTTCCACGCTATCGGCCAGATGCAGGCAGAAAGACTCGCTGTGCTTGACCAGATCGTACTTGGCGCGGAATAGCGGCAGGCTTGGCGCGTCCAGCGGCGCGATGGAGGCGTCGGGCGTGGATAGCAGTTTGCGCAAGGCTTGGTCTATGCCGGCAAAGCGCGCCAGATCGTTTTGGCCGAACGGCCTAGCCTTGCCCAGTTCCAGCGTGAAGGCGTCCGCCGCGCAGTGGCGGCTGGTGAAGTAGCTGAAGGTATTGGCCGGCTGGCTATGCAGCAGCACCGCTTCGATGCCGCATTGCTGCAGCCAGGCAAGCTGCTCGCGGCTGTGGCTGCGCTCGTGCAGATAGGGATAGATGGCGAACTTCTCGAACACCGAACCGCGGATGGCGGTGTGCAGGTCATAGTGCAGCCTGCGCTTGCGCGCTGCATGGAAGAAGCCGGCGGCCAAAGTCTCCAGTTGCGCCGCCCGTTGCGACTCGGCCAGCTCCGGCTGCGCGCTGTGCGCGCCGTTGAACAGGCGGTTCATGTCGTACTGGCTGTAGCGCGCGCCGTCGCGGATCGCCTGCGGATTGGCGAATATCACCAGCAGCCTGCAATTCAGGGCAAGCCGGCCGGCTGCCAGATCGCAGAGTATGCCGTCCACCACCTCGATCGGCGCGGTTTCATTGCCATGCACGCCGCAGGACAGCAACACCGAATCGGTGTCGTCCGGCGCGCCGTCCAGCTGCACGCAGCCGGGGGCGAGCCAGCGCGCGCAAAGGCCATTGGGCAAGTTCCAGCTGGGATGGGTGGGATCGGCGGCGAGGGCGTGCTGCAAGAAGCGGCTCATGGTGCGTGTGCTGTGCGGAGGATGGATGGTTTCCCGATTGTAAGCGCGATGCCATTGGCGCGTCATGCCGCGGGCTGGCGCGAGGGGCGGCAAGGTGTTGCGAATTTGATGAAAAACTGTGTGGGAAGCGGAAAATGTTGGCGGTGAAACTTTCTGCTGAAAAATGCCGGATGTCATCGCTGGGCGGGGGGTGAGCCTGCAATCCTTTGTTTTGTCAGCATGGATTTTTTTCCGGGCAAACCCTCATGGCCGCAGGGTTGAGCGCTGAGCGCGGGCCGCGGCGCGGCCGCGAGATTTTTTTTACTTGTCAATCAGCCTGATGTTGCTACAATCCGCGCTCGTTTGCGCTGTGCAACAACTACAATTCACTCTGTTTCGCTCCGACATCCTAGGCCCACATAAAAGCTGTAGAGCCCGAAAGCCGTGCACTAAGGAGCGGGGTTATCCATCATAAGTTCTGAGAGGAAAACTCATGGCTTGGTCTGTGGCTGATAGCCGGAGCCTGTATGGCATCCGGCATTGGGGGGCTGGTTATTTCGATGTCGGGGACAACGGCAATATCGTCGTGAGTCCCAATGCGCGCCAGCACAAGGAAATTGATCTGTACCGGCTGGTGCATGATCTGGGCGCCAAGGGCCTGGACCTGCCGCTGTTGGTCCGCTTCCCGGACATCCTGCAGGATCGCGTCGCCCGCCTGTGCGGCGCTTTCGACAAGGCGATTTCGGAGCAGGGCTATGGCAACCGTTATACCGCCATCTATCCGATCAAGGTCAACCAGCAAGAGGCGGTGGTCAAGAGCATCATCGCCACGCCGGACGTCTCCATCGGCCTGGAAGCCGGCTCCAAGCCGGAACTGATGGCCGTGCTGGCGTTGGCGCCCAAGGGCTGCACCATCGTCTGCAATGGCTACAAAGACCGCGAGTTCATCCGCCTGGCGCTGATCGGCGAACGCCTGGGCCATCAGGTTTTCATCGTCATTGAAAAAGAATCGGAAGTCGATCTGGTGATCGAGGAGTCGCGCAAGCTGGGCATCAAGCCCAATATCGGCCTGCGCGTGCGTCTGTCGTCCCTGGCGTCCAGCAAGTGGTCCGACACCGGCGGCGAGAAGGGCAAGTTCGGTCTGTCGGCCGGCCAGCTGATTTCCGCCACCGACAAGCTGGCCGCCGCGGGCCTGTCCGATTGCGTGCGCCTGATGCATTTCCACATGGGTTCGCAAATCGCCAATATCGGCGATTACCGCATCGGCTTCCGCGAAGCCATCCGCTATTTCGCCGAACTGCGCGCGCTGGGCATGCCGGTGGACCATGTGGACGTGGGCGGCGGCCTGGGCGTCGATTACGACGGCACCCATTCGCGCAACGACAGCTCGATCAACTACGACATGGACGAATACGCCCGCGTGATCGTTTCCATGCTGGCCGAGTTCTGCGACGAGAACGGCATTCCGCATCCGCGCATCCTGTCTGAATCCGGCCGCGCCATGACCGCGCACCATGCCGTGCTGTTGATGAACGTGACCGACGTCGAGCGCCTGCCTGACGCGGTGGACCCGATCGACAACGTCGATGAGCTGTCCCGCCCGCTGCGCAAGCTGGTCGGCTTGGCCAGCCTCAATGACGAAGAACTGGTCACCGAAATCTACTACCGCGCCAGCCACTATGTATCCGAAGTGAGCGAAATGTATGCCGAAGGCCGTCTGTCGCTGAAGGAAAAAGCGCTGGCCGAGGATGTGCATGCCGCGCTGTGCCGCCGCCTGCACAATCAGCTGCAGGCCAGCCAGCGTTCGCAGCGCCAAGTGTATGACGAGCTGACGGATCGCCTGGCCGACAAGTACTTCTGCAACTTCTCGGTATTTCAGAGCCTGCCGGACACCTGGGCCATCGATCAGGTGCTGCCCATCATGCCGCTGCATCGCCTGGCCGAGCAGCCAACCCGTCGTGCGGTGCTGCAGGATCTGACCTGCGATTCCGACGGCAAGCTGAAGCAGTATGTCGATCAGCAGAGCATCGAGTCCAGCATGTCGGTGCATGAGGTGAAGCAGGGCGATGAATATCTGATCGCGGTGTTCCTGGTGGGGGCCTATCAGGAAATCCTGGGCGACATGCACAATCTGTTCGGCGATACCGATTCGGTGAACGTATACGTCCGCGCGGGCGGCGAGCTGGAGATTTCCGGCATCGAAGAGCACGACACCATCGAGGACATGCTGCGCTACGTGCACCTGTCGCCGGAAGATCTGTTGAACCGCTACGAAGCCAAAACGCGCGAGTGCGATCTGAGCGCCGAAGAGCGCAGCCAGTTCTTCGCCGAGTTCTGCCGCGGTTTGAAGCAGTCGTCCTACCTGTCGGTTTGATCTGAAAAATCAGGGTAAAAAACAAAGCCGGGCATTAGCCCGGCTTTTTTCATGTCTGGCTTGGACGCCGCGGACAAGGCCAATCGGCGTCGTTTGGGCGCGCCTATTTCTCTTCGGCAGGAACGAAGTACAGGCTTGGCCCTTCTATGCCGGGCAGCTCCAGCAGGCGGTCGTAGCGCAGGCCAAGCTTCTCCAGCACGCGGATCGATCCCTGATTGTGCGGCGCGGTGATGCCGACGACAACGCCGATGTTCAGGACCTTGCGCGCGTGGTCGAGGCAGGCCGCGCCGGCTTCGCAGGCATAGCCGCGGCCCCAGTGGCGTTCGAGGAAGGCGTAGCCGATGTCCGGGTGCGGCAGGCAATCGCGTTTGACCAGGCCGCAGATGCCGACCGGCGTGGCGCCGTCTGACAACTCCACCAGCAGCAGACCGTGGCCATGCTGTTGATAGCTGGCTTGCGGGCCTTTCGCAATGTATTGGCGGGCGCCGTCCAGATCGCGCACATCCTTGTCGCCGATGTTGGCGATAAAGGCCGGTTCGTTCAGCAGCTCCAGGATGAACGCGGCGTCCTGTTCCTGAAGCGGACGCAGGTGGAGGCGGGGCGTTTCGATATCAAGTGCGTGCACGGAGTATTCTTGCGTATAGGTTCGGGTTCAGTGTGCCAGCTTGCCGGCACGGACGCCAGCGCGAAAAAACGGCCATGGCGGAGTGCCATGGCCGCATTTTCTCAGGCGGTGCGGATCAGCATTCCACGATGTTGACCGGCACCTCAATCACATTGATCGCCAGGCCGCCGCGGGCGGTTTCCTTGTATTTGGTGCTCATGTCCATGCCGGTGTCGCGCATGGTCTTGATCACGCGGTCCAGCGACACGAAATGCTGGCCGTCGCCGCGCAGCGCCATGCGCACCGCGTTGATGGCTTTGACCGACGCCATGGCGTTGCGCTCGATGCACGGCACTTGCACCAGGCCGCCGACCGGGTCGCAGGTCAGGCCCAGGTTGTGCTCCATGCCGATCTCGGCCGCGTTTTCCACTTGTTCCGGCGTGCCGCCCATCACTTCGCACAAGGCGCCTGCCGCCATCGAGCAGGCCGAGCCCACCTCGCCCTGACAGCCCACCTCGGCGCCGGAGATCGACGCGTTCAGCTTGAACAGGATGCCGATGGCGCCGGCGGTCAGCAGGAAGCGGACGATGCCGTCATCGTTGGCGCCCGGCGCGAAGCGGGCGTAGTAATGCATCACGGCCGGGATGATGCCGGCCGCGCCGTTGGTGGGCGCGGTGACCACGCGGCCGCCGGCGGCGTTTTCTTCATTGACCGCCAGCGCGTACAGATTGACCCAGTCCATCACCGTCAGCGGGTCGCGCATGGCTGCTTCCGGAGCAGCGAGCAGCTTGCGGTGCATGTCGGCGGCGCGGCGCTTCACCTTCATGCCGCCCGGCAGAATGCCGTCGCGTTCGCAGCCGCGCTTGACGCAGGCCTGCATCACGTTCCAGATGTTCAACAACCCGGCGCGCACTTCTTCTTCGCTGCGCCAGGCCAGCTCGTTTTCCAGCATGATCTGGCTGATGCTCTTGCCGTGGCGCTGGCACAGCGCCAACAGCTCGGCCGCGCTCTTGAACGGGTGCTTCAATTCGGTGACGCCGGGCGGGACGAAGCCGGCGTCGATCGCTGCCTCGTCGACCACGAAACCGCCGCCGACCGAGTAGTAGGCGCGCTTGGACAGGCTTTCGCCGGCGGCGTCGAAGGCTTCGAAGATCATGCCGTTGGGGTGGTAGGGCAGGGTTTTCTTCTTATGCAGCACCAGATGCTCGCCTTCGACGAAATCGATCTCGCGCTTGCCCAGCAGCTTCAGTTTGCGCTGTTCGCGGATGGCGGCCAGCATGCCGTCCACCGCATCGGTATCGACCAGATCCGGCTGCTCGCCTTGCAGGCCCAGCAGCACCGCCACATCCGTGCCGTGGCCTTTGCCGGTGGCGCCCAGCGAGCCGAACATCTCGGCGTTGACGCGGACGGTGGCGTCCAGCAAGCCGTCCTTCTCCAGGCGGCTGATGAATTGGCGGGCTGCGCGCATCGGGCCAACGGTATGGGAGCTGGACGGGCCGATGCCGATTTTGAACAGGTCGAAAACACTGATTGCCATGGTAATGCTTCTCTAAGGGAAAGTCCCGGATCGGGTCCGGGTTGTTGTCGGGCGCCGTGAGGCGTCGCTTAATATGTATTGTAATGGTTGCTGAGACGGGCGCAGTAGGCAATGGGTCCAGCTTTATCGTCGGCAGATTAACCTAGAGCGCCATCCAGTGCCACCCTGCCAAGAGTATGGTCTTATTTGGAATATGTCTTTGTTTTTTTAGGCGCTTGGAGCGGCACTTTGCTGAGGGCCGGCGCACATCGGCATGGGTGCCAAGTCCGGCTTTGAAATGGCCAAAGCTCGCGCCCTTAGCCGCGCATCGGGTTACGGCTTAAGCCAGTGCCGTGCGGAAATGGCTTTGAACAGGTTCTTGCCAAGCGGGGGGGCAAGATGTTGGTCCGCTTGCGGCTTGGCGGCGAGCAGGAATGCTGTTTCATTTGCTATGGTTAAACGACTATTGTTCAGGCATTCAACGCGCATTGGGCTGACGCGCATTGGCCTGTTCTGTTCGAAACCTGAAGAGGGACGGCGATGAAATCCTATGCGGCGGAGTTTCTGGGTACTTTCTGGCTGGTGCTGGGAGGATGCGGCAGCGCGGTGCTGGCGGCGGCGTTTCCCAATGTGGGCATTGGCTTTGCTGGAGTGGCGCTGGCTTTTGGCCTGACGGTGGTGACCATGGCTTACGCGATCGGCCACATTTCCGGCTGTCATTTGAATCCGGCGGTGTCCATCGGCTTGTGGGCGGGAGGTCGTTTCCCCCCTAAGCAACTGGGGCCGTACATCGTGGCGCAGGTGTTGGGGGCGATTGCGGCGGCGGCCGTGCTGTATGTGATCGCCAGCGGCGCGGCCGGTTTCGATGTGGCCAAGGGCTTCGCGTCCAACGGCTACGCCGAGCATTCGCCGGGCGGCTATTCGCTGCCGGCGGCCTTGGTGTGCGAAGTGGTGATGACCATGTTTTTCCTCTTGGTCATCATGGGCGCCACCGACAAGCGCGCGCCGGCGGGTTTCGCGCCGCTGGCGATAGGGCTGGCGCTGACGCTGATCCATTTGATCAGCATTCCGGTTACCAATACTTCGGTCAATCCGGCTCGCAGCACCGGAGTGGCTTTGTTCGTCGGCGATTGGGCGGTGCGGCAGCTGTGGCTGTTCTGGCTGGCGCCTATCTTAGGCGCGGTGTTGGGGGCGCGGGTGTATCGTTGGATTGCCGGCGAACCGGAGTAAGTTGTTCATCCGCCCGGAAGGGCGGCAAGCGCCGCCCTTCGCCGATGCGGGACGATTACAGGATACTGACAGCGCCATCTGCTGCCTGGCCCCTGCCGCGGCTCAGGATTGCCGCGTCAATCGATGGCCCAAGGCTGTAGTCGCCTATCTGCCAGACCCGGTCGTGACAAGCGTCCACTTCCGGCCGATGCGAGACGCTGATGATCGTGCAATGCGGCAGCTCAGCATGCAGCAGCGCGTAGTAGTGCCGCTGGTTGGGCGCATCCAGGGCCGAGGTGGCTTCATCCAGCAGCAACCACTGCGGCCGGTGCAATAAGGCTCTGGCCAAGGCTAGGCGCTGCTGTTCGCCGGCCGATAGCCTGGCGGACCAATTGCAGTTTTCGTCCAGCTGCGGCGTCAAGTGCCCTAATCGGCATTGCGATAGCACGAATGTCTGCTGCACCGTGGTAAAGGCATTGCTTGCCGCGGGGTAGCTGATGGCCTCGCGCAAGGTGCTGATCGGCAGATACGGCCGCTGCGGCAAGAACATCACTTTATTGGGCGGCAGGGTGATACTGCCCTTTCCCCATGGCCAGATGCCGGCCAGCGCTTTCAGCAGAGCGCTTTTGCCGCTGCCGGAGGCGCCCTTGATAACAATGCGCTCTCCTGCGGACGCCTGCAGATGGATGCCCTGCAGCAGGGCTTGCCCATCCGGCAGCGACACGTCCACGGCGCTGAGTCGAATTTCATCTCCAGGGCGTCGCGAGATTCGGCTATGCGCCAGTTCCTGCTGCGCTTGTTGCGCGGCGAGCTGAAAAGAGGACAAGCGTTCGATATTGGCTTTCCACGATGCCAGGAGCTCATAAGCGTTCACCATCCAGCTCAAGGCGCCCTGCACTTGGGCGAATGCCGAAATGGCCTGCATCAGGCCGCCCAACGCGAACTTGCCGGCAAAATAGCCTGGCGCGCATACCAGCATCGGAAAAATCACGGCCAATTGCGCGTAGCCGGCGCGCGCACCGTTCAAGCGCCATTCCGCGGCTATCAGCAAGCGCCAGTTGGCGCAGATGGCTTGAAAACGACGGTTGAGCGCGCTGCGCTCTACATCCTCGCCGCCGCTCAGCGCCACCTCCTGCGCATGCTCGCGCAGCCGCACTGCGGCATAGCGAAAATCCGCTTCGCGCCGTTCTCCTTCCATATTGATGCGCGACAGCCGGTGGCCAAGCGCATGCATCAGCCCGCTTCCCAGCAGCGCATAGGCCAGCGAAACCCAGACCAGATAGCCGGGAAGGCTGACGTTCCAGCCAATCCGGGCCAGACTCAGTGGGCCGGACAACTGCCAGAGTATGCCGACGAAGCAGGCCAGGGTGGCCAGATTGCGGATCAATTCAAAACCGAGATTCAAGGATGTCGCGGTTAGCGCCTTCAGGTCCTCGGCTATGCGTTGATCGGGGTTGTCCGTGCCATAGGATTTCAACTCCAGCAGGCAGTAGGCCCGGCCATCCAGCCATTGCCCAAGATAAAAATCGGTCAACCACCGCCGCCAACGCAAATTCAGCATGGACGTCAGGTAGGACATCAGCACCGCGCAGCCGATGAAACCGAAGGCCAGCGCGGCGAACACTTGCAGCAACTGGAGGAAGCGGCCCCAGTCGCGTTGTTGCAAGGCATTGAAGAAGTCGCCATTCCACTGGTTGAGCAAGACATTGCAGTAGACCATGGCAATGTTCAGCGCGGAGATGGTCAGCAGCAGCGCCCACGCCATCCCTTTCTCTTCCGAGCGCCAATACGGCGCCGCCAAGGCCAGGAACTTGGCGATTAATCCCTTGCCGGCTGCGCCGCCGGCATTTTGTTCATTCATGCCGTACCTCAATTTTTGCCGTCCGGGCGCATCAATGTGTCCAGACGTCTTTTGCAAACCGCGAGATGGACTGGTCCCTCGCACGTTGAGATGACTGTATTGGAAATAAAATTTACTGTAAAACAATAATTTTTAGTTGTTATACATTCATTTAATGCATGCAAGAGAGAGGATCGCCACCACGGCAAGCCAGGCTTGGCTTTCGGCGTTTTGTGCGGGGAAGGTTGGCGGCGGGCGGAATGTGACGGAAGCGCCACAGTGATAAAATTAAACTTGCACAGCAATAAATTATCGTTTAACAATAAAAATATACTAGGTGCAGTGAACTCCATTCGGCGATGTTCCGTCGGCACCGCTTCGCAACAACACTAAGGACAAGCGATGAACTCTTCGCGATTAAGCCGCTACTGCGCCGTCATGGCCTGCGTCACTTTTCTTGGCATTTGCGCCATGCTGCTGTTTCATCTTTTGCTGTGGCTGTTTCCCCAAGCCATCCTGGATGCCGGCTGGAGCATCACCATCGATGCCAGCCAGGGCTTTTATGGACTGCGCAACTTCACGCTGGCGGACGTGCCGCTTTGGCAACGGCTAGGCGGCGCAGTCATATCTTGCGTCCCCTTGCTGGTGCTGGCCCAGGGCTTGAACGCGTTACGCCGTCTGTTTCGTCTGTACGCACATGGCGAATACTTCTCCGAACGCTCCGCGTCCTTGCTGGCTAAGGTCGGCTCCAGAATCGCGCTATGGGTGTTGGCGGAAATTCTGGTCCAGCCGCTGATGGGACTGTGGCTGACCATGATGCAGCCTGCCGGGCATCGCCAAATTACATTCGGAATGGATAGCGGCAATTTGGAGAGCTTGTTCATCGCCGCGGTGGTCATGGTGATTGCGCGCATTCAGCAGGAAGGCGTGGCTCTGGCGCGCGAAAACAAGCAATTCATCTGAAGAAAGCATCCTGTGCCCATAAAAATCAACCTGGACGTGCTGCTTGTTCAGCGGAAAGTGAAATCCAAGGATCTTGCCCACGCCATCGGCATTACGGAGCAGAATCTGTCGCTGCTGAAACAGGGAAAGATCAAAGGCTTCCGTTTTTCAACGCTGGAAGCGATCTGCCGACACCTGAACTGCCAGCCTGGAGATTTGTTGCAATATGTTCCGCCCACCTCGGGCGAAGAAGGCGTTTCCGATGAGGGGGCTGGGTTTTAGGCCACTCGCCCAGACTTCCTGGCTCAGGATTTGCCTGCATTTTTTTGGCAAGCATCTATGCTGGAAAAGCATCCACATGTTTCGTGTTCAAACGTAAACGCGCAGGGTAGTCAGTACGCGCGGACGATGGAGGGATACCATGAAACTGGACGATTTCAACGTGGTGGCCGATCTGATCGGCATGAAGAAGCGCTCGCGCGAGGCGGTGTGGCTGATGGAAGTGGAAGGCATGACTGGCTATTACGCCGCCCAGCAAATGGACATCAGCGAGTCCACGGTTTCCCGCGCGCATTCTCGTTTCCGCCGCGCCATCAAGCAGCTGAATACCTTGGCAGGGCATCTGCCCCTGCGCTGAATTTCCGTTCATTGCAGCCCATTGGCCCGAGGCGTTGTCTACGCTTCGGGCCTTTTGTCGTTTGCGGCTGTCCAAGCGGCGATTGCAGCTGGATTGTGTGATGCGGAGCTTGGCATACTGTTTGCACCCCATTCTTAAGCGAGGCGGCAATGGCGAAGCGGCATGGCATTGATCTAGGCAAGATGCGTGAACTCCATGAGCGGGAGCGGGCGGACTTTCTGGCCCGTCGGCCGCGGGCGAGGGCTTTGGCTGGACAGTCGGCCAGGCATTTGCTGTTTGGCGTGCCGCTGCACTGGATGGACGATTGGCCCACGCCCAGCCCTTTGTTTGTGGCTGAGGCGCAAGGCGCGCAATTGACGGATGTCGATGGCCATCGCTATGTCGATTTCTGTCTGGGCGACACCGGCGCGATGTTTGGCCACTCGCCGGCGCCGGTTGCTGCCGCGATCGCCCGCGAGTCGGCGCGCGGGCTGACCGCCATGCTGCCGGGCGAGGATGCCCTTTGGGTGGCCGAGGCATTGGCGCAGCGTTTCGGATTGCCGGTATGGCAGTTCGCGCTGTCCGCCAGCGACGCCAACCGCTTTGCCATCCGTTGGGCGCGCGCGGCGACCGGCAGGGATCAGATACTGGTATTCAATGGCTGTTACCACGGCACCGTGGACGACGTGTTCGTGGACCTGGAAGAGGGCCAGGCCAAGCCGCGCGCCAGCCTGCTGGGCCAGGTGTATCCGCTGACCGAGCACACCCGGGTGGTGGAGTTCAATGACCTGGCCGCGCTGGAGCGGGCCTTGTCTGATGGCCGTGTCGCCTGCGTTTTGGCTGAGCCGGCGATGACCAATATCGGCATGGTGTTGCCTGATCCGGACTACTGGCAGCAGGCGCAGGCCATCATTCGCCGTCACGGCAGCCTGTTGTTGCTCGACGAGACGCATACCATCAGCTGCGGCCCCGGCGGCTTTACGGCCCTGCATGGCTTGCGGCCCGACCTGCTGGTGCTGGGCAAGCCCTTGGCAGGCGGACTGCCTGCGGCGGCTTACGGCTTCAGCGCGGAGTTGGCGGCGCGGGCGCAGCAGGCCAAGCGCGATGCGCCGGCAGGCCATTCCGGCATTGGCACCACGCTCAGCGCCAATCGCCTGTCCTGCGCCGCGATGCGGGCCAATCTGGCCGAGGTGATGACCGACGATGCCTACCAGATCATGTTTGAGCGGGCGGCGCAGCTGGAGCGGGGGCTGCGCGAATTGTTCGTCCGTTTCGATCTGCCATGGTGCGTGACGCGGCTGGGCGCGCGCTGCGAGTTCCAGTTTGTCCCGCGCCCCCCGCGCAACGGCAGCGAGGCTGCGGCAGGGCAGGATGCCGAGCTGGAACAGAGCATTCATTTGCATCTGTTGAACCGGGGGCTGCTGATCACGCCGTTCCACAATATGCTGCTGCTCAGCCCGCATACCACGGCGCAGGATGTGGATCGCTTGCTTGCGGTGTTTGATCAGTGGCTTCGAGCGGTGCGCATGGCCTGATTTGTCGCGGGAGGGGCGGCTTCTGTTAATTTGCGTGTCATCGACGTCGGGGGCCGAGAAGCCGATGGTATAACCAGGCTATGAGGGGAGCTTGTCCCTGTTCGCGATAAAGTGAATGCCATGCGTTTCGCCATCACGCTTTCGGACCGCTTCAAGCCAGCGCTGGATGTTTTCCTGCAGGCAGGCTGGCAGCCTGTGAAGATTTTCTGCACGCCGGTCGACCATAGAATGCACCACCACAAGGCCTCGGTGACGTTTGCCGAGCAGCGCAAGCTGCCGCTGCAATTGTCGCCGATGACGGCGCGCGATTTGGAAGAGCTGGCCGAGATGGGGTGCGAGGCGCTGCTGGTGGGCAGCTACAACTGGCGTATTCCGGACTGGACGCCGTATTTGAAATACGCCGTCAATTTCCACCCGTCGCCGCTGCCTTTGGGGCGCGGGCCGTACCCGCAGGTGCGGGCCTTGCTGGAGGGACATAAGGAATGGGGGCTGACCTGCCACAAGGTGGGGCCGGAGTTCGACAGCGGCGACATCCTGGCGCAGGAGCGTTTTCCTCTGGGCGAAACCGACAGCCATCAGGTGCTGGACATCAAGTTGCAACTGGCCTTGCACCGGCTGTGCCACAAGGTGGCAAACCGGTTTGAGCGCTTGTGGGACGAGGCCTCGCCACAGGGCGATGGCGGCAGCTACTGGCCATTGTGGACCGATCAGGACAGGATGCTGGATTTCCAGCGCCCGACGGCGGCGCTGCTGCGGCAGATCCGCGCCTTCGGCGACTTCGAATGCGCGGCAGTCATCAATAATGTCACCATTTTCATTCACCGCGCCGAAGGTTGGGAGGAGACTCACCATTTCGCGCCGGGCAGTCTGATCTACTCCCAGGCGGAGCAGCTGCTGGTCGCCACGGCCGACGGCATGCTGCTGATCAGCGAGTGGAGTCTGTATGGGCCGGATGCGGTGACAGGCAGGGGGCGGCGCTGATTTTATCCATTTGAAATTTTTGTTGCGGCGTTGCCGCGCGCTTGTTCTTTCTTGGCATGCCGATTTGACCACAGCCGGCGAAATGTTAAAAAATGTGAAACGCGACAGAGAGTTGTCGCGTGATCAGTGAAATCGGCTGCGGCCGATTGCAATCGCCGTTCGGACCCGCTCCGGCGGCGATTTGTTTTGGGAAGGCGCCGCGGGGCGCGCGGCGGGTTGGTGCTGGGGATATGTTCAGGATTGTGGTGGGCGTGGCGTGCATGCTGATGCTGGCTGGCGAGAGCCAGGGCGGAGAGGCGCGCTGGTATGCGGAGAGTTCGGCGCCGGTTCGCCAGGCATGCGCGTCCGAAGCGTCTTGCCGTGAGGCTCAGGCATGGCAAGGCGCGGCAAGGCGGGAGGCTTCCGCTATAGTGGAAGACAATATGACGCAACTGGCGGCGGCCAATGAGGTGATGTCGCGCAGCGAGAATATGCGGGATGCCAAGCGTTGGTTCGCGCTGGATCTGTTGCTGTTGGGCGTGGGGGTGTTGTGTCTGCTGGCGTACTGCCGGCGCCTGCTGGGACCGGAAGAAGACGAGATGTGTTAAGCCCCTAGACATCAAAACGGCGCCATCGTAAAGGATGGCGCCGTTTTCGTTCGCAGGCTTACAGCACTTCGCCGGCGTAGTCAGCCAGCCTGGAGCGTTCGCCGCGTTGCAGCGTGATGTGGGCCGAGTGGTCCCAGCCCTTGAAGCGGTCCACCACATAGGTCAGGCCGGAGCTGCCTTCGGTCAAATACGGCGTATCGATCTGGCTGACGTTGCCCAGACATACCACCTTGGTGCCCGGTCCGGCGCGGGTGATCAGCGTCTTCATCTGCTTGGGCGTCAGGTTCTGCGCTTCGTCGATGATCAGGTACTTGTTGAGGAAGGTGCGGCCGCGCATGAAGTTGAGGCTCTTCACCTTGATGCGGCTGCGGATCAGGTCGCGGGTGGCGGCGCGGCCCCAGTCGCCGCCATCGTCGTCGCTCTTGTTGAGCACGTCGAGGTTGTCTTCCAGCGCGCCCATCCACGGCGCCATTTTTTCTTCCTCGGTGCCCGGCAGGAAACCGATGTCCTCGCCCACCGGCACGGTGACGCGGGTCATGATGATTTCGCTGTAGATCTTCTGCTCCAGCGTCATCGCCAAACCCGCCGCCAGCGTCAGCAGCGTCTTGCCGGTGCCGGCCTGGCCCAGCAGCGAGACGAAGTCCACATTGGGGTCCATCAGCATGTTCAGCGCGAAATTCTGTTCGCGGTTGCGCGCGGTGATGCCCCATACGTTGTTCTTGTTGTGGCTGTAGTCCTTCAGCGTCTCCAGCACCGCGCTCTTGCCTTCCAGCTTGATCACGCGGGCTTGGAATGGGCGGTCCCCCTCCTGCCAGATCAGCTGGTTGACGTACAGGCTGGCGACGTCGGGGCCGGTCAGCTGGTAGTAGCTGCGGCCGTGCTCCTGCCACGACTTGATGTCCTTGCTATTGCGCTCCCAGAAGGCCTGGTCGATTTCCCGCATGCCGGTGTACAGCACGTCGGTGTCTTCCAGCACCTTGTCGTTGAAGTAGTCCTCCGCCTCCAGGCCCAGGGCGCGGGCCTTGATGCGCATATTGATGTCTTTGGACACCAGAATGACGGAGCGGTCCTCATGATGGTCTTTCAAGGCCATCACGATGCCGAGGATCTGATTGTCGGCTTTGCCGACCGGCAGCGAGGAGGGGAGCGAGCCGTTGATAGCCTGGGTCTGCAGAATCAGGCGGCCGCTGGCGGCGTCGCGGCTGGCGTGCTTCAGCGGGATGCCGTCGCCGATGTTCAGTTCATTGCCGCTGAGGATGTCGTCGAGAAAGCGGCTGGCCTGGCGGGCATTGCGGGCCACTTCGGACATGCCCTTCTTATGGGTGTCCAGCTCTTCTAGGGTGATGATGGGGATGAACACATCGTGTTCTTCGAAACGGTACAGACAGGTGGGGTCGTGCAACAGTACGTTGGTGTCCAGAACAAACAGCTTGCACGCGCTGGTCTTTTTGCGGCCGGCCATGATGTGGTCCCCTTGTTCGTGTTGTAGCCCGGCCGGCTGGCCGGGCGGGCACTGCCTTACAGCGTTTTGACGAACGACAACACCTCCTCGGCGTGTCCGGGCACTTTCACGCCGCGCCATTCGCGCGCCACATTGCCATGGGCGTCAATTACGAAGGTGCTGCGCTCGATGCCTCTTACCTGTTTGCCGTACATGTTTTTCATCTTGATGACGCCAAACATATTGCAGACAGTTTCTTCCGAATCCGACAACAGTTCAAACGGCAATTCCAGCTTGGCCTTGAAATTTTGATGCGACTTCAGGCTATCGCGCGAGATGCCGACGATGTCTGCCCCCAAGGCGGCGAATTGCGGGTGCAGATCGCGGAAGGCCATGCTCTCGTTGGTGCAGCCTGGCGTATTGTCTTTGGGGTAGAAGTAGATCACCAGCGGCTTGCGGCTGGCGGAAAGCGCAAAGTCGGCGCCGGCGGTGCCGGGCAGGGTGAAGTCGGGGCAGGGTGTGCCTGTCATGCATTACTCCTGGGTAGGGTGCAGGGGGCCGCCTTGATTTGAGCTTAGCGGATTCCCCTTGCGGTTGTCACGTATCCTGAGAGCCTGTTCTCGCGCTTTTTTCGCGTCGGCGATCCGGCGGAAATTCACCGTCGGCGGATGCCGATTGCGATCAAGGGCTTAGTCATCGGTATCGCCTGAAGCCGGGCGGCGCAGCAGCACCAGCAGCGAGCCGCTATGGCCGCCGGTTTCGGCCTCGCAAAAGGCCAGCACGTCCGGGTGGTGCTGCAGCCAGCTGCGCACCAGCTTCTTCAGCACCGGTTCCCCTTGCGGCGAGCCGAAGCCCTTGCCGTGTATCACCTTGACGCACTGGCCGCGCGAGCGGGCGCGATGGATGAACAAGGCCAGCGCGTCTTGCGCCTGATGCCGGGTGTAGCCGTGCAAGTCCAGTTGGGCGCAGACAGGCCAGTTGCCTTGGCGCAGCCGCTTCAATGTGGCTGAAGGCATGCCGGGGCGGACGAATTGATGCAGCAGTTCCGGCGGCTCGAACCAGCCTATTGGATGCTGCGGGATTTCCTGGCCCTTGAGTGCATGCGCGGCGGGACCCTGGCTGGGTTTGCGCGGGCGGGGCTTGGGCTTGGGACGCTGAGGATGGTGGCGGTCGTCAGGCTTGAGCGGCTTGACGTCGCCGAATAGCTGGCGGAAGTCCGGCTCCTCGGGCGCAGCGGGCTGCGGCGGCGTGGCCGCCCGTGGCGGGGCGGCCTGCCGCAGCGACTGGCGAAGTCCCTTCAAAGAGTCCTTGAAGGTCTTCATGATGCGGGACTCCGGCGCTTACTTCAGGCTGTCGAGATAGCGCTCGGCGTCCAGAGCGGCCTGGCAACCGGAGGCGGCGCTGGTGACGGCCTGACGGTAGATGTGGTCCTGCACGTCGCCGGCGGCGAATACGCCCGGCACGCTGGTGGCGGTGGCGTTGCCGTCGCGGCCGCTCTTGGTGATCAGGTAACCGGTGCTGTCCATTTCCAGCTGGCCCTTGAAGATTTCGGTATTCGGCTGGTGGCCGATAGCGACGAACAGGCCCATCACCTTGATCTCTTCGCTGCTGCCGTCCTTCATTGACTTCAGGCGCAGGCCGGTCACGCCGGAGTCGTCTCCCAGCACCTCATCCAGCGTGGCGTCCAGCTTCAGGCTGATCTTGCCCTCCTTGACGCGGTCCATCAGCTTGTCGATCAGGATTTTCTCGGCGCGGAAGGTGTCGCGGCGGTGGATCAGGGTGACGTGCTTGGCGATATTGGCCAGGTACAGCGCCTCTTCCACGGCGGTATTGCCGCCGCCGATCACGGCCACGTCCTGGTTGCGATAGAAGAAGCCATCGCAGGTGGCGCAGGCGGACACACCCTTGCCTTTGAAGGCTTCCTCGGACGGCAGGCCCAGGTACTTGGCCGAAGCGCCGGTGGCGATGATCAGCGCGTCGCAGGTGTATTCGCCTGCGTCGCCCACCAGGCGGATAGGCTTTTCATGCAGATGGGTGGTATGGATGTGGTCGAACAAGATTTCGGTGCCGAAGCGCTCGGCATGCTGCTGGAAGCGCTGCATCAGCTCCGGACCCATCACGCCTGCGGCGTCGGCCGGCCAGTTGTCCACGTCGGTGGTGGTCATCAGTTGGCCGCCTTGGGCCATGCCGGTGACCAGAACCGGCTTCAGGTTGGCGCGCGCGGCGTAGACGGCGGCGGTATAGCCGGCCGGGCCGGAGCCAAGAATCAGCAGGGGGCTGTGACGGGTTGCGCTCATGTGTGTTTTCCTGTCATCAAAAGGGTGGAGACTGGCGCCCACTCTAGCAGTTTTGTTGTGACAGCAGACCTGCGGTCGGCTAAACTGCTTTTGAACGACGCTATTTGAGTCAGGAGGTTGGGGTATGGATCCATTAAGTCAAGTCAGCGCGCAAAATGTCGCGACCAATGCGCAGGCGCTGGTCCTTAAAAAGGCGATGCAGGCGCAATCCCAAGCGGCGATGACGCTCTTGCAAGGCGCGGAAGAATCGTCGCAGCAAATCCAGGCTTCCAATCCGGCGCATCTGGGACAGAACTTAGACGTCCGGGCCTGATCCGCGAGCCGGCTCGGGGCAAGCTGTCTGTTGAACAAGGCGACCTGCGGGTCGCCTTTTTGTTTTATCCATGATCTGCGCCGCGCTGTCATATTCAAATTCAGCAATAAAATCCTGCAATTCCTACCCCAATTATCAATCTTGGACCTGGTCTGAATAATCGACTCCTGACGTTGCCGGCATGTCGCCGGCGCGATGAAAACCAGGAGTCCGTCATGATTCGTCTTTCCTCTTTGATCTGCTCTGGCTTGCTTGCGCTGTCTTCCGCGACGGCCTTGGCCGCCGACGCGCTGCCGCAGCCTGCCCGAGTGTTTTCCGAGCGCAATAATGGCGCGGCGGCGGCGGTGAAACTCGCCGCCATGCGCTATGCCGCATTCTGGAATACCGGCGATCCGCGTTACGCGGAGCTGGCGCTGGACCCCGCGTTCATGGATCGCACCTTGCCGGAGGGCCGTCCGCAGGGCGTGGCGGGACCGCTACAGGCCTCGCGGACATTTCGCGCCGCGGTGCCGGATTTGAAGGTGGAAGTCACCGACATGGTGCTGGCGGATGATCGCGTGGCCCTGCGCCTGCACTTCACCGGCCATTTCAGCGGCCGTTTCGGCGACAGGCAGGGCGATGGCCAGGCGATCGACTTCCAGGCTTTTGATTTGTACCGGGTGAAGAATGGCCGCATCGCCGAGAACTGGCATCTGGAAGATAATCTGACGCTGCTGAAGCAGCTGGGGGTGGTAAAGCCATGATCCCATCCCCCGACTTGTTGAGACGGCGCGATGTCGTGGTGCTGGGCGGCACTTCCGGCATCGGCCAGGCGGTAGCGCAAGCCGCAGCCGCGGCCGGCGCGCGGGTTTTTGTATTGGGCCGCAAGCCGGCGCAGCCTGGCCCCTGGCAGTATCTGCCGGCGGACGTGACCGATGCGGCGACGCTGCGCGCGGCTTTGGCCGAGATCGGCCATATCGACCATTTGGTGCTGACTGCCGGCGCGCGGATAGGCTCGCCGCGGCTGGAGCAGGCGACGCTGGAGGATTTTCGCCGCACTTTCGACGTCAAGCTGTTCGGCAATCTGCTGGCGGCGCAGCAGGCTTTGCCCTACCTTGCGGCGGACGCTTCGGTGACGTTCACTTCCGGATTGTTATCCCGCAAATACGGCGCCGGCGGCTTGCTGAAGAGCGCGGTCAATGCCGCCTTGGAGGCCGCGGCGAAGAATCTGGCCAAGGAACTGGCGCCGCGCCGCGTCAACGTGGTCAGCCCGGGCGTGGTGGATACCGAATTGTGGGGAGAGGATGGGGCGGATAGCCGCATCGCGGCGATGGCGCGCATAGGCGCGAGCCTGCCGCTGGGCCGCGTCGGCAAGCCGCAGGAACTGGCTCAGGCCTATCTGTTCGCCATGGGCAACGCCTTCCTCACCGGCGCGGTGCTAGACGTGGATGGCGGCGGCTTGTTGTAGCAAAGCTTCCCGTCGCCATGGCGCCCAGCCTGGCGACGGGGCGCGCGCTATTGCTGAGGCTTTTTCTTGGCGTGGGTATGGCGGGCCGATGCCTTTGCCGTCGGTTTGCTTGGTTTCTTGGCCGCCGCCTTCGTTTTTGCAGGCTTGGTTTTGGATTTGACCGCCTTCGCATGGGATTTGGCAGGCTGGGCGCGCGTTGCCGCCGGCGCCCGCGCGGCTGCCGGCTGGAAGCCGCTAAGCTCCGCTACCAGTTTGTTCACGCCGCTGCTCATGTTCTGGTAGTGGGTGCCGCCGGTGCGGGTGAGGCTCACCCATACGCCGACCTCATTTTTCGGCGCGATCGCCACATAGCCGATGAAACCGCCGCCGCCGGCGGTTTTCTGGATGATTTCCGGCGAGTTCGGCGTCGGCAGCATGCGTATCCAACCCAGCCCCAACTCATCCGCCTTGCCGGCGACGTCCATGCCGCGCAGCGCGCGCAGGTCGTCGCGCTTGAAGTACATATGGAAGAGCTGATCGCGCAATTGGCGGCGCGCTTCGTTTTGCGGGCGCACCAGGTCTTGCAGCCAACGCTGCATATCGCGCGGGGTGGAGTAGATGCCGCCGCTGCCGCTGGCGGCGCGGGTATCCACGCAGGGGCTGGCGCCGTAGCCTTCCATCAATCGGGCGCATTGCGCGGCGGTGGGCGTCAGCGTGGTGTCGCGCATGCTGAGCGGCGCGGTGATCTTCTCACTCAGCAGCGCGGCATAGGGGCGGCCGGTGGCGGCGGCCAGCGCGTCGGCCAGGAAGTCGAAAGCCAGGTTGGAATACTGGGCGCGCATGCCGGGCGCGAAGCGCGACTTGGTCGAAGACAGCCATTGCCAGCGTTGCTGCTGGTCCGGCCAGACGAAAACCGGCGTGTTCTGCGGCTTTTCGCCCGGCATTTCGCGCGGGAAGCCGCTGGTGTGGCTGGCCAGATTCAGCAGAGTGATGGGTTGCGTGGTGGGCGGGAATGCCACGCCGGCCGGCGCGTATTTTTGCAGCGGATCGTCCAGTTTTACCCGTTTTTCTTGCGCCAGCGAGGCCAGCACCTCGCCGGTCATGGTCTTGCTGATGCTGGCGATGCGCAGCAAGGAGTTTTCATCCGGGCGCTGGCCGCTGCCGGGGCGGGTTTGGCCGTAAAAGCGCTGCGTGGTCTGTTGCTTGTTGACCACTACCATGACCATGCCGACGGCGCGGCTGTTTCTGAAGATTTGTTCGCCGTAACGATCTATCGGGTCGGCGCTCGTTTCTTTTGTAGCGGCGGCAGAGGCGAAAGGAGCGAACAGGGCCAAGCTCAGGCCGAGCAGTTTCAAAGGCTTCATCGAGTTTCCGAAATGGCTGACGGTATTAGCTGGATCGCGCGGAGCAGGGCGCAAGCCGGCTGGAATAGGTTTGTCATTATCGATAACGGGCAAGGCTGCCGGATGGTGGACGCGATTTGGTTTTCCTCGCAAAGTTCAGGCCGCCTTGCGGCGCGGCGGCGTCGCTAGCGAAAAAACAGGCCGGCAGTGTAGCGCAGACCGCCGCCGCGCGCAGGGCTTATTGCATATTTTCCCGAGGGTTCGATATTACACGGCCGGTTTGCCGGCCGGGGCGTTCAGGCTGGTGACAATTCCGCCAGCAGAAAGTCGATCAGCCTCCGTACCCTGGCCGGTTGCAGCCGGTGTCCCGGGTAGAGCAGGTGCAAGGGTGCGGGCTCGGTGAAGAAGTCGTCCAGCACTGTCACTAGCCTGCCGGCGGCGAGGTCGGCGGCGATGTCCAGTTGCGACTTGTAGGCGAAGCCGTGCCCTTGCAGCGCCCAGCGGCGTATCACTTCGCCATCGTTGCTTTGACGAGTCCGTTGCAGGCGCAGCGAGCGGATTTCGCCGCCGTCGCGATAGCGCCATTCGTTCATCGGACCATGGCCAGTGGTGAGCGTCAAGGTGGGCAATCCGGTCAAATCCTGTGGGTGGGACGGAGCGCCCAAGGTTTGCAGCAGCGCCGGCGCGGCGCAGACCACGCGGCGGCTGGCGGCCAGCTGACGCGCCACCAGGCTGCTGTCGGCCGGCATGCCGTAGCGGATGGCCAGATCGATGTCGTCGCCTATCAGGTCTGCCGGCGTATCGCTCAGCGATAGCGAAAAGTGCACTTCCGGGTGGATGGCGGAGAAACGATCCAGGCAATCCAGCAGCCGGTTGCGGCCCAGGTCTGACGGGGCGGACAGTCGAATCGCGCCGCTCAGTTGGCTGTGTTCCCGCTGCAGCTGATTTTCGCCTTCCGCCAACAAGTCCAGCGCCTGACGGCAATAGGCGAGATAAGTCTCGCCCGCCTCGGTCAGCCGGAGTCGTCGCGTGGTGCGCTCGAACAGCCTGACGCCCAATGTTTCCTCCATGCGCTGGATGCAGGCGCTGGCGGCGGCGGGAGACAAGCCGTGCTTGCGCCCGGCGGCGGAGAAGCTGCCCAGCAGCGAAGCGTCCTGAAACAGGCGCAGGTCATTGAGGCGGTCGAACGGCATGTGGGTTCCGGGAAACAAAACAGGCCATGCGCAGAGCATGGCCTGTGTGCCGAGCGGGCGGTTTACAGCGCTTCGGTATTGGCCAGCAGCCAGTCGCGTGCGGCGCCGTCCACCAATGGCAGCAGCCGGGCGCGCACCTCGGCGTGGTAGCCGTTCAGCCAGTCGATTTCCGGTTGGGTCAGCAAAGAGTGGTCGATGCAGCGGCGGTCTATCGGGCACAGCGTCAGCGTCTCGAACTTCAGGAAGTCGCCAAACTGGTTCTTGTCCGACGCCACGTTCAGCACCAGGTTCTCGATGCGCACCCCCCATTGTCCGGCGCGGTACACGCCGGGTTCGATGGAGGTGATCATGCCTTCCTGCATCGCCATATGCGGCTCCGGCACCGCGCGCGAGATGCTTTGCGGGCCTTCGTGCACATTGAGGAAATAGCCGACGCCGTGTCCAGTGCCGTGGCCGAAATCGATGTCCTGCTGCCACAACGGCGCGCGGGCCAGCGCGTCCAGCATCGGCGACAGCGTGCCGCGCGGGAAGTGGGCCATGGACAGCGCCATCGTGCCCTTCAGCACCAGGGTGAAGTCGCGCTTCTGCGCGGCGCTGGGCGTGCCGACGGCCACCACGCGGGTGATGTCGGTGGTGCCGCCCAAATATTGGCCGCCGGAGTCGATCAGCAGCAGGCCGTCGCCCTGGATTTCGCTGTGCGCTTCCGGGGTGGCGTGGTAGTGCGGCAGCGCGCCGTTGGCGTTGAAGCCGGCGATGGTGCCGAAGCTGGGCGAGACGAAGCCTGGGCGACGCGCGCGCGCGGCGGTGATTTGTTCGTCTATGGTCAGCTCGGTGATGCGGGCGCGGTTGACGTTGGCTTCGAACCAGGCGAAGAACTCGGCCAGCGCGGCGCCGTCCTGCTCCATCGCGCGGCGCACGTGCTCGGCCTCGGCCGCGCTCTTGCGCGACTTCATCAGCGTGCTGGGGTTGATCGTCTCGATCACCTTGACGCCATCGGCCACCGCTTGGCGCAGGCCCAGCGTGACGCGGCGCGGATCGATCAGCAGCGAGCCGCCGGGCAGCGCGGACAGCGCCGGCTTGGTTGCTGCGTAATCGGCCACGCGGACGCCGTCTGCCGCCAACTGGGCGGCGAGGGCGTCGTCTATCTTGCCCGGCGCGACGAACAAGGTGGCGCTGTCGGACTCGATCAAGGCATGGGCGATGAACACCGGGTTGTAGTTGACGTCGGCGCCGCGCAGATTGAACAGCCAGGCGATGTCGTCCAGCGTGGAAAGGAAGTGGCGCTCGGCCCCCGCCTCGCGCATCGCTTCACGCACGCGGCCGAGCTTGGCGGCGCGGCTTTCCGGCGCGAAAGCGGCTTCATGCTGGTAGACGGCAGCGTTCGGCAGCGCCGGCCGGCCGGCGTAGACGGCGTCGATCAGGTCCAGGTCGCTGCGCACGATCACGCCGCGCGGCGCCAGCGCCGCTTGCAGGGCTATGGCCGCGGCCAGACTCAACACATCGCCGTCCACCGCCAGCGTCTGGCCGGCTTTGAGCGTATCGGCCAGCCATTGCAGGTGCAGGCTGCTGGCGGCGGTGTCTATCTTCATCAAGGTAATGCCGGTGCCGGCCAGTTCGTGTTCCGCCTGCACCCAGTAGCGGCTGTCCGCCCACACGCCGGCGAAATCCGCGCTGACGATCAGCGTCCCCATCGAACCGGTAAAGCCGGACAGCCAGCGCCGCGCCTGCCAGCGTTGCGGCAGATATTCCGAAAGGTGCGGGTCGGACGACGGCACCAGACAGGCGTCTACGCCGGCCTTGGCCATGGCGGCGCGCAGCGAGGCGATGCGTTGCGGGATGGTGTCCAGTTGCGGGGTGGTGGGGGTGTTCATGCCGGCTCCGGAGAAAATATTGTATCCATTCTGTTGCTAAAGCGAAGACCGCGCAAGGGGATGAGCGATGCTCATGCGAGCATGCCCATCGCCTCGCGCGGGAAACGGTCTTGAACCGTTGCAGAGACAGCCAGGGCGCTTAGCGCTGCTTCAGCCTGCGCATGCCGGGGCGGCCGGCAAGATGGCAGAGTTGAACAAATTGATGCAGAAAATGCTTCATCACGGCTCCTGTTTTTTGGGAATGCGCCGCCATGCTTGGGGCGGCAGCTGCAATGATATCGGCATTTCATGCATTTGTAATGCTGATGGGCGGGCGCGCCTTCCTGCCAAATGCGCTTAAGCGCAGCGCATTCGATTGATTCACGATCATCTATTCGGAATGATCTATACTGGACCAGCAGTATCGGATCCTCCGATGCTCAGCAAGGAGCGTGTCATGAGCAAGTCCAGACAAAGCACCAAGGAAGCCAAGAAGCAGCCGCAGATGACCCTGAAGGAAAAACGGGCTGCCAAGCACCAAAAGAAGCATGCGCCGGATGGCGCGCCTATCATCATCCCCCACTAGGCGGGACGATGAAGCCGCCGCAAGCATGCGGCAAGGTTGAGCAACCTGACCGCCCGGAGAGGGCGGATATTCCCGGCCACCAAGCCGGACCAGCGGACAAACCTCCCAGCCCCTATCCGGCGGGAGGTTTTTCATTGCGGCTTCAGGCGTTCGCCAACATGACGCTCAGGGCGGCGTAGTCGTAGCTGGTGATTTCGTAGCCATTGCCGTCCGGGTCCTTGAAGTACAGCGACCATGACAGCTCGTGATCCACAGCCTCCAAAGGTTGGCCTAGCGCTTGTCGCAGGTGGGCGTGCCAAGCCATGAAGCCTGCGGCGTCCGTCGCCAAGGCGATGGTTGAGGCCGGGGCGATGGCCACCCCTTCAAACAAGGCCAGTTTGACCCTGCCGGCGGCATCGGCCAGCGTCAACGGACCGCCGTCCCGGCTCCAGCTCTCCAAATTTTCCAGCCTGGCCAAGCCCAATACCCGGCCATACCAGATTTCTGCGGCGGCGCGATCGCGCACATAGACATGGATATGGTCTATGCCCTGGCTTGTGAGAATCATGCAGTTGCCTCCGTCTGGAGCTGGTTGAATTGGCAGGCTAGCTGGGCCACGCGCCGGCCAAGGTGGCGGGCGGTTGCCAAATCGGCTGGATGCAGGTCTGGATTGGCGGTATTGGCGATGGCACCCCATTGGCTGCCCATGCGGTTGAGACCTTGCGGGCCATGATGGCTTGGCAGGTCCAGGCCGCACCACAACATGCCGTGCTGCGAAGCCAGCATGGCAAAGTAGCTCAAGGTGCCGTGCTGATCGCCGTTCAGTCCCGAGCCGGTGGTGAACCCGGCTGCTATCTTGCTGGCCAGAGCCTGATCGCGCCACAGTTCGCTGCTGGCATCGGCAAACGCTTTGAATTGCGCGGCCGGGCCGCCCATATAGGTGGGGCTGCCAAAAATGATGGCATCCGCTTCGCGCAGCGCTGCGGAGATGAGTTCTATGGGATAGCGGCCATCGACGATGTGCTCGGGCCGGATGCGCAGCAGTTCGGCATGGCCATGCTCCGCGGCGCCTTGGCAGACCGCTTCAGCCAACTGGTGTGTGTTGCCGCTGCCGGAAAAATAGAGGATCAATACGGTGCTCATGTCGGGTTTTTCTGTTGTGATGGATTTGCTAGTATTTATCTTCAAGTTAACTTGAAGTCAATGGCGCATGAATGACACGATCACGATAGGCTACCTGGCCAAACGCAGCGGCGTGGCCGCCAGCGCCCTGCGCTTTTACGAGTCGCGCGGGCTGATTCGCAGCGTGGGAGAGCCTGGCAAGACGCGGCGTTTCCGCCGCGATGCCTTGCGCCGGGTATCGTTTATCCGCGCGGCGCAGACGCTGGGATTGAATTTGCAGGAGATAGGCGAGGCGCTGGCCAGGCTGCCGCAGCAGCGCACGCCGACGGTGGACGATTGGGCCAGGCTGTCCATGGCGTGGAAGCCGCTGCTGCAAGCGCGCATCGACGCCCTGACGCGGCTGCGCGATCAATTGGACGATTGCATAGGCTGCGGCTGCCTATCGCTGCAGAAGTGCAAGCTGTTCAATCCGGACGACGCAGCCGGAGGGCAGGGGTGCGGCGCGCGCTTTCTGCTGGACGAGCCGGCGGCGGAATAGGACTTAGGGCCGCTAGCACAACCTCGAAGAGCGCCGGAGCCAATGAGGCGCAACGCAGGATCAGGAGTTTGGTTAGCGGCTCTTATAACGCCTTGCGCAGGAAGAGGCGGCTGTGACCCGGCGGATCGCATGGGATTTCGCCAAACACTTGCCAGCCGTGCTTCTGGTAAAAGCCGGGCGCCTGGAAGCTGATGGTGTACAGCACGGCATGTTTGCAGCCGCGGCGGCGGCCTTCTTCTTCAAAGGCTGCCAATATCCTGCGGCCCAGTCCCTGGCCGCGTAACGATTCCGGGAGATGGAACAGGTCGAGAAACAGCAGGCCCAGCGAGCTGCGGCCATATGCGCCGCCTAGCACCTCGCCGCTTGCCGGATCGCGCGCCAGCACAGCCAGCGGCTGGCGGTCGTTGTAGCCGGTGATTTCATCGTTGTAACGGTTCAGTCCGTTTTCGATGGCGCTTGCCGCATCGGCGGGAACGTGTTCGTGGAGGGTGATTTCCGGCGAGGTCATGGGCAGGGTTAGAATGATGATTTATGCATTTTAATTATGATGGTTGCTGCGTGGCAATCGCGCCAAGATAAGGGAACAGGTGTTGAGAGAGAATGCATTCCGTTGTTTCGGCAGAACGCCGGACAGCGGCAATCTGGCGCTGGTGTGCCACGGCGAGCATGCGCAAGGACTCAGCGTGGAGCGGCGTCAGGCGCATGCGCGCAGCCTGTTCGCGCCAGCTTGCGTATTCGTCGATCCTGGCGTGGAGCCGGACGAGGCGGCCACGCTGGATTACTACTACCCTCATGCGCGAAGCACGCTGTGCCTGCATGCTTCGCTTGCCGCGGCGGCATGGCTGCGGCAGCGCGATGGGCAGTTGCCGGCTTTTTTGCGTACCGCCAGTGGTTTGCGCCTGCAGGTGAGCGAGGAGGGCGGGATCATCCTGTTTCGTTTGCGCGAGCAAGCCGTTGCGGGGGCTGCGCCATCGCAGGCCTGGCTGTCCGATGTTTTGGGCAGCCCGGCCGATGCCATCGTCTCCACTGCGGCCTTGGCTTCGGCCGGCAGTCCCAAGCTGCTGGTGGAGTTGGACAGCGTGGCGCGCTTGCGGCAATTGACGCCGGATCTGGCGCGCATCGCCGCCTGGGGCAAGGAAGCGGGCGTGAACGGCTGCTATGCCTATGTGCGTTTGGCCGATGGCCTGTATCACGGACGCAATTTCAACCATCTTGATCCGGCGCTGGAAGATGCCGCCACCGGCGTCGCCGCGGCAGCCTTGAGCCTGCACCTGCGGCGCAGCCTCACGCTGCATCAGGGCGATGGTTTGGGCAATCCCTGCGAGTTGAGCGCGGTTTATGACGGCGCTGACGTCAGCGTGGGCGGCCGCTGCTGCGCGATGGACGGCGAAACAGCATGATTGCGGCGGTGTTTTTCGATTTCGACGGCGTGCTGACCACCGATAAATACGGCTCCGATACCACCAACCGCTATCTGGGCGAGGCGACTGGCCTGGGTTTCGCCAAGGTGGATCAAGCGCTGGAGCGGCACAACGAGGCGCTGTTGCTGGGGCGCGCGAGCCATGCCGATATCTGGCCCGAAGTGTGCCGTGAGCTGGGGCGAGAGGTGGATTGCCGTCTGTTGGACGCGGCCTTTCGCAGTACGCCGATGAACCAGGCTGTGTTGGGCATGGCGCGCCAACTGCATGGCCGCTATCGGTTGGGCATCCTTACTGACAACAAGTGCGACCGTATGGATTGCCTGCGGGCCTTGCATGGCCTGGATGCGCTGTTCGATCCCGTCTTGGTTTCGGCCGAGATTGGGTTGATGAAGACTGATGGCGGCATGTTTGAGCATGCCTTGCGATTGACGGGGTTGAGACCGGCGCAATGCCTGTTCATCGACAATAGCCGGCGCAATCTGGAGACGGCGGCGGCATGGGGGATGGCGACGCTTTTCCATGACGTCGAGCGCAATGATGCGCAGGCTTTGCGCGGAGCGTTGGAGCGGCGTCTGGGAATCAGTTTGGCTGGCTAGCCAGAGCAGGCGTCTTTAGAGCCGCTAACAAAACCTCGTTAGAGAACCTGAGCCAAGGCGCGCCGACGCAGACAGTACAAATAGTACGGCAAGGAGGCGCAACGCCGGATCAGGGGTTTTGTTAGCGGGTCTTAAAAACAAAACCCGCCGGCAAGAAAACCGGCGGGTTGATTCATGAGGCCGTCAGGCCGCGCGCTTACGGACGCTCGACTGCCAGCGCCACGCCCATGCCGCCGCCGATGCACAGCGTGGCCAAGCCCTTCTTGGCGTTGCGGCGCTGCATTTCATGCAGCAGCGTCACCAACACGCGGCAGCCGGAAGCGCCGATCGGGTGGCCCAGCGCGATGGCGCCGCCATTGACGTTGACCTTGTCCGGCCCCCAGCCCAGCTCTTTCGCCACGCCCAGCGCCTGAGCGGCGAAGGCTTCGTTGGCTTCCACCAGATCCAGGTCTTCCAGCTTCCAGCCGGCCTTGGCCAGCGTCTTGCGGGTGGCGGAGACCGGGCCAATGCCCATGATTTCTGGCTCGCAGCCGGTCAGCGCGTAGCCCTTGATGATGGCCAGCGGCTTCAGACCCAGCTGATCGGCCTTCTGGGTGGACATCAGCATCACGGCGGCGGCGCCGTCGTTGATGCCGGAG
>NZ_MKCR01000001.1 GCF_001855565.1 Chromobacterium amazonense | reverse complement strand
CGCCGTAGAACCAGTTGGCGACGTAGATGTGCTTGACCTTGCGGATGGCGATGGTGCCGAAGAACACGATGGCGTAGATCACCCAGATCACGGCGATCAGCAGCTTGATCGGCCATTCCAGTTCAGCGTATTCCTTGGAGGTGGTGAAGCCCAGCGGCAGCGTGATGGCCGCCAGCACGATCACCAGCTGCCAGCCCCAGAAGGTGGCGGCGGCGAGCTTGTCGGAAATCAGCCTGACGTTACAGGTACGCTGCACCACATAGTAGGAAGTGGCGAATAAGCCGCAACCGCCAAAGGCGAAGATGACAGCGTTGGTGTGCAAGGGGCGCAGGCGGCCGAAGTGGAACCAGGGCCCGAAATTGAGCTCTGGCCACACCAACTGGGCCGCAATGATGACGCCCACCAACATGCCGACGATGCCCCAAACTACGGTCATGATGGCAAATTGGCGCACCACCTTATAGTTATAAGTGGATTGCGTTTCCATTTAAGGTTTTCTCCAAGGTTGCTAACTCAGAACATGAACAAACCGTAGCGACTTGAACTTTTTCAACGCAGCCCAATCTGCTGCATGAAGCGGTGGCACGTCGCGTGAACCGAAACAGCATGGTGGGGGCAAGTGCTTGACCTTTATCGAGAGGCTTCGATGTCTGTATTAGCAGCTCGCCAGCCTTTTCGACAGCACTAAATTCCCATCCAGACCAATGCCTTTATTCTAAATCAAGCATTTACCTCCAACCAGCTGGATGGGCGGCTTGGCTGTTCCGGCATGTTCTTGCCGTGGTACTACTCTCGTGGCAATCGTAAACAGTCCAAATTGCCACTCATGCAATTGTATTGGCATGCAGGCAAGGCTTATTGACATGGATCAATACGGCACAATTGGCGGCGCTTGCAGCGCGGTAATGCTAAAATCATCGCGTTTTGCAATGCATGCAGGCAGATCATGATCCAGTCCATCCCAGTACAGTACACTCTGCGGCCGGCATCGCCGGAAGCTCACCTGTTCGAAGTCACGGTTACCGTTTTGCAGCCAGCCAAGAATGGCCAGGTTTTTTTCCTGCCGGCGTGGATTCCCGGCAGTTATATGATACGTGAATTTTCAAAGCATATCGTATCGTTGTCGGCGGAAGCCAGCGGCAAGACGGTGGCATTGCGCCAGCTTGACAAAAACCGCTGGCAGGCCGAGCCGGCCAAGGGCGCGCTGACCCTGCGCTATCAAGTGTACGCCTACGATCTGTCGGTGCGCGGCGCCTATTTGGACGCCGAGCGAGGTTTCTTCAATGGCACCAGCGTATTCCTAGCCGCGGATGGCTATCAGGACGAAGCGTGCACGGTCGACATTCACGGGCCGGACGGCAAGTTTTATGCGGATTGGAAAGTTGCCACCAGCCTGCCGGCCGCCGACATCAAGAAGAAGAGCGGCTTCGGCCGCTATCAGGCATCCAACTACGACGAGCTGATCGATCACCCGGTGGAGCTGGGCAATTTCAAGAAAGTCAGCTTCAAGGCCTGCGGCGTGCCGCATGAGTTCGTCGTGTCCGGCCGTTTCCAGGGCGATTTGAAGCGCCTGGCAGAAGACACCCGGAAAATTTGCGAATACCAGATCCAGCTGTTCGGCGAGCCGGCGCCGTTCGATCGCTATGTTTTCATGCTGTTTGTCGGCAAAGACATCTACGGCGGCCTGGAGCACCGCGCCTCCACCGCGCTGGTGGCCAATCGCGACGATTTGCCGGCGCCGGGCGCGGCCGAAATCAGCGACGGCTACCTGAAGCTCTTGGGCCTGATCAGCCACGAATACTTCCACAGCTGGAACGTCAAGCGCATGAAGCCGGCGGCGTTCACGCCGTACGACCTGAATCGAGAAGGCCATACCCGCCTGCTGTGGGCGTTTGAAGGCATCACCTCGTATTACGACGACCTGGCGCTGGTGCGCTGCGGTTTGATAGACGAGAAGCGCTACCTGGGCTTGCTGGCTGAAACCATCACCGGCGTGCAACGCGGGGCCGGTAGACTGAAGCAGACTTTGGAGCAGTCCAGCTTCGAAGCCTGGACCAAGTATTACCGCCAGGACGAAAACAGCCCCAACAGCATCGTCAGCTACTACACCAAGGGTTCGCTGGCGGCGCTGGCGTTGGACCTGCTGATCCGCCGCGACAGCAAGGGCAAGCAGTCGCTGGACGACGTGATGCGCGCGCTGTGGGCCAAGTGGCTGGCGGACGGCAAGGGCTTGGAAGAGGACGAGTGGGAAAAGATCGCCATCGAAGCCACCGGCCTCAAGCTCAAGCCCTTCTTCGATCTGGCGCTGCGTTCCACGCAAGACCTGCCGCTGGCTGAACTGCTGGCCAGCCAGGGCGTCGAATTGAAATTCGAGGCGGCGCAAGGCGCGTCCGACCGCGGCGGCGTGGTGGACGCCTTCGCCGGCAAGCCCGCGCCGCTGACGCTGGGCGTGAAGACAGCGGCCGACGCCGCCGGCGTCAAGCTGGCCCAGGTGCTGGATGGCGGCGCGGCGCAGGCGGCTGGCCTGTCCGGCGGCGATGTGGTGGTGGCGGTGGACAAGCTGCGCGCCGTCGATCTGGACAAACAGATCGCCCGCTATCAGGTCGGCGACAAGATCAAGCTGCACGCTTTCCGCCGCGACGAGCTGATGAGCTTCGAGGTGACGCTGCAGCCTGCCGCCGAGGATACCTGCCGCCTGAAGCCGCTGCCGGATGGCGGCAAGTGGATCGCCAGCCGCTGAGCGGAAACGATACAACAACGAGCGGCGCCAGCAGGCGCCGTTCTGTCTATGCATGAGGCCGGCCATAAGCCGGACGATAAGGAGACACGCATGGCCCAACAGCCGGAAGTGAAGTATCGCAAGGATTACCAGGCCCCGGCCTTCCTGATCGACCGCGTCGATCTGGTGTTCGACATCGAAGATGAATTCACCCGGGTCCATTCCCGGCTAGTGGTCAACCGCAATGGCCAGTCCGCCGCGAGCGAACTGAAGCTGGACGGCAGCGCCAAGCTGATCGCCGTGGTGCTGGATGGCGAAAAGCTGGACGAAACCCGCTATCAGCTGGCCAATGACGTGCTGACCGTGCCCCAGGTGCCGGACAGTTTCATCCTGGAAATCGAAACCGAACTCGACCCGGTGGCCAATACCAGCCTGATGGGCCTGTACGCTTCCAGCGGCAATCTGTTCACCCAGTGCGAGCCGGAAGGCTTCCGCAAGATCACCTACTACCTGGACCGTCCGGACGTGATGGCCAAGTTCACCACCACCATCAAGGCCGACAAGCAGAAGTACCCGGTGTTGCTGTCCAACGGCAACAAGGTCGGCGAGGGCATGGTGGACAAGAAGCGCCACTGGGTTAAGTGGGTGGACCCGTACCGCAAGCCGGCCTATTTGTTCGCGCTGGTGGCCGGCAAACTGGTGGCGCTGAAGGACAAGTTCGTCACCATGCGCGGCCGCGAGGTTCAACTGGAAATCTGGACCGAGCCGGCCGATCAGGACAAGACCGCCCACGCGATGGAGTCGGTCAAGCACTCCATGAAGTGGGACGAGGAGCGTTTCGGCCTGGAGTACGACCTCGACATCTACATGATCGTGGCGGTGGGCGACTTCAATATGGGGGCGATGGAGAACAAGGGCCTCAACATCTTCAACACCAAGTACGTGCTGGCCCGCCAGGACACCGCCACCGACACCGACTTCGAAGACATCGAGGCGGTGATCGGCCACGAATACTTCCACAACTGGACCGGCAACCGCGTGACCTGCCGCGATTGGTTCCAGCTGAGCCTGAAAGAGGGCCTGACCGTCTACCGCGACCAGGAGTTCAGCGCCGACATGTACAGCCGCGCGGTCAAGCGCATCGACGACGTCAAAGGCCTGCGCATGGCGCAGTTCCCGGAGGATGCCGGCCCGACGGCGCACCCGATCCGTCCGGACAGCTACATCGAGATGAACAACTTCTACACCATGACCGTGTACGAGAAGGGCGCGGAAGTGGTGCGGATGTACGAAACCCTGCTGGGCCGCGAAGGCTTCCGCAAGGGCATGGACCTCTACTTCAAGCGCCATGACGGCCAAGCCGTCACCTGCGACGACTTCCGCGCCGCCATGGCCGACGCCAATGGCGCCGATCTGGAGCAGTTCGCGCTGTGGTACAGCCAGGCCGGCACGCCGCGCCTGGCGGTTTCGTCCAGCTACAACCCGGCCGAGCGAAGCTACACCCTGACCGTCAAGCAAAGCTGCCCGGCCACGCCGGGCCAGAACGTCAAGCAGCCCTTCCACATCCCGCTGGCGCTGGGCCTGGTGGGCGCCGACGGCCAGGACCTGCCCTTGCGCCTGGCGGGCGAAGCGGAGGCTGTCGGCACGTCCCGCGTGCTGGACGTCACAGCCGCCGAACAGAGCTTCACCTTCCTCGACATCCCGGCCGAGCCGGTGCCGTCCTTGCTGCGCGGCTTCTCCGCGCCGGTGAAGCTGGAATACGACTGGCGCGACGACCAGCTGGTGTTCCTGATGGCCAACGACAGCGACAGCTTCTGCCGCTGGGAGGCCGGCCAGACCTTCGCCGAACGTCTGTTCAAGCAACTGATCGCCGATGTGGCCGCCGGCCGCGAGCTGAAGCTGTCCGAAGTATTCATCGCCGCTTTCCGCTCGGTGCTGAAGGACCACAGCCTGGATCCGTCGTTCAAGTCGCTGATGCTGACGCTGCCGACCGAGGGCGAGATCCTGGAAATGGTGGACGTGGCCGATCCGGCGGTGATCCATCAAGTGCGCGACTTCGTGTTGGATCAATTGGCGCAGGCGCTGCGCGGCGAATGGCGCGAGGCCTACGAGATGAACCTCACGCGCGAGTACAAGCCGCAGGATGCCGGCAAGCGCAGCCTGAAGAACCGCGCGCTGTGGATGCTGAACCGTCTGGACGACGCCTGGCCGGCCGAAACCGCCGCCAAGCAGTGCCGCGAAGCCGATAACATGACCGACCAGATGGGCGCGCTGCTGGCGCTGCGCGACCGCGACGGCCAGGAGCGCGACGAGTGCTTCACCGCCTTCGCCTCGCGCTGGCAGAACGAAGCGCTGGTGATGGACAAATTCTTCATGCTGATCGGCGGCAGCCAGCTGGCCGGCACGCTGCAGCATGTGGAGGCGGCGCTGCTGCATCCGGCGTTCAGCATCCGGAACCCGAACAAGGTGCGTTCGCTGCTGGGCGCCTTTGGCGCGAACATGTTCCATTTCCATGCGGCAGACGGCAGCGGCTACCGTTTCATGGCGGACCGCATCCTGCAGCTGGACGCGATCAATCCGCAGGGCGCCAGCGGCCTGACCCGCGCCTTCCGTCGCCTGCAGAAGCTGGAGCCGGGCCGTCAGGCGCTGATGCGCGCGGAGCTGGAGCGCCTGGCCAAGGCCGAGCTGTCCAAGGACGTGTACGAGATCGTGTCGAAGATTCTGGCTTGATCCCATTTCTGCATCGATAAAAAAACGCGCTGGGCATCCAGCGCGTTTTTCATGGCAGGGCCGATATCCGACGGACTATTCGATGCGCAGGCGCTGCCCTGCGCCGCTATTGCGCTTCTTCGGCAACGTCAGGCACAGCACGCCATTTTCATACTTGGCGCTGGCGGCGTCGCGGTCGATGTCCTGCGGCAGCTGGAAGCTGCGCGACACCATGCCGTGGTAGCGCTCGCTGCGCAGTTTCTGCTGATCCTGGTTGGCTTCGTCAAACTGTTTGACCTCGGCCTTGATGGTCACCAAGGGGCCGTCGATCTCGACATGGATGTCCTCCTTGCCGACCCCGGGCAGCTCGGCGTCCACCAGATAAGCCTGCTCGGTTTCCTTCACATCCATCCTGATTTGCGATGGCAGCGCGTCGCCGTGCAACGGTTTGATGAAGAAGCCCGGGGTGAAGTCGCGGAAAAATTCGTCAAACAGGCTATGGCGGGCGGGCAACATGCTCATTTGCTTCTCCTTTCCTATCAGTGGCTTACGGCGGTCGCCGTGGTGATAGGGGAGATAGGGGCGGATCGCGCGGGATTCAAGAGTGGGCCGGCCCGACGTTTGACCGATATCAAGCCCTCAGCCACAAACCCGCGAAATCGGTCCAGCCATTGCCGCCCATCTGCAAGCCTGCCAGCTGGGGGCTGGCGCTATGGCCCACCTGCTCGTGCGATAGCGGCAGCAGCCAGCCTTCGGATACCAGCCAGTCGCCGGCGCGGCGGTATGCTGCCTGCCGCGCGGCGAACGCGGGCTGGGCCTGCAACTGGCGCATGTCGTCGGCCAGGCGGTTCCCTGCGGCGGCGGAGAGTCCCAAACGCAGGGTGCCGCAGCCGCTCAGCCATTCGAACATGCCGTAGTCGCGGTCGTCGTGCAGGATCTCGCTGCACAGGATCAGGTCGGCCTGCGCCTGCCAGGCGGAGGCGTCGAAGAATTCTCGTCGCGGCAGGCAGCGGATGTCCAGCCGGATATCGAGCGGCGCCAGCCGTTGCGCCAGCGTGGCGGCCAGGGCGGGAAAGCAGGGCAGATCGTAGTGGTATAGCGTCAGCGCGGGGGCCTTCAGCCGTGGCGGCGCGTTCGCGGCGGGGCGCGGATGCGTCCAGCCCGGTTGCAGGCCTTGCGCCGGTTGGCGTTCGTCGCTGGCGGCCACCGGATGAGGCGTCGCCAGATGGCTCATCAGCGGCAGCCGCTGCTCCGGCGGGATGGCGGGGCTGCCGGGCCGAATCAACAGGTAGGTGCAGGCCGACTGCAGCATGGTGGCGCCGTGCGGCGTGCCGTACTCCAATTTCAGGTGAAAGTCCTGTTCGTTTGGCGAGGGGATGATCCACAGCTCGATCGCGTCCAGCAGGGCGCGTTCGCGGTAATGGCGCTCGAAGGCCGCGAGCTTGAGCCGTTGCGGGCTGTGCAACTCGACGCGGAACGGGCCGCTGCCCACCGGCAGGCGATCGAAGTCGGGCCCGCGCCTGAGCGGAACGATGGAGGCATTGGCCGTGGCCAGTCTTTGCGGCCACAGATAGTCCGCTTCCGACAGCCGGCAGCTGAATGACAGCGCGTCGTGCGCCTCCACGCGCTGCAGATGGCCATACAGGGCATGGTAAGGATTGTCCGGCTGTTTGAGCCGCAGCAGGCTGGCTGCGGCGGCTGCTGCATCGAGCGCGCTACCGTCGTGGAAGCGCAGGCCCGGCCGCAGCCAGAAGCGCCAGTTCTTGCCTTCGGCATCGCATTCCCAGTGATGCGCCAGCGCCGGCCGCAGCGCTTTGCCCTGCTTGTCGTGACGGCACAGGCGGTCGAAGATCTGCCGCACTAGATGCGCCTCCAGCCGGGAATTGACCCGCTGCGGGTCCAGCGTCATTGGCGCGTGGGGAATTGGGATGCGCAGGCTGCGCCCGCTGTCGCGGGCCCCAAGGTGGGCCGGCAGGCTCGCCAGCAGCTGTTGCTGGCGGGGCGGGTCGAGCAGGGCAAAGGCCTGCTCCAGCTGGCCTCGTTCCAGCAGGCCTTGCACGCCCAGCCAGTCCAGTGCCTCCGGGGCCTGTGTGAGCCGCAGCGTGGAGCGGTGGCCGCGCCCGCGTCCGGCCTGCCATTCCAGCCAGCCCTGCTCGCGCATCCGGGCCAGCTGCAATCGCGCATTGCGCTCGCTGCAGCGCCATAGTTCGGCCAGTTGCGGCAGGCCGGGCTGGACGGGCGCCTCGCCGTAGGCCTGGTACAGCAGCTGGTATTGTTGATGCAGTTTCATGCCGCCTGTCCAGAAAAAGAGGAAGTATCTGTACGACATTGTATCCATTTTTACATTCCGCTTTATAGGCCATACTCGGCGTGTCCCCCTGTTCCCAAGGTATTGCCGTGTCGCCGCATGCACCCATCGTCCGCCGCATCTTGCTGTCCTCCTTCCTGCTGTCCTTGTCGCGCGCCGCGATCACGCCGCTTCTGGTGCTGACGCTGGCCAGGCAGCTTGGCCTGTCCTTGCAGGGTACGGGCATGTTGCTGGGCGCGGTGCTGCTGGCGTCGGCGCTGTCCGGCCTGTACGGCGGCTACTGGCTGGATAGGCTGCCGCGCGGTCCTGCCTTGCGCGGCGCGGCCATCTTGATGGCGGTCGGAGGCGTGATGCTGCCCTATGGCCACAGCTACGCAACGGTGGTGACGGCGCTGGCGGCGGGCGAGCTGGCGATGACGGTGTACGGCATCGCGGTCAAGGCGATATTGAGCGATCTGGTGGACGCGCCGCAGCGCGCCAAGGCGTTTTCGATGCGCTATACCCTGGCCAACGTGGCCTGGGCGGTGGGGCCGATCCTATGCAGCGGCATGCTGCTGTGGAACGAGCATGCGCCGTTCTGGCTGGCCGGGCTGCTGGCGCTGGCGGGCCTGCTGGTTCAACCGGGCTTGCCGGCCGCGCCGGCGGCGGCATCGGCCCGACCGGAAACCTTCGCCGCCACGCTGCGCACCCTGGCAGGCGACCGGGTGCTGGTGTGGTTCACCCTGAGCAGCCTGCTGGCCTACGTGATTTACGGACGGTTTTCGAGTTATCTGCCCCTGTACCTGCTGACGCGCATGAACGAGGCAGAGGCGATGCGCTGGATGTCTGCGCTGATCAGCTGCAATGCCATCGTGGTGGTGCTGCTGCAATACCCCTTGGGCAGGCTGCTGCAACCGCATCGGCTGATCCGCGCGATTCTGGGCGGCTTCCTGCTGATCGGCGCAGGCATGCTGTGGCTGGGCAGCGTGGACAGCCTGCCCATGATGTGCGCGGCCATCGCCCTGTTCACGCTGGGCGAGATCATCCTGGTGCCGGCGGAGTATCTGTATATCGACGCCATCGCCCCGGAATCGATGAAGGCCAGTTATTACGGCGCGCAGAACCTGGCTTCGCTGGGCGGCGCGCTGGGGCCGGCGATGGTGGGCGCGCTGCTGTCGCATGGGCCGTCCTGGGTGGTGTTCGCCATATTGGCGCTGCTGTGCGTGGCCGGCGCGGCGCTGGCGCTCTACAGCGAGCGGCTGCGGTTGCGACAGAACGGCGCGCGAATGGCTTTTCCTTTGCCGGGTTCTTTGTCATGATCAAGCGTTTGCTTGAATCGCTGCGCAGACGGCGACGGCATGACTCGGCGAGGAAACCATGGAGAAACTGCAGCAGGATTATCATGTGCCGGTGGCCGATGGCGAGCGCTTGTATCTGAAGCGCATCGGCCGCGCCGGCGGCGCGCCGGTGCTGATGGTGCATGGCGTGATGGGCAACGGCCGCATCTTCTATACCGATTCCGGCAAGGGGCTGGCGCACTTCCTGACCGATGCCGGCTACGATGTCTATGTGGCGGATTTGCGCGGCCGCGGCAAGAGCTTGCCCAAGATCGGTCCGCACAGCCGCCACGGCCAGACCGAGACCATCTGCGAGGACCTGCCGGCGCTGCATGCCTTCATCCGCCGCAAAAGCGGCGGCCAGAAGCTGCGCTGGATCGCCCACTCCTGGGGCGGCGTGCATATGTCGAGCTGTCTTGTGCGCTTTCCAGACATCGCCGCCGAGGTGGCGAGCGTCGTGTATTTCGGCTCCAAGCGCAGCGTGCGCGTGCGCAACCTCAACAAGCTGGTCGAGGTGGACTTCATGTGGAATACCGCTTCGCGCTGGTTGATCAAGGTGTTCGGCTATTTGCCGGCGCGGCGCATCCGGCTGGGGGCCGATGACGAGAGCGACAAAAGCCATCTGCAAAGCAAGCTGTGGGCGCAGCCCAAACCGTGGATCGATAGCGATGACGGTTTCGACTACGCCGCCGCGGCGCGCGCCGGCCATATGCCGCCCACGCTGTATTTCGCCGCCGTCAACGACCCCTGCCGCGGCCATCCGGAGGACGTGCGCCGTTTCCGCGACGAGTCCGGCCCGCACCTCTCGCGCTTGCATCTGCTGGGGCGGCGCGCTGGCCATCTGCACGACTACAACCACGTATCGCTGCTGACCCACCCCGATGCGCCGCGCGACCATTTTCCGCTGGCGCTGGACTGGCTGGCGGGGCGCTACGACGCGGTGGCGGAAAATTATTGAGCGCCAGTCCCTGATGCTTCGTGCGGGCTGCGGCGCCCGCTCAGAATAATTGGCCCAGCCGGCGCCAGACCTCGTCCGGCACCCACAATAGCGCCGAGGTGGTGACCAGGTAGCGCAGGAATTTGCCGACGGCCATGTAGCACACGCTGGGCCAGAACGAGATGCGCAGCCAGCCTGCCAAGGTGCACAAGGGATCGCCGATTCCCGGCAACCAGGAAAGAAGCAGGATAGGGGCGCCGCGAAGGCGCATCCAGCGGACATAGCGTTTGCCCAGCGGCGCTTTGCCAGCGGGAGGCGATGGGCAGGCCGTTTGGACGTGGGCATGGCCATGCTTGCGATGGCTGCGGCGCAGGCGATAGCGCAGCAAGGCGAGCTTGGCGCCATAACCCATCCACCAATCTATGATCCCGCCCAAGGTGTTGCCGAGCGTGGCGACGGCCAGCACAGGCCAGAACATGTCCGGCTTGAGCTTGATGTAGGCGAAAACCGCCGGTTCCGAGCCTAGCGGCAGCAGGGTGGCGGAAACCAGGCTGATCAGAAAAATGGCGGACAGCCCCACTTTTGGCAGGTTCAGCATGTCCAGCAGGGCGTTGAGCAGTTCTTCCATGGCATGGGGTTCTAGGCGTGTGGGTGGTCAGGGATGATAGCATCCGCGAAATGTCAGCGAAGATTGACGTCCGGCATTCGCCTTGCGGCCCGGCTTGTGGTAGAAAGCGTCAGCCCGTTTTTTGAGCAAAACCGACATGACCGCGCTGCAATTCGATCTTGATACCGTTCTCGACACGCTGGCCGAACAAGGCTGGATCGTGATTCCCCAAGCCCTGCCGGCCGAGCTGACCGCCAATTTGAGCCAAGCCTGCCTGCAAGTATGGGACGAGGGACGCTTCCATGAAGCCGCCACCGGCCGCGCCGATGGCCAGGCGCGCCGCGCCGAAATCCGCTCCGACTCCGTGCTGTGGCTGGATCAGGTGGCCCAGCTGCCGGCTGTCGCGGCTTATAACGCCGCCATGGACGAGATCATGCGGGCGGTGAACCGCGGCCTATATCTGGGCCTGGCCGAGCTGGAGTCTCACTTCGCCGTGTATCCGGAAGGCGCGTTCTACAAAAAGCATCTGGACCGTTTCCAGGACGACGACGCCCGCGCGCTGACCACCGTGTTTTACCTCAATGAAAACTGGCCGGCCGGCGCCGGCGGCCAGATCCGCTTGTACCTGGATCAGGACTGCCAGCAGTTCATCGACGTGGAACCGGAGGCCGGCACGCTGGTGCTGTTCTTGTCCGACCGTTTCTGGCACGAGGTATTGCCGGCCAAGCGGCAGCGCTTGTCCGTCACCGGCTGGTATCGCCGCCAGGGCGGCAGCCTGCCGTGGTGAGCTCTCTCGCTCCCATCTGTTTTGACGCCGGCTCCGCCGGCGTTTTGTTTTTGGGTGGTTTTTTCTTGTGAGAATGGTCGGGCGCGCCGCCGCGATGTCACAAAAGTCCACATCAGGCTGATCTCGCCACTATATCGGCCTTCCATGCCTGCGTTAGCCTAGTTCCATCCACAAATGGAGGAGAACAACATGCAGGCTCGTCTGGAACAATGGAAGCAGTATCTGCTGACCGGGGTGTCGCACGTCATCCCCTTCATCGCCAGTGGCGGGATCCTGATCGCGCTGGCCATTTCGCTGGCGCCGATGACGGGCAAGGGGCCGGACTTCAGCCACGCGCCGGTGCTGAAACTGATCATCGATATCGGCGGCAGCGCCTTCGCGCTGCTGCTGCCGGTGCTGGCCGGTTACATCTCCTATGCCCGCGCCGGCAAGCCCGGCCTGGTGGCGGGCATGGTGGGCGGCCAGATCGCCCATACCGTCAACGCCGGCTTCCTGGGCGCCCTGATCGCGGGTTTGTTGGCCGGCAGGGTGGTCGAGCAACTCAAGAAAATGCCTGCGCCCAAGGCGCTCAAGCCGCTGATGCCCATTCTGATCATTCCCATCCTGTCCTCGCTGGCCATCGGCGTGCTGATGTTCGAGGTGCTGGGCGTGCCCATTGCCAATCTGATGGTCACGCTGGGCGTCTGGCTCAAGTCCATGGGCGGCGCCAACGCCATGGTGCTGGGCGCGCTGCTGGGCGCGATGGTGGCGTTCGACATGGGCGGGCCGATCAATAAAGTGGCGTTCTTCTTCGGCGCCAGCATGATCGCCGAGGGCCAATACCAAGTGATGGGCGCAGTCGCCGCGGCCGTGTGCATTCCGCCGCTCGGCCTGGGTCTGGCCACCAAGCTGCGCAAGTCGCTGTGGACCGAACAGGAGCGCGAAGCCGGCTCCGCCGCCCTGGGCATGGGGATGATAGGCATCACCGAGGGGCCATTCCGTTTGCCGCGTCCGACCCGCTGCGAGTGATCCCAACCATCGTCGCCGGTTCCGCCCTGGGCGGCATGATCGCCATGCTGGGCGGCGTGGGCGACCACGCGCCGCACGGCGGCCCCATCGTGCTGCCGGTGATAGACAACCGCTGGATGTTCGCGCTGGCCATCGCGGCCGGGGTGCTGCTGGTGGCCGTCACCATCAATCTGCTCAAGGCGCGCGCCGCGGACCGCTTGCCGGCCGCCGCGCCTGCCCATGAATAACCGTGTCTTGCCAGGAGAAAGAATATGAAAGTCGTCGCCATTACCGCCTGCCCCACCGGCATTGCCCACACTTACATGGCCGCGGAGAAACTGGAAAGCCTGGGGCGCCAGCTCGGGCATGACATCAAAGTGGAAACCCAGGGCGCCATCGGCATCGAGAACGAGTTGTCCAGCCGGGATATCCAGGCCGCCGATGTGGTGCTGTTGGCGGTGGACATCGCCATAGAGGGCGAAGAGCGTTTCGAGGACAAGCGCGTGGTGCGGGTGCCGATCCAGAACGTGCTGAAGGATGCCAAGGCGGTGTTTGCGCTTCTGTAAATCCGGCTGGCCCGCGCGGGCCGCACAGCAAGAAAGCAGTCCTATGTCACACAGTCTCACCCTGATCTGTCCCTTGCCGAATGGCATCCACGCTCGTCCGGCCAGCCGGATCGCAGAATTCTGCGGCGGCTTCCGCGCCGCCATCCGCTGGCGCAACCAGCGCAACGGCCAGTTGGCGGACGCCAAGAGCGTGCTCAGTCTGATAGGCGGCGACATCCTGTTCAACGACATCATCGATATCGAGATAGACGGCGAATCCGCCGCCGAGGCGGCCAAGCAATTGCAAGACTTCCTGCGCGATACCCTGCCGCATTGCGACGAGGCGCTGGCGGCCGAACCCGCCGCCAGCCGCGCCCTGCCGCGCGCGCTGGCCGAGCTGTCGCCGTCGCCGTGTTTCGGCCAGCCGGCCGGGCAGGGCGTGGCGATAGGCGAGTTGTGCGAGCATCGCGGCTACCGCTTCCCCGCCGTCGAAGCGCTGCCGGCTTCGCGCGGCGAGCCGCATGAGCGCGAAGCCTTGCGCCAGGCGCGGGAAGCGCTGGCGCAGGGCCTGCAGCAGGAAACTGAGCGCCAGTCCGGCCAGGCCGCGGCCATCGCTCGCGCCCACCTCGCCATTTTGTCCGATGCCGATTTTGACGCCCGCCTGGATCAGGCGCTGCGCCAGGGGCTGGGCGCGGCGGCGGCGGTGGCGGCCACCGTGGCTTTCTACCGCGACATGCTGGGCCAATCGGCGAGCGAATATCTGCGCGAACGCGAAATCGACATCCGCGACGTGGGCCGCGGCTTGCTCGAACGCCTGCATCCTGAGGACGAGCCTGCCGCGACGACATGGCCGGACGCCGCCGTGCTGTGGGCCGAGGACCTGGCGCCGAGCGAGCTGCTGGCGCTGGACCGCAGCCGCGTCCGCGGCCTGCTGCTGGGCCGCGGCGGACTGACTTCCCACACCATCATCCTGGCGCGCGCCTTCTCGCTGCCGGTGCTGACCGGCGTGCCGCGCGCGGCCGTCGCCGCCAGCCTGGGCCGGACGGCGGTGCTCGATGCTGGGTTGGGCGCGCTGTTCCTTGCGCCGGCTGCGCCGGTGCTGGACTACTACCGCGAAGAGGCGGCCCTGCTGGAGGCAAGGCGGCTGCGCGAGGCGCGGGCCAGCCAGGGCGAGAGCCGCAGCGCCGACGGCTGCCGGCTGGAGCTGGCCGTGAACATCGCTTCCGCCGAGGAGGCGCAGCTGGGCTTTGCCCACGGCGCGGACGCCGTGGGCCTGTTCCGCACCGAGATGCTGTTCATGGAGGCTGACGCGCCGCCAAGCGAGGAGAGCCAGTTCCAGCATTATGCCGAGGTGGTGCGGCTGGCGGCCGGCCGCCCGGTGATCATCCGCACCTTCGACATCGGCGGCGACAAGCCGGCGCGCTGCTTGCCGGCGCCGGCGGAGAGCAACCCGTTTCTGGGGTATCGCGCCATCCGCATGTATCCGGATCAGGAGGCCGTGTTTCGCGCCCAGCTGCGGGCCATTCTGCGCGCGTCCGCGCTGGGGCCGGTCAAGGTGATGATCCCTATGGTCGCCACGCTGTCGGAGGCGCGCTGGGCGCGCCGCGTGCTGGAGGAGGAGCGCGCGGCGCTCGGCCTCACGCGGCCGGTGCCGCTGGGCATCATGCTGGAAGTGCCGTCGGTGCTGTTCCAGCTGGACGCCTTTTGCCGCGAGGTCGATTTCTTCAGCGTGGGCAGCAACGATCTCACGCAGTATCTGTTTGCGGCGGATCGAGACAACGAGCGCGTGGGCGCGCTGTACGACAGCCTGCATCCGGCGTTTTTGTCGGCGCTTGCCCAAGCCGTGCAAACCGTCCATCGCCACGGCCGCTGGATAGGCCTGTGCGGCGAGGCGGCGGCGGCGCCGCATGCCTTGCCCTTGCTGCTGGGCATGGGGCTGGACGAGCTGAGCATGAGCGCGCCGTCTCTGCAGGCCTGCCGGCGCAGGCTGCGCGAACTCGATGCCGGAGAGTGCCGCGCCTTGCTGCAACAGGCTTTGGGTTGCGAAGACGGCGCGGCGGTGCGCGCGCTGGTGGAGGCGCGCGGCGCGCGCGGCAAGCTACCGATGCTGACTGCGGAATGTCTGCTGCCGAGCGTGGCCTGGCGCAGCAAGGCGGCCGCGCTCAAGGGGCTGGTGGACCGGCTGTGGCTGCTGGAACGCTGCGATGACCGCTACGGCATGGAGGAGGACTTGTGGCTGCGCGAGCAGGCTTATTCCACCGGCCTCGGGCACGGCTTCGCCATTCCGCACGCCAAATCCAAGCATGTGCTGCATCCCACTCTGTGCTTGGCCAAGCTGGAGCAGCCGGTAGACTGGGGCGCCAGCGATGGCCAGCCGGTGGACATGGTGCTGCTGATCGCCTTCAATGCCAGCGATGCCGGGGCCGAGCATCTGAAATTCTTCTCGCGTCTGGCGCGGCTGGTCATGCACGAGGATTTCCGCCGCCAGCTGCGCGAGGCATCCGATCCGCAAGGGCTGCTGACGCTGCTGCAGTCGCGGCTGGAGGGCGCAGCATGAGCGCCTATCCGCTGCACGGGCTGGCCCAGCATTATGCCTGGGGCGGCCGCCGCTTCATCCCGCGTTTGCTGAACTGGCCGCAAGAAGGCATCGAGCGCGTGGCCGAGTGGTGGCTGGGCGCGCACGAGGATGCGCCGTCGGTGATCATGACCGCGCAGGGGCCGCAGCCGCTGCACTACGCCATCGCCCATCAGCCCGAGCGTTTCCTGGGGAGCGCGGTGCGCGACAGGCATGGCGACCGGCTGCCGTTTCTGCTCAAGGTGCTCGATGTGGACGCGCCGTTGTCCATCTAGGTGCACCCGGACGCGGAGCAGGCGCGCGCCGGTTTCGCCCGCGACAATGCCGCCGGCCTGGCCGCGAACGACCGCCGGCGCCATTATCGCGATCCGTTTCCCAAACCGGAGATGATGGTGGCGCTGTCGCCGTTCTGGCTGCTGCACGGCATGCGCGCGGACGCGGAAATCGATGCGCTGCTGGCGCGCCAGCCGGAGTGGGCGCCGTTGCGGCAGCGTCTGGCCGAGGAGGGCGGCGCCAGCCTGTACCGTCATCTGTTGCGCCTGCCGCAGCCGGAGGTGACAGCGTTGCTGGCGTCGCTCTGGCAACGGTTGGCGCGGCAGCGGCCTGCCGGGCCGGACGATCCCGATCATTGGGCCGCGCGGCTGGCCGATGCGCGGCGCGAGGACCGCGGCGTGTTCGGCTGCTATCTGCTCAATCTGGTGGGGCTGCGGCCGGGCGAAGCCATCTTCCAGCCGGCGTGCCTGCCGCATGCTTATTTGCATGGACGCAATGTCGAGCTGATGGCGAACTCGGATAATGTATTGCGCGCAGGCCTGACCGACAAGCCGGTGGACGTGGAGGCCTTTCTGGAAGTCATGGATGGTTCCGCGGCGCGGCCGCGCGTGATGTCCGCGCCTGACGGCTGCGGCCTGCAGCCGTATCCGCGTTGCGGCGGCGAATACTTCGCGCTGGACCAACTGCTATTGGGAGAAGGGGAGGCCGCTTCCTGGCTGGCCGAGGGGCCGGAAGTGCTGTTGGTGGTCGATGGCAGCCTGCAGGTGCGGCATGCCGAGGGCGAGATCGAACTGGCGCAGGGACAAAGCGCGCTGTTGCTGCCCGGCGCGCGCTGCGAGGCCAAGGCCGGCCGCCTGGCGCTGGCCTACCGCGCGTTTTGCCCGCCGGCGGCCCTGTGTTAGCGTGTGGCGGCAAGGAGTGTGAGGGATGAATCTAAAAGCATGGCGTCGCCTTCTTCGTTTCGCCTGAGCTGGCCGTCCACGCTGAGGCGGCTGTGCCACGCTCCGGCTGGCAAGCATGTGCCGGCCGGGGCTTATCAGGTGCACTTCCCGCGCTTGGAGCTGGTGTTGTCCAATCGCTACCACTACGGCCACGAGGGCTGTGAAAACGGCTGCCTGTCAGCGCAAGAAGCCTTGTTCATTCCGGCCGAGCACTGGACGCTGCCCAACTGGTGCGCCAACGGCGAAGTGCTGCACATCCTGTTCGATTACGCCAGGATCGGTTTCAGCCTGGTGCGCTCCGGTCCGCAGGGCGTGATCAGCACGCATAAGGAAAGCATGGTGCTGGCGCAGCGCGGCAGTCTGAATGGCATGCTGGCCGGGCTGTGCCGCGACGGCGCCTCCCCGGAGGTGCTGCGGCTGCAGGGGCAGGCGCTGCTGGCCTTGCTGCAGACGCTTTACGACGAGGCGCGCGACAGTCATTGGCAGCAAGGCGGCAACCAGTTCCGCGCCATCTGCCTGTATATCAGCGAGCATCTGTACGCGCCCTTGACGCGCGAGGACGTGGCCCTGCGCTTCGGCATCTCCACCACGCATCTGTCGCGCCTGTTCCGCCAGCATCTGGGGCACGGTTTCTGCGAGTTTCTGGCCCAGGCGCGGCTGGATCTGGCCAAGGCCTTGCTGCGGCAAGGCCAGCTTGCCTTGCCCGCCGTGGCGGCGCGCTGCGGCTATGTGGATGTCAATTATTTCCACCGCGTGTTCAAGCAGCGTTTCTTGATGACGCCGGCCGCGTATCGGCGCGAGTTCGCCTGATCGCTCATGCTAGAATCGATCGCATAGACGAAAACAGCAGGGGATCGCAGATGTCAGGCAGCAGCATGGGTCGATTGTTTACCGTTACTTCTTTTGGCGAAAGCCACGGGCCGGCCATAGGCTGCGTGGTGGACGGCTGCCCGCCTGGTTTGGCGCTGAGCGAGGCCGACATCCAGATCGAGCTGGATCGCCGCAAGCCCGGCACCAGCCGCCACGTCACCCAGCGTCGCGAACCGGACACCGTGGAAATCCTGTCCGGCGTGTACGGGGGCAAGACCACCGGCACGCCGATCGCGTTGATGATCCGCAATACCGACCAGCGCAGCAAGGACTACGGCAACATCGCCGACACCTTCCGTCCCGGCCACGCCGACTACTGCTATTGGCACAAATACGGCACCCGCGATCCGCGCGGCGGCGGCCGCTCGTCTGCTAGAGAGACCGCGGTGCGCGTGGCGGCCGGCGCCATCGCCAAAAAGTGGCTGAACGACAAATACGGCATCGTGATTCGCGGCCACATGACGCAGATCGGCGAAGTGGTAATGCCGTTCAAGGGGTGGGAGCATGTGGGGCAGAACCCCTTCTTCAGCGCCGACCCGGACATCGTGCCGCGGCTGGAGGAATACATGGACTCCATCCGCAAGAGCCTGGACTCCATCGGCGCGCGGCTGCGCGTGGTGGCGGACAATGTGCCGGTGGGCTGGGGCGAGCCGGTGTTCGACCGCCTGGACGCCGACATCGCCTACGCCATGATGAGCATCAACGCGGTCAAGGGCGTGGAGATCGGCGCCGGTTTCGCCTGCGTGGCGCAGAAAGGCAGCGAGCATGGCGACGAGCTGACGCCAGAGGGCTTTGCCAGCAATCACGCCGGCGGCGTGCTGGGTGGCATTTCCACCGGCCAACAGATCGACGTGTCCATCGCCATCAAGCCGACGTCCTCCATCGCCCAGCCGCGCCGCTCCATCAACAAGCAGGGCGAGCCCATCCTGATGGAAACCCATGGCCGCCATGATCCTTGCGTGGGCATCCGCGCCACGCCCATCGCCGAGGCCATGCTGGCGCTGGTGCTGATCGACCACGCCTTGCGCCACCGCGCGCAGTGCGGCGATGTGCGAGTGGAAACCCCGAGAATTGCCGGTCGCATCGGCTAGAATTCTATCTGGATGCCGGTTTGCGGGGGAGGCGGCCGGTGCAACATAGGATCCCAACATGCTGAAAAGCCTGATCGATGGCCTGACTGGACGTCTTAAAAAGACCACTGTGGAAGAAACGCGCCCGCCTGCGTCGCCGGACATGCCTGACACTACGATGTTGGAGCTGCCGCCGGAATTGCCGGCGGAGGAGCTGCCGGCGACGCTGGGCTTTGTTTCGCACCAGCCGGTGATGGACAAGCAGCGCCGGGTGGTGGCCTATGATTTCTTCGTCCGCCAGGGCAAGCGCAACATCGAGGCCGGCAAGCAGCAGGAGTTCGACCGGCTGCTGCTGTCGACGCTGCACAATATGGACATCTTCCGCCTGCTGGCGTACCGCCGAGCCTTCGTCCATATCGCGATGACCTCGCTGGACGAACCGCTGCTGCGCAGCATGCCGGCCGGCAGCGTGATCTTCGTGCTGGAGGCGGTGCCGGGCATGGAAGTGTCCGAGTTCATGCTGGGGCAGTTGGACGATCTGCAAAAGCTAGGCCTGCGCTTCGCGCTGGAGCCGGCAGCCTACGACCAGACCATACTGGCGCCCGGCCTGCAGGCTGACTTGTTTGGCCGTATGGACTATATGGTGCTGGATTTCGCCGGTCCGTCCACCCGGGTATTGGCGCCGATTCTCGACCAGCTGCCCAAGCGCTATCCGGCTGTGCGCTGGATCGCCCGCAATGTCGGCACCGCCGAAGACCTCGATGTTTGCCTGCGCGCGCCGGGACACAATCGCTTCGCCCTGTTCCATGGGCCGTTCGTCAGCACCGCGCACTCGCTGGAAGGCGGCAAGGTGGACAACAGCCAGACCCGCGTCCTGCAGATCATGCGGCTGTTGCGCGCCAATGCCGAGGCCAAGGAGGTGGAGGCCCAGTTCAAGCTGGACTCGGTGCTGCTGTTCAAGCTGCTGCGTTTCATCAATTCGCCTATCCATGGCCTGGCGCGCAAGGTGCAGACCATAGAGGAAACCTTGCTGCTGCTGGGCCGGGAGACCATGTTCAAGTGGCTGTCCATGCTGCTGTTCACCTCGCGCAAGGACGATGGCAACGCCATCGCGCTGCTGGAGAAGTCGCTGATCCGCGCCCGCTTCCTGGAAAAGCTAGGCAGCTACCGCGGCAACAAGCTGGAAGCTGAGCACCTATTCCTGACCGGCATGTTTTCATTGCTGGACGTGCTGCTGAACATTCCGTTTCCGGATGTGCTGGACCCGCTGGAATTGCCGCTGACCGTGCGCGAAGCGGTGATCGAGCAAAAGGGCATCTTCGCCCCGCATCTGGCGCTGGCGCTGGCCTGCGAGCATGGCGACAATGTGCAGATCGAAGCGCAGGCCAAGGTGCTGAATCTCGATATCGACTTGGTCAATCAGTACTACCTGGATTCCGTGGTCTGGGCGCAAGTCGTGCTGCGCGACAGCGAAGTGCACAACAATGTCGAAGCGGTTTGAAATCCATTCTTAATGAGGCCGGCCCGCGATGATCGCGGGCTTTTTCGTTTCGGCAGGCGTCGGCATGGCGTTCACGCCTCTGCGCGTGGGTTTTGGCAGGCAGGATCTGCCCCGCGCCATGAAAAATGCCGCCCACTCGCTGGAGTGGGCGGCATGGCTCCCGCGAGGGAGCTTTTTCATGGCAGCAAGGCTTACTTGGCGGCGGAAGCAGCCTTGTGGCCAGCCTTGTGCTTTTCATGAGCCGCGCCGGACGCGTGCTTCTTGTGCGTCTTTTTGTGGTGCGACTTCTTGTGTTCAGCCTTATGTTCAGCCTTGTGTTCCATCTTCTTTTCAGCGGCCGGGGCGGAGGCGGCCGGGGCGGCGAAAGCGGAACCAGCGAAAGCAGCAGCGATCAGAGCAGCCATCAGTTTTTTCATGATGTTCACCTTCCTGTGTGACTTATTGGTATTGGCGTGTTTTGCCATCGGGCAGCGCCCGACCTTGTTCAGAGCGGGGACGCGAAGGGAAGTTCATGAGATATGGCTGATGCCAGGGTAATTTATTGTAAATGGCATATTTTATCCATTTACACTAAGTAGCTCAGCGCCAAGCCGGCGAACACGACCGCCCCCACGCGGTTGTTGTCGAGGAAGGCCTTGAAGCATTTGGCGCGGTCGCGGCGCCGGATGTCGCGGTACTGCAGCGCCATCAGCGCGGCCGCCGCCGCGAGCCCCAGGAAATACGGCCAGGCCAGGGCCAGATGCAGTCCGATGCCGGACATCAGCCCCAGGAAAACGGCGTGGCAGATCATGATGCCGGCGACATCGTAATCGCCCAGCGTGATGGCGGAGGTCTTGATGCCCAGCTTCAGGTCGTCCGGCTTGTCCGCCATGGCGTAGGCGGTGTCGTAGGCGATGACCCAGAACAGATTGGCCAGCAGCAGCAGCCAGGCCAGCGCAGGCACCGCGCCGGTTTCGGCGGCGAAGCCCATGGGGATGCCGAAGGAGAAAGCAATGCCCAGATAGGCCTGGGGCATCGGGAAAAAGCGCTTGGTGAACGGATAGCTGGCCGCCACCAGCAGGGCCGGCACGCTGAGCAGCTTGGTCAGCGTGTTCAAGGGCAGCACCAGCAGGAAGGACAGCAGGGCCAGGAAGGCGGCCAGGAGCAGCGCTTCTTTCTGGCTGACCGTGCCGCGGGCGAAAGGCCGCTGGCTGGTGCGCGCCACGTGGGCGTCGAAGTCGCGGTCGGCGTAGTCGTTGATCACACAGCCGGCCGAGCGCATCAGGAAGGTGCCCAGGCAGAAGATGGCGACGATGGGCAGATGCGGCTTGCCGCCCGTGGCCAGCCACAGGGCCCATAGCGTGGGCCACAGCAAGAGCAGCGTGCCGATAGGCTTGTCCCAGCGCATCAGTTGGCGGTAGTTCTCGTATCGGTCGCGGATCCGGGCGGACGAAATCACAGCAAATCCTTCAAGGCGGGCAAAAACAGTTCGGTCAGCAGCAGCGGCGAGCCGTGCAGCAGGAAGCGGCAGCGCCGCGCGGGGTAGGATGCCGCGGTTTGCGTCTGCGCCGCGGCGGCGGCCAGTGGGTGGCTGGCATCCAGCAAGCCATAGCGCAAAGGGTCGCGGCGCAGTTCCGGCAGTTCGCCGAACAGCGTCAGTCCCAGCGAGCGGCTGCCGCGCTCCAGCACCGGCAGCCAGTGCGGACAAGCGGGGCGCGCCACACTGCGCGCGTACACCACTGGCGTATCGTCCAGCGTCAACAGCACGTGCCGGGCGTATGCCGGCGAATGCGGCGCGGCATCGAGCGCGTCGGCCTCATCCTGCAGCGTCAGGCTGACGCCTTGCTGCAGCACGCGCACGGCAAAACGGCGGCCGCTGCTTTGCAGGCGCAGGCTCAATGAGCCGGGCTCGGTCAGGCAGTCCCGCATCGAATCGGGCAGGACGGGGGGCGCGGCGCGCCACAGGGCATTGTTAACCATGGCGCGCATTATGCCAAAAGCCGTCGCGGCTTGTCGCCTGCGGCGGTATGCGCCGCCAATATCTTGCCTTTATCATAAGGCGCAGAGAGGAGGCGAACGATGCTGGATCTGATGTTGTGTCTGCTGGGTTTTCAATTATTGGGCGAAGCCCTGACGCATGTTTTGGGTTGGCCCTTGCCAGGACCGGTGTTGGGGCTGTTGCTGCTGTTCGCGGCCTTGTGGCTGCGCCGCGGCGTGCCGGGCATGCTGCAGCGCGAGACGCCGCGTTTTCTCGGCCATATGTCGCTGCTGTTCATCCCAGCTGGCGGCGCCCTGATGGCTTATGCGCCCTTATTGCGCGTTCATGGCTGGCAACTGGCGCTGATCCTGCTGGCGTCCTCCGTCGTCACGCTAGTGGTGACCGGCGCGGTGTTGAAACTGTTGTTGCGGCGGAGGCTCCAATGAGCGGAGCCATTAGCCAGACCGTGCTCGATTCGCCGCTCACAGGCATATTTGTCACTTTGCTGGCGTATCGTCTGGCGTTGGCCGCCAATCGCCGCTGTGATGGCCACCCGCTGTCCAATCCGGTGCTGCTGGGCGTGTTGCTGGTGCTGGGTTGGCTATGGCTCAGCGGCAGCAGTTATCAGCAGTACATGAATGGCGCCCGTTTCATCCAATTGATGCTGGGACCGGCCACGGTGGCGCTGGCGGTGCCTTTGTACGGCAATCTGGCGCGCTTGAAGCGCGCTGTCATGCCGCTCTCCGTCAGCATCTGCGTCGGCGGGCTGACCGGCATGCTCAGCGCGGCTGGGCTGGGTTGGTGGCTGGGACTGGATGCGCCGGTGCTGGTGTCGCTGGCTACGCGGGCGGTGACCACGCCGATCGCGATGAGTCTGGCCGGCAGTCTGGGCGGCGCGCCGGAGCTGGCGGCGATGTTCGTCATCGTGTCCGGCATCGTCGGAGCGGTCATCGCGCCGCCGCTGTTCAAGCTCCTGGGCTGGCACGACGACATGCTGCTGGGCGTGGCCACCGGTGTCAGCGCCCATGGCATCGGCACGGCGAGAGTCTTTCATTTGTCCGAGGCCGCAGGCGCGTTTGCGGGGCTGGCGATGGGTTTGAACGGCGTTTTCACCGCGATGCTGCTGCCATGGCTGGTGCGCTGGGTGCACCTCGGTTAGCATGCAGAGCCCGTCCGGTTTGGCTTGATGGCCAGTTAGGCGGATAACAAGGAGAATGATATGGATTTGATTTTATGGCGCCACGCCGAGGCCGAGGAAGGCGTTGACGATTTGGCGCGCGCGCTGACCCGGCGCGGGCAACAGCAGGCCAGCCGCATGGCGTCCTGGCTGCGCAACCGTTTGCCGGAGCATTACGTGTTGCTGGCTTCGGAAGCGGTGCGTTCGCAGCAGACGGCGGCCTATCTGGCCAAGAGCTATACCGTGTTGCCGGAGCTGAATCCGGGCGCGGAGGTGGACGATGTGCTGCGCGCGGTAGGTTGGCCGGAGGCCGGCGGCACCGTGGTGGTGGCGGGGCATCAGCCTTACATCGGCTGGCTGGCGGCCAGGCTGTTGGCGGAGCAGCAGCAGATGTGGAGCGTCAAGAAGGGCTCGGTGTGGTGGTTGAATCACCGCGAGCGCCATGGCATCGAACAGGTCAGGCTGAAGCTGATGCTGACGCCGGGGATGCTTGACCCGTGAACCCCGAACCCGCCCCTTATCCCAGTCCGACGCCCCGCCTTGCCGGGGCGTCTTCATTTTCGGCTCAAGCGCTTTGCGCCAGTTGCTCGCGCAGCTCTCGTCCCACCTTCACCATCGCGCTCAAGGCGGCCTCCGCCTCCGGCCAGCCGCGCGTCTTCAGGCCGCAATCGGGATTGATCCAAAGCCGTTCGGCCGGGATGACCCGCAGCGCCTGCTGGAGCCGCGCGCGGATTTCGTCCGCGCCGGGCACGCGCGGACTGTGGATGTCGTAGACGCCGGGGCCGATGGCATTGCGGTAAGGGAAGCGGCCCAAGTCGGCCAGCAGCGCCATGTCCGAGCGGGCGGTTTCGACTGTCAGCACATCCGCGTCCAGGTCGGCGATGGCCGGCAGGATGTCGCCGAATGTCGAGTAGCACATATGCGTGTGGATCTGCGTCGCGTCGTCCACGCCACGGCAGGACAGGCGGAATGCCTCGCCGGCCCAAGCCAGATAGCCGTCGCGCTCGGCGCGTTTCAGCGGCAGGCCTTCGCGCAGGGCCGGCTCGTCGATCTGGATCACGCGGATGCCTGCGGCTTCCAGGTCGCGCACCTCGTCGTTCAGCGCCAGCGCGATCTGGCGGCAGACTTCGCTGCGCGGCAAGTCGTCGCGCACAAAACTCCATTGCAGCAGGGTGATCGGACCGGTCAGCATGCCTTTTACCGGCTTGGCCGTCAGGCTTTGCGCATAGCGCGCCCAGTCCACGGTCATCGGTCCTGGCCGGCTGACGTCGCCGCAGAGGATGGGAGGCTTCACGCAGCGGCTGCCGTAGCTCTGCACCCAGCCGCCGGCGGTGAAGGCGAAGCCGGCCAGCTGTTCGCCGAAGTATTCCACCATATCGTTGCGCTCGGCCTCGCCGTGCACCAGCACGTCCAGCCCCAGCGCTTCCTGGCGGCGGATCGCCAGCTCGATTTCCTTCTCCATCGCTTGCCGGTAGTCGTCGGCGGACAGCTCGCCCTGCTTGAACGCGGCGCGGCTGGCGCGGATGGCCTGCGTCTGCGGAAAGGAGCCTATGGTGGTGGCGGGCAGCGGCGGCAGCTTGAGCCAGGCCTGTTGCCGCGCCGCGCGCACCGGGTAGGGACTGGCGCGGCGATAGCCGCCGGCCGGCAGCGCGGCCAGCCGCTGGGCGACGGCGGAATGATGGATGCGCGGACTGCCGCGTCGCTGCGCCCGGGCGAAGTCGCTGCCGGCCAGCTCATCGGCGATGGCGGCGCGCCCCTGTTCCAGGCCGCGTTTCATCGTTTTCAGCTCGTTCAGCTTTTGCACGGAGAAGGCCAGCCAGTTTTTCAGTTCGGAGTCCAATGCGGTTTCCGCCGCGGCGTCGAAAGGGCAGTGCAGCAGCGAGCAGCTGGGGCCCAGCCACAGCCGCTCGCCCAGGCGCTCGGCCAGCGGCGCCAATTGGTCCAGCCGCGGGGAAAGATCGGCGCGCCAGATATTGCGGCCATCGATGACGCCTGCGGACAACACCTTGTCGGCCGGGTAGTCGTCGATGAAGGCGTCGATCTGTTCCGGCGCGCGCGCCAGGTCAAGATGAAGGCCGGCCACCGGCAGCGTCTTCAACAGCGCCGCATGTTCGGCCACGCTGCCGAAGTAGCTGGCCAGCAGCAGTTTGGGGGCGTCTTGGCTCAGTTGCTCGTAGGCCGGCCGCAGCGCGTCCAGCCAGGCAGGCTCCAAATCCAGCGCCAGAATCGGTTCGTCGATCTGCGCCCAGGCGGCGCCCGCAGCGCGCAAGGATGACAGCAGTTGGCGGTAGGCGGCGACCAGGCCGGGCAGCAGCGACAGCTTGTCGAAGGGCTCGCCCTTGGCCTTGCCCAGCCACAACAGGCTCAAGGGTCCCAACAGCACCGGCTTGGCGGCCACCCCCAGCGCCCGGGCTTCGCGCAGCTGGGACAGCAGGCGGTCGGGCTGGGCGCGGAATGCCGTATCCGCCTGCCATTCCGGCACCAGATAGTGGTAGTTGGTATCGAACCATTTGTTCATTTCCAAGGGGGGCTGGCCCTGAGCGCCGCGCGCGAGCTGGAAGTACTGCGCCGTGGTCAGCGCGGCGGGATCGAAGCCGAAGCGCGGCGGCGCGGCGCCGACCAGCAGCTGGGCATCCAGCACATGGTCGTACAGGGAGAAGTCGCCTACCGGGCTGAGCGCGACGCCGGCGCCCTTTTGCAGCAGCCAGTGTTTTTGCCGCAGCTCTTTCGCGCCTTGCAGCAGGCCGGTTTCGTCAATTTCGCCTTGCCAGTGCTTTTCCAACAGCGTTTTTAGTTCGCGTTTGGCGCCAATGCGGGGAAAACCGAGGAGATGGGTGGTGATGCGCATGCTGTTGCTTCCTGCTATCTGGATCAATCCAGCATCCGTCATTGTGTTGTATGATTCAAACTCATTATTTTGCAGTTCAACATGAATGTAATCGATGATGAGCGTGCTGGAGCTAAGGCATCTGAAAAGCCTGACGGCGCTGGCTGAAAGCGGCAGCGTGTCGCAGGCGGCGCAACGGCTGTATTTGACGCAGTCGGCCCTGTCGCACCAGTTGAAGCAGCTGGAGGCGGCCTACGGTTTGACGTTGTTCGAACGCAAAACCCAGCCCCTGCGCTTTACGCCGGCCGGCGAGCGGCTATTGCTGCTGGCGCGCGAGCTGCTGGCCAAGGTGGCGGCGGCAGAGCGCGATCTGGCGCGCATCCGCCAGGGAGAGGCCGGCGAAGTCAGGGTGGCGGTGGAATGCCACACTTGCTTCGACTGGCTGATGCCGGCGATGGACCAGTTTCGCCAGCATTGGCCGGCGGTGGAGCTGGACATTGTGTCCGGCTTTCATGCCGATCCCGTCGGCCTGCTGCTCAGCGACCGCGCCGATCTCGCCATCGTGTCGGAGGCGGAGCCGCAGACGGGCATCTCTCATCTGCCGCTGTTTTCCTATGAGATGGTGGGCATCGCCGCGCGCGAGCACCCATTGGCGGCGAAAGCGGTGTGGCAGGCGGAGGACTTCGTTGGCGAGACGCTGATTCATTACCCGGTGGCGGACGAGATGCTGGATCTGCTGCGCAAAGTGCTGGCGCCGGCCGGCGTCAATCCGGCTCGGCGCACCGCCGAGCTGACCATCGCCATCATTCAGCTGGTGGCCAGCCGCCGCGGCGTGGCGGCGCTGCCGTACTGGGCGGTGCAGCCGTATCTGGAGCGCGGCTACGTGGTGGCGCGCCGGGTGGGCGAGCATGGCCTTTACAGCCAGCTGTACGCGGCGTTGCGCGAGGCGGACGCCGAGCGGGCATACATGCAGGACTTTGTGCAGACGGTGCGCGATTCCAGCTTCGCTACCTTGCCCGGCCTGTCGCTATTGCATGACAAATAATTGGCTGGCGCGGCGGCGGTTTTCCCTTTAGGCTGACGCGTTTGCTTGCGGAGACATCAAGATGGGCATCAAACGATTGAACCACGCCGTGCTTTACGTCAGCGATGTGGCCGACAGCGCGGCGTTTTATCGCGATGTGCTGGGCTTTCGCCCCAAGGGCGACGCCGCTTCCAGCCGCGCGGTGTTCGCGCAGGCCGCGCATTCAGACAATGATCACGATCTGGCGCTGTTCAGCGTCAATTTGGGCCAGCAGCGTTCCGGCCCGTTCAGCCCGCGCGGCGAGACGCCGGATCCGCGTCAGCCCAGGGCCGGCCTGTACCACCTGGCCTGGGAGGTGGACACCATTCAGGAATTGAAGCGCATACGCGACCATTTGGCCGAGATCGGTCAGCTGGGCATGGAAGAGGACCATGGCGTGCACAAGAGCGTGTATGGCCATGATCCGGACGGCTTGCTGTTCGAGGTGTGCTGGTTTGTGCCGGAGGATGCGCCGCAGCGGGGCGATGTGGCCCCGACCGATGGCCGGCTGGATTGGGAGCGTGAGTTGGCGCGCTTTGGCTGAGGCTCAGCGCGCGCCTTCCGGCAGGTAGCGCGGGCGCAGCTGCGGCATCTGCCGCCATAGGCATTCCACTTGCCGGGCATGTTCGCGGGCGTAGCCGCGGCTGAATACCCAGTAATACGGTTTGCTGCGCAGCGGCGGCGACATGCGGTGTATCTTCAATTCCGGATGGTGGCGCAGGTAGAGGTCGCCTGCCAGTTGGTGCAGCACGTAGGCGTCGGTGCGGCCCGCCTGCAGCTTGGCGAAATTGTCTTCTATGCCCACGCTTTCCTCGACGTCGATGCCGCGCGCCATCAGTTCGCGGCCTATCGACCAACCCTGGTTGACCCCTACGGTTCCGTTGATGCCGTAGAGCCCGCTGCCGTCCCAATGCAGCGGACTGCCGTTGCGGACGTAGAAGGCATAGCTCAGGGTGGTCATCCGTCGTTCTGGATCGGGTTGGCCGCCGCGCAGCGGAAACGCGATCAGTCGGCTGCGCTCATCGGTGAAGGACAACAGCAGCGCGCCATCCAGCCGGCCCAATTGCAGGTTCTGCACAATGCGTTCCCCAGGCTGACGGCTGATGCGGCCCTGCAGGCCGCAGTTTCGCAACGCGGCCTGCGCCAGTTCGATGGCGCGGCCCCGCAGGGGATTGGCCGGCGACGGGTCTTCAATGACGTAGGGACTGGTCAGGGCCGAGCTGACCGCCAGCTGCAAGGGCGCGGCGGCGCGCAGCGTGAGCGGGCACAGCGCAGCCAGCGCGAGGTACGAGCGCAACATCGATTAAATCGGGCTAGAGGACTGGCTCGATTCTATCAGTATTTATTGAAAATAATGCGGTTGTAATTGCTTGTTTGATTAATAGTTATCAACCGGCATCGTGGACTTCCAGACCGAGTTCCTGGATTTTGCGCGTCAGCGTGTTGCGGCCCCAGCCCAGCAGCTGCGCCGCCTCCACCTTGCGGCCGCCGGTATGGGCAAGGCCGGCGCGGATGCAGGCGGTTTCGAAACGGCGGGTCAGTTCGTCGACGATGCCGCTCTCTCCGGCCTGCAGGCGCTGTCGGATCTCGTCCGTCAATTGCGCTTCCCATGCCGCGGCATCGCGCGCGGCCAGCGCCGGGGTGGCCGGCTCGCGCAGCTCCGGCGGCAGGTCGGCGATTTCCACGGTCTGGCCCGGCGCCATCACGCATATCCACTGGCACAGGTTTTCCAGCTCGCGCACGTTGCCGGTGAAGGCGCTGCGCTGGATCAGCGCCATCGCAGCCTCGGACAGGCGCTTGGGTTCGACGCCCAGTTGCGAGGCGCTCTTGGCCAGGAAGTGGCGGGCCAGGAGCGGGATGTCCTCGCGCCGTTCGCGCAGCGGCGGCAGGCGCAGCCGGATCACGTTGAGGCGGTGGTACAGGTCTTCGCGGAACAGCCCGTCGCGCACCCGTTGCTCGAGGTTCTGGTGGGTGGCGGCGATGACCCGCACATTGGCCTTGATCGGCGTATGGCCGCCGACGCGGTAGAAATGGCCGTCGGACAGCACGCGCAGCAGGCGGGTCTGCAGCTCGGTGGGCATGTCGCCGATTTCGTCCAGAAACAGCGTGCCGCCTTCGGCTTCCTCGAAACGGCCGCGCCGCGTGGCCAGCGCGCCGGTGAACGCGCCTTTCTCGTGGCCGAACAGTTCCGACTCCAGCAAATCCTTGGGGATGGCGGCGGTGTTCAGCGCGATGAAAGGCTTGGCGGCGCGCACTGAATGCCGGTGCAGCGCCTCCGCCACCCGTTCCTTGCCGGTGCCGGATTCGCCGGTGATCAGCACCGTGACGTGCGATTGCGCCAGACGGCCGATGGCGCGGAATACATCCTGCATGGCCGGCGCCTGGCCCAAGAGCACCGGCAGCGCCTCCGGGCTGTCCGCGTCGCCGCTCTGGGCCTGGCTTTCCGCCAGCGCGCGCTCGATCAGCAGCACGGCCTGGTCGATGTCGAACGGTTTGGGCAGGTATTCGAAGGCGCCGCCCTGGAACGCCGACACCGCGGAGTCCAGGTCGGAGTGGGCGGTCATGATGATCACCGGCAGCTGCGGATGCTCCGCCTTGACCTTGGCCAGGAATTTCAGGCCGTCGGTGCCGGGCATGCGGATATCGGAAATGATGGCCCGCGGCGTGGCGTCGTACAGCGCGTTCAGCGCGTCGTCGGCGCTGGCGTAACTGTCAAAGCCGATGCCGGCGCGGGTCAGCGCCTTTTCCAGCACCCAGCGTATCGCTTTGTCGTCGTCGATGATCCAGACCGGTTGGGCCATGGGGTTTCTCCTCGTATTCTTGTCGGTATCGTTGTCAGCCGGCGGCGTCGGCGCCGAACGGCAGCATCACGGTGAAGCAGGTCTGGCCGGGGCGGGAGTCGAACTCTATGCTGCCGCCGTGCTGGTGGACGAAGGCCTGGGCAAGCGTCAGCCCCAGGCCGGTGCCTTCTGCGCGGCCGGTGACCAGCGGATAGAAGATGTGATCGCGGATGTCCTCGGGAATGCCGGGGCCATCGTCGACGATCTGCAATTTCAGCGCCAGCTGGTGGCGTTTGCGCGCCAGCGTGATCTGCCGCGCCACCCGCGTGCGCAGCTCGATGCGGCCCTGGCCGCGCATGGCCTGTACCGCGTTGTTGACGATGTTCAGCACCACCTGGATCAGCTGTTCCTTGTCGGCGGACAGCAGCGGCAGGCTGGTGTCGTAGTCGCGCGCCACCGCCAGGCCTTGCGGATGCTGGGCCAGCGCGATGCTGCGCACCCGTTCCAGCACCTCGTGGATATTGACCTGGCTGCGGCTGTGGCTGCGGTGCGGCGCCAGCAGGCGGTCCACCAGCGTTTGCAAGCGCAGCGCTTCCTCGGTGATGACCTCGGTGTATTCCTTCAGCTCCGGCCGGTCGGCCAGTTCGTGTTCCAGCAATTGCGCCGCGCCGCGGATGCCGCCCAGCGGGTTTTTGATCTCGTGAGCCAGATTGCGGATCAGCTCGCGGTTGGCCTGATGCTGCAGCAGCAGCCTTTCCTCGTTGGCGATTTTCAGCTGCTGGTCCAGCGGACGCAGCTCGATCAGCGCCAGCAGGCCGTCGCCGTCTATCGGCGTGATCGACAGCGTGACATGCAGGATGGCCTCATTGTGCTGCGGCCGCAGTTCCAGGTCGTGCTCGATATAGCTGGCGCCCTGGCGCAGCGCGGTATGCAGCGCCTGGCGCAGCGCCGGGCTGGGATGAAACAAGCCGGTCAGGCCGTGGCGCAGCAGTTCGCGGCTGCCCAGCGCCAGCAGGTTCTCGCAGGCGGGATTGACGAAGCGCAGCGCGCCGGCGGCGTCGCAGATCAGCACCGGCGTGTCTAGCAGTTCCAGTCCGGCGAAGCTGGGTGTCGGCATGAGGTTTCGCTTTTCAGGAGTGAAGGTGCGCGGAATGAAGCCGCGTCCTTGATCAGCAATAAGCGCGCCAGCTTGGAGGCGTCGAAACGCGGCCCTTGCGGCGCGGGCGCGGCATTTTGAGGCTCAGAATGCACCATGTTGGTGCGAATGGCTAGGGCAGCCCCAGTTCCTTCTTCAGCGCGGCGACATTCTTCTCGCGGTCGGTGACTTCGTTTTGCAGCTTCTGCACTCGGTCCAGGTATTTCTGGTAGTTGCGGGTTTCGTCGCCGTTGCGCACGGCCTTGCCGTCGGCCAGGGCTTTCTTGGCCGCATCCAGCGCCTTGACCTCGTTGGCCAGCTCCTGTTCCAGAATCTTCTTGCGCCCGCTGTCGCGCTGCTTCTGGGTATCGGCATCGACATTCGGATAGCCGCCGGATGCCGGCGCTTTGTCGGCATTGCCGCCGCTGGGCTTGCGGCCGTGGTAGGTGGATAGCGGGTTCAGCGTGATCGGTTGGGCGCCGCGCAGCGGCACATTGGTGTAGGTGACGTTGCCGTTGGCGTCGACGTATTTGTAGATGGTGGCGGCCTGGGCGCAGCCGCAGGCCAGCAGCAGGCTTAAAGCGAATATTTTCATCGTCTGAGACTGGTATGGGTGCCCCTGCATGATAAGCAAATCGCGCCCGGTCGTCATCGGTTTGCGCGCGGCGCCATGAAAAACGGCAGCCTGTCGGCTGCCGTTGTTGAGCGAATCGTCGCGTATTTTAAAGCGAGTAGTACATTGCGAATTCCACCGGGTGGGTGGTCATGCGGGTCAGGTTCACTTCCTGCATCTTCAGCTCGATGTAGGCATCGATCCATTCGTTGGAGAACACGCCGCCGCGGGTCAGGAACTCGCGGTCCTTGTCCAATGCGGCCAGGGCTTCATCCAGCGAGGCGCACACGGTCGGGATCAGCTTGTCTTCTTCCGGCGGCAGGTCGTACAGGTTCTTGTCCGCGGCGTCGCCCGGGTGGATCTTGTTCTGGATGCCGTCCAGGCCGGCCATCAGCAGGGCGGAGAAGCACAGGTAGGGGTTGGCCAGCGGATCCGGGAAACGGGTTTCGATGCGGCGCGCCTTCGGGCTGGCTACGTGCGGGATGCGCACGGAGGCGGAGCGGTTCTTGGCGGAGTAAGCCAGCTTCACCGGCGCTTCGTAGTGCGGCACCAGGCGCTTGTAGGAGTTGGTGCCCGGGTTGGTGATGGCGTTCAGCGCCTTGGCGTGCTTGATGATGCCGCCGATGTAGTACAGGGCGGTATCGGACAGGCCGGCGTAGCCTTCGCCCGCGAACAGGTTCTGGCCGTCTTTCCAGATGGACTGGTGCACGTGCATGCCGGAGCCGTTGTCGCCGACGATGGGCTTGGGCATGAAGGTGGCGGTCTTGCCGTAGCTGTGGGCCACGTTGTGCACCACGTACTTCAGGATCTGGGTCCAGTCGGCGCGCTGGGTCAGCGTGCTGAACTTGGTGCCGATTTCGTTCTGGCCGGCGGTGGCCACTTCGTGGTGGTGCACTTCCACCGGGATGCCCAGTTCTTCCAGCAGCAATACCATGGCGGAGCGGATGTCTTGCGAGGAATCGACCGGCGGCACCGGGAAGTAGCCGCCCTTGATGCCCGGACGGTGGCCCATATTGCCGCCTTCGAACTCTTCCGCCGAAGCCCAGGCCGCTTCTTCGGCCTTGATCTTGACGAAGCAGCCGGACATGTCGGCGCCCCAGGTGATGCTGTCGAAGATGAAGAATTCCGGTTCCGGGCCGAAGTAGGCGGTGTCGCCGATGCCGGAGGCCTTCAGGTAGGCTTCGGCGCGCTTGGCGATGGAGCGCGGGTCGCGGTCATAGCCCTTGCCGTCGGCCGGGTCGATCACGTCGCAGTGCATGAATACGGTCGGCTCGTCGAAGAACGGGTCGATGCGGGCGGTAGCCGGGTCGGCCATCAGCAGCATGTCGGAGGCCTGGATGCCTTTCCAGCCGGCGATGGAGGAGCCGTCGAAGGCGTGGCCGCGCTCGAACCAGGCGTCGGCGTCTTCCAGCAGCACATGGGCCGGGATGGAGACGTGCTGCTCCTTGCCGCGGGTGTCGGTGAAGCGCAGATCGACAAATTTGACGTCGTTTTCTTGGATCAGTTTGACTACGTCGGCTACTGCCATGGTTTATCTCCTGAAAGGCAACGTGCACCCAAGGGCAAGTGCGTGAAAATTGGTACGCCCGGCATTAAGCAGGAAGCGTGCCAGCTTAAAAATCGCTGCTGCTGCATTGTGTCATAGGCGAATGGCCTTCGCCAGCGATCCGGAATGGACAAATTTGACCCATGCTGGTGCCGTAAATTTTTGTAATGCACCAAGTTGGTGCCATTTGCCAGTCATGTTGTTCGGGCAGATAATCGCCAATATGAGAGGCGCTGGCAAAAAACTGCATAGAGCTTGAATCAAGGCGCGTCGATGTGGAAAAAGGCGCAAACAGGCTCTGGTGTTCTGTCAGCGACGCTACCCCATGCATGTTGCAAACGGAGGGATACATCATGAGTCGCATGAACCAGATACTGCAGGCCGCCCACGAGCGGGCGGAGCAGATGGGCCTGCCCTATAGCGGCGCCGTTTTGCCGGACGAAGCCTATGAGCTGATGCAGTCGCTGCCCAAAGCGGTGCTGCTGGACGTGCGCAGCCATGCCGAATGGCAGTTCGTCGGCACGGTGCCGCAGTCGGTCAAGATCGAGTGGCGCAGCTTTCCCGGCATGGCGCCGAACCCCAATTTCCTCGCCCAGCTGACGCATCAGGTGGACCCGGAATCGGTGCTGCTGGTGCTGTGCCGCTCCGGCGCCCGCTCTGACGAGGTGGCGAGGCTGGCTGCGGCCAATGGCTACAGCGAGGTGTACAACGTGCTGGAAGGTTTTGAAGGGGAGAAGGATGAAATGGGCCACCGCAACTCGGTGGGCGGCTGGCGGCAGCGTGGTCTGCCGTGGGAGCAGAATTGAGCGAATGGTTTGGGCGGGTTGAAGTTTATGTCATTAAACGGCAAAGTGTGGCCTGAATCCGCTGCCGCGCGCAGCGCCAACTTAATATTGGAAAGCCGACCATGACCGATCGTTACGCCGTTATCGGCAACCCGATTTCCCATAGCCAGTCGCCGTTCATCCACCAGGAATTCGCCCAGGCTACTGGCCAGGATATCTCCTATGAGAAGCTGTTTGCCGATCTGGGACGATTCAAGGACGTTGTAGACGAGTTTGTCGCCCATGGCGGCAAGGGCCTCAACATCACCCTGCCGTTCAAGAGCGACGCCTACCGCTACGCCCAGGAGCTGACCGAGCGCGCGCGCGCGGCCGAGGCGGTGAACACGCTGACGTTCCGCGACGGCAAGGTCTACGGCGACAACACCGACGGCGTGGGGCTGGTGCGCGACATTGTGGAAAACCTCGATTACCCGATCCAGGGCCAGCGCGTGCTGATTCTGGGCGCCGGCGGCGCGGTGCGGGGCGTGCTGGAACCGATTCTGGAGCAAAAGCCGGCCAGCTTGACCATCGCCAACCGCACCGTGATCAAGGCCGAAGCGCTGGCGCATCACTTCGCCCGTTATGGAAAAGTGGAGGCCGTCGGCTACGACGCGCTGCAAGGCCGCAGCTTCGACATCATCATCAACGCCACGTCCACCAGCCTGAACAACGAAATGCCGCCGCTGCCGCGCGGCGTGTTCACCGCCCGCACGCTGGCCTACGACATGGTGTACAGCTCCGGCCTGACGCCGTTCCTGCAACGCGCCCAGGGCGAAAATGCCGGCATGCTGGCCGACGGCCTGGGCATGCTGGTGGAGCAGGCGGCGGAATCGTTCGCCATCTGGCGCGGGGTGCAGCCGGAAACGCGCAAGGTGACCAACATGCTCAGGGAAGTGTTGGCCTGAGCATGACGCGCTGGATTCTGAAAATTCTGGCGGCCCTGGTGGCCGCCTTTGTGCTGTATAACCTGTGGATCTTCGGCCATATCCTGTACTGGCGCAGCCATAATCCCGATGCCAGCTCCTTCATGAACGAGCAGTTGGCGAAGCTGCAACAGGATGATCCCGAAGCCGAACTGAGCCATAAATGGGTGCCGTACGAACGGATATCGCCCAATCTGAAGCGGGCGCTGATCGCGGCGGAGGACGCCAAGTTCGTCGACCACGAAGGTTTCGACTGGGACGGCATCGAGGCGGCGTTCGAGAAGAACTTGAAGAAGGGGCGGATTGTCGCCGGCGGCTCCACCATCAGCCAGCAGCTGGCCAAGAACCTGTTCCTGTCCAGCGGCAAGACGCCGTGGCGCAAGCTGGAAGAAGCGCTGATCACGGTGATGCTGGAGAAGGCCATGGACAAGCGCCGCATCTTCGAAATCTATCTGAATGTGATCGAGTGGGGCAACGGCGTGTTCGGCGCGGAGGCGGCCTCGCGTCATTATTTCCGCGCCAGCGCATCCAAGCTGTCCGCCGGCCAGGCGGCCAAACTGGCGGCCATGGTGCCGAATCCGCGCTATTACGATGATCATCGCAATGCGCCGGGCTTGGCCAAAAAGACCCGCATCATCCAGCGTAGAATGGCCTATGCCGATCTGCCGTGAGGCAGGGACGGCCCGCTCATGCGGCGGACGGCGGCCGCCGTCCGTTTTCTTTTGCCACGCGGGGCCGGTTTTGGCCATATTGCGGCGCAATGGATAGCGTAGCCGCCGGCTTGGAGCGATTTGTTGTGGCGTGTTACAATCCGCACCGTTATTTTTGTTGCCGCGCGCCCTGGCGCGGCGAAACCGCATGGACTTGCCCTGTTACCCCGCGATTCCACCCCGCTCTACCCCTAACGAATAAATCCCGTCTCAGATAGTCAGCCCGTCTGCGCCCTCTGGGCGGAAGGAGACGTGCATGACGGTTGCCTTCAAGCAACAATCCGCCGATCGTCTGCAAGAAAGCCTCGGTCTGGTGCAGCGCCTGATCGAGCGTCAACGCGAGCTGGAGTCAGCTGCCGCGCGCCAGGATGGCGAAGACGCGGCCGATGCCCTGGCGCCGCGGCATAACCTCGCTGAACTGAAGCAGAAGCTGGCGCAACTGCATCCGGCCGACATCGCCCACGTGCTGGAAGCGCTGCCGCTGGAAGATCGCCTGCTGGCCTGGGATCAGACCGACCCCGCCCGCGACGGCGCCATTTTGCTGGAAGTGTCCGACGCGGTGCGAGAGTCTCTGATCGAGGTCATGGACCCGGATCAGCTGGTGGCCGCGCTGGCGGAGCTGGACACCGACGATCTGGCCGAGCTGGCGCCGGACCTGCCGCGCCAGGTGGTGTATGAGGCGATGGCGCGGCTGGATGAAGAGGCGCGCGGCCAGCTGCAGGAAGTGTTGTCCTATGGCGAAGACCGTGTCGGCGCGCTGATGGATTTCGAGCTGGTGAAGATCCGCGCCGATGTCAGCTGCGAAGTGGTGTTGCGTTACCTGCGGCGCTTCGACGAGCTGCCGAACCAGACCGACAAGATTTTCGTCACCGACGAGGCCGGGCGGCTGAAGGGTGTGCTGGCCATCCGCAAGCTGCTGGTGTCCGATCCCGAGTCCGAGGTGGCAGACGTGATGGCTACCGAGGTGGTGAGTTTTCATCCGGACGAGCCGGCGCTGGACGCCGCCCAGGCTTTCGAGCGTTATGATCTGGTGACGGCGCCGGTGGTGGACGAGCGCGGCATGCTGCTGGGCCGCTTGACCGTGGATGCCATGGTGGACGTGATCCGCGAGGAGGGCGACAGCGAAGTGCTGAACCTGGCCGGCCTGAAGGAAGAGGAAGACCTGTTCGCGCCGGTGATAGACTCGGTGAAGAACCGCTGGTCCTGGCTGGCGATCAATCTGTGCACGGCTTTTTTCGCCTCGCGGGTGATCGGCGCCTTCGAGCATTCCATCGCCCAGCTGGTGGCCTTGGCGGCCTTGATGCCCATCGTCGCCGGCATAGGCGGAAACTCTGGCAACCAGACCATCACCATGATCGTGCGCGCGCTGGCCATGGGCCAGATGCGGACCGGGCAGGCCAGCCGCTTGTGGCGCAAAGAGATCGGCGTCAGCATCATCAACGGCATGATCTGGGGCTCCGTCATCGGCGTGATCGCCTGGCTGTTGTACGGCAGCGCGTCGCTGGGCTTGGTGATGCTGGCGGCGATGACGCTGAACCTGATGCTGGCCGCCACCATGGGCGTGTTGATTCCGACTTTGATGCAGAAACTGGGCAAAGACCCGGCGCTGGGGTCCAGCGTGCTGATCACCGCCTGCACCGATTCGGGCGGTTTCCTGATTTTTCTCGGCCTTGCCACCGTATTCCTACTGTAAATGATGCTGACTATCGAACAGGCGCTGCGCCGCCATTCCCTGCCCAGGCTGGAGAGCCGCATGCTGCTGATGCATGCCTGGCCGGAACTGACCCACGCCGCCATCATCGGCTATCCGGAGCACGAGCTGCCGCAAGACGCCGAGGCGGCATTCGACGCGCTGGCCGCGAGGCGTCTGGCCGGCGAGCCGATGGCGTATCTGCTGGGCGCGCGCGAATTCTACGGCCGCGATTTCAAAGTGAGCCCGGCGGTGCTGATTCCGCGGCCGGAAACCGAGCATCTGATCGAACTGGCGCTGGCAAAAGTGGACAAGAGCGCCCCGGCGCGGGTGGTCGACCTGGGCACCGGCAGCGGCGTCATCGCCGTGACGCTGGCGCTGGAGGCGCCCGCCTGGACGGTCGGCGCGGTGGATGTCTCGGCCGAGGCGCTGGCCGTGGCGCGCGGCAATGCCGAGGCGCTCCGCGCCGGCGTCGATTTCCGGCTGGGCAGCTGGTATGCGCCGCTGGAGTCGTCGGCTCGCTTCGATCTGATCGTCTCCAATCCGCCGTATATCGAGCGTGATGACCATCATCTGGCCGAGGGCGATCTGCGTTTCGAGCCGCGCGGAGCGCTGACCGACGAAGCCGACGGGCTGGCCTGCCTGCGCGAGATCGCCGCCGGCGCGCCGGCTCGGCTGGCAGCGGGCGGTTGGCTGATGGTGGAGCATGGCTACGACCAGGGCGCGGCGGTGCGCGGTCTGTTTGCCGCCGCCGGCCTGTCAGCGGTGGAAACCATCCGCGACCTGGCCGGTCAGGACCGTATCACCATCGGACGGAAGGCGGACTGAGCTATGTCTTGCTTGAAGCGATTCTGGCCCGCCTGCGTCCTGGCTCTGCTCGGCGCCGGCATGCTGATCTGGCCGCAAGCGAATCAGCAAGGCTTTCTTGCGCTGAATGGGATGTTGAATGCGCTGCCGGCCCCTGCGTGGCGCTTTCTCAGCATCTTTGGCGACTGGCCTACCGCGCTGGCCTTGATGCTGGCCTGGAGTTGGCGCGATCCCAAACGCTTGCCGGCGCTGATTGTCGCCGGCGTCGTCGGGATCGCCCTGTCCATCGGTTTGAAGGCGGGGTTCAATGTGCCGCGGCCGCCATTGGTATTGCCGCCCGGAACGGTGGAGTTGCTGGACCGGCTGCCCGGCAACGGCTCATTCCCGTCCGGCCACGCCCTGGCCTCGGCGGCGTTGGCTGCCTTTGTCTGCCAAGGCATGGGCAGAACGGGGCGATGGGCGTGTTATGGCGTGGCCGCGCTGGTGGCGCTGTCGCGCATCGCCATCGGCGTGCATTGGCCGCTGGACCTGCTGGCCGGGGCCTTGCTGGGCTGGGGAACGATGCGGCTGGCGTTGGCGCGGTGCTGGCCTGGCGGGTGGCCAAGGGATGTCGAGCGCACCGCCGAAATGATTCTGCTGGTGTTGTTGAGCGGCGCCCTGGCATGGTTGTTGGGCCAGCGCGCGATGTATGCCGATTACTGGCTGCGAGTGGCCATCGCGGGCGCGGTGGCGCTGCTTGGCTTCATTCGGCTGGCCCGGCGCGGGCACTGAGCGCGGCTTGCGGGCAAAACAAAGGCGGACCCGAGGGGCCGCCTGCGTCATCGCTGGCCTGAGGCTATCAGTGATGGTGGCCGTGTTCGCCGTGGGCGTGGCCGTGGCTGATTTCGTCGGCGCTGGCGGCGCGCACTTCCACAACCTTGGCGGCGAAGCGGATGTTCATGCCGGCCAGCGGGTGGTTGGCGTCGACCACGGCTTTGCCGTCGGCGATGTGGGTGACGCGGAACAGCAGCAGTTCGCCGGTTTCCGGATCATCGGCTTCGAATACCATGCCGACTTCCACGTCAGCCGGGAACACTTCCAGGTCTTCCACGCGGATCAGCTCTTCTTCCGGATCGCCGAAAGCGTCGTCGGCGGTCAGCTTGACATCAACGGCGTCGCCGACGTTTTTGCCTTCCAGCGCCTCTTCCACCAACGGGAAAATGCCATCGTAGCCGCCGTGCAGGTAGCTGATCGGCTCTTCGGTCTTGTCGAGCAGGTTGTTTTCGGCGTCGAACATCTCGTAGTGGAGCGTGACGATGGTGTTTTTGGCGATTTGCATGAGTCGATTATCCGTGAGGATGGTAAAAAAACTTGACAGCGGTGGGCACCAGGGTGTTCCTTCCTCCGCAAGATAGGGCGTCTGGGCGCCTGGCCGTATTGTAAACCATAGACGGGTGAATAAGCCCGTGAAAAAACCGATGAATACTGTAAACCTGCTGGGCGGCATGTCGCCCGAACACTTTCTGGCCGAATACTGGCACAAGAAGCCGCTGCTGATCCGCGGCGCCTTGACCGATGTCGGGCCGCACGTTGATTTTTCCGTGTTGTCGCAATTGGCGCAGCGCGACGACGCCGAATCGCGGCTGATCGAATACAAGAACGAAAAGTGGCATCTGGAGCGCGGTCCGTTCCGCGCCTCTCGTTTCCGCCGGCTGGGCGAAACCGACTGGACGCTGCTGGTGCAGGGTGTCAACCATCACCTACCGCATATCGATGACATCCTCTGGCGCTTCAATTTCATCCCCTATGCCAGGCTGGACGATCTGATGATCAGCTACGCGCCGCCCGGCGGCACGGTCGGCCCGCATTTCGACGCCTATGACGTGTTCCTGCTGCAGGTGGGCGGCAAGAAGCGCTGGCAGATATCTTCGCAGCACGACGACGACTTCATCGAAGACGCGCCTATCCGCGTGCTGAAGGATTTCCGCATGGAGCAGGAATTCGTGCTGGAGCACGGCGACATGCTGTATCTGCCGCCGCATTGCGCGCACTACGGCGTGGCGTTGGAGCCGGGCATGACGTATTCGATCGGCTTCCGCGCGCCGCCGGCGCAGGAGCTGGCGACGCAGTTCCTGGTGTATCTGCAGGACCGCATGTGCTTGGACGGCGTGTATGCCGATCCGAATCTGAAGCTGCAGGCCGAGCCGGCCCGCATCGGCGACGAGATGATAGAACAGGTGGCCGGTTTGCTGTCGAAAATACGTTGGGACAAGGACACGGTGTGCGATTTCCTCGGCCATTACCTGACGGAGCCTAAGGCGCATGTGTTCTATGACGCGCCGGAAGATGAACTCGATGAAGAAGAGTTTGCCCTGGCGGTGGCGGCGCGGGGCTTGGCGCTGGATCGCAAGAGCCAGATATTGTTCTGCGACGCCTGCGTCTATTGCAATGGCGAAAAGGTGGAGGCAGCGGATGCAGATCTGGATGCCTGGCGGCGTTTTGGCAATCTGCGTCGCCTGCCGGCGGGAAGCTATTCCGATGAAATGCTGGCCGCGCTGTTCGATGGTTATCTGTCGGGGTACTGGCATTTATCAGACGTTGTTGTAGAATGACCACAAATTCTTGGCTTGTATCGAATTGGCAACGCTCGGAACGTGAATATTTCGCGTGCAAACGCCCGTTTTTGCGTCTGTGCGGCCTAATGGCCGGCTTAGGTCGGCTATGTGGTTTTTTTAGATTTTTGCCCTCTATACAGCCATTTTTTTCGTGATACAATTTGCTCACTGATGGATTTTCAGTCGCGCGGCTTTTCGTCGAGACCGTGCGATAACTGACGTCTTGTTCAACTTATCCTCAAAGGTAAAGAAAAAATGAAACAGTCGCTCCTCGTTGCTGCCCTGCTGGCCGTAGCCCTGTCCGCTTGCGGTAAGAAAGAAGCCCCGGCTGAAGCTTCCGCTCCGGCTGCCGAAGCTTCCGCTCCGGCCGCTTCCGCTCCGGCTGCTGAGGCTTCCGCTCCGGCCGCTTCCGCTCCGGCCGCTTCCGCTCCGGCTGCTGAGGCTTCCGCTCCGGCCGCTTCCGCTGCTAAGTAATTCGCGGAAAGCAACAACAAAAAAACCGGCTTCGGCCGGTTTTTTTGCGTTCTTATGCCGGGGCGCATGTTTGTCTATCGGCTGATTTGATGCAAAAACCACAGAATCGCTGGCAAAATACAAAGCGTTACATACTGGCGATTTGCGCTTGAGAGGGCTTGCCCAATGGGCTGGTCATTCATCAAGCCGGTCAATCAGATGAGCTATGCATAAAAACAGCCCGCATTGCGCGGGCTGTTGCGTTTGTGCCGATGGCTGTTGTTTTATTGCAATTCGGTCTGCAATTTGCCCAGCGCGGCTTTGACGAATTCGTCGGACAGCGGCTTGCCTTGCTTGTCCTGGATTTGCAGCGAAGTGGCACCGTTGCTCAGCTCCTGCAGCTTGATCCGGTATTCCTGCTCGCTCGGTTTGACTGTCTTGCCATCGCTGCTCTTCCAGAAGGCCAGGCTGGACCAGAAGCCGCCGCTTTCTTCCTTGTCGGTTTCGCTCTTGGCCGGCTTCACATAGTACAGGCCTTGCGAGCGGTCGCGGTCGGTGACGACCAGTCCGACGCGGTCCAGCGCCAGGCCGACGCGGCGCCAGGCGCGGTCGAAGCCGTCGGACAGCTGCAGTTGGCCGTCGATGATCGGGTCTTGCGGTTTGACCGGCTTGGCCAGCGTCTGCTGAACCTGGGCTTTCGCCTTGTCCTCGGTCAGGCCCAGACGGATCATGAAGCGGCCGAGCAGCTCGGCCTCCAGGTTCGGATCCGCCGGGCGCGCCTGCCAGATGGTGTTGGTCTTGCTGTTGTCGGCGTAGACCTCTTCCATGCCGCGGTGCGAGAAGTACACCTCGGTGCCTTGTGGCGTGTTTTCCAGGCGGATGCGGAACTTGTCGCGCTCGCCGGTGGAGTAGACGCTGCCGAGGCCCACGGTTTCCAGCAGCTTGCGCAGGCCGTCGTTGGGAAGCTTGGCGCGGTTTTCCGCCCAGTCCGTCTCCATGATGCCCAGGCTCGGGTCTTCGGTCTTGATCACGAAGCCGTTTTCCTGCCAGAACGCTTTCAGCACCGGCCACAGTTCGGCGGCCTTCTTGTTGCCGACCAGCAGCCAGCGTTGGGTGCCGGCGCGCTCCATCTTGATGTTGTCCAGCTGGTTCACTGCGACCGGGGAAGATACGGCCGGCGCGGTGGCGTCGTCAGTGGCGGAGACCACGCCGTTCGGCAGATTGTATTTGTTCTGGACTTGCGGCGCGGTCAGGTCCGGCGGCACTTCCAGGCTGTTGCCGGTGGTTTTCGGCGCATCGGACTTGTAGTCCAGATTCTTGCTCAGGGGTTGTTGAGTGCTGCTGCACGCGGCCAACAGGCCGGTTGCCAGCAGGATCGCGACGGACGCGCTGCGTTTCATGCGGACTCCCATCAAGCAGGGGATGATCAAATGACTTCGGCTTGTTTCATGGCCGCTTCGACCACCGCTTCAGCGGAGGCGCTCAGCGGCGTCAGCGGCAGGCGAATGCCGGCGGGGATGCGTTGCATCCGCGTCAGCGCCCACTTGGCCGGAATCGGGTTCGGTTCGACAAACAGCTGTTTGTGCAGGCCTTGCAGCTTGTCGTTGATGGCGCGCGCCTTGGCGGTGTTGCCGGAGGTGGCGGCCACGCACAGCTCGCTCATCAGTTTGGGGGCGATATTGGCGGTGACCGAGATCACGCCATGGCCGCCGCACAGCATGAAGGCCATGCCGGTGGCGTCGTCGCCGGAATACAGCGCGAAACCTTCCGGCGCGCGCAGCGCCAGGTCGCAGGCGCGCCCGATGTCGCCGGTGGCATCCTTCAGGCCGACGATGTTCGGGTGCGCAGCCAGGCGCAGCGCGGTGTCGTTGCTCATGTCGGCCACGGTGCGGCCCGGCACATTATAAAGAATGACCGGCAGCGGGCTGTGGTCGGCGATAGCCTTGAAATGTTGATAGATGCCTTCCTGGGTCGGCTTGTTGTAGTACGGGACCACGGACAGCACCATGTCGGCGCCGGCTTCGGCAGACAGGCGGCCCAACTCGATAGCCTCGCTGGTGGCGTTGCCGCCGGCGCCTGCGATCACCTTGATCCGGCCTGCGGCGTATTTGACCACCGCTTTGACCACTTCGATGTGCTCTTCCACCGACAGGGTGGCCGATTCGCCAGTCGTGCCGACGGCGACGATGCCGGATGTGCCGTTTTCGATGTGGAACTCAACCAATCGTTGCAGCGCCGCAAAATCCACCTCGCCGTCGTTAGACATCGGGGTCACGAGCGCTACCAAGCTGCCGGTAAGCATAGTTCTGCCTATCTGGAATAAGGATTTACAAGGTTTACGATTGTAGCGGAATTCGTCTGGCTGGCAAAAGTTCATGGCGAACAACGGCGGCAGGCTTCGGGAATTCATGGCGCTTGTGCTAGAATCCTACGTTTTTCCGATACTTACGGCTTACGGCTGAAGGATCCTCAAGCGTGATTACCACAAGCAATATTACGATGCAGTTTGGCGTGAAACCTTTGTTCGAGAAGGTTTCCGTCAAATTCGGCGAAGGCAACCGTTACGGCCTGATCGGTGCCAACGGTTCCGGCAAATCCACTTTCATGAAGATTCTGGGTGGCGACCTGGAGCAAACCGCTGGCGAAGTCGCCATCGAGAACGGCTTGCGCCTGGGTAAGCTGCGTCAGGACCAGTTTGGCTACGAAGATCAGCGCGTGATCGACGTGGTGATGATGGGCCACACCGAGATGTGGGCGGCGATGAGCGAACGCGACGCCATCTACGCCAACCTGGAAGCCACCGAAGAAGATTACATGCACGCGGCCGAACTGGAAGCCAAGTTCGCCGAATACGACGGCTATACCGCCGAGGCGCGCGCCGGCGAGCTATTGATGGGCGTCGGCATTCCGGTGGAGCAGCACTTCGGCCCGATGAGCGAAGTGGCGCCGGGCTGGAAGCTGCGCGTGCTGCTGGCGCAGGCGCTGTTCTCCAATCCGGACATCCTGTTGCTGGACGAACCGACCAACAACCTGGACATCAACACCATCCGCTGGCTGGAGAACGTGCTCAACGAGCGCAACTCCACCATGATCATCATCTCGCACGACCGCCACTTCCTGAATTCGGTCTGCACGCACATGGCGGATCTGGACTACAACACCATCCGCATCTACCCGGGCAACTACGACGACTACATGATCGCCTCGGCCCAGGCCCGCGAACGCCAGCTGAGCTCCAACAGCAAGGCCAAGGAGCGCATTCAGGAACTGCAGGAGTTCGTGGCCCGCTTCTCCGCCAACAAGTCCAAGGCGCGCCAGGCGACTTCCCGCCTGAAGCAGGTGGACAAGCTGAAGTCCGAGATGGTGGAAGTGAAGCCGTCCAGCCGCCAGAACCCGTTCATCCGCTTCGAGATGGACGACAAGTTCAAGCTGCACCGCCAGGCGGTGGAAGTGGAAAACCTCAGCAAGGCCTACGACAACAAGGTCTTGTTCAAGGACTTGAACCTGATTCTGGAAGCCGGCGCCCGTCTGGCCATCATCGGCCCCAACGGCGCGGGCAAGACCACGCTGGTCAAGCTGCTTGCCGGCGCTTTCGATCCCAAGTTCGCCGAAGGCCTGGCCGCCGACTACGGCGCCATCAAGTGGGCGGAAAAGGCGCAAATCGGCTACTTCGCCCAGGACCATGAAGCGGAGTTCGACAGCGACGCCACGCTGACCGAGTGGATGCGCGAGTGGGGCCAGGAAGGCGACGACGAGCAAGTGATCCGCGGCACGCTGGGCCGCCTGCTGTTCGGCGGCGACGAGGTGGGCAAGCCGGTGCGCGTCTTGTCCGGCGGCGAGAAGGGCCGCATGCTGTACGGCAAGCTGATCCTGCAGAAGCCGAACGTCATGATCATGGACGAGCCGACCAACCACATGGACATGGAGTCGATCGAGTCCCTGAACATGGCGCTGGAAAAGTACAAGGGCACGCTGATTTTCGTTTCGCACGACCGTCAATTCGTGAGCTCTTTGGCCACCCACGTGCTGGAGCTGGACGGCAAGGGCGGTTACGACTACTACACCGGCAACTATGAAGATTACCTGGCCAGCAAGGGCCTGGAGTAATTTGGTTACGAGCTGTCGCGGCTCGTAACTTTACCGGCGGGAGGGTGTGCGCTATATTGCAGTGCACAAACTCCCGCCTTTTTCATGCGTCCCACTCAGGCGCGATAACAATAATCAGGGACCCGGCCAGGGAGGTCGATGCCGGAGACATCTGGTCCTCATCCGCCCTCGGGCGACCTGATGAGATCTGCAAAGCAGTGAGAGAAGGAAACAACATGCGCTTAAAAGGGAAAGTCACCATCATCACCGGCTCCGCCAGCGGCATCGGCAAGGCAACCGCGGAGAAATTCGTCAAGGAAGGCGCCATCGTCGCGGTGTGCGACCTGAACCCGGAGGCAGTCAACGCCGTGGTCGGCGAGCTGAAAGCGCTGGGCGGCGAAGCCTATGGCTACAAGGTGGATGTGACCAACAAGGGGCAGATCGCCGAGATGGTGGCGGATCTGAAAAACCGCTGCGGCCGCATCGACGTGCTGGTCAACAACGCCGGCATCGTCCAGGATGCCCAGCTGATCAAGATGAGCGAAGACCAGTTCGACAAGGTCATAGACATCAACCTGAAGGGCGTCTACAACTGTGCCCGCGCCGTGGTGGACACCATGGTAGAGCAGGGCGGCGGCGTGATTCTCAACGCTTCGTCGGTGGTGGGCGTTTACGGCAATTTCGGCCAGACCAACTACGCGGCGGCCAAGTTCGGCGTCATCGGCTTCGTCAAGACCTGGGCCAAGGAATTGGGCAAGAAGGGCATCCGCGCCAACGCGGTGTGTCCGGGCTTCGTCGCCACCCCCATCCTGAAGGCCATGCCGGAAAAAGTGCTGCAGGCGATGGAAGACAAGGTGCCGATGCGCCGCATGGCCGATCCGGCCGAGATCGCCAACGTCTACGCCTTCCTGGCGTCGGACGAGGCCAGCTACATCAACGGCGCCGCCATCGAGGTGACCGGCGGCCTGACGCTGTAAGCGCCGCGCCGGCATCATGTAGAACGCCCCGCTTGCCGGGGCGTTGTCGTTTTGGCCTGATGCGATGGCGCATGCTAGGGCTGTTGACGTTTGGTGAGCGGTCGCGCCGGGCGCCTTTCGCGCCGACTCTTCGTTGTTCCGCGCTGGCAGAGAATGACTATGCGGCGCGCGAAACGCCTCGATTCGTCGCAAAACGCATCCCGGCACGACCGCTCACCAAACGTCAACAGCCCCTAGGCATTTCAGTTGAGCCACGAAATCCAAGAAAAACACGAACCATCAAGGGGTGAGCCTGCCGGGTATTCGGTTTGACGATGTGGGCCGGCGGCTTACCGCTTTCGTGTCATTTCGCGGGGTTCGTGGCAATAAACTGTTTGCGCTTGTCGCTGCGGCCCGGCTGGCTGGAGAAGCTATTCATCCAGATCCACATCATGCGCCAGCAGCGCCGAATCCACTTCGCGGCGGTGCAGATGCGGCGCGAACAGCTCGATGAAGGTGTAGGCGAAGCCGCGCAGATAGGCGTCCTTGCGGATGCCTATCTTGGTGGTGGACGGTTCGAACAGATGACTGGCGTCTATCGCCACCAGATGGCGGTCGCGCTCCGGCTCGAAGGCCATGCTGGCGATGATGCCCAGGCCCAGCCCCAGCGAGACATAGGTCTTGATCACATCGGTGTCGATGGCGGTCAGCACCACGTTGGCGTTCAAACCCAGATCGGCGAAGGCCTTGTTGATCTTGGAGCGGCCGGCAAAGGCGAAATCGTAGGTGACGATGGGGTACTGGGCGATGTCGGCCAGCGAGATCGGGTGCTTCAGCTCCGCCAGCGGATGGCCTGACGGCACCACCACCGAGCGATTCCACTCGTAGCAGGGCAGCATGGCCAGCTCCTTGTACAAGGAGATGCCCTCGGTCGCGATGGCCAGATCGGCTTCGCCGGAGACCACCATTTCGCAGATCTGCGTCGGGCTGCCCTGTTTCAGCGACAGCCGCACCTTGGGGTAGCGGCGCACGAATTCGGCGATGGCCTGCGGCAGCGCGTAGCGCGCCTGGGTATGAGTGGTGGCGATGGTCAGCGCGCCTTCCGATTCGCGCGAGAACTCCTCGCCGACGCGCTTGAGATTCTGCGCCTCGCGCAGGATGCGTTCGGAGATGCGCAGCACTTCCTTGCCTGGTTCGGAGACCGATACCACGCGTTTGCCGTTGCGGATGAACACCTGGATGCCCAGCTCATCCTCCAGCAGGCGGATCTGTTTGGAGATGCCCGGTTGCGAAGTGTGCAGTTTCTCGGCCGCTTCCGAGACGTTCAATCCCTGCTTGGCCACTTCCACCAGATAGCGCAGTTGTTGTAGCTTCATGTTGACGGCCTGTCCTCTATAAAACCTGTAGTCATTAAATACTAACACAATATTCTTTTAGGTTTATAAGCCCTTTGGTTAGGATGAGCTCGAACCTCTCCCGGAGCGCTTGATGAGCTTGGAATCCAAACTGGCCGCCACCGCGGCGCTGCTGCAAACCATTGCCGCCGAGCATCCCGATGCCTTGCTGGCCAACAGCTACGGCGCTGAAGACATGGTGCTGACCGATCTGATCGCCCGCCTGAATCTGCCATTGCGCAGCTTCAGCCTCGATACCGGCCGCCTGCCGGCGGAAACCTATGATCTGATGCAAAAAGTAGCCGAGCGCTACCCTAGCCATCCGGTTGCGATGTATTTCCCGGATACCGCCGCCACCGAGCAATACGTCAATCTGCACGGCATCAACGGCTTTTACCAGAGCGTGGCCCTGCGCCAGTCCTGTTGCGCGGTGCGCAAGCTGGAGCCGCTCAAGCGCGCGCTGGCGGGCCGCTCCGCCTGGATCACCGGCTTGCGCCGCCAACAGTCGCCGACGCGGCAGGATCTGGCGGACAAGCAATACGACGCCGACAACAAGCTGTGGAAGTTCAGCCCCTTGCTGGAGTGGAGCGAAGCCGAGGTGTGGCAGTACTTGAAGGAAAACCAGGTGCCGTACAACGCGCTGCACGATCGCCACTATCCCTCGATAGGCTGCGCCCCCTGTACCCGCGCCATCAGCGTGGGCGAGGATGTCCGCGCCGGCCGCTGGTGGTGGGAAAACCCGGAAACCAAGGAGTGCGGGCTGCATGCGAAGGCTAGCCCGCTGCAAAGCCCCGTCTGACCCGCCGGCCGTCGCCGTCGGCATTCCCGCTGGAATCCAACCATGTATCGATACGATGAAGTAGACCATCGCCTGGTGCGCGAGCGCGTCGACCAGTTCCGCGACCAGACGCGCCGCTTCCTCGCCGGGGAGTTGTCGGAAGAGGAGTTCCGTCCGCTGCGGCTGATGAACGGCCTGTACATCCAGCGCCACGCGCCCATGCTGCGGGTGGCCATCCCGTACGGCCATTTGCGCAGCGAGCAGCTGCGCAAGCTGGCTGACATCGCCCGCCGCTACGACAAGGGCTACGGACATTTCACCACCCGTCAGAACATCCAGTTCAACTGGCCGGCGCTGGAAGCCGTGCCGGATATTCTGGAGGAGCTGGCCGCCGTCGAAATGCACGCGATCCAGACCTCCGGCAATTGCGTCCGCAACACCACCACCGATGCCTTCGCCGGCGTCTCCGCCGATCAATTGTTCGATCCGCGGCCGTATTGCGAAATCATCCGCCAGTGGAGCACGCTGCACCCGGAATTCGCCTTCCTGCCGCGCAAGTTCAAGATCGCCGTTTCCGGCAGCGTGGAGGACCGCGCCGCCACCATGGTCCACGACATCGGCCTGCACGTCAGCCGCAACGAGGCCGGCGAGGCGGGCTTCAAGATCATCGTCGGCGGCGGCTTGGGCCGCACGCCCATGGTGGGCGAGGTGATCCGCGAATTCCTGCCCAGGCAGCACCTGCTGACCTATCTGGACGCGGTGCTGCGCGTGTACAACCGCTTTGGACGCCGCGACAACAAGTACAAGGCGCGGGTCAAGATTCTGGTCAGGGCGATGACGCCGCAGGGCTTCGCCGCCAAGGTGGAGGACGAATGGCTGCATTTGAAAGATGGACCGGCCACGCTGCGCGACGAGGATGTCGCCCATTACGCCAGCTTCTTCGCCGATCCCGACTATCCGCCGCTGCCGGACAACCCGGCAGAACTGGCCGGCCCCTTGGCCGAAGACAAGGCGTTTGCCCGCTGGTATGAGCGCAACACCCGCCCTCATCGCCAGCCTGGCTACCGCTCCGTGGTGCTGTCGCTGAAGGAAACCGGCGCGCCGCCGGGCGACATCACCGCAGAACAGATGGAGGCGGCGGCCGACTGGGCAGACCGTTTCGGCTTTGGCGAGCTGCGCGTGGCGCATGAGCAGAACCTGGTGCTGCCGGATGTGGCGCAGAAAGACCTGCATGCCTTGTGGCAGGAGGCTCGCCGGCACCGAATGGCCACGCCTAACATCGGCCTGTTGACCGACATCATCAGTTGCCCGGGCGGGGATTTCTGCTCGCTGGCCAATGCACGGTCGATTCCCGTCGCCAATGCGATCCAGCAGACTTTCGACGACCTGGACTACCTGTACGATCTGGGCGACATCGCCTGTAACTTCTCCGGCTGCATGAACGCCTGCGGCCATCATCATATCGGCAACATCGGCATCCTGGGCGTCGACAAGAACGGCGAGGAGTGGTACCAGATCACGCTGGGCGGCAGCCAGGGCAGCGACACCACGATCGGCAAGGTGATAGGCCCGTCCTTCGCCCAGGCCGACGTGCCGGTGGCCTTCGGCAAGATCATGCAGGTTTATCTGGAGCGGCGGCTGGATGGCGAGCGCTTCATCGACACCCTGCGCCGCGTCGGCGTGGAACCATTCAAGGAGAGGGTCTATGCCCCGGTACATTAAGAATGGCAAGGCGCAGATCGATGCCTGGACGCTGCTGCGCGCGGACGAGTCAGGCGCGCTGCCCGCCGCGCCGGCCGACGCGGATGTGATCGTGCCGCTCGCCGCCTGGCTGGCCGATCCGGCAGGCTGGCAGGCCCGGCCGGGGCGCACAGGGGTGTGGCTGGCGCCAGATGACGAGCCGGCGCGGCTGGCGCCGTATCTGGCCAGCCTGGCCGTGATAGCCGTTGACTTTCCAGTTTTTACCGATGGACGCGGTTATAGTCTCGCCAGACTGCTGCGGGAGCGTTATGATTTCGCCGGCGAGCTGCGGGCCGTCGGCGACGTATGGCAGGATTTGATCCATCCCTTGTGGCAGGTGGGTTTTGACGCCTTCCTGATCAAGGACGGCAAGGCGCTGAATGAGAAGGATTGTTACAATACCTTCAGCGATGGCTATCAAGTGACATATCGTCAGCCGCAGCCACTGTTTCGCCGGCGCGTCACACTATCGTAATGTGTCGCGTGTGAGAGACAGGTCTTCACGATAATTAGCGAAATGTGATGCATTTGTGCAACGTTTGGCAGGCTTGCCGGCCGGCCGCGTGTTGACATGGTGTTGCTGGATTCCTATAGTGCGGGTTAACTGCATCAACACAGCATGTAGCCATCTCTGATGTTTGCAGTCAACTTGTTCGCGTGGTCTTTGCGTCAGCCCGCATTGCTACCCATTTTATAGATTAAAGAGGGAATAACATGACTAAACAGCTGAAACTGAGCGCACTGGTTGCCGCCCTGTTGGTTTCTGCTAGCGCTTTTGCTGCTAAACCGGGTTATGCCGTTGACCAGTCCACCGACTCCGTGGTCCGCAACAACTATGGCGAATGCTGGCACACCGGCACTTTCGACAAGGCCGCCAATGGTCTGGTCGAGTGCGGCGACCGCGAAGCGGCCAAGCCGGCCCCGGCTCCGGTAGCTCAGAAGCCGGCCCTGGTTCCGATGAAGGAAAAAGTGACCCTGTCCGCCAAGGTCCTGTTTGACTTCAACAAGTCCGTTCTGCGCGCTGACGCCAAGAACGAACTGGATCCGCTGGTTGCCAAGCTGAAGGCTCACGCCGGCAAGGGTTACCTGAACGGCGTGGAAGTTGACGGTTACACCGACTTCCTGGGCTCCGACAAGCTGAACAACGCTCTGTCCCAGAAGCGTGCCGACGCAGTCAAGGCCTACTTCGTGAACGAAGGCGTGCCGGCTGACAAGGTTACCTCCGTAGGCAAGGGCAAGGCCGAAGCCAAGATGACCGAAGAGTGCAAGGCCAAGTTCCCGAAATACGCGAAGAACAAGAAGCAAAATGCCGAAATCAAGGCTTGCATCGAGTCTGATCGTCGCGTTGAAGTTGTGATCGACGCCGTGAAGGAAACCATGGTTGAGCAACCGGCCAAGTAAGCCAAACGCTCCGATTGGAAAAGCCCCGCTCCATGCGGGGCTTTTTGTTTGCGCGTCAGATGGATGATGGCTGGACGCTATTGACCGCAGGCGGCTACAATCGACGGTTTCAGGACGTGTACAAAGACCGCAAATGCAGGTATTTCTGGGGGATCCGCGTCGTTTCGCCCTGCCGGGCTGCGCGTTGACCATAGGCAATTTCGATGGCGTGCACCAGGGGCACCGCCGCATGCTGGAGAAGCTGCGCCAGGAGGCGCAAGCGCGGGCATTGCCGACGGCGCTGCTGACGTTCGAGCCGCACCCGCGCGAATTCTTCAGCCGAACCAAGCCGCCGGCCCGTTTGTCCACGCTGCGGGACAAATTCGTCTTGCTGCGGGAGCTGGGTCTGGTGGACTATGTGTTTGTCTACCGTTTCAATCACAGCTTCGCCAACATGACGGCGGCGGATTTTGTCGACCAGGTGCTGGTTGAGCAATTGCAAACGCGCTATCTGCTGATCGGCGATGATTTCCAGTTTGGCGCCGGCCGCCAGGGAAATTTCCGGTTGTTGGCCGATTGCCGGCATTTCGCCACCGAGGCGATGCCGTCGGTGCTGGTACAGGGTGAGCGGGCTTCCAGCACGCTGGTGCGGGAGAAGCTCGCCGCAGGCGATCTGCCCGCGGCAAACGCGCTGCTGGGCGACATCTACCGGATTTCTGGCAAAGTCATGCATGGCAAGAAGCTGGGCCGCACCATTGGTTTCCCCACGGCCAACATCCACTTGCCGCATTTGAAGCCGGCGCTGCAGGGCGTGTTCGTGGTTGAGGCGGATACGCCGCACGGGCGGCTGGGCGGCGTGGCCAGCCTGGGTTTGAACCCGACGGTCAGCGACACGCCGGACTACAAGCTGGAAGTGCATCTGTTCGATTTCGCCGGCGACCTCTACGGCCAGCGGCTGACAGTGCGTTTCCTGAAAAAACTGCGCGACGAAGCGCGCTATGATGATCTGGCCACCCTGGTGGCGCAGATCGAGCGCGACGCGGCCAGCGCCAAGACCTATTTGACAAGTTTGCAGCGAGAGCAGGCATGAGCATTGATTATCGTAAAACCGTAAACCTGCTGGATACACCCTTCGCCATGCGCGGGGATCTGGCCAAACGCGAACCGGCCTGGGTCAAGCGCTGGCAGGAAGAGAAGCGCTACGACAAGCTGCGCAAGCTGTCCGCCGGCCGGCCCAAGTTCATCCTGCATGACGGTCCGCCGTACGCCAATGGCGACATTCACATCGGCCACGCCGTCAACAAGGTGCTGAAGGACATCATCGTCCGCTCCAAGACGCTGGCCGGCTTCGACGCCCCGTATGTGCCGGGCTGGGACTGCCACGGCCTGCCGATCGAGCTGATGGTGGAAAAGCTGCACGGCAAGGACATTCCGGCCGCCAAGTTCCGCGAGCTGTGCCGCGAATACGCCAAGGAGCAGATCGCCCGCCAGAAGAAGGACTTCATCCGTCTGGGCGTGCTGGGCGATTGGGACAATCCCTACCTGACCATGGATTTCAAGACCGAGGCCGACATTGTCCGCACTCTCGGCAAGATTTATGAAAATGGCTACCTGAGCAAGGGCGAGAAGCCGGTGCACTGGTGCATCGAGTGCGGTTCCTCGCTGGCCGAGGCCGAAGTCGAGTACGAAGACAAGGTGTCGCCGGCGATCGACGTCGGCTTCAAGGTGGTCGACGCCGACAAGGCTTCCGCCGCTTTCGGAGCCGATGCAGCCGGCGCGATGGCTGTGATCTGGACCACCACGCCGTGGACCTTGCCGGCCAACCAGGCTGTCGCCGTCGGCGCCAACCTCGATTATCAGCTGATCGACACGCCCAAGGGCAAGCTGATTCTGGGCAAGGACCTGGTCGAATCGGCGATGAAGCGCTACGGCGTCGAAGCATTCAGCGTGCTGGGCGAGGCCAAGGGCCAGGCGCTGGAGCTGATCGCGCTGCAGCATCCGTTCTATGCCCGCCAAGTGCCGGTGATTCTGGGCGACCATGTCACCACCGACGCCGGCACCGGCCTGGTGCATACCGCGCCGGCGCATGGTCTGGAAGACTTCCAGGCCGGCCTGCAGTACAAGCTGCCGGTGGATAACCCGGTGGCCGACAACGGCCGCTACAAGAGCACGACGGAAATTTTCGCCGGCATGCTGGTATGGGATGCCAATGCCCGCGTGATCGAAACGCTGGAAGCCAACGGCGCGCTGGTGCGCCAGGCCAAGCTGGAGCATAGCTATCCGCATTGCTGGCGCCACAAGACGCCGATCATCTTCCGCGCCACGCCGCAATGGTTTGTCAGCATGGACAAGGCCGGCCATGGCGGCGAGGCGCTGCGCCAGATCAGCCAGCGCGCGGTGGACGCCACCGAGTTCTTCCCGTCCTGGGGGCGCGCCCGCCTGGACGCGATGATCAAGAACAGCCCCGACTGGTGCGTGTCGCGCCAGCGCAACTGGGGCGTGCCGATGACCTTCTTCATCCACATGGAAACGGGCGAGCTGCATCCGCGCTCGGCGCAATTGCTGGAAGAAGTGGCGCTGCGCATCGAGCAGCAAGGCATCGAAGCCTGGTTCAGCCTGGACGCCAAGGAGCTGTTGGGCGACGAGGCCGAACACTACCGCAAGCTCAGCGACACCTTGGACGTCTGGTTCGATTCCGGCTCCACTCACTTCGCAGTGCTGAAGCAGCGCCCGGAGCTGGCCTGGCCGGCCGATCTGTACCTGGAAGGCTCCGACCAGCACCGCGGCTGGTTCCAATCGTCCTTGAAGACCGGTTGCGCCACCATCGGCCGCGCCCCTTACAAGCAGCTGTTGACCCATGGTTTTGTGGTGGACGGCAAGGGCATGAAGATGTCCAAGTCCAAGGGCAATGTCGTATCGCCGCAAAAGGTCAATGATAGCCTCGGCGCCGATATTCTGCGTTTGTGGGTGGCATCCACCGATTACTCCGGCGAGCTGGCGATTTCCGACGAAATCCTGAAGCGCGTCACCGAAAGCTATCGCCGTCTGCGCAACACCATCCGCTTCTTGCTGGCCAATCTGTCTGATTTCGATCCGATCGAGCACGCCGTGCCGCTGGCCAATATGGTGGAGCTGGATCAGTACGCGCTGCTGCGCGCGCGCCAGGTGCAGGAAAAAGTGGTGGGCGAGCTGTACTCCCGCTACGCCTTCCACCACGTGGTGCAGGAAGTGGTCGGCTATTGTTCCGAAGACCTGGGCGCCTTCTATCTGGACGTGATCAAGGACCGTCTGTATACCACTCAGGCCTACAGCCATGCCCGCCGCAGCGCGCAGACCGCGCTGTACCACATCACCCGCAGCCTGCTGCTGATGGTGGCGCCGATTCTGTGCTTCACCGCCGACGAGGCGTGGAACGTGCTGGTCGACAGCGAGGAAGAGTCCACGCTGTACCACATCTGGCATGAGTTCCCGGCGCAAGCCGTGGAGCGGGAGGAGGCGCTGGCCGGCAAGTGGCAAGCCATCCGCGATCTGCGCGCCGTGGTCAACAAGGAAATCGAGGAACAGCGCAGCGCCGACAAGCTGGGTTCCTCGCTGCAGGCCGAGGTGGAGATCGATGCGCCGGCCGACTTGGCCCGCCAACTGCTGAGCCTGGGCGAAGAGCTGAAGTTTGTGTTGATCGTGTCCAAGGCGACGGTGCGCGAGGCGGCCGAGCTGGCCATCCGCGTATCGCCTGCCGCGCATGAGAAGTGCGAGCGCTGCTGGCATTACCGCGCCGATGTGGGCAGCCATGCCGGCCACGGCGCCGTTTGCGGCCGCTGCGTGGACAACCTGGACGGCCAGGGCGAGCAGCGTCTGCACGCCTGATCCGTCGGTAACGGGGCCGCGCGGGCGGCCCCGTCAGTAATGGGAAACCCATAAATGGATTCTGCAATGACTATGCCTGGCGCAAGCCGCTGGTCCAAGTGGTTCGTGCTGGCGGCGCTGGTTGTTGTGCTGGACCAGATCAGCAAGCTGTATTTCAACGGCAACTTCCAGTACGGCGAAGTGCGTCAGGTGATAGCCGGCTTTTTCAGCTTCACCCTGATTTACAATCCGGGCGCGGCGTTCAGTTTTTTGCATGATGCCGGCGGTTGGCAGAAATATCTGTTCACCATCCTGGCTTTCGCGGTGTCGGGCTGGCTGGGTTGGAGCATCGTCAAGGGCCGCTTCAGCGGCGTGATGAATCTGGCGGCCGCCTTCATCATCGGCGGCGCGCTGGGCAATGTGATAGACCGCTTGGCTTATGGCCACGTGATCGACTTCATCCTGGTTCACTACTACAACCAGTGGTACTACCCGGCGTTCAATCTGGCCGATTCCTTCATCTGCGTCGGCGCGGCGCTGATGGTGCTGGACAGTTTCAAAAAGCCATCGCGTTGAGCGGGCGAGGATTGGATTCAAAGCAATGGCCCGCGGTGCGGGCCATTGGCGCATGCGCCGGGTAAAACCCTGGCTTGAATAAGGAAATACGGATGTCGAAGACCATCATGCTTGCCAACCCGCGCGGCTTCTGCGCCGGCGTGGATCGGGCCATCGCCATCGTCGAGCGCGCCATCGAACTGTATGGCGCGCCCATCTATGTGCGCCACGAAGTGGTGCACAACCGTTTTGTGGTCGATGATCTGCGCGCCAAGGGCGCCGTGTTCATCGAGGAGTTGAAGGACGTGCCGCCTGGCTGCACCTTGATTTACTCCGCCCATGGCGTGCCGCTGTCTGTGCGCGCCGAAGCTGAGGCCTTGGGCCTCTCGGTGTACGACGCCACCTGTCCGCTGGTGACCAAGGTACATATCGAGGTCAAGCGCATGCGGCAGGCGGGCATGGAGATCGTCATGATCGGCCACGCCGGGCATCCGGAAGTGGAGGGCACCATGGGCCAGGCCGATTCCGGCATGTATCTGGTGGAGAGCGAGGCTGATGTGGCCAAGCTGCAGGTGAGCAATCCAGAACAGCTGTCCTATGTCAGCCAGACGACGCTGTCGGTGGACGAGACGCGCGACATCATCGCCGCCTTGAAGGCACGCTTCCCGGCCATCCATAGCCCCAAGAAGGATGATATTTGCTACGCCACGCAGAATCGCCAGGATGCGGTGAAATTGCTGGCCGAGCAGTGCGACATGGTCGTCGTGGTGGGTTCGCCCAACAGCTCGAACTCCAACCGCCTGCGCGAAGTGGCTGCGCTGAAGGGCGTGGACGCTTACATGGTGGACAATACCGATCTGCTGGAGCCGGAGTGGTTTGTCGGCAAGAGCCGAGTCGGCGTGACTGCCGGCGCCAGCGCGCCGGAGGTGCTGGTGCAGGCGGTGATAGACCGTATCAAGTCTTTCGACATCAGCCAGGTGACAGAGCTGCCTGGCGTGGAGGAGACGACGGTGTTTGCGCTGCCGCCCGCGCTGCGGCCGGCTTGATTTATCCAGTTTGGCCGCGAAAAGGCCGCCCGATTGGGGCGGCCTTTTTGTTTATTCCAACAGAGGGGTTTTTTAGTCGAGAGAAGAAAAGAATGTATACGTTAATTTACAGATTAGCACTATTTGAATAGGATGTTGGAATAAAATCTATATCGATGCGCCGACGCCAACTGATAACTTTTTTGCCGGATGAACATCTCTATGAAATCTATTAAGGCTCTCTTGCTGTTGTCAGTCCTGCTACTGTCTGCTTGTGCTGCAACACCCTCCAGCATTAAGGAAAGCGAGGATGATCAAAGCTGGAACGCCCCAGATTATTCAGTAGGTAGTAATATTCCACATCATGCCAATAGTCGGACGGAAACTTTGTCTGACCAAGCGCAGCAAGAGCTTGCCAATCAGATCTTGCATGGCAATCCTGCTAGGGTTAACAAATAAGTTGCCTGTACTTTCATTCTGAGAGCTAGAACGGCAGCTCCGGCTGCACGCCTTGCGGGTGTTCGATCCGCGCCTCGGTGCTGCCTTCGGCCAGCCGCAGGGTGACTTTTTCATGATCTTGCAGTTCGGCCGGGTTCTTGACAGCCTGGCCGTTCTGCTTTTGCACGATGGCGTAGCCGCGCGCCAACACCGCTTCTGGATTGAACGCGGTCAGCGTGGCGGAGAGTTGCGCCAGTTGCTGGCTGCGCCGCTCCAGCAGCCTATCCCGCGCGCGTTGCAGCCGGGCTTGCTGCTGCTGCAGGCGCTGGCTTTGCGCCGCCAGATCTGGTTGATGGCGAGCCAGACGGCTGGCGGCCAGCTGCAAGCGCCAGCGGCCTTGATCGAAAACCGCGTGCGTCCGTTGCCGCAGGCTCTGCGACAGCGCGCCCAGCTTGTCGCGCTGCGCCTGCAGCTTGGATCCGGGGTGGGTCAGTCGGCGTCCCAGGAAGTCCAGCTGCTGCGTCTTGTCGGTCAACAAGCGGCCCAGCGCCCGCTCCAGCGCGCGCTTGGTCTGTTCCAGCTGAATGGCCAGATGTTCGCGGTTCGGCGATACCAGTTCCGCCGCCGCGGTCGGCGTCGGGGCGCGGCGGTCGGCGACGAAGTCGCAGATGGTGAAGTCGGTTTCATGGCCGACGCCGCTGACGGTCGGGATCGGGCAGGCGGCCACGGCGCGGGCGACGATTTCCTCGTTGAATGACCACAGGTCTTCAATGCTGCCGCCGCCGCGGCAGATGATCAGCACGTCGGCTTCGCGCCGTTCGCCCGCCGTCTGGATGGCCTTGGCGATCTGCTGCGCCGATCCTTCCCCCTGCACCTGGGCGGGATACAGGATCAGCGGAATGCCCGGCATGCGGCGGCGCAGCGTGCTGACCACGTCGCGCAGCGCGGCGGCGGCGGGCGAGGTGACGATGCCGATGGCGGCCGGATGGGACGGCAGCTCGCGTTTGCGGCTGCTGTCGAACAGGCCCTCGGTTTGCAGCCGCGCTTTCAGGCGCTCGAACGCTTCATACAGGCGGCCGAGGCCGGCGGCGCGCATTTCGCCGACATTGATCTGAAATTCGCCGCGGGCCTCGTACAGCGTCACCTGGCCGCGCAACTCCACCTGCATCCCTTCCTGCGGGCGGAACGGCAGCAGGGCCAGTTTGTGGCGGAACATCACGCAGCGCACCTGGGCGCCGCCATCTTTCAGCGAGAAATAACCGTGGCCGGATGCGGCCAGGGTCAGGTTGGAGATTTCCCCGCCTATCCATACTGGCGGGATGCCCGCTTCCAGCAGGTCGCGCGCCATCCGGTTAAGGGAGGAGACGCTGATCACATCCTGGTTGCGATCAAGAAAATTAGGTCTTGTCAAGTGATCCACAATCGCTCGCTGGAGTAAATATTCAATCCTAGCCACGGAATAAGCGTTGGCGTAGCGTTTGATATCTGACTGAATAATCAATCAAATCAATGGTTTGGTAGAATTTGTCCCCGGGTGGGCAAAAGCAGTGCAAGTCAATGTCCACGGGCCTTTACCGCAGCTATGCACCGGCTTATCAACAAAGTTATCCACAGCCGGCGGCAGAATTCCGCAAGACCGCGGCTAAGCTTGGGCGGAGCGGACTTTATCGCCGCGCGTCGGCTTGGCATGATGGATAAAGGCTGAGTAAGCGCTTGCTATTTGCGTCTGGATGGCGACTGTCGCAGACGCAACAACAGGCACGCTGAGGCAGGGCTACATGATAGCAATGGCGTGGCCATCAGGTATATCAAACTGGAGGAGGAATATGGACGCACTGCTGCGCTGCATCCAGGCCGACATCACGCAGATGGATGTGGACGCAATCGTCAACGCCGCCAATAACAGCTTGTTGGGCGGCGGCGGCGTCGATGGCGCGATACACCGCGCGGCGGGGCCGGCGTTGCTGGATGCGTGCCGCGCCTTGGGCGGTTGCCCGACCGGGGAGGCAAAGCTCACGCCGGGCTTTAATCTGAAGGCGGCTTATGTGATCCATACCGTGGGGCCGGTATGGCAGGGCGGCGGCCATGGCGAAGCGGCGTTGCTGGCCGCCTGCTACCGCAACAGCCTGGAGCTGGCGCGCTTGCATGAGGCGCGGCGCATCGCCTTTCCGGCCATCAGCTGCGGCGTGTATGGCTATCCCTTGGCGGCGGCTTGCGAGCTGGCGGTCAGAACCTTGCGGTCCTGCCTGGAGGCGCGGCCGCACGCCGTGCGCGAAGTCTGGCTGGTGGCTTTCGATGCGCGCGCGCTTGATGCCTACCGGCGGGCGCTCAACTGACCTCGCCTTTGGCGGGCCGCGGCAATTGCCCGCCGCAATGCTTGCAGTATTGCGCGTCCCAGTCGTGGCCCTCGCTGAAGCAATGCGGGCACAGCCGGGTGGCCGAGCGGTTGTCGCTGCTGACGGGGTCGGGCGCGCTGCGGGCGATTTCGGCGCTGACGATGCCGGTGGGCACCGCGATGATGCCGTAGCCGGTGATCATCACCAGGCTGGCCAGCGCCTGGCCCAGCGGCGTTTTCGGCGTGATGTCGCCAAAGCCGACGGTGGTCAGTGTGACGATGGCCCAATAGATGCTGATCGGGATGCTGGTGAAGCCGTGCTCCGGGCCTTCTATCACGTACATCAGCGTGCCGAGCACGATCACCAGCAGGATGACCGTGACCAGAAAGACGGTGATCTTGCGCCGGCTGGCCAGCAGGGCCCGCCGCAATTGCGCGGCCTCGCCCAGGTGGCGGCTGAGCTTCAGTATGCGGAACATCCGCAGCAGCCGCAGAATGCGGATGTCGGCGAGGAAGCGGCTCTCCGGAATGAACAGCCCCAGATACAGCGGCAGGATGGACAGCAGGTCTATCACGCCGAAGAAGCTTTTGACGTAGCGCAGCGGCTTGTGGACGCATATCAGCCGCAAGGTGTACTCAATCGTGAACAGGATGGTGAAAGTCCAGTCCAGCACGGTCAGCAGCGTGCCGTACTGTTGCCGGATAGAGGAGACGCTTTCCAGCATCACGCAGGCGACGGACAGCAGGATGGCGATGATCAGCGCCATATCGAAAATACGCCCGGCGCGGGTATCGGCCTCGTAGATGATGATGTAGAGCTTGCGGCGCCAGCCGGATAGCGGAATCAGATTTTCCTGGGTGGGCATGGGAATCTTGCCTGTGTTGCATTGACTATAACAAAGCCGGTTAGAGAGTATGGCCGGCATTTGGTTTGCTGGATATAAGCAAAGAATATTAGGCTGCCTGTCTGGCATTGATTATGATGCTGGGGAATATCAGGACCGATATTTATGGCTGATGAGGAATAAGACGATGCGCATTGCCAATACCATCACCGACCTGATCGGCAACACGCCGCTGGTCAAGCTCAACCGCGTCACCGAAGGCGCCGGCGCCACCGTGGTGGCCAAGCTGGAATTCTTCAATCCGGCGCATAGCGTCAAGGACCGCATCGCGGTGGCGATGCTGGACACGGCGGAGAAGGCCGGCAAGATCAAGCCGGATACCGTCATCGTCGAGCCGACCTCCGGCAATACCGGCATCGGCCTGGCCATGGTGTGCGCGGCGCGCGGCTACAAGCTGGTCATCACCATGCCGGAAACCATGAGCAAGGAACGCCGCCAGTTGCTGAAGGCCTACGGCGCCGAGCTGATCCTGACGCCGGGGCCGGAAGGCATGGGCGGCGCCATCGCCAAGGCCAAGTCGCTGGTCGACGAATACCCGGACACCTATTTCATGCCGCAGCAGTTCGAGAATCCGGCCAATCCCGAAATCCACCGCAACACCACGGCGGAAGAGGTGTGGAACGATACCGACGGCAAGGTGGACATCTTCGTGGCCGGCGTGGGCACCGGCGGCACCATTACCGGCGTGGGCGAAGTGTTGAAGGCGCGCAAGCCGGGGGTGCAGATCGTGGCGGTGGAGCCGGATGCCTCGCCGGTGCTGTCCGGCGGCACTAAGGGGCCGCACCCGATCCAGGGCATAGGCGCGGGCTTTGTGCCGGGCATCCTGAACACGCAGATCTACGATGAGATCATCCGCGTCAAGAACGAAGACGCGCTGCAGACCGCGCGCGACGTGGCCACCAAGGAAGGCATCCTGGTGGGCATCTCTTCCGGCGCGGCAGTGTGGTCGGCGCTGCAACTGGCCAAGCGCCCCGAAAACGCCGGCAAGCTGATCGTGGTGGTGATTCCGTCGTTCGGCGAGCGTTATCTGTCGACGGTGCTGTTCGAGCACCTGGCGTAAACCGTTTCGCGGTTCGCGCTGAAGCCCGGCTGCCGCCGGGCTTTTTTGTCGCAATCCGTCATCGATTGTGAAATCCGCGCCATTGACGGCGCAAGGGCCTGACGGGCTACAATGGCCGCCATGAAAAGACTGATCATCGGTTTGACGGTGCTGGGCGGCCTGAGCGCCTGCGGCAGCCTGCAACAGATCGCGGCGCCGGTGCATCCTGGCGGCGGCGCGGCCTCCGCGCCAACGGCGCGTCCCGCCTCCAGCAAGGTGGACCAGCTGCTGGATGAGGCGAATCGGCTGGCCGATCGCGTCAAGTCTGGCGAGCTGACCCGCACCGCGGCGGCCGACCAGCTTGGCGCGGCGCGCTTGCGCATTGCCGGCGCCAATGCCGTCGACAACGACAATTTCGCCGTCTATCGCCAGCTGACGGTGGAGCGCGAAGCGGGACGCATCGATTCCGATGCCTTCCGCGCCAGGCTGGAGGCCCATCTGCGCGAATGGATGCGCCGCTGGCCCAAGTACACGCCGAAACCGGCCGATCCTGCTTTCAGCAATTTCCTGCTCAAGTTGTACGGCCTGCCGCCGCTGGGTTACTGAATGAAGTCGAAGAAACACGCCCATGTCGCCTGCCCCTGCGGAGGCGGCGATCTGGCGGCCTGCTGCGGCCGCTACCATCAGCCCGACGCGCCGCCGGCACCCACCGCGCAGGCGCTGATGCGTTCCCGCTACAGCGCCTATGCGCTGGGGCTGGAAGACTATCTGCTGGCCACCTGGCATGCGTCCACCCGGCCTGAACAATTGAATCTGGCCGAAGACGCCGGCGTGGTGAAATGGATAGGGTTGGAAATCCAGCGTTGCGAGGCTGGATTGGACGGCGATGAGGCAGGGCTGGTCGAGTTTGTCGCCCGTTACAAAGTGGGCGGCAAGGCCGAGCGCCTGCATGAGGTGAGCCGCTTCGTCCGCGAGGATGGACGCTGGTATTACCTGGCCGGCCAAGTATCCTGAGCCGCGCTTGCTCTGGCGCAAATGTGCCGCGAACAAGGTTTGACCCCTGGCATGCCATGGCGGGAGCATAGAGTTTTCCATTGCCGGAAAAGTCCATGCTTACCATCTATTCCGATTCCCACCGTCTGCAGCACGGCCGTTCCGAGTTGATAGACGGCACGCTGAAGCCCTGTTTCGAAACCCCTTCCCGCGCCGACATGGTGCTGGCCGCTGTTCGGCAGCGCGATCTGGGCGATGTGCTGCATCCGCGCCGGCATGGCCTGGAGCCGATTCTGCGCGTGCACGACGAGGGCTATGTCCGTTTTCTGGAAACCGCCTGGCAGCGTTGGAGCGAGATGGGGCGCGATTACGACGCCTTGCCCAAGATGTGGCAAATCCGCCGCTTGCGCGAGGCGGTGCCGGAGCATGTGGAAGGCCAGCTCTGTTACTACTCGATGGACTGCGGCACGCCGATCACCGCCGGTACCTGGCAGGCGGCCACCGCTTCCGTCGATGTCGCGCTGACCGCGGTGGACAGGCTGATCGGCGGCGAGCGCGCGGCATTCGCGCTGACCCGGCCGCCTGGCCATCATGCCGCGCGCGACTATTGCGGCGGCTATTGCTTCTTCAATAACGCCGCCATCGCGGCCCAGGCGCTGCGCGATCACGGCATGCATAGGGTGGCTGTGCTGGATGTGGATTATCACCACGGCAACGGCACCCAGGATATCTTCTATCACCGCTCCGACGTGCTGTTTTTGTCCATCCATGGCGATCCGCGCACCGAATATCCATTCTTTCTCGGCTTTGCTGACGAGAAGGGCGATGGCGAGGGGCTGGGGTACAACTTCAATTTTCCGCTGGCGGCCGGTTCCTGCGTTAGCACCTGGTTCTTCGCGCTGGACTGCGCGCTGGAGCAGATTGCCCGCTTTGGCGCCGAGGCGCTGGTGGTGTCGCTGGGCGTCGACACCTTCGAAGGTGACCCGATTTCCCGTTTCCAGCTGGGCACGCCGGACTTCGTCACGCTGGGCGCGCGCTTGGCGGCGCTGAAACTACCGACGCTGTTCTGCCTGGAGGGCGGCTACGCGGTGGGGCCGATAGGCGACAATGTGGTGAATGTGCTGGCTGGTTTCGAGGCGCGCAGCTAGCCCGGTTTTTTACCGCCGCTTGGCCTATGTTCAAAGAGTCTTCGCCGCGGATGGGGACGCCGCGCGGGGCATGAAACGGAGAGGCTATGGGGAAGAGTATCGACGGCTTGATCGATCGCTTGGGCACGCCGCGTCCGCCTTTGGGCGGCATATCCGCCGTGTCGCAACGTCGTGTCAGCGCGGCGCTGTCTGGCGATCTGGCTTTGGAGTTGATGGCCTTGGCGGCTGTGTTTGAAAACAGCAGCGAGGCCTTGGCTGGGGAATTGTTGGGCGCCGCCATCGCGGATGCCTGGGAGGCGCTGGATGATAGCCAGATGCTGCGCGCCACCCAGGCTTGCCGCGACATCTTGAGCGGCGCGGGGGACGGAGGCCTGCGCAGGCATTAAGTCGAAGTTTGGCGGAACGGGGCGAGGGGACGACGCAGCCGTTTTGCACGGCGGAATGCCGCAAGGCCAATACGCTTTTGCATCTGGCAACGCAAGGGAGGCAATGATGGGATTGGCCTTGAAAACCCTGCTGACCGCGCTGGAGAGCCAGCGCATCGGCAATGTCGATTCAGGAGCGGAGCTGGATATGCCGACGGTGCGCGTGCTGGAGGTGCCTTTGGATCTGACGGCCTGCCGCGAGCTGCGCGTGTTGGCGCATGTGTTCAATGGCGAGCAGTCGGCTTTGGCGGCGGCGGTGCTGCGCGCCGCCTTGCTGGATATGCAGGCGCATCTGGACGATGAGCTGGATCAGCTGGCGCATTTGGCGCGCAACTCGCTGGATGATTGCCAGTCCTGATGGCGGCAGCGCAATAACAGGCCGGACAGCGATGTCCGGCCTTTTGTTTGAGCGCGGCGGAAGATTTACAGCAGCTTTTCTATGGCCGTGGCCAGTTCGGCCGGCTCGGTCTGCGGCGCATGTCTGGCGACCACGCGTCCTTCGCGGTTCACCAGAAACTTGGTGAAGTTCCACTTGATCATTTCAATGCCCAGCAAGCCCGGTTGCTGATGCTTCAGATAGCGCCACAGCGGATGGGCGTCGTTGCCGTTGACCTGGATCTTGTCGGCCATCACGAAGTCCACGCCGTAATTCTTCTGGCAAAAGTCACCGATCTCGTCAGCCGTCCCCGGCTCCTGCGCGCCGAACTGATTGCAAGGGAAGCCTATCACCGTCAGCCCCTGGTCGGCGTAGTCGGCGTGCAGCTGTTGCAGCCCGGCGTATTGCGAGGTAAAACCGCAGCGGCTGGCGGTGTTGACCAGCAACAGCACGCGGCCGCGGTAGTCGGTCAGCGATTGTTCGGCGCCATTCAGGCGGCGGAAGGAGAAGTCGTAGATGTCCATCAGGTCCCTTAGTTTGCGTGAGCAGGCAAGCATGCGTGCGGACTTAGGGCCTGGCAAGGGGAGGAGCATAAAAAGGGGGCGTAGCGGCAAGGGGGAACCGCGACGCCCCAAGAAGAAACAGCTTGCTGTGCAAAGGGTCGGCACAACCGGGATGTCAGCTAACCCTTTGTTTAGCCTAGAACAGTTGGTGGAAATTGCGAGAGGGTTTTTTGCGGCTGCCGCAAATGCAACAGGATGGCCGGGGCCATCCTGTCTGGAGAGTCGTACGAAAGTACGGTCAGGGGCGGGGCAGGGTGACGCCCACCTGGCCCTGGTATTTGCCGGCGCGGTCCTTGTACGACACGTCGCAGACTTCGTCGGATTCGAAGAACAGCACCTGCGCCACGCCCTCGTTGGCGTAGATCTTGGCCGGCAGCGGGGTAGTGTTGGAAAACTCCAGCGTGACGTAGCCTTCCCATTCCGGTTCGAACGGGGTGACGTTGACGATGATGCCGCAGCGGGCATAGGTGGATTTGCCCAGGCAGACGGTCAGCACATTGCGCGGGATGCGGAAGTATTCTACGGTGCGCGCCAGCGCGAAGCTATTGGGCGGGATGATGCAGTAGCCCTTGCCGGAGACTTCCACGAAGGAGTTGGGGTCGAAGTTTTTCGGGTCGACGATGGTGCTGTTGATGTTGGTGAACACCTTGAACTCGTCGGCGCAGCGGATATCGTAGCCGTAGCTGGAGGTGCCGAAGGAGATCAGCTTCTGGCCGTCTTCGTCCATCTTCACCTGATTGGGCAGGAACGGCTCGATCATGCCCTGTTCCGCCGCCATCCGGCGAATCCACTTGTCCGATTTGATGCTCATAGTCGTTGGCCCGTGTGTCGTTTATTGCAATGGCTGCAATTTTAACCGTTTAGCGGCGCTTCCGGCTATGGAATTGACCGGCGGCGGCGTGAGCGTGAAGCGTTTGACCTCGGTCAAGCCGACTCGGGATTGCGACAAATTGTCGCAAGAGGCAAGGAGGCGATTCGATATACTAATGCAAATTATTCCCGTTATTATCAGGACAAAAAAACATCATGTCGTCCCTGGACATCTTTCCCGCCGGCGCCCACGGCATTGTCGAGCGGCTGAATCTGGCTGAAGAAGCCTTCCGCCGCGTGGCGGCTTTCGGCCTGGTGCCGGGCTGCCGTTTCCACTTGCGCAAGGCCGCGCCCTGGGGGGGCCCTTGCTGCTGGAAGTGGGCGCCACCCGCTTCCTGTTGCGCCGCAGCCTGGCGCGCCATATCGAAGTGAGGGCGGCGGCATGAAGCGGTTTGCCCTGATCGGCCTGCCCAATACCGGCAAGTCCACCTTATTCAACCGCTTGACTGGCATGTCGCAGCGCGTGGGCAATTGGCCCGGACTGACCGTGGAGCTGATCAGTTCGCGTTTGCTGTTGGGCGGCAAGATGGTGGAGCTGATCGACTTGCCCGGCGTCAACGATCTGACCGGCTATACCGATGACGAGGCGGTGGTGCGCGACGTGCTGCTGTCAACGCCGTTTGACGGCGCGGTGCTGGTGCTGAACGCCAGCCAACTGGACCGCCAGCTGCCGCTGGCCTTGCAAGTATTGGCCAGCGGCCTGCCCTGCCTGGTGGTGTTGAATATGGCGGACGAGGCCAAGCTGCTGGGCGTGACGGTGGATGCCGACGCGCTGGCCGAGCGCCTGCAGGCGCCGGTGGCGCTGGTGTCGGCCAAGCGCATGGAAGGCTGGCCCAAACTCAACGACGCCTTGAACAAGCTGGCCGCGCAGGATGGCCCCGCGGTGCGCGCGCAATTGGAGAAGGTGCCGGAGGCGCAGCGCGCCATCGACATGGCCCGCCGCAAACTGGAAGGCTGCTGGCGCTTGCCGCCGGTGCTGCCGGTGCTGCTGACTGAGAAAGTGGACCGCTGGCTGCTGCACCCGTGGCTCGGCCTGCCGCTGTTCTTCGCCTTCATGGCCTTGCTGTTCAATCTGACCTACCAGATCGGCACGCCGTTGCAGGACGCCGTGGGCGGCGCGCTGGACTGGGTCAAGGATCACGCGCTGGCGCCGGCTGTCGCTTCGCTGCCTGCCATCCTGCAGAGCTTGGTGCTGGACGGCGTGTGGCAGGGCGTGGCCACGGTGCTGACTTTCGCCCCCATTCTGTTCGTCTTCTTCGTGCTGATGGCCATGGTGGAGGATAGCGGCTATCTGGCGCGCGCGGCCTTCCTGACCGACGCGATGATGGCCAAGCTGGGGCTGGACGGCCGCGGCTTCGTGATGCAGCTGATGGGCTTCGGCTGCAATGTGCCGGCCATCCTCGGCACGCGGGTGATGCGCGAGCGCAAGCAGCGGCTGCTGACCATGCTGGTGATCCCGTTTTCGCTGTGTTCGGCGCGGCTGCAGGTGGTGGTGTTCTTCGCCGGCATTTTGTTCAGCAAGACGCAGGCGCCGTGGGTGGTGTCCGGCCTGTACCTGATGACCTTTGTCGCCGCCATCGTCACCGCCTGGGTATTCAAGCGCCGCTACCGCGGCGACGAGGCCTTCCTGCTGGAAGTGCCGCCGTATCGCCTGCCGGGCGCGCGCCACATGCTGACGCGGGCGGTGAGCGAGGTGAGCGCGTTTTTGCGGCTGGCGTCCACTTTCATCTTGGCCGGCGTGGTGATGGTCTGGTTGCTGACGCACATCCCGGCCGGCCACGACAAGACCCTGGCCTACGCGCTGGGCGAGGCCATGTCGCCGGTGCTGGACCCGATAGGCATCCGCGCGGAGCTGGCGGTGGCGCTGCTGTTCGGCTTCATCGCCAAGGAGATTCTGCTGGGCAGTCTGGCGGTGATTTACGGCGTGTCCGAGGCCGGCTTGGGCGGGGTGCTGGTGCAGCATCTGGATTGGGTGTCGGCGATGAGCTTCCTGATTTTCACGCTGGTGTATGTGCCCTGCCTGTCCACGGTGGCGGCGATGCACCGCGAGTCCAAGAGCTGGCGCTTCGCCGCGATGTCGGTCGCCTGGTCGGTGTTGCTGGCCTGGACGCTGTCCTTTGCTTTCTATCAGAGCGTGCATCTGCTGCGCTGAGCGCCTAAAATGATGGTTTGCATCAGCCGGAAAGACAGGACAAGAACATGAAGGGCGATCCCAAGACCATAGCGCTGCTCAACGATTTGCTGGCCGAAGAGCTGTCCGCCGCCGACCAGTATTTCATCCATGCCGAGATGTACAAGGACATGGGGCTGAACAAGCTGTTCGAGCGCATCGACCACGAGCGCGAGGACGAGCTGGAACACGCGCGCACGCTGATCGCCCGCACCCTGTTCCTGCAGGGCAAGCCCAATGTGGCGCGCCGGGTGCCTATCAAAGTGGGCGAGGACGTGCCGGCCATGCTGCAGGCGGACCTGGAGGTGGAATACCGCGTGGGCGCGCTGCTGAAGCAAGTGATCGCCCACTGTGAGAGCGTGCGCGACTACGTGACCCGCGACGCGCTGATGGTGCTGCTGGAAGAAACCGAAAACGATCACGCGCACTGGCTGGAGCAGCAATTGAAGCTGATCGAGCTGATGGGCGTGGAAAACTACCAGCAGGCGCAGATGTAAGCCGTTTGCTTGTGCGGATGCGCGCCCCATGCCCGGCCATGAGCCGGGCATTGTTTTTGGAGGGGTGGTTTTGCCAGGGCGGGAGCGGCGCCAGAGGCAAGGATGCCATCCGCCGCAACCTTGACACCGCTCAGCGCGGCGCGAAGCTATTTCCTTGATACTGCGACGGTTTCAATCCAAACCGGAGCCCGCCATGCCTGACCATTCCTCCATCGACCTGTCCGTCACCTGGCTCGGCCAGACCATGCCTGGCTGCCTGTACAACGCTTCCGGCGTGTGGTGCCGCGAGGAAGACGAGCTGGAAACGGTGCGCGCCTCCGCCGCCGCGGCGGTGATCAGCAAGAGCGCCACCTTGCACGCGCGCGAGGGCAATCCCGAGCCGCGCTACTGCCGCACGGCTTTGGGCAGCATCAATTCCATGGGGCTGCCGAATCGCGGATTCGCCTATTACCTGGACTATGCGCGCCGCTACGATTACGGCTGCGGCAAACCCTTGTTTCTTTCCCTGTCCGGCATGACGCTGGATGACAATCTGACCATGCTGCGCACGCTGGCCGCGGCCGGCCTGCCGGCGATTCCGGAGATCAATCTGTCCTGCCCCAATGTGCCGGGCAAGCCGCAACTCGGTTACGACTTCGTGGCGACGACGGAGGCGCTGAACGCCTTTGACCAGGCCTGGCCCGGCCGCTATGGCGTCAAGCTGCCGCCTTACTTCGATCCGGCGCACTTCGCCGCGATGGCGGAGATTCTCAATCGCCATCCGCGGCTGGCCTACGTCACCTGCATCAATTCCATAGGCAACGGCCTGGTGGTGGATGTGGACAGCGAAGCCGTGACGATCAAGCCCAAAGACGGCCTGGGCGGCCTGGGCGGCGATTATGTGCTGCCGACGGCGCTGGCCAATGTGCGTGAGTTCTACCGCCTGTTGCCGGGCAAAGACATAGTAGGTTGCGGCGGCGTGAAGAGCGGCCGCGAGGCCTTCATGCATATCCTGGCCGGCGCGCGCGCGGTGCAGGTGGGCACCTGCCTCTATCACGAGGGACCGGCGGCCTTCGCCCGCATCGCCGCCGAGCTGGCGGAGCTGATGCGGAGCAAGGGCTATCGCCGCTTGGACGATTTCCGCGGCAAGCTGCGGACGCTCTAGTCAAAACGCCAGCACGCCATGGACAGCGACCCCGCCCGCCAGTCGTCATGCAGCTTGCTGGGCGCGGCATCGTCGCTGGCGGCGCCAAGCGCCACCAAGAGCGGCTGGAAGTGTTCGTCGCTGGGGTGGTTCTCCCGCGCATGGGGGGCTCGCCGGCGCCAGTTCACGACATCGTCGCGCCGGTTTTCCGTCAGCGCTTGATCCATCCAGCCGGCGAAGTCTGTCGCCCACGACGCCGGCGCGCTGCCTTCCGGCTGCAATTCCCACAGATTATGGGTGTAGCTGCCGCTGCCCAGCACCAGCACGTTCTCATCGCGCAGGGGACGTAGCGCCCGGCCCAGCGCGTAGTGTTCGGCCGAGCCGGCCTGATGATGCAGCGAGATCATCACCAGGGGAATGTCCGCCTGCGGGAACATCAGCATCAGCGGCGTCCAGACGCCATGGTCCAGCGGACGTTGCTGGGTGGTGGCAACTGGCAAGCCGGATGCGGAGAGCAGGCCGACAATGCGCTCGGCCAGTTCAAGGTCGGTAGCCGCTGGGTAGCGCAGCGTGCGCAACACCGCAGGAAAGCCGCCGAAGTCGTACAGCATGTCCGGGCGCGCTTGCAGATTGACGGTCAGCGCGTGCGTTTCCCAGTGGGCGGAAACGATGACGATGGCGCGCGGGCGCGGCCAGCCGCGTCCCAGCGTTTCCAGAAAGCGGCGGGTGGGGCTGTCTTCAATGGGAAGCGTCGGCGCGCCGTGCGAGATGAACAGCGCGGGTTGTCGGGTATGCATGATGTGCTGCCTGCAATAAGGTATGGCGACAGCTTACGCCGCAGCAGCGGGTAAAAAAATCCCGGTTTGCTCACTGGATTGTTTCTTGCCATTCAATAGTCTTGCCAAGATGAGCGCTTCAAGGTCTTGCGCCATCATTGCAGCCAGGCAAAGCTGGCCCACATCTCTTGCAGAATCTTGCGCCAGTCTTGTGTCATCGTTCTCTCCCGGATACTGGATGCTTGCAGTATCCGCAATCCTCATAGTCTTGTTAAATTAATTGTTTGTAGCGAATAGTTAGGGTTTGGCTATGGCCCAGCGGCCAGCGCGCCGTTCGGGCGTAAAAAAACCCGGCCAGGCCGGGCGAGTGTCGCGTGAGCGCGTGCTTAATCCCAGGGCACATCCACGGCATCGTTCTTGCTTGGCGCCGGCGAGCTGGCCTGGGGCGCAGAGGCGAGCGGCTGCGCCTGGCTGTCTTCCAGTCCGCCCAGCGCGTCCACCAGCGCTTCCACCAGTTCGCCCAGCTCTTCGCTCATCAGGATGAAGGTGGCTTCGAACAGGCTTTCGCGGTCGTCCCCGGCCTGGCTGGCTTCGTCCTGCAGCACGTCCAGGAACTGGATGCGCTTCAGCTGCAGCGTGTCGGTCAGCTGGAAGCGGATCTTTTCATTCCAGATCAGGCCCAGCTTGGTGGCCTGTTTGCCGGTGGCGATGTGCTGGCGGATCTCGTCGCTGGTCAGGTCGATGCGGCTGCAGCGCACCACCGCGCCGTTTTCGCTGCCGTCTTTCAGCTCGCAGTCGGCATCCAGCTCGAAGCCGCCCGGCGCTTCGCCTGCGGCCAACCAGTCGGTCATGGCGGTATGCGGCGCGATCTTGGTGCGCGGCAACGCGGCCGGGAAGGGCGGCAGCGCCTCGCGGAGTTTGGAGATCAGCGCCTCGGCCTTGCTGGAGGAGCCGGAGTCCACCATCAGCCAGCCGCGGGCGATATCCAGATAGGCGCTGGTGCGGCTGCTGCGCACGAAGGCGCGCGGGAGCAGGTCGTCCGTCACTTGTTCCTTCAAGGCCAGCTTTTCCTTGCGGCCGACCTTGCGCAACTCCTTGTCTTCGATCTCCTGCACCTTCATTTCGACGAAGTCGCGGATCACCGAAGCCGGCAACACCTTGTCTTCGCGCCGCATGGAAACCATCAGGCTGCCGCGTGCGGCGTAGACCGGCGCTTCCAGGTGTCCGGCGGGCGGAACCCAGCCTTCGCTGAACCAATCCAGGCCCATGCAGGGTTGAAACGGACGTTTTTCCAATGCCTGCAACAGCTTATCGGCGTCCACCAGGCTTTCGCCGCTCAAACGATAAAAAGATAGTTGCCTAAACCACATATTTGTTCCATAATGCGCGTCCTCTGAAGCCGCTGATTGTACCGCAGCAAGCGATGCAGCAGCAGTTTTTCGGACAAGCAGTTTGTAAGCGGTCGTCGGAGTGTAGCTTAGCCTGGTAGAGCGCTACGTTCGGGACGTAGAGGCCGGAGGTTCGAATCCTCTCACTCCGACCAGTTAAACAAAAATCGCTTGTCAGAAAACAGTAAACGAGGTAAAGTAGCTTCCCTCGGCGCTAGCTGAGAAAGCAGTAAATCGGAGTGTAGCTTAGCCTGGTAGAGCGCTACGTTCGGGACGTAGAGGCCGGAGGTTCGAATCCTCTCACTCCGACCAGAATTCAAAAAAGCCTTGATTTTCAAATTCAGAGAATCAGGGCTTTTTTAACAGATTGGATTGCCGGTATAGCTCAGTTGGTAGAGCAGCGCATTCGTAATGCGAAGGTCGTAGGTTCGACTCCTATTACCGGCACCATAAAGAATCAGGCTCGTCAGTTTAATTTATCTGTCGGGTCTTTTCTTTCGCTAGTGTCTGTATATTTGCTGGTTGCTGCGGGTGAGTGGTTTATTAATTGCCTCGCGCAAAAGATAATATAAAGCGCTTGCAAGGGTTAATCAGTTAAGGTATAGTTCTTTTCTCTCGAGGCGCTGTGCGGTTCGGGATAGTGTTGGCAGTTAGCTCAGTTGGTAGAGCATCGGATTTTGATTCCGAGGGTCACAGGTTCGAGCCCTGTACTGCCTGCCAGAATTCAGAAAAAGCCCTGGAGTCAATCCGGGGCTTTTTTGCGTTTGTTCTCTGGATGTGAAAAAGCCCGCGCAAGCGGGCTTTGTTTATTGTTGCCCGCTGGGGGCGAGCAGCGGCGCGTAGCCTAGTTCGCGCAATTTCTTCATGGCTTCGTCGGCCTCGGCCCGGTTTTTAAACGGGCCGACCTGGACGCGGGTGACGGTGTGCGCCGCGATGCCGTGTTTCTGCAGTTCTTTCACCAGTTTTTGAGCGTTGCCCATGCTGGCGAATAGGCCTAGCTGCACTTGGTAGCCTACTGAGCTGCCAATCGGTTCGGCTTTGGCGGGCGGGCTTGGCAGGGTTGTTGCGGCGGGCGGCGCAACTTTTGCCGCGGCGACGCTGTCCATGCTGGGCGCTGCGGCTCCTTCGCTGCGCGCAGGCGTGCCTGGTTGGCGGGCGCTGGCCGATTTGCTTGGGGGCGGCTCCCGTTCCTGGCTTGTGCCTTTGCCGGCGGGTTGCGTCTGGCTTGGCGCTGTTGCGTGGGTGCCGGCCGGGTGTCTGCTAGCCGCTTGCTGGTTGGCGACGGAGGGCGTTTTGCTCAGGTCTGGCGTGGTCGGGGTGTTGACGGCAGGCGCAACAGGCGCTCCGCCGCCGGCTTCCGCTGCTGGGGCGCTGCTTTGCGCGGTCGGCGCGCTGGCGATTTTGGGCGGCGTGATGACGCCGGCTTCCGGGCTGGATGCCGGTTTGATGATCTTGCCGGAGCTGGGCGCGGGGGCGTCGGTGCTCATTTCCACTTTGGGTTTGGTCAGCGCGTCCATCAGTGGTATGGCGGCGACGGCGACGGCCACCAGTCCGCCGGCGATCCATAGCCGTTTTTTCAGCTTGCTGTTGAGGTCGGATTCGTCCGGGCCGATTTGCGGCGCTTGCTGCTGATTTTGTTCTCGCATGGTGCCTGTATGGAATGTGCAGCACGTGTTTGAAAACGCTGCTAAAATAGCGGGTTCGTCAGAATTGGGTAACCCGAGTGGCGTAATAATACTCAAGTTTAGCCACTTGTCTTGTCGTTAGGGAGAATTTATATGGCAATCGAACGTACCTTGTCCATCGTTAAGCCGGATGCCGTTGCGAAAAACGTAATCGGTAAAATCTACGACCGCTTCGAATCCGCCGGCCTGAAGGTTGTGGCCGCCAAGATGAAGCAACTGTCCCGCGCCGAAGCCGAAGGCTTCTACGCCGTGCACAAAGAGCGTCCTTTCTTCAAGGACCTGGTTGACTTCATGGTTTCCGGCCCGGTGATGATCCAGGCGCTGGAAGGCGAGAACGCCGTGCTGAAGAACCGCGAGCTGATGGGCGCCACCGATCCGAAGAAGGCTGAAGCCGGCACCATCCGCGCCGATTTCGCCGACTCGATCGACGCCAACGCCGTGCATGGTTCCGACAGCGTGGAAAACGCTGCCATCGAAGTGGCCTACTTCTTCGCCGCTTCCGAGATCTGCTCGCGCTAATCTCGAACTGTAGTTGATTGACCGGAGGCTGCCGCGCAAGCGGCGGCCTCTTTCCCCTCTCGAGGATTGCATGAAAACCAACCTGCTCGACTTCAATCTGGACCAGTTGACCCAGCACTTTGCCGAAATGGGCGAGAAGCCGTTCCGCGCCAAGCAAGTGATGCGCTGGATGCACCAGATGGCCGAAGACGATTTCGACGCGATGACCGATCTCGCCAAGAGCCTGCGCGCCAAGCTGCACGAGCGCGCCGAGGTGCGCGTGCCGTCGCTGATGACCGGGCAGGAGTCCAGTGATGGCACCCGCAAGTGGCTGCTCGACGTCGGCACCGGCAACGGTGTGGAAACCGTGTTCATTCCGGAAGACGACCGCGGCACTTTGTGCGTGTCATCCCAGGTGGGGTGCGCGCTGGAGTGCACGTTCTGCTCCACCGGCCGCCAGGGATTCAACCGCAACCTGGGCACTGCCGAGATCATCGGTCAGCTGTGGTGGGCCAACAAGGCCATGGGCGTGACGCCGAAGAACGAGCGCGTGGTGTCCAATGTGGTGATGATGGGCATGGGCGAGCCGCTGGCCAATTTCGACAACGTGGTCAGCGCGATGCAGATCATGCTGGACGATCATGGCTATGGTTTGAGCCGCCGCCGCGTCACGTTGTCCACCTCCGGCCTGGTGCCGCAGATGGACCGTTTGCGCGAGGAGTGCCCGGTGGCGCTGGCGGTGTCGCTGCATGCGCCAAACGACGCGATCCGCGACGTGATCGTGCCGATCAACAAGAAATATCCGCTGTCGGAGCTGATGGCCGCCTGCAGCCGCTATCTGGAAAAAGCGCCGCGCGATTTCATCACCTTTGAATATGTGATGCTTGACGGGGTCAACGATAGACCGGAACATGCTCGCCAGTTGATGGAGTTGGTGAGGGACGTGCCGTGCAAATTCAACCTGATCCCATTCAATCCTTTCCCCAACTCGGGTTATGATCGTTCCAGCAACAACGCGATCCGCATTTTCCGTGAACTTCTGCAAGAACAAGGCTATGTGGTGACCGTGCGCAAGACGCGCGGCGACGACATCGATGCAGCCTGTGGTCAATTGGCCGGCCAAGTGCAAGATAAAACCAGGCGCCAGGCCAAATGGATGCAAATAAGCGAGGATAAGAAACTATGAATAAATGGCGGGGATGGTTGGCTGGATGGCTGTTGGCATTTGGCGTCGCCACCTCCGCCATGGCGGCTAATTCCAGCGAGCTGGCGCAGATACGCAGCCAGCTTGCCGTGGAGTACGCCAGGATAGGCAATCTGAAGGCGGCGCTGGACAACGCCAATCAGGCGGTGCAGGCGGATGCGTCCTATGTGGCCGCGTATGTCGCCCGGGCCTATGTGCTGGGCTTGCTGCAGCAGAACGACCAGGCGGAACAGGATTTCCGCCGCGCCTTGCAGTTGGATCCGGCGAATTCGGCCGCCAACAACAATTACGGCCTGTTTTTGTGCGAAAACGGCCGGGTGCAGGATTCGCTGCCGCTGTTTCTGAAGGCGCTGGCCAATCCGCTGTATGATTCTCCCCAATCCGCCTATCTGAACCTGGGGCGTTGCAACCTCAAGCTTGGGCAGGCGGACAAGGCCAATGAGTATCTGCTGGACGCTTTGCGCGCGGCGCCCAATTATCCGCCGGCGCTGCGCGAACTGGCGGAGATGCATCTTGGCCAGGGTAATGCAAAACTAGCCGCTTTCTATTTCGGCAGGCTGCGCAGCGCCAGTCCCGAGGGTTTGGGCGCCGCCGACCTGTGGCTGGGAGCCAGAATCGCCCGCAAGACCGGCGACGGCACGTTGGAAAGCGAATGCGCCGGCGAGCTGAAGAACCGGTATCCGGACTCTAGAGAAACACAACTGCTGTTGAGTGGAAGCTGAGGATGGAAAGAACAAACGAACATCTAGACGCTCCGATGCCCAAAGGCATCGGCCCCAGTTTGAAAGCGGCGCGCGAGGCGGCCGGACTGGGCTTGGGGGAAGTGGCTGATCGGCTGAAGCTGTCGATGCGGCAGTTGGAAGCGATCGAGCGCGACGATTTCGACGCTTTGCCCGGAGCCACCTTTGTCCGTGGCTTCGTCCGCAATTACGCGCGCTTTCTGGGCGTGGATCCGGAGCCGCTGATGCAGGCCCTGGAGCAGCATTTCCCCTCGGCCGTCAATGATGTGGCCAATCTGGTAAAAGGCACCGCCGCGCGCGACTTGCCGCACGAGCCGGAGGAGGCGCCGGCGGAAAGCCGCGAAGGCTCGTCCATTGGCAAATGGCTGGCGCTGGCGGTGATTGTCGCAGGCATCGCGGGCGGCGGCTTCTGGTACGCCAATCGCGACGATGGCGGCGCCAAGGCGGAACAGCATGCGGACGACCAACTGGCCCCGATGCTGACCCAGCAGCATGATGCGTCTGCCGTGGCGGCATCCTCTCCGGCGGCAGCGACGCCGACGAACTCTCCCGCCTCCGCTGCGGTGGCGGCCGCCAAGCCGGCAGCCAGCAGCCCGGCCCAGCTGGCTGCTGCCAAGCCTGTTGCCAGCGCGCCAGCCAAGGTGATTGCCGCCAAGCCGGTGGCGAGCGCCCCGGTCAAGGCTGCTGCGGCCAAGCCGCTGGCCAGCGCGCCGGCAGCGGCGCCAGGCAACGACAAGGTCAGCGTCAACGTTAAGGACGCGGCCTGGATATCGGTGCAGGACGCCACCGGCCGCAAACTGATTTACAAAGTCATGCAGCCTGGCGATGCCACCGAGGTTTCCGGCACCGCGCCGTTCAAAGTGGTGGTGGGCAACGCCAGCCAGGTGGAGCTGAGCTACAACGGCAAGCCGGTGGACTTCAGCGACAAGATCCGCGGCACAACCGCCAAGATTCAACTCAAGTGATGCAGGGTAGCGAATGGATAGCGTGAATATCGCGCGCCGCCCCACTCGCCTAGTGCGGGTGGGGCATGTTTTGGTAGGCTCCGCCGCGCCAGTGGTGGTGCAGTCGATGACGAATACCGATACCGCCGACGCCGCCGCGACGGCGGAACAGGTGTATCAGCTGGCGCAGGCTGGTTCCGAAGTGGTGCGCATCACCGTCAACTCGCCGGAAGCGGCGGCGCGCGTGGCGGAAATCCGCCAGCGGCTGGATGATCAGGGTTGCAATGTGCCGCTGGTCGGCGACTTCCACTTCAACGGCGACCGTCTGCTGAAGGAATACCCGGATTGCGCCCAGGCGCTGGCCAAATACCGGATCAATCCCGGCAACGTCGGCAAAGGCGCCAAGGGCGACGACAAGTTCGCCTTCATGATCCGCACCGCGATGGAGTACGACAAGGCCGTGCGCATCGGCGTCAACTGGGGCAGCCTGGATCAAGCCTTGCTGGCGCGCATGATGGATGCCAATAACCGCTCCGCAGCCCCCTTGCCGCTGCCCAAACTGATGCAGGAAGCGCTGATTGTTTCGGCGCTGGAGTCGGCCGATAAAGCCATGGAAATCGGCCTGTCGCCGGACAATATCATCCTGTCCTGCAAGGTCAGCAATGTGCAGGACCTGATCAGCGTCTACCGCGAGCTGGGCAGCCGTTGCGACTACCCGCTGCACCTGGGCCTGACCGAAGCCGGCATGGGCAGCAAGGGCATCGTCGCTTCCAGCGCCGCGCTGGCCGTGCTGTTGCAGGAAGGCATAGGCGACACCATCCGCATCTCGCTGACGCCGCAACCGGGCGAGGCCCGCACCAAGGAAGTGGTGGTGGCGCAGGAGTTGCTGCAAACCATGGGGCTGCGCAGCTTTACGCCGCTGGTCACCGCCTGTCCGGGCTGCGGCCGCACCACCAGCACCTTCTTCCAGGAGCTGGCGGACGATATCCAGAACTACCTGCGCGAGCAGATGCCGGTATGGCGTCTGCAATACCCTGGCGTCGAGGACATGAAGGTGGCGGTGATGGGCTGCGTGGTCAATGGTCCGGGCGAGTCCAAGCTGGCCGACATCGGCATCTCCCTGCCCGGCACCGGCGAAGTGCCGGTGGCCCCGGTCTATGTGGACGGCCACAAGGATGTGACGCTGAAGGGCGACAACATCGCGGCCGAGTTCACCGCCATCGTCGACAACTATGTCAAAACCCGCTATGGCGAAGGCGGCGCCAAGCGCCGCGAAAACGCCAGCCGCACCATTCCGATCCAGCCGGTGAAAGCCTGACGGAACCAGAATTCAGCTGATACAAGAAGATAGCAATGGCTCAGAAATACCAAGCGGTCAAAGGCATGAACGATGTGCTGCCGACCGAATCCTACCAGTGGGAATATTTTGAAGGGGTGCTGCGCAAGCTGCTGGCCGACTACGGCTACCACAACATCCGCACCCCTATCCTGGAAAATACCGCGTTGTTTGTCCGTTCCATCGGCGAAGTCACCGACATCGTCGAAAAGGAAATGTACACCTTCATTGACAGCCTGAACGGGGACAGCCTGACGCTGCGCCCCGAGGGCACCGCAGGCACGCTGCGCGCGGTGGTCGAGCACAATCTGCTCTACAACGCCACCCAGAAGGTGTGGTACATGGGGCCGATGTATCGCCACGAGCGTCCGCAAAAGGGCCGCTACCGCCAGTTCCACCAGATGGGCGTGGAAGCGCTGGGCTTTGCCGGCCCGGACGTGGACGCCGAAATCATCGCGATGACGGCCGACCTGTGGCGCCGTCTCGGCATCAGCCAGTATGTGCGTCTGGAAATCAACTCGCTGGGCAACAAGGAAGAGCGCGCCGCCCACCGCGACGCGCTGATCCAGTACCTGGAGCGCCACGTCGACATCCTGGACGAGGATGGCAAGCGCCGCCTGTACACCAATCCGCTGCGCGTGCTGGACACCAAGAATCCGGCGCTGCAGGAAATGGCCAACGCCGCGCCCAAACTGTCCGACTATCTGGGCGAGGCGTCGCGTGCCCATTACGAGGGTTGGAAGGCGATGATCGCCGCGCTGGGCGTGGAGTATGTGGAAAACCCGCGGCTGGTGCGTGGTTTGGACTACTATAACCAGTCCGTGTTCGAGTGGGTGACCACCGAGCTGGGCGCCCAGGGCACCGTCTGCGCCGGCGGCCGTTACGACGGCCTGATCGAGCAGCTGGGCGGCAAGCCGGCGCCGGGCATCGGCTTCGGCATGGGCATGGAGCGCGTGCTGCTGTTGCTGCAAGACAAGGGCCTGCTGCCGTCGCAGCGCGGCGTCGATGTCTACCTAGTCAACCAGGGCGAGGGGGCGGGCCTGTACTCGATGAAGCTGGCGCAGCAACTGCGCGCCGCCGGTTTCTCCGTGGTGCAGCACCTGGGCGAGGGCAGCTTCAAGTCGCAAATGAAGAAGGCCGATGCCAGCGGCGCAGCGTTCGCCGTCATCGTCGGCGAGAACGAGATCGCCGCCGGCCAGGCCGTGATCAAGGCCTTGCGCGCGGAAATCGAACAAAAGACCGTGGCAGCCGCGGATGTCGCCGCGACGCTGGCCACTCTGAAAGCTTGATTGAATAAGGGGGAACGCAATGGCGTTCGACTTGCAGGAACAGGAACAGATCGATTCGATGAAGGCCTTCTGGCAGCAGTGGGGCAAACTGATCGGCGGCGCAGTGCTGGCGGTCAGCCTCGGCTACCTGGGTTACAAGGCCTATGGCATGTATCAGCGCCAGCAAGCGGAAAAAGCGGCGGTCGCCTATGAGGCGGTGGACGCCGCCATTGCCGCCAAGGACGTCGCCAAACTGAAAGCGGCGGCCCAGCAACTGCAAGGCGAGTTCGCCAGCACGGTTTACGCCAGCCGCAGCGCGCTGGTGCTGGCCAAGGCGGCGTTCGACAAGAACGACCTGGATCTGGCCGCCAGCCAGCTGCAGTGGGTAGTGCAGAACGGCAAGGATGAAGCGGTGCAGGCCATCGCCCGCCTGCGCCTGGCATCGCTGCATCTGCAGCAGAAGAAATACGATGCCGCGATTTCTGAGCTCAACCAGCCGCACCCGGCGGCTTTCGACGCTGAGTATCTCGAGTTGAAGGGCGATGTGTTCTCCGCCAAGGGCGATACCGCCGGCGCGCGCGACGCCTACAAGGCCGCGTTGGCCAAGCTGGTGGAAGAAAACCCGAACCGCGAGCTGGTTCGGATGAAACTCGACGCGCTGGGAGGCTGACCGCATGCGCCGCCAACTGTTGCTTACCGCTGTCATCTCTTCCTTGTCGCTGGCTGGCTGCGCCAGCTGGTTTGAAGGTTCCTCGCAATTTCAGCCGACCCCGCTGGCCGCCATCAAGCCGCTGCAGACGCTGGAGGTCAAGTGGACGCTGCAGCAGGCGGCGCCGGCCGGCAGCTTTCTGCCGGTGTACGCCAACGGCAATGTGGTGAGCGCCGACGCGACAGGGCGCATCCGCAGCATCGATGCCCTGTCCGGCCGTATCCAGAGCGATGTGTCGCTGAAGCGCGGCCTCAGCGCCGGCGTCGCCGTAAGCGGCGATACCGTGCTGGTGGGCACCCAGGATGCCAAACTGCTGGCGGTGGACCGCGCCAGCGGCAAGACGCTGTGGGAGCAGTCCCTGACCAGCCTGATGCTGGAAGCGCCGCAGATCGCCGGCGACAAGGTCATCGTGCGCACCAACGATGCCCGTCTGACGGGGTTCAACCTGGCCGACGGCAAGCAGCAGTGGTCGGTCGGCAACGTATTGCCGCAGCTGACGGTGCGCAACGACGGCTCGATGCGCGCGGTGGGCCGCGAGGCGGTGATGGTGGGGCAGGCCGGCGGCCAGCTCGACATCATCAATCCACAAACCGGCAATTCGCTGTGGCAGGGCGCCGTGGCCACGCCGCGCGGCGCCACCGAGCTGGAGCGCGTCACCGACGTGACCAGCCGCCCGGTATTCGATGGCGGCCAGGTGTGCGCCGTGGCCTATCAAGGGCGCGTCGCCTGCTTTGAGGCGCGCAGCGGCAGCTTGCAGTGGGCGCGCGAGATCTCGTCCAGCCGCGGCCTGGCGGTGGATGCCCGCAATGTCTACGTGACGGCGGAAAACGGTTCGGTCTGGGCCTATGATCGCCAGAGCGGCCGCAACGTCTGGAAAAACGACGATCTGAAGTACCGCGATGTCTCCGGCCCGGTCATGCTGGGCCGCTTCGTGCTGGTGGTGGATGGCGAAGGCTATGCGCATCTGCTATCCAACGAGAGCGGCGGCATTGTCGGCCGCAGCAAGATCGGCACCTCCGGTCCGGTCAATCAACCGGTGTCGCTCGGCTCCTCCGCCCTGGTACAGGGACAGGATGGCCGCTTGGCGATGCTGAATTTGGGATAAAAGCAGTTTTACATGAAACCTACCGTAGCGCTGGTCGGCCGCCCCAATGTGGGCAAGTCGACCCTCTTCAACCGGCTGACCCGCAGCCGTGACGCCCTGGTCGCCGACCAGCCGGGCCTGACGCGTGACCGTCATTACGGCCAAGGCCGGGTCGGCGAGAAGCCGTATCTGGTGGTGGACACCGGCGGTTTCGAGCCGGTGGTGGACGAAGGCATCCTGTTCGAAATGGCCAAGCAGACCTTGCAGGCCGTTGACGAAGCCGATGCCGTGGTGTTCCTGGTGGACGGCCGTTCCGGCCTGACGCCGCAAGACAAGATCATCGCCAACCGCCTGCGCCAGCTGGACCGTCCGGTGTTCCTGGCCGTCAACAAGGCGGAAGGCATGAAGCATGCCATCGCCGGCGCCGAGTTCCATGAACTGGCGCTGGGGGAACCGCTGGTGATTTCCGCCGCCCACGGCGACGGCGTGCGCGAGCTGATGGAACTGGTGCTGGAGGGCTTCCCCGATGAAGTGGAGGAAGAAGACAGCCGCCATCCGAAGTTCGCCGTGATCGGCCGGCCGAATGTCGGCAAGTCCACCCTGGTGAACGCCATTCTGGGCGAGGAGCGCGTCATCGCCTTCGACCAGGCCGGCACCACCCGCGACAGCATCTATATTGATTTTGAGCGCGAAGGCCATACCTATACCATCATCGACACCGCCGGCGTGCGTCGCCGCGCCAAGGTCAACGAGATGCTGGAGAAATTCTCCGTCATCAAGACCATGAAGGCGATTGAAGACGCCAACGTCGCGGTGCTGGTGCTGGATGCCCAGCTGGACATCTCCGAGCAGGACGCCACCATTGCCGGTTTCGCGCTGGAAGCGGGACGCGCCCTGGTGGTGGCGGTCAACAAGTGGGACAACCTGGACAGCGAGCAGAAAGACACCGTGCGCCGCGAGATCGCGCGCAAGCTCAACTTCCTGGATTTCGCAAAGTTTCATTACATCTCGGCCATCGAGGGCCGAGGTGTGGCAGACTTGTTCAAATCGATCGACGAGGCTTACCGCGCCGCGATGGTGAAGCTGGCGACGCCGAAGCTGACGCGGGTGCTGCAGGTGGCGCTGGAGCGCCAGCAACCGCCGCGCAGCGGCCTGATCCGCCCCAAGATGCGCTATGCGCACCAGGGCGGGCAGAATCCGCCTATCATCGTCGTGCACGGCAACGCGCTCGACAATATACCCAACAGCTACACCCGCTATTTGGAACATACTTTCCGTAAAGTGTTCAAACTGCAGGGCACCCCGCTGAGAGTGCAGTATAAATCGTCGGAAAACCCGTTCGACAACGACGACGGCAAGGAGAAATCCCGGGCCAAGCCTAAGCCGATGTCCAAGATGCGGGGCAGGGAAAAAGAAGTTCGCTACGGCAAAAACAGCAAAAAATAGTACGCCGGAATGTTTTCTGCTAAAAATAAGCAGGCCGCCGCGCTGTTCGCTGTACAGTTAATACAACAATCAACGATTCGGAGAAAAACGAATGAGCTCTAAAGGGCAAATGTTACAAGACCCGTTCCTGAACATCCTGCGTAAGGAACACGTGCCGGTCTCCATCTATCTGGTCAACGGCATCAAGCTGCAGGGTCAGGTTGAATCCTTCGACCAGTACGTGGTTCTGCTGAAGAATACGGTCACCCAGATGGTTTACAAGCACGCCATCTCCACCGTGGTCCCGGCTCGCGCGGTTACCATCCCGCACGAACACCCGGCGCAGAAGCAGGAACAGGCGCAGGACGCCTAAGGCAGCCGGCCTCGCCGCCCGGGCCGATTGGCCGCATCATGCATGCGGCCTTTCGGCCTTTGTCTTTTATCGCCGCACTAGATTGCTACAGCATGTTTGATCGTCCCGACTTAGGCGACCAGGCCGTTCTGGTCAGCCTGGATTTTGGTGATGCCGACTACCAGGAAAGTGTCGCCGAGTGCGCCGAGCTGGTGCGCAGCAGCCATGTCGAAATTCTCGGCATGGTGCAGGGCAAGCGTCAGCGCCCTGACGCGGCCCTGTTCGCCGGCAAGGGCAAGGTGGAGGAGATCGCGTCCATGGTGCGGGCCACCGGCGCCAACGTGGTGATCTTCAACCACGCGCTGTCGCCGGGCCAGGAGCGCAACCTGGAGCGCGTGATCCAGTGCCGCGTGATCGACCGCAACAGCCTGATCCTCGATATTTTCGCTCAGCGAGCCCGCAGCCATGAAGGCAAGCTGCAGGTGGAGCTGGCCCAGCTGTCGCATCTGTCCACGCGGCTGGTGCGCGGCTGGACCCACTTGGAGCGGCAGAAGGGCGGCATCGGCCTGCGCGGCCCAGGCGAAACCCAGCTGGAAACCGACCGCCGCCTGCTCGGCATCCGCGTCAAGGCGCTGAAGGAGCGTTTGGCCCAGGTGCAGAAGCAGCGCAATACCCAGCGCAAGGGGCGCAATCGCGCCGGCATCGCTTCGGTGTCCATCGTGGGCTATACCAACGCCGGCAAATCCACCTTGTTCAATGTGCTGACCAAGGCCAACAGCTACGCCGCCGACCAGCTGTTCGCCACGCTGGACACCACCAGCCGCAAGCTGTTCCTGAACCACCAAAACTCCGTCGTGCTGTCCGACACCGTCGGCTTCATCCGCGATCTGCCGCATACCCTGGTGGCGGCTTTCCGCGCCACGCTGGAGGAGACGGTCCAGGCCAATCTGCTGCTGCATGTGGTGGACTGCGCCAACGAGATGCGCGATGCGCAGATTGAGGAGGTGAACAAGGTGCTGGCCGAAATCGACGCCGATGGCATTCCGCAGCTGATCGTATGGAACAAATGCGATCTGAAAGCGCTGCCGCCGGAGATCGAGCGCGGGGAGGATGGCCAGATCGTTTCGGTACGCGTATCGGCGCTGAAGGGCGAGGGGCTGGAACTCTTGCGCGAGGCGATTGCCGAACGGGTGCAACCTTTCGCTAACAACCATAAAGAACCATACGAGCATGTCGCAGAATGACCCGAACCGTGGCCGCAACGGCCAGAATGGGCCACCGGACCTCGATGAAGTGTTCCGTGATCTGAACCGCAAACTGTCCCGCCTGCTGGGCGGCAAGTCCGGCAATGGCGGCCCGAACAATCCGATGGGCCAGGGCGGACGCCCCGGCTCCGGCATGTCGCCGCCGTCGTTCAAAGGCGGCGCCGCCGCCGTGATCGGCGTATTGGCCGCCTTGTGGCTGGCCAGCGGCTTCTACGTGGTGGACGCGCGCGAAGCCGGCGTGGTGTTGCAGCTGGGCAGTTTCAACCGCCTGACCGAGCCTGGCCTGCAATGGCATGCGCCTTATCCGTTCGAAAAGGCAGAGATCGTCAACCTGACCGAACTGCGCAGCGTCGAAGTCGGTTATCGCGGCAGCGCGCAGAACCGCGTGCCGGAAGAGTCGCTGATGCTGACCGAAGACCAGAACATCATCGACGTTCAGCTGTCGGTGCAGTACGACATCAAAGATGCGCGCGCGTTTCTATTCAACAACGCCTCGCGGGAGCGCGACGGCAAGGATCTGGTCAAGCAGGCTGCGGAAACCGCCATCCGCGAAGTGGTGGGGCGCAACAAGGTAGACTTCGTGCTGAACGAGGGGCGTGCCCAAATTGCTGCCGACGCCCGCAAGCTGATCCAGGAAGTGCTCGACCGCTATCAGGCCGGCATCCGCATCGCCAAGGTCAACATCAACGACGTGCAGCCGCCGCAGCAGGTGCTGGCGGCGTTCGACGACGCGGTGAAGGCGGGCCAAGACAAGGACAAGCTGCTGAACGAGGGCATGGCCTACGCCAACGAGGTGGTGCCCAAGGCCAAGGGCATGGCCTCGCGTCTGGTGCAGGAAGCCGAGGCTTACCAGCAGCAGGTGGTGGAGCGCGCCGAGGGTGATGCCCAGCGATTCAAGCAAGTGTTGCCTGAATACAACAAGGCGCCCAAGGTCATGCGCGACCGCATGTACCTCGACATGATGCAGCAGATCATGCACAACAGCAGCAAGGTGCTGGTGGATCAGAAGGGCGGCAACAGCCTGCTCTACCTGCCGCTGGACAAGCTGGTGCAGATGACCGCCCCCGGCGCCGCCGCGCCGGCACCCGCCCAACCCTCCGCGAGCCCGGCCCCTGCGGCCCCGGCCCAGCCGGCTAATCCGCCGGCGGCCAAGAACGGGCGCGATACCTCGCGCGGTCGCGATATTTTTGGAGCGGAGCGATGACGCAAAGACTGATCCCAACCCTGGTGGCGATCGCCGGCGCGCTGTTTGTCGCCAGCTTGTCGCTGTTCACCGTCGATCAGCGCCAGTACGCGCTGGTCTTCCAGTTCGGCGAGGTGGTCAAGGTGATCTCCCAGCCGGGCATCCAGTTCAAGATTCCGCTGCTGCAGAACGTGCGCTATTTCGACCGCCGCGTGCAGACCATCGATGCGGAAACGCCTGAGCTGTTCAATACCCGCGAGAAGAAAAACGTGCTGGTGGACAGCTTTGTGAAATGGCGCGTGGTGGATGTGTCGCAGTTCTACAAGAGCGTGGGCACCGAAGCCGCCGCGGTGGCGCGTCTGAAGCAGACCATCAACGATGGCCTGCGCGCGGAGTTCGGCCAAAAGACCGTTGCCGACGTCATTTCCGGCCAGCGCGATCAGGTGATGGAGACGGTTCGCAAGCGCGCGGACGCGGATGCGCGTAAAATAGGTGTGGAAATTCTCGATGTCCGCTTAAAACGCGTCGACTTTCCGGATAAAATAAGCAGTTCCGTCTACGACCGCATGCAGTCCGAGCGTCGCACCGTGGCCAGCAAGCTGCGCAGCGAAGGCGCGGCCGATGCCGAGCGGGTGCGGGCGGAAGCCGACAAGCAGCGCGACGTGATCCTGGCCGAAGCCTATCGCAAGGCGCAGGAGCTGAAGGGCGCCGGCGACGCCAAGGCTGGAGCGATCTACGCCGAAGCCTATGGCAAGAATCCGGAGTTCTACGCCTTCTGGCGCAGCATGGATGCGTACAAGGAGTCGTTCAAGAACAAGAGCGACGTGCTGGTGCTGGATCCAAGCAGCGATTTCTTCAAGTACCTGAAGAACCCGCAGGCGGGACAAGGCAAGAGCAAGTAAGCGACAATTGAGTATAAAGAAGACTGGCCGGGGCGACCTGGCCAGTTTGCTGATGACAAGGCGGGGCTCCTCCCGCCTTTTATTCTGTTGAAACGAAATGCGTAATTGGCTGTTACCTGAATATATCGCGGACATCCTGCCGGCCACGGCGCGCCAGGTTGAATCCGCCAAGGCCGCGATGCTGGAAGGCTTCCGCGTGGCCGGCTACGAGCTGGTGCTGCCGCCGCTGATCGAGTACATCGATTCGCTGGTCAGCGAAGGCGACGTCACGCTGGATCTGAAAACCTTCAAGCTGGACGACCAGTTGTCCGGTCGGCAGCTGGGCCTGCGCGCGGACATCACGCCGCAGGTGGCGCGCATCGACGCCCACCTGTTGGGCGGCCGCACCGGCGTCACTCGCCTGTGCTACGCCGGCAGCGTGGTGCACAGCCGTCCATCCGGCTTGACCAGCTCGCGCGAGCCGCTGCAGGTCGGAGCCGAGCTGTACGGATACGCCGGCATCGAGGCCGATCTGGAGATCATCGATCTGATGCTGTCCACGCTGGAAAAAGCCGGCGTGGAAAAACTGCGTCTGGACGTCGGCCATATCGCCATCTACCGCGGCTTGGCCGCGGCGGCGGGCCTCGCGCCGGAGGTGAGCCGCGAGCTGTTCAGCCTGTTGCAGAACAAGGACGCCGCGGGCATCGCCGCGCTGGTGGCCGGCGTGGCCGAGCCTTACAAGAGCGCCTTCCTGGCGTTGCCGGAGTTGTATGGCCCGGCCGCGGTGCTGGAGAAGGCGCGCACCCGTCTGCCCTCGCTGCCGGAGGTGGAGCTGGGGTTGATGCAGCTGTCCGCCATCGCCCGCGCGATGCAGGGCCGGGCGGAGCTGAGCTTCGATCTGGCCGAGCTGCGCGGCGACTTCTATCACACCGGCCTGATGTTCGCGGCTTACGCGCCGGGCTGGTCCGACGCCATCGCGCGCGGCGGCCGCTACGACAATGTGGGCCGGCGCTTTGGCCGCGCCCGTCCTGCCACCGGCTTCAGCCTGGACTTGCGCGATCTTTTGCGCATCCTGCCGGAGCGCGATTCCAGCCGCGGCATCCGCGTTTCGGCGCGCCATCTGCCGGCTGCCGCTGAGGAAGTGGCGCGTCTGCGCGCCGCGGGCGAGATGGTGGTGGTCGATTATCTGGGCGAATCGGCGGAAGCGTTGAATTGCGATCGCGAGCTGGTGCCTGCCGAGCAGGGCTGGCAGCTGGCGCCGTTTCATTGATTTTTATTTGAATCTGACTGACGAAGAGGTTTTTTCCAATGTCCAAGAACGTTGTCGTGATTGGCACCCAGTGGGGTGACGAAGGCAAGGGCAAAATCGTTGACTGGCTGACCGACCACGCGCGCGCCGTGGTGCGTTTCCAAGGCGGCCACAACGCCGGCCATACCCTGTGGGTGAACGGCAAGAAGACCGTGGTACGCCTGGTGCCGTCCGGCATCCTGCGTCCCGATGTGGAGTGCTTCATCGGCAACGGCGTGGTGCTGTCGCCGGAAGCCCTGCTGAAGGAGATCGACGAGCTGGAAGCCGCCGGCGTCAACGCCTCCGCGCGTCTGAAGATCGCCGAAGGCTGCCCGCTGATCCTGCCGTACCACATCGCGCTGGACCAAGCGCGCGAAGCCTCGCTGGGCGCCGGCAAGATCGGCACCACCGGCCGCGGCATCGGCCCTTGCTATGAAGACAAGGTGGCCCGCCGCGCGCTGAAGGTGATCGACCTGTTCAATCGGGAACGCTTCGCCTCCAAGTTGAAGGAAAACGTAGACTACTACAATTTCCTGCTGACCAACCTGTTCAAGGCAGAGCCGGTAAGCTACGAGGCGATCCTGGCCGACACCATGAAGATGGCTGAGCGCATCAAGCCGATGGTGGCGGATGTGTCGCGCACCCTGTACGACCTGGACAAGGCCGGCACGCCCATCCTGTTCGAAGGCGCACAGGGCACCCTGCTGGACATCGACCACGGCACCTACCCGTATGTGACTTCGTCCAACTGCGTGGCCGGCGCGGCAGCGCCGGGCGCCGGCGTGCCGCCGCAAATGCTCAACTACGTGCTGGGCATCGTCAAGGGCTACGCCACCCGCGTCGGCTCCGGTCCGTTCCCGACCGAGCAGGAAAACGAAATCGGCGCCTTCCTGGCCAAGCGCGGCAACGAGTTCGGCTCCGTTACCGGCCGCCCGCGCCGCTGCGGCTGGTTCGACGCCGCCGCGCTGAAGCGCTCGATTCAGATCAACGGCGTGTCCGGCCTGTGCGTGATGAAGCTGGACGTGATGGACGGACTGGAGGAGATCAAGCTGTGCACCGGCTACATGCTGGACGGCAAGCAGATCGACATTCTGCCGTTCGGCTCCGATGCCGTGACCAAGTGCGAGCCGGTATACGAAACCCTGCCGGGCTGGACCGGCACCACCGTCGGCGTGAAGCGTTGGGAAGATCTGCCGGCCAACGCCCAGGCCTACCTGAAGCGCATCGAAGAAGTTTGCGGCGCGCCGGTCGACATCGTGTCCACCGGTCCGGACCGCGAAGAAACCATCGTGCTGCGTCACCCGTTCGGCCTGTAAGCCGCGCGAGATTGCGCCAGTAAAAAAGCCCACCGTGCAGCGGTGGGCTTTTTTGTTGGCTGCCCACCTGATCGGGGCGAGCGCTCTCAGATCTTCTTCGGCTTGGGCGGTTTGTAGCCGTCGTTCAGCGTTTTCAGGAAGGCGAGCATGTCATTGATGTCCTGTTCGTTGAAAGCCGACTTGGCGCCGGGTTTGCCGCCGAATGGCGGCTCCATGTTGACATTGCCATGGTAGCGCGCCGGCAGATCATCAAACTTCGCCACTTTGCCATCCTTGCCTTTCGGGTACCACTTTTCCGGATGCGTGTCGCGCTCGGCATAGAAGCGCAATACCTGGCGCAGATCGCTGAACACGCCGTTGTGGAAGAAGGTTTTGCGCGTGGCGACATTGCGCAGGCTGGGCGTGCGGAACAGGCCGCAGTATTCGGGGTGGTTCTTGAGGTCGGTACGATAGGGGCCGCACAGGCCCAGGTCGTAGTAATGGCTGTTGCGGTTGGCGGCGATGGCAGGGTTGCGCGGCGCGCCGACGGCGATGTGGCCGAAATCGCTGAACAGCGGAAACGCGCCGTTTTCGCTGCGCGCGCTCAGATGGCAGGACGCGCAATTGCCCTTGGCCGGGTCATTGAAGGCTTTCAGCCCATGCATTTCCTGGGCGCTGAGCTTGGTTTGGCCGCGCAGATAGGCGTCGTACTTGCTGTTGTAAGGGGCAAATTCCCTGGGGTTCTGCTGGAAAACCTCCAGCGCCAGCACCGCCTTGGCGAACGCCGCGTCCGGATGGCTGAAGATGTCCTTGCCGAACAACTGGCGGAAACTGTTCGCCGCATGCGACGCCTGCAATTTTTTCACTACGGCGGCTGGCGTGCCATTGGCCATTTCGTTGGCGGCCAGCAAGGGCAGGGAGGCCTGGCTGTGGGTGGAGTCGGCGCGGCCGTCCCAGGTGAAGCCGCCAGTCGGGCCGGCATCCTCGCTGTCATTGCCATCGTCGTCGTGGAAGTGTTCGCTGAAGGCCGGCACGGTTTGCAGATAACGCAGGGATGGCACGGCGCGGGCGCCAGGTTGCTTGCCATCGACGCCGCCCAGTTGCACGGCCAATCCGTTGGGCGGGCCATAGGCATGCGCTGGGCTATGGCAGGTGGCGCAGGACATGGCGCCGGACGCCGATAGCGAGCGGTCGAAAAATAGCTGGCGGCCCAAGCTTTCCAAGGCCTTGGCGCTGACCGGCCGGGCGCCGGGCGCATAGGCGGCGCCGACATAAGCTGGTTTGGCTGGCGGAGCGGCAAGAGTGGAAGTGGAAAGGGCGGCCAGAATCGATAGCGGGATGAGTGTGCGCAGCATGATGTCGGATGAATGAGGTGTGGCGGCGACTGTACTGCGTGAAAGTGACAGAAATGTGACAGTGGGCAGTTTGTTTCCCGGATGTAGTGGGCGCGTGTAATGTTAACAGTTTGTAAGCATAATGAAACATTCCATCAGGATAATCCGCACACTTCATCAAACCGCAAGGATGATCATCCCATGCAACGCTTGACCTGTGGCTTTGCGCTGACCCTGATCGGCGCGGCCGTACTGACCGCCTGCGGCGGCGGCGGTTCCTCTACCGCCAGCGCGTCACCCTCCAGCACCAGCGGCGTGGTGACCGGCAGCTATTTCCGCCACGCCAAAGTGTGTCTGGATCAGAATGGCAACGGACATTGCGACAGCAATGAGCCGTTTACCTACACCGACAACAATGGCGCGTTTTCGCTGAAAGGCAGTGGCGCGGTGCTGGTGGAGGTGGGAACCGATGCGACGCGTTATGACCCCGATACCGGCACGGCCACCCCGGTAACCGACCCGCTGATTTTCCGCGCCCCGTCCGGCGCCAATAATGTGGTGGTCAGCTCATTGACCACCGAAATCGCTGACCTGATGGATGGCGGCATGGATCTGCCCACCGCGCGCAAGGCCGTGGCCGATCGCCTAGGCGTCGATCCGGAAAAAGTGATGGCCGACCACAACAAGGAAAGCGATCCCGACGTCAAGGCCACGCTGAAGTCTGCGATCAACCAGAACATCGACGCCATCGCCAGCGCGGTGAAGGAAGCCGGCGCCGCCGGCGATATCAAGAGCAATCTGCACAAACGTCTGGGCCTGAGCGATATCAAGAACGTGGTGGTGATCTACGCCGAGAACCGCGGCTTTGATAACTTGTACGGCCTATTCCCTGGCGCCAACGGCATTCCGAACGTCAATCCGACGTCCAAGGGCAAGGCGGAGCCGCAGAAGGATTTTGACGGCTCGGTCCTGCCCGTCTTGCCGCCGACATGGGGTGGCCTGACCGCTGGCGGCCAGAGCGTGAGCTTGACCCAGCAGCAGACGGCTAACTTCGCCAACAAGCCGTTCCAGATCGACGATCCCAAGGGCCTGAACGGCACGGGCGTGGTGGTGTCGCAATCGGTGATCACGCGCGATCTGGTGCACCGCTTCTTCAATAACCAGATGCAGATCAATGGCGGCGCCAACGACAAATTCGCCGCGTATTCCGATGCCGGCGGCCTGACCATGGGCTACTACGACGGCAGCAAGATGGCGATGTGGCAGCTGGCCAAGCAGTATACGCTGGCCGACAACTTCTTCATGGGCGCTTTCGGCGGCTCTTTCCTCAATCACCAGTACCTGATCTGCGCCTGCGCGCCGGAATATCCCAATGCCGACACCTCGGTCGCCAAGGGCAGCATCTCGGCGATCGATACCGACGCCAAGGGCAATTTCCTGCGTCTGACGCCGGCGGCCAATAGCCCGGCCTCGGCGCTGATTGGCAAGCCGGTTTACAAGAACGACAGCACCTTGACGCCTAAATTCAGGAGCGACGGCACCCCCGCGGCCAAGGATGGCAAGTTCTACGCCGTGAATACCATGCAGCCGCCGTTCCAGCCGACCGGCAACGCCTCCGCGGACAAAAAGCAATACGGCGATCTGACGAAGGCTTCCACTTTGCCGGTGCAAACCCAGGCCACCATTGCCGACCGTCTGGACGACAAGAAGGTCAGCTGGGCCTGGTATGCGGGTGGCTGGAATACCGCGCTCACCGACAGCAGCCAGATTTACGGCGGCGCGATCCAGTTCCAGCCGCATCACCAGCCTTTCAATTACTTCGCCAATTTTGACCCGGTGAAGCAGGCTGACTACCGCGCCAAGCACCTGAAGGACTTCGATCAGAGCTTCCTCGCCGACGCAGCCAAGGGCCAGTTGCCGCAAGTGGCGTTCTACAAGCCGCAGGGCAATCTGAACCAGCATCCTGGCTATGCCAGCGTGACCGATGGCGACCAGCACATCGCCTCGGTGATCGCCCAATTGCAGAAGAGCCCGCAGTGGAAAAACATGCTGGTGATCGTCACCTACGACGAAAACGGCGGTTTCTACGACCATGCCGCGGTGCCGAAAGGCGATGGCTGGGGACCGGGCACCCGCATCCCGGCGATTGTGATCTCGCCGTTCGCCAAGAAGGGCTTTGTCGATCATACCCAGTACGACACCGCATCTATCCTGCGCTTCCTGACTCGCCGCTTCGGCTTGAAGCCGCTGCCGGGCGTAACTGCGCGCGACGCGGCGCTGGTGAAGAACGGCGGCAAGCCGATGGGAGACTTCCTGAGCGCGCTGTCGTTCAACTAAGCGGGACATCGTTCCATTGCAACCGCCCGGCCTGGTCCGGGCGGTTTTGTTTGTGGGCGCGGCGGATAGCGCCGCGCGTAAGCGAGACGCAGTGGTGAGTACGGAGGATGGGCGGCCGAAAAGCGAGATGGACAAAGAAAAAGGCAGGCCTAGAGGCCTGCCTTCATGGCGAATTCCAGCGTAACGGCTTAGCGTTCCACGTGGTAGTTCGGCGCTTCCTTGGTGATCTGCACGTCGTGGACGTGGGATTCGCGGATGCCGGCCGAAGTGATCTCGACGAACTGAGCCTTCTCATGCAGCTCAGCGATGGTCGGGCAGCCCAGGTAGCCCATCGACGAGCGCAGGCCGCCCACCAGCTGGTGGATCACCTGGCCGATCGGGCCTTTGTACGGCACGCGGCCTTCGATGCCTTCCGGCACGAACTTGTCGGCGGCGTTGGAGCTGTCCTGGAAGTAACGGTCGGCCGAACCCTGGCTCATCGCGCCCAGCGAGCCCATGCCGCGGTAGGACTTATAGGAACGGCCCTGGAACAGTTCCACTTCGCCCGGGGCTTCCTCGGTGCCGGCGAACATGCCGCCCAGCATCACCGCGTTGCCGCCGGCCGCTAGCGCCTTGGCGATGTCGCCGGAGAAGCGGATGCCGCCGTCGGCGATCATCGGCACGCCGGTGCCTTTCAGCGCTTCGGACACGTTGTGGATGGCGGTCAGCTGCGGCACGCCCACGCCGGCCACGATGCGGGTGGTGCAGATCGAGCCGGGGCCGATGCCGACCTTGACGCCGTCGGCGCCGGCCTTGACCAGATCCAGCGCCGCCTGGGCGGTGGCGATGTTGCCGCCGATCACGTCGACATGCGGGAAGTTTTGCTTGACCCAGCGCACGCGGTCCAGCACGCCCTGGCTGTGGCCGTGGGCGGTGTCCACCACGATGACGTCCACGCCGGCGGCCACCAGCGCCTTGACGCGCTCTTCGGTGTCGGCGCCGGTGCCGACGGCCGCGCCGACGCGCAGACGGCCTTGGCTATCCTTGTTGGCGTTCGGGTGTTCGCTGGTCTTGATGATGTCTTTGACCGTGATCAGGCCCTTCAGCTCCCAGGCGTCGTTGATCACCAGCACGCGCTCCAGGCGGTGCTTGTGCATCAGTTCGCGGGCCTCGTCGATGCTGGCGCCTTCCTTGACGGTGATCAGGCGCTCGCGCGGGGTCATGATGGAGCCGACGGTCTGGTCCAAGCGGGTTTCGAAGCGCAGGTCGCGGTTGGTGACGATGCCCACCACCTTGCCGGCTTCGATCACCGGCAGGCCGGAGATCTTGTACTGGCGGGTCAGCAGAACCAGATCGCGCACCAACATGTCCGGCGCGATGGTGATCGGGTCTTTCACCACGCCGCTTTCATGGCGCTTGACCTTGGAAACTTCGGCAGCCTGCTTCTCGACGCCCATGTTCTTGTGCACGATGCCAATGCCGCCTTCCTGCGCCATGGCGATGGCGAGGCGGGCTTCGGTCACGGTGTCCATGGCGGCGGAAACCAGCGGCAGGTTCAAAGTGATGTTGCGAGTAAGGCGCGTGGCGAGCGAGACGTCGCGCGGCAGAACTTCAGAATGAGCTGGGACGAGGAGAACGTCGTCGAAAGTATAGGCTTTCTCGATGATACGCATCGCGTTTCCTTAGGCGGCAAAGCCGCATTGTACCGGATCGGCGACTGTTCTGCAAAAACGCGTTCCGACCGCTTTTGCGCGGCCGGATGGCAAGCCTTACAATCCGAGACATACAGCCAGAGGGTTCGGGGATAGCGACAATGAAGTCATCTTTAGTATGGACGTTTTTGCTGGTTTTGCTGACGCCGGCCGCCGCGTTGGCCGAGGTCTACACCTGGACCGACGCCAACGGCAAAAAGGTGTATTCCGATCAGCCGCCGCCCAATGTCAACGCGCGCAAGCTGAACGTGCGGACGCACTCTGCGCCGATGCCGGCCTCCGCGCCGCAATCGGAAAAAAAGACGGAAAAGAAAGCCGAGAGCAAGCCCGTGGCGTCGGATAGCGCGGCCATCGCGGCCGCCAACGCCAAGATCAAGGAGCAGAACTGCAAGCAGGCGCAAAACAATTTGTCCACGCTGCAGCTGAACGGGCGCATCCGCCTGCCGGGCTCCACCGCGCTGGCCACCGACGCCCAGCGCAACGAGATGATCCGCCAGGCTCAGAAAGACGTACAGACCTGGTGCAATAAATAAGTGTCCAAGCCCGAATTCGACTACCAGAGCGTATTGCAGAACCTGCCGTCGCTGCCCGGCGTCTACCGCATGCTGGGCGAAGACGGCAAGGTGCTGTACGTCGGCAAGGCGATAGATCTGAAGCGCCGCGTCAGCTCGTATTTCCAGAAGAACGACCTCAGCCCGCGCATCCGGCTGATGGTGCGGCAGATCGCCAATATCGAAACCACGGTCACGCGCTCCGAGGCCGAGGCCTTGATTCTGGAGAACAATCTGATCAAGGCACTGTCGCCGCGCTATAACATTTTGTTTCGCGACGACAAGTCCTATCCCTATCTGATGCTCAGCGGCCATGCCTTTCCGCAGATGGCGTATTACCGCGGCGAGCCGAAAAAGCCCAATCAGTACTTCGGACCGTTTCCCAACAGCTACGCGGTGCGCGAGAGCATCCAGATCCTGCAAAAAGTCTTCCGCTTGCGCACCTGCGAGGACGCGGTGTTCGCCAATCGTTCCCGCCCCTGTCTGCTGTATCAGATCAAGCGCTGCTCCGGCCCCTGCGTCGAGCATATTTCCAAAGAAGAGTACGCGGCGGATGTCGCCAGCGCGGTCGCCTTCCTGAATGGGCGGCAGAGCGAGCTGATAGACGAACTGACGCGGCGGATGACGGCGGCGGCGGAGGCGATGGCCTTTGAGCAGGCGGCCGAGCTGCGCGACCAGATCCAGGCGCTGGCGCGGGTGCAGGAGAAGCAGTTTGTCGCCAGCAACCAGAGCCAGCAGGACTGCGACGTGGTGGCGGCGCGAATCCGCGATGGCCAGCCCTGCGTCAATCTGGTGATGATACGAGGCGGCCGCCATCTGGGGGACAAGAGCCACTTCCCGATAGGCGGTGAAGCCGATACCGCTGAGGAAATCCTGCAGGCCTTCGTCGCCCAGCACTATCTGAATGCCGCGGTTCCGACGACGCTGGTCGTCAATGGCGGGCTAGACGACGCGCTGCAGCAGTTTTTGCAAGAGCGGGCAGGCCGCAAGATCGCCATCGTCAGCAACCCGATAGGCGAGCGTCGGGTATGGCTGGAGATGGCGGAAAAGAACGCCGAGCTGGCCATTCTGCAGCGTTTGGGCAGCAAGGCCACGCAAACCCAGCGGCTGGCGCAGTTGAACGAAGTGCTGGAACTGGAGGACGCCGGCCGTTTCGAGTGCTTCGACATCAGCCACTCCATGGGAGAGGCCACGGTGGCGTCCTGCGTGGTGTACGACAAGGGCGCGATGCAGCCTGGCGAATACAGGCGCTTCAACATCACCACCGCCGCGCCGGGCGACGATTACGCCGCCATGCGCGAAGTCCTGTCACGTCGCTACGGCAAACTGGCGGACGGCGAGGGCAGATTGCCGGACGCGGTGTTCATCGACGGCGGCAAGGGCCAAGTGGGCGTGGCGCTGGAGGTATTCGGCGAATTGGGGCTGAATCTGCCCATCGTCGGCATCGCCAAGGGGGAGGAGCGCAAGCCCGGTCTGGAAACGCTGATCCTGCCGTACTTGGAAAAGACGCTACAATTGCGCCAAGACCATCCGGCATTGCACCTGATCCAGACCGTGCGCGACGAGGCCCACCGCTTCGCCATCACAGGCCATCGCGCGCGCCGGGCCAAGGCGCGCACGGCATCGACGCTGGAAGACATTCCCGGCATCGGCGCCAAGCGCCGCCAGCAGTTGCTGACGCGTTTTGGCGGGCTGCGCGGCGTGGCGGCCGCCAGCGTGGATGACCTGACGCAGGTGGACGGCATCAGCCGCACCCTGGCGGAAAAGATTTACAATGCCTTGCATTAGTTGATTGTAAGCGGCGGGCACCCCTGATCCAGGCTCGGGGCGCCGGCTAGCGTTGTTGACGAGCCTAAAGCGACAAGACCCAAACCGATGCCCTTCAATTTGCCGATATTACTGACCTGGATCAGGGTCGCCTTGATCCCGATCTGCGTGGCGGTGTTTTTCCTGCCGGACTCCATCTTGCTGCTGCATAGCCGCAATGTCGTGGGGGCCGGCATTTTCGCATTGGCGGCCGCCACGGACTGGCTGGATGGCTTTCTGGCGCGCAAGCTGGGGCAGACATCGGCATTCGGCGCCTTTCTCGATCCGGTGGCGGACAAGCTCATCGTCGCCGCCGCGCTGATCCTGCTGGTGCAGCTGGGCCGCACCGAAGGCTGGATGGCCATGATCATCATCGGCCGCGAGATCACCATCTCGGCGTTGCGCGAGTGGATGGCGGGCATGGGCAACCGCAACAGCGTGGCGGTGGCTTATATCGGCAAACTGAAAACCGCTGCGCAAATGCTGGCGATCACGCTGCTGCTGTACGATGGCACCTTGTTGCCGGGCCTTGATGCCCGCTGCTTGGGAAATTTTTCCATGTACGTCGCGGTCATATTGACTTTATGGTCAATGGTTTATTACCTGCAAATGGCCGCCAAACAGTTTGCGGGGAAAAAAATAGATGTATGAAGTGTTGACAGCCCCAAACAAATCTCTATAATTCGCAGTCTCTCGCCGCCGCTGACGAAGCAGCAGCGAGATCAAGATGGTTGTAGCAAGTTATGCAGCGCGGGAATAGCTCAGTTGGTAGAGCGCAACCTTGCCAAGGTTGAGGTCGCGAGTTCGAGCCTCGTTTCCCGCTCCAGCAACTTGAAACAATTTTCGATGCGGGAATAGCTCAGTTGGTAGAGCGCAACCTTGCCAAGGTTGAGGTCGCGAGTTCGAGCCTCGTTTCCCGCTCCAAAAGTATTGAAAAAATTTGTGATGCGGGAATAGCTCAGTTGGTAGAGCGCAACCTTGCCAAGGTTGAGGTCGCGAGTTCGAGCCTCGTTTCCCGCTCCAAACAAGTTTGAAAAATCTGCACTGCGGGAATAGCTCAGTTGGTAGAGCGCAACCTTGCCAAGGTTGAGGTCGCGAGTTCGAGCCTCGTTTCCCGCTCCAGAATCAAGCTTGAAAAATTTGCAGCGCGGGAATAGCTCAGTTGGTAGAGCGCAACCTTGCCAAGGTTGAGGTCGCGAGTTCGAGCCTCGTTTCCCGCTCCAAAATTCAGATTGATCAGATATAATCTGGTCGATACGCCGGTTACGGCGGGGTAGCAAAGTGGTTATGCAGCGGATTGCAAATCCGTCTACGCCGGTTCGATTCCGACCCCCGCCTCCAAATAAAACCCCGTAAGTCAAAGACTTACGGGGTTTTTCTTTGTCTATTCCTTAGCTGTCAACCACAGGAAAACGGCCAGTTTTCCGCAATTTTCAGCCTCTAACCACTCGAAAAATCAGCCGAACCACGCGTAGACTATAGTTTTTGCCCTCTACGCGAGTTTTCATGGCTACCAAACGACAACGGCCCAGCGGTTCCTGGGAGTTCATCGTCCGGCGCAAGGGCGTATTGCCGCGCCCGGTGTCGTTCACGTTCGAACGCGAGGAAGAGGGCGACAACTACTGCTCCCGGCTGGAAGCGCTGCTGGACCGCGGCATCGTGCCGCCCGAACTGCTGCACGAAAAACCGGACCTGGCCACCATTGGCGACGCGCTGCGCGATTATCTGGTGAGTGTGCCGGTGGCGGAGTCCGACAAGCCGGTGCTGGCCACCCTGATGGGCAAAGTGGGCGGCGTGGAGCTGCGCACGGTCAATTACAGCTGGGCGGAAGCCTGGGTGCGCGCCTTGAAGCAGGAGGCGCAACTCTCGCCCTCTACCATCCGCCATTATGTTGGTTCGCTGGCCCGCTGTTTTGACCACCTGACGCGCCGGCCCAACTCCACCTTTGTCACCAACCCGCTGCGTCTGCTGCCCAAGCGCTACGCCACGTATAACGACGCCGACGCCGCGGTATTGCGCGCCACGGCGCCGCAAGGGCAGGTGGTGCAGGTGCCAGTGGACGAATGGCGCGATAGGCGGCTGGCGCCGCACGAGGAAGAGGCCGTGCGCAAGATCATGGCCGGTGAGAAACCAGCCGGCCGCCAGCGCGCCCTGGCGCTGCGTTGGCAAGGCGCGCTGGAGTTCCTGTTCGATCTGGCCCTGGAAACCGGCATGCGCCTGCGCGAGATGTACACGCTGGGGCTGGATCAGGTGGACGAGGGCAAGCGCACCATCTTTCTGGAAAAGACCAAGAACGGCGACAAGCGCCAGGTGCCGCTGACATCGGTGGCGCTGGAAGCGCTGGCGCGCTACCGGCGCCAGGTGGCGGCCGGCGAGCGCGGCATGGAAGGCTGGCAGTTTGAGGGCGGCCGGCTGTTCCCGTGGTGGGATGGCAATGACAGCGCCATTGTGTTGAAGAAGACCACTGCGCTACTCTCTCGCCAGTACGCGCGCATCTTCGAGGCGGCGGGCTGCGAGGACTTTGGTTTCCACGATCTGCGGCACGAATTCTCCCAATGTCACTGTGTTGCGCATTCCTAATAAGCATTGCCTGGCAAGGTTTTCTAGCAATACGCATCATTTCCCACGTTGCGTAAAGGTGTGGCATTCAGCAATTAGCTGAGATTGGCACTCCAACCGTGATTGGTTTTTACGCCAGATTTCCCGAAAACAATAACAATGTTGTTCATTCCGACCCAGTCCACCCTTCTCAGGGATATCTTGGACTATTACGTTGAAGCTATCTCGGTCAAAAAACGTAGCTACAAGACTGAGGTGTATCGAATCCGGCCATTAAAGGAATTGCTAGGCGACTTGCGTCTCAGCGAGATAACCCCAAAGCATGTCGTGGCCTACCGCGACAGACGCTTGGCTACGCCAAACCCGAAGAACAACAATCTGCCGCTTGCGAATTCTACGGTTAAGCTCGAGCTGATGTTGCTATCACATGTTTTCAGCACCGCCGTCATGGAATGGGGTATGGAATCTCTGATCAACCCAGTCGAGAAGATTCGCAAACCCAAAGCCCCACCTGGCCGTTCACGCCGGCTTACTCCACAGGAAGAAAAGAAGGTTTTGGGGGCCGCCTTTCGTCATCCAAATCATGAGTTCTTTGCCATTGTTGCTCTTGCCCTGGAAACAGCTATGCGCCAGGGCGAGATACTTGCCATTCGGTGGGAAAACATCAGTTGGGCCAAGCGCACTGTATTTTTACCGCTCACAAAAAATGGAGACCTGCGCGAAATTCCACTGAGCCGCAAGGCTTACATCGTTCTGCACGACTACATGACACCTGCCAGAGAGGGGCGGGTTTTCGGTTATACCTCCTCGGGTTTTAAGAGCACTTGGAGAGCGTTCATGCAGAGGTTAGAGATCAAGGATCTTCACTTTCATGATCTTCGGCACAGTGCTATCAGTTCGCTTCTGGAGCGCGGACTAAACACGATGGAAGTCGCAGCTATCTCTGGTCACAGAAGCATGGCAATGCTACGTAGATATAGCCACCTACTAGCTTACAAGTTGGTGGAGAAGCTTGACCCTAAACCAAAGCGAAAGAAGAATCGCCCAATTCTGCGCGACCAACTGCCACCCTATCCCGCTCTGATCACCCATTACAGCAACTGTGTTGTCGTGGACTTCCCCGATTTCCATGATCTGCGTGTAGGGGCCAGCAAAGAGCAAGACGCCATAGAGCGCGCCAAGGGTATATTGCTTCGCAAGGTCGTTGGCATACTCTGCGATGGATATGAGCCACCTACACCAAGTTTTCCGGACTCCATTGGCGTACCATCATCAAAGAGCCGGATTGAAATGATCTCCCCGATCTAGATTCCTTATCTGGACAGGATTAATGGCAATAAGGTGGCATTTCTTTCAATTTCCGGTGGTATTCGATAGCAATCCAAAAGGCGGAACTGGAAAATTGGTAATTGATATGAAAAAGGTCGATGTTCTGAATCGTTATCCCTGGCAATTTCGCATAGGGAGAGAGATTGACCATAGCGTACCGGAGAGCTGGCTGCCGACCATTGCTGATCTGTGCGCCGCCATTGATGAACTGGTTGGCCAAGATGTACAGGAACAGTTCTACTGGCGTGACATCAAGGAGAAGCGTGGCCAATTGGCAGTCGACTATGTTGCCCCGGCGGTGTTGGCCGACACTATCGAGGCCTTGGTCGATGCGGCAGAGTCGGACTGCCGCAAAGCGGGCCAGACCCCGCCTACCAATGCAAGCAATAAATGGATAAGTCCATGCTGATGTTTCTGGATACCGAGTTCACCGACTTCATCGACTGCGAGTTGATCAGCATCGGCATGGTTAGCGAGGATGGGCGACATGTGCTGTATGTGGAAGTGCAGGACTTCGACCGCTCAAAGTGCAACGGCTTCGTCCAGTCGGCTGTATGGGGTAGCTTGGGTCGGATAGATGGGGCAATCGTGCGCAAGGCCGATCTGCAAAGCCGGTTGCGGGAGTGGTTTGAGACGTTGCCGCGCAGCGTGACGATTGCTTGCGATTCACAGCATGACCGCGATTTGTTGGGCGACGCCCTGGGTGGCGAATGGCCGGCCAATCTCACCGGCTGGTTCGACCTGCGGCCGTTAGTTGATACAGGTATATTTGACCGGGCGGTCGTGGACTACCATTCCCTGGATCGGCCCTGGCATCACTCTCTATATGACGCACACGCACACCGAGCCGGATGGATGGCGTGGATGGATCACAAACGCCGCGAAAAATTGGGGGAGTAAAGGGCGGTACGTCCTCAGCCTGAAGGACAAACCCATGATCCTGAGCATGGAGATGGCCAAAGAGAGCCAGCTGCATGAAGATTTTCTTTTCAATCGCTTGGCATGCATCTATACTCAATGCCTCAATTACGCGTTTGGTAGCTTAGCTGCCTCAGCAGTGTGCAAGCTATCTATTGTCCGGCGTTTCGCAGGACTGAGTTGTGGTGGAGGGCATCAACGACACGAAGATCGGTGTCGGACGAGCCGACACCGATCTTCGTGTCTATTAAAGGTAATTGAGTGTGTCTGGCACTCCTTTGGATCAATTTATTGCTGTTGTTGACCCCAAGGGGTGCCACTTAATCAACCTACCCAATCGAATTTGGGTATTTGGCGGTCCTGTAGCTGAAAATACTCAGGAGCGCTCTGAGTCTTTACGAGACTCATTCTGGCGTCATACTCTCAACGCAACTCCTCCACAAAATTGGTTTGCGGATCTTGATCGCCCGGAAAATCACCAAGGGTGGTGGGCTTTTTCTGGTTATGAAGATCTTCTTGAGTTTGAGCGAGATGCATGTTATTTGGCCAGAAAAACTATTTTATTCTCAGAATCTCCGGGCGCTCACGCTGAATTGGGGGCCTTGGCACTTGATGACTCTATTCTCCCTAGACTCTTTGTTGTCGTTCAGAATCAGTATTTAAACGAAGGTACTCGCGAGTCATTCCTAAATTTGGGACCAATCAAAAGGGCTTTAAATAAAGGGGCTCGTTGCGTTATCGATGGGAGTGTGCCTAAAAATCTGACAAACGATGATTTCGAAGCGATTGTTGATAGTTTCAATGCGGTGCTTGGGGAAGGAGAGCATAATAGGGTTTCGCTGCAGTTAAAAAATCCTACGCATCGTTTACTTCTTATCGCCGATCTCGTAGATTTATTTTTGGTAAGCAAGGCCGTAGATATTCAAAAGGCTCTTTCTCATTTTGAAATAGAAATACATATTGATAGTCTTGCAAAAGAGCTCAATCTACTGAGTTTTTTCAATCTCGTGCGGTTGGAGTTTCGGGGCAATGAACCATTTTGGGTTAGGAGCCCAGGTAGTGATTCTCCTTGGGTAGACTATACAGCAAATTCCGGCAATGCTCATTTTGATAGAGGAAGATTTAAGGTAGTTTCTCAGACATATGTGGAAGCAGACAAAAGATTGAACTACATATTTAGGAGGTCAGCATGATTCCTGAATATGAATCTTTGTTTGCTCGCATTTTGGCTCAGAGCCCATTTTCCTCCAAGGAGCTTGTTACGCTGCTTGGAACTGCTCCGGATCGTTATAAAGATCATTTTATCCAGAAGCGTAATGGACGGGGATTGCGTCAAATTTCCCAGCCAACTGCAGAATTGAAATTCCTTCAAAGACTATTAGTAAATTTTGAATTTTGCAACCTCCCTGTACACAATGCAGCTACTGCGTATCGGGCCGAGAAATCTATAAAATCTCATGCCGTAGAGCATGCCAAGAACTCCTATTTACTAAAACTTGATTTTAAAGATTTTTTCCCAAGCATAGGCTCCGATGCGATCAAACATAGACTTCGTTTAGATATGAATTATTCTGAAACGGAGTTGTGGATGCTATGCCAAATTTTGTGTCGGCGCGATCGTTTGACCAACCGGCTTCAGTTATCCATAGGGGCCCCAAGCTCTCCATTTTTATCTAATTACATAATGTGGGAGTTTGATTGCAGAATTCAGAGTTACTGCGATCAGTTAGGTGTTTCCTACACAAGGTATGCTGATGACCTAGCTTTCTCCACTTCGGTACCACATATCCTTGATGTGGTTCATGAATATGTAGAGAGGCTTTTGAGGGAATTGTCTTATCTAGGCATTTCCTTGAATAAGGAAAAAACAGTTAATGTTTCAAAGAAGAATAGGCGTTCATTGGTTGGGCTTGTTCTAAGTAATTCAGGAAATGTTTCTATAGGTCGCGCCGAGAAACGTAATTTGCGGGCTGCGATGCATGCATTGATTAATAATAAATTAACTCAAGATGAGGCGGGTAAGCTTCGTGGAAAAATGGCATTTCTTTTGGCAATTGATCCAGATTTTGTCAATGGGTTATGTGTAAAATACAACTTTACAAGAGTGGCAGATATTCAAGCAACTAATTACGATTCTTCCCAGCCACAAAAAAATGATGGTACGGATGATCTACCCTTCTAAAGGGCCTGAATAATATGAATATCCGGATTGGCCGAGTTGTAGGTCTAGTCTTTCCGGGTGGTATCCGATTCAGCATGAAGAGCCTCACAGACAAGCAATCCGTCGAGCGTCAGCCTGCTCATCTATTTGAGCTGGTCATTAGCGCAACTCCTCGAGAGGAACTTTAATTACTTCAGGGAAGGCAGCTTTCCACGCATCTTCTTCAGCAGCACTAATTAGCCGAACGCATGTAAGGTTTCTCTTGGCTCGGGAACAAGCTACATAGACTAACTTCCTGTTTTTTTCAGTTTTTGAGTCTAAAGGGCTTGAGGTTGAAAATATATTCTCGAAATTATATTCATTCCAGAAGTACTCATCGAGTACTACAAGTACATTCTCAATACCTGTGCCTTTCGTCTTGTGCATCGTTATATAGCTCTTTTTCTCGTCGAGATAGTCGAAATAATTTATGATATTATCAAACGAGATGTCATTTCCAAGGAGCCTGCTCAGAAATTCATACTTATTTTTTTGATTCTTTAATTCATCAAATAGATATTCATCAATATCCCGCCCAGCATCAGTCATGCGTTTGACTGTATTGAGGCCACTGCTAAAGTCTTCGCAAAATAACAAGAACTGTGGATCTTGGCTCATGGTTGCTAAGAATTGATGAGCGTGTTTCACGTAGTTTTCATGAGATTCATTTTTTGCAATCAAACCATAATTTATTGAAGCTTCTAGTACCCCTATTGCTGGGGATTTTGAAGAAATGATCTCATTCATTCGATTGAACAAGTCTAGTTTGTCTGTTGATTTTGAGAGTGTGAAGCCATTCCTTCGTAATATGGAAATAACTTCATTATAACTTTTGCTCTGGAAAAGAGAGCATAGTTCCACGATCTCGTTGAACTGAAGAATGCCGAGTGTTTTTTCGATTTGTTCAGTGAGGTCAGTTCCGTAACGATCAGAGAATATTTCGAAGAGATTGCTAAAGCCAGCATCGGCAGCAATGGCTTTATTCGTTAGCATTAATATTTTTTGGTTGGACGTTCCCCCTGCACGTTCAACTAATTTGTTTAAGGCAGTCGAGTACTGTTCTTTATCAGCCCGCTCGCTCTTTGTGCTTGGCTTATTTTCGTAGATTGAATAGTAACCTCGTACATATCCTTGGCGATCATCCAGTGTTTCGCGGGAACCATCGTCTTTAGTTTTGAATGCCACCTCCTGGGTCATTTTATCTAATCTAAGTGGGTTGAGAAAATCTACTACCTGCTTTGAGCAGCGGAAATTATCCTCTTTTTCAATTCTAATCAGCATTCCTTCAGAAACGTATCGATCTACGTCCCCAATTCCATCGTCGTAAATTCCTTGCATTGAGTCACCAAACAATCCAACCAAAACATTTTTTTCTTTTGCTAATAGAGAGATGAGTACCTCGATGATTTCTGGAGAAGTGTCTTGATACTCATCAATAAAGATGTAGTTAAAGCGATCGGAGACTATTTTTCTTAAAACTGTAGATTGCCTTAGGAGTATACAAGCAATTGTTATGAGGCTGTCGTGGCCGTACGACAATGATCGAAGGCTGTCATACTTCCTTTGGTTGTATTTTATTGAATAGGGGTCTTTTGTGAAAATATAAACACGTAGATTCTGATTGAGATTATCAATTTTTTGATTAAGTTCAAGGTTGTACTTTGAACGATCCTTATCGTACTCCCTTTTTCCAACATGTTTTGGTGTTTTTGTGCTTGTTAATTCGTATGTGCGCCGAGAGTATATCTCATAGGTTTTTTTAAATCTTTCAAATTCAGCTTTAAGAAAATCACTTTCACTCTCATAGTCTTCGTTAGTCCCAACGGCAAATGGTGCGACCGCGAAAATATCGAAAATTATGCGATGTATATCAAGCTTAAAGCCAGATATAAGCGAGTGGAGGAACGAATGAATGGTGAGTGCAGGGAAAACTCCACCAATACGTTTATTTATCTCATTTGCTGCTTTGTTTGTATGGGTTATGCAGACAAGAGAGCTGTCGGCGTAATTTTTCGAAATAAAGGTCAGCAATTCTTTAAGCGTTTCTGTCTTTCCACTTCCAGCTCCACCCTGTAATACGAAATTTTGCTTATTAGTCAAGCATTGCTTAACCTGCTCCAATGCTGTTAGTTTGATATCCATTGAAGGCCCTCTTTTATGTAGCTGGGCGTCTGCCATTGAGCTTTGTCGCATGTTAGTGCTAGAAACAATAGAGACGATGCGAATGCCGATTTCTTGTCGAGAATTCGTTCAATAAGATCATATGCGTTGGGGTGTGAGTCAAAATCTTTTTTATTTTTCAATCCTTGTAAGCTATCAATATTATTCTTTATTAGTTCTCTGTTCAAATGAGCGAAGGCATCTTCAAAACTTCTGCCATGATATCCGTTTTCATTTTTTTGGTAGGCTACATATATGTTTGGATTGATTGTTTTTAAATTTTGGTTTCGTAAGTCTTCAAACCAAGATGGAAATGTTGTGTCACTAAGTTCAGGAGCAGCATAGTAATACTTGATAGTTTCGTTGCTTGTATTCTCAGCTGTTGCAACCGATGTAGCCTCATAAACGGTTTGCTTCTTTCCTTCTGTATTTGTATGGATTTCTGATTTTGTAGAATCGATATCGGTGATGATAAGGGTCTTTATTTCTAATAAATCTAGGAAGTGCCGAAATGCCTTTGCATTCGCACCAACCTCTAGGATTGTTATATTTTGTGAGGACAGCGGTACATAAGTCTTATCACCGTTCATCAATTTGTCATGCTGTTCAATGAAGTATGGTAGAAGCATTCTTTCTGTAATTCCCTCAATGAAAATTACTTTGTCCGCAAAGAATAATTCGCAAGAGTCTAGGGTCAGAAATTGCTCGAGAAATTTAAATGATTCAGTGTCGCTGCCGTAGCGTGAGGACAGAGCATCGTGAAAATTTATTATCGAGGCTTTTCCATCGGAGTTTCGCAAATATCGAATATCTTCAAAGTCGCATTGAGAAACGATATGTGATGAATGAGTGGTGATGAACGTCTGAAGGGAGCTGATTTCTTTCAGAATTAGCTTGATTTTGTTTGCAAAGACATACTGCATTTGTGGGTGAGTATGTGCCTCAGGCTCTTCAACAAAAAGAAGGTTGATTCCTCTTCCTAATTTGTTAAAAGACTCTTTTCTAATTTCTATCGAAAGCAACAAGTAAAGAATATTCATATGGCCGAGTCCATTAAAATTTTCCGGCAAATATTCTTTCTCGTCTCCATAAACGACTTGAGAGGCATCTTCTAGAATTTCATTTGACTCTAGATTCGATATGACTTTAATGTCATTCAGTCCTAGGAAAGTCTTAGATGTTTCCAGAAAGGGTTCGAAGAATTCTTTATATGTCTCTTCAAGCTTTTGATCCATTGTTAGCATTAAACCATTGATTGGATCGAAGTCTGTGGAGGCCTTATTGCTGCGATTGAAATATTGGGTGGTTAGCCGAGATAAAATGTTTTTGCCACCATCAGAGCTGGTGATCTGCCCCCGCTAGCCATACCAGCAATCAGGAGAGAAGTCCTAGGTTTGCATGGTGGTGGAACCTGCTGATCTTTGGCTTGCTAATTGTGCCTGGCGATGGCGTGCCGCAAATTCCGCTGGCGGTATCCGGCCAATCGATCCATGGGGACGGACTTGATTGTAATCGTCCCGCCACGCGGAGATGATCTGCCTGGCCTCCGCCAGCGAATCAAAGACATGCTCGTTCAGGCATTCGTCGCGGAGTCTGGCATTGAAGCTTTCGATGTAACCATTCTGCATCGGCCGGCCTGGTTGAATCAGGATGTGGCGGATGCCGCGGCTTTGCGCCCAGCCCATGAATGCCCGACTGGTGAACTCCGGCCCATTGTCCGTCCGGATCGCTGACGGATAGCCGCGAAATTGCGCCGCCTGATCCAACATCCGCGTGACGTATTGACCGGACATCGAGAAATCCACCGCAATCTGCACCGCTTCGTGGCTGAAGTCATCGGCGACCGTCAGGCATTTCAAGCGCCGACCACTGGCTAACTGGTCGCTGACAAAATCCATGCTCCACACCTCATTCCACTGCGTAGCGGCTTGCAGCAGCGTGCGCACGCCGGTCAGCTTACGCCGACGGTTACGTCGTCTAACCGCCAGACCTTGTTCGCGATACAAGCGGTACACCCGCTTGTGGTTGATGCCCGGAAACTCGGCGCGCAACAGGTCATGCACTCGCCGATAGCCAAAGCGGCGGCGCGTGTGGGCGATATCGATGATGCGGGCGGTCAGCCGATGCGTGAATGCATCGGTTTGCGGCGGATGTCGCCAGGCGTCTCGAGAAAGCCCCACAAGCCGGCAAGCGCGGCGTTCCGACAATGCCAGTCCGCTGCTTAGCATGATGCGGATGGCCTGCCGCTTGGCTTGCGGGGCTAGCGCTTTATCCCGAAGGCGACCTTGAGAGCTTCGATATCGAGGTGGGCTTCGGCCAGCAGCTTCTTGAGCCGGGCATTCTCGGCTTCCAGATCGCGAGCGCGCTGCAATTCCGCGACGTTCATGCCGCCGTATTTGCTTCGCCATTTGTAGAAGGTGGCTTCAGAGAAGCCTCCCTGGCGGCAGACCTCCTTGATGGCCATGCCGAGTTCGGCCTGCTTGAGAAAGCCGATGATCTGCTCTTCGGTGTATCTGCTCTTCTTCATATCCGTCATTTTCCTTCAAGTGACAGACTTCTCTCTACTTTTGATTGGTAGGAGCTGAGGGGAGCAGATCACAGCTTCTCGCGCTGCTCTTCGTTCAGTTCATGGGGCATGATCGAAAGCGGGAGAGTAGAGGCTACTCAAGCAGTGTAGCAGCTGCTTTAGGCATGTGACTGAGAAAGGGCTGACGCAGAACAAACGGCTTCAAATCCGCCGAACTAAGGGCCTCTCGCCTGGCCCATCGCGCGCCGCGCTCATAGGGTAGCCAGCATGAAGCTTTCCACCGCCTGCGCCAGCTCTTCCGGCTTTTCCCATTGGATCATATGGCCGGCGCCCGGTATGGTCGTTTCGCTCAGCCGGGCGAAACAGGCGCGGCGCTCGTCCAGCGTGGACATGACGCCTTTGACCGCGGGATGCTCAAACGGATGTTCGCCCATGACCCACAGCACAGGCGCGGTGATGCGGCGCCAGCAGGCCATCGCTTCCTCCAGCCGGTACAAAACCGGATTGACCATCTTTTGGCGCGGATCGGCGCGATAGATGACGCCGTTCTCGGTCGGTCGGGTCAGTTCCGCCGCCAGCCATTGCGCGCGTTCATCGCTGAGCAAGGGGTTGCGCCCGCGCAGCTTGTCCGCCACTTGTCTCGCATCCACCATCGCCTCGTAGCCGATGTCGGATTGGGTTTCCCGCAACCAACGGGCGTAACGGCCCGGAGCCTCGGCCGGCCGCGTGGCGTTCAGGCCAAACCCTTCCACCAGGGCCAGGCGGTCGATCCGCTCCGGCCGCACTCCAGCGTAAATCCCCGCGATCATCGCGCCCATGCTGTGCCCCAGCAACCGGACAGGCTGTTTTGGCGACAGCTGGGTCAATAGATCATCCAGATCCGCCAGGTAGTCCGGGAAGTAGTAGCTGCCTTCATTCCACTGACTGTCGCCGAAGCCGCGCCAGTCGGGCGCCACCACATGCCAGGCCTGCCGCAGGTTTTCCACCATGAACTGGAAGGTTGCCGAACTATCCATCCAGCCGTGCAGCAGCACCATCAGAGGCGCGTCTTCAGCCCCCCAGTGACGGAGATGATAGCGGCGCTGGTTCAGCGTCTTGTATTGCGAAATATGTTCGGGCATGGGAGAAGCTCCTTCCTGGCGGGGGGATTGCAAGCGGATGCGCGCACCTATTTTACGTCCGGTCCCGGCAGCAGAGATGGCTATCATTTAGTGAGAATTATTTTTAAGAAAAAATTTAAAGTGTTTTGTTGTGTTGTGTATTTGTAACACGTGAATAAGGAATTTGTTTACAAATTGACTTTGGGATATCTGATTTAAATCAAAATCTTATTGAAGTTTTTATGGATTGCAACTAGCAGTCTTCGTATTGAATGTCCTGCGGCGCTTACATTATGCTCCCGTCCAGATTGAGCAAGATGCTTGGCAATCGCCGCCGGCCGCGCAGCAAGCCGCGCCTACGGCCAAACCCTCGGAAGAGGTGCAGTTCAACCCGGTTTTCCTGAATCAGACCTCCAACGGCCAGCAAATTGATCTGGCGCGATTCAATCAGCCGGGGGCGGCCTTGCCGGGAACCTATCGTGTGGATGTCTATGTCAACAATGCCTGGGTAGGGCGTCGCGATGTCGAAATGAGGACGTTTGCCGACGGCAAGGTGTTGGCCTGCTTCAACCGCGCGCTGCTCGATGACTTGGGCCTGGACGCCTCGCGCCTGGCGCAGCCGGAAGTGTTGCCCGGCCGCAATGAGCCGGGGCGCTGCGTTGAAATCAGCGCTGTGGTGCCGGGCGCGTTTTCAGCGTTCAATAGCGCGGATTTGAGACTGGATGTCAGCATTCCGCAAAAATATCAACGCGCTTCGGCGCGCGGATATGTCGCGCCGGAATACTGGGATGCCGGGGTGCCGATTGCGGGCTTCGTCAATTACAACGCCAATGCCTATCGCGCCGACAACCGCGGGCAGGGCAATTCCACGCAATATTATCTGGCTGCGAACACAGGGCTGAATATCGGACTCTGGCGGCTGCGCTATGACGGCACCTTGACCCAGCAGGACGGCAATGGCCAAAGCCAGCGCAATTATCAAACCGCTTCCACCTACGCTCAGCGCGATGTGACCGATTGGCACTCGGTATTGACGATAGGAGATTACTTCACGCCGTCCGATTTGTTCGGCAGCGTATCGTTTCGCGGCGTGCAGATCGCATCGGATGATCGAATGTTGCCGGAGTCGCGACAGGGTTATGCGCCGGTTGTGCGGGGCGTGGCTGAGACGAATGCCAAGGTGTCGATCCGTCAAAACGGCAATGTGATTTATGAAAATGTGGTTCCGCCTGGCGAATTCAGCATCGATGACCTTTACAACACCGGTTTCTCGGGCGACCTGGAAGTGACGGTGACCGAGGCCGATGGCCGGGTGCGCAAGTTCATTGTGCCTTATGCCGCGGTGCCCCAACTCTTGCGCGACGGAAGCAGCCGGTATTCATTCAGCGCCGGCCAGTGGCGCAGCAATAATATGAGGCAACGGCCTAATTTCGCGCAGGCAAGCTATCAGCGCGGCATCAACAATAGTTTGACGGCTTATGGCGGCGTAATCGTGAGCGATCATTACCAGTCCATGCTGCTGGGCTCCGCCATCAACACCGCATATGGCGCCTTGGCCTTGGACGTCACCCAGTCTTGGGCCGCAGCCTTGGCCAACAGGCTGGGCGTGAACGCCATGCAAGGTCAAAGTTACCGTCTGTCTTTCAGCAAATTGCTGGAGAGGACGCGCACCAATTTCATGGTGGCGGCCTACCGCTTTTCCACGGCCGATTATCTGGGGTTCCAGGACTACGCCAATCTGCTGAACGGGAATGGATTTATCGCCCGCGCCAAAAACCAGTTCCAGTTGAATGTGGACCAGCCGCTGGGCGGCAAGCGCGGCCATCTGTTTCTGACCGGCACCACGCAGGATTACTGGAATCAGTCCGGCCGCAATACCAACTATCAGCTAGGGAAGGTCTGAACAAGTCTCCAATCTTCCCGTAAACTGACTCCCCCTCAGTCAGATCCAGGACGCCAGCATGCGACAGCAGATGACCTTCACCGATCTCGAACTCGCCGCTAAGAAGAAGCGCACCCGCCGCGAAATCTTTCTGACAGAGATGGATCAGGTCATGCCTTGGGCGCAGCTCGAAGCCGTCATCGATCCAGTGTATCCCAAGCCTGGCAACGGTCGCCGCCCCTACCCGTTGTCCGCCATGCTGCGCGTCTACTGCCTGCAGCACTGGTACAGCCTGTCCGATCCCGCCATGGAAGAAAGCCTGTACGAGATCGCCTCCATGCGCCAGTTCGCCGGCCTCTCCCTGGACGCCGTCCCGGACGAAACCACCCTGCTGAACTTCCGCCATCTGCTGGAAAAGCACCAGCTGACCCACGCTCTGTTTACCGCCATCCACCAGCATCTCTGCGACAAAGGGCTGATGTTGAAGCAAGGCACCATCGTCGATGCCACCCTGATCCACGCGCCCAGCTCCACCAAAAACGCTCAGGGCGAGCGCGATCCGGACATGCATCAAACCAAGAAGGGCAATCAGTGGTACTTCGGCATGAAGGCCCATATCGGCGTCGACGCCCAGTCCGGCTTGGTGCATCACGTGGCCGGCACCCCCGCCAATGTGGCGGATGTCACGATGGTCGATCAGTTGTTGCACGGCGAGGAAATCGATGTGTTTGGCGACGCCGGCTTTGCTGGCGTGCACAAGCGAGCCGAACACCAATCGCGAGCGGTGCGTTGGTGGATTGCGATGAGGCCCGGCCAGCGCAAAGCGCTGACCGATTCAGCCGACGACCGGCAGATCCAGCTGGGCGAAATGGTCAAAGCCAAGATTCGGGCCAAAGTGGAGCATCCGTTTCGGGTCATCAAGCAGCAGTTTGGCTACCTGAAAACACGCTACCGCGGTTTGAAGAAGAACACCGCGCAACTGATGACGCTGTTTGGGCTGGCCAACATCTGGCTGGCGCGAAAGGCCTTGCTGGCGGCGAGTTAAAAGGCCGGATGACCGGAAGCACCCGGTCATCCTCATGGCGGGCGATCTGGAATTGGTGGGTGAAATGCAACCGAAGCCCCGCGAGAAATTGCATTTCTGTTTGCGTGGCAGGTTGTTCAGACCATCCCTAGGGTATGGCAATAGTTTCAAACAGTTGAGCTTGAATCTGTCGGCCGGCCGTTCGCAAGACGGGGCAGGCCGCAGCGTCAATCAATATCTGCTGAGCGTATCTATGCCGCTGGGCGGCGGCCCTTCCGCGCCGCTCTTGAGCGCCAGCGTCGGAACCAGCAGCGATCAGAGCAGCAGTGGGCAAGTCAGCTTGAGCGGCGTGGCGGGCGAATTGCGCAATCTGAGCTACAACGTGTTCGCCAACCATAGCCATGCCGGCGCAGGCGGCAGCAGCGCCAGCGGCGGCGGGAGCGTGCAGTATGCGACTTCGCAGGCTGCTTTTTCCGCTGGCGGCAGCGTGACGGGATCCAGTAGCCAAGTGAATGCCGGCGTCAGCGGCGCGCTGGTTTTCCACCCGGGCGGGGTGACCGCGGCCCAGTCCCTGGGCGAGTCGATCGCCGTGATAGAAGCTCCTGGCGCCGAGGGCGCTGCGGTCGGCAACACCAACGGCGTGCGCATCAATCATGACGGCTATGCCGTAGTGAGCTCGCTGATGCCCTATCGCCAGAATGAAATCACTCTGGAGCCTCAGGGCATCAGCCAGGATGTCGAGTTGTTGGAGAGCAGCGTGCAGGATGCGCCGCGTTCCGGCGCCATCGTACTGGTGAAGTTCAATACCCAGCAGGGCAAGCCGGTTATCGTCACGCTGAAGCGCCCCGATGGCGGCAACCTGCCGGTAGGCGCGAGCATCAATGACAACAAGGGCCGCTATGTAACCCTGTTGGGCCAGGGCGCGCGCGCATTTATCCGGGGCATGGAAGGCCAGAGCCTTGTGGTCAGCTGGGGCAGCGCGCCGGACCAACAGTGCCGCTTTCAGTATCAACTGCCGCAACAGCGCTCCAGCACCGCTTACTCGCAGACGGAAGCTGCGTGTATGCCGCTGTGAGCATCAATCCGCGTCTGTTCAATGCGCGACTAGCGAGAGATTTAGATGAAAAATTGGATAACCTGCCTGCTGAGGGCGATGCTGCTGCTGGGATGGTTCATGATGCCGCTGGCCAGCCATGCCTTGGGGTGTTGGAGCGGTAAGAGCAGCGATGGCGCGGTAAAAGCCAATCTGACGCTGCCCGACAATCTCTATGTCGCCGCCAACATTCCCGTTGGAACCGTGATCTGGCAGTCGCCTCTGCAGTCGATCAGCCTCTATTGCACGCAAAGCATAGGCGAAAATGTTTATTTTTGGGTCAATCCCAAGAAGCAGACCCTGGCGTCCGGCGTCACGATAGGCATCATTTTCAATGGCGTGACGTACACCCAAAACAGCGGCGCGATCGATACCGGCATTTACGTGCCTTGGAATGGTTGGGCTTGGTCCAACCTGCAGTATTCGATTGTGTTGATCAAGTCCGATGGCGCGCCATCGAGCGGCTCGGTCACAGTTTCGCAGTATCCAGTTTTTCAATTGGACGGCATCGGGGGGATCAACAGCGCGCCGAATATCAACTTCAATCAGTTGATTACCGGAACCGTCAATTTTACGCCTGGCGGCACCTGTAATTTGAGTACAAACGACAGATATACGATCAACTTGCCTACGGTGGGAGCAAGCCAGTTTGCAGCGGTGGGCAGCACCCTGGCCCGCAGCTACCTGACGATCAATGCAAGCAACTGCTCCAAGGGCGTCAGAACGGCAACCTTCATTTTTAGCGGCATTCCGGACAGCGACAATCCGGTGCTGTTCGCCAACAGCGGGGGGAGCGCCAAGGGGGTCGGCATCAATCTTGGCAGCAGCGCGGACGGCGCCAATATCGGCGCGAATACCACCAATAACACCAGGGTGGTGAATGTGCAGGGGCAGTCGGCCCAACTCGGGGTGTTCGCGGAGTATGTGAGGACGAATACGGTAGTGCCAGGCAGCGTGCAGACTGCGGTCACCATCAATATGCTATACCAGTGAGGCTCAGCAGCCGTAGGCTTGCCTGGTGCCGCATGAACAAAAGCCTCTGGTCCGGAGACCAGAGGCTTTTGTTCATGCTATCGCGGCGGGATCAGTTGTAAACGACAGTCACGATCTGGCCTGTGCCTTGTGCATTGCCGTTGGCCATGCCGACGCTGGAAATGCTTAAGGACTGTGTGCTGTTCAGGCCGGAGCAAACTTGGGATCCGGTTTCTTTTCGCGCCGCCTGATAAAGGCGAGGGTTTTGCGCGTATTTCAGCAGGCTGCTTTCCGACTGGGCGCAGGGCTCTTTGACGATGGCGCCTGTGAAGGAGATGGTGCCGCTATTGGAGGCCAAGACCAAACCGGACTGCAGGGCTGCCATGGCGGCCAGCATGAGGATGACTTTTTTCATTTGGACCTCCCTGCCTTGGCCCGAGCGGGCGCGGCTGAAATGATTAAATTAAAAGTTTAAGATAAGTTGCTTTTATGTAATTCATGCTGTTAAGTTGAGTATATGCAGAGTGATTGTAAACATCAAGCACGTTTTTTATTGAATTATTAATAACAAAATATTTAATATTGGGTGGCGCGGTTGCGCGAGGGCGGCAGGAAAGACTGAAGCTAGGGGCGGATGAGATGGAACGCGTGGCCGATCGGCTTGCGCCTGTGGGACTGGACTTAGGTCATCCCGATGCGGGCTTCCATTTCAGCATACTGCATTTGGGGAGAATTGCTTGCCGGGTGGCGGTGCGGGAGTGGGGGGAAAAACAAGCCGGCAGAATGCCGGCTTGTTGAGGTCACATGTAACGAAGATCGAACTGCGCCAGACCATTGGCGGAGCCGGGTTGGACTCCGCCAGCTTGCCCCGATGCAGATGCTGCTCGGGTGGATTCATACATGGCGTTGAAGCGAAGGTTATTGGTGCCGTTGGTCAATCCTGTCAGCGGGGAATACTCGCCCAGAGTGATGTCGGTTCCGTTGGGCGATTGCAGACGAATGCCGATGCCCACCGCGTTGCCGGTGATGGCCATCAGCGAGGGATTTTCTCTGTCTTGCGGTCCTGTAAAACGGACAGCGACGGTTGTCTGCGTGCTGATCGAACATTCGATGAGGCGGATATCGAACGGTATTGGTTGCGAGCGATCGCCGATTTGCCTGAAACGCTGGGTAGATACCAAACCAAGACCTACTTCAAGCCGTTGGGAATTGGGATCTAGTCCGCAGGCGCCGATTACCAGTTCTCCATAGACATCGAGCTTGCCATCTTCAGCCTGAGCCAATGGAGCGATGATGGCGAGAGCGGCCAGCATGGCGCGGAATTTCATATAGGATTCTCCACTTCAGCCGGGCTAAGCGGCTCAGATATAGTCCAGATCGATATTGATGGTGCCCTTGAATGGCCCCGGCTCCACTTTGCCCAGGTTGGTGGGCACGATGACCCCATACATCGGTACCGTTTTCAAACGATCGCCCTGGCGGAACGTAGCGAGGAACTCGGATTGTTCAAAGCGCAGCCGGTTGCCGCTGCCGTAGTAAAGCTGTATGCCCAAGCCGCTGTCGCTGCCATCTTTCTGCTTGATCAAGGTGGCGGTGTAATCATCCTTCTTGCCATTGATGCCGCGGAAATAGCCATTGACCTGCACTGGATCGTCGCAGGTTTTCTCCAGACCCAGCGTGAAGTCGCGCCGAGGGGCGGAGGGCGTCAGGCCGGTATTGCTTTTGACGATGCGTCCGAAATCCAGCGTGTTGTTGGGCGGGTTCAGCCACACTTTCACCGCGCATTGAATGAAGCGGATTTTGTCGAGGCCGGTGATTTTGTAAACCAGATTACTGTCGGGAATATTATTAATTCCACCCACGCCATCGAATTGCATCACCTGGAATTGGGTTTTGCCTACGCTTCCGCTGCCGGGATAGGGTTTTTTGGTCGCTACCACCACTTGGAAGCTCAGGCTGAACGTGGTGGCGGGGCAGTTACGGATGTCCGGATAAATATTCTTGGGACAGGCCGGAATGGTTTGGCCCGTGGGGATGCGTTGGGTTTGGTAATAAGTCTGTCCCTTATATACCACGCCGAATTGCACCCCCTGCGGGTCGGAGTCATTGCGGGGGTTGGGATAGAAAAAAACCTCCTCGGCATCGCGCAGCCCGTCGTGATCTTTGTAACAGGACACACTGATTGTACGTTGGGTAGAGTGCCAGATCTCCACCCCGGTGCCTAACGTGATGGGGACTGCAACAGTGGAGCCGATGTCTTCGGTGATCAATACGCTGCCGTAGCGATTGTCCTGCTTGCAAGCCAGCGCATGGCTCAGGGTAGGAAGCACGGCGAGCGCGGCGAGCAGCAGCAGGCGGGCGAAACGGACGGTCAACATGGCATTCCCCTGTCGGGCCTCAAACGGTTATTGCTTGTCTTCTTGGTAGCGGCAGGCGCCGGCTGAGCATGCAAAGGTGTAGGTGTCTTGTGCGCCGTAGTCGTTGATATTGGTGAGCTTCAACGAGGCCGGCAGGGCCTTGAGCGCAAGAGTGGTTTGGTCTTTGGGCGGCACCATCTGGCCGTTCAGGTCGCGCGGTGATTTTTCCCCGGGCAGGCTGAGGCCTGTCAGCGTGATGTAATACGGGCTAGGATTTTTCAGCACCAGTTTTCCGGCCGCCGCGTCAAAAGTGAGTTGCAATTGCTTGGCGGGGTTTTCTCCGCGCGGCAATTGCGCGGCTTTGGGCCGGTAGAACACCTTGAGGCGGGATTTGATGGCCAGTTGCAGCACGTTTTCCTGCTCGCTCTTGGGCGGGATTTCCTGGATGTTCAGGTAAAACAGCGACTCGCGGTCCAACGGCAAGGTGTTGTCGGGGATGCGGGTCAGCCGCACCACGCCTTTTTCAGCGGCTTCGATGCGTTGCAGCGGCGGCAATACCAGGAAGGGCGAGGAAAGGCGTTTGCCATCCGCGTCGCTGAGCCAGGATTGCACCAGGAAAGGCTGTTCGCTGTTCTTGTTGGTCAGCACCATGCTGACATTTTTGTCTTGCTCCAAATAGATGACGCGGGTGCGGTCCAGCAGAATATTGGCTTGCGCCAGCATGGGGAAGACCAGTGCGGCGAGCGCGCCAGCTAAGGCCATTCCGCGTTGCAGCTTGTTCATTTGCATTTCCTTGTTCATTCAGTCGCCACGGCGCAAAGCGCATCTTTGCTGCCCTGGTTCAGATCGTATTCGGCAGGGAGTGGCGCCAGGTGGCAGCGCTGCGTTCCCCACGAAATTTCCATACCGGCCCGGGCGCCGAGGCCTGAGACGAAGGTCAGGCCATTGTCCCCCACCATGCCGACGCCGTGCCGGGTTTGCAGGTCGATGACGGTTGCGCCGAGCGGGGGCACGCTGCCATCGGCCAGACGCACTTGCAGCAGGGCCTTGCGTCCAACCTTGACGGGAAAGGCTGCCTTGCCGACGGCGCCCTCGGTCAGCACCACGCGGCGCACGGCGGCGCTGGCTTCAACGGTATCCGGCATATTGTCCGCGTCCAGCCGGATGTCATGGCTCTGGTAGGGGCCGATGCCGGTCAGCACGGCGTAGCCGTTGCGGTCGGTATCGGCGGCCGAGCCATACACCGGCACCCCCGGCACCCCGTCAGTGTCAACCAGCAGGCGGGTTTCACCAGTGGAAGCCGTACTCATGCTGACGCCGCCGGCATGCAGGAGCAGCGAGCTGGCCAGCCCCGCGGACAGGCTGCCGTAGCCGCCTTGCTGCTTGCTGGCGGACAAGTCGGCCTGCAGCGCCGATCCATTGTAGTGATAATCGCCGGAAACCTGGGGCTTGGTATCTTGGCTGCTGATGCTGGCAGACACATTGTAGCTTTGGTTGGGGCGGCTGTTGTCAGAGTAGGTTGCCAGATGCGTGGTATTGCCCGAACCGCCCTGCACCGAGTAATTGATGCGGCGGTTATTGTCCAGTGGGAGGCTGAAACTCAGCGACGCCCCTAGATTATTGCCGCTTTGGTCGCGGACGGATTGCAGGCTGAAATTGACGCTGACATTGCGCATCGGTCCGATGTCCAAGTCCCGGCTCATCGATAAATCGACGCGTTGGGTAGGCGTGGTATTCCAATAGGTTGCGCGCTCGCCGGACAGGAACAGTGTGGTGCGGCCAAACGATTTGCTGGCGTTCAGGCCCACGCTTTGCTTGTAGTTGTAGCCGTAGGTGCCGTTCTGGCTGTTCAGATATTGGCTCAGCGAGCGATAGGTCTGTTCGGAAAACCGGTAGTTGAACAGGCGCAGATCGGCATCGATGCTGTCCAGTTTTTTCGCGTAGTTCAGGCGGTAGGATTTCCCGCTGTAATCATTGCCATCGGGCATGCGCGCCGAGGCTTGGGTGATGTCGGCAGAGATCGCGCCAAAGCTTCCCATGTCCTGGGCCACGCCCAACGCCGCGGCATGGTAATCCGCGCTGGCGATGAAGCCGCTGTACAGGGAGAAGGTATTGGTCAGGCCGTAGGATGCCTCCGCGGTGGCGATATTGGGGCGCTGCGCGGAGCCCGTCATATCGGCCTGGCCCACGGCCATCTTGTAACGCAACATCCCATTGCGCGTCAGGAAGGGCACGGAGGCGGTGTTGACGGTGAATTTTTGCTTGCTGCCGTCCGCTTCTTCGATGGTCACTTCCAGCTGGCCCTGCGCCGTGCTGCCCAAGTCTCGGATGGAGAATGGGCCAGGCGGCACATTGGTGGAGTACAACACGCGGCCCTGATTGCGCACGGTCACCAGCGCGTTGGTTCGGGCGATGCCATTGATCTGCGGCGCATAGCCGCGCAGGCTTTGCGGAATCATCCGGTCATCGCTGTTCAGCGTGGCGCCGCGCATGGAAAAGGCATCGAAGATATCGGACGTGGTGAAGACTTCGCCCACGGTCAACCGAGCCTGCAGGCCGCGCAAGTCGCGGTAGACCTGGGTGTTGTTCCAGCTCAGCTTGTTGCCGTTTTGGATGTTGTTGTCGTACTGGTAGTTGGAGCGCAGCCGCCAGGGGCCCAAGTTGGCGCCAGCCACGCCGTAACTGGTGATATTGCTGGACGAGCCGTTCTGGCCATTGTCGGTTTTCTGGTAGAACACGCGGTAATCCAGCAGCGCCGCCGGAATGCCATCATTCCAGGTTTCCGGCGGAGCGTAGTCTTCATCGCGGTAGGCCAGATCCGCCTGCGGGACCTGGATATCCAGCTTGCCGTTGCTCTTGGAGTAGCGGACCTTGGCCTGGCTGACTGCAGGCAGGTCGACGCATTGGCTGTCTTGCGGCCACAGAATGGACGCGCGCAGCCCCAGCTGGCGGATCAGATCGGGGGGCAGGCATGGTTGAACCTGCTGTTCAGGGCCTGATGGGCGGAAATCCAGCTCCATTTGCTGCAGGTAACGCTGGTTCAGGTAGATATCTACGATATAGCGGCCGGGCACGATGTAGCCGGCTTGTTCAAACTGCTCCAGATTGACGGTGCTGTCCGGGCCCAGTTGCAGGAAGGCGTCATTGAACTCGACCGCGTGCGACATGCAAGGGCTGAGCGCCAGCGCCAGTCCTACGATGTATGTGCGTTGTCTGTCCATTCCTGCTGTTTTCCCAATCATGGAAGAGCATCAAGGCTCTTGTCGCTTGTAGTGTGTTCAGTCAGCCGTTCAATTTCTGTGGCCAAGGCTTGGCCAGGGCGCGGCAATGCGCGGATAGCAATTTGAGGGAGGTAGTGAACAGCTAATCCCGTGCCCAGGTTTGCAGACTACTCATCGCTGACAGCGGACAAACCAGATCTGTTCAGATCATGCGGGCACAAGGAAGCAGCGAGCGGAATGCTCAATGTATTCCGCGGGTGGAGGCCAGGACTTACTGGTAGTTCAGGTCGAACTCAGCGTGGCCGTTGGCGGTACCCGGCTTGACCGAAGCGGCGGCTTTGGAATCGCCCAGGGCTTCGTAAGCGGCGGTAAAGCGCAGCGTGTTGGTGCCGTCAACCAGATTGATGGGACTGCCATATTGACCCAGCTGCAGCAGTTCGCCAGTGGCGTTTTGCAAGCGAACGCCCACGCCGGAGGCGGAGCCGGTTGTGGCCATCAGTTGAGTGTTGCCCGGAGCGGCCGCGCCAGCGAAACGCACGGCAACCGTCTTCAGGGTGCTGGTGTCGCACTGGGTCAGCTTGATGTTGAAGTCCTGCGAAGAGGAGCGGTCGCCGCCCTTCTTGAACACGTGGGTCGGAACCTTGCCCAGGTTCACAACCAGGTTGGAGCTTTGCGGATCCACGCCGCAAGCTGCGGTCACGATCTCGCCGTTGACATCCAGGGTGCCGGCAGCGGCGAATACGGAAGAGGCGGCAACAGCCATCAGGGAACCGGCGAATACGAGCTTTTTCATAACTTAAAGTACTCCGTAAAGAATGGATCGACTCTGGCCGCTAGGCTGCCGGATTGGATCGGATGACAGCATTGCAGCGTAGCCAACTGGCTAGGATTCAGGCCAGATGGCAGGGCGATCATAACAATTCGGAAGATTGAATAGTTAATTTTGTTACATATTAAACTTTTAGTTTAAAATTTAGGCGAAGCATCATGGAATAATTGTTTTAAGTAAATATTGTTTACAATGTAAAAATCCGTTTTAAATCATTCTTTTAGAAATGATTTTGCAACATTTGTATAAAAACAACATAAAAAATAAAGCCCAGCCATTTATTCCGGGCCGGGCTGGGTTTACTTGAAACTTGGAAGGATGTGTCAGAAATAGGTCACCGTCAGGTTAACGGCGTTTGCATGCGCGGTTGCGCCGCGCAGCAGTTCACGGCTGGAGTAGCTGTTCTGGCCTTTGCGCACACTGAGCGAGGTGCGCTGGTCGTTGAGCGTCAGCGAGGCGGGGGTGGCGCATTCATTCAGCTCAAGCGCCGAAGTAGCGCTCGGTTTGGGGGCGATCGCATGAGTCTGAGCGCTGCAGCCTCCTTCTACAATCGCGCCGTAGAAGTAAACATCCCCGCCTTGGGCGAGCGTGGCGACAGGAAAGGTCGAGATCACTGCTGCGATTGCCCATGCTTGCAGTTGGTTCATGATCTGTCTGTCTTTCTGGTTTAAGTTTAAATCAATTGATTAATAAAATTCATTTTATTAATCGCATTCTGTGTTTAATCCATTTTAGTGCAATTTTGATTTAAATTGAAAGTCTTATTTTAATTAAAATTTTATAAATTGCCTGATGTGACTTGTAATATTTAATTATTAAAATGCCTGTTTTTGATAAGTAATGGCCCGTTCATGCGGTTGCGCGCAGAGTTCTAGGCGGGGCTGCTGCCGGCTAAACGCAAGCCGATGATGCTCAATGCAATGGGCGCGGTGGTTGGCTGGCCGGCTTACGCGCGTCGCTCTTAATGCGTTATGGCATATAGCAGCGACGGGAATCGTGGATTTGGTGTGAGGATGTATGAAGATGGGCTGTGTGGGGTGGGATGCGGGAGCGCGTAGGGTGAGGGCGCTCCCGCGAGCATGAATCGGCTTAGCGCTGGTGAATGTCGTTGCGGAAGGTTTCCTTCAGGAACAGCAGGCTCACGATCAGGCTGACGGCGTAGACCACGATGGGATACCACAACCCATACAAGATATCGCCGGTGTAGACCACCAGCGAGAACGCCACGGTAGGCATCAGCCCGCCTATCCAGCCATTGCCCAGGTGGTAGGGCAGCGACATCGACGTGTAGCGAATGCGGGTGGGGAACAGCTCCACCATCATCGCCGCCAACGGGCCGTAAGTCAGCGCCGAGATCACCGACAGCAGCACCAGCACCAGCACCACCATCGCATGGTTGATCTTCTCGGGATCGGCCTTGTCCGGATAGCCCGCCGCCTTTAAGCCAGCTTGCAGCGCCTTCTTGTCGAAACCCGACTGCACCACGCCGCCGATGTGAATTTCCGTCACGCCGGCCGGCGCGGCTTGCTGTTTGTACGGCACGCCGTTCTTGGCCAGCAGGGCCTTGGCCTGGTCGCACGGGGTGTCTAGCTTGGCCTTGCCTATCGGGTCAAACTGGAAGTGGCAAGTGGCCGGATCTGCCACCACCACCACCGGCGCCCGGGACTGGGCCGACGCCACGTCCGGATTGGCGTAGTCGGTCAGCCAGCGAAAGGCCGGGAAAGTCAGAGCCAAGCCCAGAATCAGCCCGGCAAGCAGCACCGGTTTGCGGCCGATGCGGTCGGACAGGTGGCCGAAGTACAGAAACAGCGGCGTGGTGATGATCAGGGATGCGATCAGCATCAGGTTGGCGGTTTGCGGGTCGACCTTCAAAATCTGCGTCAGGAAGAACAGCGAGTAGAACTGCGCGCAGTAGAAGGTGACGGCTTGGCCGCCGTTGAAGCCGAACAGCGAGATCAGCACGATTTTCAGGTTTTTCCAGTTGCCGAATGCCTCGCTGATCGGCGCCTTGGAGTGCTTGCCTTCCGCCTTCATCTTCAGGAAGACTGGCGATTCCTGCATGGACAGCCTAATCCAGGTGGAAATGGCCAGCAGGATGATGGACAGCAGGAAGGGCAGCCGCCAGCCCCACTCATTGAAGGCGTCCCCGGTCAGCTTGCGGCAGGCCAGGATCACCAGCAGCGACAGCAGCAGGCCGGCGCCGGCGGTGACCTGAATCCAGCTGGTGTAGCCGCCGCGCTTGTGGTCCGGCGCATGTTCGGCCACGTAGATGGCCGCGCCGCCGTATTCGCCGCCTATGGCCAGGCCCTGCAGCATGCGCAGGCTGACCAGGATGATAGGCGCGGCGATGCCCAGCGTGGCATGGCCCGGCAGCACGCCCACCAGGAAGGTGGACAGGCCCATGATGACGATGGTGGCGAGAAAGGTGTACTTGCGGCCCACCATGTCGCCCAGCCGGCCGAATACCAGGGCGCCGAACGGCCGCACCAGGAAGCCGGCGGCAAAGGTCATCAGCGCGAAGATGAAGGCGGTGGTTTCATTGACGCCGGAGAAGAACTGCTTGCCGATGATGGCGGCCAGCGCGCCGTACAGGAAAAAGTCATACCATTCGAACACGGTGCCGAGCGAAGAGGCGAGTATCACCTTGCGCTCGGCTTGGCTGATGCCGACAGTGGACGCCGTCGGCGCGATGCTGTTGCTCATGTCCAGGTCTCCTTTGCGGGTGGTGCCGGCGTCCTGGTTGGCGCCGGCGCGTTGTTGTCCTGCGCGATCATCTGCGCCGCCTTGGCGGCGATCATGAGCGTAGGGCTATTGGTATTGCCTGAGGTGATGGCGGGCATGATGGAGGCGTCGGCTACGCGCAGCCCGGCGATGCCATGCACCCGCAGCCTGTTGTCGACGACCGCCAGCTCGTCGCTTCCCATCTTGCAAGTGCCCACCGGATGGAAAATGGTGGTGCCGATGTCGCCAGCCGCTGCGATGAGTTCCTCCTCGCTTTGATACTGCAGCCCGGGGCGGTATTCCTCCGGCAAATAGCGCGCCAGCGCCGGCGCGGCGGCGATGCGGCGCGTCAGCCGGATGGCGGCGGCGGCAATGCGCTGGTCTTCCGGGTGGCTCAGATAGTTGGGTTGAATGATGGGGGGAGCGGCCGGGCTGATGCCGCCGATCGCCACATGGCCGCGGCTGGCCGGCCGCAGATGGCAGACCGAGGCGGTGAAGGCCGGGAAGCGGTGCAAAGGCTCGCCGAAACGGTCCAGCGACAGCGGCTGCACATGATATTCCAGGTCCGGCCGCGCCGCGTCCGGTCCGCTGCGGGCGAAGGCGCCAAGCTGGCTGGGCGCCATCGACAACGGTCCGCTGCGTTTCCATAAGTATTCCCAGGCCATCGCCAGCTTGCCGCTCCAACTGGCGGCGCGCTGGTTCAGCGTGGCCACCCCTTGGACTTTGAATACCAGCCGCAGCTGCAGATGGTCTTGCAGATTGGCGCCGACGCCGGGCAGAACCCGCTGCGGCGCGATGCCATGCCGCGCCAGCAGCGGCGCCGGGCCGATGCCGCTGCGCTGCAGCAAAAGCGGCGAGCCTATGGCGCCGGCGGCGAGGATGATTTCGCCGCGGCAACGGGCTTGCAGGCGCTCGCCATGTTGCATAAATGCGATTGCCGCGGCGCGGCCGTCGCTTAGCAGCAGTTTGTCCGCTTCCGCTCCGGTCTGCACCGTGAGGTTGGGTCGATGGCGGATGGGATGGAGAAAGGCCTTGGCGCAGTTCCAGCGCAAGCCGTCTTTTTGATTGACCTCGAAGTAGCCGCAGCCGGCGTTGTCGCCGCCATTGAAATCCTTTACCGGCGCGATGCCTTGCTGAGCGGCAGCGGCGCGGAAGGCATCCAGAATCTCCCAGGACAGGCGTTGTTTTTCCACCCGCCATTCGCCGCCATGGCCGTGCAGCGGCCGCGCCGGGTCGTAATGGTCTTCCATCTCGATGAAATGCGGCAGTACGTCGCGCCAGCTCCAGCCGGCGTTGCCCAGGGAGGCCCAGTGGTCATAGTCGGCGGCCTGGCCACGCATGTAGATCATGCCATTGATCGACGAAGACCCGCCCAGCACCTTGCCGCGCGGATAGCCCAGCGCGCGGCCGTTCAAGCCGCTTTCCGCCACCGTGCGGTAGCACCAGTCGGTGCGAGGATTGCCGATGCAATAGAGGTAGCCGACCGGGATGTGTATCCATGGGTAGCTGTCGCGGCCACCGGCCTCCAGCAGCAGCACGCGCTTGGCTGGATCCGCCGACAGCCGATTGGCCAGCAGGCAGCCGGCGCTGCCGGCGCCGACGATGATGTAATCGAACTCGCCGCTGAGCATGGTGCGATACCTGCTTATGTCTTTGTCTTGTCAACCATCTAAACCGAAGTGCGCGCGGGTGGAAATAGTCATATGGAAACAAGGTGTGTTAATTTTTGAACAGCGGATAGCCGTAAGGCTTTCCTCTCCGTGTGCAAACGCACAAGTCCCGATAGGGGGGTGGGCATGTTCGACTGGAACGATGTGCGCTATTTTCTGGCATTGCAACGCTGCGGCAAGCTGCTGGGCGCAGCGCGGCAACTGGGCACCACCCATGCCACGGTGGCGCGCCACATCGATGCGCTGGAACAGGCGATGGGACAGCCGCTGTTCATCCAGCAGGCCGACGGCTATGCGCTGACGGCCGCCGGCCGGCAACTGCTGCCGCTGGCGGAGGCGCTGGAAAACACCGCCTCGCAGATGCTGGACAGCGGCAAGCGCGGCCATGTCGAGGTCAACGGCGTGGTGAGGCTGGGCGCGCCGGAAGGGCTGGGCGCCCAGTTTCTGGCCAGGCACTTGCCAGCCTTGATGGCGCAGTATCCTGGCCTGGAGATAGACCTGGTGGCCGTGCCGCGCTTCGTCAGCATCACCAGCCGCGAAGTGGACATCGCCATTACGCTGGAGCGGCCGCAGGCCAATCTGGTGGTGACCCGCAAGTTGACCGATTACTGCCTCGGTCTGTACGCCACGCCGGCCTATCAGGCGGCCCATCCGCCCATCGCCGAGCGCGAGGACTTGAACGGCCATGCCATCCTGGCCTATGTGGACGACCTGCTGTTCTCGCGGGAATTGATGTTTCATCACGGCCTATGTCGCCATCCCAGCATGCCGTTGCGCAGCACCAGCGTGGTGGCGCAGAAGGAAGCCGCCCTGGCTGATGGCGGCATCGTGGTGCTGCCTTACTATATGACTTATGACGATCCGCGGCTGGCGCAGCTGTTGCCGGAACTGCGCATCATTCGTTCTTACTGGATCAGCGCGCGCAGCAATATCCGCCGCACCCTGCGCTACCGTGTGGTGTGGGATTACGTGGTGGAGTTGTGCCAGCGCATGCAATGGCTGCTGCTGCATGAAGAGCAAAATCGATGCATCGACTGAATGCGCAGTGCGTCACGCAGTCCGGAGGCGGGTGGTACACTGCTATGGTTGTTTTGCCATTCAAAAGTCATGAAGTTGAAAATCGCCCCCGGCATGGTGACGCCATTGATTGTCGCCACGGCGCTGTTCATGGAGAACATGGACTCCACCGTCATTTCCACTTCCTTGCCGGCCATCGCCCGCGACCTCGCTGTCGATCCGATATCGTTGAAACTGGCGCTGACATCCTATCTGGTGAGTCTGGCGGTGTTCATTCCGATCAGCGGCTGGATGGCCGACCGCTTCGGGGCCAGGCGCATTTTCCGCTCCGCCATCGTGGTGTTCATGTTGGGATCGCTGCTGTGCGCGGCGACCAGTTCGCTGCATGGCTTCGTGATGGCGCGCTTTCTGCAAGGCATAGGCGGGGCCATGATGGTGCCGGTGGGGCGGCTGGTGATTCTGCGCACGATAGACAAGGCCGATCTGGTGCGGGCGCTGAGCTATCTGACGGTGCCGGCTTTGCTGGGCCCGGTGATCGGTCCGCCGCTGGGCGGTTTCATCAGCACCTATTTTCACTGGCGCTGGATCTTTCTGATCAATATTCCCATCGGCCTGCTGGGGCTGGCGCTGGCCGGGCGTTTCATCGCCAATCTGAAAGAAGACGATGTGCCCAAGCTCGACCTGGCCGGTTTCGTCTTCACCGGCGCCGGCTTGTCCATGCTGATGCTGGGCCTGGCTTCGGAGGGCAAGCACATGCTGTCGGCTCAGGCGTCGATCTGGCTGACCGTCATCGGCGCGGCGCTGCTGCTGGCTTATCTGTGGCACTACCGGCGGCAGGAGCATCCGCTGTTGGATCTTTCCTTGCTGCGCCTGCCGACGTTCCACGCCGGCGTAGTGGGCGGCTTCATGTTCCGCGTCGGCATCGGCACCATTCCTTTCCTGCTGCCCTTGATGCTGCAGCTGGGTTTCGGTTTCTCGCCATTTGAATCCGGCCTCTTGACCTGTTCTACGGCAATGGGGGCGATAGGGATGAAGACTGTCGTCGCCAAGGTGTTGCAGCAGTTCGGCTTCCGCCGCATCCTGATACTCAACAGCATCCTGGCCGGTTGTTCGGTAGCCGTGTACGTATTGTTCCAGGCCGATACGCCGCATTGGGTCTTGCTGGCGGTCTTTGTGTTGGGCGGGTGTTTGCGCTCACTGCAGTTCACCAGTTTGAACGCCATTACGTTTGCCGATGTCGGCAAGGACAGGCTCAGCCATGCCACCAGCTTGTCCAGCGTGGCGCAGCAGCTGGCAGCCGGTTTTGGCGTGACGGTGGGCGCGTTCGCGCTGCAGAGCGCGGCCTGGCTGCAGGGCCATCCGCAGCTGCAAGCCGACGACTTTGGCCACGCCTTCCTGATCATGGGAGGGCTGACCGCGCTGTCCAGCTTGCTGTTCGTGCGGCTGGCGCCGAATGCCGGGCAGCAGGTGTCGGCAGGTCATGAAGGCGGGGGCAAGTAAGACGCAGGGCGCCGCCGTTGGGCGGCGCTTTGCAGCATAGGGTGGCGAGAATGCAAAAAAGCCGTTGATCATTGATCAACGGCTTTTTTGTTTGGTGCCCAAGAGAAGACTCGAACTTCCACACCCTTGCGGGCGCTAGGACCTGAACCTAGTGCGTCTACCAATTCCGCCACCTGGGCAAATCTCTAAATTGTCATGCCGCAAGTTTCTTATTCAGAGAAACCTGCTTGGAAACTTTGGTGCCCAGGAGAAGACTCGAACTTCCACAGTGTTGCCACCGCTAGGACCTGAACCTAGTGCGTCTACCAATTCCGCCACCTGGGCAAACCTGAATTTTATGATGCCAGCTATTCGACGGGCTTACAATAGTAAGATTGGTGCCCAAGAGAAGACTCGAACTTCCACACCCTTGCGGGCGCTAGGACCTGAACCTAGTGCGTCTACCAATTCCGCCACCTGGGCGTCGCTTTGCTGTATCATTTGTTGCATCGCTGCAACGAGATGCGAATTATAAACATAACCTCGAGGGTGTCAATGGCTCAATCGCAAAAAAAACAAAAAAAACTTTCCCTGAGAGGCCAGGACCCCTTCCTGGAACGGGAAAAACTCAAATACTCCAATCCCTTGCCTAGCAGAGAGTTCATCATGCAGATTCTCGCCGAGCAAGGGGTGCCGCTGTTTCCGGATGAGTTGGCGCAGATGCTGTCGATTCATGCCGACGAGCAGGCTTTTTTTGAACGTCGCCTGCGCGCCATGGGGCGCGATGGAGAAATCCTCATCAATCGCAAGGGCGCGGTGTGCGTCGCCCAGAAGCTTGATCTGATGCGCTGCAAAGTATCCGGTCACCGCGATGGCTTCGGCTTCGCCATTCCCGACGAGGGCGAGGGCAGGGGCAATGATATCTTCCTGCCTGAGCGGGAAATGAAAAAGGTCATGCACGGCGACCGCGTGATGGTGCGGCCGTCGGGCCTCGATCGCCGCGGCAGGCAAGAGGGCAAGATCGTCGAGGTGCTGGAGCATGCGGTGACCAAGTTGGTCGGTCGCATCCAGCATGAGCGCGGCGTGTGGGTAGTGAGGCCGGAAGACAGGCGCATCAACCACGACGTGCTGATCGAGCCGGGCGGCGAGGGCGGCGCGCAGGATGGCCAGGTGGTGATGGTGGATATCCTGCAGCAGCCGGATGCCTATCACCAGCCTGTCGGCAGGGTGGCTGAGGTGCTGGGCAACTACGCCGATCCGGGCATGGAAATCGAGATCGCCTTGCGCAAGCACGATTTGCCGCATCGCTTCCCGGACGACGCGTTGGAGCAAGCCCAGGCCACGCCTAAGAAAGTGCGCAAAAAAGACTGGACCAAGGATAGAGTCGATCTGCGCGATCTGCCGCTGGTGACGATAGACGGCGAAACGGCGCGCGACTTCGACGATGCGGTGTATGCGGAAAAACAAGGCAAGGGCTTCCGCCTGGTGGTGGCCATCGCCGACGTCAGCTTCTATGTCCAGCCTGGCGACGCGCTGGATCGCGAAGCGCTGACCCGAGGCACCTCGGTTTATTTTCCGCGCCGGGTGATCCCGATGCTGCCGGAGGCCCTGTCCAACGGCATCTGCTCGTTGAATCCCGACGTCGAGCGCATGTGCATGGTTTGCGACATGCAGATCAACGCCAAGGGCGAGGTCAAGAAATACAAGTTCTACCCTGCGGTGATGCAGTCCAAGGCCCGCCTCACCTACAACCAAGTGTGGGACTGGCTGCAGAACGGCGCCGATCATCCGATGCTGCCGCATGTGAAGGACTTGTATGCCTTGTTCAAAATACTGCTGACTGCGCGCGGCAAGCGCGGCGCCATCGAGTTCGACTCGGTGGAAACGCAGATGATTTTCAACGACAAAGGCAAGATCGAGCGCATTGTCCCCATCGTGCGCAACGACGCGCATCGCTTGATCGAAGAATGCATGCTGGCGGCCAATGTCTGCTCCGCGGATTTTCTGCAGAAAAACGGCCACAAAGCGCTGTACCGCGTGCACGAAGGCCCAACCGAAGAAAAACTGGAAAATCTGCGCAACTACCTGCGTCTGGTCGGCCTGACGCTGGGCGGCGGCGATAAGCCCAGCGCCAAGGATTACGGCAAGCTGGCGGAGCAGATCCACGGCCGCCCGGACGCGCCGGTGCTGCAAACCATGCTGCTGCGCTCCATGCAGCAGGCGGTATACACCCCGGACAATGCCGGCCACTTCGGCTTGGCCTATGAGGCTTACACCCATTTCACCTCGCCGATCCGGCGCTATCCAGACCTGCTGGTCCATCGCGCGATCAAGGCGGTATTGAAGGGGGAAAAGTACAAGCCCGGCAAGTGGGCGGCTTTGGGCGTGCATTGCTCGATGACCGAGCGCCGCGCCGACGATGCCAGCCGCGACGTGGAGTCTTGGCTGAAAACCTACTACATGCGCGACAAGATCGGCGAAGTGTTCCAAGGCAAGATCAGCGCGGTCACCAGTTTCGGCGTATTCGTGTTGCTGGACAACGTCTATGTGGAAGGCTTGGTGCATATCTCCGAACTAGGCAAGGACTATTTCCACTTCAAGAAGGAGTTGCAGGCCATCATTGGCGAGAAAAGCGGGATTCAGTACCGTCTGGGTGATACGCTGACTGTCAAGGTCATGAGCGCCAATCTGGAAAACGCCCAGGTGGAGTTTGCCTTGGTCCGGGACGAGCAGTCGCCGGCAGGCGGCGCATCGGAAGAGGGCGGATCGGCCAGTCCGGAAATCGTTGAACCTGTTGAGCCGGTGAGCAAGCCTGCTGGTTTGCCGGCGCCGCCGCAGGGTCGCAGGCGGGCGGCCAAGCAACCATCTGCGCCAGCGGTTGCGCGCGAGCAAGCTGCGCCGCCTCAGCCTGCCTCTGGTCGGCGCGGCGCAGGCAAGCCTGAGTCCGGCGCGGCAGCCAAACCGGCTGCTTCGCAAGTGAAGCCTGCAACCGAACCCGTGGCTTCGGCTGCGCCAGTCAAATCGTCTAGGCAGGCGTCCAATAGGCAGGCGGGAGCGAAGTCTCCAGCTGGCAAGCCGCAAGCATGGCCGAAGCAGCCAAGCGCGCGTACGCCGTCGCAAGGGCGGAGCCAGCCCGCCAAGCCGGTTGCGGCCACGCCGCCGACAAGCGCGACGCCGACCCCCTCGGCGCCGCCGAATGAGCCGCCTGGCCAGGCCAAGTCCGCGTCGCGTCGCCCGCAAGGACGCCGCAGTCAGCCGCCTCAAGCCGAGACGTCAGCGCAGCCGGTAGCGCGCAAGCGCGGGGCCAGCAAGCGGCGCACCGGCGAGGAGTGATCGCCAGCTATCTATATTAAAGGAATCAATTAAACCGGTTCGAATCCAGAATTCGAACCGGTTTTTCTTTGTTTACGCCCTTTTCGATCGGGGCTTGGAGTCGTGGCACGGGGTGTCATCGCGCAGGGATGCAAAATTCTTTCATTGCCGTTTTCTTTCAAATCAGCAGCTTGCAGGATTGTGATGAAGAAATCTCACTTTTTCCCGCAAAAGGTGTTGACGAGGTTCGGGTCCGGGCGTATAGTTCGCCTCCTCAGCTGACGCAGCGAACGAAACAAGCCGAACGAAACAGGTTCCGGCGACGGTTGCAGCGACCAGCACAGCTCTTTAACAGAACGAATAACCGATAGGTGTAAGTGCTTGGCGAAAGCCAAAAACTTGCACTGCAAGAGATAGGAAATACCAGTTATTTCTTTGAACTTGCGTGCCAGAAGTTGCTATGAGATTGAACTGAAGAGTTTGATCCTGGCTCAGATTGAACGCTGGCGGCATGCTTTACACATGCAAGTCGAACGGCAGCACGGGAGCTTGCTCCTGGTGGCGAGTGGCGAACGGGTGAGTAATGCATCGGAATGTACCGTGTAATGGGGGATAGCTCGGCGAAAGCCGGATTAATACCGCATACGCCCTGAGGGGGAAAGCGGGGGACCGAAAGGCCTCGCGTTATACGAGCAGCCGATGTCTGATTAGCTAGTTGGTGAGGTAAGAGCTCACCAAGGCGACGATCAGTAGCGGGTCTGAGAGGATGATCCGCCACACTGGGACTGAGACACGGCCCAGACTCCTACGGGAGGCAGCAGTGGGGAATTTTGGACAATGGGCGCAAGCCTGATCCAGCCATGCCGCGTGTCTGAAGAAGGCCTTCGGGTTGTAAAGGACTTTTGTTCGGGAGGAAATCCCGCTGGTTAATACCTGGCGGGGATGACAGTACCGGAAGAATAAGCACCGGCTAACTACGTGCCAGCAGCCGCGGTAATACGTAGGGTGCAAGCGTTAATCGGAATTACTGGGCGTAAAGCGTGCGCAGGCGGTTGTGCAAGTCTGATGTGAAAGCCCCGGGCTCAACCTGGGAACGGCATTGGAGACTGCACGACTAGAGTGCGTCAGAGGGGGGTAGAATTCCGCGTGTAGCAGTGAAATGCGTAGAGATGCGGAGGAATACCGATGGCGAAGGCAGCCCCCTGGGATGACACTGACGCTCATGCACGAAAGCGTGGGGAGCAAACAGGATTAGATACCCTGGTAGTCCACGCCCTAAACGATGTCAACTAGCTGTTGGGGGTTTGAATCCTTGGTAGCGTAGCTAACGCGTGAAGTTGACCGCCTGGGGAGTACGGCCGCAAGGTTAAAACTCAAAGGAATTGACGGGGACCCGCACAAGCGGTGGATGATGTGGATTAATTCGATGCAACGCGAAAAACCTTACCTGCTCTTGACATGTACGGAACTTGGTAGAGATATCTTGGTGCCCGAAAGGGAGCCGTAACACAGGTGCTGCATGGCTGTCGTCAGCTCGTGTCGTGAGATGTTGGGTTAAGTCCCGCAACGAGCGCAACCCTTGTCATTAGTTGCCATCATTAAGTTGGGCACTCTAATGAGACTGCCGGTGACAAACCGGAGGAAGGTGGGGATGACGTCAAGTCCTCATGGCCCTTATGAGCAGGGCTTCACACGTCATACAATGGTCGGTACAGAGGGTCGCGAAGCCGCGAGGTGGAGCCAATCTCATAAAACCGATCGTAGTCCGGATCGCACTCTGCAACTCGAGTGCGTGAAGTCGGAATCGCTAGTAATCGCAGATCAGCATGCTGCGGTGAATACGTTCCCGGGTCTTGTACACACCGCCCGTCACACCATGGGAGTGAGTTTCACCAGAAGTGGGTAGGCTAACCGCAAGGAGGCCGCTTACCACGGTGGGATTCATGACTGGGGTGAAGTCGTAACAAGGTAGCCGTAGGGGAACCTGCGGCTGGATCACCTCCTTTCTAGAGAAGGCGATCGTCAAGTACTTACAGCCTATCGGTTATTCAAGTTAAGGGCATTTTCGATGAAAATCTGCGCAGCTCTGCGTTGAAAGCCTCCTCGTGTACTGGATGTACACGTCGTCAGCTTTCGCCTGGATCTGCTTGATTTTGATCGAAAAGGATGTGGTATGAAGCGACTACTGGGTTTGTAGCTCAGCTGGTTAGAGCACTGTGTTGATAACGCAGGGGTCGTAGGTTCGAGTCCTACCAGACCCACCAGTATTTTTTGGGTCAGGCAAGGCGCGAGGGAGCGACATGTGCTTATGCACATGAGCGACTGAGCAACGCAGCATCACCCAAAAAGAGGGGGATTAGCTCAGTTGGGAGAGCACCTGCTTTGCAAGCAGGGGGTCGTCGGTTCGATCCCGTCATCCTCCACCACACCGCAAACAAAATCGAATTGAGAAGTTTGATTCTGTTTGCGTTGTAAAACGCCCGATCTTTAACAAACTGAAGAAGCCGAATATATAAGACGGCGAAATGAAAGCGTAGAGTTAACTCTTTACGCGGACAAATCGTCATCTTGGGTATTTGATTGTATCTAAGGCTGCGTCGCCAACTCAAAAGGGGCGGTGCAGTCGTCGCACAAACACACTTGTTGTTTTAGTGATCTAGGTTACTGAAATGATAGGGTCAAGCGACTAAGTGCATCTGGTGGATGCCTTGGCGATCACAGGCGATGAAGGACGTGTAAGCCTGCGAAAAGCGCGGGGGAGCTGGCAATAGAGCTTTGATCCCGCGATATCCGAATGGGGAAACCCGGCCCTTAGGGGTCATCCCAGACTGAATACATAGGTCTGAGGAGGCGAACTCAGCGAACTGAAACATCTAAGTAGCTGAAGGAAAAGAAATCAACCGAGATTCCGTAAGTAGTGGCGAGCGAACGCGGAACAGCCTGTATGTGATAGAGATTGCGTTAGTGGAAGGTTATGGAAAGGACCGCCATAGTGGGTGATAGCCCCGTACACGAAAACGCATTCTTGGTACTAAGCATACGAGAAGTAGGGCGGGACACGCGAAATCCTGTCTGAAGATGGGGGGACCATCCTCCAAGGCTAAATACTCGTGATCGACCGATAGTGAACCAGTACCGTGAGGGAAAGGCGAAAAGAACCCCGGGAGGGGAGTGAAATAGAACCTGAAACCGGATGCATACAAACAGTGGGAGCGGACGTGTTCCGTGACTGCGTACCTTTTGTATAATGGGTCAGCGACTTACGTTCAGTAGCGAGCTTAACCGAATAGGGGAGGCGTAGGGAAACCGAGTCCGAATAGGGCGCTTTAGTTGCTGGGCGTAGACCCGAAACCGAGTGATCTATCCATGGCCAGGATGAAGGTGCGGTAACACGCACTGGAGGTCCGAACCCACTAGTGTTGCAAAACTAGGGGATGAGCTGTGGATAGGGGTGAAAGGCTAAACAAACTCGGAGATAGCTGGTTCTCCCCGAAAACTATTTAGGTAGTGCCTCATGTATCACTTCCGGGGGTAAAGCACTGTTATGGCTAGGGGTCATTGCGATTTACCAAACCATGGCAAACTCTGAATACCGGAAAGTGCGAGCATGGGAGACAGACGGTGGGTGCTAACGTCCATCGTCAAGAGGGAAACAACCCAGACCGCCAGCTAAGGTCCCAAATGATCAGTTAAGTGGTAAACGAAGTGGGAAGGCCTAGACAGCCAGGATGTTGGCTTAGAAGCAGCCATCATTTAAAGAAAGCGTAATAGCTCACTGGTCGAGTCGTCCTGCGCGGAAGATGTAACGGGCTCAAACTGATAACCG